>JBNKDO010000071.1:0-3837 GCA_050288305.1 Desulfocapsaceae bacterium | reverse complement strand
GATGATAAAGCGGGTGGTATTTGGTCCGGTGGTAAATGAGGGTGTCGCCGCCCTGAAAGATATCAACCGGCGTGAGTTGTTGGTTCTTGGATCGTTGGCGTTGGCGGTTTTGATCCTCGGACTCTGGCCGGCACCACTGGTAGAGGTTATGGATGCGTCCATAGCCAACCTGTTGAAGCATATAGCTGTGTCAAAACTGTGACCCAGCTCAATACGGAATTGGTGAGCATCAATGCAATTTGAAATGTCCAGTCTGATACCGGTCCTGCCAGAGCTGTTTCTCCTCACTATGGCCTGTGTGGTCCTGGTGGTGGATCTTTTCCTGAAAGAGCAGCAGCGCATAGTCAGCTATGCCCTGGCCCAGATAGCCCTGCTGCTGACAGCAGGATTGACCATGGCGGTCGGAGGTCAGGAGACACAGATAATCTTTAATGGCAGTGTCATTCGCGATCCCATGAGTGATCTGCTGAAGACCACCATTTGTCTGATCAGCGCCGGTGCCTTCCTCTATGCCAAGGATTATCTGCGCGCGCGTGATCTGTTCAAGGGTGAATACTACGCCCTGGGTCTGTTCGCGGTGCTGGGCATGTTAGTGATGGTTTCTGCCAATAGCTTCCTTACCATATATCTGGGTCTGGAACTGCTGTCGCTGTCACTCTATGCCATGGTCGCCTTCGACCGAGATTCCAAGACCGGATCGGAAGCGGCGATGAAATATTTTGTACTCGGCGCCATCGCCTCGGGTATGTTGCTCTACGGTATCTCCATGATCTATGGCGCCACCGGCAGCATCAACTTCCCGGATGTGGCCCAGGCCATGGCAGCTGACGGGAGCAAGGATCTGGTGCTGGTATTCGGTCTGGTATTTGTGGTTATCGGTCTCTCCTTTAAGCTGGGGGCCGTTCCGTTCCATATGTGGCTGCCGGATGTCTATCATGGTGCTCCCACCCCGGTAACCATGTTTGTGGGTAGCGCGCCCAAGCTGGCGGCATTTGCCATGGCGATGCGGATGTTGGTGGACGGCATGGGTTCACTGCAGGGAGACTGGCAGCAGATGCTGGTGATCATGTCGGTGCTCTCCCTGGCGATTGGTAACCTGGTTGCCATTGCCCAGACCAACATCAAACGCATGCTGGCATACTCAACCATCTCCCATGTCGGCTTCATTCTGCTGGGTCTCCTGGCCGGTACCAAGGATGGCTATGTTGCTGCCATGTTCTATACCATCGTATATGCCATCATGGCATTGGGCGCCTTCGGTATTGTCATCATGCTCAGCCGCAAAGGCTTCGAGGCCGATATGCTGGATGACTACAAAGGTCTGCATGAGCGCAGTCCCTGGTATGCCGCCATGATGATGCTCATGATGTTCTCTATGGCCGGTGTTCCACCCACGGTTGGCTTCTTTGCCAAGCTGTTTGTGCTGGATGCGGTGGTGCAGGTAGATATGGTGTGGATCGCGCTGTATGGCGTATTCTTCTCTATCATCGGTGCCTTCTACTACATCCGTATCGTCAAGATCATGTACTTTGACAAGCCGGTCGATGCTACCCCACTGGATCCGATCGGCATGGATACCCAGGTCCTGCTGACCCTGAACGGTCTCTCTATGCTTGCCCTCGGTATCTTCCCTGCAGGGCTGCTAACGCTGTGTAGTGCGGCGTTGAGCTAAAGAAGAATAGTTGGTTAATCAATAAAGGGCGCCTGGTGGGCGCCCTTTGTTTTTTACCGAAATAGAATAAAAGTGCTTTGAGCTGTTAATGCGAAATAAGCATACAGCCGCCGGAATATCTTGCCTAATGGTCAAGAACGCTGGATTTATTAATGTCTCTTATTCTGCACAGCTTCGCGGCTATTATCGGTCTGATTTTCTGTTTATAAACGACAAAGATTATCGATATAAAATAGCGTATGTCTGAAAGTGTTTTGATCTTTGGTAAAAAATATCTGTAGAAATATCTGGGATTAATATAGTGTTTGATTTTGTGTGGGAACCATCCGCTGGATGCTTTATTGACTATATCCTGTAATTCTGTGGCAGTTAAAAAATGAGTATCGTAGTCAGCACTATAGAAATCTGAACCTCTGATTACCTTTGTTTCCAGCAGACCGTCGTTTTTGAAGGTTTCGTACATTTCACTACCGGCATGTGGTTTGGCAATTATAAATGAGGTGAAATCCAGCGTTGAATCGTAGGCGTACTTTATGGATTCAATGATGTCCTCCCGCGTTTCATATGGAAACCCGACAATGATATTGGATGATGTCCAGAATCCCATTTCGTTCGCATCGTTAATAATCTTCTTGGCTTTATCAAGGTCGATTGGTTTTTTGACATACTCCAATGTTTTCTTGGAGCCAGACTCAATGGGAAAACGCAATGAATAGAATCCGGCCATTTTCATTTTTTTTAATAGTTCGTTGTCGGTTAGCCAAACACTTATTCCCGAGTCTACCGCGAAGGTGATTCCAAGGTTTTTCTCGATAAAGAAGTCGCAAAAATCATGGATCCTTTTTTTGCGGGTCATAAACTGATCGTCGTTGATGATGATTTCCTTTATGCCGTATTCTTGAACGAGCATAAGAATCTCTTTAAATACATTTTCCAGGCTTCTGAATCGCCACTTCCTCGTCCAGACCACCTTAGTACTGCAAAAAACACAGTCATATGGGCATCCTCGTGATGTCATAATGGTGGCGATCGGTGCTTGTTTGGCATACCAAACAGTTTTTTTGTTGAAATAGCTGTATTTTTCGAGATCAATGTACCTACGGCTCGGGATAGGCAGATCGTCCAGGTCTTTTATCAGTTGGGCCGGCTTAGTAGCGATAATTTCCCCATCCTTTCGATACAGTAAGCCGGGCACCTCTTCTATTGCAGTCTCCCCCCTAAGGTGGCGGATAAGATGTTCTAAAATTATCTCGCCTTCCCCTATTGCCGTGAAGTCAATAGCAGGGCATTTATGCATGACTGCATTGCCCTCTATGGTTGGATGGGCACCACCAATCAAAATAGGTACATCCGGAAATAGTGATTTAATCAGGGTTGCCAATTCAAGAGAATCATCGGCGAAGGCGGTAAAATTGCAGTGTATCCCTATCAGGTCTGGTTGCAGTTTTTTCAGTTCGTTCTTAATGTATGTTGGATCACTGATGCCATAACAGCTCAATCCGTCATCTAGGAGTTTAGGCTCCAAGGCGCCATCAGCGTATAAATCAAGAATGGAAGTGGAAACATCAGCACCAAAAACAGCATCCACATAGCTTGCCAGGCAAATCAGCCCCAGTGGTTCAGACATGTATGTTTCTGCTTGCTTGGATTTTATGTACCCGTGAACCAGAACAATATTCATAAACTTAAAATCTATCTGCTTGAATAAAATGTAGCATGGATTAACCCTAGCATTATTGTGACTCTTCTGGCGAATCGGGAAGCAACTTTCCTGTAGGTGATGATAAACCGGCACCCTTCCTTCTTCGATAATAAACCAGACTTCAACCTTACACCATTTCTCATCTTGTTCTGGTAAATGCTGCCCAAAAGCTCTATAAATGACCGGATATAACCATCGCCGCTATATTTTATGCTTGGTTTAATGATTAAAATAACAAATGATAGAAATCTTTTACGTCTAAAATATTAATAGTATGGTAGGGGTACTGATCGCCAATCATCGATTGTTTGAACCACTAAAAGAAGAGCAGAGACCATGAGCTACGAAAAAGAGTACGCACGTTCTATGGAGGATCCCGAGGGTTTTTGGGCCGATGCAGCTGCCGGGATAGACTGGTATAAACCTTGGGATAAGGTTCTGGATGACTCAAATAAACCTTTCT
>JBNKDO010000070.1:0-7289 GCA_050288305.1 Desulfocapsaceae bacterium | reverse complement strand
TCCGAAAATCAATGCTCGCAGGTAAGCGCAGACTCCGATATCAGCCATATGGCTGTGCTTGATTTCCTGAAAATGCCTCGGAGTCTCGCAGGCTCGCTTACCTGATCTGAGAAAAAATAGCAATTCTCCGACACACTCCTAGAGAGATTTAATAGCTCCAAAAGCTGCAAAGCATGAATTTTTGTGCAACAGTTCTGTCTGGTTAAATCCTACTTTGCGGAGCAAGTCCAATTGATAGGTAACCGGTCTTGGAGAGTCTTCCTTGTCAATATAGGCGAGGACCTCTTTCCTGTATTCGGAGCCACCCAAAGAGTACAGATATTCACCATACCTCTCCCACATAAGCTCATGGATGGCAGCTGATTCATGGGCAACTAGATCGGTAATCCACAGGCTTCCTCCCGGTGCGGTCAGAGAGAAAAGTCTGCTGAATGCATTCTTCCAATCCCGGTCAGTTCTGAGGTGATGGAGAACAGCTGCTGCCAGGATAATATCATACGTTTTTCGAGACAAATCAACAGTGCGAAAATCACCCTGGATGGTGGTTATTGTTCCCTGGTTAACCGAGGAAATACGCTCCTGCGCCTTCTCCAGCATGGCCGAGCTGAGATCAATCAGATCACAATCAAAGTCGTTGGTATATTGCCGGAGTTTCAGAGTGGTGTTGCCGGCTCCACAGCCAATGTCTAAAACCCGGCGAATGTTTTGAGTTGAACTTACTGCCGCTTTGGTGATCAATTCCATGGACAGTGGCGCATCGACCGTTGCCTCCTGCCCGGTTTCAAGATTTGAAAATCGAGGGACGTCATTATCAAACCTGTGCTTAATCTCTTCAAGCGATGATTTCTGATCGAGTGGGGTAGTCATTAATCTGATCGGTCCTTTCACGCATTTTTTTTAATGCACGTAATCACTGCAGGTTATTGAGAAACATCCAGAATTGATATTTCATAAACGGTAACATGTATTGTATCAAACGGGAGTTCCTCTTTATCCACTTTAAAGGAATATGACATTGATTCACCTGGAGCAAGTTTTACGCTTCCCCATTCATCCTTTACGTTAACAAGTTCTTCTGCCAAATAAAATTCGATGGTATGTGCGATCTTGCTCAGGTGTTTTTTGCTAAGATTAGTTACCTTATAAACGACGGTGTTCTCAGTATCTGAAGCTTGCGTCTTCTCAATAATTTTAGGCGGCGTTACTTCTACCAATTTCTTGGTTTCAAAATATACTCTGTTTTTTTCTGCCTCTTTTTGTCGATCTTCCTCGTTATCAAAAAATCCAAAAGCGTCTTTCACCTGCTCACCTACTTCGACAACAAGACCTTTTATCAACTCTTTCTTTTCGAGATCATTCTTGGCGTCTTCAGTAATGGCAAGCAGTTCGTCATACGCTGATCTCATCTCGCTTGCTGTTGTGTCTTTGGCAAAATGAGTATACGAGAAGAAAGCGAGTAGAAGTATCGCAGTAATTACTATGGGGCTGTTCAGTATTTTCCACATGTATTAATTCCTCTTTCTTAGTAGTTTGTTCACCCCGGATAAAATCGGCGGGGTGTGGTTGCGCCTGTTATCTGTGGCGATTTCTGTTGTGAAATTGATTATTTAACCAAGATAATCCGAAATCGACCAGAATAAACACCCTGGCAGTAGACTCCTTCGTCCACTGGTAAAATAGTTTTTGTTTTCTTGGTTTTTGCTGTTTTCTGGAAGAAAGGTACTAGATGGAGATTTGTTTTCTTCCTTTCCAGTATTTGAGAAATTCTCCCATTCCAACATCATAGCTATATTCCTCAGAGATCTGGTAATGCAACTTTTCGTAGAAGCTTCTTGAAGGTAGCGAAATGTCTAAAATAATTTCAGAAAAGCCGCGTCTGGATGCTAACTCTTCAAGTTTTTGCATAATGGTTGCGCCATAGCCGCACCCTTGATTTTTTGGGGCAACAAAAACTCCAGTAATCTCATTCGCCACTAAAGAGCCGGTAGCAACGAATATCCCTTCTTTTTCAAGAATAAGAATCACTCCATTTCGGCTGCGTTCCAATATGGAGTTTTTTGAATGGTGGTTTTTAAAAAAATGTAATACCCGATCCGGGTATATCACCCGATAGGAGTATTCGATCGTATCCTGAATAAGCTCATGTAACGGCTCCAAATCGGCGTCATTAAATAGTTTGATCATCTTGTTTTTGAAGTGCTTCCAGGAATTTAAGCTCCTTATCTTTGGGGCCAGTTAAAGCCAACTGCTGTTCTTGAAGTAATGCATACTGGAATAACAACTGCACCAGCTCCAGCGAATTGAGTAGGTTAATTATAAGTGATCCTTTGTGAAGTCATGTACTTAATACGTAAATTTCATAAATTGCAATAGTATTGTTGAAAACCGCTTTTTTTTGTTAATCGAAGTAGTAACAGCATATTTTATTCTGAATACTTCTGAACTTCAGCAAACCAATGAGCTTAAATAGTCCCCTCAGTGACTCCAGGAAAAATTAAATTTGTCTCCCAAATAAAGAACGAAAGCTGAGCTTTAGGTGTAATCAGATATTTTATTTCAATAATACTCGTTAGTGTGATAGGATGGTTACGTTACATAAATCATATTCAGGGGTGAACATTATGAAATGTCTACAAGTATTCCTCTTGTTGTGTCTTTTTTCTGTCATTCCCAATATATATGCCGCAGAGTTTGAGTCTATTGCTTTTGTTGATTCAGTGAAAGGCGAGGTGATGATTGTCAGCTCTGAGATGGCGGTGAGAGCAGTTCAAAACATGAAAGTCATTCCTGGTGATTCCATCAGAACAGGGGCAAACAGCAGTGTTGGTCTCATCTTTGAGGACGATACCGTGGTATCGCTTGGACCGGAAAGCGAGATGGAAATCGATGAATTTTTGTTCAACCCGGCAGAACGTCAGCTGTCATTTGTGGCGAGGATGATTAAAGGAACATTTTCATTTATTACTGGGCAGATAGGGAAGCTGGCTCCGCAAAAAGTTATTCTGGAGACTCCGGGTGCAACCCTGGGTGTCAGGGGCACAAAATTTGTTGTCGAAGTTGACTGATGATTTCCTGACCAAAGGAGATAGCAAAAAAATGAGCAATAACACTCTTTCTAGTTATGTACTGTTTATTTACCTGGGGATATTGACTTTGATTATCTCGGGTTGTGCCCCAGCCACAACAGTTGTGTTACTACCGGACCCGGATGGCAAGGTTGGGGCATTGACCGTAAGCACTGACGCCGGTTCGGTGGACATAGAACAGGCCGGAGAAGCAACAACCGTTAAGAGTAAGTCTTCGCTCCCCAGTAAGCCAGCAATTATGTCGGAAGAAAAGATCGCCGCGACCTTCGGCGAAGTTCTTGCCAGCTTACCGGAACCACCTGTGCATTTTATTCTCTATTTTATGTCGGGTTCGACAATGCTGACAAAGGAATCCTCCGACCTTCTACCCAAAATTCTGGAATCTGTAAACAAACGGAAATCCCAGTCGATAAGCGTTGTAGGCCATACTGATACTGCGGGGAACCGCCAATATAACATCAGATTATCGACAAAGCGTGCCAAAGCGGTGAGTCACCTGCTCATAGAAAAAGGTGTGAAGAAGAGCTATATCAAGTCCACATCCCATGGAGAGGAAAATCCACTTATTAAAACCGCAGACAATGTGAATGAGCCTCGCAACAGACGGGTGGAAGTTATCGTTAGGTAAAGAGGCAATATTTCATAGCGCGGTACCATGTTGAAAAGAATCTCATCTCATCTTTTGTCTGTAGAGTATCTTCATAAAAAATTGGGTCTTAAGGCCATACTTTTTTTGGGGTGCTTTATTCTTACCTCAGTACTTGGGGCTGCCTATATTTTTCTTCCGCAAGTATTTCAAATTATTAACTTAAATTCTATTGACGTTATTCTTCAATCCTCTGTTCGACAGGAACCGGAAACAGAGGTCATGATCGTAGAAATTGATGAAGCCAGTCTCAAATCATATGGCCAGTGGCCATGGCCGAGATCTCTGTTGGCTGATCTCCTGCAAAAAATAGCAGATGCAGAGCCTGCTGCAGTAGGTGTAAATATTGTCTTTGCAGAAAGAGATAGAACTTCGCCGGTTATCTGGCAGCAAACCCTCAAGAATAAATATGGATACACCATAGATACAACAAATATTCCCGCTGAATTGGTGGATAATGATATCTATTTATCAAATATTCTTGGTAAAGGGCCATTTGTCCTGGGGTATGAATTTCTGTTTGACGGCAGGAACTCACATGCACACCAATGCGATCTCAAGCCAGTCTCTCTTCTGGTAAAGGGCCAGAGCTCTCCACGGCTCACCGATATAAATCTACACCAGGCACGCGGAGTGATTTGTAATTACGATGTCCTGGCTGAGAGTGTCGTCAGGTCTGGTTTTTTTAATGGTGCCGTCGATAAGGATGGAGTATTGCGTCGTCTGCCTCTTCTTATTGGCTATCAAGAGGAGGTTTATCCCTCTTTCGCTCTTGCCGTTTTAATGGAATATTTCAAGCACGATGTGTTGGTCTATGACGGCAGCATGGCCCAGGTGCCTGGCTTTTCTCTTTTGCAGCACAAGTTTCTGGTCGATATGCATGGCAAATACATTCTTGATGCATTCAAACGATCGGATTCTGGGATTTTGTCTGCTGTAAATGTTCTCGAAGGAAAGGCGGTAACAGAGGTTTTAAAGGATAAAATAGTCATTGTTGGTTTGACCGCTTCCGGGCTCAGCCAGACATTTCCTACACCGTTTTCAGCAACTACCTCATTTCTTGATTTACATAGATGTTCCATTGAATCGCTTCTTGCGAAAAGGATGACCATCCGACCAGAGTACTTTCGTCATGTCGAATTTGGTGTAAGTCTGGTCTGCATGCTTGGGCTGGTGCTGTGTGTCAGCTCACTTTCAACTTTCTGGTCAAGTATAATATGCGCATTTTCCATAGCCTTGTTATGGACACTGTGTATTAGTATTCAAAGTTCCTTCGGTTATCTGTTTTCTCCTCTTCTGCCGACCTTCTCCCTGCTTGCAAATATCTGTTTAGGATTGCTTCTCAGATTTCAATTTCTCCAGACTGAGGCAAGGCTCCAGGCAAGTGCGGCACTCAATCAACTCAAAACAAGCGAACATTCTCTTCAGTCGATCTTACGCACTATTCCCGATATCGTTTTCAGGCTGGATCCCAAAGGACGCATAATTTATATCAGCCAGGCTGTGTGCGCGTATGTTGACTCTCCCGAGCTACTCCTGGGACAGTCAGTATTTAAAATGGTTGCACCCGAAGATCTCAATCGTGCCCAATTCAGGATGAATGAGAGAAGAACCGGTGACAGGGCAACCCGGGATCTGGAAATTTGTCTCCAGTTTTCAAATGATTCTTCAGGACAAGCAGGTGAAAAACGTTTTTTCAGTGTATCAAGCCAGGGAATATATGAAGATAACAAGGTTTCGTCCGAAGCTTTTTTGGGGACTCAGGGAATAGTAAAAGATATTACTAAAAGAAAACAACTTGAGCATGAACTGATCCAGGCTCAGAAGATGGAAGTGGTTGGCAGCCTTGCTGCCGGAATAGCCCATGACCTGAACAATATTCTCAGCGGCCTGGTGAGCTACCCCGATCTGCTGTTACGGGAAATAGGCGAGGAAAGCCCGCTCTATGAGAAAATTGCCATGATTCAAAAGTCAGGTCGAAAGGCGGCAGCCATAGTCCATGATCTGCTTACCCTAGCCAGGCGTAACATTAATAAGAGTGAGGTTTGCAGTCTTAACGAAATTGTACGTGAATATGTTGATTCCGTTGAGTTTCAGCAGATTTGTGAACACCACAAAGGTGTCGCAATCCAGCTCGATCTCGCAGATGACGTCCTCAATGTCAAGGGTTCTGCCGTTCACCTCTCAAAAGTGGTTATGAATATTCTTCAAAACGGACTTGAGGCCATAGAGCAGGAAGGAAGAATTATCGTTACCTCCATGAATGTATATTTGGATGCTCCTTTTTACGGCTATGAGACAATCGATGAAGGCGAATATGTCTGTCTCTCCATTAGCGATGATGGAATGGGGATATCGAAAGATGATATTACTCGGGTGTTTGAGCCATTTTTTACAAAAAAAACCATGGGGCGTAGCGGAACAGGGCTGGGGATGTCGGTTATCTGGGCCACAGTAAAAGACCACAAAGGTTTTATAGATATTCAAAGTGAAGTGGGAGGCGGAACAACATTTACGATATATCTGCGACCGACGAGAGATAAGATATATTCGCAAGATATTATTGGTCTCCCGGAAGAATATGGTGGAAACGAAACCATACTGATTGTCGATGATATTGCGGAACAGAGGAATCTTGCCAAAGGAATGCTTGAGTTTGTTGGCTATAGCGTTATCACCGTCTCCAGTGGTGAGAAAGCAGTGGCATTTATCAAAGAGAATCCGGTTGATCTGGTGGTTTTAGACATGATCATGCCCGGAGGATGGGATGGTCTTGAAACATATCAACATATCATCAAATATTCTCAGGATCAAAAATCGATCATAACCAGTGGTTATTCTGCTTCGGAGAGGGTCAGCGAAGTACAGAAACTCGGAGGGGGAGAGTATATCCAAAAACCATTTTCCATGCATACTCTGCTGAAGGTTGTCAGAGAAGAACTTGATAGAAGATAACCCAAATCAAAACAGTTTTTTAATAGCATTTCAATTTGTAAATTTAAGTGTATAAATCCAGATCCAATCTGACATAAAGCAAATCCTGGTTTCAATCAAATCCGACAGTTTTAGAGAATTGCTTGTTAAATATTTTCAATAGAGATTTCAGGTTGGAGCGCTGATGCATTTGTGAGAGGTGTTCTTTGGGAAGTTACAATCGGCGGTTGCTCCATTTCCGTGCAATTTTGTGGAAGTAGGCAGCCCACCATCTCAGGAAATATATCAATGCGACGCTTTAAAGGTTCGCTTTATTTTGCCAATGATATCTTATTTCTATTGAAATAACATCTATGATTACATTAGGGGTTGGTGAAAGTAATTACACCACTATCAATAATGCTTTTCAAGTAAGAGAAAATATGATAATTCAAGACTTGACCCTGTTCTCATGTGACCCTGTTCTCATGACCCTGTTCTCATTGTTAGGTGAAATATTAGAGGAGTGGGGAGTATGGTCGTTGCTCCTGAAATCCTGTTTCTTTTTCGTCGATTGGGCAAAGGCAAAATACAATCGAACAGCTTTTTCCGCCTGTTTTTGCTGTTGTCCTGGTTGTTTCTTT
>JBNKDO010000069.1:0-35385 GCA_050288305.1 Desulfocapsaceae bacterium | reverse complement strand
ATTCTTGCTTCCATCGTGGCGTATACATCTTCCCCGAAGTCCCGACCGGTGTTGAGTCCGGTTGTCAGCGTGTAATATTTAATGCCTGTCGCTGTGGCCAGTGCGTCCAGGTTGAGCAGAGCTTCCCATGCGCGCCGTTTTAGGGCGTGATTGCGCTTGACGGTATCGATTTTCTTTTTCAGTTCTTTATTCATGGGAATTCCGGATTGTGGTTAATTTTTGAGGAGAGGCCGCACTGTTGCGGCGACTCACCTGTAAAGGGGGCCTATGTTGACAAGCATTTTGGACCACCCTTGCTCGTGTTGTACGTTCTTGATTCCCCAGCCCCTGAAATTCTGTCCCTTGGGGGTGTTGCATCGTTGAGCTATTTGTGGTATCTTTCATTGAGTTATTGTTTAGTTTAAATTGAAATGTTGTTGTTAGTAATAATTTAGCAGATATCTTCTAAAAAGTCAACAACAAACTTCTATGGTAGTAGAAATAAATGGAATTTTACAAGAAACTTAAGGTTTTTAGAGCGCATTTAGGTTTAAGCCAGGCTGAAATCGCTGATAAATTACAAGTAACTCAGCGCACATACTCAAATTATGAGACCGGTAGACATCAAATTCCTGCTAAAATAGTCCCAATGTTGGTTGGATTGGGACTGAGTGAGAAGTGGTGGAATTCAGGCGAAGGCCCTATGCTCAAATCCGAAGTCGCGAAATCCGCCAACGGTGTGAACCTCGATAACCTTACACATCGGCAAAAGGTTGAGGTTGTGATAGGGGAGATTACGCAGCTATATGAGGCTGCTGGCCCGGAGAAAGCCGATCGTAAGGCGGTTGAACGGCTGATAGAAGCTCTGACGGAACTTGCACAGAAAAACAATTGGACTCTACCGAAGATTTATGAATTCGCAGAAACGCTTTTAAAGCATTCGCTCGCTGAACCTGATCAGAATAAGCGATAAAAATATCGGTTACACAACGCTCCGAAACCGCCCCCCGATTCCTATCATCGTCCATATTTTATCTTCCGTTATACCAGAAAACATACAATCATATTTCCCCTCAGAGTAGGGGATTGGCGAAAACAGCGTAAAAAAGCCTTCTCATTTTGAGATCAAAGTTTTTTGTACCGGCTTACCCTTGCTAGATTCCGGGTTAGTGGGTACGTTTTGGGAAAACTTAAAGGAGGGGTTTATGAGATGCCTTATCATATTATTGTTTGCCGGGTGCGCAGCCACATACAAACCGCCGATAACAGCGCCACAAGCTTTTGAAAAAAGTTTTGCCATTCAAAAAGCTGAACTGTTCACTCAGACCCTACAGGCCGTTGTTGAGCAGGGCTACAATGTCACAGCATCGGATAAAGATGCCGGAATTATCAGTACAGCGAAAACTGAAAAGCGGTTGGATGAAACGTACTGCGATTGTGGTACGACTATGGGCATCGATTATATGAAAGACAAACGGACGGTTACGAAGGTTGGGTTTAATTTCACGGTAATGGATAATTTGGTGAAAATCAAAACCAACATTTCAGGCGCTTATCTTTCCACAGATCCGATACATGGGAAGCAATTCGAGTGCGTCTCAAAAGGCAAGCTTGAAAATGAGATGTTTGCTAAAATTGCGAGTGAGATGTAAACAATGAAACACGTCCTTATTTTCACCCTCATTTTCCTCCCAGCCTTTTCCTTTTCTCAAAGCTATGAGGACTTGACTGAAGCCGAGCGCAAGATAATGGAGCGCAGACCCAAAAAGAAGAAAGAACCTAAATCGCCGGCAGATTGGGACCGCCGATTCCAAAGCCTGTCCAGGGTTGCTGGGATCGTATTGTTCGCCTATGGGGGCTACCAAACAGGATTCTGGGCATCTGATGCGGACAACTTTGCGAAGCAGGAGCGGTATAGAAAGGAAACGTTTCGCGCGGCCGGTTTGGAATACACTAAAAACGAAACCCCCTCCCGCTACAGAATCCAAATCGGGCTAAACATCGGCCTGGCTGCCCTGGGGCTCTACAGCTTTGTGCAGTCGTTTTAGCCCGCGCCTCTTGCGGGGTGTGATGGGTGATCTCATGATGGGATCGGAAATTTGGGGGGAGAGGTAAATTACCTCTGAATTCTGTGGGTTTTGTTTTACTTTGGGTTAAAAAGGGCGAAACATGAGTCCACAATTCGAGTTAGGCAGTATTGTACAGTTGAAAAGTGGCGGTCCTAAAATGACAGTCAGCCATGTAGAGGACGGTTTTGTACACTGCACCTGGTTTGATAAGGAAGGTAAAGTGCATATAAGAGAATTTCGGGTGTGCATGATCGTTGTTCCTAAGGCAGAAGGAGAAAATTAAACTGGGTCAAGAAACTGGTGCATCGAACTTTTCGCGTCCGTGCGGTGGGGAGGGAATCTCAAAGTGGGATCGGAAATTTGGTAGAATTATCATTCAACGCTTGGATTAATATAAATACAATATAATTTTAAATAAATTGGCTTGAATATTAGCATGATTTGAGTTGATACCATATTTTGGGTTTCTTATGGATTATGCAAATTATAACGATAAAGGAGATGTCAATGGCCAAAAAAGAAACAGGAAACAAGGTCTCAACCCTCGCATCAAAGGTATTGAGCGGCTCAAAAAAACCTACGAAAACGGAAATTAAAAAATTAGCAGCTTCCGTTTTAAGTCAGGACGAAACAAAAGGAAAAAGACAAAAAAAGAAGAATTAATTTCTTTCTTTTAATCTCTTGATCCTTTTTATAGAACAAACAGGAATTGTAATAATCCCAGACGCTTGTGCATTAGTGCTGTCCTTTTCCCCAATATTTGGAGCGAGCATTTTAATATTTTTATTTGAAAAAACCACCCATCCTACTGAAAAGCATGAGACGGGTTTCTGAATATGGAGTTCAGAAAGTCTTTGCCAACTGGGTATGGGTTGAACGCTATCTACCCACTCAACAATAACCAACTCATTTTTTTTAATTGCCATCTTTGAAAATCCTCAATTCCTACCCTTCGCCCGAGCCTGTATCACCCCGAGCACATCTTTCCGCAACCTCTCCATCTCTTCCCTGGTGAGCTTTCTGTCTTTCACCGCATCCCACACGTCCTCGATTAGGATAAAGGTTTCCGGCTGCCTGAGCGCCCACAGGAGGGCGCGAGCGAGTCTTCTGAGATACTTGTTCATGCTTTGCCTTTCGTCTTTGCTGGTGGTTTGGGCGAGCCTTTGCGGGCCGGTTTCTTCTCGAGTTCGGCAAGCCGGGCTTCAAGGCTTTTGATTCTCTCCTGGTCCCGGAGGGTTTGAGAGAGCACTGCTTCGTACGTAGACCCCATCTGAGACAGAGCCTTGGTGACCGACCCGATGATCGTGTCGAAGTTGTCCGGCACGTTTATTTGCGGCAGTGCTGATTGTGGTTGAAGGTTTTGTGCGTTCATGGTTTCCCTTTCGGTTGAGTGATGATGTGTATATCGCGAGTCCGATTGAAAGTATGGTGCTTAAAACGCCGATCAGTACCCATACCTTGAGCTTGGGCCCAAGGATGGCGACGGCTACCTCCAAGACATTGAGGCGCTTGTAAATGTCTTTGATACATTCATTTAGGCCTTGGACGATTTCTTTTGACCGTTCGTCGTGGGCCTCGATCCAAGTGTTGATGATCCCCTTGAGTTCGGAGACTTCTTTCGCCAATATCAATTCTTCGTTCTTGCCCATGATTAAGTCCAGGTGGCCAAGTCCCGCCAAGCTCCATCGGCGTAAACGCTGATTTTGTTGTCGTTTGTGTTGACGTACAGCCATCCGTCGGCCGGTGATGTAGGATCCCCCGCGTTTGTTTTAACCGGCAGTTTTATGTATTCTCCGTTAAAGCTCGCATTGCCATCTCCGTCGATATTAGTATGCGTCCCGCCGTAACGTGAATTTTTACCGAAATTGATCTTATCGACATAGTCGCAAAACATTATTTCCGTGCTGTGGTTATACCCAAATGCAGCTTCATCCCCATCACTGTCTAAAAACGTTATTTGTTGTTGGGTATTGTTGGGGGATGCTAAAACCATACTTACATTAGAGCTGTTTTCTAAGGCTAATGTTGCCGGGCTTGAGCTTAAAGTAGCCCCGCTGCTGCCCTGTCTCGCATGCAATAAAACATCAGGGGAAGAGGTGCCTATACCGACGTCCCCATCATACCCAATAGCCACCCTTAATGTAGCGCCAGTATAAAATTTTACCTCACCCCCGACAACGTTCCCGGCGTCAATATATACGCTTCCTGGTAAAGTAGGATGTTCATTTCCATATACAACTACTTTTCCACCTCTTGCGTCGGTCCCCGCCCCTCCACCACATAATTTAAGGTATCCGTCATCTGAACCGTCGGACGTATTCCGTCTTATAACATTATCCCCTGCAATGACTACATCCCCATCATAACCAATAGTCACCCTTACTGTGTTTTGGGTGCTTATGCTCACCTCGCCGCCGGGAACATTCCCTGCTACGATGCGCACTGAACCGGTTTGCGAATGCTCATTGCCGTAAACATCGACTCGGCCGCTTCTCGTCACCCCCGCCGCGCTGGCCCCACACATTGAAACGAAACTGGTATCAGACCCGTTGGAGGTATTTACGCCGACCACATTATTTCCGTTAAGCAGGATTTGCCCGACGTTGTTCAGGTCATAATCACCCCAATCGATATTGGATGTCGGGCTGTTGGTACCGTTTATCTTGAGGTACCCGGCGGATTCGGAGGGAACTTTGTAACAGGTCCCGCCATACTTGAAGACAAGCCCGTTGTTGGTCGTGTCAATGCCAATCATCCCATTTTGCAGGAGGGAGACGAGGTTTGTATAGGTGTCAACTACGCGGTAAACGTCATAATACAGAATTGCCATATCATCCCCCTGTCTCTTGCACTTGGTTGGAATTGCTGCCGGTCTCCTGGATTTGGTCCGTGTTGCTGCCGGTCTCTTGTATGTAGGTTCGTTCGATTATATCGGCGGGTTTGAGCTTTAATCCGATAAGCATGTCCCGCTCTTTGAGCCGGATTCTGAGCTTTGTAATAAACCCTTTGCGCTCCGTGCCGTTGGTGTAAAACGGATGTTCCCAGCCGATGAGCTCCGCCGGGTTTAAATCGAGGTTGGTGTCGGTTGCCTTCGCCAGGTATTCCACCACGTCCTTATCCCGCGTGTACCACTCAACGCACCGTTGCAAATAATTGATAACAGCGTCGTCGTAGTAAAGGCCCCAGTCGGCATTGTGGATGTACCAGTTGAGATCCGACAAGCCGGAAGGAAGCCGGTTGAGCTTTCCGGTTCGGATATAGCTTGCATGGCTGGTTTCCCAAAGGGATTTTGCGAAGGCGTAATCGTTGATACCGCTTACAAAAGTGGACCACTTGGGCGTTCCGCTGCCGTTCTCGGTGACCGTCCCGCCGCCGGATGAATAGCCGTTCATTATGCCGAATGTATTGGAGAACTTCACCCAAAATATCGTTCTTAATGAGCTGACTGTTTGGATTTCACCGAATGTGAGAAAATCCGTTCCATCATTCCAGGAAACCTTTTTCCCGACTGAAATCCAAGTCTGGGACGTGGAATAGGTGAACTTTGCCCACCAACCGTGTGAACCGTAATCGACAACATATATGCTGGTAAAATTTGTAGATCGGTCCGTGTCGCTCATTGTTGATTCGGTCAAAGCCGGGAAAGCCGATTCATCCGTCTTGGAGACGGTCATTTGGTTTTTACGCTTCCCGAGGCCGGGGTCATGGTTGTATTTAATCTGGAAATCGTTGTACACACGGGAGAGGGATGTCTTTTTCCAGCTGAGCACCTTTTGAATATCACTGTCGTCGTGAGAGGTGATTTCGGAGTATTGGTCGACCCAGGCGATCAACTTTCTTTTCCCGTCTCGGGTTGGAACGATGGCCGTAAAGGTCTGTTTACACAGCTCCCGCAAATACTCTTTCGAGTTCCTTTGCTCGGTTATCTGCCGCCCCATGTGCCACCATAACCGGGAACTCGCAACACCGTCGTCGATGATATCACCGTAGGGGATGTTGTCATAATTCTCCATGATGTGGCGGGCGAGGTAGTCGACGCGGCTTGTCTCATATCCGGCACCGTAGTTGAAATATTCACCTTTGGTTTTGGCATAGGCGGTTTGGTTGGTGAACTCGATTTTATTCAGGCCGATGAAAGCGAACTCTTTGAATTTTTGGGTGACAGTGAAAGCGGGGCCCGCACCATCGGATTGAACCATCATTCTCACCTGGACGCGTATGTATTTATACGCTTTCATCCAGTTGGAATTTTGAATTATGTCGGATAAATCAATAGCTGCCTTGCGGGTGTGAAAATTTGAATTATCGCCCGATGTTTCGCCGTAATGCAAGTAAGGAATGAGATTTTGACTTTGTTCGGTTGTAATATCCACCTCATCGCGGTCATCTGGAATCACATTTTCGCTATCATAAAGGTTTTTATGATCGGAACCCCCCGTTCCGTTTACCGTAGAGGTGGGAAAAAATAAATCCGTTACCCGTCCGTTATGGTCAACGCAGGAATAATTCACGCCCATTTGCACTTTTTGAGGCACCTGGGTGCAGTGGATTGAATAATCGAAAACTAGATACACCTGTTGATATGTTAGCAGGCTCAACTGCTCCGGGATTTTCACATCAAACCAAATTGCGTTCCTCATAGCATGGTCGATAACCAGCTCGGAATCTGATAAAACCGTGTAGCTTGAATCCCTGTCCAGGTCAAATAAATTAGGGTTATCGGCACCGAAAGTGAGAGTCCCGGAATCGTAACTTCCATAGTTACTCCACCCGCTCCCCGTGTTGTATTCGTAATAATACGGATTTGTTTTAGGTACGCTTTGAACAATTCCGGTTGATGGCGGTATTATTTCAGTCGGTTTAACAGGGGCATAATCGTATATATCAGCGATCTTTTCATCTTCAACAGCTTTTAAAGTCACCCCGGGCCGCCCGGTGTTTTCAACATCGGAATTGTCGTATTGGGTGACAAGGTTTCCAACATGAGCATACTTTTCGGAATTAGAATCCCAAAAAGCGATGTCTTTCCCGGTGTTTATCTCGCTATCTTCGATGGAAACGATTTGCTTTTCCGAAACTATTTGAGTTGTCCGGAATCGGAAAAGTTCGAAATACCAAACGTCAAGGCTAGTATCGGTTG
The DNA here is from genome assembly GCA_050288305.1 of Desulfocapsaceae bacterium. GTDB lineage: Bacteria > Desulfobacterota > Desulfobulbia > Desulfobulbales > Desulfocapsaceae > Desulfopila_A. The sequence continues at coordinate 28,197 of JBNKDO010000069.1, read as the reverse complement.
AAGATGCGTGGATATTGTCGAGCGTGGGTTCTGTTTCGAACCAGTTGGCAATTTTAAAAGTGGTAGTGCTGCCCTTGGAGTCGCTGTTAGACTCAATCAAAACCGTTTCTTCATCACCCCCGACAACAAGCTTTAAATAATAACCTTCAAATTCATTTTCAGAAAAACTCATTCCCGGCGTATTCAGAACTATTTCTCGGGTTAAATAGTCGTGATCTTGCAAGCTCGCCACAAAACCAGTATCCGCCCCAATCTTAAAAAGCGGAACTCTTGTTGTCGCCTCTTTTACCGGCAGCAACTTGGCTTTTGCGCACATCCCCAGAGTAACAGGTATCATCTCGCCCTTGGCCCCTTCGTCGATATCCGGGTACGTTACATCGTCGGCCTGGGTAGGGGGGAACATCTTGTGCGGGTCTTTGTCGGTGCAAGTGAATTTGTACTCTATCCGGTCATAATCGATTTTATCAACCTTGCCGGTCCAGATGAGTTTGGAAACATCATCGATGAAGAGGTACACCTTTATTTCCCGGCCGATGACGTAATAGTTGTTGCTCTGAAGTTCATTCCAAAACTTCGATGTGTTATCGATGGAAAAATCGAACCCGCTTAAGCTTGCGTACCCGTCTTCATCGTCCCATGTCCGGGTGGGGTCGCCGAGCTTGTCGTATTTGATGATATGCTGTGCCCATGTTTTTCCGCTTAGAGCGTCGCCAGTATAGCCGCTTCCGTTGTATCCCGGTCTACCGGTCACCCAATAAAAAATGCCGTTAGAAAGCCCTAAACTTGCGTCTGAGGCGGTCGGGTTGTCCGCGCTGATATCGAGGGTAATCCCCACATTCCAATCGCTCACGTGTAGACCCTCGCAAATTTGATCCTCAACCCCCATTCGGAATACCGGAACCGGCCCAGGTCCTCCCAGTCAACAATCGTGACTGTAAAAGGCCCCGTTCCGGCCCGGTAGCCGAAAGGATAATCAATGGAAAGCGGAAAAGAAAAATCATTGGCACGGGCGTTATTTAAGATATACCGGCGAATATTCGCCATATCGTCCTGACGCTGGACAAATTCAGCCTCAAAAATCCCTTGGTTGCCCTCGCTGTTTCGGATAAAAACGCTGTTATCCAAAGTCGCGTTTACCTTACGATCCCAAGTGCTGTTTGCCGTGTATTTGATATCGCGCAGAGTGAGGGCAGAAAGGGACGGGGAAAGGCTTTTGAAACTTGGAGTACCCGACAACCTGAATTCTACTTTGAGGCTGTACAGCGCCATGTTTACCCGTTCAACAGGGCCGATATCAGCCGGGACTACTGAGAGGGCGCTTGTGTAATCCACTTCCGCGCCAAATATCTCCTCGCCCTCCTCGCAGGTCATGGACATGGTCGTATTGCGGTAAGTGTTGATGGTGTTTTCGACCGTTTGGATGAGGGCTTCAGGGCCCTGGAAAGTTACCTCGGCCTTATACACATCATACGCCGCACCCAAGTCGCTCGCCTTCCATTGGCCGTCGAACCAGTCGCCCTCGATTGACCACTCGGTCATCGGCTTGTATCCCTGCCAGATGTTCACAGCTTGCGAGTTCAGGATCATCGGTACTGCTCCGCCTCGCGTTGGGTGTCCATGAAGGCGCGCATCTTTTCCGTGGCCGTCTGGGCGATTTGTTCCCCGGTTTCTTGAGGGTTGTCGATGGGGCCGGTAAAGGTTTGGTGAAAATGCATTACCACCGGAGGCGCATTCCGCCTTTGGTTGACCTGCTGCCTGCTGTATACATCTACCATTTCACCGGCTTGAACCGTAAGTTGCCGTTCCCGGTTGCCGTACCCTTGGATTTCCCGACCGCCGCCATGGAATTTTTGAGATTGAATTTTCTGAGCGTTAGCCAAACCCGACGCCACGGCCGCCGCCGCCGCAATTCCACCGAGTACAGGCCCGACATAAGGGATGCCTGCAAGGGATTTATAAGATGCCGTTGCGCTTGCGTATGTATCGATTATATTTTGACTGTGGGCGGCCGCCTGGTAAAGCTCGGAGTGTTTTTTGTTCTCAGACGCAAGTACCTTGAAGGTATTGATACTCTGGCTTAAGCTGTTGAGCGCAAGCGTTTTTTGCTGGTCCGCAACAGCTTTATTCTGAGCCATTCCAGCTTGGCGGATCTTCTGTTGTTGGAATTCATACTGCTTTGTAATAGCGGCCTTCATTGCTTCATTATCGTGGTGAGCTAAAAGCTCCTGCTGATAACGGTTTTCAAGGAGAGCAAGCGATTTGTCTTGCCCTTCAGCTTGAGCCTGGATGTATATTTCTTCGATTGCGAGCTGTTCGGACTTCGCTTCCCGCTGGATTTCGAGAATTAATCGCTGTGCTTCTGCATGCGCTCTGGCCTCCTGAAACGGATCGGCGTATTCATTTGAAACTGAATTTGTGGAGGAGGTCGGGGAACTTGGCGTACTCGGAGCTGAAGGGCTTTTAAGCTTCTGAATCTTTTCCTTGTGTACGCTGATTTTTTGTAGCCCTTTTAATTGAGCCTGAAGATCAGTCACGGTGTTCGCATTATCGAGCTTGTATATATTGGCAAGCTGCGACATTTCCGCCCATTCGCTACGAAGATCAGCAAGAATTTTTCCGTGCTCTGTTAATTCAACCTTGCTGCCCATAAAACCAGATGACTCTTCCTCAGGCCCACCCTTTGAAAGTTCTTCCTGATACTTTTTTGCAATATCAATCGCGTTTTTTACGGTTTCCGGGTTGCTTATCTCGTCGGTCCCGGACATCCTTTCAACTGCCTTCTCGTAGCTACTCACTAAAGCTTCTATGCCAGCCGATAGTGCTGTGACCGCTATTAATGGGGATGCGGCTTTAAGAGCTATCCACGATCTTTGCATTGCCCAGTTTGCCGCTGTGGCCCTTGTCGTAACTGTGGTGTAACCCACTGTGGTTTTTGTGAGCGTTGCGGTGGCCAAGTAATTCGCCCGGATAGCCGCTGCTATATCCATGAACTTTTTGGCGGACCAGACGGCCAGCAAACCTTTACCAACACCGATAAGAGTCTTTGTATGTTCAGCAAGCTTTTGGAATGCTCCGTCTTTGATCATATCGTCCATGGTGGAACGGATGGTGACAAGCGTATTTTTATAAGCATCCCACGCCCCGGCGTCCATGAATTGGCGCATTGCACTTTTTAACTGGTCTCTGATAGTTGACTCAAGCCCGGTGGCGGTTTCGGATAACTCTACCATCCCGCCTTTTGCCTTTTGCAATTCAGACCACAAAACATTCCAGGCCTCTTTGCCTTTGGCTTCTTTCTGAAGCTTCTCAATTTGACCTCGAGCCTCACCGCTTACAAGAGCAAGTTCTTGCAAGCGCATCATAGCCTCACCAACTGGCCGGTTGTTCTGCAAACCATCGTAAGCCCGGCCTACCCACATGGCGAGGTTTGCGAAATCTTTCTCGGCAGTAATGGCGGCCGCATCGCCAACAGTGCGCAAGGCATCGCCGGTCGAAAGTGCTCCCTTGGTAAAAGTCTCAAGTATCTTGGAGGCCTGGGCGACTTGCTTCATTTCAAAGGGGGTGGATTCAGCAAACTTCGCGAGTTCTTTAATTCTCCCCCTGGCATCGTCGGCGCTTTTAAGCAGCACTTTGAATTCCGTCTCTAAGTTTTCAACTTCGGAACTTGCGTTTAAGAAACTTTTTACAAAGCGGCCTGATATATAGGCACTCATTCCGATAATTGCGGTTTGAGTGCTTATGATATTTTGCTGAACCCTTTTGAAACCGTTGGCTACATTCTGAGAACTCTGGTGCATTGCCAGGAAATCGCGAGAGATACCGCGTTTTATTTTCGCGGTTTCTCTTGTCGCCTCGTCGATTACCTGAAGTCTGATTTTCTCTTTGAATGTCAGTTCAGCCATCTTTTACCTTTCTTTTTTTCCGCATGCAGAATTCAAACCAGCCCTCATAATACCGACGGGCCGCGTTGAACCATACCAGGGCCTCCCCATACTCAGGAGTCCGAGCAAACCCGTTTTTGATGGCGTAGTATTCATTGACGAATTCGCGCACTCTGGGTGAAATAAACGAGAGCGTACAATGGATGTATCTAACAGTGACTCCCTCATCGTCCGGCACCTTGTCGGGGTCTGCGGTTGTGGCCGGTTTCCAGGCCGCTGCATCCCTGGAAAGGGCGCACCCGAAAACCTGTTTGATATTCGGGTGTCTTGCGCATTCTCCACATGATTGCTGAATTACTCCTGCGTTTGCAGCGGCGAGGATTCTAAACCCTCTTTTTCCACTTCGCACAGTCCGGACAGCTTTTGAGCGTTTTTGAACACCGCCATCTGAAGCTTGAAGGGAATTGTGCCCCACTGCTTTTTGTTCATGCCAGGGCCGTTGTCAGCTTCGATAAACGGAATTTCCGAGCCCTTTGATATATCGATGAGGTTTTCGACATTCACCACGGTAACCCTGGCCATTTCGACCATGAAATCCGGTGTGAAAGTTTCTTTTAAGGCGGCATTGTTGAGCTGTTTTTGCTCGTCTTCGCTCCATCCTCTTTGCATGAAAACGGGCCGGAACGGCTTTAGATCCTCCGCTTCAAACCCCGGAGGCGTGAAGGGAACCCCCACCTTTTTGGAAATAGGTAGGAGCCCCGCAAGTTTGGCTTGTAATTCCGGTGTCATTTCTCTGGTTGTTTCAGCCATATATTTACCCTTTCGGCTAAGTGTGATTAAGAGTGAGTGAGAATCCAGGGGCGACCGCTGGAAACGTCTTTATTAAGGTTGTAGGTGAGATCCCAGGCCTTGGCCTCGCCGTTTGATCCCATGCCAGGCATTTGGAGTTGAGCCTTCTGTGCGCTGATGGCGTAGTGAAGCGTTGCCAGGGAAAGGACGGATTCCGTCATATTGAGGAAACTTGTGAAAGGAGCGTCAGTGGCGACGAGGTCAACCAAAGGATTGAACTTGAAGGTCGGTTTTCTGTCGACAATCATTGTTGATAGGTATCCAGAGGCAGTGGACAGATCCACCTCGAACTCAATGACATTACCTGCGTCCAGTTCGAACATGTCAACACGTTTTGCGATGGCAGCCGCGGAAACCGTGGTACCAATCGTTGTTTCGATGACTCCCGTATCGTTACCGGTGAGTGTAAGGAGGTTGGCATTCGCTATATCTTCGGGCGTTTCCAATATGCCGGTAAACTCGAAGTCTGCTCTGAGCGTGCGCTGGTCATCACCGACAATTTTCACGTTGCCAAGGGCGTTGGTGATTCGAATAGCAAATGCGTCAGGATTTTCAGCAATTACCTCATCATATACAAGGATCGTGTAAGGTAATCCGTCCGGACCGAGGTCGTTGGATTTGTTGGGGTGCAGTGTTACATTGGAGGCAGCATTTATGGTCTGCACCAACCCGCAAGCCTGGAAAGCTTTGAAAGCCTTCGGCGGTGTATCTACAGCTCCGCTGTACCGTAAATCGACTGATGCGGTAACGGTGCACTTACGCCGGCCGACCATAGCTGCGGAACGGTCGTGATTGCCCATCGCATATTTTTTCTCGATGAATTCTACGTCCGGAGAAACCGTGATATTTTCGAATTCGATATCGCAATCGGCATCGGAAAAAGCGGAAGCTGCCAGCCCTGTACCACGTACCGTCTGCTTTTTGATGGCCATCACAGGCCGGTTAAAACTGATAGGGGAACCCATTATTTACCTCCGTTGGTTTTGGTTTTCGCCTCCGGGGCGGTGTTGTTTGCTTTCTTGACTTTGGGCTTGCGCGGCTCGACTAACTTGTCGGGCTTCGCGCCTTCCGGTAACTCCTCACCGGCTCGATACCAGTTGCCTTTGTATAGGGCCTCATGACCCGGTGGGACTTTGAATTTTTCTTTTTTGTTTTCGGTCATGTTTACCCCGCTGTTTCAGGTGATTTCCGCAGCTGCCAGTATCTCACAAGCAGCTCGGCTTTGATTGCAATTGGATATGTTTTATCGTTGGAGAATACCCGCCGGCATCCCACGTAATAGACTTCTGAGGCACTCCCCAAAAATGACGGTTTACCCACAAGGCGCTTGATATCTTCAGCCATTTTCTCCGCTTCGGTGATGGCGCTCATCTCGGATATATCCCCGGTGTTTTTCCACTGGCCATATATTTGCATGTACCTCTGCCGAAACCGCTCCGTGAGCGTCCCGTCCGTCTTCTCCTGCGGTACCGGGCGGCCCCATGTGACCATGTAACGGGGGAAAGTGGAGGCTGAGAGTTCGAATTCATTGATGGTGCCCACGTCGTAGCGGTACCCGTTGGCTTTCGTCATGTTGGCCATCTGCAAGATCATAGCGGCTTTAAGCACCTGTTCAATGGGCGTACTCATGCAGGCACCGCCGGGTTGGCTCGGTATTGGTTGTATTCTATGCTAAGGTCAGATATCACCTCGACCGGGCGTGTCTTGTCGTTGGAAAATTTCGGTTCTGTTTCGTCGATATCGACCAGTTTTGCACCGGATTCCCTGAGCTGCGGGTGATTGTCAATAAAGCGGATGTGATCATCTCGTAATTGGCCCTCAAGAAGTTCGAAGTCGATTTCATCCACTTCCCCGGTGTGCTGGAATTTTGTGATCCACTGGACGTCTATCACATTGTGATACACATACCGATTCCGGCCGGGTTCGCGGTCGAGGTTTCGTTCCGGTCCCAGGCGCAGGATGTGAACCGGAAATGTGGCACCGGCTTCCTCGTAATACTGTACACTGCCGGCAGTGAAGTTGTAACCGTTCACGGTCTTTATATGTGCGGCAATTTGGGCGGCAAGGTCGTTAAGGATTTTGATAGTGATGGGGCGGGAAGAGTCGGAAAGGTTTCCAGTAATAACCGTAACACATGCAATTGAACCATTCAATGCACCTTTGCCGGTAAGGATGCCGGATATAGCCGAAGAGGCGGCAATGCGGCCCGAGAGGTAATTTGCCTTTCCATCTATCAGGATTCCGGAAAGAGCGGCGGTGGCGCTAATGGCTCCTGACAGCCCTCCTCTTCCGGTCAAAAACCCTGATATTAAGGTTGAGATGCTTATGTTTCCGGAAAGGTAACCGCGAGATGATAATTTTCCCGAAAAATTTGCAGATGAGCTGATATTGCCACTTAATGCCCCTTTTGCACTTAAAACGCCGGATAAAGTGGCGCTACAGGATATATTACCCGAAAGATTATCGGATCCTGGGGAGGTCAATGCTCCCGAAAGGGAAGCAGAAGACGATATATGCCCGGCCAAAGCTCCTTTACCGGATAAGGCCCCATCCAGGCTGGATACCGATGAGACCGCCCCGCCTAAAGCGCCTTTTGCTTTCAAGGTGCATGACAGTGCGGATGTTGAAGCGATGCCGCCGGATAGCTTGCCTTTCCCGGTTAACGTTCCGCTTAAACTTGAATTACATGTAACGCTTCCGGTTAATTTTCCTTTGCCACTCAGTGCCCCTGATAAGGAGGAAGCAGCCGGCAGAGTGCCAGATAACTTCCCTTTGCCTTTTAATGAACCGGATAAGGATGCGCTTGAAGATATTTCTCCCTCAATGGCACCGCTTGGTGTGCTGGTAAATTCATGTGCTCCTATATCACATGTCGATCCTGATCGTGTATTTCCGTATATATCGTCTGTCGGTATATCTGAATCTGAACCCGGTCCTATTCCGTTATCATAAGCAGAAGATGACGTGTTTTGAATATCTCCATTAGCATCGAAATTTGGATCGCCAGTTGTAGTATTTGTTCCTCTGACAGTTCCGGAATTATAATAACCGTTATAATCAATTGTTCCGGTTGCGCTCCAAAACGCCTGTGTGATACAATCTACAAAATAATTATTCTTATATATTCCACTTGAATATTGGTTAAATACTGCTGTTGTTGAGTTTGTTCCATCACCAATAAATGTGCAATTTATAATTTCAGCAGCCGACAACGTACTACGCATCAACAGATAAAAATCCGCGTCTGTAAGATTGAAAAATTTACAATTAGTGTAATATATATTCCCATTACTCCAATCGTGAACTCTAGAGTTCATATCTACATGTTCGATAAATACGCATCCATTAAAAACAAAAACTCCCCCTGAGTTTGTAGGCTGGACCGTTTTGCACGTTGATAACGTTGATTTAAATACTGTGTTATTAAATGTAATATTTGGCGTATCTATCATATTGAAACACGCGTTACCATCATTTGGTAAGTTGCCGTTATTTACTACAACGGTAGGTGATCCATGTGTACTAATACATTCATCTGTACAGTTTGAAATTGTTGGGTTGTTATGCGTTACACTTACTGTATTATCATGCTGAAAACCTTGATTACCTGATGATGTGACTATTAGATCGTTGGTCTCAATTCCAGTTCCGCTGCCATCGAAATGGAACCCGGTTGTTCCTGAACCGGAATATGTCATATAGTCTACATTTATGTAACTTTGGCCATTTTGATCAAATCCACCACTTGACATGTTCGCTTCAAACCCAGGTTCGCCCATATATGTTATTTGATTACCAGCCCCAGGTGAACCGCTTGATGGTACGGTTATAGTTGTTGTAAAATTTCCGCCTTTAGATGAAAAAACTATGGTATCGCCAGCAGAAAATGTTTCGCCATTAAATGTGGTTACTGACATTGATGTAGACGCTGAATCTGAACTTGTTGCGGCGGCCTTATTTGCCGCTGTCCCATCTTGTCTACAATAGTAAGTTGCCATGGTTAACTATTTACATCTGTATTGTTGTAAATACATAAAACAAGCACGTATTAGTCCAAAGTCCAGGTCAGCGCCCCGATAGCGAATGTGGGAGTGATGCCGTTGGATACTGAGAGGGAACATGAACCCCGGCCAAGGATTTTCCCCGTGCCGGTCGGACTCGTGCCGATGGTGAAGTATACGATGGCGTTTGAGCCGCCTGTGCATTCTGGGAATGCTTCCTCTTCGCCGTTTGAAGCTTCATTCCCGGAGACCGGCCACTTGGTCGCGTTTCGGGCAATGGCCTTCCGGGCATACCCGGTATAGGTCGCTTCATTGGTGGACTGGTCGCCATCTTCGCCGGGATCAGCCGTATGAAGCGCGGCGTACAAGCTCCCGGCTGTGGAGCTGCCCCGCAAGCCCGTGGCGTCCCCGATGTTGGGGATGTCTGCGTTTTGGCAGATGTGTTTTAACAGTTCGTTTTCAAATACATCGTTTAAAGACATGTGTTGCCTCCTGGTGGTTAGCTGCGAACGAGGGAAATTGATTTAGCTGCAAATTTTTTGGGCACGTCGGCTTTATCCATCAAAACCTCTTTAGTGCAAAGCCGTCTTGCCTTCTCTTCTTCTTTACGGTAGTCTTCGTATTGTTCAGCGTATGAATTCTCTAACTCCCCGCCGGATTCAAAAAGCGCTTTCGAGGATTTCGCCTTGTTATCAAAGCAAATTTTTTTTCCAACCCAGTTGATCCCCCATTCCTTGACAAGGTAATGGACGGGATCGGATATATCACTTGCTTCCAGCCCACGCATTGCAGCCAGATTTTTGAGAGCTGTATCGAAAAGAGCGATGTAGGTTTCTAAATACTTGTAATCTTTTATAAAAAGGTCGGTGAAATCCGAAGCGGTGATTGCTGTCATACAAAAGTCCCCTTTGCGGCGTTGGCGGTTGCCTTGTCTACTCTGGTATGAAATTGAGGGTCAAGCTCTTTGGCGGCATCGACCATAAAAGGATTCGGGCGCATACCCTTTGGGTTTTTGATCATCTTTGCAAAGCGTTTTTTCCCGGTTTTTTTGTCAACCCAGCAAAGCACCTTTTTGTTCTTAGCCCGAATCGGCGGCCCCTGGGTTTTATGCGGCCCGAATTGCCGGGTACCGTCATGGATGTAGTCGGCAACCGGCGTGAATGCCGTATCAATCCCGAGGAACGCATCAAGACGTTGCTCGTCTACATCGTAAGTTATGGAACGGGCCGCGTTCCCCCTTCCCGTAGGAAGCTTGGAACGGGAACGCCGTTGGATGTCGCGGGAGTGCTTCTTCAAGGCCAAGCTCATATGCCGGCGCAACTGGTCTGGAAACCTGGTCAACGCTCGGCTAAGCCTATCGGCTGATATATTGGCCTTGAAGATCATGAAGGGGCATTATTTTTTCGGTACGGTGGGCGGTTCCGGTTTGACTGTGGAATAACCGTTTCGCTTCCAGATTTCGCGGTCCTGTTCGGTATCTGCGATTTCTGCGCATTTCCCGCTTTGATTAAAAGTGCTGTGATACACCCGGATGGTTTTCGCTTTTTCGGGCTCTACTGTTTCCGAAGGTTCTTGAAGGTTTTTCTCTTTTTTTGGCTCTGCCATTTTTTACCCTTGGTTTATGTGAACGGGGGTATTTCTACCCCCGCATGGGAGGAAAGGAGGTTAGCCGTTGAAAACTACGCCTGAACTGTGGTGGACGCCTCTTGCCCCTGCGTATACATCGAGCATGAAGGTGTCGCTCATGTCCCCGGTGGAGGATTCAAAGGACGCCCGGATGCTGAGGTCGCCATAGCTTGAAACCTCTGAAGGAAGGCCGGCAAAAGGTTTCGGAGCAATGATTGCGCCGTAGGCGGCATTCGCGTTATACAGCAAGTTTTGTGCGTGGGCTGTCTGGAATGTTACCGCAGCATTATCGGCGACGGAAGCGTCGATTGCCCTGTCCAGTTCCAAGGAGGCTGCGTTACTTGCGATGGTGGCGTCTTCGACAATGGTGTAAACGGAGCTGGAAGTATCACCGGCGATTACCAGGCGCGTGCCTGCGTAAATTGTTCCGGTAGCATCGTCGAGCCCGTCGATGTTCAAGATTTTTCCGGTACCGGGGTCGCCATTTACAAGAACGGTTCCGGCCACATTACCGCGATTGTGAGTACCGGCATTCTGGGAAGTGAAAAAGGTTGCGCCGTGAACTTTGCCGATCACGTTGTCTCTGAGTGCCATGGGGCGCTCTGAACCATAGTCGACGCTGATCAGTTTTTCCAACTGCAACAGAGCCATGTCGGCGGCTGTATCGATAATTCCGGCCATATTCTGATAGGTACCGCGATTGTCGATAATCTTTTTGCGAGCTGCGAGAATGTGGGCGATGGTGGTCGGAGAGTTTCCGGCTACACCAACGAGATTTCGCGCGAAATCTTTGGACCACTGGTCTATGAAAAACGCGTCGATGGATTCCTTGATGGAAAGCAACATCGGATTTGCGACTTGGGCGTTGAAGTCGTCCACTTCGAAATTCATCTGGTCGGTGGTGAGTTTCACTTTTTTGTAAAAGTGCTTGGCCAGAGTGACTTCGATGTATTCTTCTTCGATATCGGTTGCTGTGGTCGTTGTGACGAATTCGTCGGCAGCGCCAAGATCCGGGATATATTTAACCTTGACGGTCTTACCCTTTTTCTCAGCGAATTTCGATTCGATTTTCCGCTGGCAAAGGTTTGCAGCTGTGAGATTGTCATGCAGGATGATTGCCGCATCTCTCACGATGTCCGTTACATATTCAAAAATGTGAGCCATTTACGCCCCCTTTTAAACGATTGAAGTGTTTTGAGCCCGAAGGTGTTCCCTACGTGCGTTTAAGTCTTGGGAGTTATCGGGCTTCCCTTTGCCTCCTGTATCACCTCCTGAATCTCCTCCGGGGAGCGTGCCGTTAGACACAAATTCAGGGTTGTCTTTGAGAAACTGCGCGACACCGTCTTTGATAGACAGTGTTTGGTCGCCCTTTTTCATGTGGGCGGTATAATCATCGGTATGAAGGTTGTCGGTTTCGATATCCGGCATTACCAACCGGACGGCCATCTCGGGCTTGATAGCCTTTTGCTCTGTGAGCGCTGAGAGAACTTCTGTTTTTATCTTCGCCTTGTTGCCTTTAATAGCGGAATCTCGTTCCCGCTTTTCCGAAGCTTCGAGCTTGTTGGTGAGGGTGTCGACTTTAGCCAATACCTGCTCATATTCGGATTTCGGGGTGCTGTTGTCGAGCTTTCCCTTGATTCCTTTAACGAGATCAGCGATATCCTCGGCATCCGCATCGACTCCGAGTTCCTTGAAAGCCTCGGCTAGGGCGGTCTTTCGCTTCCGTAAGCTCTGGTTTTCCTGGTTGAGTTTGGATGTTTTGGTTTTGAAAGTATCGGCTTCCTGAGCCAAAAGAGATTCAACCAACGAAACGATTTCGCCGGCTTTGTCGTTGCCTTCTAAGGCGGATTTGATTTTGTCTAATGACACGTTGTACCTCCTGGGTTTTCAGGAGGATAATTTCAGTATGGCGGAGGTATGTACAAACCCGTGTAGAATGCGGGTAGATTACGGGAAAATCCCGGTTTTGGGGTAGCGGAATGGCGGGGGGATTGGTATTTTTTATGGAAACAGAAAGAATTATGGTTTCGGTGAATTCAATCCGGTATTATACCGATTCCACATAACTGTGCTATTTGGATATTATGCCGAATTAACCGATGCAAAATGAATATTTTCAACCTTCAATTTCAAACTCAAGATAGAAAGAGTGAAAAGTACGGAAAACCGGTGAATGGTTGTTCAGAGTAATGAATAAAAGACACATTTATGGCTTGGTAATTTTTACCAATTACTTTTATTCCATTTTTAACAAAGCATGAAAAACAAAACATTTACCGATATTTTCCAAATTTTGAAGCACTTTATTCTATTTTCGTGACACCCAGATTATTAAATGTGTATTAATTTTCGCTTTTTAGAAGAAAAAAAGTATTCTTAGTTTAAAGCCATCCTAAAGCATAAAAAAATGAATAGAGGAAGAATACAGTTTCAAGGAAAAGATTATAATACTGATTTATCATTTCCTTGGGCCACAATTAGAAACATTACAAAACTTAGAGGGTATCGAGGTATTAGAATTCTTCAATGTTCATCAAACAAAGCTCAGTTGAATTTAAGGATTAGAGCGATTGCAAAAGCAAAACAATTTATTGATAAAGGACCCCATGAGGGAATGATATGCATAAGTTTTCAGGATAATAATTTACCGACTAAATTTCATGATGCAAGAGTTGATATTGAAATAATTTCTGGATTAGCATTTACATAATGAGTGATTCTGATATACATATAGCTAAATTAAAAAAAGCGATTCAAGAAGGAAATGTCGCTAATGCTCAAGTTATTAGTATTGAATTATTTAAACTTTATGGGGATCAAACAGCCTTTGAGTTGTGGCTGAATATTAGAAATGATAATAAAATTGCGAAAAATATAATTTCTTTTTACCTATCAAAATCGTCTTATCAACCACCAACCTTATGGTGGTTGATATTTTTTGATATCACTTCAGGGTTAAATGACATAACAGATTCTAGCTTACTAAACATTTCAAATTTTCTTTCTAATACGAAATCAGAAAATCTTATCAAATATTTTTGGGTTCTACGACCTGTGATATACCCCTTGATAACTGCTTTAGAACAAAAAGAAGAAGTTCATTTAGAACTGTTTAGGCGCATACAAAGTAAATTTAGTGAAATTCGAATAAGCGATAAATATCTTGACAGTTCTCTTATTGAGAAGTTACAGGGACAAAACAGCTTCAATGTAAGCAATAACTCAGATGAGTTAATTCTTCCACAAAAAGAATGGTTTTCATTGCAAATAATGAAAATATATAATGAGAAAGGTGCACTATTTGGCAAAAAAGATGCACGAAAAAAATTCGAAAAATGCTTGATGGCTATTCAAGAAGCTCAATATATCAATACTGTTCTCGATAAAAAGAAACATTTATCATTCATCCATATTGGCAGATGATGACGGATATGAATACAAGGTAAATCCAAATTTCAGGAGTACAGTAAGAATTATGTACGATATATAAAGAAATAAATCGAAAAATAAAACGGAGAACAAGGAAATTGCAACATGCCCGCCAACACGTATTGCCAGATTTCTGGCTCCGCTATTTTAGAAATCTGGCAATGGGCGTAGATCAGGCTATTTAAATTAAAACGTTCTTTGAAACCCCACTAAAATCCGGCTTCTCATGCCCATTCCAGTTCTTAAGCACAGCCTGCCACCGGGTTCTGCTTTTGTAAGCCTCTGCACCGGCAACTCCGAGTAAATCCTTCTGTGACATTCCTGCCGGCGTATTGTCGATAAACTCCTCTGCTTTTTTTGGGTTGAAGTTACCCACTTTTGTCTCCCCAACATACACATGCGATTTCACACAAGTACAATGCGGGTGGAAGGGGTAAGGCGGTTGCTTGTCCTTCGGGTACACCCCCGGCCCCATGCCGTATAAATCAGCTTTAGCATGGAAGTCGCATATGTCCGGGGCAGGGTGGCGGGTGGATAGGTCGATTTTCACTCCAATCACATCCGTATCCATTGACGCCTTATAATCGTGTGATAACCCGTAGGCCCGTGCCGTTTCTGTTCGGGCTATTCGCTCGGCATTGTACCGGCCCTTTTCCATCACTGCAATTTCAAGGGCTTTGGCCTGGGCTTTGGCACTTCCGGTCTGGATTTTATCCACCAGCTCGGAGTATGCCGCCTTGAGGCGTTTATTCGGTGCCCCGCCGGCCGCCAACCGCTCGATCTCCCGTCGGCTTTTGCGGATTGCGGACTGCAGGCGCTTATCATCCGGAGCCATGCGCCGGGCTTTGGCTTGCAGCTCCTTGAGGTGCTTCGGCAAGTCCGCTCGAATCCTGCCCGATGGCCGCCAATCGGTGATGGATGTATCCGCCAGGCGGTTGGCCATTCGAACCACATCCACCGACTTCGACATCTCAGAGCGTATGTGTTGTGCGATAATCCCCTGCATATTCTTTCGGGCTATCTTCTCGGAAAGAGAGAACTTTTCACCGGGCCACACCTTGGAGAGGTAAAAGGATTTAAGCGCCTTTGGTTTCGCCACCACTTTCACTCCGTACCCGATGGCCGACGCGGCTATCATCTGGGCCAGGATAGCTTCCTGGATTGCATCGGATACCCGAAACCGCCTGAACGCCCGTTTAACCGCTGTCTCCGGGGTCTTGCCCTGACTCAGCAAAAGTTCGATGTAAGGGATGACTTGCTCTCCTAACTCCCGATAGTCAGCCCGCCATTGCTGGATAAGCGGCCAGATGGGGGAGTTTTTTGGACGAGAGCGAATCATTCGTCGTCTTTATCCTCATCTTCGTCTTTATCATCTAAATCCTGGTTGCCGTATAACTCATCCTCTGTCATCTGTCCTATCTCTTTGAGTAAATCTTCCCGCTTTTTTGGCTCGAGATGCTTAAAGAAGTTGGAAGCGAGGTCGCTTAAGGCCTGCCGCTTTACTCCTACTGGCCATGTGGCGACATCGAGAAAAGAGGTTGTGCGCTCTATTTCTTGGTCGATGTCAAATACTCCGAACTGCTCCGGGTACCTGGCGATAAAGTCAAAATTCAACGTGGCGAGGTCTTGAAATGTGTTGCACATCATTGCTTCAACAAACTCACATATCCGGGCCACCTCTGCGAGCTCAACGTCAGTCGCTTCAAAGTCCCATTGCTTTGCGATACCCGACTGTTTCACAACACCCGTTACACCTGCGATTTTGGCCTGCTTGTATGTTTCTTCAGTCAGTTTTTCCCGTTCTTCCATCAAAGAGCGTTGCTGTTCAACCTCGGCATTTATAAACTCGGGCTTATGTCGGGATTCGTGGGGATAACCCAAAACGCTTTCCGAACCAACTTCGATTTGCCCTTCTTGGCTTCCATCCGTTGGGAGCGCAAGGATCGAAAAGCCTTGCTTTCTTTGAACTTCGCGGAGTTCAGAGGATACATTGTAAATCGCGGCGTTGAGTCGTGCTATATCGTAAAGAGGCGGGTGGGGCAAATACCCCTCTCCCTCTTCGGACTCGGCAAAAAAGACGGGAATGACATTAAAAACACCGTTGGGCGAAACACCTGAGTCAATCCTATCTTTTAATTCGCCGTTCTCAATCTTTTTATACAGCTCCCAACCACCGGGAAACCATTTCCGATACTGTTCTTCACGCTTCCCGGTTTTTGTTTGAATACCGGTCCATTCTCTGAAGACGATGGAAAGTAGCTTTCGAGATTTGTCCACTTCGTATTCAAACACATCTCGAGCGTACTTCAAATACACATACGGGAATGTCCTTTTTTCCAGAGCTTCAGCCTTTGAAATCGGCTGTTCGCTTGGCGTGTCCATGACCACGAAAACGCAACCGTCCCGTTTCCCACGCTTGGCCAGTTTCTTCATGAACTTGTTTAAGTGGGTGCCATTGCGATCACAGTCTTTTTCAAACTCCTTATATTCGTCATTCTTATAAACCCGTTCGGCAGGGCGCTTGAATACTGGGTTGATAAGACTGTCGAGAATTGGACGGAAATAATTCAGGTTATAGCTGTAACCTTGGCGCTCTTTGAAATTCGCTTCTCTCTTATGTTCAACAAGGTATGAACCATCGCGAAAACCGCCGGTGCCGTTGTAGGCGTCTCTAACCAGCTTATACACATTTACTTTATTGATACCGGTTTTCTTATCGCGTAAATCTGCCGGGCCTGAATCCATGCCTTTTCCGTCGCTAATGCCCATTATATGGCTCCTTTGATATTTTGATAATTAAACACTTTCGTCAGCTCTTTATATGCCCCACTCACCGAGTCAATCTGGTCTTTTTTACCGTTGGGAAAATTGATGGCCTCTTTGATAAATGGTTCGTTCCAATGGCCTCGAACTAAATACACATGCCCGAATTCAGCCAGTGAACACCATGGCTTTGCCCGGTCTATTTTGTCCCCTGTGGGGGGATCCGGATGAACGGTGAACCCTTTTAACACCTTTGTCATGTAATGGTGAATGACGTCGCTTCCGGCGCTGCCGGGTTCTTTTTCCAATCCGATTACAACTTTTTTTCCGTCTGAGATTGCAGTGTTTTTAATATTCCGCTCGTTCTTTGCCGGAGAGCCCTGGAAGTGAACCATGTCGAGGATATACAAGTCACCTTTGTGCATCCCACACAATACCCCTGCAGTCCAATCGGGATCCGGTCGCTTGGGGGTAGGCTCGGTTGCTGCCCGGTCCCAGTACCGTACAAGGCGCATGCCTGGTGGGGCGGTATCCTTAATTGTGAACCATTCACGCTCAAACATCCCGCCTTTTTCTGATACATCCCAGTTGCCGTACAAAAGGCGCATGCGGTCGACGCGGCTCAAGCTATTAAGTGTTGCCTGATATGTTGGATCCTGTTTCATCAGGATTTGATTGTCGGTGAGTTTGGCGGGAATGAAAGTAAATGACTTTGGGGGCAAGCCGGTTGTAGGGCATCGCCAATCTTTATCCACCCAAATCACCTGGTCATCTTCCCTGGTAAAATACCGGAGTACTCCCGATCGTTCCGGAATAGGAAAACCGTCTTTATCAATCCACCAGTCGATAAGCTCCCGGACCCATCCGCCGATTTCATCGTCTCTGTGGGTTGGGTTGGTGGTTGCACGGATATAGGGCTTGATGTAACACCCTTTCGGGGGCCTGTTACGGGAAACGAGATACCAGAATTGCTTTTCCGTGAAGTGAGTTAATTCATCCCACAATTCCAGAACATATTGACCGCCCTGGTGGTCTTTGCGGTTTATCTCATGCTCAAGGTGTTTGAATTGGAGAGCTGCCCCCGATGGGAATATATACTTGTGCTTATGGGCTATTGCCCTGGCATTTACGGTATCGGTGAGGTAAAGGTCGTTTGAGGTATCCCATAATCCCCCCATCATTTCGATTTGGGTACCATTCCGCCTAAATCCGATACAGGTAAATTTTGGATCGTGGATATGCCGCAAAGGCTCCATGAGAAGCCCGAAAGTTTTCCCGCCGCCGGCCGCTCCGCCATAGATGACGATATCAGCAGGAGAAGCGAGGAATTGTTCCTGCGGTCCTGCTTGAGGTTTGATTATCTCAACGGCCATTATTAGGTAGCTGATAAGTTGTAACAGCATTCTCGATTTTATCCCCTTTGGATGTGTGGTCTACATGGTCGGTAAATCCGCCGGTGTTCTTCCCAATCTGAGCCAACGCTTGCACGGCAGCCCGATAGTCACCTTTTGATTTTGCCGCGAGGTAAGTTTGAACAAGCTCAATCACTACCCAATCTGGATCGACTCCAAGCTTGACACATCTTTCCTTGATAAGCTCTGCAATGCGAGCTTTAATTTCAGGTTTTTTCAGGTTCTCGTGACCAATGGAGTAGGCCGTTTTTTCGCTGTATTTAGCGTTTCTTGCCGCTTCTGTTGCGTTGAATTGAGCGTTACCTATGAACTCAAGACAGAACCTTTCCTGTTTTGCGGTGAGCTTTGTAGCCATCCAGGCGCTCCCTTGTTTTGCCTCCAGGGCGTTTGTGTTTTACCGTGACTTGGGTGCCTGTGCCTCCAGGGCTATCTAGACACGCCGCTGTCCGGCGTTTTTCCTGAAGGATAAATTCGGAGGGTTGCAGAGGTTGAAAAAACCGGTGGATATGCGGGGAGAAAACGGGAATATATCGGAATGGGGGCTTGAAAGGAATTATCTTGTATTATGCTCGAAAGAATTGAAACTCAGATAAAACCGGAACTCAAAGAAGAAATTATTGAGGTTGTCGCTCAATCTAAGTATTACACTACTATTAGCGAATTTAAAAGAGATGCGCTATACAAGCTTGTCCAAATTGAGAAAGCTAAACAGAGTAACCAGCCCGTAAAAAACGCGGCCTAATTTTTTGGCGTATCCGTCCCAAGTGCGTTGAGACAGTACTTTTATCCATGTCCAATTTCTCTGCGACGTATCTTAAGCGATTTTTATTTCCATATTCTGACCCAAACATATCACATGCTTTGAGATGAGTTACTACAATTTTGCGCTCCATAGGTGACAAGCTTCCATTGATAATTTTCAAAGGATTATCAATAAGCTGGTCGGTTTGAGAATTGGATTTGAGGAAGTCTTTTAAGGTTCCTACTTTGTCGCCAATATCGACTCTCAGCTTTTTGTCAAGTGAACAGATTTTCGGGTTTAATTGCCATCTCCACTGTGTAAGGATTATTTTCCCGTCTTTATCAGTTTGCTTGCATGAATAACAATAGCGTTTAAGCTTTCTATATATACAATTATTGCATGTCTGCTTTTTATTAACGGGAAAGGAAGCTTTTTTTCGTAGATATGTGGTTCTTACGGCTGTAATCCACCACGCGAAATAACAGATAAAATCTACGTTTTTCCCTGGTTCATAATTTTCGACAGCTCTCTTTAGATAAAAGAAACAGTCTGACATGGCGTCTTCATAATCTTCATTCCCACAGTAACCTAAAACCGGTGATAAGCGCTCGGTGATAAATGCCACATTCGCCTGGTACAACCTCCCCAGTATCCACCGCCCCCTCTCGGTGTCCGGGGCTTTCTGGTATTCGAGGACTAGGGCGGCTTGTTCGTTCTGGGGGATGTTTATGTGCTTAAGCATTTATTTGTGCCTCACGACTTTGTACGGGATGTCCGGGAAACAGGCTTTGAATAGCTTTTGCTTGATGGGCCAAACCGGGGATGCGAACCCCTTGTATTCCTCTACCCACTGGGAACCGTCTTTGCCGGTTATGAAAAAGTCCGGATAGTGGGAGCAGATTTTTATCCCGTTGACGATAAAATCGAACCGCTTCTCGACTTCATAGCTTTCGATGTCGCCGCACTTGCGCCGGGCCTCCACAAGGTTGCAGTGCTCCGCCTCTCCTCGGCTTTTGTGGATGTGGCCCTGCCTGCATTTGGATGAAACGGAATTGTGTTTCGACGGGCGCTGTTTTAATCCTTTGTATGCGATCACACTCGGCCTCTCATCCGTGCCTTGTATTCTTTGCAGCATTTAGCAGAGCAAAAAGAGTTGTTATGTTGGTGTTGGGTACCGCAGACGATGCAATTTTTGAATCGCTTTGGATGGTGGGTTTTTTCCGGTTTTCCATCGTTAAATAGGCTGTCTTGCATTACAGCTGCCACCATCGCCATGCCAAGAGCATTCCGGAAGATTGATTTATTCACACTTTCACCGCCTTCCAATCCCAATACCCCTCGCCGGTGACCCCGTTCCCGAAGATGTTGAGCATGAGTTCCTTTGGGTAGGGGTCCTTGTGTCCTTCGAAGGTTAGCCGGTTGAGCAATACCAGGCTGAGCGCATTTGGCCGGACGTGCTTGTGGTACCACACTGTTCCGATACTGGCAAGGGTGAGGGTGACTATCTGGGCGCCACGTTGGCTTTCAGCTGCGCATTTTTCCATCCACTTGCTGACACCGCGAAAGGGTGGATTGAGCCAGAGGTAACTCCCGCTGTGCAGATGTACTTTGCTCCAATCCTTCGAGAGGGAATCATCCTCGGGAGTAAAGAAGGCTGCAAACCGCTTATTCTCTCTGGTTGCGGCCAGGTCGAAATCGCAGGGCCAAATCTCGCATACTCGTTCGATGAAACCCCATGGCGTGGTTACATCCTGCTGTCCGGTGGTGGAGACGGTGACGTTATTCATTGGTTACGCTCCTTTTTCGGAACATGTAAGGCAAGCGCGACATATCCATCTTTCAAGCCGAATTTCGAATCCGAAAGAATGTATTTGATTCGCCTTCTGATTGACTTACCGGTATACCCGGTTTCTTTTGACCACTCGTAAAGGTTCAAGTAATCTCCAATATGGAAATTCCTATCATTACGACGGATCTCGAAATTTTTCCTCTCACAACTCAATTCCGAGAAATATTCTGGCAAAACTTTGAGTTCGTGCATTGTCATCACTTCCCCCCATCCAGAAAAGCGGCAAGCTTGGTTTTATCGATAAGGCCCTGAGAGCGGAGGAAGATGATCATGTTGTACGCTCGATTGCTGCGGACGACTTCACCGGCTGTAAGCCAGGCGAGGTACTTGAGAAACAGCTCGGCGTTCTGGTCTCGTTTCGTTTTAGGCATGGGTGTTCTCCTTTCGGTTTTGGTTAAGATCTTCGATGTGAATATCCGCACCCACGGGAACGCGGTTGTATTTCTTCATGAAGGCATACAGTTTCTCATATTCCTCCACCGTGTAATTCTCTGGGTTCAGGTGCATTTTCATCCATTTATCCAGGGCTTTGGATAGTTGGCCATCGATTTCCGGGGTTATTGGGTTATCTGGGGGAGGGGAATTCCCATGAGAATCAAAATCATTCTTTTTCCAGGTGACAAGTGCAGACTTCCAACTCACCATGGGTTGACCTGTTTTATACTTCCACCCACGGGCGTTGTAGTGATGCCAAAACTTCTCGGCATCAATCCGGTATTCCTTCTCAGTGCAATACGCTTTAATCTCTTCAACGGTTGGAATTTTGAATTTATTTTTTTTGGGTGGGGGTTTACCTATACTGTCTTGTCCTGTTATGTCCTGTCCTGTCCTGTAGGCCGCTTTTTTGGCGGACGGTGGTAGTGTACTGGTAGCGGACTGGTATTCTTCGGAATTTGGTTCAATTTCACCGTTTTTATCGGGCAAAATCTCTATCCAATTGATACCGGGCTGCATACATGCCTCAACAGTTGCTTTGAATATTGATTCGGGAAAATCTGTGATTAAAGACATGTCTTCGAAGGACAGTGGCCCATCACTATCGGCAAGCGTACCGCGCACAGGCATTTTACTTGCGATTTGCACCATCAAAACCCATCCGGAAAAAACATCAGATCTATTTTTGAGTCTTGCGATCCTCTTATAGCTCTTGTCGTCGTGCCGGTTCGGTAGTGGTACCCATTTGCAAATATTCGCCTTTCGCGTTTGCGACTTTTCGAAATGTTGTTCCCAATTCTTTATTCTATATGTAGGCAATCCAGTCCCCTTCAATCCTTAAACAGCCATTCCATTTTGAACCGCCTGGGCAGCTGGTCTACCACCCAGACGATGAGAGATACAATGAGAATACCCCCGACTATCCAGCTCATGGCGTATAGTACCGGGCTGGCTTGAAAGGGGTAGAGGAGGTCGGCCGGGGTCAATCTTTTACCTGAGCGCTTTGTGAGACTTGGAACTTTTCGATGTTGTTTAAAATCCGGATGCACATAGCACCGGTTTGGATGACTTCTTTTTTAATTCGCTCAATTGAGTGGCTCTCATAGTTGACTAAGAGGGACGCTTGTACAGCTTCTCCAGCTTCTTCAGCCATAATTGCCACAGCGTGCACCGGATCAGTGGGGAATCGAGGAAATTTCGCCTTCGCCTTTAGCAGCTCTGCTACGAACTCGCTGGTGATTTGTATTGTTTCCATTTCTATTTCCTTTCGGTTAAGTGTTAAGTGAGAGTAGGGCGGAAGGGGTCATTTATAAACTGACCCTGTGATGATTGTATGTCCATTCGTCTGAATGCTGGTTGGTATCAAGGCCGCCATAATAGAGCGTGCATTCGTTTAATTCCTTCAATGCAGCTTCGATTAAATCCCGCTTCTTTTCGAGGATGATATTTTCGAGTTGCCAGTTTTGTATTTGACAGATTATCAGAATCCCGTCGTCCTCTGACTCTTTGTACGTGAATATGAAATCGAATTCTAAATCGAGGGTATTGCTTTCGCACCGCTCATGTTTTAGAAGCGGAAGTTTGAATTTAATGGTTGCAGGCGGTTGAAAATCCTCTTTTGCTGAACCTTGACGCGAAACAGCAAACGAGTAGTTACCCTGATTGTCGGACGACCGTTTGATGTTTGTAATCTTGGAAATTGAAAGGTCTTTGAGTTGCCCGATCAACTCAAACGCATCTCCCACTAAAAACGGAAGCATGGCCCGAAGGAAGTTTTCAAATTCACTAATCGGTAGCCTGCGCATGTTTTTATTCATCAGTTCATTTAACTGCTCAGAGTTTGAAATGGAACAATGAGCCAAGCGGTCGCCCCACCGGTTCCTGTTCTCGGGCATGGCATATATCCGCTGTTCGTTATAAAAAACTTCAGATTTGGGACCGTGGTTTTGAACGTAGTTGACAAAATCCGCAGTAATTTTGGTTTGGAACGTTTCGGTTGATTTGTCATGCAGCCTATCAACCATATTCCCTAATTGAAGAGTGTTACCTTCAGCCGTTACATTGATAACGTTTTCATGCATACTTTATCTCCTTATTCATTGGATTGTTTTTTGAGTGGAATTGAGTTGCCCGGATTGTCCGCGTCGAACATGTCCAGGTTGAGAAGTCTTTGAGGATCCTCGGCATCTTTGATTATCCGACCATCCTTGAGAAGAGTTTCGAACTTTCGGGATTCGATAGGCGGCTGCTTTAAGAAGCATTTAAAAGCAACAGAGCCCAAATGCTCTTCTTTTGGATCTGGTGGAAAGACGGTGATTTTAAGTGTAACCTCCGTCTTTACTTCGCGTTCGGCCGAGATGTCCTGAGCATCTTCAAAAAGCTTTTGAACTTCCTCGCCGAGTTTGCCGCGGTTAATTTCATGAAAAGCCATGCGGCGTGGTTTCTCGGGTAATACATTGTCAAACATTGTGTTTTTCCTTTCCTTCGTTAATTGGTTGTGGTGTGAATTCTCTTGATGTTGGCGGCCAGTGGCAGTAATCCGAACCCCCGATCCGCCCCTTGAGCCGTCGGCATGCTTTACAGGTTTTCCAACCCTGGCATTCGTAGGTACACCCGAGTTCGCAACTGGTCTTTGGCGCAAAGTGGGAGCATAGCCGGCAGATTGAACCGTGTGCCCGGTTGTTGCATATGAGGTACTTGGCTGTGCGTTGTTTCAGCGTAGCTAACCCGTGGTTGGGGTTGCGGTCGTAGCGGCGGCGGTTTGCCATCACTCTTCCCCCTCGGGTACCAGCCAAACAGTATCGGTTCGGCGGATAAGTGAGTTGTCAAATGCCACCGAGTCGCAACGCTCCACCATTACAAGAGAGTCAGAGTAAACCGGGTAGCATGTGACATATCCGGGGCCGGGTGTGATAATCCAGTCGTCATATGAATCATCGGGGTCCGTGAGGCAACCGGTTAGAATGAGGGCGAGGAATAAGAGGAGGTTACGCATTGGCGGCCTCCCATCTCAAAGGGAATACATTCCCTTCAGAATATGAGGTTTCTAATTTGCATGGCTGCAATGGTTGGTTAAATGTCTTTGTTGATAAATACATTCTTCCTGTTAAAAATGCTTTGAACCGTTCGCTCCAACTCATTTTCCAACAGCTCGTCACTATACCGTCAAGCGTGGTATGGCATGGTAAAGGCAAATAAGGCTTTTGATTATTAGCGTAGATATGGTTCATTTTGTTAAATTCTATTGGTTCCATCAATACTCCTCTTTAACATCCTTGAGAAACTCATATGCCGTTTGGCCGGCTTTTTTCATGCTGAATTCGACTCGGTTTTTATTTTCACTGACCCTCCAAATCTCGTACAATAAACGGTTTACAACTTCTATCATGTGCTCAAGATTTTGATACCGCTTTTCATCCGTATGCGATTCGCCAACGGGAGATATTGGGCCTATAACCCTTTTTACAAGATCGCTTGTTGTATAATTTGCTTCCATCGTTCCCTTTCTTTGTTGGCCCTCCCACCCTGAGAGGGCCGTGCGTCTCTTAAAAGTTGCTTCGGTATTCATATTGTAGATATCAGTCTCCTGTCACGGTCTTAACCGGCCGCCACAGCGTGACGCACGTGTGGGCCTATTTGGAAGATTACAACATCACCTCCCAGGTTGTTTCTCATCTCCGTTAATCCCCACCCCGCACCAATCCCAAATAAAAGACTCAACGACAGTGAAAGGAATAGGGTGCGGGGCGGGTGTAATTTTGTACGGGTAGACCAATACAAACAGAGCTTAAGTATTTGTATTGGCATCTTCCACCGGCCCCCGCTACCGGTCATATCTATTTTCGGGCCTAGCATGCACAGCGTACGCCAATTAATCCAGGTTCCCTGTGCGCATCCTGGGGCAAACCGTTGCTCTGCACTTACGGTACAGTCAAGGCCCTTTCTCTTGGGTTTAAAAAGATGCATGAGTGGGGTATCTTCACGTTGCCGCTCTGTCAGTAGTGACCACCGCCTGAGCGATGTCCGAACCATGCCGATAAACAGTTCCCTTCTCACGGTCGCTTGCCGCATTAAAACCTCACGTCTGGCGCGCGTTCCAGAAGGCTCCCCAAGGATGGCAACTCCTTTACTCATGCAAAAATTTGAATCCCCCTCCGGTCCAGCCAAGCACGACTGCTGTTGCCGAATGGAATACGTGTACTGGGAGGGGGCTTTTGCTTCGATTGGTTGCATTAGAATACAAACCCGCATTCTTTACATTTATGTTCGACCATATCCGGCCCGATAGACTCATAATGCTCTGAACCGCAAACCGGGCACCGGATACCGTCTTCCAACCCATCAAGATAATCCTCAAGCTGGTTGTTGAAGTGGACGTCTTCCGCGCTGCTGCCATAACATCCACCCATCACGCCACCTCGCCATAATATTCAATGGGAATTATACAGCTCGTTTGATTGTTGTAAGAAAATTGGAGATTGAGTTTTGCGCGATTGGGCCATGTACTTGATATGCTGAAATAGTGGAATGGTATATACGCTTTATTCGGGGTGGTTAAATAACTCACGTTTTTCCACCATGTAATTTTGTACTTACCATCGACCCCTTTTATCCGGAACTCAATCACTCGATTAAACTCAGTTGGTTCTTCAGTTTTTGACGGTACAACATCAATATTTTTGTGCCGCAAGGTTTTTCGAACGTCTTCAAAATTGATAACCATCACGCTACCTCCTTGAATTTGCGTTTCGTCTTCCAGACACATTCGTCAGCCTGCTGGCCCACTGGGAATATGCAGCCGATTATCTCGCCTTTAGTCGTGCTGGCCATGCAGGGGGAAAACTTCTGGCACTTGTTGCAGGTTTGCGGGAATTCGGGAGCTATCGGTGCTCTCATCCATATTGTATCCCCCAACTTCTGGGGGCACAAAACGGGGTCCGGGTATGTATGCGCTTGGTCCTTGACCGCTGCAAAGCATCGACGGTCAAGGCAAGATTCGCACTTCCAGGTGTGGAGCATCAGGCAGCCCGCCTTTCGGGCTCTGTGGCCTCTCGGGTGTCTTCCATGGCCTCAACTGCTGCCAGTTCCCAGGCATGATTCAGCTCATTGAAATACTTCTCAGCATTTGGCCCGAACCACTTTTCTTTGCGGATGGTTAAGTACACCTCGTCCCATGATGCCGGGTCTTTGCAATCTTTAGTTGCAGTGTCGATGTACCCTTTAATACGGGCGGATTTTTCTTTTTCAGTTTCTTTGTGAACTTCCGGTTTCTGATCTTCCACTACTTCGCAATCTGTTTTAATCGGATCTTTTTTCTCTTCAGGCTTCGTATCGAAATTTTCGACCTCTTCCGGAGTATAAAAGCCGTTACAAACAGATGGGAAAATTGTCCGGACACCTTCAGATATTACACGGGCGCGAAGCATTTGGCGTGGGTATCGGTGCCAATTACCCTTCTGCCATTTACCTTTTTGCCATTGCAGACGAGTACCGTTTTCGATTTTGAACAGCTCTGCATTTTCTGCCATTTTCAGCGTCCATTCAATTTCGACTTCCCCACCTTGGGGATGTTTGAAGACTGCTGAGACTTTCGATTCTGTAAGGCATGTAAATTTTATCGTTCCACCTGATTGCTGAAAACGGGCCAACATAGCGTCAGCTTTCAGTGATGGCCTGCCTTGAATGATGTGGTAGTCTCTTGCCGCGCTTGCCGGATGTAATCCTTCGGATTGAGCAATTAACATCAATGCGATTGCTTCGGCATCGTTTTTTAATCCGAACAAACCTGAACGTGCAATAGCTGTGCCCATGCGTTGCACATCATTGAAGGGGATCATTTGAGTATTTGTTTCTACAGTCATCATATCCCCTTATTTAATGCTCACATTTTCTTTATTGACAATTGCAGCGCCCTCTACCTTTTCACCTGCATTTATAGCGTCTTTGATGGCTACTTTGTTAGGGTCGACCTTTCTGACAGTCCGCAGAAAGCGAATGTCTAGAGCGTCTTTGTCACTGACAATAACCTGCTTGGAATTCGTTCGGCGGATAACCACCTTTGCATTCTTAAGCATCTTATCCTGCAAAAAATGGCTGATTGTGCCTTTGATGCGTTCGGCTTTATTGTCGAGGGACCTTTTTCTGGAAGTAAGTTTTTCAATTTCAGCTTTAATAGCCGCTGATTCGGCATCTACATTCTTAAACCAGACGCCCCAGCCGAGAAGCTTTTCATTTATATCGCCCTCGATTTTTTCCATGATTTCCACCATGGGGCACTCTGATATATCACCGTCGTGTTCTTCGGCCCATTCCATGATTGCGGCTTCTGCAATCTGGGCCTCTTCTCCGAGTTCGTATAAGGACATGCTCATCTTGCACCTCCTAAGTTGGAGAACTTCACCGGCCACTTGACGCCGGTCGGGGTTTGCACTAGATTAGTGTTCATACTGTATTCCTTTCTGTTTACAGTTACGGTTAAAAAATTAAGCCCTGTTCCCGCAGGGCTTTTTCTATTTCCGAGCAATCAAAACATTCCTGCTTCAATGCCCGGTACCTGGAAAAAAGTTGTTTGTATTTAAGGTCTATTGCAGCGTAAGCATGTACAGACCCTTCATACTTTGCTTGCAATAATTCATTTGCTTCGATTAATTCCTCATTGTCGCGCTTCATGTGACAGATACCACCCACCAGAGCCAGAAGGATTATAGATACCCCTGCCCACACTATCATTATGCCACCCTCTTTAATGGATTTCTCTTTACCGGAGCAAAGATCATCTTGTTGAGGTGATTCAAATAGTAATAGCGTTTGGCGTATGTATTCAACGTCTTGCGATGGGCAATTTGGATAATGTTGCCGGGTTGCGGTTCGAAAGAAAATTTCTCGCACACACAGATATAGTGATCGCGTTTTTCTTTGACGTCGGCTTTCTCCTTTCTAAATCTGAGCCGAGCATCGATGATGTTAGGCTTTTGGTTTGTGGTTTTCATTTGTGTTCCTTTGTTGGTTACGGTGGCCACTCTTTTAGGCGGTGGCCTTGGCCTGTTGAAGTTCACGTTCGGCCTGTTCGATTCTTGCTTCCATCGTGGCGTATACATCTTCCCCGAAGTCCCGACCGGTGTTGAGTCCGGTTGTCAGCGTGTAATATTTAATGCCTGTCGCTGTGGCCAGTGCGTCCAGGTTGAGCAGAGCTTCCCATGCGCGCCGTTTT
>JBNKDO010000068.1:0-118307 GCA_050288305.1 Desulfocapsaceae bacterium | reverse complement strand
TATGTGTACCCGCCAAAATTTCTGTTTGCTCTGCTGCCCTTGATTTCGACATCCTTCCATATAAGCCTCCATTGAGAAATTTCGGCATACTGGAACATACTTTTATTGCGAAAAAAAGATGGGGTTTATTAACCCCTTACGTCTTTTTGAGCAAGGCTTTCATCTTCGCCCAATAAATCGCCTATGGCGCTGTTGCGAAACCATTCCCGATGTAATCGCCACTCACGCCTGGGGAAATCAAACGATAGGTTACCAGAGTTTTCAGTATATTGAGCCAACTGGTGCCTTTACGACTGGGAGGAAGACGCTTTTCCCAAAAAACATCCAATCGCAACTGGTCCCATAACTCTGTTGCTAGCCAGCAACTTCCCCATTGACGTGGGTTTTGCAAGGTGAGATCACTTAAACAAAGATTGATTGTTTCACAGGCCAAATCCGGTGGTTCGCGGTCATCTGGGAAAAGTGCGAGCTGGGTTGCTAGATTTTGTATGCTGTCGAGCACATCTATGGCTTTGCACCAACTCGCCTTTTGACTGTCGTTGATTTCACCCAGGTAAAGTACCTGCCGTTGGCTGACCTTGCCGTTTGACAGCCTGCGGTTTTCGACGATTGACCAGTAGCGATGTTCCTTGCCATCCTTGAAACATTTTTTCATTATAAGAAACATGCCTTACTTTTGCCCAATATCCTCGACAAAGCAAGGTGGTAGGTCGGAACTACAGCGGGTTTTGGCGCTTGGTAAACGTAATTTCATCAGGTTACAGGCAATTTGGGGCCGAAAATTTCGTTTTTAAGGGTCGAATCGCGAAAGTCGGGATAGCCTCAGATTGCGCCGGAGATAACCCAACTGCTGGGGGCTGACAAGGCACTTGCGTATCTTTTGCCGACTCATCCGTTTGTCTTTGGCAACGGAAAGAAATTGCTTTCTGGCACGCTGACGGTATGTGCGCGGTTTTTTGTACCCCTTTCCACGGGCATGATGCAGGATATCAATTATTTGCTCACGCTTTTCACGAGCTTTGTTGAGCAGTTTGATATCAGTGGGGAAGGTGATATCGGCGGGAGTACACGTTGTATCGACCATCAACTGACCATTATTGGGAGGTGGCTGCTTGGTGGTACCGGCTTTTTTGTTGCCTTTAGGAGGTTGAAGATCTTCAGGCGGATCCTGTTTCTCACGCATCTTCTCAGCAATGGCATTGTTGACCTCGCTCAGCACTTCTGTCGGGAAGCGTTTGCGAAAATGGACAAACATGGAAGCATCGAAGGGTGGATATGTTATGAAGGCCTTGAGCCCACAAAAGTACTGGAGATATGGATTCTCTGTGATCTGCTCCACACATGCTCTGTCACTGGCCCCCAACTCCTCTTTGATGATGAGGGCGGCAAGAGCCATCCTGACAGAGAGCGCCGGATGACCAGCGCCGTTTTTGCGAAGTTTTGTTTGTAGCGTTCTTCGAACTCTTCCCACGGTATGAGTGCTGACATTTTCACCCGTTTGTTGTCACGGGAGAGTTTTCCTTGAAAGGGCAAGGCGAAATCAGGGAGCTCAAGCTGTTTCAGATTGTGCTTATACATGTTTTGTAGTCGGAAGGTGCAAGGTTTTTGGGGAGTGTTCGTTGTTTTGTGTGCACTTTCGACGTCAAACATACTAAATTTATAATGTTATATCAACATTGTACAAATAAATCAGCAGGCCCTAATTATTCTCCCTACGTCTTGATCATTATAGGTGCCTCTAATTCAACCCACCAAAAGTGCCAGTTCCTCCACCGACTTCACCCATAACATTCCCATCCGTCGCGCGGCCATAACCGCATTTTCTCCGTACATCTTCAGCGACCGTTGCTCGCTCAGTAAAAGATACATCCCCATGGCTGTGGTCATGTCACCTTCACGGAATAAACGATTGGCTTCGCTAAGGCTTAGTTTGTCATTACCAATGTGCGTGCGAATACTATCCAGTGACTCAAGCACCCCTAAATCATCGATGATCACCACCGCAGTGCCAGCACCTTCCAGCTTCAACACCTCCACCTGCAACTTGAGTTCCTGGTGTTCTTTATCGAAATGCTTGCTCAACTTTACACTTCGCGACACACCTGGTACTAAATTGATACGCTGGGCTGTGCCTTCGTAGTCAGTCTTGCCATGGCGACCCAAGCTAATTCTCACTGTCATAGTACAATCCGACTGCACGCACAGACATCCTGCAAACGTGCGCCCAGCTGTTGGGTATGGGACAGAGATAGTTGCCACCCATAACTTTTGCTTAGCATCTCCATCGGTATAGTGCCACTGGTTCGGTGCAATAGGGGTAAAAAACGGACTTGGTTTAACACTGAATCCACGCATTTCGTCAACTTTTGGCGATACACCTGTAAAAGTAGGTTTGGATGGAACATCAATCTGCATATCCGTACCACAAGGACCTAATTTTAACACTTTCTTCACCGCCACTATCAGATCGGCCTCATTAATTGGATTGAGGAAAGCCAGTAGATTGCCCCAGCCACTCGGATTGTCCAATTCGCACGGGTAACGCATCAACTGCAGCCAGTCATGACGAATACCATACTGCACGATAGGGTGCCACTCGCTCACATACACCGTATAGCCTTTATCGACCAGAAACTGAGCCAGATCGTGGAAGGTGTAACCTAGCGGCACTGTTTTGGTGTCTTCGAACTCGCATTCGATCACCGTTGGCTTGTCGCGTACCCACGGAAACCCTTGCAACACAAAGAGGTCGTGTCCTTCCGTGTCCACTTTGAGAAAATCGACCTTCGGCAATTGTTTATCCTGAAAGAACTCAGTCAATGTAGTCGTGTCAACTCTTTGTACTTCAACATGACTCTCGTGGAAGACTGACAAACCACTGATGCCAGAGCTTTGCTCGGATTGATAGAATGGAACACCTCTCTGTGAAGTGTTACTGACACAACGTTTATCAATGACTACCATTTTTCTATTTTTATGCTTTGTTAGACGCTCCAAAAGCTTGGTTCGGTTCTTTTCATCCGGCTCAAAAGCGTATATTTCCCAATTCATATTCAGAAATGGAATTAGAGCTGATCCATGATGGGCACCTATATCGATCATTGTTGATCCAGACAACACTGACCCAAATATCTGAGCAATGCAATTAGTTTCATCCCAATGAGCAAATGCATTCCTTGGGTAAGGCCCAAGGACTAGTGCTTTTTTTTTGACGGTACTGATAGCAGGAGGTGAGAGCTCTGATGTTGAACCAAGTAAATATTTACCGAAAGCAGCCCATGAATTAGTTGCAAAATAAGCCAAGCCAGCGGCTAGCGATTTAGATCGATAAAATTCGTAGTCTTCTGCGACCGCCGTTATTCCCTTAACCATGCTGGTAACGGAAATATCATTTACCACTACACCACAGCCGTATTCTTTCACTAGGTTTGCCATCCAAGTATCGTTTACTACGACACTTGGAATTCCGTGGTATAACGCATCAATAAGTAGACCCGAAGTGCGCTTTGCAAAAGCTTTTGGAGTATAAGGAAGAACCACGATGTCAGCGCGACCGAACATGCTCAAGAACTCCTTGTCGCTCAACTCGCCTTCAATGATTTCAACATTAGACGGCACATCCGTAAGAGGTTTCCCTAATTCCTTTGGTGTGGAGAATGTAGGGGCATGTCTAATGATTGGCTGCAGTCCAGCTAGGTTGCTGAGAGTTTTGGCACATTCGACAGAGGTGATGTAGCCTTTTTCAGGCCTAGGCGCGCTTGGAAAAAGTACATTTAAAGTATCAATATCCTTACCCTCATGTTGCCGAGTTTGTACTTCATCAAAATCCCGATCAGAAAGCCCCGTGCTGGGATGTGGAGCAACCGGCAAAATGCATCCAGTGTATTCAGCAAGATCGTTTCTTAATTCGATTGTTGGTAGTGTTGCCACAAAACGATTGCGACCAATTTCCCCATCCAACCACTCGATGAAAACTTGCCATTCATTTGCCTTATCTTGGTTTAGAGTAAAAGAAAGCCAAAACAGATTGATATTAACAACTAAATTGGGGTATTTCTCCACAAACTTTGCCAAGACCTGCGCGTGATCAATACTCCCGCAATACATGTAAAGTATTGTTTGCTCATCGGATTCAGCAAATAGCCTTTCAAGGACATTACCAATTTCTACTTCAAAACTGGTGACGAAAGTATTGTTCTCCTTTCGGTTTCCCACTTCCCATGAGTGAGCGCTTAGAGTAGGCAAATAGTTTGGGCGAGATGCGACGATACTTAAAGCAAGGTCTCTTCTACAAGTTACAAAAACGGAAACTCCGTGCATTTTCAATTGTGAAGACAGTTTTTCGTTGTAGGCCATATAATGACCTGCCCAGGTTCTCGCGTCTGGATCAACAAGGATAGCACGCTTAATAGGTTGGAGTTTTTCAGAACGGCCAGCTCTAGCTCCAAGCTTCATACGCTGCTTCAACGCTGGGATATGCGAAAAGCCGAGACTTTGAAAACTTTTACCTTGTTCCTCACCACCAATAATCTGAGCATTAAGGGTATTGCAATGCTCTAAATAATAATTGTTATAATCGATAGAAAAGAATCCTGGGTGGATTTTTCGTATATTGGCCATCTTGTCATTAATCTGAGTTTTCGAATTATGCCCCCAGAAATATGAATTTTCATATAAAGGTCTGCCATCACAACCAATAAAGCCGATGTCATCAGCAAAGGTTGTCGCAAGCGGGGTTATCAAGAGTGTCAGTATATTTGCAGTGGTCTTGACCTCATATTCAGAATTAAGATCATAATTGAAGCACCTGTCTTTATTGAAAGGTACTGCAATTGTACAATCTCTCAAATCGGGCATAGTAGAAACGAAAAGAGGAAAATACTTGAATGGAATGATAATCGTAAAATTGTGATAACGAACTGACTCTCGTAACTTCTCTCGAAAGGCGGCGGCATATTGTGATGGGCCAAAATGAAATATTGGATCCGCAAAAACCAATATTTTTGGTTTCACGTGATTCATCAGCGCTTCATCGAAAATGACACTATTGCATATGATCGAAATAGAGTCGCCATAATCAAGGAGTTGATAGCGCCATACAGACGGGCCCGTAGCTATTACATACGCCCGCTTAAATTTCCCCAGCTTTTCTGCCAGTTGCAAAAAGCGCTTTTTATTTTCTTTAATTAGGGAATCTTTATTTTGAACCAGATGTAAACCCACCTCTATATAAAATGATCCCTCCATTCGTACTGCAACAGGATCAACCTGCCAAACCTTCTTCCCTTGATGCCATCTCACTAGTGCTTCTTTGGAAACGAAAGATGGTAGCAAATTTTTTTTCCATCTTAAAATTATGTCTGCATCAGCCATGCATGTGTTGAGATCACCTTCTGTCCGTACAACAATAAAAAAAATTTTATTTCGTAATGCAGCAAAATTCGTGGAGATGGTGTCGTCCATTCCTGAGGCAACTCGCCACTCCAACTTGCTCAAACTCTCTGATTCAATAGGAATGCAAATACTTTCAAGTTGGCAAAATGTCAAATACCACGCTGCCCGGGATAAAAGATCCACTAACTCATGAGTACTGGCGACAACGGGGAAATAGGCTATTTTAGTCATTATATAGTTTCAGATGATAGAAGTACAATTCAGTCTCAACGAGGATAGAACTCATTCATTGCAATTAGTGGATCAACGACACCAACCCTCCTGGCTTTAAAATATGCCGAATTAGTTAATCCAGCTTGCTTCTGAGGGAACACATAAGGCTCTTTTGTTAAAGATTGAATCTGGTCAAAATTTGCCCAGCGAAGCATTTTTTCTAGCAAAGATCTAGTAGGATGCCATCCTGTCAAAGTTGTTGATGGATCGAAGAAATTTGCAGGGAACTTGATAGAAGGTTCAACACGATTCATCATTAAAAGCTGATCACCTGGATGAACTTGGGTTGATAAAAATAACCATTCCATTTCTAGAGTAGACAAATAGTCCAATATATACTGCGGATATCGGAAGTGGTATAACAATCCGAGACAAAGTACAATATCACATCCTTTAAACTCATGCGCCTGAAATAGACTTTTTTTTATCACTGTTAACTTCAGATTTTCCTCTGTTACTATACCATCGACAATGGATTTAGATTTGGCGTAAGTGACATTATAAGGATCTGGCTCTAGCGCGACTACCGCAGCACCACGTCGAGCAATCTCGATAGACAGCCCACAAGTATTTGCACCAATATCCAGTACTTTTTTTCCATTCCAAAAACCATTGTCCCCACATGTCAATGTTTGATAGAGTGCCAATGGATCCCATTCAGCATCGAATACACAATCACCAACTGAATTGTAAATACTTTGACATCCCTTGAACATTTCAGCCCCTTTTGCTAATTTACATTCAATATTAGCCAGAATCTTTGATACAAATAATAACCAGCATTCCAGTTTAATTGCAAACTCAGAAATCTGTAAAACTCAGAGCGCTTAAGTCTTCTTTAAGACAAATTCCAGTGTGCACGATTGGGAAACCTTTCTTTTCTCTGTCAATGTAGGTGAAGACATATTCCACTGATGCATCATGCTATCTGGGTTTGTCGCATAACTAGTGCAAAAAGCTAAGTTTTCCTCAGAATTAATTGACATCTCGCCTACAGGAACAAACAAATAATCAGAAACACATCTCAGATATTCTCGAACGACTGACCATAGGTTCGAATTGTTTCCTTCCTGGCCTTCAACATAAACATCAATCAGATGAATCATTGTGCCTCCAGCTTTGAGTATTCTATAACAGTCTGAGAAAAAAGTACTCAACGCTTGAGTTGGGACATGCTCAACAACACTTATTGAAAATATTACGTCAAAGCTATTATCATGAATAAAACTTTCGCTTTCGCCTACCATACAGTCTATAAAATTAACATGAGGGGAATTGAATCGTCTTTTTGGTCCATTTCCAACCCCTTTATACTCATCAATAACTGAGCATTTATTGTTTTTTGAAAGTAAAGATATTAATCTAGAATCTCCTGCACCAACCTCAGCAATGTCAAGATCAACTAAGCTTTTTAGCCACGAGAAAGCTACTGCATCCTGAATATTCTTTAAGCACCACGGCACATAATCAGGTACACCATGCATTATCCCTTTATCAAGAATGTCCCAATATTGTTTTTTAGTAACAAAACGCAGCATCTTTTATCTCCACAATTCAAAGAAAATTTCAAAGGTCAATATAGCGTCTAAAGAAATATACCAATTATTTCAAAAATTACCTCATCACATAGATTTGCTTATTAGAAAATTTTATAAGCATGCTGAATGCAGGGTTGTTTAAATAGGCGTTGGCAGCAATATAGTGCGTAAATTTGTCAGAGAAAGTGGCAATATTGTGAGTACTACTTTTGTTTCCAGCATCTCAATGTTTGACGATTGAAGAGCATTTTATAGTAACTCAAGTTTCTGACTTGATCTAACTGCCTGTTGGCAGGAGGCTATATTGAGCTATTCTCTGCCCCGTTTTCAGCATATCAATTGCTATATTCATAATTGAATCCACAAGGGCCAGCGCTACATCTTCTGCCACAATCACTGAGGATCTGATTTTGTCCAAGGCCAAGCTCATAATCCGTTGTAACGCATCCAACAAACTGAGGTCCTTCATTTCCTCGCTGCAGGCGAAAAATAGAGAACCGAGTGTCCGTGGATCATCATGACAACGCTGCTCAAATGCCAAAAAAATATAGCGTGTCATTGTGATAGTGATATGAGCAACCATGCCGTCATAATCACGCAACTGAGTTTCCCTTTCCAAATTCAGATAATGCTTCAACATCTTGAAGAACACCTCGATATCCCAACGCTTGCCATAAATACGGACAACTTCCTTATCCGGCAGCACAGTGTCCGTGGAAATGATACCAAGCCATTGCCGCTTTTTGTTTCGATTGCGAACAAAAACAATCTTCACCTTTTGTCCTTCTTTTGTCTCTACTACCGCACTGGTCAATATCTTTGCTTTACCCGGTTTCTTCTTCAACCGGCTATAGAGGTGGCTCAACCTGAGCCACTGTCCCTGGTATTTGTAATGCAATCGGTGCATGTCTTTGGCCATACAGATCACCAGCAAATGCTTACCAAGTGTTGCCAGGATTTTAGGAAAACAAAACCAGCTATCCATCAACACATAATCTGCGCGGAGCCCAAAGCTTATGGCACGTTTGACCATGGCCTCCAGATGTTCCGTGGACTTGGTCAGAGCCTCAACTCGTCTTTTGTGCCCACAACTCCTTTTATCCAGCTCCTTGGTGATTCCTTGCAGCCGCTTGTCTGGCTTTGTCGACGAGCAGAGGACAAAGTCCAGCGGAAAGAAGCTGTTGCCGTCAGACCAGCCAAGAGTGAGCAGTTTGAATTCCTTCAAGTTGCGACCACTGTTGTGATCATAAATCCAGGCCAGCAACTCAACTACTTTGGAGCGGGATCGATCATACGTGGAGTCGTCAAAGATCAAAACCTTCTCTCGTTTATCATTAGTCAATGCACTACAAAACCGTGCAACTATGGCCACCAGCCTCAGCATGAACTTGCGCCAGTTATGTCTGGGGTTCTTAAGGAAGTCATATGCTGCATCCTTCTTGAATCCCAAGCTGGGGTTTTTGACGATCCCCGTAGAAAAATTAGTTCCTCCAAAGGGCAACGTGAAGATAGTGGTAAACAAGGTAAGTGGGGTAAACCCACGCATTTTTCTGATACCGTTACCATGCAGCAGGGTTCCGACCTTGAAATCTTTGATGAAGGAGGAGACCCTTGTCTGCAAATGTTTTGCTTCTTGTTGTTCCTGGTATTGTCTGGTATAGTTCATTTCGGCCTTTCCTCTTTGATATCATTAGGTTTTTCGCAGATCCCAATATACCAGAGAACGAAAGGCTTTTCATGTTAAAACGTTGTTATTTTAATAACTTGTTGAGCTTTTTCCCTCAGCTCGCTAAGTCAGAAACTTGAGTAGTAATAAATAAAGCTCAGTATACTTAAAATTTCTGAATCCAAGGTGAGATGAAGTTGATCTAAGGGGTGCCACATTCATTCCAATATTAAAGACATCTTTAAATCCCTAAAAACCGGCTTTTTTGACGAAGCTAATGTAACTGTAACACTTTTATTTAGCTTTTTATACTGATCCTGCAATATTTCCCTCATTTATTCACGAGTCTTTGTATATTTGAGGTGAACTTGATGTCAGTCTGGATCGAAAAGCCGACCGCTGATGCCTCCATCAAGCCTAACACAGGATCCATGAAGGAAACTCATACCGCCTTCTGCAATGGCAAGAGCTAATCGGGCCACTTCTGCAGTTTGCCCGATACGTTTCTGAGGATGGCAATCTTCAAGCTGTGCGTAAAGCTCCGCCTTTCCCTTAAAACCTGCCTTAAGCATCTCGGTCTCGATTGCGGCCGGTTCAATTGCATTGACCCGAACACGTGGACCTAAGTCGACTGCCATCGCTCGGGTCATGCCAGCTAAAGCAGCCTTGCTGGTGGCGTAAGCAACGAAGTTCTTTTTGGTCAGTCGGGCGTGAATACTTCCAATGTTAACGATGCACCCATTGCCTTTCTCCAGTTCCGGAAGCAGGGCTTGGGTCAGCAGGAATGGGGCAAGCAGGTTAACATCCAGTGTAGTGTTCCAATCTGCTCGGGTGAGGCTATCAACCCCTCCAAGGACTTGGGTGGCGGCATTGTTGATAAGGACGTCAAGAGATGCACCGTTCAAAGCAGCTCGAAACTGACTGATGATTTGATCTGCATATTCTTCATCTTGGCTAAAGCGGGCCAAGTCTGCCGATAGATAGACGTCACAGGCCAAATTGGCTAACTTCTCACCACGGCCAGTTGCTATAACACGATACCCAGAGTCATGAAAAACCTGAACAAGTGACTGCCCGATACCACCAGCTGCACCTGTGACTAGGCAGTTTTTAATTTTTTTGGACATCCAAAAACTCCATGAGTTTGGCAATTGCAATCTCACTTGTACGCACAACGGCCTCCACGGTATTCGATGCGTTATGTGAACCAAAAATGCAGCGTGGATGATTGCGTAAATAGGAATCCATTGGCAAAGGTTCGATTTCAAAAACATCCAGTGCCGCGGAATATACCTTACCTGAGTTGAGAGCTTCTTCGAGTGCTGGCTCATCGACAACAGGTCCTCGTCCAACATTGACCACGCGTGTACCCATCTTGGCCTTGGCAAATACATTACTATTAAGCATATGACGACTACCTGGGGTAAGTGAACACGCAGCTACGATGAAATCAGCCTCTTCAACACGATTGGGCCAATCAGCTCGCTGAACGGCTCCAAGTTCAGGTCTGTTTAGCGCGACAGGGTCATAGGCAATAACATTCATGTCGGCAGCGAGCAAGCGTTTGGCAGTATTCTTGCCAATGTCACCGTAACCTATAAGAGCAACAGTCTTCTCGGAAAGTGAAATACCTCGCGGCTTGGGCCAATATCCTTGACGGACGCCGTCATCTATTTGAAATGTTTCACGGGCCAAAGCAATGATGTAGCCCATTGCAATATCAGCAACCTCCGCACCGAACATATTGGGAGTGTTCGTGATTGGAATGCTCAGATCCTTGCAGGCAGCAAAATCTACATTATCTACACCGATACCCCATTTGACAGCAGCTCTGAGCTTCCCTTTTTTTCCTGCAATGAAGACTTCTCGAGTGGCAGGGTCGTCGCCAATAATCCAACCATCATGTAGGGGCACGAGTTGAACGAGTTCTTCTATAGACAGGGTTTGCACGACGTTGGGTGTAGTAACTTCAACACCGTGTTTTTCAAATATCGGGTAAAAACTGTCTATCATGCCCAGCATGGGAGGACATGTCACAAGTATCTTCATTTTGTGTTTCCTTTTTGTTCTTTTAGGTAATTAGCTGCAATCACGGCAAAATCCCAATCCTCAGGGGTGTCAATGTCAATTGACTCAAAAAATGGACTTTCGTACATCAATGGTCGTTTGCCGATTCGAGCATTGGTCTTCGCGAAACTCTTCTTTGTGAAGATATAGAGATTGGAGTTTTCTTCAAACCATGGTTCCAGATTTTGAGTAGGAATGAGGTCGTCTGGGTCGTGATTCACTGGGCTGCAGTCTGCACGATAGAATCTTGTTTGCACCTTGTCGACAGTGAAAAGCGAATCGGAATGACCGGCTACATGAGCTTTCTTGAAGGCGGCAAGCGCCTTACAGATAGTATCCGCGCTCATTAAAGGATTGGTGGTATGCGTCATCAGATAGATGTCAGCGTTGACATTTGCAACATCATCTTCCAAAACAAGGTTCATACTGACCTGATTCCCGCAGATTTCAGGCTTGCGGTCACGTATCATGACACGTTCGGTATCTGTTAGATCATTGTTGGCAAGTATGTCACGGGCGTCGGTATTAATAACGATCTGATTGATTTCCTTCACTTCCAGTAATGTGTCTAAAATCCAGCGGAAGAGCGGTTTTCCGCAGAATTTACGGAAATTTTTGCCGGTTACTCGCTCACTGATGGCTTTCATGGGCAACAGGGCAACGATACGAAGTTTGGTCATGTTATCTCCATTAGTTCATTCAGGGTAAAAATATTTTTCTTTTTCGGAGTGTGAAAGTTTGCGATGTTTTTGGTTCCCTTTCCAGACACCTTTATATTGGTTCCAGCGATACCAAATGATGGATGACAAATTGGCTTTGGCATTTTCATTCCAAGCAGAGCACCAATCTTTCCAAATACTACTTATTGAATATCGCAGGGTGTCAATAAACTGAACATGCACCTGTGGCATGATTTTTTGCAGAGCGATGGCTTCCCGCTCAAAACGACGGCGTACTTGTTGCCAAGTTTCACGATGATTGTGATAAACTCCAGCCTCAGCGACGTAAGCCACTTTACCTTCATCCTTAACAAGTCTTTGAGCTAATTCCATATCTTCAAGACCTGTGAGTTCCTCATCAAAACGGTAGTGCTCCCAAGTAGTTTTTAGCAATGCCGCGTTGGCATTGTTGCAGAAAAAGCCTTCTTGTGGGATGCTTGAGAGTTCAGGATAATATTTGCTGAAAATGCGGCGCTCACTAAAATGACTTTCCGGGCCACCGTATTGACGGCCATAGGCATATTCTGCAACTCCAGTGAGAAGTGGCTGGCACAATTGCTGTAGCCAATTTTGATCTGTTGGTACACAATGACCGCTAATAATGACAATAAAATCACCATTGGCACTTTAACACCCCATGTTGAGTGAGCGACCAAAGGAAAAGTCTTGCCTAGAGATATTTTGGATACGACAACCATGTTGCTCCGCAATTTGCAGCGTATTGTCCTTGGAGCCAGAATCGATAAGAATTACTTCATAGTCCAGATTTTTAGTTTTTTGCGTTGCAATAGCGGTGAGCAATTCATCCAGGTAGTCGGCTTCATTAAGTGTGCGAATAATTATGCTGGCTCGTAAATCGCCTAAGTTTAGATACTTGGGGTTCATCAGGAGGGTAAAGTCTGGATTTGTACGTTGGTGAATGAGACGGATTTCGTCCGGGTCAACATCATTACTGGCGAACATATCCCAATGTATGGGGACAACCTGGCGTACACTGATTTCTTCAGCGAACTGAAAAGCTTCACGTACTGACATATTACCTATGATACCGCGTCTACCACGGAAGTAATTGTGCTCATTGACTGGCAGAAAAGCGGTGTGGACGGGACCTTCTGCAATTAGAGTATCAATG
This sequence comes from Desulfocapsaceae bacterium, assembly GCA_050288305.1. GTDB lineage: Bacteria > Desulfobacterota > Desulfobulbia > Desulfobulbales > Desulfocapsaceae > Desulfopila_A. The sequence continues at coordinate 105,518 of JBNKDO010000068.1, read as the reverse complement.
ATTTCCTGCCTGGTTGAGGTGTCGCCGGCCAGATATACTTTTTGTCCTCCGAAATCGATAAGATAACCAACAGCAAAGAGGTTTCCGGATTTGTCTCGTACGATATTTGGATGAGCAGCAGGAATCGCCTTCACCCGGATGTGAGGGCTCATATCTAACCAAGTTTCAGTGGCATGAACGAGTCGGCTAGTCTCTATACCCCAAGCCCTGAGTTTTGTTAGAACTGACACAGGCCCAATCATCCGTGCCTGAGGGGAGGATTTGGCAAGTAGCGGCAGAGTATGTGGATCGCAGTGGTCGAGGTGCTCATGCGTAATGAGTACAAAATCGGCATCGGTTACTTTTTCTGGTGCAATAGGAACTGGTAGCTTTCGTTCGAGATCTGGCGCATCAAGAATCTGCACGGAGTTCGATAGGTAAGGATCAAGATAAATAGTGGTCCCATTAAAGCCCAGTCGACATCCTGATTGTCCAAGCATCTGTAAAGAAATACGGCGAGTAATCATACGTTCAAACCAAAAATTTGCCGGTAGTCAGCTTTTTCAAAAATTGTACAGGCTCCATCGATCGTTGTGTCTATTATTTGCCGATCATCTTTCTCATATTCTGCTCGGGCTATGCAGTATGAGTCCTCGGAATGGGCAAGGTCGGGATTGTCCCAATTTTGCCCTCCACCAAAATAGTCAGGGGCAAAATGATTAGGATCAGGTCCGTCCATTTTGTGCGCCTCATTGGGGGCTCCGTCGTACTTATAACGATGGTCCATACCAATGATAATTACTTTTTTAAACCCAAGATAATAGGCAATCTGTAATGCCGCGTAAGTGACTGTCCAACCTTCGTGAACTCCTAGAGAGATGTTATGGCAGAATCGTGTGGGTGGGCTCAATGTGTTAATGTGATAGGTTAAAGCGTTTTCAGGGACAATTTTTTCACTGTGTCTGCTGATAAATTTGACACAATTCATTGCTTTTATCTGGTCAGAGGATTGCTCAATAACTTTTTGATTAACAGCTACATAATAACGTGGATAAAAATTGAATTGCTTAAACCCAAGAAAGATTTTATTCATACCAAAGACTATCTCTCTTTGAAGAAAGCTAAGGTCCATGTCATTTAATGAAGGACCATTAGCTACAAGAACCACCCGTTCACCGTGATGTCTGTTTCTTAGAGTTTCAATTCTTGATGTAAATTTCATGAATCTTTGTTGATTTTCTTACGACCTACCGCAGTACGTGATATCGCACCTAAAAAATTAAAATCTGAATAAGTTAATAGGTCTTCATCTATAAATTTCTGTACTCCTGGCCATTCCTTGGCATTGTAGTCGTCAAAAATTACATATCCTCCAACTTCTAGCAGGGGAAAGTAGTTTTCAAAATCAAATTTGACACCATCATAACTATGGTCACCATCGATGATTATACAATTAATTGTGTTTTGTTTAACAGTTTCAATAGCCTTCGGAGAGGTACTATATTGTTTTATGATTTGGTAATCATTTTTCGGGACATTAGAAATTTGCATATTACGTACAAACGTAGATTTATTTACTGGGTTGTTCAACACTGGATCGGTAGCCTTGCTATAGAAACCATCGAAAGGATCAAGACACACAACCTTAACTTTTTTTGATCTTGTCACCATATGATTATAAAGTATCGATAAGTTGACTCCGTAAAGCGCACCAATTTCAAGTATACAGATCTTCTGGTTAGGAACGCACTCAAGTATAAGCTGTCTGGCAACCGCATCTTCTACTGTGGTGGCTAATCGACCAACACAATTCTTCTCAATATGAATAGCTTTCGTTGCAAGATAATCTATATACGCTGGTTTTATCCCTGTCATGTTTAGGGTTTTATGCGCAAATTGTTTCAAGGAGATGTTTAATTCCTTTGTCAAAATACGATTGTGCCTATACGGATTAGGGCTAGAGGCATTTTCTTTCAATTCAGATATTTCTTTATTTTGGTTTTTAATTTGAGAAACTAACTTATTTCGTTCTTGGCTCAAGTTTTGAATTTTTTTCTTACATCCTTCTGATTCAATGGACTTAGTATTTAGCTCTTTTGTCTTCCGCTCTAATTGTTCTTGATGTTTTTGGGTGAGGGCGTTTTGCTCCTCATATTGTTTTTTCTGTTCACCCAATTGTTGTTGAACGTGTTGTAATTTCTTCGTTTGAGCTTCATTCTTTTGGGTCATGTCCTGGATTATTTGTTTCTGCTCTTCGATCAGGGTTTTTTGTTGTTCCAGCTCTTTTGTTTGCTGCTTGAACTTCTCCTGGCAATCATCCAATTGTTTACAAATAGAATCGTGTTGGGTATGCATGCGTTTTAGTTGCTCTTGTTGTTCTACAATTTGTTGTTGGAAAGTATGTGATTCCTGTTCCAACTTATCGAGCTTTGTCGTTTTAACTGCAGTTTGTTTGATCTGCTGCTGAAACAGCCCAGCATAGTCACGCAGGAAGAGCCCATGCCCTAGAGCTGGATGAATTTCTTGCTCCAAACCGATATATTGAAAACCCTTTTTTTGCATAAACTTTTTGATATCTTCAAGAGATGCATGCTTCCCTGTGCAAATTTGATCGTCCGTAATCACACGCATAATCAAAACATCCATGCTATTCAGAACAGTTTCAGCCCCTTGTAGTATTGGAAGAGTTGGTAAACAGTCTAATATCAACCAGTTAAAATCAGTTTTTAAGTATAGTCCGTCGAGCTTACCTATTTGGCAGTCATGCTGAGAGCTTAGTTTGATGTTAGGCCAGAGATTAAGCAAAATTTCTGGTGCTAACAGACAACTTTCAGAACTGTTTGCAAAGGTATAAAAAGTACTTTTTCCTTTGTGGTCAGCTAATATTTGATGCTGAATATCCCAGTCTGTATTTTGGGAAAACTTTTGTTCCAAACACTGAATTTTCTCAAAATCAGCTTCTATCAGCAATACATTAGTTTCAATTTGCTGCAACAGATCGAACCAAATAGCTTCACCTAGACCAGCACCTACTACTATAGCTCCTTTAACGGGGAATATCTGATTCAAGCAGTTGAGATGTTTCAACGGTGAAAAATGAATATTTCCCATTTCAATCACTTGGCTCCCTTCTCTTTTCGGTAGTTGCGGAAGGCTCTATTCGCATTGAATAGAGCAAAAGGCATTATAATCCACCCCCAAGGTTTTTGAATATGCTTCAACCATGTTATCCCTAGGCGATAAGATAAATGCTTCTGAACTTTTTCCGCCTCGTGAAAATCGTTGTACTCTGTCAAGGGTGGGAGATCTTGGGATAGTTCTTGTTGCTCTGTGCGATACTGACGAGTAAATCTAATCAGAGATATAGGTGAAAAGGGTAAGAGCCATAGCTTTCGGCTACGCTTGATCATGATTGCTCCCAATTGGTAGGGTAAACCCTTTTTCAAGCGTTCTGCGGCACCAGTATAAACCGGTTGCTGATGACTATTTAATTCTTGATATTGAATAAAATAATGCTCTAGTTCTTCCTGAACCTGGTGCAGTTGCAAAAGTAATAACCCGTTTTCTTCCTGGAGTTCTTTAGCATTATCATTTTGTTGCTGTCGCTTTTTCAGTTGAGTCTTCAGGTAGTCAATCTGTTTTTGCTTTTCTGAACTTGCTTTTTGTTCCGCCTCCAGTTCCTGGATTTTTTTGTTTTTTTCCTCTGAACTTTTCTGGTTTTGTTTTGTTAATATTTGGTTACTTTCCTTTAAAATATTGACTTGCTCTTGTTGTTCCAGAGTTTGTTTCTGTAGTTTTTCGGATTGCACATATAATTCTGACATTATTTGCCAGGCAGCAAAGGAATGGAGGCTGGAATCATTGTCATCGGCTGGAAGATTGGCTATTGCTTGCATGTCCTCATAGAGTTGGCCAGCTTTTGGATAATGCCCAAGGAGTTCCCCTGCTAAAAAATGTTTCAGAGGGTTTTCTCTGTAGTTATCACCAGTTTGCAAACGTAACTGATTATCCATCGACGTAGAGGGTAATTGTCTTTGTGGAGATAGTTGTTCTCGTTCGAAATCATTAACATTTGGAGGTGTAAGTAATAAATCGACGGCAGTGTTATAACTACAGCGGATGCGGGTTTGGAGTTGTTGCACATAATTCTTTGCTGAAGTGCTGACCTGTTGGGCATGAACTAAAAGGCTACGATCTTTGTTACGATGAAAGAAATGCAGTAGCGCCATATTATATATGTGCCACTGGCTAATTAGTTGTTCTAGTCTTGTTGATGTTAGGTTTTGTGTGCAATTTGGATCTTGTGATAATATTGTACGCGGATGGTTGTAAACTAGCACAAACATAAGCTGGGGGTCAATTTGTTTCCAGTAATCTAGAAAGTAAAGAGCTTGGGGGTCAGACCACCCCCAGAGAGGTTGTTCGAGGTTCCCTCGAAATAGATCAAGGATCATTCCATTCCAGACAGCCCCGACAGAGATCTGCTTGATTTCTTCGCCATCAGTTAAGCGGTCAAGTGGAGCAACACCATGAGCTTTGCAGAGGATAGAACCGATTTCAGTAGGCGAAATACCTTCCTGTTGGGACGGTTGGGCCGGATTTACTCCACAATCGTAAAGTAATTTTTCAACATTTCGGTACTCTGAGTGTGGATGTCCAACAACAATAACTTTGTTCACGTATCCCAATCTCCCAATGTTTAAATATCCATAATTGGTTTATAGCTTCTGTTTATTAAGTTGTAACTTGTAACTTTTAAGCATTTGTTTTAATGACTTTTGCCAGGAAATAGGGACTATATCAAACTCTTGCCAAGTGCTGCTGCAGTCTAGTATGCTATTCGCTGGTCGTAAGGCCGATGAGTGATATTGATTTGTTCGAATTGGAGAGATACGGGCTTGTTTTTTTATAAGTTCTAGATCATATGCTGTAGATTGGATTGCTATTGCAAAATCATACCAACTTGCAATGCCCGCATCTGTCCAATGATAAACACCGTTAACGTTAGGAAAATTTGTAACCGCTCTCCAAATGAGTGTTGCTAGATTTCTTGTCCATGTAGGAGAGCCAATCTGATCATAAACTATGGTAATTTGGTCTTTGTCATGTAGTAGTTTTAGAACAGTTTTAAGAAAATTATTGCCATGTATTGAATACAGCCACCCTGTCCGAAAGATTATAGTATTGTTTTCCAGCTCTTCAATAATTTCATGCTCCCCTTGTAGCTTACTTGAACCGTAAACATTTATTGGGTCAGGTTGATCACTGGGGAGATATGGGAGCGGTGAGCTTCCGTTAAAAACATAATCTGAGGAGATATGGATCAATTTTATTCCAGCAAGTCGGCAGGTTTTTGCGATATTCTTAGGCCCCAATGCATTAACAGCATAAGATGTCTCTCTCTCTGATTCAGCCTTGTCTACATCTGTATACGCTGCAGCATTAATGACTACATCTGGAAGAAGCTGATTAATAATTGTCGAGACAGATATATAATCGGTAATATTTAATGATTCTGAACTGTAAGCATGAATCTTTAAATGGTTCGGAGCAGTATATTGCAGTTCTTTGCCAAGTTGACCGTCTGCGCCTGTAATTATTACGTTCATTCTTCGGGGTAGTTATCGTTATAATGTATAGGGAAATTAGATTTGCTTAATAAGGTTAACTGTCATTCAACAAATTTAAAAGATATTTCCCATAACCGCTTTTAAGTAGAGGTTGGGCAATTTTTCTTAGTTGATTTGAGGTAGTATATTTCTTGCGATAAGCGATTTCCTCTGGGCAGGCAATTTTGAGACCTTGTCTCAGTTCAAGTGTTTCTATAAATGTCCCTGCAGCCATAAGATCTCTGTGGGTTCCTGTGTCGAGCCAGGCTGAGCCTCTACCCATTAGTTCTACGTGTAGGCTTGAGTTCTTCAGATACCAATCATTGATACTAGTAATTTCGAGTTCTCCACGCTTTGATGGTTTTACTGTTTTGGCTATTTCGCAGACACGGTTGTCGTAGAAATAGAGTCCTGTAACTGCGTAACGGGATTTAGGTTTCTCCGGTTTCTCCTCAATGGATATTGGTTTTCCTTTGTTGTCCAGTTCGACAACACCATAGGCCGAAGGGTTGTTGACGTGATATCCAAAGATGGTCGCCCCATGTTTACGAGCATTAACCTGTTCGAGCATCTTGCTGAAATTCTGACTGTAAAACAGGTTGTCACCGAGGATAAGCGCACAGTTGGAGTTACCAATAAAATCTTCTCCAATAAGAAAAGCCTGGGCTAAGCCGTCTGGAGAGGGTTGGACTTCGTAACTTAGATTTATACCCCAATTGGTCCCATCTCCTAAAAGATTTCTGAATTGATTTTGATCCTCAGGTGTGGTGATAATCAGAATATCGCGAATCCCTGCAAGCATAAGGGTTGACAGAGGATAATAAATCATCGGTTTATCATACACCGGTAAAAGCTGCTTGCTGACGGTTTTCGTTAATGGATAGAGTCTGGTTCCATTACCACCTGCCAGAATTATTCCCTTGCGTTGTGCTAACTGTGTTTTCATGTATTAAGTACTTCCGCTAATGGTAATTTGAAAATTGAGTATCTGATCTATAAAGAAATTAAGATTTTAAACATCCTGATGTTCGCGTATCGTCGCCATAGCTATTTTAAATACCCCATAGAGAAGCAGTAGGATTATCAAAATACTTGTAAGATTATATAGCCTCCGGGGTAATTCCGGATCTTCCGCAAGACTTGGACTATCGACGACTACTAAATGTTTTAGTTTACGATATGCCTCTATCCTCGCCTGTTCAAGACTAATTAGCGAAGTTTTATAAAGATCCGTTGCAAACTCCAGATCGAGCTGCAGGTCGGCAAATTTGGCAGTAACATCACCAAAGTTGAGATCACCTTTACCTACAAGTTTTTGCCGTTCCACCATCAATTGGTTCATAACCGCAGCTATTTTTGCTTTCAAGGCCAAAATTTCCGGTGCGGTATCATTCATATAGGATTGAAGATTGTTAAGGTCCGCTTCCATTTGGGTAAGTTGGGCCTCCAGTTCGTTAACCACCTGGAGTTTTGCACCACCTTCCTCGGTGGGGCTGAAGAGTTCGTACTTTTCTTGAAATTTTAATATTGTTTTTTTACTCTGACGCAGATGCTCAGAGGCGCGTTCAAGCTCGTTTTCGACAAAGCTGACCTGTTCCTTGGCAAGTCGATGGCTTATCTCATTGATATATTCTTCACTGTGCTTGAGTAGGGTTTCGACAATTTTTTGTGAAAATTCTGGGGTAAATGCCTGGGCACTGATTTTAAGAACGCCAGATTGTTCATCATAATCTGTAGTTACATGATTGCGATAGTAGTTGAGAAAATCTTCCTGTGAGTCATTTTTCCAAAGTTTGGAGAGAATATCCGCGTCTTGTTGTTCATAATGTTTTCTAAGAGAGATTGTGGCGTCAAGATATTGTAGCATGTCAAGTGAGAGAATAAATTCCCGCGCCAGTTTGGCATCTAGCGTTCCGCTTGAAGCGCCAACACCCAGAAGGGGGAGATTGAATTCGTTGCCGACACTGTTATCCGCCTGTTTGACAATAACTTTCGCCTGGCTGATATAGCGATCAGAGGCTATAAAACCAAAATATATACATGCCAGCAGGAACGGAACCACAATAAGCCAGAGCCATGAACGTTTCCAGAGAGGAATGGTTTTCTTTTGAAAATAGTGTGGAGTAACTGTGCTTGCATGCAACAGTCTTTGACGCACTTTTTCCAGGTCTGCCTTCTGCAATGATGGTTGTTGCGTTTTGAGCTGCTTCATATATTTTAGTAATGAAATTTGATGGTCAAACCTGGATGTTATACAACTTGAACTAATCTTCGATGAATTTTGCTGTGTCCATTTTATGTGCGCTTATAACGCCTGGTAAACATAAAGAGCCTCTTCGATATCCTGGAATATAGCCATTTGTCCTTCGAAAACGATTATGCCTATTTCGCAACCGAATTGACGCAGTTGATCTGGCGAATGGGATACCATGATAACATTTGCTTTGCTACGCTTGGTATCAAGCATGGCACTGGCTTTTTTTCTAAAGGCCGGATCGCCAACAGAAGTGATTTCATCAAGGAGATAGACATCAAAATCAAAAGCCATGGACATTCCAAAGGCAATACGGGCCTTTTGGCCACCGGATAAGGTTTTGATCGGCACGTCGAATTTTTTGCCAAGCTCGGAAAACTCCTGAACAAATGCTTCAATTTCCTTAAAGTCTTCTCGCCCATGTATTCTGCTGACAAAACGGCAGTTTTCCCGTCCGGTCATACTTCCCTGGAACCCGGAAGCCAAACCAAGCGGCCAGGAAACTCTCCTGTTTATTGTTATTGATCCTTTGTCCGGGAAATCGATTCTGCCTAATAATCGTAAAAGAGTGGATTTGCCTGCACCGTTTCGACCAAGGATTGCAATGTTTTTATGTGCCGGCAGGGTGCAGGTAACATTGCGAATGACATACTGTCTGCCTATTCGGCTGGGATATGATTTGGTAACCTGTTGCAGATGAATCATGAGGCAACCATCCTCTTCCAATCTATACGGTACAGGGCAAGGCCATAAAAAACAGTTACAAGTGTAACAAAAGCAAGGTAGTTGATGGAAACTTCTTCCGCTCCAAAGCCCGAATAGCAGCTGTTCCGTATGAGCTCGACCGCATGAAGCAAAGGGTTCCATAGCAGGTAATGATGATATTGCTCTGGTATGTCATTGAGCGAGAAAAAAACAGCGGAAATAAAAAATAGTGGGCGTGTTATAATCGGAATGATCTTCCCCAATTCGGGAAAACGCAGCTGGCCGACACAGACTATCATTCCCAGACCACCGCTAAACATTGTAATCAACAAAAGAACAGCTATGAATTGTAATGGGTTGCGGATGAAAACATTAAATCCAAACCACCAGAATGCAGCCATGAATAGAAGCATTACACTCGTGAACGTAAGTACCTCAAGCAGAGTGCGTGCCAGGATTGCATCAATTGGTCTTACCTGTCTGTAGTTAAAAAGCCCCTGATTGGCATTTATTGCTGTAGCACTTTGTGTTAGGAGTTTGGAAAAAAGCTGAAATGGTACGTAACCTAATAAAAAGAATATGGGAATTGGGACGGTGTGTATTTGACCTCCAAAAATGTGACCTGAAGTAGCTATGGAACGTACAGCAGTAATTATCAAAACAAAACTAATAGGCTCTAGAAAGGCCCAGGCCAACCCTAATCGATAGGGGCCGAATCTGGTTTTCAGCTCACGAAAAAACAGTGCAAAAATCACATCTTTGAGCACCTTCAATGAACTGCGTTTTCTTTTGATCTCAATGTACATTGGTTGTGTTCGTTTTTACGAATAATTTTTTTGAGACAGCAATTGCACTATTTCGAATTTCTCTTCCCTTCCTGTACAGAGTTGAACTGGCAAGGCGCTGCTGTTCCTTGAGTATCTCTTCTAGGACAGGTTCAATCTCGCACAGCTCTTTCGTCGATGGATGCACATAGCGTGGGTAAAGCAGAAGCGCGCCGGCAACAAGCTGGTCTCTGGAGAGCGATCTGGTCCTGCGGTTGCATATGCGGAGATCTTCGGTCAATCCCCAGCCTGCATAGAAAGGCATTCCATAGGTGCTGACTTTCTTATTGCGCAAAATGGCATCAAAACCGCTTAAAGATGAAATTGTATGAATTTCATCGGCAATGCCGATGCAGCTGTCAATACTCATGTCGGATACGATAATATTGCAATAATGTTTCACCATATCCTCTGGCAGACTTCCGTTTCTGTTACCGGCAACAACATCCGGGTGAGGTTTGTAGATCAGGTATGAATCCGGATTGTTTTTGCGTACCATCTTGATGAGTGAGAGGTTATCCATACCATAACCAGCCAACTTGATAGATGCATCATCGGCAACCTGACCCGGAATGAGAAGAACCTTGTCATGATTCCTCCTGTTGATAGTGATATCACCATGGGCAGCATTATTGTATTTTGAAAGTTTAGCATTGACTATAAAATTCGTTACTTTCTGTGCTCTTTCCAAAAGACCCGAATGTCCCTCAAAATCATAAGTGTTAAAGATATGCTCCAGGTCACTTTCCCTTGACGGATCAATATACAATCCACGTGCATCAACGACCAGCGAGTAAGGCATTGTCAGATATGACCCTAATGCAACAGACCTGATAAAGCCATCCTCAACACAATATGCAGGTATGGTGCTTGACTCAAGGTATTTCTGAAGAGCCGGATCATCCGGCATACTCCACGTAAAAAGTCTGGTATTTCCCTTATCCGACTGTTTGGCGATCTGTTCTGGTGTTTTGCAGAAGGTAATCGAGTTGTGCCGGGATGACTTGAAAAAATGACGATGGTATAATCTCTTCCAGGGCGTAAATCCATAGAACAACAGAGAAGAACTGTTTATTTTCTCGATCTCCCTGTATCTTTTGATGGTGTAGAGAGTATCAATGATATCGGATATTTTGTTCAAGTAGGGATTGTAATAATGAGCGTAGAGCAGATAAGCACCAGCAAATACTTGATTCACAGTAAGTTGCCTTTTCCGGCGGGTGCATTCCAGGCGGTCCGTCGTCAGTCCCCAACCGGCATAAAATGGAAGCCCAAAACATACACATTCTTTGCCCAGAAGCAGGGCCTCAAAACCCATTTGCGAAGTTTTTGTATATACTTTATCGATACTTTCAAGAAGTGTAAACGGGTTGATATCCCTTGAGATCACCTTGCAAAAGGAAGGGATGTTGTCAGGATGTATGTCAGAGTCTTTTTTTCCAGTTAAAACGTCGGGGTGGATCTTTATATATATTTCTGCGTCCGGATTTTCTTCATTTGCTGCAGTAATAAGATCATTTGTGCTGAACCTGTTTCCGAACCCGTACTCCAGGGACATATCTCCTGCTGTCTGAGCAATAACTAATATTTTCCTCCGGTTATTATTGCTTATATCCGTCTTTAGGTCGGTCTCACCAATATTGTATTTTGATATTCTAAAACGTCTGATAAGCTCTATTGCCTGAGACGCTTTGGCCATTAGTTCTTTATCATTTTCAAAATCATGTTCCTGTAGGATTTTTTCCAACCTGGAAGGTCGCGTGGCATCGTAATAAATACCTACATCATCTATTACGAATGAAAAGGCCGGGGCGCCATTGGCACCAAGCTCTATCGAGCGAATAAAACCATCCTCAATACTGAAATAGGGGATTTTTTTCCCGGCAGCAACACGTCTTGCTCTCATGGTGTTTCTTTTGTTACCCCAACCTATGATGCAGCTGTTTCGGCTGGAATTGAGATGAGCGAAATGAAGGCGGTCTCCAAAATAATGTCTAAGTGCCCTGTGTTGCTTTATCCCTTTTGAATAGGTAAGTATTCGTTCGAAACCGGATAGCATAAAAGTCCTTAAATGGCCAGACACTAAAGGCCGACCAAAACACCGACACTGACCGCAATCTGATACATGATCTGAGTAATACTTTTGGCTAGTTGAATGTTCTTGCCAGTGACCTTTGGAAGTACCAGAACAGAATCTCCATTTTGGATAACGGCGTTTTTCAGTTCTGAAGTTGATTCATATCTTTTTACTGTTCCATTCTGCGAGACTACCAGAATATTTTCCTCGTTTGCTCTCTCGGTTAAACCGCCAGAGAGTTCTATGTAGTCATATGCTGATGTATTTTCAACGAATGTATGTGTCCCCGGTATTGACACCTCACCTTGAACAGTAGCCAGGTTGGTGATCGTAGGAATATATATCTGGTCACCTTCTTCGAGATAAATTGAATGGACATCAGTTTTTTCATTGATTACGATTTGGCCTTTTGGTTCGACTTGGCGAGCTCGTTCAATGAAATTCAAATACGCTTTACTTTCGAGGCTGCGGATCCTGCTTTCTTCTTCTGAAACCGATGCGGTTGTGAGAACGACAGACTCGAGTTTATCCAGATGAGCAAGGAGAAGCTCCTTTTGCTTCTCTGCCACAGTTTTACGAAAGACCTGTACTGCCTTGGGGTTTGATCTGGGGTTGAGTTTGAGCTTTTCCAAGACATCGCCCAGTGTCTCATCTTTTCGAACTAAAATCGTCGTGAGTCCATCATGCTCTCCGGTGACTGAAATTTTATTGAGAAGCGAAGTGTGATCGGAGAAGAACTCAACCGTATCTCCTGCCATTACAGTGAGATCTTTAACCTCTTTCAATGAGCCTGAAAAAAGCTTCTGCTGGTTATCACGCTGCCATCTGGTAATAGTGAAGTTCGTAGCTTCCGGTTTGAGCATTGCCAGGGAGATGAGTCGGCGTATCGGGATTTTTTGCTCAGAGAATTCAAACTTGTACGGACGTTTCACGTCTCCTTTAACGGAAATCTGATACATGAGGTTATTCACCGAAATAACGTCACCGTTTTGGAACTGAAAAAGATCGTTTTGTCCGCTTACCAGGAAAGAGTAGAGATCAAACTTTATGGCGACCTTACTGCCGCGCATAACCTCGATATTTCTGAAGCTGCCAAATTCCATGGCGATGCCACCTGCCCTGTCGATATATTGCAGTACGGAATCCGATGACATGCCTTTATATAATCCCGGTGCATTGACATTCCCAGTTACAAATACCGTTATCGGCTGATAATTGGTGATATTGGCATAACAGAAGACCATGTCCTTGTAATATCGTTTTATTTTATCTTTTACCACAGAGACAAGGTCTTTATTCTTTACCCCCAGAACTTTTACTGTTCCAACCTTCGGCAGGAATATATTGCCCTGGGAGTCGACGGTGATTTCTTCTGCATATTCTATTGCACCCCAGATACGAATGCTGATAATATCGCCAATATTTACTATATATTCTTCGTTGAAACCGGGTTGCTGAATGTCTCGGAAATGGCCCTTGAACAGGTTGTGTCCAAATACGGGAAATTCCTCTTCCACAATCTGGTTTTCTGCGAGTTCCTTTTCTGGATCAGCAATAACTGATTCACTGATTGATAATCCCGTTGCATGAGCATGAGTGGAAGCGAGGAAAAGAAAAAGTATGGTGAAAAGATATACAGAGGTTCTTGAGTACATGAAGTTCTGTAGTTTCTGAACCTTGAAGAACATATACAAAAATATTGGTTTAACCATCTCTTCTCTAGTGTTGTATTGAATTATGGAAAAAGAGAGCCAATAACCCTGGGAATAGCAGCCAAATCCTGCAAGAGTATCTGTTTCACAATTTCCAGATCCTCAGGAGTGTCAACACCCTGATCATTAACTCTATTGGTTTCTAGAACATCTATTGAAAACCCGGCTTCAAGAAGACGGAGTTGTTCTAATTTTTCCTGACTTTCCAGCTGCGAAAATGGCAGGTTTTTATACTGCATCAAAACTTTCCTTCTAAAACCATAAATGCCAATGTGTTTATTATAACTGACATCTTTAGCACCATGGCGGGCATAGGGTATAAGCGATCGACTGAAATACAAAGCCCTGCCATCTGAAGACAATACCACTTTCACTGCGTTGGGGTTTTGGGCCTCTTCCTGAGAGATTGGGTGACAGAGGGTCGCGATATTACAGTTCGGGGCGCATGCCATCTTATCAATAAGTAAATCAATATCTTCTGGGCATATCAGGGGCTGATCACCCTGAAGATTAATGTAGATGTCGGCTTCTTCTTTTCCCACAACTTCCGTTATTCTATCAGTGCCTGATCTGTGGTCTTTGGAAGTCATCACCACATTGCCACCGAACTTTTCGACTACCGAATAAATTCTAAGATCATCCGTGGCAACCATCACTTTGTCGGCCTTTTTCGATTGATCGGCCTTCTCGTACACATGTTGGATCATCGGTTTTCCCAGGATGTCGGCCAAAGGCTTTCCTGGAAAACGAGATGAGCGGTAACGTGCTGGAATGATTATCAACGTTTTCATTTTGCAGTATCTGTAATAAATGGTAGCTTTTTAGGTATAACGTGATCTCAATGAGCTTTTGATAATTGTGTTTTTGAACAAATCTTCCAAGCTCCTGTTCCCATTATACATACCTCATTTTTATACTATACCATGGATAATTCATTTTTGCTGATTTGCAAACAAATTACAGATTGAAATAATTTCTTATGCTCTTGATATTATTAATAACACATTCGGAGAAAAAATATATCAACCAAATTCCGAAAAAAATTCCCATCAATAAATCCTCATTGACACTTTTGAGAGAAACGCTATTGTATTTGTCTAGTTAAATATTAAGGAGACAAATTAATGAGATGCTGTCATAACCAAGGTGATAATCTGCTTGAAAATCAACCTATTGGAAGGTTGATTTATTTAACGTCCCTCAATCTGCGCAATTACGCAGAGAAAATGCTCAGCCCATATGACCTGACCGTAGAACAATTTCACTTATTGAAAAACACCTCAATGGTCACTGGGTGTAGTCAAAATCAGCTTTGCGAGTATGTTGGTAAGAAACCAGCCAATATCACCCGTATTCTTGATCGGTTGGAGAAAAAGCAATGGATCGAAAGACGGGGGCATCCCACCGACCGCCGTTCTTCTCTGGTTTTCCTGACCAAAGAGGGCGAACAGATGGCCAACAGGGTGTCCAAGCATTTTGAGGCATATTCCAGCCGTTTTATTGAGGGAGTCAGCAGTGCTGAGGAGCAGATATTTCGTGATGTACTCATTAAAATTGATGATAATATCAGGAAATTAATGGACGAAATTGACTAACCCCGGAGAGCGGGAAGTGAGTCGGGATTTTTTATAATATCCTTTCCGAGTCTGTCGTTTATCAGAGGGAGCGATTGAATAGAGTGACAGTTTTTGGTGAGAAAGGCACTTAAAAGGTGAAGAAATGCGGTATTGCGTGCAAATAATAGGAAGAGTGGTTTTTTGTCTGCTACTGAGCTGCTCAGCTGCTTTTTCGGCGGAGCCGCCTCCGGCCAAAGTGGTTGTGGCTAAAGTGGTTTCCGAGGATGTCGCTGAGAATCAATCGGTTATCGGTGTACTCTATTATGAACGTACTTCGGAAATTTCCACGGAAGTTTCCGGCCTGGTGAAGTCGATAGCAATTAACGAAGGCGACCAGGTGAAAAAAGGGGATGTTCTCGTCCGTCTCAATACCGAAATGCTAGAGAAGGAGATATCGCTTGCAAAAACAAGGATTGAACAAGTCGAACTCCGCATACAGAATGCAGAAAAAGATTATAAGCGTCTTGAACAACTTTATCAGAAATCCGGGGTCAGCGAAAAGAACTATGATGATGCTGTTTTCACCTACCAGGATGCTGTTTTGGAAAAACAGGCTATAGAGGATGATCTGCAGAAACTTCTTATTCAAAAGCGTCGTTCCGTTATCCGTGCTCCTTTTACAGGAGTTATTTTAAGCAAGAATACAGATGAAGGCGGCTGGGTACAGCAGGGGAGTATGCTGGTGCGTCTTGGCTCAACTGCGGACCTTTATGTTAGGGTGCCGGTTGCGGAGGATATGCTGCAGTTTATAAATATGAAGGAAAACGTTGATGTAACAATCAATGCCTTTAATAGAAAAGTATCTGGTAAAGTTGTCAATATTGATCCCGTTGCCGATGTCAAAACAAAAAATGTATTTGTGAAAATCAATATTCCTCATCAACCCCTGGTTGCAGAGAATATGTCGGCAACTGTCTATCTTGCTTCTGGCCCGCAACGAAAACTGAGCATATTAAAACGTGCGGCACTCGTGAAATTCCAGGGTAAAGATTTTGTCTATACCGTGAAGGAGGGTAAAGCCGCTATTTTGCCGGTGACGGTTGTCTCGTATCTTGGCGACAGAGTAGCTGTCAGTGATCCATATATTGTTGCCGGAATGGGAGTGGTTGTTGAAGGCAATGAACGATTGCGTCCTGATCAGCCAGTTACGGTAGCAGGAGAATAATAACATGGATATTGTCAAATATTCCCTGATCAAGCCAGTCTCAATAGCGGTGGCCGTCATTCTTGTGGTTACTTTTGGGCTTATTGGTCTGAATGCTTTACCTGTCCAGTTAACGCCTGACGTTGAGACCCCGCAGATAACTGTAAGGACCAACTGGGGTGGCGCCACACCTTTTGAGATTGAAAAGGAGATAATTGAGCGTCAGGAGGAGGCTCTGAAGGGGCTGCGCGGTCTCACCAAGATGGAAAGTTCGGCATACAACAGTTCTGGTGAAATAACACTTTCTTTCCAACTTGGAACATCACTGGATGATGCGCTACTCAGGGTTTCCAACAAGCTTAATGAAGTCTCGAACTATCCGGAAAATGCTGATAAGCCGGTAATTGAATCGGCAGGAGCAAACTCATCCCCGGTTATCTGGATGATGCTTAAAACCACGAAGGATAATCCCAGCCATATCAATGAATTCCGTACCTTCTTTGAAGACAGTGTCAGGCAGCGCATTGAAAGGGTTCCTGGGGTTGGATCACTCTTTGTTTTCGGGGGGACCGAAAATGAGCTTCATGTGATTCTTGATACCCAGAAAATGGCGCAGAACAAGGTGACCATAAATCAGATAACCAGTGCCATACAAAATGCCAATACCACAATCTCTGCAGGTATTCTTGGGGTTGGCAGGAAAAATTATCGAATCAGAACAATTGGGCAATTCCAGAAACCAGAAGACGCTCTTGATGTTGTGGTCTTTGACGACGGTCTCAAAAGAGTTCATCTACGTGATGTGGTTACTGTTGCTAAAGGATTTGATAAAGAGAGTGTTTCTGTTCTCCATAACGGCACTCAGGTCATAGTGGTCGGGGTACGCAAGGAACCGGGGACGAATGTCCTTGAGATGACGGAAAGGGTGGAGGAGCAGGTAAAAAAACTTAACAGCGGAATTCTCGCTGATCAAAATCTCTTCATTGATATGGTCTATGATCAAAGACCATACATCAATACGGCAATTAATTTGGTGAAGCAGAATGTGCTGGTCGGTGGTATTCTCGCTATCTGTGTTCTGCTTGCCTTTTTGCGCAGCGTTCGTTCAACTGTAACAACAGCCATCGCTATTCCTATCTCTGTTATTGGAACATTTATCTTTTTATGGATTTCCGGGCGGAGTCTGAATGTTGTCAGTTTGGCAGGGATTTCCTTTGCCGTAGGTATGCTCGTTGATAACTCGATTGTTGTTTTGGAGAATATAGATCGGCACCGCAAGCTAGGTAAAAGCGCTTTCGATGCTGCTCACGAAGGTGCAAAAGAGGTATGGGGAGCTGTTTTTGCTTCGACCGCAACAACGGTGGCGGTTTTCCTCCCTGTTATCTTCATGCAGGAAGAGGCCGGTCAGCTTTTTCGTGATATAGCCATTGCCATTACCTTTTCGATAATTATCAGTCTTCTCGTGTCTATTTCAGTTATACCGACACTGATTCACCTATTTTATCGAAAAGATGTCAAGCAGAACACGAATGCTCTGCAGCGCAGCATCGTCGGGCCGTTCTTTGTCAAAATAATCATGCTTTTTTCAGGTTTCTGCCTTAAAAATGTTTTTACCCGGATTGTTACTGTCGTGATTTTTACCTCCCTGTCAGCCGGACTTGTTCTCTGGCTGAAGCCCAGTGCAGAATACCTGCCCCAGGGAAATCGTAATCTCATCCTCAATATTTTAATCCCTCCTCCCGGCTATTCCGTGGAGAAGATGAAAGAGATTGGCGGACATATTTATAGTGAAGCTCGCCCGTATTTCGAGGAAGATAATAAAGACGGGATCCCAAGGATTAAACAGATGTTTTTTGTCGGAGCTGATCGTATTACTATTTTTGGTGGAATCAGTGCTTACGAAACCAGGGCGAAGGAGATGATGCCTTTGTTCAACAGAATTATGAATTCAATCCCAGGTTTTTTTGGAGTGAGTATTCAGGCGGGTATTTTTGAAAGCGGTATTGGCAAAGGGCGTACCGTAGAAGTAAATATCTCTGGAACGGATATTGACACCATCGTTGGTGGGGCTCGTATGCTATATGGCGCCATTAGCCAGAATATTTCCTCTGCACAGATTCGTCCCATTCCTTCTCTGGAAACCAGTTATCCTGAAATCAGGGTCGTGCCCAATAAAGAGAGACTTGCGGCAAGCGGTTTAACCGAGCGTGACTTGGGGGTGTATGTCGATATTTTGATGGATGGCAGGAAAATTGATGAATACCGGCCGGAGGGAACAAAGCAGGTTGATCTTATTCTCAAAGGTGATAACAACAGGTTTGATACTCCTGAAAATATACTCACGGCAACCATTGTCAATGGTTTTGGTGATCTTATAAAGGTGGGAGATGTTGCTGATCTTGTCTACAGTGAAAGTATGCCGCAAATAAATCATTTTGAGCGTAAGCGCAATATCACACTTCAGGTCACTCCTCCTAAGGACCTGCCTTTACAGAAGGCTATGGAGATCATTGACGGTGGCATTGTCAGCTCTCTACGGGATGCGGGCAAACTTGACGGGCTGGATATTACTATTGGCGGTAATGCAGATAAGCTTGCGGAAACAGGGGAAGCCTTGCAGTGGAATCTCCTTCTTGCTCTGCTTATTACCTATTTGCTGTTGGCGGCCTTGTTCGAAAATTTCTTATATCCATTTATAATCTTATTCACAGTTCCTCTTGCTGCTGCTGGTGGTTTTGTGGGGCTTGAGGCTGTAAATAAGCTTATAGCTCAACAAGGGTTTGACGTTCTGGCTATGTTAGGGTTTATTATCCTCATTGGAACAGTGGTCAACAATGCCATTCTCATTGTTCATCAAGCGTTGAATAATGTAAGATATGAAGGTTTTGTGGGGCTTGATGCTATCTCTGAGTCAGTGAAAACACGTATCAGGCCTATTTTTATGAGTGCAACAACCAGTCTTCTGGCGATGACTCCCCTGGTTATTTCAACCGGGTCAGGGAGCGAGCTGTATCGAGGATTGGGTTCTATACTTCTGGGTGGGCTGGCGCTTTCGACAATGTTTACCCTTTTTGTCATTCCGGCTTTGCTTGCCTTTGTCATTAGATATGAGAGGAGCAGATAATATGCGAGTACTGAGTTTAACTTTTGGATTGGTGCTACTGGCTCAATCCGCTTTTTGCCTGGGCCTGGAGGAGATGCAGGATATTGCGTTGGCGAAAAGGGAAACCATTAAAAGGTTCGTTGTCAATCTCGAGAAGAGTGAGAAAGATATTGCCATAGCCAAATCTGGATTTCTACCTTCTGTAGATCTTTCCTACAGAGGCAATCTTCTTGATGAAGCGAGTAATTTAACCTCAATATATGATGAAGATTCTCTTGTCACCGGAGCTATAAGCTGGAATGTTTTCAATGGCTTCAAAGATAAATATCAGCTTGAATCTTCACAGTTGCTAAATGAAGTTGAAAAATATCAGCTCCAAGGGTTGAAACAGGATATCCAGCTCAATGTTGCTCTCCGTTTTCTTGCAGTTTATGAAAGGAGGGCAAGCCTTGAAGTTGCTAAGAAAAATTACGAGACCCTGCAGAAAATCTACCGTGATGCTCAAAATAGATACGAAGTTGGATTGATTGACAAAAACGAACTTCTTAAATTCAAAGTCGATCTCGACAACTCTGACATCCAGACCGAACAGGCCAAAGCAGAATTACAAAAAAGTGTCAATCTGCTTGGCCGTGAAATTGGCGAGGAGCTACAGCTTGACCAGCTGGATTTCTCACTATTCGAGAGCGTTCCGGCTAAACAGGATTTAGAAACAGATCGTACCGCCATGCTCGCGCAAAGAAGTGAACTGCAGGTTTTAAAAAGGCTCAAGGATGCGTCTGAGATGCAGGCCAAGGCTATTCAAAGCGAATATTATCCTAAAGTCGATTTGGTTGGCAGCTACAGCAATTATGATAACGATCTTATCAATGGCAGCGGCGATGTGAACAATGATGAGCTTCTCGCTCAGTTCAGGGTTTCTATGAATCTTTATCGTGGCGGCTCAACAATGGCATCGGTCGCTAAAGCCCGTTTGGAAACACGAGGACTTCAGTATGACCTTAAAGAGCAGACAGACTCATTGCTCGCTGAGCTGCAGAACCTTCATATCGATCGTGATATTAGTCTGAGAAATCTAGAAGTAGCCCTCCTCGGGATAGAGCAGGCTGAGGAAAATCTCAGGGTGACCAGGCTGAAATATTCTGAAGGACTGCAAAGGGAATCAGAGCTCCTTGATGCTGTTGCAAATCTCTCAAGGGCTGAATTTAACCATGTTGCCGTTGTCAGAACTATATTCCGAAACCATTTTAACATAATACGAACGGTAGAAGCGTTTTGATCTCTATCTGCTAAACAGTTATGGCTAAGAACAAACTTCAAAAGACGGCCGAATCTCTGGAGCTCACAAGACGTATCCTGACGAATATTATCTGGATTGCAATAGTTGTTATTGTTCTTGCTGCCGTGGGCTGGTTTCTGATGAACTCTCAGAGTGGGGGAATATTCGGACAGGGAGTATTGAAGGATCAAAGATCAATCAAGCCGGTCCAGCCAGCCATTGACTGGCAGCAGGTAGATGCAGCACTTGCAACATCATTGCAGGAAGCACATCGGGATGCCAGGGAGTATGCTGATGCAGAGCTCGATAAGTGGATCGGAACGATGATGGAGAGGGTCGACAATTCTTTCCTCGACTGGTATTTCAGTTACTGGACTCAGCAGGTTCTCGGCCTAAAAGGGCTGTATCAATATGGGGTTCACTATGTATTTGAAACCCAGCCCACAGCATCCGAGAGGCTGACCGAAGAGATTCAGGAAGAGTTTTCCTCGAGGGTTCTGCGACCACAGATTTCCCAGAGAGTTTTGGAGAGAATTATTCAACAAACCGCCGATCGATATGTGGCCAATCTTCAGGGCAGCCTCGGTGATATAGCTGCGACATACGGGCTCAGCGAGGCAGAATGGCAGGAGTACCTCGAAGATATTGCCATAACAACGGAACAGACAGATGGCAGCCGCCAAACCCCTCTGACCTTGAAGGCCATAACTGTGACCGGAGTGGGAGGTACAGCGCTCCTGGCTGGGCAGATGAAGGTTATGGTCAGTAAGTTAGGTTCAAAGGTAATGACCAAATCGACTGGCAAAGTGGCCTCGCGGATGGCGGCAAAGACAGGCGGTAAGGTCGTTGCTAAAGTTGGCGGTAAGTTTTTTGGAGTGATCGCAGGTTTCGGTGTCCTGGTTTGGGATCTCTGGGATCATACCACAACAAAACGTCAGAATCGTCCCTTGCTTCGTGAGTCCCTTGAGGAGTATTTTCAGGAGTTAAAGACGATTCTTCTCGATGATCCAGACTTCGGGATTATGGCTGTTTTTTACCAAATTGAACGCAAGGTGGTCCAGGAGCGCACCCTCAAGTAGTTTTTTGTTAAGTAGTCTCTGGTGGTGGCTGTATCATTTAAACAAATGCGGTGAATACACCATGTTCTCGAAGAATATTCAAGCCGATTGACCACAGCACCACACCTCCAAGAATCTCAGTAATGGGACTCAGACGTTTGATTCCAGCGGTTTTGGCACCTAAATGGAGACCGGCAATGGTAAATAGTCCTGCAACAATACCAATAATAATTGCTGGGTAGACAATAGAAACCTTCAGCAGGGACATGCTGAGTCCCACAGCAAGAGCATCAATGGATGTGGCAACTGAGAGTATGACCAGGGTGAGGCCTTTAGTCGCGTCTTTTTTTGTTGTACTCTCTTCGTCATTCAGTTCAAATGCTTCCCGGATCATATTTCCTCCGACAAGAAAAAGCAGTGCAAAAGCTATCCAGTGGGCGCAGGCATCCACATACGTTTCAATTGACGCACCGCAATACCAGCCGAGGATAGGCATTATTGCCTGGAAGAGACCAAAATGCCATGACAGTCTAAAAGTTTGCCTGAAGCTCACATCCCTAAGACTTACGCCTGTGGCGATAGCTACCGCAAAAGCATCCATGGCCAAGGCCACGGCTATACCCAAAATTGATATCAATTGCATAGAGGAGATAACTCATGGAAAAAGGGTTGCAGAACCCCTTTACCATGAATTTGGATATTTTGACAACCGCAAAACCTGAAAGTGAGTCGGGGGCTAACTATTTTGCTCGGGTCAGGGCCTGGTCAAGATCGGCGATAATATCATCGGCATGTTCAGCGCCAACACAAAGCCGTATCATGTTGGCAGGTATGCCTGCAAGTGAGCGTCCCTTTTCTCCCTGCTGTTGGTGTGTTGATATAGCCGGTATTGTTGCCACACTCTTTATCCGGCCAAGGTCGGTGGCTCGCCAGATCCGTTCCAGATTGTCAAAGACCTTGCGGGTTTTTTCTGTACCGCCTTTGACGCAGAAGGACATCAGGTGGCCATAACGATTAACGGGTTTTGAGTAGAGATCATCGACCTCTGCATCAACCAGCCACATATATTTTGAAGCTAGCTCATGGTGAGGATGATTTTTTAGACCTAGATAATCAACTTTTTCAACTCCTGGGTGTGAGTCGAGAAATGTTGCGACCTTCTCGGTGTTCCTGCTCATGAGATCCATTTTTGAGCGGATGGTGCGCATATCGTTCAGTGCCATTACTGCCTGCATGGGATGTAAATTAGGCCCGAAATCACGATTTTGTAGATATTTTACCGAGAGGGAGAAATCATCCTTGAGTTGATCGTCATCTATAGTTGTTACCAGATTCTTCCGGGCAATAACAGCACCGCAAATACCAAAACCACTGCTGGAGAGGCTTTTGGTTACCGATTGAACTACGATATCGGCGCCATGACAGATTGGCCGGAGAAGGGCAGGGGTGGCGACAGTGGAATCGCAAATCAAGGGAAGATTATAGCTATGGGCCAGATCGGCCACCGCTTTAATATCAAAAAAACCAAGTTGCGGGTTGCTGGGCAACTCGCCATAGAGGAAACGGGTATTGCTGTCAATTTTTGCTGCCCACTCATCAAGGTTACCGGCATCTTTTACCCAGCGACACTCGATACCTCTTTCCTGCATGAGGCGCACTGAAAATTGTTGAAAAGTTCCACCATAACATTGTGCGGTGGCAACAAAATTGCGTTCATCGGACAGGTTTTTTTGTATCTGCAAAAAAGGCTGCACTGCTGTCATAATTGCTGCCATACCCGAGGATGTTGAACAGCAGGAAGTGGTACCGTCGAAGCCATAGCCTTCAAGCAGGGCTAGGGTCCATTCGTAATAGTAGGTAGATGGGTTGGCAATACGCGAATAGCACCAGGTGGGAATTTTATAAGCGAGGGCTGCGGCCATTTCGTCCGAGTCGTGATATGCCTGTGATGAACTCATGAAAATTGGCTCGATGATCGCCCCCTGATAATCGGCCAGGGCGTCGGAAACAGAGTAGAGTCCATGAACAGCGATGGTATCGAACTTCCACTTTTTAACGATTTCATCAATATATTTCTGGCGTTTGGCCAGGTAGGCAGTGTTGGTGTCAATATATTCCTGCATCCCTTTGGTGATATGCCCATTGTTTGTTTCTGGCATGGCAATTCCTCCGTACATGTTAGTTTGGAATTCTCTGGAAAGGACACCTTCTCTTCAAGGCTATTATAAAGAAGCTTTAAAGGTCAAGAATAATTACAGAGTTATAACCATGATGTGCGGTTGTGTATGATGAGACGTGGAAGAGAGTTTTGATCAAGAGTTTATTTGGTCAATCGGGAATGGCATTTGATTTTTCATGGATTTTGGAGGGCAGACCTTGCCATTGCTCGCACCTATTTCGTAACTGTTGATATTTATGGGGTTATAATGAACGTAATAATGTGATAAACTGCTATCATTATTGCATATGCGCATTGTAGATTAGCTTTAAAGACGGATGAAATGCGGTATGCCTGTCATAAAAGCTTGTATCAACAAAGTATGTAAGGGCACACCATGAAAGATGAACAAAAGGATTTAGCTACTGGCAAAGCACTTTCGTCTGAGGATTTTGATTTAACAGACTCCAGGTGGTATCTCAATCGGGAACTTACCTGGTTAGCCTTTAACAGGCGCGTAATGCATGAGGGCATGGATGCTCGTAATCCTCTGCTGGAACGTGTTTTCTTTCTGGCAGTATTAGGTTCCAACCTCGATGAATTTTTTATGAAACGTATAGGCGGACTCAAGCAACAGGTGGGTGCCGGTGTAAAAAAGTTGAGTGTTGATGGAATGCTGCCAGAAGAACAGATTGAGGCATGTGGCGTAGCGGTACGTGAGATTCTTGACCGGCGACAGGATCTTGAGAAAGAACTCATCTCCCTGCTTCGTAGTGAAGAAATTCATTTCACTCAATATTGCGATCTGGGGAGAGAGGCACAGGCCGCCATGGATATATATTTCAATGAAAATATATATCCACTACTTACTCCCCAGGGAATGGATCCGGCACACCCCTTTCCCTTTATATCAAATCTTTCATTAAACCTCCTGGTGGTGACCAGTGAATCCGATGGCGGCCAGTCTTTTCTCAATCGAATAAAGGTTCCTATGGGGATTGGCGTCCCACGATTTATCGACTGTGGGGTACCGCATCAACATGTTTTCATAACCTTTGAAGATTTAATTGCCAATAACCTGAAGGCTCTTTTCCCTGGGATGATAATTAAAGGTTCCTGGCTTTTTAGAGTGACGAGAAATGCAATTACCGAGAGGCATGCGGAACAGGCCAATGATCTTTTAGTGATGATTGAAACGGCTTTACGCGATCGAAAATTTGCAAAGATTGTTCGACTGGAAGTTGAGAAAGGCATAGCTCCTCAGCTTCGGGGAATGCTTGCCGCCGAACTTGATATTGATGAGGAAAATGATGTTTATGATGTCGATGGATTTATAGCAAAAAGAGATCTCATGGAGATATGGAAGATAAACAGGGCAGATCTTCATTTTCCACCCCACAATCCCTGTGACCATCCTATTCTGCTCAAAGATGTTTCAAGTATTTTCCATATTATCAGAGATCAAGGCAGTATTTTATTGCAACACCCATATGAATCATTTGATACTTCCATTGAACGGTTTGTCAGGGATGCGAGTAGCGATCCAAAGGTGCTTGCCATTAAAATGACACTTTATAGAACCGGATCGCAGTCACGAATAATACAATACCTCATAGACGCTGCCCACAACGGCAAACAGGTGGCGGTTGTTGTTGAACTTATGGCGAGATTTGATGAATCTGCGAATATCAGCTGGGCAGAAGATATGGAGGAGGCTGGTATTCATGTAACCTATGGGGTTGTTGGCTTGAAAACCCATAGCAAAGTTATTTTCGTAGTCAGAAGAGATTATGATGGTTTGCGAAGGTATGTGCACATAGGCACAGGAAATTATCATGCAGGTACCGCAAGGCAGTATAGTGATCTCGGTTTATTGAGCAGTGATCCCGTTTTGGGCGATGATCTTACCGAATTTTTTAACTATCTCACCACCGGATACGCACCTATCCGAAAATATAAGAAGATTATTCCCTGTCCTAACCTGCTGAAAAAAGCTCTTCTTGATAAAATCGACAGAGAAATTGGGCAGCATGGTAAATATGGGGGAGGGAAAATTATTTTTAAATGTAATGCCTTGGAGGATAAGGATATTACCCGTGCATTGTATAGGGCGTCACAGGCAGGCGTGGAGATTGATCTTATAATACGTGATAGCTGCAGGTTGCGGCCTGGTATTAAAGGATTATCTGATAACGTATCGGTGATCTCCATCGTCGGCAGGTTTCTCGAACATTCGAGAATCTATTATTTTAAAAATAACGGTGAGGAAGAATATTATATTGGCTCAGCAGATCTGATGAAACGGAATCTTGAATCGAGAGTTGAGGTTGTCACTCCTGTAGAGGATTTTGATCTCCAGGCACAGCTGCAGATTATACTGGAAATTCAGCTTGAAAATCTACGAAATTGCTGGGAGATGGATGCCGATGGTCATTACACCCAGCGCAAAGGAAAAGGTAAAGAACAAGACCGTAGTGTTGATGAACTACTTATAGAGTTGGCGGAAAGCAGGTTGGCCAGAACGCCATGGTTAAAGAATAAAAAACAAAAAAAGTTGAGAAAGCAGGAAAAAGGAAGAAAGAGAAATTAAAAATCATTTTTTATGAACTGCACGAAAGCATCGAGCATCCGGGACGATTATGAGCCCACTCAGGCCGTTTGGCCGCATATTTTTCTTTGCCAGGCTGTTCAGCATAAGGATGACGAAGGACATCGAGGAGTTGGCGTATTTCTGAATTATCTCCCGCCTCCGCTTTGTCGATGGCGATCTGGGCAAGATAATTTCGCAGAATATACTTTGGATTCACTGAATTCATCTGTGCCTTCTTTTGACCAAAGGGGACATTGTCTTTCTGTAATCGTTGGCGATATTTTCCTAACCAGGAAGATAACAGTTGTCGATAGTCGTGTGTGAGCTGTTCAGGTTTATAATAGGCATTTTCAAAATGAGCAGAGGCGTTTTCCGTAGTATCATCTGTTCTTGAATCTATCTCTGCAAGAGCCCGGAAAAAGAGAGTCATATCGGTTTCAACATTTGTTAAAATATCCAGGAGCCCGTTTATTATCTCCTCATCGGGTTCCTCCTCAAATTTCAGAAAACCAAGCTTCTGGGCCATGGTATGAGTCCAGCCTTTCTGGAAGGTATATCGGTATTGATCAAGAGCTTCTTTTAAACCTTCTTCGTTTTTTATGATTGGATAGATTGCATTGGCAAGCTGGATAAGATTCCATTGCGCAATGTGCGGTTGGTTACCATAACAGTACCGACGACCTGCCGCATCGGTAGTGTTGGGTGTCCAGCCTGGATTATAATCTTCAAGCCATCCATAAGGCCCGTAATCAATGGTCAGACCGAGAATAGACATATTGTCAGTGTTCATAACTCCGTGAACAAACCCGACCCTCATCCAATGAATGATCATTTCAGCAGTACGTTTGCAGACTTCCGTAAACCATTGAAGATATACGTTTTCATCAGGGTCACCAAGATGAGGAAAATCTATTCGTATTGTATAGTTTATGAATTTTCTTAACAGATCGTTTTCCTCTCGCGAGGCAAATATCTCAAAATTACCAAACCGAATAAACGAAGGGGCAACTCTACAGACAATGGCTCCTGGTTCGTCTTTTGGGTGACCATCATAGAACATGTCTCTCTCAACCAACTCTCCGGTTGTAATAAGGCTCAAAGCTCGAGTTGTCGGAACTCCAAGATGATGCATCGCTTCGCTGCAAAGAAATTCGCGAACGGATGAACGTAGCACAGCCAGGCCATCGGCCGTGCGGGAGTAGGGTGTTGGCCCTGCACCTTTAAGCTGCAGAACCCAGCGTTGATTTTGGGCGTTGATCACTTCCCCCAGGTTGATCGCTCTGCCGTCGCCAAGCTGTCCGGCCCAGTTGCCAAACTGATGACCTCCATAACACATGGCATATGGAGTCATTGCCGAACTGCAGATATTGCCTGAGAAGGCCTGGACGAATTCTTCGGAACCACATGTGGTTTCAGAGATTCCTAAAAGATTGGCAACTTCTGGAGAGTATGATACGAGCTTAGGCTGATGAACATGAGTTGGTCTGACCAAAGAATAGCAGGCACCATACACCTGCCGCCTGGAGTTTGTTGTTTCTGGATCTGCTGGCAGCTCTCTTACAAAGGTATTGTCAAAGTGCAAAGCATCCAGTGTTCCATAATTGATGGGTTTATTCATAGTGCGTTATCCATAGCGAAGTCAAAGATGATCTTCATGAAAAGACTAATCATACCCATCAGCAGGTGCAAGATAGCACAATTTAATTAAGTTTTTGATGTTGAATGTACTTTGGGATCTACATTGATTGAGAGGTTTGAAATGTGGAAGAGTTGTAAAATTCAGGGTATTCAGGATAAAAAAAAACCCGCAGCAATTGCTGCGGGTTTTAAATATTGGTGCCGAAGGCGAGACTCGAACTCGCACGACCGTGGGCCACTACCCCCTCAAGATAGCGTGTCTACCAGTTCCACCACTTCGGCATGCCAATTATTGTGTTTTGTTATCTTCTGGTTTGTCCTGAGGCTGAATTTTCTCATCTTCCGTCGGAACAGCCATTTCTGTTGCTTTTTGCTCGGTTGCCACTTGTGTTGCGGCCTGCTCTTTTGAGAGTGCTTCCATTACAGAGCCGGTCGAATTGTGTGCAGAAATATAAGCCAGTGAGACAGAGGTAACCATAAATATAACAGCTACAGCTGTGGTAATTTTATTTAAAAGAGGCAATGGCCCTTCAGTTCCAAAAAGTGACTGACTGGAACCGCCAAAGGAGGCCCCGATGTCTGCACCTTTGCCGTGCTGCAGCAACACAATGCCAACGAGGAAAAGGCATACGAGCACGTGAACTATGATAAGAAGAGTATTCATTGTCTAAGAAAAAACCTCATGAAATATTTATGAATAATTAATAATCCTGGCAAATGAGTCCGCATCCAGTGCAGCTCCACCAACAAGAGCACCATCAATATCGGGTTGCTCCATCAATTCATCAATGTTAGTAGGTTTAACCGAGCCACCATACAATATTCTCAACTCATCGGCAATGCTTTTTTTATACATTTTTTCGATTAATTGACGAATAAAGAAATGTACTTCTTGGGCTTGCTCTTTTGTGGCGGTTTTACCAGTTCCGATGGCCCAGACTGGCTCGTAGGCGATGACAAGTTGTTTCATCTGATCGGGAGCTACTTCTTTCAGTCCCTTTTGAATCTGTAATTCAAGAACGTTGAATGTCTGGTTGTTTTCTCGTTGTTCCAATGTTTCTCCAATACATAATATTGCCATGAGATCAGATGACAGTGTACCTAGGACCCGTTTATTGATGAGCTCATCATTTTCGTAAAAAAGTTGCCTTCTCTCTGAATGGCCAATAATAGCAGCACGGGCGCCGCAATCTTTCAGCATGACTGGCGAAATCTCTCCGGTAAATGCGCCCTTTTCCTCCCAGCAGATATTTTGCGCTGCTAGTATTACAGAAGATTGTGACAGCGCATCACTGACCGCTTTCAATGCTGTAAAAGGTGGCGCCAGAAGAACTTCCCTATCAGGTATACCATCGCAAACCATGCCGACATCTTTAGCGAGCTTACAGGCTTCGGTGATGGTCGTATGCATTTTCCAGTTGCCGGCAATGAGTGCTTTTCTCTGCATAATGAATTCTCCAGAATAGGGTATGAATATACCTTTGTTTCGTGTTTGAAGGCCTCTCAGTTATCGAGAATTTCTACACCCGGAAGGTTTTTCCCCTCCATCAACATGAGAAAAGCTCCTCCACCGGTGGACATGTATGAAATGTTTTTAGATTCTCCTGATTTTTTAATAGCAGCGTTAGAATCTCCACCTCCAGTTATTGATAATGCCTGTGAGGCTGCAACGGTTCTGCACAAGGCCATGGTTCCGCGAGAAAAAGCATCCATCTCGAAAGCACCCATCGGTCCGTTCCAGACAATTGTTCCTGCATCGGCTAAAGCTAGTTGAAATAATAAAGTTGATGCCGGCCCAATATCAAGCGCCATCCAGCTTTTTGGAATGTCCAGAGATGTTACAGTTTTCGTCACCGCATCTGCTGAGAATGAGTCCGCAACTACAAAGTCGACTGGAAAATAGAGTTTTATTCCTTTGTCTGCTGCTTTTTTTATAAATTGTTGTGCTGCAGAGAGTAATTCCTCTTCTGTTTTCGATGCTCCAACGTCAATATCCATAGCTTTAAGAAACGTGTTGGCCATGGCCCCGCCAATAATCATACTGTCTACTTTCCCAAGCATATTCTCCAAAGCTCCAAGCTTAGAAGAAACCTTTGCTCCGCCGACAATAGCAACGAGCGGGCGAACAGGAGCATCCATGGATTTGTGAAAATATTCCATTTCGGTTTCCAGCAGAAAGCCTGCAGCTTTGATCTGGATATGTTCAGCTACCCCGACGACAGATGCATGCTTTCGGTGTGATACAGCAAAGGCATCATTAATGTAGATCTCAGCAAGGCTACCAAGTTTTTTAGCAAACTCAGGGTCGTTTGAGGTTTCCCCTTCATGGAAACGGAGATTCTCCAGGAGAAGGACATCTCCGTCGCGCAGCATTTCGACCTGTTTTTCGACCTCAGCGCCAATACAATCGGGTGCAATTTTGACCTGTCGGTTGAGTAATTTGCCAAGATGCGTGGCTACTGGTCCTAGACTGAACTTGTCAACTCGGCTACCTTTAGGTCTGCCAAGGTGTGAACAGAGGATAAGCTTTCCTCGATGGTCAAGGATGTATTGAATTGTCGGTAGCGCGGAACGTATCCGGATGTCATCGGTAATATTGAGGTTGTCATCCATCGGCACATTAAAGTCAACACGAGCTAGTACGCGTTTGCCGTTGATATCTATATCTTTTAAGGTGTACATGATGACACTTTCTCCTTGATTGCAGTTGAACTGTTTTTCTTGTCGGTATCCATAACTTCACTCCTGTTCCAGATAAAAAGAGCGAAATAGGATTATTCTGTAAAAGTAAAAGAGGTAATTGTCTTGTCGCTGGTTACTTAGAAAATACACTACCGGATTGATTATCCATTAAAGAACCAATCTTTCTTCTATACAGAATGGCATCATCACCCGGCTGAACATAGTAGTTTTTCCGCATCCCATTTTCTTGAAAACCAAATTTACGATAAAGATTTCGCGCAGAATGATTCCCGGCTCTCACCTCAAGAAAAATTTCTTTGCAGCCTGCAGCTGCGCTATGTCTCAAAGCCTCTTTGAGCAGTTGATCACCAATGCCTGATCTTCTGTAATCTGGATGGACCGCAATTTTTAGCAGCTCAGCTTCCGGTGCCATGAATCTGAGAGAACACCATCCTGTTGTCAAATTGTTATCAACTTTGCTTGAAACCAGCAGCAATGCTGCTGAGTAGTCCATCTCAGCAGCAATTTGTGTTGTTGACCAAGGTGATGCAACACTTTTTTCAAGTTCCGCAATTGAGCTTATATCCTCCTGTGTCGCTGTGCGAATGAGCAAAAAATTAAACCATGGTTTGAGCAACTTTAACGGTTAAATCGCCAAGCATATTGGTGTAACTGCCCAATTCATTGTCATACCAGCCATAAATGACTGCCTGGGTTACCGGTACCTGCAGGATGGGGTTGTTGTTATCGCTGAGTGAGGCGCCGAATTGCGTTTTTTTGAGATTAACAGGAATGGTAGCTGTTCGAGTATGGGTTTCGGTACCTTCAATTACCGTCGCAGCTTCAGGTACTCCTATGATATCACTGGAAACATTTTGTTTTTCGCTGAACTGCAGGTAGTGGCTGCTTTCTGCATACTCTTTGTATATGGAGTTGATTTGGGCTCTGTTAAAAGGATTTTCCAAGTCATCCTGAAGATTGAGAACAAGAACTATCAACGAACCGGTAGAAGTGGGGACTCGCACTGATTCTGCAATAAAACCGATATTTTTCATCTCGGGAATAACAAGTGAGAGGGCTTTTGCCGCACCGGTTGTCGTAAGAATGATATTATTGAGGATGGAGCGGTTTTTGCGCAGATCCGATGCTCCTGATTTGGGCAGTCGATCAAGAACCTGCTGACTACCAGTGGCTGCGTGTACAGTTACCATGGAAGCGCTAAGGAAGTTGTTTGCACCGATCGACTCCATTAGCGGTTTTATCATATATGACAGACAGGTTGTTGTGCATGATGCCGCGGAAATAACAGAATGTTTGCTGGCCGAATATTCCTCGTCATTTATGCCCATAACGGTAGTAATGGCATCATCGGGCATTTCAAGTCCTCGTGCGCTGATCTTGAATGGTGCTGAGAGCAAAACTTTTTCTGCTCCAGCGTGCAGGTGTCCGCGTAACGAACCGTTTGCAGCATCGGCATCTGCTGTGGGATCTTTGAATGCTCCAGTGGTGTCAACAACAAGCTGGACACCATTATCCTGCCACTCAATTTTGGCAGGGTTCCTGGATTTACGGAGAATTTTAACCGGAACACCATTGATCAGCATGGTGCCTGTCTGCTCGTCAAGTTCTTCAATGACTCTTCCTCCTTTATGACCATGAAGATAGGTGGCGAGGCGACCGTATGATGAGTCCCGCTCAATGGCAGCTGCCAGGTCATTCAAATCTCTACCGACTTCTCTGCCTATGTTTATGACGAGTTCAGAAAAATGTTTTCTGGAAACATGGTGCCATAACGAAAGTTTTCCAATTCGACCGAGACCATTTATTCCTAATTTCATGGCAATGACACTCCTTTGCTTGTAAAATATTGACCGAAGATTGAGTTCGGTCCGGAATTTTTCCCCTGTGTTCACATCGAAGAAAGTGAAAATTGCTATCTGAGCGCAATATCAGAGAGCTGCTTCTGTGTCCTCGGTGGAATTTCTTCTTTTCTGAGTTGTTGGCGTAATTTTGCCCACATATTGCATGGGGAGAATCCGGGATGCCGAAACAATGAGATGTTGATTTCCCCAAATTTTATCACCAGACTCATTGGAGTGCAACTGAAATAACGGCAGTCTCTTCAAAACTATTCCATAAAATTCAAGCAGGTGAGAATGCTTTTCAATAACGAGCTGCTTTCGGCAGTATTAAAGAAACGATATAAGAGATTTCTGGCAGACGTGATTTTAGATGATGGTTCGACGATGACGGCCTATTGTCCCAATACCGGTTCGATGCGTTCGTGTTCAGTTTCTGGCAGTAAGGTTTTGCTTTCCAAGTCTGAAAATCTCAAAAGGAAATATCGATATACTCTTGAGATGGTTTATTCTGGTGAAACCTGGGTTGGTGTAAACACCGGGTTGACCAACCAAATTGTGGTGGAGGCGATACGGAGTGGAAAGATTCCGGAATTTGGTCAGGTTGAGGTTATTAATACCGAGGTCAAAGTTTCATCAAACAGCAGGCTTGATGTAATGGTTGAGGCAGCAGGATTGAAAACATATATAGAAATAAAAAATTGTTCACTGGTTGTCGATGAAATCGCCATGTTTCCTGATGCCATCACAGCCAGAGGGACAAAGCATTTATATGAGCTGGCCAGCCTTGTGGAGCAGGGTCATGGCGGAGTAATTTTCTATCTGGTACAGCGAGGTGATGCAAAGATATTCAAGCCAGCAGCTCAGATTGACCCTGTCTATGCGGCGGCATTAAGAGAAGTAACTTTGAGAGGTGTAAAGATCTTAGTTTACCAGGCGAAGGTCATGCCAAGTGGCATTGAGGTAGACTGTCCTCTGCCATATAGTCTGACTTAATATTTCGTTATAGAGTTGTAAAAAGAGTTATTAGAAATGGCTACGTCATCTCATTATGGGTGATCCTGCCGCCAAGCATGGTTAAAACGGCTTTTCCCTGGAGTTCCCAATCGATAAACGGTGAATTTTTCGATGTCGAGACAATTGATTCTCGACTGTAGGAGAACACCTTGTCTGGATCAATAATGGTAATGTCAGCAACGGCTCCTATGTGAAGTGACCCTCCTTGAACGCCAAGCAGATTTGCCGGTTTTGTCGACATCAGATAAACGAGCTGACTAGGTGAAATAATATTTTCCCTGACAAGTTCCAGAGTGAGTGGCAGGGCCGTTTCCAGTCCGATTATGCCATTTGCTGCCATACTGAATTCCACCTCTTTTTCTAATTTTGAGTGTGGTGCGTGGTCGGTAGCTATTGCATCAAGGGTCCCATCGGAGAGTGCCTTGCGTATTTCTTCTCTATCTTTTGTGGTGCGAAGTGGTGGGTTCATTTTGGCGTTAGTGTTATACCCCAATACCTCTTCCTCTGTGAGTGTAAAGTAGTGTGGTGCGGTTTCTGCCGTAACCTGCGTACCACGTTCTTTGGCTGCGCGTATAAGAGCCAGTGAGTCAGCTGTACTGATGTGAGCGATATGAACAGGTACTCCGGTAAGTTCTGAAAGGGCGATTTCGCGGTAGACCATGACACTTTCGGCTGCTGTCGGGATGCCTTTTAGGCCAAGACGTGTTGAAATTCTTCCTTCATTCATACAGCCGTTTCTACTGAGAAATGGTTCTTCTGAGTGTGAGATAACGAGCATTCCGTAGCTGGAGGAGTATTCCAGAGCACGGCGCATTAGCTGACTGTCAACCACAGGCAAGCCATCATCACTCAGGGCAACTGCACCTGCAGCTTTCATTTCACCAAATTCAGCAAGTCCTTTTCCTGCGCTCTTGCTACTAATTGCACCTACTGGATATACACGCGCATCACAGGAATGTGCAGTTTCGAGGATAAAACGGGTAACGGATGCACAGTCATTGACGGGATGGCTATTGGGCATGCAGGCAACAGCTGTGAACCCTCCGGCTGCTGCGGCTTTCGTCCCGGAGCTGATCGTTTCCTTGTACTCCTCTCCTGGTTCTCTCAGATGAACATGCATGTCAATGAGCCCGGGTACTATCCATTTGCCCTGTAGATCAAATATTAAAGTATTCTCAGGAAGGGAGGTGGCAGGTGATGCAATTTTGCCATCAATAACCCATAGATCAAGATTCTCCTGATCAACGGTGTTAGCTGGATCAATGAGACGACCATTTTTGAAAAGTACTGTAGTCATTTTAGTACCTTGCTCCTGAAAGTCTATCAGAGAAAAACTTAAAGACGAGAAATAATTTAAAAATCATAACGCACTGTATATGTATTATGGCACAGAGAGTTATATCCCTTAAGAGTAGCGGATGTATGTTCAGCGCACAGGGTTAGTTCTCACTATTACTATTTTTGTCACCACCCATTACCAAGTAAAGCAGAGCCATGCGAATGGCAACGCCGTTAGAAACCTGGTCGAGAATGACAGATTGCGGCCCGTCGGCGACATCAGGGTTCATTTCTACACCCCTGTTTATTGGACCAGGGTGCATAACCAGTGCATCGGGCTTGGCGTTTTTGAGTAGGGCTCTGTTTATGCCGAAATGGGTAGCATATTCACGAAGAGAAGGGACCAATGAGTCATTTTGGCGCTCTTTTTGGATACGTAGAGCCATGACCACGTCCGCACCATCAACAGCTTCTTTAGGTGTTGTGCAGACCTCTGCTCCAAGATCTTCTATTCCTTGAGGTATAAAGGTCGCGGGACCAGAGAGATATACATGTGCCCCTAATTTGGTAAACCCCTGTATATCGGAACGGGCTACACGACTATGGGCAATATCGCCAATAATGGCAACTTTGAGACCTTCGATCTTTTCTTTATGCTGCATAACCGTCATAAGGTCTAACAGGCCTTGGCTGGGATGCTCATGGGTACCGTCACCAGCATTAATAATAGAGGCGTCAATATGCTTCTTAAGAAGAAATGGGGCACCGGAGAATGAATGGCGCATGACGATGATGTCAGGATTCATTGCCTGGATATTTTTGGCTGTATCTATAAGCGTTTCCCCTTTGGTTGCTGAGCTGGTAGACGCGGAGATGTTAAAGGTGTCAGCACTCATACGTTTTGCCGCCACCTCGAAAGATAGTCGTGTTCGGGTGGAGGGCTCGAAAAAGATGTTGATTATAGTTTTACCACGAAGTGTCGGTACCTTCTTTATCGATCTATTTGAAATTTCCTTGAACGAGCGAGCTGTGGCGAGAATATGAAAAATATCGTCAACGGAAAACTGCTCTATGCCAAGTATATGTTTATGCGAGAATATGTACTCAGTGTTCAATCTGTTCACCTGTGCAAAAGGGCAAAAAAACTAATGGATAATATCAGCAAGCCGTCCCCATCGTACTGAAGTCAGGCGGTCTATTGATAGCAGAGGTTTGTCTATATTCCATGACCAATATATAATAAATGCCTTGCCTAAAATCTCTTTTTGATCGACAAGTCCCCAGAATCTGCTGTCAGAACTGTTGTCTCTGTTGTCGCCCATAACAAAATACTTGCCTTCTGGGATGGTTCTCGCTGAGTAATTGTCTTTTGGAGGTTCCTTTGAAATAAAGGTGCTGGTGAAGTGAGCATGTGGGTCTTCTATCGCAATATCATTGATATAGACTCGTTTGTTAATTATTTTGATCGTCTCGCCAGGGAGGCCAATTACCCGTTTTATGTAATCTACTGAAGGGTCGCGAGGATATTTGAAGACAATAATGTCGCCTCGCTCAGGAGATTTTATGGGGATGAGTGTGGTTCCAGTGAATGGCATTTTTATGCCATATATAAACTTATTCACCAGAAGATGGTCTCCAATTTGAAGGGTGGGCAACATTGATCCCGATGGTATTTTAAAAGCCTGGATGATAAATGTACGGATGAAAATGGCCAGAAGGATAGCTATGGCAAATGCCTCTATATATTCACGCAAGGTGGATTTTTTCGTTTCTGCAGTGCTCAAATTATACTCCACAAGATGTTGAGTTATAGGATGGGTTAAAATTTCTGCTCAAAACTACTTTATTAGAAGGTGAATTACAAGCTGGATTGCTATATTTTTCATGAAATCGGCTACATCAGAGGGAAAATGTGTAAATGTGCAATTAATACAATATACAGAGTAAGGGCGTTGTCTTTTTGCTACATATAGTATTAAAATGTGAAAATTATAAGGTGAGGTTTAAATAAACCCCTGTTTAAAAACGAAAAAATGTAAAAAATTTTGTACTGTTTTCTTGACAAAAGGTTTTTTTTATGTCCTTAATATAACTCACACGACTGCATTTCTAACGGAATGTGGGGGTGTTAACGTTTTATTATCAAAACCGTGAACAGATTCTTGTGAGTGCATAAAGACCATGAAATTGCCGTTTGTTTCCAAAGAACAGTTGGTCGTTGGGGTGGATATAGGTTCCCATGCCGTTAAAGTTTGTGAATTAAAAAAAACAGACAAGGGATACCATGTTCACGCCCTTGGGAGTGCCGTTATTCCAGAAGGATCGGTGGATGATGGTACACTTGAAGAGCCTGAAGCCGTTGGTGCCGTGATTGCGGATCTTTTCAAGAATCTAAATATTAAAAATAAAAAAGTTGGTTTTTCCATTTCCGGTTATTCCGTAATTGTTAAGAAGGTTAATCTGGCGGTAATGGAAGATGAGCAACTCGAAGAATATCTCATGCTCGAAGCTGAGCAATATATCCCCTTTGATATAAGTGATGTTTATCTCGACTACCAGGACCTCAAAACGAATACAGCGGATTCCGACAGAACAGACGTCATGCTGGTTGCTGCGAAAAAAGATATCGTCGATGATTATCTCGAAATGCTCAGAAGTATAGGGCTTCAACCTGTGATTGTTGATGTTGACGGTTTTGCCCTGGAGAATACCTATGAAACCAATTATGAAAAGTCGGATAACGTTGCCCTGGTTGATATAGGTGCCTCAAAAATGAATATAAATATTCTTTCTGGGGGGGTGTCTGTTGTTGCTCGTGACATTGTTGTTGGCAGTCGGCAGTTAACGGAACAGATTCAAGGCGCATTTGATGTTGAGTATGATGAGGCTGAGGCATTAAAGTTAGGACAGATTCCTGCCGAAGATAAACAAGAGGAAATGGAAGATATCTTTTCGTCGACATGTACTCAATGGGTTCTGGAAATCAAAAAAGCTATTGATCTCTATCATTCAAATAACCCGGATAATCCTCTCACCCGTCTGGTGTTGAGCGGTGGTGGAGCTAAGGTCGTCGGACTGGCTGATTTTCTTGAGAGTGAAACTTCCTTGGGTGTAGAGATTTTTAATCCTTTTGGTAATATGAGTTTTAATAAAAAGAAAATTGATGCCGAATATCTTGAAAGGGTTGGGCCGGAAATGGCAATTGTTTCCGGAATAGCCATTCGACCATCCGTAATTTAATGAGAAACTGTTAAGATGAGTGCGGTAGATAACTATGTTACGTATTAACCTGCTTCCCATAAGGCAGCTCAAAAAACGAGCCAAGGCACGCAACCAGATACTTGCTTTTGTAATGATATTCTGTGCATTGCTGTTGGTTTTGGGATTTGTCGATTTTGTGCAACTAGGGCGAATTGAGAATGTCCAGGCATCGATCACTGATCTTAAAAGAGAGGAGCAGCGGCTTGCACCTATTATTCGTGAAGTGGATCGACTGGAGGCGCAAAAAAAGGAGTTACAGAGAAAAATCGATATTATTAACAAATTGCGACTGGAATCTTCGCTCACTGTTCATGTTATGGATGAAGTAGCCAATATAATTGAGAATGACAGAATGTGGTTAACTTCATTCAGTCAGGCAGGGAGCACGCTTCAGCTAAACGGAATTGCTCTCGATAATCAGACAGTTGCTCAATTTATGGATTCATTAAAAGAGTCAAAATATATCCTCAGTGTAAATCTGACGAGTTCCACTTTAAGTAAGGTTTCCAATAGAGCCTTTAAGAGCTTTGCCATCTCATGCCATGTAGGTTTCCCTAAGGAAACTTCTACAACTGAGAAAGATAAGCAAAAATAAATTGACGAAGCAATAGAGATATGAGCAAATTAGAAGCTGCCACCACCGATTTTTTGGATAAAAAATATATTCCATTAGAGCAGAAATATAAGCTGATAATTGGTGCCGTGGTTCTCATCATAACAATTGTCCTTTTTTTCTTTATCTTTTTCAAACCAAACGCCGATGAGCTTAATAAGTTAAATAAGCAAAAAGTAACCCTTGAAAAGAAACTTGATAAGGTCAAGAAAAAAGCACGTAATAAAGAAAGACTGGAGAAGGAGCTAGAGGAGACTCAAATTGTTTTTGATGAAACTTCTAAATTGCTTCCAAAAGAAAAAGAGATACCGCAATTATTAAGAGATATTTCGGCACTTGGTAGAAACGCTGGTTTAGATTTTCTTGCTTTTAAACCAGGGAAGGACGCACCTAAAGATTTTTATGCGGAAATTCCAGTGCAGATAAATGTCAACGGGCCGTATCATAATCTGGGATTTTTTCTTGATCAAGTGAGTAAACTAGACCGAATAGTTACGGTGGATAATATCAAGATGAGTGGCCCCAAAATGGATGCCGGAGAAATGCTTCTTGCCTCCAGTTGTACTCTCAAAACCTATAGATTTACGAATAAAGAGTTACCAAAGCAAGGTAAGAAGTCAAAAAAGAAGTAAAAAAAAGAAGAAAGGCTAGAGATTAGATGACAGCAGCAAAAAAAAGACCAAAAACAAGGTTTATCATTATTTTTCCTTTTATGATTTTTTCCCTTCTGTTGCCCATGTCTGTTCTCTCGGCAGAAGAAAAAAACTCAGTAGCCAGTGGTGACATCGATAAAGAGAAGGTTACTCTGAATGTTGAGGGTGGCAGTGATTTTGAATATATTATTGAAAAGAGATCAGATCCTTTTGTTCCTTTTTACACCGGTGAAAAAAATGCTCAGCCGGATCCAAATGAAATAGTGGAAGTCAAGAAACAACTTACGGGAATGCAACTTTTTGAGCCAGGGCAGTTGAATTTGGTAGGTCTTATGAAGGTTAATAAAAAATATGTTGCAATGGTTGAAGACTTTAAAGGACAAGGCTACATCATTGAGAAAGGAACCAAGATAGGGAGAAGAGGAGTTGTTAAAGATATTATATCCAATAAAGTACTTATCGAAGAAGTTGCGGTGACTCGAGCTGGAAGAGAATTACGAAATGAAATAGTCATGGCTTTAAGGAAAGAGGGAGAAGAGTAAACAATGTACAATAGGCGTATTACATCTCATCTGGCCATTTTCTTTGCGTGCTGCATGCTGATAGCTTTTTCTATAAAAGAAGGATATGCAGACCAGAATGATACTAAGTTTATATTGAGCGATGTTACATCTGATATATCGACAGATTCTATGACTGTTACGCTCAAAGGGAGTATGGCTCCAGCATATACTTCAAGGGAACTTTATGATCCGTACCGCTTAATTGTTGATATTGCTGAGGTCGGTTTTGCTCAAAATCTGAAACCCAATAGTCTCATCCCTGATAATAAATTTGCCAGCCTTCAGACCACAATCGTACGTGGGCTTGAGCCAGAGATTACCAGGTTTATATTCACTATCAGCGAAGGGTATAGACAGAAAGTTGAACGGAAGCAAAATGATATCATTATTTCAATTTTACCTGCCCCTGGAAAAGAAAATCAATCATCAGCTCACGCGACATCCAATGCCACTGCTACTAATACACAGATTGCTGAATCAGGTACCGGAGAAAAAATACGTGAACTGATTGAATCAACTGCTCAGGCAGCAAAGAAAGATGATGAAACAGTTTCTCCAAGCGATGAGCTCATCCAGAATTTTGATTTTGCTGGTTATAAACGTGAGCGAATTTCTATTGATTTTTACAAAATAGATCTACACAACGTTTTTAGATTGTTTCGTCAGGTCAGCGGATTGAATTTAATCGTAGATGACGGCGTAACTGGTTCGTTGACCCTTGCACTGAATGATGTCCCCTGGGATTTTGCCTTGGATATTATATTGAATCTCTCTGATCTTGAAAAAGAAGAAAGATTCAATACCATAATTATCTATCCGAAAAATAAGGCATTTCAATGGCCCGAGAGAGCAGCGGATAATCTGAGTTTTGAAGCGAATCTAGATGTGGTTGAGCAGGAGGCTTTGATTATTGAGCAGTCTGCCAAACAACCAAAAGAGATTATGCAGGCCAAAGAATTAATGCGTAAGGCGTTAATGGAGGAAAAAAACAAGAACTACGAAGATGCTGTCCAACTATATGAGCAAGCTGGGGAGTTATGGCCATCAAATGCAAAACTCACAAGTAAGCTTGCCGCGATCTATCTGGTACGTATGGGGATGAGCGCTAAAGGCGTCTATTATGCCAAAAAAAGTCTTGAAGTACAGCCTGATAATTACAATGCAGCTCTCTATGCTGCCATTGGTATGGCAAATATGAATAAGACGAAGGAGGCCGTAGAGTACTTTAGCCGTAGTATCAGTGGTACTCCACCGATGAAAGAAGCGCTAGCAAGTTTTGCAGCCTTTTCAGAAAATAATGGCAGGCAACAAGCCGCACTGAAACTTTATGACAAGTATCATGAGGTTTATGGTCAGACAGTTGATACGATGGTGGCGAAGGCACGCATTTTTGATAATCTTGGAATGACCCAAAAAGCAACAGAGCAATATCAATCCGTATTGAATTCAGGATTTCCGTTAAACTTAGGCCTGAAAAAATATATTGAAAGCAGACTGTCGGATGCTGGTAAAGAGTAAAAAAAACCGTTTTCATGATATTGAAAAACAAATGAATACTGTTAACAACTTACGTTCAAGAGGTATTTCATGAGGTATATTAAGTCGAT
This sequence comes from Desulfocapsaceae bacterium, assembly GCA_050288305.1. Lineage (GTDB taxonomy): Bacteria > Desulfobacterota > Desulfobulbia > Desulfobulbales > Desulfocapsaceae > Desulfopila_A. Next base: position 64,239 of record JBNKDO010000068.1, on the reverse strand, counting down.
CCTTCAGATCAGCGGATTACTGCTGTTCTCAGTACTCCTTTCCTCCTGCGGCACAAAAAAGGAGATGGCAGAAGAAAAGGCAATGGAGAAGGTGGAGACTCCCGCTATTGTCCAGAAAAAGCCTGCCAAACCGGAGTTGCCGATGAGATATCAGCGGCCGGCCTATATGATTGGAGAAGAAATTCAGTTAGCACCGGTGGAAGAAGGAGACGATGTAGCCTTGAAGGTCGGAGCAACAATAAGATCAACTACAGGCCCTCAACCTCTTTGGGACATACTTAAACGACTTGCTGCCATGAAAGGCATGAATGTTTCCTGGGAAAGCGATGTTGATCAGAATGTTTTAGTAGATGTAGACATTAATGCCAAGGATGATTTCTATAAAGCAATCAATAATTTGCTCCGTCAGGTGGATTACTATCATGAAATGCAGGGAGAGACGATAGTTGTTAAATATAAAGAGACCCGAAAATTTTTGATTGGCATGCCTAATACCAAACAACTTTTCGAAACCGGAACGGGAGGTGATGTCCTTGGCGGAGGGAAGAGCGAGTCAAATGTTGAAGGAACAATTCGGTTGGATTCGAAAGGGAATGAGTATGATATCTGGAAAAATATCGAGGAAAATCTGAATGCTATTCTTGATGTTTGGACCACCGAGGAAGTAACTCAGACTGGAGGAGAACAAGCTGCTGATGCTAACAACACCGAATCAGTATCGGCAACAGGCCAAGATGAAGCAGCCGTTGCAGCCGGAACAAGGAGAAGGTCAGGTAATCAAAATGGGTATATAATTGACAGATCAATTGGGCAGATCACCGTTACCGCCCCTCGACCACTTTTAGAGAGGATAGATGCATATATAAAATCATTAAAAGAACATCTCTATAAGCAGATTTCAATCGAAGCAAAGATTATCGAGGTTGTTACCAGTTCTGAGTCTAACATTGGTATTAATTGGGACCAGGTGTTAAAAAACTTCAGCCTCAGTGGCTCCTTGGAATTAGGTGGTACAACAGGGCTTCTATGGTCAAGTGATTCTTCAGATAACACAAAATTTATTTCAAAGATTGGAATTAATGATACTAACTGGACTGCTTTGATCAATGCCTTAGAAGAGCAGGGGGAAGCGAGAGTATTGTCAAACCCCAAAATCAGTGTAATGAATGGGCAACCTGCTCTGATTAGTGTTGGGCGCAATGTTGCATATATTGAATCTATTGAAACTGAGGAGAACCTTTCAGGAGGGTCTTTAAGATTTAAACAAACAGTTAATACTGAGAGAGTTCTATCCGGTTTAGGATTGGCTTTGAAAGCCAATATTATCGATGATGATGAGGTTATCATGAATCTCGTTCCTGTGGTTTCTGAATTGGAAGGTGGAGTAGTTAACAATGTAGTATATGATACTTCCACTGGAGCGTTGGTTGGGCTACCTGTTATAAATATTCGTGAGATGAGTACCACTGTAAAGGTAAAAAGTGGAGAAATGCTGGTGATTGGCGGCCTTATTAGTGACAATAATGAGGATACCAGTTCGTTTGCGCCAGGGTTAGGGGATGTTCCTCTAATTAAATATTTATTCGGATATGAAAAGAAGGAAAAGCTGAAAAGGGAACTCATAATTCTACTGAGGCCTGTTATTATTTAAATTGTTTTGTCAGAATTTCTAAATGTTACAATTTTGCAGGGAGAAAAAAATGCAGAGGCTGAAATATTTAACAGTCATAGTTTTTGCGCTACTACTGACAGGTTGCGGACAAAGAGTAGAGAAATCACTAAATGTGCGCTATGAGCCAATTGATGCTCCAGGAATGGGAATGACCGTGGTCATTCTACCATTTGCAGATTACACCAGTTCGAATGATCTTGCGTCTGCGTTTCGTAGAAATCTGCAGCTGAATGAATCATTAATGGACAACCTTACGGTTCAGGGATTTGGTTTGCCGGTTTCAGAAGATGTTTTCCAATACCTCGTTGATGAAGGTATCGTAAAGGTAGCAGGGTATCAAAATAATTCCAGTGTCTCTTTGAGGAATGAGTTGGATGGAGACTGGTCTGATACGATGAAAGGGTCAATAAGGCACTACCTGCGGAAGCAGGAAATGATTCGTGATGCTCAGGTACTCGATTCTCCAGGAACTCATGCTCTTGACACCAGGCAAGTTATCAAACTGGGCAGGGAATTTCAGGCCGATTATATTGTTCGAGGCCGTATTCTTGAATACAGGACCAGGCAGGATCATAACTGGGATCCTAAAAGGCGAGGTCTGTTGCCTGTAATTACCGGAAGTACATCTCAAGCTCTCTTCGGGTTTGCTGGTACTGACAGCTATGATGCAGTTAATCAGATAGTTTCAGGGGCACTTCTCGGTACGCTTGTAGGCTCAATCACTGATTGGCCATCAAATGACGAAGGTCTCTTCACCGGTGGAAGAGGGGGCCTTACCAAGAACGAGACAGCCTGGGGCGTTGCTGGCGGAGCTACCGCAGCACTAGCTTCGAAGAGCGGGCAGGTTGATCAGGCTGTTGTCCGCATTCGTATGTGGGTGCAGGATGCTTCAACAGGTCAGGTGGTTTGGACGAACAGCGCCATGGCCAGGGTTTCTCCCGAGACAGTCTTTAGTGATAAGCAGTATGATGACTTATTCCATACAGCCATTGACAACAGTGTAACAGAGTTGGTGCAAAGCTTTGCCAGGGTAGTGTTGTAGATAAAAAAAATACTGCAAATTTTCTCTCAATAGAAAACGGGCTGAGGATGAAGATCCTTAGCCCGTTTTTTTATTTCTTCTCTTACGAAAATCAGCTGTAAAACTGATTTATTAATTTGATTTTTGCTCTTCCTTTTTGAGAGAATTTTGATAAAGTCCCATGAAGTTGATGGGCTCCATGAGAAATGGTACAAAACCACCATCTACTGAAACCTGGCTGGCAATTTGGCGGGTAAATGGAAAAAGCAAGGTTGGGCAGTCCACAGCCAAGACCATCTTCAAATGCTCTTCTGGAATATTTTTAAGGAGGAAAACGGCCGCATGTTCAAGTTCTAGAATAAAAAGGGTTTTGTTCTGATCTTTATTCACTATTTTAGCGGTAATCTCTATACATACTTCATAGTGATCATCGTCGACTTGTTTGTGATTGAGTTGTAAATTAACATCAACTTCCGGTTGTTTTTCAGATTGGGCGAAATAGATTTCAGGGGCATTTGGATTCTCAAAAGAGAGGTCCTTTACATACATCTTTTGCATTCTGAATTGCGGCGCAGCCGGTTTGTCCTGTTGTGTTTTTTCAGCCATGTTTACCTCATATGTATTGATTTTAGGTTTGAATTTAATGACATTCTGTATTTGGCAGTGCCGATAATAAACATATTCTAGTAACTCTGCAAGTGAATAGCAGAAAAGTGTTCTCCTCGATTAATCCTGGCAATTCTTAATTGAATAAGGAAAATGAAGGAAAATAATTGGACGTATTAATTCCTATCCTCTGTGAATAGAACCTTTTGTAGATATTGACCAGTGAATGACAGGTCAATATCACAGATATCTTCGGGTGTCCCTTGGGCAACAATAGTTCCACCACCATCACCCCCTTCAGGTCCAATATCAACTATCCAGTCAGCAGTTTTGATGACATCAAGGTTGTGCTCAATGACCATGACGCTGTTGCCAAGTGATACGAGACGGTTAAGGACACGGAGGAGATGCTGAATGTCGGCCGGGTGCAGACCAGTTGTTGGTTCATCAAGTATATAGAGTGATTTTCCAGTACTACGGGTTGAGAGCTCACGAGCGAGCTTGACGCGCTGAGCCTCTCCACCAGAGAGTGTAACGCTTGACTGGCCAAGTTTGATATAGGAGAGTCCAACCTCATGGAGGGTTTGTAATTTATTCTTAATTTTGGGTATGTTTTCAAAGAAAACCAGGGCTTCATCAACCGTCATTGAGAGAACTTCATGAATTGTCTTTTCTCGATAGCGTATCTCAAGGGTTTCCTGATTATAACGTTTCCCATTGCAAGTATCGCAAACAACATAGATATCAGGCAGAAAGTGCATGGATATTTTTAAAACGCCGTCACCTTCACATGCCTCGCAACGGCCACCTTTGAGGTTAAAGCTGAAACGCCCAGGTTTATAGCCTCGTGCTCGTGATTCAGGAAGTCTTGTGAAAAGCTCTCTTATAGGAGTGAAAACACCTGTATATGTGGCAGGGTTTGAACGAGGGGTCCTGCCGATTGGGCTTTGATCAATGTCTACGATTTTGTCAATTGCAGATAAACCAAACAGACTGCATCCTCCTATTTCAATGGACGATTTTCGCTGTCGCAAACCTTCTTTTGCCAGCATGTATAAAGTCTCAAGTATCAATGAGCTTTTTCCTGAACCGGAAACCCCCGTTATGCATGTAAAAACACCAAGAGGCAAATTTATATTAATGTTCTTTAAATTATTTGCATTAGCATTTGTAATTTTGAGGTTGTGCTTGGCGCTTTTACGAATCTTGTTACGTTTCAATGGTATGCTAATGCCTTGTTTTCCTGAAAGATAGGCTCCAGTGATTGATGTGTTGCTTTCTAAAAGTCCTTTTACAGCACCATTATAAACGACATCTCCTCCATGGATACCAGCTCCAAGGCCCATATCCAGAACATGGTCCGCTGTCAGGATAGTATCAGTATCGTGTTCAACGACTATGACCGTGTTTCCTAAATCACGTAATTCCAGGAGTGTGTTGATGAGCTTTTGATTGTCGCGTTGGTGGAGGCCAATACTGGGTTCATCGAGAATGTACAAAACACCTGCCAAACGGGAACCGATTTGAGAGGCTAGCCGTATTCGCTGTGCCTCACCGCCTGAGAGTGTTCCAGCACGCCTGGCCAGAGTAAGGTAGCCTAGTCCAACATCCTCCAAAAACGAGAGTCGATCGACAATTTCTTTGAGGATTGGCTCGCCGATTTGGCGTTCAAGAGCACTGAAAGGGAGTGAGGGAATTTTTTCAAACAGTTTGTTGATAGAAAGCTGAGTGAGTTGATGAATATTCCATGAACCGACTTTGACGGCAAGAGCCTCGTCATTGAGACGGGCTCCTCTACATGAAGGACAGGGTTGTTCGTTCATGAACTTTGCCAGTTCATCGCGTATCATAGGTGACTGGGTTTCATGGAATCTTCGATCAAGTTGAGGGATCACACCTTCAAAAGATCTTTCAGAAGTCATGACCCTTTTGCCTTTATGGTAATAGAAATGAATTTCCTCATTACCAGAGCCAAATAATATGACTTCTTGTTGTTTTTTAGAAAGCTTTTTAAAAGGAGTATTCAAAGAAAATTTGTAGTGTTTAGCCACCGCTGCAAGCATTTGCCCCGTATATGTCGCCTCGTTGCGCCACCCCCATGGGGCAATTGCTCCTTCAAGAATGCTTTTGTCATGGTCAGGCACGACAAGTGAGGGCGAGAGATATTGCTTCATTCCTAGACCGCCGCACTCCGTACAGGCACCCTGAGGATTATTGAAAGAGAAGAGTTGGGTGGAAAGTTTTGGCATGGAAATGCCGCAAGTGTGACATGCAGCAAGCTCACTGAACAGTTCTTCTTTCTCCCTTTCCGTAAAAGAAACGAGAAGAAATCCTTCTGTCAAGGCCACTGCGGTGGCAATCGAATCACTCAACCTTCGTCGAATAGCAGGCTTTATTACAAGACGGTCAATAACGATTTCGATAGTGTGTTTTTTGTTCTTATCAAGTTGGTCGACATCATCGGTATGAACAACATCGCCATCAATTCGGACTCGGACGAATCCCTCTTTTCGTATCCTGGCCAGAAGTTGTTCATGCCGCCCTTTGCGATCAGAGACCATCGGTGCAAGCAGTAAAATTTTTGTTCCTTCAGGATAAGAGAGGATGGTATTGACCATATCCTCAATTGATTGCGAGCGTATTTCATTACCACATTCAGGGCAGGTTGGATGACCGCATCGAGCGAAAAGCAGGCGCAGATGATCGTAAATCTCGGTTACAGTACCAACGGTGGAGCGTGGATTTTTGCTAGTGGTTTTTTGTTCAATTGAAACAGCAGGAGAAAGCCCCTCCAGTGAGTCGACATCCGGTTTATCCATCTGGCCAAGAAATTGCCGGGCATAGGTAGAAAGGGATTCGACATATCGACGCTGTCCCTCGGCGTAGAGAGTGTCAAATGCCAGGGTGGATTTTCCAGATCCGGATAACCCGGTAAAAACAACCAGGCGATTTCTAGGAAGGTCCACATCAATATTTTTAAGATTATGCATTCGGGCACCGCGAATGCTGAGCTTTTTGGGTTCCATGTGAGTAGGTAACGTTAATTCCGGTGAAGAAGATTGTAGTGATCGACCTTGATACAACGATCCATTATGACCTTTATTCCGTGCTGCCTGGCTGTGACAGCAGCATGGTGATTGATTATTCCCTGCTGCATCCAGATAGCTTGGCAACCTTTCTCTATGGCCTGTTGAACAATGGGACCGACGTCCTCAGATTTCCTGAAAATGTCAGCAATGTCAATACGACTTGGAATATCAAGTAGAGATGGATAGCAATGCTTTCCTAGGATCTGATCATGTCCAGGATTTACCGGAATAACGATATAACCTGCCTTGAGAAGATAACGGGCCACTATGTTACTTGGCCTTTCTGCTTTTGGCGATAATCCGACAACGGCAATCACCCGAGCTTCAGTAAGCAGTTGAGGTATTTCTGACATATTATTAAAATTTATCATTCACGGTCCCTGAAACCATCATTGAATAGTGGTGAAATTCAGAAAAGAGTGGGTTTGGCCTATTTGGTTTATGATACCACGAGAATATAATGATGACCCGTAGCAGGAATGTCAAGATTGTGCTTGATTAGTTCTATCAAGTTCTGCTACTGTTTCGCTTTGTTGTCGAGTCAATATTTTTAATATACTATGCCCTCTGCCATTTCGGCAAAGCCGATTATTGAGTTCTGTTCTTTTGAGACGTGGCAAAAAAGCAGCGGTACCAGCCGGTAGATGGTAGAAGGATTCTAACATAAATTCGATTTTATCTGAGTTATACGCTTTTTCGATAGTAATGGAGTGTGCTGATGAATTTCCAGGATATAATTTTTGAATTAAATACATATTGGGCAAAGCATGGTTGCGTCATACAGCAACCTTACGACATGGAGGTCGGAGCCGGAACCTTCCATCCGGCCACGGTTCTTCGGGCACTTGGTCCGGAACCCTGGCGTGCCGCCTATCCGCAACCGTCAAGAAGGCCTACCGACGGAAGGTATGGGGAGAACCCTAATAGACTGCAGCACTATTATCAATATCAAGTGGTTATCAAACCTTCTCCTCTTGATATACAGGAGTTATATCTGGAGAGCCTGAAACGCTTTGGGCTCAATCTACTTGAGCATGATATTCGTTTTGTAGAGGATGACTGGGAGTCGCCAACCTTAGGTGCATCAGGGCTTGGTTGGGAGGTTTGGCTGGATGGAATGGAAATCACCCAGTTCACCTACTTTCAGCAGGCTGGATCAATTGATCTGCATCCGGTGACTGTGGAAATCACCTATGGAATCGAACGGATTGCCATGTATCTTCAGGGGGTGGAGAGTGTATATGATATCGCCTGGAATGATCAGGTGAGTTATGGTGAAATTTTTCATCAGGCTGAAGTTGAATTTTCAACCTTCAATTTTGAAGAGGCGGATGTTGAAAAGCTGATACATCATTTTCAAGCCTGTGAAGAAGAAGCCCATCGAATTGTCGAAAAAGGGCTGATACTCCCAGCCTATGATTATTGCCTGAAATGTTCACACACCTTCAATCTTCTTGATGCCCGTAAGGCCATAAGTGTTGCTGAACGTACGCGCTATATTGGCCGAATCAGAAATATTGCCCGTAAGGTGGCTGAAAGGTATGTTGCCCAGCGCCAGGAGATGGGGCATCCACTCATCAAATAGCTTGTAATCGATTATTTTAACTAATGGATATGCCTGTTTTCTGAAGTACAGCCTCTTATAGCACCAAAAACAAAGGGAGAGGAAATACAAGGCTGTTTTCGTATTTCTGCTCCCGATACCTCCCTAATTTGTCAGATTCTTTTCGGTGTTTTCGTTCATTTCATTTTTATGAATCTCTCCTAATGATCCCGATTCGCTAAGCATTGACATAATATACAGAGCAGTCACGATAAGGGCGCAAAAACCGAAGAATTTAATGGCCTCTGCAGGTTTTCGATAACAAAAGAAGGCTATGGCAATACCAAGTCCGACAGTTATCAATTTGTGACTTGCCAGAAAATAGTAAATCATCGACCAATATGCATTGAAATCTATCATAACTCTATCGTATCCCCTTCGAGCTGGATGTTTTTAGTTTTTCAATATTTCCCAGAAAATATAAACAATAATGCATAGTATCAAGCTTTTTCGGAAAAGCAGGAAAGGGGTATTCTCTTTTACTCTTTCAACAGAAAAAGGAAGTCTGCCTTGCCATTCTTCAGAGTATTTGATTCCGAAATGATGCTTTCCGGCTGGTGTTGAGATTGAGAGTATACCATATTCAAAGAAAAGTGCAGACGGGTAGATATGAATCGTAGCTTCTTCTATCTCTGAGTAAAATGTAAATAGGTCAAGATACCTGAGCCCCTCTTTTTCAAAGGTCAATGTGCATCGTTTTGCCCGTGTCCATTGCCTGCTCAAGTGCGGCAGTTTCTCGCTGTTGAGAATAATCTTGCAGCTAAATGGCGTAGATGGCAGGATCAATTTGGATGTGGTGTTTTTTTCCGTAAACGATTCTTCGACCGGCTTTTCGAGCATGTGTCTAACCATGATGTATAGAATATTTGCTCATGTTCTTATGGTACAGGAAAGTTGCAAACCTGTGCCAACCAATTACCTAAAGCTACTCCATATCTCTTGTTATAAACAGTAAAAAATTCCAGTATAGGTAAAGACTGCCAATATGTCATTCATGAGTTTTGCTGATTTTTTAAAGTGAGAGAACGTAGAATAACTGTACAGCAGATTTACTCGAAAGAACAAATATACAACATGTGGTACATATTATTACGTCGGAACACGTTGGAGGTGATTATCTCATTGTTTTGTCTTTATTTTCTTGCAATTGAGGTGAGGGTGTGTAAAGTCAAAAGACTGGTAAACACTTGAATAAAGATGACGTGAGAGGTCGTAATGGGTTTTACGCCAGTAATTGGAAAGTCCATAAAAAAGCAGCTCGAAGATCGGGAGGAACACATACTCTCCCGGCATGCAGCCCTGAATAAAAACTCCAGAGGACGATTACATCCAGAAGAAGATTTTGCAGGCGACCTTCGATTGCCTTTTCAAAGAGATAGAGATCGAATTACCCACTCAAAAACATTTCGCAGATTAAAACACAAAACCCAGGTCTTTCTAGCTCCCACCGGTGATCATTATCGGACTCGGCTGACGCATGTTCTTGAAGTGTCACAGATTTCCAGGACCATTGCGGCAGCGCTCTGCCTGAATGAAGCGCTCACCGAAGCCATCGCTCTCGCCCATGATCTTGGTCACACACCCTTTGGACATGCAGGAGAAGCGACTTTGAATGAGTTGCATCCTTCCGGATTTAGACATTATGTTCACAGCCTCAGAGTCGTTGACTTTATAGAAAATGACGGTAAAGGTCTTAACCTTACTTTTGAGGTACGCAATGGCATAGTGCGACATTCCAAAGGACGTAACGATATCTTGCCCAAGGAATCTTCAGAGCTTGCGATAACATTGGAAGGCCAGGTCGTTCGCCTTGCAGATATTATCGCCTATGTGAACCACGATATGGATGATGCCTTGCGTGCAGGCATTCTCAAAGATACGGATTTACCTGTCCATCTCAGCAGGGTGCTGGGGGATCGCCATTCGCAGCGTATCTCTGCCATGGTGCGTGACCTCATCGTGGAGACACTTGCAGCAGACGATGGTCACTTGCATATAAGTGAAAGGATGCTTGAGGCAATAACAAATTTACGAACCTTTCTTTATAATAATGTTTATAGATATCCAAAGGTTCATAGTGAGTTTGAAAAAGCACAGCGTATTATTCGTGAACTCTATGCATACTGTCTTGAGCATGGCCTCGTTAAACGTCAGGGGAATAGTTGGAGCATCGTGGAAAGCAGTTCAAAATGGTCTAACGAAAAAGCAGCTCACCGTCAAGTATGTGATTTCATAGCAGGAATGACTGACAGGTATGCTCTGGAGCTCTATAACCATCTTTTTATGCCAAAACCATGGACGGTTCAGTAGGGTTCATACTGTTGTGGTCATAAGACTTCTTCTTTTCTGGAATGCCTGTCGGTTTGATGGCGTTCTGTGTTGTTTTGTTGATGGTTCTGCATGAAAAAGATTGAATTTCCGTAATTTCACAGGTAGTTTCCTCTAAATTGTGACGTTTGATAGAAATTCTATCGAAAAAACGTTTCGATTCTATGACTGAAAATTTTCAGGCAATGCGCCGTAAAGACGATGTCTCAAGGACAAACAGAGATAGAGGCTTCGAATACTTTACAAACTGTTTCTTGAAGGATAACGCCAAATTGATAAGGCGCAGATATAAACCCGTAAAGTTATTTTAAAAGTGAATTATTTGTTATGGACAGCAAACTGTTAAGTAAAGGATATGATTTTTCTGAAGTGGAACCAAAATGGCTGAACCATTGGACGGAGAATAACTGTTTTTCAGCCAACATGGAAGACGGCAGACCGTCTTTTTCCATCGTAATACCTCCTCCGAATGTAACCGGAGTTCTTCATGTAGGTCATGCCCTCAACAATACCATGCAGGACGTTTTGACCCGATACCATCGAATGTGTGGGGATAATACATTGTGGATTCCAGGTACTGATCATGCTGGAATTGCAACACAAAACGTCGTTGAACGCCAGTTGGCTCAGGATGGAACGAACAGGCACGAATTGGGCAGAGACAAGTTTATCGAAAAAGTTTGGGAGTGGCGGGAAGAGAAGGGTGGTACGATCATCAACCAGTTGAAAAAACTGGGCAGTTCCTGCGACTGGTCGCGGGAGCGCTTCACCATGGACGAGGGACTTTCAAAGGCGGTTCGAGAAGTCTTTGTGCGTCTCTACAAAGAAGGTTTGATCTATAAGGGCGACTATATAGTGAACTGGTGTCCACGCTGCCATACAGCCCTGGCCGACGATGAAGTGGAGCACGAGGATACCAAGGGGAAGCTCTATCATATTAGATATCCATATGCCAAAGGAGAAGGATATGTTGTTGTCGCCACGACCAGGCCTGAGACGATGCTTGGCGATACTGCAGTTGCTGTTCATCCCGAAGACGAGAGGTACAGTGATCTAGGTGATGCAGGTATTCGCTTGCCCTTAACAGGTCGTGTTGTTCCGGTGGTTTTTGATAAGCATGTTCAGCGGGAATTTGGAACCGGTGCTCTGAAAGTTACTCCGTCACATGATCGTGATGACTATGAAATTGGTTTGAGACATGGTCTTGAAATGATGAAAGTCATGGATGACAAAGGTTTTATGAATGCCGCTGCTGGCGAATATGCCGGTCTTGATCGTTTTGACTGTCGGCGAAAGGTAGTGGAGGATCTAAAGAGCCAGGGATATCTTGACCGCATAGAAGAGTATGATCATGCGGTTGGCAAATGCTATCGCTGTAAAACCGTGATTGAACCTACGACGTCTCTGCAATGGTTTGTCTCCGTCAAGCCCCTTGCCGCCAAGGCTGTTGACGCGGTAAGGAACGAGCGTATAAACATCTATCCCAAGACCTGGTATAACACTTTCTACAGCTGGATGGATAATATTCGTGACTGGTGTATCTCCCGGCAAATCTGGTGGGGACATCGAATCCCTGCGTGGACCTGTCAAGACTGCAACGAGATGATTGTCGAGACAACCGACCCAGAGGTCTGCCCAAAGTGCAGTTCATCCTCTCTTATCCAGGAAACAGATGTCCTGGATACTTGGTTTTCCTCTGCTCTCTGGCCGTTTTCTACCATGGACTGGCCCCAGGAAACCAGAGAACTTGCCACCTTTTACCCGACCTCCGTGCTTATCACCAGTTTTGATATTCTTTTCTTCTGGGTTGCTAGAATGATGATGATGGGCCTCCATTTCATGGATGAAGTGCCTTTTAAGGATGTCTATCTCCATGCACTTGTTCGCGATAAGCATGGAAAGAAGATGTCAAAGTCCACCGGCAACGTCATCGATCCCCTGGTGGTTATGGAGCAATATGGTACTGATGCAATGCGGTTTACCCTCATTGCCTTTGCTGCTCAGGGGCGGGAGATAAAACTTGACGAAGAGCGTATTCAGGGATATCGCCATTTTATTAACAAACTGTGGAATGCCGCTCGCTTTGCCCTGATGCATGTCAGCGATACAGACAGGACCATTACAGCCGTCACGGATCAACCTGCTGAACTGCCACTCGCACACCAGTGGATTCTGAGCCGCACGGCAGCAACGATTGCCGAGGTTCGCCGAGGACTTGATGAGTATCATTTTAATGATGTGGCTACAGCAAATTACCAGTTTATCTGGCATGAATTCTGTGACTGGTACCTTGAATGGATTAAGGCTGATTTATTCAGTGATGATGATGTGGCTAAGAATCAGGCTAGGGGAGTATTGCTTGTTGTTCTTGAGACTGTTCTCAAATTGATGCATCCGCTTACGCCATTTGTTACTGAAGAGATTTGGAGCGTTTTACCTGGTGAGCGAACAACTTTGATGAACAGCAGCTTTCCAGAAGTCCAGGAAAACTGGAATAATCCTGATGCTGAAGTGAAGATGGAACTCCTGATGGGAATAGTTACCGGAATACGCAATATTCGCTCAGAATCGGATATTCATCCCTCAGCAACTATTGAGGCCTACGTACTTTGCCCCAATGAGGAAAAGCGTCATTTTATCGAATCTTTCAATCGAACCATCTCTGATATGACCAGGTTGAATTCTTTTCAAGTGCAGGTGCTTGGTGACAAGCCAGATGATGCTGCAACGTATATTTACAATGACATTGAAATTTATGTGCCGCTCAAGGGTTTGGTCGATGTTGAAGGAGAGCTAGCAAAGCTTTCACGAGAGCGGGTTAAGCTGGAAGCAAAGTTACAGCAGGTTAATGGCAAGTTGAAGAATGAGAAATTCTTGGCCAATGCACCTGAGCAGGTTATTACTAAGGAAAAAGATAAAAAACAGAAACTTGATGCTACGCTGGAGAAGATCGCCGAGGAAGAACTTCGTTTAAAAAGCATCAACTCATGAATGTCTTAACATATTGAAAAACGGCATGGATAAAAACGCACTACATAGTTCCATACTCTCTTTTTTGCTGGAGGATATCGGCCGAGGAGATGTTACCAGCGAGGCCATTTTTGCACCCCAGAACATGGGGAGAGCAAAAATGGTGGCCAGACAGCCATTTGTTGCTGCTGGGGTTGCCAGCGTGGCTGCACAGGTTTTTAAATTACAGAACAACACGATAGAAACAATCAATGCAGTCGAAGATGGAATTTCTGTTCAACCAGGTGATACCGTTCTTGTTCTTAATGGGCCAGTGGTAGATATTCTCAAGGCAGAACGTGTTGCGTTGAATCTGCTCCAGCGTTTATGCGGCATAGCAACAATGACTAGAAGATTTGTCGACAAGGTAGAAAAATATTCTGTACACATAGTCGATACCCGGAAAACGACGCCAGGATTGAGAATGCTTGAAAAATATGCCGTTCGCGTTGGGGGCGGCAGCAACCATCGCTTCAATTTAACCGATGGTGTGCTTATAAAAGATAATCATATCGCCGCATGCGGTTCAATTACCGCTGCTGTTTCAAAGGTTCGTCAGAGCATTCCACATACTCTGCGTATTGAGGTAGAAACCGATACTCTTGAGCAAGTTGAGGAATGTTTGCAGTGCGGAGTAGATATCATCATGCTCGACAATATGGATATTAGCACAATGGATCGTGCTGTTCAGGTCATTAATGGCCGCGCACTGGTAGAAGCCTCTGGCGGAGTTACTCTTGAAAGTGTTGAAAATATAGCAAAAACAGGTGTTGATTTGATTTCAGTCGGGGCCTTGACACATTCAGCTGATTCCTGTGATATTGGTTTGGACTGGGAGGAGTAAATCAGTATCCAGAGATGATGAAAGTGGCGTAACCACTCTGATTTTAAAAAAATCTTGATTATTGAAGAAGAAGTATGCAATACTTGCTGTAGTGATATGTTATACGAAAACATATGGTGGTAGAACTGAATTTATGACTATTTAAAGGGAATATTTCTATGCGTTGTCCTAAATGTGGGTATATCTCATTCGATCATATAGACTCCTGTTTGAGATGCAATAAAGACATCTCTAAAGCCTCAGCCGTTGAAGGCACCACATATAACGTTGCTCCACCAGCGTTTTTGAAATTTACCAAACGTGACAGCTATGCGGAAGAGAATGATGATATCTCTTTTGATGCCGATGATGACTTTGGTGTGATTGATCCTGATCTTGATGTTCTTGTTGAAAATAACGATGATGACGATGAAGAAGAAGGGAGCATTTCATTTGGTGACGATCTTGACGGATTTGACGCCTTTGGAGAGGAAGAAAGCTTTGAGATTGCTGCGGAATCGGATGACGATGAAGACGGCGGACTTGATCTTGGTCAGTTTGAGGATGCCTTTGAGGATGAAGAGCAAGATAGAGATGACGATATTTCCATAGATATACCAGATGAACTTTCAGACATCTCGGACTTGTCAGCACCCGCCAAGGAAACGCCCGAAGCAGTAGTCACTCACGCCACAGAAGGTGATTCAGATGAATTCGGTGATTTTAATCTTGATCTCGACATGGATGATCTCAATGATGACTTTAGTCTGACAGCAGATGGTGAGGAAGATTTAGAGACACTGGAAGAGGATGCGCTTGCCGATCTTTCCCTTGACGATCTGGGGCTTTCTGAAACAGAGGTTGAAGTTGAGGATGAGCCGGAAATGGTCGAAGCACCTCAAAAAACCAAAAAAGATGAAACGAATATGGATGCTGATCTTGACTTCGATCTCGATCTCGGCGGAATCTCCCTTGATGATGATTAAATGAGTATTTCCCCAGTCGAGAAGGTTAACTCGCCAGGAAGTTTTGAGAATATCACTATTACAATATGTCATTCTTATTAGAAACGCCCGGGTTTGTAAAAAGAAGCAAGCATTACAAGAAAAGCTATTGACATACGATTGTTACTCATGTTAATAACCCTCTTCATATGAGGTGCCGGGATAGCTCAGTCGGTAGAGCAACGGACTGAAAATCCGTGTGTCCCTGGTTCGATTCCTGGTCCCGGCACCACTTCATATATTAAGAAATCAAGCCCTTGGTTCTTCATGGAGGAACCAAGGGCTTTTTTTGTGCTTTCCAGTCTTTACTCTTGAAATGACGTTAAAAAAACAAGAAACTGGAGACAGTTTAAAATGATAAAACTTTTTCGACAACCGGGACACTCCTGCCACTCAAGCAAGGTACAGACTCCAAGACTCCAAGGGGAGACGAAAAAAGAGTACCGTAGGGTCTGAACAAATGCGGATTCGCTTTTTTAGAATACCTCTTCCAAGAAACTGGTAAAGCGTTTCCAGGATTGTTTATCGGCATCCTCGCGATATCGATCTGATCCAAAGACGGTGAACGCATGGGGTGCACCACCGTAGCTGACCAGTTCATGGGGGAGCTTTTTCTTTTCCAGTTGTTCTCCTAACGCCGCTAAATCATTCAGAGTTATATTTGTGTCAGCACTGCCATGCAAAATAAGGTAGCGGCCGCGAGCAGAATCGTAATTTTGACCTTCCGGAGTTTGCAATCCGCCGTGAAATGTAACAAATCCCTTCAGGTCAGCACCTGATCGAGCCAGTTCGAGGACCGCTGCACCACCAAAGCAGTATCCAGCAGCAACAATATTGTTTGTTGGGAGTCCGTTGATACGTGCAGCCTCAATTCCACCGCTAAGCAAACGTCTCATCTTCTCCCTGTCTTTGTAGAGTTCTCCGGTGTGCTGTCGTCTATCCTCAACCTTGGTCGGTCGGATTCCAGTGCCAAAAAGATCTATAGCAAAGACGTTATAGCCCAGCTCAGCAATCATCGCTGCCCGTTTTTTTTCGTAATCTGTCAGACCATCCCAATCGTGAACCAGTAATACCAATGGTGCATCCTGGGCGGTATTTTCGAGGTAACCCTCATAGTCTTGATTGTCTATCTGGTAATGAACAGATTTTCCAGCATAGGAAATTGATGCAGTGAGAAGCAAACAGATGCAGGCCAGTATATATTTCATGACATACCTCCATGATGAAAAGATTTATACAAATGTGGCGTAAAAAAAGAGAAGCAGTAAACATCTCCTTGGCAATAGCACTTGTATTTACAAGAGATACAAAGCGAGTGCTTCATTTTCAAATACAGTAAATCCGGTTCATCCTATTGCAAGGAAGATGGAAAATGATATTGAGAAATGAATGGTGGATACGCATACGGCTGAGGAAGAATCGAATCAGGCTCATTTTGAAACCGGGCTATCAGAACATTCATTTGCCCCTTCCACGTTCAGCATCCTCTTTCAAGGTTAGCTTGTTCCGTGTACAAAAATAGTATGTTTTCTCTGATGTCCTTTCAAAGTAATGGATTCATAAAACATATTTTAATGTGAAACGTCTTCCAGGTAGCGCGATTTGAGATGGCTTAAAAAATGTATCGGATTGGTACCTTCTCCCGTCGCCTGTAGAAGTATATCCTGCGAGTCCATGGAGCTTGCCTTGGCCCAGATATTTTCCCCAAGCCAACGGCGAATAAAGGACACATCTCCATTGGCAAGCCTTTCCTCCCAGTTGCTATACTTTCTTTTTATCGTACTAAAGAGTTGAGCGCTGTTGAGTGCCCCCATTGTGTATGAGGGAAAGTAGCCAAATGAGCCATCGGTCCAATGAATGTCCTGGAGACAGCCATTTTTATAGTCTCCGACCGTCGACAACCCAAGGTATTTTTTCATTCTCTCGTTCCATATTTCAGGAACATCTTCAGCTTCGACCTCACCGTTGATTAGTGCTTTTTCTATTTCAAAGCGAAGAACTATATGCAGTGGATAGGTGGCCTCGTCAGCTTCAACACGGATCAGGCTGGGCTGTACTCTGCAACATGATGCCCACAATTGTTCAATCGAATATGCCCTTGTTTGAGGAAGGAAATGGTAAATAGCATCGGCAAAAAATGAGAAGAAAGGCTTGGAGAGGAAGAGCTGCTTTTCAAAAAGGAGACTTTGGCTTTCATGAATGCACATATTGCGGGCAGAGCCAATGGGCAAATGATTCCATTTCTCAGGTAAGCCACCCTCATAGCTTGCATGACCAGTTTCATGGGCGGTGGCTAAAAGGGACTCTAGAAAATCAGTGGTCCGAAAACGTGTGGTGATTCTCTGGTCTCCACTGTCTCCTGTGCTAAAAGGATGAGATGAGACATCAAGGCGACCTTTGGTGAAGTCGAAACCCAGATATTCCATGAGTATATGGCTAAGGTTCTTCTGGTTGTCAATGGGGAGTGGCTCGATATAGCTGATGGATTGACGGGTTTGACGGGCTGTGATGGTGTCAATAAGTTGAGGCAACTCATCTTTAAGCTGGGTAAATACTTCATCTATTAGAGCGCTACTATCGCCCGTACAATAGAGCTCTAATAGAGCATCGTAAGGTGTGGCAAGGTCTCGAGGAGATGCTGTGTACCTGGCCTCTGCTTCCTGACGGGCAAGATTGACCACCTCCTTGAAATTTATAAGGAAGGAGCTCCAATCATTTTCTTGCCTCTGCTTTCGCCACCCATACTCACATTTTGATCCGGCAAGAGACTTGGCTTTCACGAGACTTGACGGCAGGCAGGCGGCATCCTGCCTGCATCGTTCCATTTCCTGAATACTACGCGTATGCTCTTTGTTATCGCTTCCATCAAGGTCATTTGAGGCTTCGTCAATTAAATCTTTAAGTCTGGAAGAGATTAGCAATTCATGGCGAATCGCGGCAAGTTCCGCCAGAGCATCAGCGCGTGCGGCATTGCCTCCGGGAGGCATCATCACCAATTGATCCCATTGTAGAAATGTCGTTGCATGATTAATTTGAGCAATTTTGTGGAAATATTCAGTGAGATGCTGGTATGATGTAGTCATGTTTTGAACTCGTAAAATAGTTGGTATGAAAAATATTTTTAGTGTTCTTTGTTGGATGAATACTCCTCACAGAGATAATCACATTTAAACCAACTGCCAGTACCAAATAACCGTCGTCTCCTCAAACAGCGAGTTGTTTTAAGCAATTATTGGAGTATGCAGCGCTAATGCTCACAGGATTTATTACACTTTTTTTGACTTCCTTCGTAATCGCACTTTCAGGTGCACTTATGCCTGGACCACTTCTTACCATGACCATTTCTGAGAGCTCACGAAGGGGTTTGTCTACAGGCCCGATGATGATATTAGGTCATGGTGTTCTTGAGCTTGCTGTGGTTATTGCTCTGCTCTCCGGTTTTGGACCGCTTCTATTACGTAATGATGTCTTTGTGGCTGTTTCGCTTGTGGGAGGAGTGACCCTTTTGTGGATAGCTTTTTCCATGCTGCGCAGTATCCCACAGTTGAGTTTGGTTGTGGAACAGGATTCCGTGAAAAGACGAAATCTGATTACCGCAGGTGTCCTTTTGAGTGCATTTAATCCATATTTTATTTTATGGTGGGCAAGTATCGGGTTTGGATATATTGTTTATGCGGCAAAATTGGGAACACTAGGCGTCGTCAGTTTTTTTCTGGGTCACATATTTGCTGATCTCAGCTGGTATACATTCATTTCTTTTGGAGTTGTAAAAGGCAAGCGTTTCATGAGTGATCGGGGTTATCGTGGGTTAATCAGTTGTTGTGCAGTTTTGCTTGTTGTTTTCTCTGGCTACTTTTTTTATAGCGGAATCAATCGACTGGTGTGATGAACGTGGAAAAAAAGCAGAAGCAATATATCTATACCTGCAACGAATATAGGGAAGAAATGATTCTTGCCGCTTTGCAGAAAAGATTGCAGCAGCAGAATCTTTCAGAAACAGAGAGAGAAAAGCTGCTGCAGGACATTGCTGAGCTTGAAAAAAAAATAGGTTTGTAAGGCTTCTTATTGACGCCCACCACTCAGTTACCCCATGGGGTAGAGTATTTCTGCATGAACC
The DNA here is from genome assembly GCA_050288305.1 of Desulfocapsaceae bacterium. Taxonomy (GTDB): domain Bacteria; phylum Desulfobacterota; class Desulfobulbia; order Desulfobulbales; family Desulfocapsaceae; genus Desulfopila_A. Next base: position 44,967 of record JBNKDO010000068.1, on the reverse strand, counting down.
TTGTCGCACGCTTGAAGGACCTCTTCACTTAATTCCAAATCCATGGCGGCTAGAGACTCTTCAAGCTGCTCTTTTGAATTAGCTCCGACTATTGTTGATGCGACAAAATCGAACTGTTTACTCCAGGCTATGGCCAGTGTTGCTGGGGCAACATTGATGGAGCTGGCAATTTCCATATACATTTTTGTTGATGTAAGTGTTTTTTCATTGAGAAAACGGTTGGCCATTGCCTGCACTCGCGGTTCTTTAGATTTCGCATATAAGATAAACCGGCCGGTTGCCCTGCTGTCACGGTTATATTTGCCGCTTAGCACTCCGCCGGCCATTGGGGAGTAGGGCAGCAACGAGATCGATTCGCTCTGGCACATTTCTGCCATCTCATCGAGGAAGCGTCTGTTGAGTAGGGAAAAATTGTTCTGGATAGACTCAAAACGCGCATATCCCTCATACTTGCTGATCAGGTTAGATTTAGTAGTTCCGTAGGAACTGTCATTAGATGTCCCAAGGTAACGAACCTTTCCCTTGGTGACAAGAGAATCAAACGCTTTCATAGATTCTTCCCGAGGGACAATAGGGTCCGGCCAGTGCATTTGATAAAGATCTATGTAGTCTGTCTGCAGTCGTCGAAGACTGTCCTCCACGGCCATTTCAATGTGAAAAGCGTCAACGGCCGTAAGCCCATGTCGTATCGGGGGAACAAACCAGCCGGAAGCAGCTCCTGTGACTTTTGTTGCCAATATAATGGATTGGCGCGGTTTGGTGCGTAGCCACTCGCCTACTATCTCCTCAGTGATTCCTACTGTTTCAGCTTGTGGTGGAACAGGGTAAATTTCGGCTGTGTCAAAAAAGTTCACGCCCCGATCATAGGCCATATCCATCAGGGAAAAAGCGGTTTTTTTTGAAGAGTGGTTGCCAAATGTCATGGTTCCAAGGCAGATAGGGCTGACTCGTAAACCGGATTGGCCGATATATCTATGTTGCATCATTATTCCTTGGTGTAGAATGAGTTGTCAAAATGGAGGCTAGTGTTCTTTCGCTTTCAGTTAGAAAACTAACATTATCCTTATGGCATACTAATATATACAGTTTATGATTGAGTAAAAACATAACATATAAAATAGTTTATCGGTAACTTTTGATTCTAAGTAGTTCCTTGGTTTCGAGAGGAGAGAGGGGCTTTCTTTAGACATTGTAAAAAAGTAGGGTGTGTGCCGATAAAAAACTTTACTTGTTGTTTTTCTGGTGTTATAGTTTTCCGATCGCGGAAAGGTGGACCCTTTTTTAGGGATCTAAAACTGTCTGACGATTACATCCTGAATATGTCATATAAGGAGTTGCAGATAGCTGTGACTCCTTATTTTTTTATTTTCCCACATAACGTTAATGGGAACCGGAGGAATCCGGTCGGTAGATACTGGTAGAGGGCAACAGCCATGAAGAAAGATTTAACAAAAGTTCGAAACATAGGAATCAGTGCTCATATCGACTCAGGGAAAACCACCCTGACCGAACGTATACTTTTCTATACAAATAGAATACATGCGATACATGAAGTACGCGGTAAAGATGGAGTTGGCGCGAAAATGGACTCCATGGAACTGGAGAAAGAGCGAGGCATTACCATCCAGTCCGCCGCTACGTTCTGTCCCTGGAAAGATATCGATATTAATATTATTGATACCCCAGGCCATGTTGATTTCACCGTCGAAGTAGAAAGGGCACTCCGCGTTCTTGATGGTGCAATTCTTGTTCTCTGCTCTGTAGGTGGGGTGCAATCACAGTCCATTACCGTCAACAGGCAGATGTCACGATATAATGTTCCCCGACTCGCCTTTGTAAATAAATGTGACAGAACTGGCGCAAACCCCGAGAAAGTGACAAAGCAGCTTCGTGATAAATTAGACCTCAATGCCCATATGCTGCAAATGCCGATCGGATTGGAAAGTGATCTGAAAGGAATGGTCGATTTGGTAACGATGAAAGCCATCTATTACGAGGGTGAACATGGCGAGATAATTCGTGAAGATGAGATTCCTGCGGATATGGCAGAAGAGGCTGCTGAGAGGCATAGCGCATTACTTGAGGAAGTTTCCATGTACTCAGAAGAATTGATGGAAGCGGTACTTGAGGAAGGTGATATTCCTGTTGAGCTGATCTACGAAGCTATTCGCAAAGGTACTCTTGCTCTGGAGTTTACCCCCGTTTTTATGGGATCAGCTTATAAAAACAAAGGTGTTCAGTCGCTTCTTGATGCAGTCCAGTTGTACATGCCATGCCCAACTGACGTAGTTAACATCGCCCTGGATTTGAAAAATGAAGAAGCTGAGTTCGAAGTAACCAACGACCCTGATGATCCGCTTATTATGTTGGCTTTCAAACTTGAGGATGGCCGCTATGGTCAGCTGACATACGTTCGTACCTATCAGGGAACACTGAATAAGGGTGACACGGTATTTAACAGTCGTACCGGCAAAAAAGTGAAAATCGGTCGGCTCGTCCGTATGCATTCTGATGAGATGGAAGAAATTGACAGCTGCACGGCAGGTGATATGGTTGCTCTTTTTGGAGTTGACTGTGCTTCTGGTGACACTTTTACCTCGGACGCAATTTCCTGTTCAATGACTTCTATGCATATTCCCGAGCCGGTTATTTCTCTTGCCATTGTTCCTGCTGATAACAAGGCGCAGGTTAATATGTCAAAAGCGCTCAATCGATTCACGAAAGAAGACCCTACCTTCAGGACCTATGTTGACCACGAAACCAATGAAACGATTGTTTCCGGCATGGGTGAGCTGCATCTTGATGTCTATATTGAGCGAATGAAGCGTGAATATAACGCTGAAGTCGAGGTCGGTGCACCCCAGGTAGCCTACCGCGAAACCATTACTCAACGTGCCGATTTTAATTATACCCATAAAAAGCAGACAGGTGGTTCTGGACAATATGGTCGTGTGGCAGGATTCCTCGAACCCACCGAAGAGGGCGAGTACGAGTTTGTCGATCAGATCGTTGGAGGTGTTATCCCTCGTGAATTTATAGGCTCCTGTGACAAAGGTTTTCAGAAAAGTCTGGAAAAAGGTTCCCTCTGTGGCGCACCCATTACCGGAATTCGGTGTACAATAAACGATGGTGCTGCCCATGCCGTTGACTCATCTGATGTAGCTTTCCAGCTTGCTGCCATAGGAGGTTTCAAGGAAGGATATCTCAAGGCTAAACCGGTTATTATGGAACCGATCATGAAGGTCGCCGCAGAAGGTCCTGCTGAGTTTCAGGGGGCGATAATGGGCTCGCTGAATCAGCGACGTGGTATGATTATAGGTACCATGGAAGAAGGGAATTATACCGTCATTGAGGCTGAAGTGCCGCTCTCAGAGATGTTTGGCTACAGTACAACTCTTCGTTCTCTGACTCAGGGAAAGGCAGAATTTACCATGGAGTTTGCCACCTTTAAGCAGGTACCAAAGAGTGTCAGCGAAGAGCTGGTGAAAAAATATCAGGAAGAAAAGAAACAATAATTCCACAGACTGAGAAGATGCAGTACCGATTTGATCGGTAACTCTGCAGAGTATTATTAGAAATGCGTTCAGGTAAGTTTCTGGTTTTAACGACTTGTAAAATGTAGATAGAAACTTCAAGGACAAATAAACATATTTTACCGATGGAAACCGGGGTTGGAATCAACGGTAGAAGGTATAAGCCATATAAGGAATAGAAAAGAGGTAGTGCCATGACAAAAGAGGACTTAATAGTCAACAATCCACTTCGGGCTCTTGGCCTGGGTGAAAAGGCGAAGGACAGAAACCAGGGGATGGGGCTTGTTATGGCCAGAGCCGGTTTGGGAAAGACCGCAATTCTTGTGCAGATCGCCCTGGATTTTATGTTACGTGGAGATAAGGTTCTGCATCTTTCGATTGGAGAATCTGTTGATAAGGCACGCAGTTGGTATGATGATATCTTTGCCCTTACTGCTGCCGAAATGCAGGATAGTGAACGCAAGGAAATTGAACCGGAAGTGATGCGTAACAGGATGATCATGACTTTCAAAGAAAGTTCCTTTAGTATCGCCAAGCTGGAAGAGCGTCTTGATGATCTGGTGAAACAAGATGTTTACAGACCTGACTGTCTCATTGTCGATGGTTATGATTTTGGCAATGGTGACCTTGCCTCGTTGCAGAGCTTTGCAGAACTCATGGAGAAGAGAGGACTGGGTGCTATTTGGTTCTCAGCAGTCAGCCACCGTGAAGATAAACGGGTGAGTGCGAATGGTATTCCCGCACCCTGCCATGAGATGGACGATATGTTCTCCTCCGTCCTGTTTATCAATCCCGAAGCAGAGGCCATTAAGCTGGACATCATTAAATGCACTGCCTGCGAAATTGATGCCAGTGCAAAGCTTGCCTTCGATCCTTCAACCATGCTGATTAGCAAAATTTAACACGAGTTTTTTTGAGCTGAATTGAAGTAGTATCGCTTATGCAAGGCGAAGGGAGTTTTCCCTTCGCCTTTTTTATTTGTTGTTTTATAACATCTCAGTATGATAAGAAGTGCCTCTCTGCTTGACGGACGATGATTCATCGTTGAGGACTATTTGTCCTATTCAGCGATTTTCTTAGTAATATTGCTGGAATAGACTCAAGAATTCTGGAAAAGGATTATAATGAAGTTCAGACCATGCATAGATCTGCATAATGGTAAAGTGAAACAGATTGTCGGTTCAACGCTGCACGATGGTGATTCCACACAACTACAGACGAATTTTGTTGCAGATGTCTCTTCAGGCCATTTTGCCGAAAGGTATCGCCGTGATAACCTGACCGGTGGTCATGTGATTAAATTGGGAGCAGGAAATGATGAGGCGGCAAAGGAGGCTCTTCAGGTGTGGCCAGGCGGCATGCAGATAGGTGGTGCCATCAATCTTGACAATGCTTGTGACTGGCTTGAGTGGGGAGCCTCTCATGTCATTGTTACTTCCTGCGTGTTTAAAGATGGTCAGGTTGATTTTTCATATCTTGGCAAACTTGTTGAGAAAGTAGGGCGTAGCAGACTTGTCCTTGATTTGAGTTGCCGAAAACGTGATGGTAAGTATTATATCGTCACTGATAGATGGCAGAAATTCACTGAAGTTGTCATCACGGCGGAGAATCTCGATCTTCTTGCGGAGAGTTGTGATGAATTTCTCATCCATGCTGCTGATGTTGAGGGGAAATGTGCTGGAATCGAAGAAGAGCTGGTAGAGTTGCTGGGACGCTTCAGTGGTCTGCCAACAACTTATGCTGGCGGAGTTAGAGATCTTGATGATTTACATCTCATAAATGATCTTGGCCGGGGTTTTCTTGATGCAACCGTTGGCAGTGCACTCGATATCTTTGGCGGCAGCGGAATAAAATATAGTGATGCCGTGGCTTTTAATCGTTCATTATCGAAAGATAAGTAGTTGGTATTTCTTTGTTAAGTATTATTCTCTCGACCTTGACCTTGTTCTGTTCATCAGCTACAATGATGCAGTTGTACACGTGTTTTCGCACTCGCTGTAATATCATTTCAGGGTATTGATAATGCAATTTGATAAGGATAAACAAAGGAAAGACATAGAAAAATTCATCCAAAGAATGCCGAGTCTTTCCACGACGGTTGGCAAGGTTCTGGAAATCTGTAGCAGAACGGATGCCTCTCCCAATGAACTCAACAGAGTTATCTCGCTTGATCCAGTGTTGACCGGACAAGTTCTTAAACTGATTAATTCCGCCTACTATTCTCTCGTTGCCAAAGTTACCTCGCTTACTCGCGCCATAACCATGCTTGGTATGAATACGGTAAAAAATATGGCTCTGAGTACTGCGGTTATAAAGACTGCTTCCAGTGCAAAAAAATCGAAAGTCCTGCCAACCTCTAAATTTTGGGCGCACTCCATTGGAGTGGGAGCATGCGCCAAGCTTTTGGCGATCGCGGGAGATGTACCAATTATGGAGCGCGAGGAATATTTTGTCGCCGGATTGCTCCATGATCTTGGCAAGGTCCCTTTCGGCGATGAATATTCGGAAGTTCTCACTGTAGCGAAGAAGGAACAGGCGTCTCTTGTCCAGGTAGAACGGGAGCTGATGGGGATCGATCACCAGGAAGTGGGCTTGATGATTGCTGATAAATGGAAACTCAATCCCAGCATTAAAGAATGTATAGCCGGACACCATCACATTCAAGAAGTTGATGAGAATTATCGGCGCCAGACAGCCATCGTGGCACTTGCCAATATTTATATCAATATCTTTGACATAGGTTATGCCGGAGACATTTTTCCACCCGAGGAGGATGTCGAAACACTCCTTGAGGCAAGCGGTATGGACTGGGATGACTATTCCGGAGCACGTGTTGACGTCGAAAGAGAAATCGAGAAAGCGCAAATTTTCCTACAAGTGTGAGAGAAAACATGATGAAAGTAAAATTTTGGGGCGTTCGTGGATCTATTCCCTGTCCTGGTCCGACTACACAAAAATACGGCGGTAATGGAGCCTGTATTGAATTGCGTGTAGGCAAAAAAGGGCGAATCATCATCATCGATGCCGGCTCAGGTATACGGGAGCTTGGTAATTCGTTGATGAAAAATGATTTGCCAAACGGCCCTATCTCTGCAGATATCTTTCTCTCCCACACCCACTGGGACCATATTATGGGTTTCCCATATTTCGTGCCGATTTACATTCCAGGCTCAAAACTCAACGTTTATGGACCAGTTACCTTTGAAGAGGACCCCCTTGAGGAGGTTGTTGGCGGACAAATGAAATACCGCTATTTCCCGGTAAATTTTGGAGAGCTGAGCTCCAATATCGAATATATTCGTTTAAATGAAAATCCTGGGCTGGATTTGGGGGATGGTCTCAAGGTAATTACCAAATTCCTCAATCATCCAATAACGGCGTTGGGATTTCGTTTCGAATTTGAGGGTAAGGTATTCTGTACATGCTATGATACCGAACCGTTCCGCAATCTCTTTATAACTGACCCGGATCATCCTGATTACGATGAAGCAATGGCTGCTGAAGGAGAGGAAGCTGCCAGGGAACAGAACATGCTTCTTGAGAAGTTTTTTGAAGGAGCTGACCTGTTGGTCTACGATGCCCAGTATACCGAAGAAGAATTTTCTGCTGGTCGTGTAGGTTGGGGGCATAGTCCCATTGAGTATGCAATTGATGCAGCAAAGCGCGGCGGAGTAAAAAGGCTGGCGCTCTTTCATCACGATCCTGACAGGACTGATGATCAGATAGATGAAATGATAAAGACCTACTGCCAACCCGGTCAGCATGGTAATACCGAAGTTTTTTTTGCTCAGGAGCGATATGAGATAGAACTATAAGCTGTTTCTGAAAAACTGTTTTCGTATTCTTTCAACGCAATCGTAATCAGGATGGAAATCCAGCCGCGGTGGCTCAGGATAGGGAAGGAGGTAGGAGATAAATGGCGTCTTCTCAATATTTCTGTTCCACGACTCCACCAATAGCCGTTCAAGATTGACAGTATCTTCAATATTATAGGCAAGCAGTGTTGTTAGCGCTTTTTCGTCATTATTGCGTTCAAATAAGCGCCAGAGGATAACAGCAAAAGAGCCGTCTACGCCATCAAGAGCACCCCGGCTGATACCCAACTGCTTTTCACATCCCTTTAAACCTCCTTTTATTCCTAGTTTCGCCAGGACGAAACGCAGATCAATTTGTGCGTGCGGCAACCGGGTTTTAAAATATTTTTCAATAAAGGGTATATCAAAGCTTTTACCATTATAACTGACCAGGACACTGTAGCGTTTAACGTCCTCCAAAAAATCCTGGAGGTTTCTACCGTTTACATATGAAAATATGGAATTGCCGTCATACAATGCAATAGTGGTAATTTCAGCATCATCACCAAGTCCGGTTGTTTCAATGTCAATATAGGCGGTTGTTGAGCGGAAGTGGCCAAAAAGTCGCCAACTGTCTCCACTACCTAGCCTGTTTGAGAAAAAAGTCGGGTCCCCCTTTTCCAGAGCATCGAGAGAGTGCTCAAATATTTCGGGTATCTCCATTCTGGAGCGTTTTGATAACGGAACACCTATAGGATCACGCCATTTATTCCAATGGGTAATGCCAGCTTGCCAAAGACGCCGCTCGGTTTTTTCTCCAATTCCTTGAATATGACAAAATGTGTTGTGCAGCATGACAGCAATCCTTATTCCTGAGTAAAAAACATCATAGCAGCTTTTTACGTAACTCTTTGAGCTTGCCTCGTTTGGTTTTCTGATCGACTCTTTTTTTCCTGGCATTTTTGCCTGGCCGTGTCGGCTTCCTTTTCTTTCTTGTCTTGGCGACTCCACGAATTAACTCTGCCAGACGACGTAAAGCTTCTTCTTTATTTCTCTCGTATGTCCTGTGATTTTGTGCTTTTATTATGATTATCCCTTCGTTGGACAAACGGCTGTCATGGAGGTTAAGCAGGCGAGTTTTGAGGTGTTCTGGCAGACTGGATTGGTGTATGTCGAAACGAAGTTGAACAGCAGAAGAAACTTTGTTGACGTTCTGACCACCAGCTCCCTGGGCTCGAATCTGTGTTATTGAATATTCACTTGCTGGGATGTGCAGTGATGGATGTATTATCAGCATTGGATGAGTAATGATTATCGAAATTTGTAATTTTTTTTTTTTGGATGTATCCTCAATGTCAGAGACATACATTACGGACTGTAGATAAGGGGAGATAATTAAACATTTCTGTATACATATCCGATAAGCAGAGTCGAAAGAATAAAATCCAGAGTAACTTACAGTCTTTTCAAGGGAAGGACAACATCATAAATCCGAGTAGAGAGCGTTGTTTTGTGCTTTTTCCTGGATAGATGTGATTCCCGCTTACATGTCTTAATAGCGTCGTGAAGGGTTATTTTTCTTGACTAGAGAGAATAATCATATAAAAAGCGATATCGCTGTATATGGTTCAGGAGGGGAGGAAAGTGCGAATTGGTCGGTTCGAGTTATTAGAGAATAAGGTCAGCGTTTCTTCTCGTATAAGGTCATTTTATTGAAAAAGGGTAAGGTAATATGCTAGCCAGATTGAAGGGGATATGGATTGCAATCTTTGTGGTAACTTTTTTCTTTACAGTTTGTAAAGATCTTCAGGCACAACCGCAGCAAAGTAATGCTCAGCAGGCCATGGAGAATCTCAAAAAGCCGCTGCCGGAGAAAGATAGAAAAAGGGTTCTTGTTTTGCATAGTTATCATGCAGATTATGTCTGGCTCAAAGATGTCAATAAAGGCATCCTAAGTGGCCTTAATGAAGAGAGGTTTACTCCAGAGAAAAATATTACCATAGAATATTTTTACATGGACACCAAAAGGAAATCTTCAGAAAAATGGAAACAGGAAATAGCCAAGCAGGCAATTGAAAAGATTAATTCATGGCAGCCTCATGTTGTTATTGCCACTGATGATAATGCGCAGAAATATGTTGTTGCCAAGATGAAGGACTCAGGCATCAATTTTGTGTTTTTAGGCGTAAATGCTGATCCAATGTCCTACAATTACATTAATAGTAATGAAAATCCGGGGGGAAACATTACTGGATCAATCGAGCGTGCCCGGTTCGAACAGACCGTGAAATTGTTAAAGCGACTTGTCCCAGGGGTAAAGAAAATCGCCATTGTCTGCGATGATGGTACTACTGGCGAGTCGGTAGTTAAGCGAGTGCTGCAGACGGCCAATGAGCATGGTATTGAAATCGTCTCAAGTCGCAGGATTGGCAGATTCAGTGAGTGGAAGAATTATGTTCGTAGCGTACAGGACTATGCCGATGCACTGCTTGTTATCGTTTACCACACTTTGAAAGATGAGCAGGGCAATCCGGTTAGTGGAGATGAGGTGTTGAACTGGACGATCAACAACAGCAAGCTTCCTGATATGGGATTCTGGTCCTGGGCGGTTGAAGGAGGACTCATGTGCAGTGAGGCCATTTCTGGGTACCAACAGGGCTTTTATGCTGCGACGGTGGCATCATATGTGTTGATGGGGCAAAAACCGGGTGAGTTCCCGGTGGATAAACCACAACGCGGTGAGCTTTGTATAAATCTTGCGCGGGCAAAAATGTTGGGTATAGATATCCCAGCCGATATACAACGTATAGCTACGGTGTATAACAAAATTGGTTCTTCTCCCGAGGCAAAAGGAAAATAAAGGAAGAAATTATTCAGTGCCGGAGATAGGGGATTGGGTGGCACATTAAAAGATATTGGTACTCCCACATGTATAATGAAATGAGAGATGTGGCAGTATGAAACCAAGGAGATAATTTATGGCTGTTTTAGGAAACTATCTGGTTGTAAAATGTGAAGAATGCGGGAAGAAGTATGGTACTTCCCCAGAAAAATTAAAAAAGAAAAAGGTCACCTTCCCATGTAAGGCATGCGGCAATATCGTTACCGCAATACGACCTGACGAAACAACCACTGAACTGAGCGAAACACAAGTCACTGCGATGCCTGATCGTGATGAAGGTCAAATGAAAAGCAGGCTGCCGGGCATGGGGCTTACAACAAAATTCCTGATTTTTACTATTCTTCCTCTTCTTATTATTTCGGTTTCTGTTGTTTTTATTGCCGATAACAGGATGAGAAATCTGCAGAAGCAGACTATTGACTCCAGTACAGAGGTCGTAAAAAATATTTCAGAGAGTTTGATTACTCAGATTTCCGAAACCGTTGCCAGGCAGAGCCGTCAGTATCTCTTCAGTCATCCTGATCTTCGTAAGGAAAAATTTAATCGTGACATTTATTTCAAAAAAGTTGTTTTGCAGAAAATTGGTTTGACCGGTTCGACCTCACTTTTTGAAGTCGCCGGGGATGACGGTGCTTGGATAACCTGGGCAGATGTCGATCCGAAGTTGGTCGGTGAAAACATGAAAGGTTTGACAGGAAGGCTGGGTGCTAATTTTCAGAAGTATTGGAATGTTATCACAGCAGTAAAATCAGGGGAAGTCGCCAGCGGAGTGTATAAATGGCCCGATGCTCAAGGGACACTCAGAGATAGATTTGCTGTAATCACTCCTATTGAAGGAACTCCCTTTGCTGTTTCTGCATCAATTTTTATGGATGAAATTACTGCTCCGCTGCAAAAAATTGAAGAAGACGGCAACAGAGTAGCAGAACAAATTCGCATAACTTTGATGATTATTCTGGGTGGCGGACTTCTTCTTATTTTCCTTCTTCTCCTTTTCTATGGTCGTTCACTGACTAACAAAATTACTCGTCTGGCTGGCTGGGCCGATGCCATAAGTCTGGGACGCCTGGATACGAAACCGGTTCGATTACGATCCGGAGACGAGATAGGCGAACTTGCCGAGGCCATTACTCGAATGCAGGATAGTATTAAGATTTCTATCCAAAGGTTGTCCAGAAGACGCACATAATTAGTGTTTGCGCGAAAAAACTAGAAAGAAAAGGCCCTGAAGAATCTTCTTCAGGGCCTTTCGTCATTTTTAGTACCTTACTCCTGAAATCCTGTCATAACAAACAAGAAAACAATAGTGTATCTAAAATCGCAAACCTCCATTTACATCCAAAGTATATCATGAATACATGAGGTTCTACCGCTTTAGAATGAGAATTATGAACCGGCGGGTGCTATTGTGCTTTTTCCTGCATTTCTTCAACAGATTGTGGCCGTGAAGGAGGTTGGTAGTCGTCAAACTTGATATATTCTGTTGAAATCAGAAACTGACCTGTTCCCGATGGATCCACACCCGTGATTTCACCTGCTATCCAAATCTTTTTGCCAGGTTGCAGATGAAGAGTTTCCGGGTACTTGGCAGTATCGATGCTGGTGAGAATAAGTGCGCCGAAGCCATCTTCAGAAACATCGAGCAGCATTTCCGCTATGCCATGCTCTATTTTTCTGATTGAGAAAAAATATGCTGGCCACATTACCTTCAAACCTGGTAATTTTGCCGATTCTTCTCTTAGTTCCTGATAATTCAAACTTTCAAGTTTTTCGAGAAGCTCTGTTGGGCCAGGCTCAAGATAAAAAGTTGAAGACTGCTTTTCAGCAGTGTTTTCTTCGTTGGCATCTGAGCTCTTTTGTTGAGTTGCAGGCATGGTGAAGACAACTCTTTCCTTAACAACCTCTATATGATTTTCTGTTGGATCTTCTCGAAAAAACAGGCTCCAGACCAGACCCAGAAGACCAAAGATACTGAAAACAGCAAGTGTTAGAAGCCAGTCTCTATTTTTTTTGAACCAATCCATGTGAACGCCTTTCGTCGGAAAAAGAATATATTGAGGGCATAGCCCGGCTTTTTCGCCAGTCCCTGCAACGGCCTCTTCGGTAGTATGTAAATTTGTTTAACTCTACTATTCTGCTGAACTATATATTACTAGGAAGTTGATAGAAATTGATACACTGTTTATGAAAAAACCGGGTTTTGATGATTTTAATATACATGCCCACACATTTATAACAAGCAAACGGTGATGGTTATATGAGTATAGAAATGGCATAACCTCAGGCGAATGAGGATAGTTGAGCTGTAGGGTATATTTCAGAATATCTTCCTGCAAGAATAAAAAAGTTAATGAACTTAAATAGATTTGTGGAATATGTAGAGAGAAGACCTGCTCTGTTTTATAAATGGAAGAGGGCGCCTTTAACAGCTACAGCCTGATGATTTCAAATATAGTTTTCAGTTGTTGTTTTTTTGCTCAGAAATCAAAGAAGTAGGGTGCTAAATAAAACTTGGATCCGTCATTTTGATCATGGCCATGCCTCCCTGGATATTTTTCGTGTTGTTTATGCCGGCAGCGGCCAGAACCACCTGCGCTTCATAGGATCTGGGACCGGTATCGCAGATTAAATAGAGTAATTGATCTCTTGGTACCTCTTCCAGACGCGTGCGCAACTGCTCTTGGGGAATATTGAGCCATTGCGAGCCATACTTATTAATAAATGGTGCCGCTTCCCTTTCTCCCCTTGTATCGAGAACTATAGGGGTTTCAAGACGAAAGTGGGTTATGAAGTCGTACACATCAATGGGTGAATTTAGACCTGCCAGAATATTATCCAGCGTATTACCGGCATTATTTATAGCATCCATAGCCGATGCGTAAGGAGGAGCATATCCTGCTTCCATATTACAGATATCATCCACGTAAACACCATGTTTTAATAGAACGGCCACTGTGTCAACCCGCGCTTTGACAGCATCTCCATGTTTACCTGCAGCTTCAATTCCTAGAATTTTACGGCTTTTTCTGTCTGCTATCAGGGTAATATAGAGGAGTTCAGAGTGGGGATAGAAATGAGCATGGTCTGCCTGGGAAATGACAGCATAAACAGGGTCAAATCCGGTCTCTTTTGCCTGACGGAAGGTGAGTCCCGCTTTTGCCACACCCATGTCAAATACTTTCATGCAGAAGGTGCCAACGGTGCCGTCGAAATGACTGTTACCTCCGTGAATGTTTGTTGCTATTATTCGTCCCTGCCTGTTGGCAAGAGAACCCAGAGCCATGAGCATATTTTCGCCGCTAATGAGATTGCGTAGCTCAACACAATCGCCACCTGCGTAAATATTGGGATCGCTGGAGCGCATTCGCCTGTCAACGAGAATGCCGCCGGAAGCACCAAGAGCTAAACCTGCTTCTTTCGCAAGCTTGGTGTTGGGGCGAACACCTGTAGCCAGGACGACAATGTCTGCTGCAATCGTTGTCTGTGTTGTTGTAACCAGGTGCATACCTGTTTTTTCATCAGTGCTGATATGATCAACCTTCTCATCAACGAGGACTGTCACACCCTTTTCTTCAAGATGTGTTTTAACAACTCTTGCAATACATTTGCCAAGAAGGGTTGGAAGCACCTGGTCTTCCATCTCAATGAGGTGGGTTTCAATACCCCAGAGATCAGTCATTGCTTCGCATAATTCAACACCTATGGCACCACCACCGATGACCACCGCTTTGCCTACCTTGCCCTGACTCATTAGTGTTTTTAATTTCTGGGCTTCATGGAGATTGGCCAGCACAAAAACATTGTCCAGGTTGCTGCCTGGAAATGGCGGACGTATTGGGGTGGCGCCGGTGGCAAGCACCAGCTTGTCATAGGGTAATTGCTCCTTCAGGCCAGTTCGCAAATCTTTTATTAAGACCATCGAATTCTTCCGGTCAATAGCCAGAGCTTCAACCTCAGTTCTGACCTGTATTCCTTTACAGGTTTCGAAAAATTCCTGATCCCGGAGGACATGAGCACTGGTTGAATACAAGTCTTCCAGGTCATTTATATCGCCACCCACATAGTAAGGAATTCCACAGCCGCCATAGGATATGAGATTGTCCTTATCCAGAAGGGTGATCTCTGCTTTGGGATCCAGGCGCTTGAGGCGACAGGCTACTTTAGGGCCAAGGGCCACCGCGCCAATAATAACTATTTTCTTTGCCATGATCAGCATCCTTCCTTTACGCTTAATAAGTGTGCAGCCATGCCGATGTATCCGCGATACTACAAAGTGGTGTGCATTTGCACATTAATTATGCCTACATTTACCAAAGATGGACGAATTGCGAAAGCTCTTTTTGGCAGGAGAGAGAAGGAAAGCGGTTATTGCTGTTTTTTTCTGGTAGAAGAGGTGGCTGCTGCGGCGGAACGGCCTGCCAGCCAACCGGTGGAAAAGGCTGCCTGGAGATTATATCCGCCGGTTTCACCGTTGATGTCAAGAAGTTCACCAGTGATGTAAAGTCCTGTCATAATGTGTGATTCCATTGTGTTTGGGTTGATTTCTTTTACCTTTACACCACCGGCAGTAATGATAGCCTCACTCAGCGGCCGATGGCCAATAATGGAAAATCTGAAATCTTTAAGCCAGCTGAGCAAGCGCTTACGTTCTTCTGAGGTTATCTCACCAGCGAATGTATTACCGTCAATTGCACAAAACGAAAGCGCTGTTTCCACCAACTGGTGTGGAAGGAGACCGCGTAAAACTGAGGAGATCTGTTCGGTACGCCTTTTTTCAAAGTCGCGTAGCAGTCTCCTGTCCAATTTACTTTCATCAAGAGCTGGTTTTAGGTCCAGCGAAATTTCAATCTTTTTTTCTGCTTTGAGACTATCAACGATGAAAAGACTATGAGTAAGGATCACTGGTCCGCCAATGCCAAAATGGGTAAAGCCCATTTCACCAAAATCATTTATTTTTCGTTTTCCATTGATGTAAATTCTCATGCCCACATTTTTTAAATCCAGCCCAGCAAGTGAAGACAGTGAAGAATCAGCAACGACGACAGGGATTAATGCAGGTCGAAGTGGTGTGATAGAATGGCCAACACTGGTTGCCAGGTTAAAACCGTCTCCCGTCGACCCGGTGCCGGGATAGGATGCCCCACCTGTTGAGAGAATAACAGCATCACATTCAAAGACTTCAGTTCCACATACAACACCCTTTATCGAGCCATTATTCGTCAGTAGTTTGGTTACCGTCGACGAATAACGGATTTTCACACCACAATCATTGAGCCAGGTGACAAGAGCATTGACAATTTCGGAACTTTTTCCGCTTGCCGGAAAGACTCTTTTGCCTCTTTCAACAATGAGATTTACATTTAGCTGCTCGAAAAAATCCATCAGCTGAGGAGCGAAAAAGTGGGAAAAGGGTTGGTGTAGAAAGCGGCCGGAACGATTAAAATGACCGATAAATTCATGAATGTCTGAGTCGTTGGTCAGATTGCATCTGCCCTTGCCGCTAATGGAAAGCTTTTTTCCAGGAGATTTCATTTTTTCAAGGAGCAGGACATCACTGCCCATAAGTGCTGCCTGACCGGCAGCCATCATTCCTGAAGCACCACCGCCTATAACAATAATTTTTTTCATCGATATCCTGGATATTCCATCGGTTAATGTTGCTTGTCAATACACTGAACGAGCTTTGTTCTGATGCAAAAAAAAACAATAATTGAGCATACCAATTCTATTTCAGTTGTGCTAAGGTTGGCCACTAATCGCCGATAATGGCTTTAAGGCCATAAAATAAACACCCATAAGGGTTGGAGGTACTCTAATGACAGTAGCGGCAAACGGCAATACAGTAAAAATACATTATAAAGGAACGCTTGAAAATGGATCCGTCTTCGACACTTCAGAAGGAAGAGAGCCACTGGAGTTCAAAATTGGTAGCGGCCAGGTAATTGTAGGCTTTGAAGAAGCAGTTTCAGGAATGAGCGTTGGTGAGAAAAAAAATGTTACTATTCCGGTTGATAAAGCCTATGGTCCGAGAAACGAAGAACTCGTTATTGCAGCACCTAAAGAGCATATCCCGGCAGATATTAATCCAGAAGTAGGGCAGAAGCTGCAAATGGGTGGTCCAAATGGAGAATTGGTCCTGGTGACAGTTGTTGAAATCACCGATACCCACATCAAGTTGGATGCTAACCCACCTCTCGCAGGAGAAGATCTCAATTTCGATATTGAGCTTGTAGAAGTTTCTTGAGATGTTCAGAAAGACATGTACCGATCAGTATCGGTTGGTACATGCTTCTCATGAACAGGAAGTACACTTTTATCATGGATGTTTAATTTCTCTAAATCCTGCTTTTTCTCGCGTAATAGCGCGTAATTTTTCTGTATTTTTCTGTTGTTTCCTGATCGTCCATGTTTCTTTCCTCCAGCATACACTTAAGTAAGCCCTGTACTTGCCTTGAAGTCATATGGTATGTTTTCAGGTGATACTGATTTCTTAAAAGAGAAATCGGCCAGATTCTCTCGTAAAAATTCTATCGGGAAAAGACAGCAAAACAATGGTGAGACATGGAAACGAAATATCATATTGCCAATCTCCCATGAATACACGATTTCGTGCAAATGAACCAAGGGGCAAGTTATGGATCTTAGCATTTCTAAATATATAGAAGACAATAAAGAGAGACATCTGGAAGAACTTTTTACCTGGTTGAGGATACCTAGTATCAGCACCTTGTCAGAACATGCCGATGATGTCCGCAGTGCAGCGCTTTGGGTAAGAAGCAAGCTGGAGAAGATAGGTTTTCCGCTTACCGAACTCATCGAAGGTGAAGGTCATCCCCTGGTATATGGTGAATGGCAAGTTGATGAAAACAGACCCACTCTTTTACTGTATGGACACTATGATGTTCAGCCAGTGGACCCGCTAGCCGAATGGAACAAACCTCCCTTTGAACCATACACTGATAAGGGAAATATTTATGCCCGGGGAGCAAGTGATGATAAGGGCCAGGTAATGATTGTGCTCGCGGCCCTGGAAGCATGGGCCAAGGCGCAGGGAAATCCGCCGCTCAACGTCAAAGTTCTTCTCGAAGGAGAAGAGGAAGCGGGAGGTGTCTCGGTTGGTAAGTATGTGAACGAAAATGCAGAATGGTTGAAGGCAGATGCAGCGCTTATATGTGATACTCATATGAATTCCATTGACCAGCCTTCAATAATTACTGGCCTGCGTGGAATTCTTTATACGGAGATATATGTCCGTGGCGCTATGAGCGATCTCCATTCGGGAAGCTATGGTGGTGTTGCGCCAAATCCGCTTCATGCCCTATGTCTCCTCATTTCGAGGTTGAAAGGTGAAGACGGCAGGATTGATATTCCCGGTATTTATGTTTCTTCATTAGAAATATCTGAGGAGGAGAAACTGTTCTGGCAGGAAAATAAGGATGATTTCGAAAAAAGACTTCTTGAGGAGATGGGCGTAGAAAGGCTGGTAGGCGAAAATCATATGCTTCCCCATAAACGTATCGGTATAAGACCAACCCTTGAGGTTCACGGCATTCGAGGTGGTTTTGTTGGAGAAGGTGCCAAAACCGTTATTCCCGCTGAAGCATTGGCGAAAATAAGTATCCGCCTTCCTGCCGATATGCTGCCGGATATGGTCTTTCAGCAGTTTGAAAAGGTGATAGCAGAGAAGATGCCCAAGGGCTATACGTTTGAAATACGCAATCTTCATGGAGGATCAGGTGTTTCTGTCTCCCCGGAGAATAAGTATGTTCAGGATGCTGTAGCAGCTCTTCAGGCTACCTATAAAATAAGACCTGTATATATGCGGGAAGGTGGTTCCATTCCCATTGCCGCTCTTTTTGATGAGGTTTTGCAGATGCCAGTTGTCCTCATGGGGTTTGGCCTGCCAGACGATGGTGTTCATGGTCCGAATGAGAAGTTCAGCATATCTCAGTTCTATAAAGGGATACACACGGTTGCGGACTATCTTGGAAGACTGTCGGAAAAAGCATAGGTAAATGTTAGAACCCAGTGGAAATTATGGATTGATACCTGCGTTATCTTCAAAAAGAGAACAACATGAAATACTATTTATACGCCATAGGGGCAATATTGTGCTGGGCAAGTTTGCCAGTTGCCACGGGCTCAGGGCTGCAGGGATTAACCATCGAAGAGCTGATGTTTTATAGTTTTGTCAGTGCTGCCCTGTATCTTTATATTCAGGATATGGTGTACACTCGTTCCTTCAGCATATATGTTCCGGGGCCGGTGGCTTCACTCGTCGGAGTGTCCGGTATTTTTTTATATCATTACACCTACTATACCGCACTGAATTACACTCCTCTGGCAGAAGGTGCCATTCTGACCACCACATGGTCCTTCTGGATCGTGGTTTTTTCATCAATCCTTCTCTTCAAAAAGATAAGGATGAGCATAATTTGTATAGCTGCGGTGGGTATGTTCGGGGCTGGTCTGGTGATTGCTGCTGATAAAGATTTGTCTTTTAATCTGAACTATATGAAAGGTTACCTTCTAGCGCTTTTATGCGGACTCATCTGGTCGTCTTTCTCCATTGCTCTTGGCCATATAAAGGTGAAGAAAGAACCAATGACAATCTTCACCATCTATGCGGCAATTCTTTCAATGGTTCTATATCTCATATCCATGCCTCATCCGGTGCCGCCATTAAGATCCTTGTTATCGGCTATCTATCTTGGGTGTATTCCGCTTGGGCTTTCCTTTTTTCTTTGGAATCGAGCTGTTACCGGTGGGAATATGGTGATTATTGGTTTTTTAAGTTACCTTACACCGCCCTTAGCTGTTCTGCTCGTTGCCATGGTTGATGGTCAAAAAGTATCGAGCCAGGTTGTGCTGGGAATGCTGGTGATTATTGGAGCATCAATTAGTGGCCGGTTATTGCTTAGGAAAAAAATAGAATAAGTATGTATGTTGGTTAAGAACGTTTTTTTATTACAATCCGAAAAAACCAGTGAATTGAACAATGATGCAGACTATTGAATGGCAGGATTTTGAAAAGGTTGAATTACGGGTCGGAAAGGTAGTTAAAGCTGAAATATTTAAAGAGGCGAGAAAACCGGCATATATTCTCCATGTTGATTTTGGTGAAACAATAGGAGTCCGTAAATCAAGTGCTCAGATTACGGAATTATACTCAACCGAGGAACTTCTGGGTCGATTGGTGATAGGTGTGGTGAATTTTCCTAAAAAACAAATTGGTCCGCTGATGTCAGAGTGCCTTATCACCGGTTTTCATGATACGGAAGGGAGAGTGGCACTGTGTGTACCAGATAAAGAGGTTCCGCTGGGAGCGAAACTCTGCTGAAGACGAACCCATACCTGCATCTCAATAAGTGGTTGCCGAGTCAATTGGAATGGATCGAACTGTCCATATGTTATAGGGGGGCAGGGAATGTTTCGAGCAATAATTGGAATACTGATGATTATGGGATTATTAAGTGGATGCGCTGGAAAGCCTCCCGAAAGAAGAGGGTTGGAAAACGGCAACCTTTTGGCCTGTCCGGATACGCCAAATTGTGTTTCGACAGCAAAAGGGCCAGCAAGGCACTACGTTGTACCCTTTGAATATCCTGGTGAACGCGGGAAGGCAATTGCGACAATGGCGCAGATTGTCAGGGAGATGAAAAACTTCAATATCCGGGAAGAGAGGGAGGGGTATCTCTGGGTGGAATGTTCTTCCAACATTTTTGGATTTGTTGATGATCTTGAAATATATTTTCCGATAGAAAGACAAGTGGTGTATATCCGTTCGGCCTCTCGACTGGGGTATTCGGATCTTGGTGTTAATAGAAAACGGGTCGAGAAAATCAGAGAACGCTTTAACAAGCGTAAATGAAAACACTAGTTGATTTATTTGAGGGGAAAACATGGATGAACATACTGAGAGAGTCAATAATTTTCTCTATGAACTTTATCGTCAAGTAGAGAGTCAGGAAATGTCACAAGTCTCAATGCACAGTGTCGGTGCCAATATCGGCATGGATAAAGCTGAAGCTACTGCCCTGGCGGAAGAACTGATGATAAATGAACTGGTAGAACTGAAGACCCTTGCCGGTGAAATTGGTATTACGCCCGCAGGTTTTGAAGTGTTGCAAGAGCATGGTTTGGTTGTAGAGAAATCGGTAAAAAACTACAAACTCAGTGGAGAGCCTGTACTCACCGATGGTGACCAAAAGGTTGTTCTGGACATTCTCTCAATGGTCCAGCTGGCATTGGCTCATGGTACATCGGAATATGAGCAGCTTGAGGAGGCGGTTATCGATATTAAAACAGTGGAGGTTCAACTTCTCTCCCCTCAGCCAAAGACGGCAATTGTTCTTGCTGTGTTCTCTTCCTTGAAAAAATCATTTGAAAAAGCAAACCAAGAGAAAATCTTTAACGCATTCAACACGATTTTCGAAGGGTTGTGATCATGCAAGTCCAGATTGCACTCAATTAGTTTCATAACCATTGAAAAGCACATGATTATACCAGCGAGGATCGTTGATGGGTGAATGGATTATTCTATTCATAGCTGCCTTTTTTGGAGGTATTCTTAATGCTATAGCTGGTGGAGGCAGTTTCTTGACCTTTCCGGCTCTTGTTTTTGCAGGAGTTCCTCCAGTTGCTGCTAATGCCACGAGTGCTGTAGCAGTTTTTCCAGGGTATCTTGGCGCAGTTACCGGGTTTCGCAAGGAGATAAGGCAGTTTGACCATTCTTCGTTAATCCAGTATTTTCTGGTTTCACTGATTGGTGGACTTTGCGGTGCCTTGCTTTTATTGATAACCTCCAATCATTTTTTTTCTGTTCTCATTCCATGGCTTCTGATTTTTGCCACCCTGCTTTTTGGTTGTGGTCAGCCTCTCCTGGACCGATTGAGACACGGGGTGCCCGTGTGCGAAAAATCAGGAATGGTTATTATCTTTCTGGTTTCAGTTTATGGAGGCTACTTCAATGGCGGGTTGGGCATAATCATTCTGGCAGCACTGCTCTTTGTGGGCTTGAAGGACTTGCATTTGATGAATGGATTAAAAAATGGTATCAGCTTCGTGATTGCTCTTATTTCAGTGACAATTTTCAGCGTGGCAGGACTGGTGCGCTGGAAAGAAGCACTGCTGATGATGATCGCAGCAACTTTGGGTGGTTATTGTGGGGCGATCATAGCAAAAAAAATACCCATCCTTTTTCTTAAATATCTGATCACCTTTATTGGCCTGGGGATGAGCGTGGTATTTTTTCTGCGTACATGAGCTTGTCTAGGTTCATTTTTGTCGGATGATTGTCAGGTCATTATGTTTATGCTGCTTTCGAATTTTGGATTATATCGCGGGGAAAACGTCTATATATAAAGGAGAATTATGCTTGATATAGTAAAAAAAATCTTAGGTAAAAAAAACAATACTAGGTCAAAAGATGTTGGAAAAACTCTAGATGCCGATATCGCTCTCTGTGTATTGCTCCTTGAGGCAGCTCATGCCGACGGTGAATGTTCAAAGGAAGAGAAGCAGCGGATACTCGCCACTTTGACAGAAAGGGGCAAAATCCCTCCAGATCAAATTGAGGAGTTGGTGAGTGTGAGTTACAAGGAGAGGGATGAAGCAGTTGATATCTTTCAATTTACCAGATATATGAATGCAAATTTCAGTAAGGCAGAGAAACTTGAGGCAATGGAATCCGTATGGCGTATTATCCACACTGATGGGTATCTTGAGTCACACGAAGATCATTTTGCTCACAAACTGGCAAACCTTCTTCGTCTCAGTCATAAAGAGCTGATTGAGTGTAAGGTGCGCGCCCGCCAATAGATTTGTGTATTTTTAAGGTGGTTTGACAATACCGGGCAGTCATTTTCGTTAAGAATGGGAGCATGATTGCCCGGCAAATATAAAACTAATCAGAAAGAATCTTAAAGGATAATTTTACCTTTGCTCGGTAGATAGCGCCTTTGCCGTCATCAATAACCATATCCAGAGTTTTCACCTCGGCGATGCGTAGATCGCGCAGGCTTAACCCTGCTGCTTTAACAGCATTTTGTGCTGCTTCTTCCCAGGATACAGTGCTCGATCCGACCATTTCGATGATTTTGTAAACACTTTCAGACATGTTTCTCCTCCTTGATTTGTAGTTGGTTGAGTGAAACTGATGTGCTGTGCTTCTTTGCAGAATAAAAAGAAACAGAATGTTGCCTGATATAAGTGTGAAAATATCGGAAACGATGAGTTCAACACTCTGTTCTTGGAGATCAATCCAGGGAAATAAATGAAATGATCTTCTATCATTGTATATCCTGGGAAATCAAAACTGAAGCCCAAATTAATTGTTACAAAAAATAATCGGACCATGGACCAAAAGCCGTTGCGACATTTATTTAGAGACTGTGTCAAAAAAAGGCGCGTGATTCGAAGTGAAAATAATCGGGTCACGTTGGAGTATTTTTTTGATCTGAGGTTCTTTTTTGAATTCCCTGTCGAGAAAGGTCCGAACCTTTTTTCTGCTCCAGCCACGTGGATGGTTAAAATCAGTGTACAGTGACAGGTCAGCATCATTAAATTGAGTTATCGGCAACGAGCTTTTTATCCCCGTGTTTATCGGCATATTAAAAATCGCCAGATTGAGGAAGGAGATATATTGATGATGTTTTGCTGTGAATTCCAGAGTTGTTTGTGCTTCTGCATAGCTTTCTTCCGGAGTACCAAACAGCAGATACACATAAGTAGCAATACCAGCCTTATGGAGGTTTTGAAGGACTTTGGAGACTGTATCAATATCAATGCCTTTTCTCATGCGATCGAGTACCCC
This sequence comes from Desulfocapsaceae bacterium, assembly GCA_050288305.1. GTDB lineage: Bacteria > Desulfobacterota > Desulfobulbia > Desulfobulbales > Desulfocapsaceae > Desulfopila_A. The sequence continues at coordinate 21,924 of JBNKDO010000068.1, read as the reverse complement.
CTGGTCACCGGATTCAATGCCAAGCTTCAGCATTACGCAACCTGAATCTTTGAGATTTTGACAAAAATCATCATCAAGAAAATGATGAGAAACCCTGACAAAACCATACCATGGGACACCTGGCATATCGTGAGAGAATCTACCTAAAATTGAAGGTGGAAGTGCGTTGTCAAGAAAATGAAGCAGAGTGGGACTGGTCTGCCGGATCAAAAGAGAAATGTCATGGTGTACACGTTCAAAGGTTTTACCAGTAAAGGGGTTCCCTTCTGCCTTTTCGGGACAAAAACTGCATCTATTCCAGAAACAACCCCTGGAGCAACTGTAGGGCAGGATGAATCCTGGAGCCATGTATTTACTCCTTGGGAATTGGTCGTAGCGGGGGATTGCCGGTTTTGTTGTGGGAATGCCCAAAAGATCAAGAAGCGGTTTTTCCCCGCAGCCGTCGATGCAGAAATCAATGAGATCCTTAAATGGGTGTTGCCAGAGAGGGTTACGCATCCATGAGGTTATGAGTCCTCCTCCAACTATAATTTTAATCTGCGGAGCAATCTTTTTTATAAAACCCAAAAGGGCAAATCCAGTCAGTGCCTGACTCAAATAATTGATTGACAAACCAAGGTATTGAGGGTTGTGGTGTTCAATTAATGCTGGAATTGTCTGTTGAAAAAAGGAGAAGAACAGGTTTTTCTCTGGCTGCTGGGCACTGCGATGCAGGTCAGTGCTTTCCAACGGAGAAAGAGAGTCGTCGTGATAATTTGCAAGGCTCGCAATTGCCGTGCCTGTCCCAAATGTTTCAAGAAGCCTGTTTAATTCAAGGACGGTTTTCTGATATCTCGCTAAGTTTGTATAGAGAGTTTGTGAGCGTATATTGAGGATATTTGTGTCCAGATTTTTAAACGCTCTTTTTGACCATGTGTCGGTTCCCTTTGTGACTTTGGCAAGCAAATAAAGCAGTCCCTCGATGTTCAAATCTACGACTGTGCATGGTTGTTGGTGGGCCTGCAGAGTCCCTGCCAGTAATGCTACACCCGCCGGCGGTTCCGATGGCTTGGCGACAGGAGGATAGAGAATGAGCATGAGTTTTGAGGTATTTTAAGGACGGTTATGAGGAGAGTTTATTTTAAGAATACACTGTTCTTCATGAAAATGGTATGATATCGTTGGCTTTCAGAAAGAAATCGGTTGAGAAAGCTATCTCCTGACAGGATGGAGATGCCTTTTTTAGGGGGGCGAATATACATGCCCAAGAGCACCCGATAACTTTAGAGCCTCTTGCAAAATTGTCTTTTCGGAGTCTGTGCTTACCTGCTCAGACTCGGCATTATGCTCAAAATTTTATGCTCGGAATATCAACTATATGCTGGCGGTAAAATTTTTCGCATGCCTTGATCTTGAACAAGAATCCTTATTTTGCAAAAGGCTCTTTATAATAAAAATAAAGAAAACCAGGATATTACCGATAAGATGAGGATAAGTCCGGAGACAAAGAGAGAGCGTTTAAAGAGGGGATGACCGCATAGTAGGCAGAATTCAATGGTGAAGTATTTATGAATATAAACAAAAATCCTGTGATACTCACAATTGATGACGAGCAAGTTGTTCGGGATACCATCTGTGCCTATCTTGAAGATTATGATTATACCGTTTTGGTGGCCCAAAATGGCCAGCTAGGTCTTGATGTTTTAAAAAACCACCATGTGGACCTCGTCCTCGTCGATCTTCGTATGCCTGAATTAGATGGTCTTGGCGTGCTTTCCTATATACAAAAAAAAATGCCGGACCTGCCGGTGCTGGTCATTTCAGGCACCGGTGAAATCAGCGATGTTGTCGAAGCACTGCGTCTTGGGGCTTGGGATTATATCCTTAAGCCGATTGCAGATATGACAATTCTTCTTTATGCTGTTGAAAAATGCCTGGAGAGAGCGCATCTTCTTAAGATAAATAGGCGGAATCAGTCCAACCTCGAAGCGCAGGTGAACCAGAAAACCCGGGAATTGAGTGAAATCAATTCGCGGCTCAAACGCGTTGTAGAAAGTACGAAAAAACTGCTTGGCTGCGGCAAGCTTGATGAAAGTGCTGAGTTGCTGCTCCAAGAATTTGCCTCCCATATGGAGGCAACGGGTGGCAGTATTTATGCGGTGAGTACAGATGGTCTTGAACGTCTCGCTACCCTGGACGGTGAACACGCTTCCATTGTCATGCCTTTTCCACTGGAGCCAGGCTCTGTTTTTCAAAGAGTGATGGAAAGCAACGCGCCCCTCTTTCTTCATGACATTGATCAGGATAATTCAATTGTCTCAAGCGGTTGGGATAAATATAAAGACAACTCTCTGCTGGTTTTCCCTATTTTAGGAGCAAAGGGAGAGATAATTGCTATCCTGTCGTTACACTCCAAAAAACAGCCTCCTTTTGATCTGCAGGATCACGATATTGGTAATATCTTGGCCACCTATGCAGGAGAAGTACTCCAGGTTGCCAATGTATCTTCTGCTTTGCAAAACAGTGAAGATCGGTTGCGACAAGCTCATAAAATGGAAGCAATAGGAACGCTTGCTGGTGGGATAGCACATGATTTTAATAATATTTTGGCCGCCATAATTGGCTATACGGATCTCAGTCTTATCTCGGAAAACTGCGATCCGATAATTCGTAAAAATCTAGAGCAGGTTAAAAAAGCAAGCGATCGTGCCAAGGATTTGGTGACTCAGATTCTTGCTTTTAGCAGAACGGAGGAATTTAAAGAAGAGGTTTTCGACATTGCTCCTGTTCTGAAAGAGGCATTAAAACTTCTTCGCGCCACCATCCCTTCTTCTATTACCATTAAATCGGATATTCCATCGGGGTTGGGGAAAGTTGCTACTGACCCCACTAAAATATACCAGGTGTTGATGAACCTCTGTACAAATGCCGCTCATGCCATGGATAACAAGGAAGGGGTGCTCACTGTATCATTTGACCGGGTTGGTCGCAGGGAACTGCCAAAAGGGGCTCAGAAAAATAGAAGCAGAGATTGGGTAGTGCTATCTGTTACCGATACAGGCTCCGGGATAAGTAAGGAAAACATAGAACGTATTTTCGACCCATATTTCACTACCAAGGAAAAAGGTGAAGGGACTGGGCTTGGGCTTGCCATGGTGCATGGAATTGTGCGTTCAAGTGGTGGTGTTATTGATGTTATCAGTCAGCCGGGCTTAGGTAGTACATTCCAACTTTTTTTCCCTTCTTTCGGCAGTGATACGTTTATCACCAATGAAATACCGTTTACTGCAATGAAAGGTGGAAACGAGCGCATCCTTTTTGTTGATGACGAATCCATGCTTGCTGAAATGGCTGGTGAAATGCTTCAAAAACTGGGGTATGAAGTCGAAGTTTTAGCAGATAGCAGGGAAGCTCTGAAGGTTTTTAAAGCAATTCCGGGCTATTATGATTTGTTGATCACAGACCAGACCATGCCGTATCTTTCTGGTATGGAGTTAGCGAAAGAAGTCTTAAGTATACAGCCCGATTTCCGGGTGATTCTTTATTCGGGATATTCTTCAACCATCAATGCCAACGTGCTTGAAGAGATAGGTATTCGTACTTTTCTCATGAAACCACTCAGTATGAGTGGGCTTGCCGAAGCGGTGAGAAGTGCATTAGATGAATAAGACATTTTAGTAAGGGCGTACCTCTTAACATTTTTCAGTGGTTTTTGGTAGACCAGATTTCGGAAAGAAGAAATGCAATCTTCTCTGTCAGCTAAAATAATTTTAAGAATTGGAATTGCAGTTGGCTGTTGTATTCTACTTCTTGGAATTGTTGAAATTCATCAAACACGCCTGCAGATAATTCAGGATATTGAAAGCGATCTTGTTCGGACGGGGTTGAGATTAAGCCGATCACTGGTCCTGCCTGTTTGGAATGTTGATAAAGGTGTCGTTGAGAACATTGTTTTTACAGAAATGCAGGATAGAAATATCAAAGCAGTGCTGGTAAGGGACAATTTCGCCAATAATTATTTTGTTGCCAAAGGACGTGATGACAATTGGGATATCACCGATCTCACTGAAATAGAAACCCTGTCGACCGCACACTCAATAGATCTGCCTATAAAATTTAACGATGAAGAACTTGGCCGTGTTCATGTTGTGGTGACGGATGTTTTCAGTCAGGAAGAGCTTGTTGAAAAAATTACCTGGCTTGTTGCTCGTCTGGTTGTCTTGCTTTTACTGGTCCTGGCTGTGATGATTTTCTTTATAAACACTCTTATTTCCAAGCCCATACTTCATCTCAGTAAAAATTGCAAAAAAGTCGCCATGGGTGATTTCAATGTGGAGTTGGATACATCAAGGAGAGACGAGATCGGCAGTCTGGCGAAAAGCTTTGCCGACATGCGCGATGGAATAAGAGAATATATTGCCGAACTCAACACAGAAATATGGGAGCGCAAGCGCTCTGAGGCTGAACTCAGCAACCTGCGTACTTCTCTTAGTAATATCATCGACTCAATGCCCTCTCTTCTCTTTACTGTTGATAAAGATCTGCGAGTGACCCAATGGAATCTGGAAGCAGAAAGGAAGACCGGAGTGGACAAGGCCGCCGCAAAAGATAAAGTTTTTTCTGAAGTTCTCTCTGCTATGCTCGATAAGGCAGAGATGGTCGAGGATGCTCTTGCAAACAATATTTCCCGTAATGCTCAACGGATTCCGATGCAGCTGGCCGGAGAACTGCGTATTGTTGATATATCTATTTATCCACTGATGGCAGATGGCAGTAAAGGTGCTGTCATCCGGCTTGATGATGTCACCGAACGGGTAAAAATAGATGAAGTGATGGTACAAACGGAAAAAATGATGTCGGTTGGTGGGCTTGCTGCCGGTATGGCCCATGAAATAAACAACCCTCTTGCCGGCATGATGCAAAGCGCTCAGGTTATCCAGAACCGCCTTTTACCCAACCTCGATAAAAATAAGAAAGCTGCAGCACAATGCGGTGTGACCATGGGACAGATTGATTGCTACCAGCGGAGTCGGGAGATTGATAAAATGCTGACTTCGATACTCGACTCAGGTGGACGGGCGGCACGGATAATTACCAATATGCTTTCTTTTAGCCGAAAAAGCAGTTCGGAATTTATGTTGTGCGACATTAACATTTTACTTGATACAACATTGGACCTTGCTGCGAACGACTATGACCTGAAAAAGAAGTTTGATTTTAGAAACATCGAAATTATCCGCCAGTATGATCCTTCCGTTGACCAGATTCGTTGTGACGCCGGTGCGATACAGCAGGTTTTTCTTAATATTTTAAAAAATGCGGCTCAGGCAATGATTATTGATGAAAAACAGGATCAGAGTATTATTTCCAGCTCCGAGCCTCCAAAGATTATTCTACGCATCTACCAAGACAGTCAAAACCTGTATGTCGAATTTAATGATAACGGCGTTGGTATGGACGAAGATACTGCAAGACGAATATTTGAGCCTTTTTATTCCACTAAGGAAGTAGGGGTGGGGACAGGCCTTGGGTTATCTGTATCTTATTTTATTATCAAGGAAAACCATAATGGGTCAATTGAGGTCAAATCCACTCCAGGAAAGGGAACAACCTTTACCGTCGGTTTGCCTCGCTCCAAAGCTTGATCATTTTCTACGTTCCCCTTAAAGTTCTTGCCTCCATAATATATTACCTTATAGTGTCAACTGCTTTACCATATATCTTGTTTAAAATATGGTAATTGTTTATGTGATTGGACATTCAAATTGCGGGTCTCGATTCCGGTCCGGGCTCAATGGCTACTATGGTAAAAGGCTACTTGAATGGATTCACTTGATGAAAGAATAATAATATAGCGTAAAGCTATAACGAGACATCGGAAGGAAGGGGAGTACATTGGATATTAGTAATTTTCGTCGTGAGTACCTTAAGGGTGGGCTTCAGCGAGAGAACCTTGCCGCAGACCCGGTAGAGCAGTTTACAGTTTGGTTTGATCAGGCTCGCAAAATGGATATCGTTGATCCGACAGCTATGATATTGGCAACTGTTGATCCAACAGGTAAGCCCAGCCAGCGCACTGTATTGCTAAAATATTATGATAACAGCGGTTATGTGTTTTTTACAAATTATGAAAGCAGAAAAGCTCTGGAGATTTCGAATAATCCAAAGGTAAGCCTGCTTTTCGTATGGTTGGAGCTTGAGCGACAGATAATGATAACAGGGAGTGCTAAGAAAATATCTGCGGCGGAGTCGGCAAAATACTTTATGTCACGCCCCAAGGATAGCCAGGTTGCTGCCTGGGTTTCAAGTCAGAGTCACTCACTTTCCTCTCGGCAGATTCTTTTGCAGAAGTTTGCCGAGATGAAAAAGAAAATTGGAGAGGGGAAAGTTCCATTACCGTCTTTCTGGGGAGGCTATAAAGTTGTCCCTGAAGAATATGAATTCTGGCAGGGAAGAAAAAATCGACTGCATGACCGTTTTCATTATTTACCTTCCGGTGATGATTGGACAATTGAACGCTTAGCGCCTTGATCATTTGATCAGTAGTCTACCAGTTGAAGGGGGGCTTTTGTCGCTCTGCCCTTTGGCGACATCCAATGGTTGCGGCCTGATAATTATCTCAATGAGATCTTCCCTGTTTTGGATGACGGCGCGAATGGTCTTGTCTGCACCAGCAGCTTCACCAAGATTTCTTTTACTGCGGAGAGTATGAAGAATATTTTCTTTGTCAAGAAACGCTGTTTCCTTCTGTAACTTCAGTTTTCTCTGTGCCTGTTTTCTACCTTGTTTCAAAGTCCTTTGGCAATATAGCATTTTGACCCCTGAGAGCTGGGAATACCCTTCCCCGAGCTCACTCACCAATAGTATATAAGAAGAACTGTATACCTTTCCCGTAGAGTGTGAAAATACACTCAGAACAATCGCAGGTTGAGTTGAGTACGCAGACCAAATGGCTTCGTGGTAGGGGTGATGTTTTCTACAGGTTCGTTAAGATCAGCCAAGGGTTTCTGTAATCTCAGCCGATTATTCTAAAGTTCAATGACATAGTTTTCAAATGGTTGTCCGCGATAAATCAGCTGTAGAAGCGAGAAAGAGCTGATATCATTGTTGCTGAACAAGACGTTCAGTAGAATGAATATGTCAAAAGATTTTATTATGCTTTTAAAATAGTTGAGAAAATATGCACCTTCCTAGAGGGGTCATTATGCCACAGTGTCGTAAATGCTGAACAGCGTTGCTGGACTGCACAAATATTTTGTGCAGCGTGGGCTGAATAATGCTAGTGTTCTTTTTGGTTGGTTTTTTGTCTGTCCAGTTTAGTCTTGTCGTTGATCGCTGAGAATGAACGTGATGCTGGTTCGTTCATCGCCTGGCGTGAAGACCCATTGGAGGAGTGTTTGTTGCTAGGTACATGTGGTACGACCAATTGGTTGACGTGGTAATGTCACAGTTGCACATCGTGCTTGAGCGTTTTGGGCAACTTTTCTTGTTAGCTAGCGTTGTTTAAGTGCCTGTTTAAAAAGGAAAAACAACTTGACAGTGGTTGTGGATGCTTGGTAATGAATGGTCGTTCATTTGCTGTTTTTTTGTGAACCATGCTGATGTTGATTGGTGTGTAAGGATAGTGCAAAAGGTGCAGAATATGTCAAACGAACTTGTATTTTCAGCGATCGCTCTCATTGCTATCGCAATTTTCGTTCCTCTTCTTATGGTTGTCACCGGTGTTCTCGGTCCTCGATCTGGAGGTAAAGCCAAGAATGAAGCCTATGAAAGTGGCATCAAGAATGTCATTGGGCCGGCTGACCAGAAATTCAGCGTCAAATTCTACCTGGTGGCGATACTTTTCCTCATCTTTGATATTGAGGCTGTGTTCATGTATCCATGGGCCGTCGGTGTTCGTGAACTAGGCTGGTTCGGGTTTACTGAAATGGTAGTGTTTATGCTGCTGCTGCTCACCGGACTTATCTATATTCTCAAGAAAGGGGTGCTCAATTGGCGTTAGGATTGGAAGCAAAACTCGGTGACAATATTATCACCACCAAACTCGATGAAGTGGTGAATTGGGGACGTCAGTATTCGCTCTGGCCGTTTATTTTTGGTACAGCCTGTTGCGCCATCGAATTCATGAGTGCCGCAGCGTCGCAGCATGATATCTCAAGATGGGGAGCAGAAGTTGTCCGCTTTTCACCTAGACAGGCTGATCTGCTGCTGGTCTGTGGAACCATCAGTTATAAGCAGGCCCCAATACTGAAAAGAATTTATGACCAGATGCCTGAACCCAAGTGGGTTGTAGCCATGGGTGCATGTGCCAGCTCCGGTGGAATTTATGATAATTACTGCACCGTTCAGGGAATCGACACGATTATTCCCGTGGATGCATATATCTCAGGGTGCCCGCCCCGGCCAGAAGCGGTTCTGGATGCGTTAATGAAAATTCAGGATCAAATAAAAGGCGAAAGTTTGCTTACTGACCGTCATAAAGACTTTAAAGGGATTCTAGACTGATTATGGATGCGACGGCGATCGAAAAACTGAAAACCGCTTTCCCATATGCGGATTTTGCCGAGGTGCTTAACACACTGGTACTTGAAGTTCCCCAAGAGAAGCTGCATGGGACACTCTCGAAGTTGAAGAAATATCCCGATCTTGCTTTCACTCTTCTCCTGGATGTAACGGCAATTGATTATCTCCAATTCCCAGATCATAACAACGAACGGTTTGCAGTGGTCTATACCCTGCGCAATTGGAAGAAAGACTGGTTGCTTCAGGTGAAGGCCTATGTTGCAGATCCCGATTCGGGGGTGCAGAGTGCTGCGGACATCTGGCAGGCGGCGAACTGGGGAGAACGAGAGGTTTATGATCAGTATGGTATCAAATTCAAGGGACATCCTGATCTGCGTAGAATTCTTAATCATTGGCAGTTTCAAGGCCATCCGTTACGTAAGGATTATGATATAACCCATCGCCAGGTCTGTCTTGAATCCGACAGCATGGAGGAGGCTATACGAGCTCGTCTTCAGAAAAATGGTGTAGATGAAAGCACCATGAAGGATATCAATACCGAAGTGATGTTTCTCAATATCGGTCCTTCTCATCCGGCAACGCATGGCGCCATCCGTATTCTCACCGCCCTTGATGGTGAAACCATTCTTGCAAATGTAAATGAAATTGGCTATCTCCATCGAGGTTTTGAAAAAACAGCCGAACAGCGGACCTACAATCAGGTCATTCCTCTTACAGACAGGCTTAACTATTGTTCAGCGCTGCTTAATAACATTGCCTACGTTAAAGCGGTGGAGTCATGGCTCGGTGTTGAAATCACCGAACGTGCCCAGTTTATGCGGGTGGTTCTTTCCGAATTCTTCCGTGTTCAGGATCATCTTGTCTGTATTGCCGCCAACCTTGTCGATATGGGTGGGTTGACCAACTACTGGTATCTCTATAATGAGAAGGAAGCCTCCTACGATTTTATAAGCAGGCTTACCGGTGCCAGACTGACCAGCTCATTTACGCGCATCGGTGGAATGTACCGTGATTTCTATGAAGGCTGGGAAGGTGACATGGAAGCTCAGCTGAAGGGTATTGAGAAAGGCGTTTCAGACAGTCTGGCGCTTATCCTGCAGAATCGTATTGTTCACGAGCGAACTCAGAACTGTTGTGTTCTTCCCGGGGACATTGCTCTGGATTATGGATTTACCGGGCCTTGCCTGCGTGCCAGCGGTGTCCCCTTTGACCTGCGAAAGGATTCACCGTATTACAACTATGAAGCATTCGATTTTAATGTCCCCATGGGCACAAAGGGTGACATCTATGACAGGATGATGGTGCGTTTCGAGGAGATTTTCGAATCCATCAAGATAATCCGTCAGGCGATGAAAATGATTCCTGGCGGACCAGTAAATGTGAATGATAAAAAAGTAATTTTGCCTCCTAAAAAAGAGGTTTATGGCAATATAGAAGCTTTGGCAAGCCATTTTAAACAAGTTTTTGAGGGAGTTCAAGTTCCCCGTGGTGAGTGGTACGACAGCTTTGAAGCGGCCAACGGAGAACTTGGTTTCCATTTCGTCTCCGATGGATCAGGGCAACCTTATAAATGCAAGGTGCGTCCTCCCTGTTTCTACAAAATGGGTGGTTTTCATGAGATGGTCGAAGGTGAAATGGTTGCCGACGCAGTTTTAAATCTTGGAAGCATCAACATAATTGGTGGGGAGTTGGATAGATGAGTGATCGTTCGCAGCTTATTGAAACAGGAAAACCCTTCAAGTTCGATGCCGAGCGGGATGCCGAGTTTGAACGATTAGCGAAAAGGTATCCCACCAGAGAATCGATGATTCTGCCGGCGCTGTGGCTTACTCAGGAGCAGGAGGGCTGGATTTCAGCCGAGGCTATTGGTTATATAGCTGACAGGATTGGTACCTTTGCCAGCAAGGTTTTTGAGGCTGCCACTTTTTATACCATGTATCACCTGCAGCCCGTGGGCAGGCATCATATCTGCGTCTGCCGTACACTTTCGTGCTGGCTCAGGGAAAAACAGGAGATTGTCGATTTTCTGCGTGACGAGATTGGTATCAATCCAGGTGAGGTGAGTGAAGACGGCAGATTCAGCCTCGAAGAGGTTGAATGTCTGGGACACTGCGGTACTGCCCCGGTGGTTCAGGTCAACGGAGAGTTCCACGAGGAGATGAATGTGGAGAAGATGAAATCGCTGTTGGCCGGCTTAGAATAAGGAGGGCGTGCAATGGAAGTGAAAATTCTCAGTGCCAAATTCGACATAGAGGGCGCTCATACCCTTGATGTGGCCAAAAAGCATGGTGCTTACGCCACCCTGGATAAGCTGTTTTCTATGCAACCGGCCGATGTCATTGAAGAGGTTAAAAACAGCGGACTTCGGGGGCGTGGCGGAGCAGGTTTTCCCTCGGGGGTAAAATGGTCTTTCCTGCCAAAGGATACAGGAAAGCCGGTATATTTGGCGGTGAACTCCGACGAATCCGAGCCTGCTACGTTTAAGGACCGTTATATCCTAGTGCGCGACCCTCATATGCTTATTGAAGGTATCATTATCTGCTGTTATGCCATTGGTTGTCACGACACCTATATATATATCCGTGGTGAGTATTCCACTCAGGTAAAGGTTCTCCAGGCGGCTATTGACGAAGCCTACGAAGCCGGATATCTGGGAGACAAGGTTGGAGGACATGATTTCAAGCTTGAGGTAACGGTTCATCGTGGTGCCGGGGCGTATGTCTGCGGTGAGGAGACGGCGCTTTTAGAATCCATCGAGGGTAAAAAGGGACAGCCGCGCAGTAAGCCGCCATTCCCGGCAGTTGTTGGTCTCTACGACAGCCCGACGATTATAAACAACGTGCAGAGTATTGCGTCACTGCCATTCATTCTTGATAAGGGTGCTGAAGCGTACAAGGAATACGGCACTGAAAAGAGTGCCGGGACGCATCTTTTCGGAATCTCCGGTCATGTTGAAAAGCCAGGGTTATATGAGCTTCCTTTAGGTCTGCCGCTCCTTGAAGTATTGAATAAGGTTGCCGGTGGTGTCTGGAAAGGGAGAAAACTTAAAGGGGTCATCCCCGGCGGCAGTTCTACTCCAGTACTTACTGAAGAAGAAGCCAAAACAGTAACTCTTGATTATGAATCCATGGCAGAGCACGGTACCATGTTTGGTTCCGGTGGCATTGTCGTTCTTGATGAAACTGTAGATATCGTAGCTCTTGTTAAAAATCTTATCGATTTTTATCACCATGAGTCCTGTGGTCAGTGTACGCCCTGCCGAGAAGGACTTGGCTGGATGCTGAAGATTGTCAAGAAGATCCTGGCTGGTGAGGGTGTTGTCGCGGACATCGATCTCCTCCTGGAGTTGTGTGATAACATAGAAATGAAAACGGTTTGTGTGCTTTCGGCGGCTTGTACCATGCCGGTACGCAGCTATTTGAATAAGTTCCGGCATGAGTTCGAGGCATATGTCGAGAAGGGTGCTTCGATGCAGGCCGCTGAAATTCAGAAATAAGGCAAAGCTCATGGCTGAAATGATAAAACTGTTTGTAAACGGCGAGGAAGTTGAGGTTGAATCTGGGAAAAACCTGATTGACGCCATCAGTGCCGTGGGTATCGAAATTCCCCATTTTTGTTACCATCCTGCACTCGGTGCCGACGGCAACTGCCGCATGTGCCTTGTCGGAATAGAAGATGGCAGGCCGCCTCTGGTACCTGCCTGTAAGACCCCGGCAGCTGAGGGCATGAAAGTTTTGCTGGATGCCGAGAAGATAAAGAAAATTCAAAGAGATATTCTTGAGCTTGAGCTGATCAACCATCCTATTGATTGCCCGGTTTGTGACCAGGCCGGTGAATGTACGCTACAGGATTATTACATGAAGTATGACTGTGCCAGCAGCAGAATGGATGTGGAGCAGGTGAAGAAAGGCAAACGGATGGATTTCGGCTGCGGTGTTGTCCATGATCAGGAGCGTTGCGTGCTCTGCGCCAGATGTGTCAGATTCTGCAGACAGATAACTGAAACCGGCGAGTTGGGAATAGTCAACAGAACCGATGCCGCCAGGGTCACTATTTTTCCAGGACGTCCCCTCAACAATCGCTACGCTCTTAACGTTGTTGATCTCTGCCCTGTGGGAGCAATGACCAGCAGAGATTTTCGTTTTAAGCAGCGTGTATGGTTTCTTAAAAAAGATATCGGGATTTGTCATGGCTGCAGCAAGGGCTGCAATATCTACATTGATCACAATCGTGAGAAATATAAGGATGACATTATCTATCGATTCAGACCACGTTTCAACGAACAGGTGAATGGCTATTTCATCTGTGACCAGGGACGTCTGAGTTACAAGATGGAGAATGAGGGACGCCTTTTGGAAACACTTAAAAAAGGCAAAACCCATAATGTTGCAGAATGTCTTGATCGTGCACAGAAAACCATAGAAAAGGCCCAGCAGCCATTCATTCTTGTTTCTCCGAATCTTCCAATTGAACAACTGGTTGCCGCACTCCATTTTGCCGCAGGAATAGGGGCGAAGGTTTCCGGTTACAGTGATGGCTATATCATCAATGGTGATGGGGATGATTATCTCATTCAGGATGACAAAGCAGCAAACAGAAAAGGCCTAGAGCTTCTTGGAATCGATATGGAGGCTGAATCATTTTTTGATAATCTTGCAAAGGCTGACTGCTTAATCAGTATTGACAATGATCTGCGGGCAACAGATGAGAAAAAATTACAGAAGGGGCTTCGTGACACGGCTGTTATCGCTTTGAGCAGTCATCTAACAGCGATTGCAGAACAGGCTAATGTCGCACTGCCTGTTGCTTCCTTTTCTGAATATGCGGGTACAATAGTCAACTGCGATGGAGTTCTTCAATCATTTGATGCTGCTGTTTCAAAAAACACTCCCATCGCAGATGTTATTGACACACTGCAGATGATTGGCGGAACTCTGGGAAGTCGGAAAGAAATTCTGGCTGCGATTCATAAAATTTCCGGACCGCTTTCCAAGGTGGATTTCAATCAGGTTCCTGCCGAGGGCTTGAAATTATAATTTAAAGCGAGGCTGCACATGTCAATGCTTGATATTCTATTAGTTACTATACGGGTTGCATTCGGGGCTTTTGTGCCGCTCTGTTTCATTGCCGTTCTCGTCTGGATGGAAAGGAGGGGGGCCGCATTTTTTCAGGATAGAGCGGGCCCAAACAGAGCCAATGTTTTTGGTTTTAGGGCCGCTGGTCTGATCCAGAACCTTGCTGATGCCGCTAAGCTTATTTTTAAAGAAGATGTGGTTCCGGGGCATATTAAACATAAAGTCTATTTTGTTTTTGCTCCGGTTATTGTCTTTTTCACCGCCGTGGTCTCCTTTGCGGTTGTTCCTTTTGCCGACACCCTGGTGATTGGTGGTAAAAGCTATGTCATGCAGGCAATCCCTACGGACATTGGTATTCTCTGGTTCCTGGCTCTGGCAGGGTTTGCTGTATACGGTATTATTCTTGCCGGTTGGTCTTCTACCAATAAATACGGTATGCTCGGCGGACTCAGAGCAGCAGCTCAGGTCATCAGCTACGAAATCCCCATGGGACTAGCTCTGGTCAGCCTTTTGGTTGTTTACGGAACGGTAAATCTCAGTGAAATGGCACAGTTTCAGGGGCAGCTGCTTTTTGGTTTTATACCAATGTGGGGGGTAATTCTTCAACCCATCGGGGTAATTATCTTCATCATCGCCGCCTTTGCCGAGACCAACAGAACGCCATTTGATCTGGCTGAGGGCGAAAGTGAACTCGTCGCCGGCTTTCACGTTGAATACAGTGCTATGAAATTCGCAGTATTCTTTATGGGCGAATATGTAGCCATGTTCACTTCAAGCGCGATCATTGTCACCCTGTTTTTTGGTGGTTACCAGATTCCATGGCTGAATACAGCGACACTGGTCACTTACGCCAAACCTGTGGCGATCGCATTGATGATCATACTGCCGGTATTGATGTACTATTTTGTCGGATGGATTAGAAGAAGTAATGTCAGCCATTATGACAGACCGAATGATCCAAGGAAACGTGAAGCTTCGGTATATATCAAGATACTCTGGGGTGTAGTCGTTCTGATGGAAATAATGCTGCTGGCCATTGTGTTAAGTTCCTCAGGGGGCGTGGCTGCACGCATCTTTGTGGCTGAATTGCAGATCGCAACATTCCTGTTGAAAACCACCATGATGTGTTTTGTATATGTCTGGGTGCGTTGGACGCTGCCGCGTTTTCGCTACGATCAGCTGCAGAGATTGGGATGGCAGACGCTGCTACCGCTGTCGCTTCTCAATATATTTGTAACCAGTGCAGTTGTTGTAGCCTTAAGTTAAGGGAGAGGGAAATGGGTGCCAAGGTAAAAGTTGTAAAGCGCAAGGGAGACACCCTGCCGGAGAAACTGTATCTGGTTGAGGTTTTCAAAGGAATGAAGACCACACTGGGGCATTTTTTGCGAAATTTACGTGATAACTCCAAGCTCTATGTCAGGCATTATCCTGAAGTGCAGCCGGAGATTACTCCCAGGTGGCGCGGCAGGCATAGACTTACCACACATGAGGATGGTTCCATCAAATGTGTGGCCTGTTTCATGTGCCAGACTAACTGCCCTTCCAATTGCATCATGATTGAGGCGGGAGAGCGTCATGACGGACGCGAAGAAAAACTACCTGTACGCTTTGATATTGACCTCCTGGAGTGTATTTACTGTGGCTATTGCGTGGAGGCCTGTCCCAAGGATGCCATTCGCATGGATACCGGAATATTTTCCGTTGTTGAGCATAACCGTGAAGATATGCTCAAGACCATTGAAGATTTGACGGCCACCCCCGGCGCCTTTACTGAAGAAGAATACAAGAAAGGGGGAGAGTGATACCATGATAGCTGAAACGCTGTTTTATATATTTGCTGTACTTGCCATCGTTGGTGCTCTGGGCCTTGTGCTCTCGCGTCACCCGATGAATGGCGCAGTCTGTCTGGTGATGACCATGATTTCGCTTGCCGGTCTGTACTCTCTGCTCTCGGCAAAATTGATCTTCGTCCTGCAGCTCATTGTCTATGCAGGGGCGATTATGTCGCTTATTCTTTTTATCATCATGTTTCTCAATATCCGTAAAGAAGATTTGCCAGATGAGCGCTGGAGATGGGCATACTACTTAGGTGGTGCAATAGTTATCGCTCCCATTGGTATGTTGATGGCCAAAGCTGTCAGCAAGCTTCCTGGAAGTGAGTCAACCATAGTCGGCGGTGGATTTGGAGGAGTGAAGGAGGTTGGCCTTCTGCTCTTTCGGGAATGGCTTCTGCCTTTTGAAATAGTCTCGATTCTCCTCCTTGTTTCTCTGGTGGGAGCGGTAGTGCTTGCTGGCAAGAGGAGGGTGGAACGATGATAGCTGATTATCTCATTCTCAGTATTATCCTATTTTGTATCGGTGTTCTCGGAGTGGTTTCCAGACGCAATGTTTTCACAGTGTTTATGTCTATTGAGCTCATGCTCAATGCGGCAAACCTTGCCTTCATCGCCTTTTCAAGACTTCATGAAAGTATGGACGGGCATGTTCTGGCCATGATGGTCATGGCGGTCGCTGCGGCGGAGGCCGCTTTGGCTCTTGCTGTCGTCATTCTGTTGCATAAGCATAAAAGTAAGCTGGATACCAATGTGTTCAGTCTTTTGAAGGGGTGATTAGATGGAACATACTGTAACCTATCTTGGCTTAATACCGTTGATGCCGTTGATTGGCGCTGTGGTGATCGGCCTGATGCACATGTTCACCTGCACGGGCAGGCGAATTCCCGAGAAGGTGTATTCTTTTCTTGCCGTCATTGGTCCTGTTTTGGCGACAATTCTTGCAATGAAAACATTTTTGCAACTCAGGCAGATGCCAGAGGAAGCTCGTTATCTTACACAGAAAGTTTTTACCTGGTTTAATGTTGGCGAACTAGATGTGGCCATGGGATTTCTGGCCGATCCCTTGAGTGTACTCATGCTTCTTTTCGTCACCTTTATAGGTACACTTATCCATTTCTATTCCATCGGCTATATGGCTGAGGATGAGAATTACGGAAAATTCTTTGCATATCTCAATCTCTTTCTGGGGTCTATGCTTATCCTGGTTCTTGGAGATGGCCCTGTGGTCATGTTTGTCGGTTGGGAAGGTGTTGGCCTCTGTTCGTATCTGCTTATCAGTTTTTACAGTACTGACAGAGATAATGTCCTGGCCGGCAATAAAGCATTCATAGTCAACAGAATAGGAGATCTCGGCTTCATCCTGGGGATGTCTTTATTATTCTGGGCCATCGGTACCGGAGGTTTTGATTATCTTAGTCTTCGGACCAATGCCGCTGACCTCAAGCCAGCTTTGGGAGTCGCGGTCTGTCTGTTGCTTTTTGTGGGTGCCACCGGTAAATCCGCACAGATTCCGCTCTATGTCTGGCTGCCCGATGCCATGGCTGGTCCGACCCCTGTTTCTGCTCTTATTCATGCAGCAACAATGGTTACGGCGGGTGTCTACATGGTTGCCAGATTCAGTTTCCTCTATGTTGAAGTACCTATTGCCGGAACTGTCGTGGCCTGGGTAGGCATTCTGACAGCCTTGCTTGCAGCAATTTTCGGCATGTTTCAAAAGGATATCAAAAAAGTTCTGGCCTATTCCACCGTCAGCCAGCTGGGTTACATGTTTGCAGGTGTCGGGGTTGCTGCCTATTCCGCAGGTATTTTCCATGTTTTCACCCACGCCTTTTTTAAGGCCCTGCTGTTTCTTGGCGCAGGTTCAGTCATCTATGCCTTGCACCATCAGCAGGATATTTGGAAGATGGGTGGGCTTAAGGCCAAAATGCCAACCACCTATTGGACCATGCTGATTGGCTGTCTTGCTCTTGCAGGTTGTCCGTTGCTGTCCGGTTTTTTTAGTAAGGATGAAATTCTCTACATGGCTCTGGCCAATGGCCACACCGGAGTCTGGCTGGTAGGTGTGTTTGTCGCTGCAATGACGGCCTACTATACTTTCAGGATGTTTTTCTTAGTCTTTCATGGCACACCGCGTGACCGGGAGGCATTCGAACATGCGCACGAATCTCCAAAAGTAATGACGGTACCGTTGATTATATTGGCAATTGGTGCATTATTTGCGGGCTATCTCAATCTTCCTGTAATTTTTGGCGGGCATCAGCAGGTAACACATTGGCTGAGTCCAAGTCTTGTCGAGCATCATCCCCATGGCTCTCATAGTATGGAGCTGATTGCAATCGCCACTTCCATTGCCGCCTTCGTAATCGGTATTCTCATTGCCTACAAGAAATATGGTAAAGGTGCGGAAGAGCCAGAATTCAAAGGATTTTCTAAATTCGCCTATAATCTTTTCTATGTTGACCAGCTCTACCATAATGTGCTTGTCAGACCGTATAAAGGGATTGGGGTCTCTATCCAGAATATGCTGGAACCGTATGTAGCTGATGGTCATGTGAGACTTTCGACCATGCTGTATCAGCTGCTTGGCAGAACATTTAAGTTTTTTCAGGTCG
The DNA here is from genome assembly GCA_050288305.1 of Desulfocapsaceae bacterium. Classification (GTDB taxonomy): domain Bacteria; phylum Desulfobacterota; class Desulfobulbia; order Desulfobulbales; family Desulfocapsaceae; genus Desulfopila_A. The sequence continues at coordinate 3,900 of JBNKDO010000068.1, read as the reverse complement.
GATATGTTCGGATCTACGCCATCTACATGGTCATTGGTCTGAGTCTGATGAGCCTGTTTCTATCGCAAACACTGAACTTGTAAAAGGTGTACTATGTTTGAGCATGTCCTCTCAGTGATGATCTTTCTCCCTCTGCTTGCGGGAGCTGCCTTACTGGTATTGCCCGTAGGTAAAAATGGTGTCCGTGTTCTGGGGCTTGGGATCTCCATTATCGTTTTAATCTGTGGGCTGAAGGTGTATGTCGATTTTATTGGTAGTGGTGGTCTTGAATTTGTCGAGAAACATACCTGGATAAACTCTCTTGGCGTTAACTATCATGTTGGCGTTGATGGTATTAGTCTGTTTGTGCTCATGGCCGCAGCTGTTCTTTTTCCAATGGTTTTCATGGTCTTTAGTGAAAAATCCAAAGGTTACTACTGCAACATGCTTATTGCCCTCGGGGCAATGGTCGGTGCGGTAACTGCTGCTGATCTCATCGTATTTTATGTTTTCTGGGAAATAATGCTGTTGCCCATCTTCTTTATCATCGGTCTCTATGGTGGCGAGAAGAGGATTGCTGCAACCATAAAAATCACAATCTATACAATTGCCGGTTCACTATGTATGTTAGCCGGGTTGCTCTATATTGCTGTCTCCTATCACACCCAGACCGGACAATGGAGTTTTGAGATTGCGCAGATGGCAAATCTGCATCTCCAGGGCGGTTTTGCCATTGCTGCCTTTATCGGTATGATGCTGGCTTTTGCCATCAAAATTCCACTGTTCCCATTTCATACCTGGCTGCCCGATGCGTATACCGAGGCACCGACATCAACAACGTTTATTCTCTCTGCCATCATGGCTAAAATCGGAGTTTATGGCGTTATTCGTCTGATTGTCCCGGTATTTGAAGCGGAAATGGCACGATATGCCATTATTCTGGCATATTGTGGTGTAATCGGATTGATGTACTGCGGTATTGCTGCCATTGTCCAGAAAGATTTCAAGCGGATGTTAGCCTTTTCATCAGCTTCACATATGGGTATTATTGCTCTTGGTATTTTCTGCATGAATGTTCAGGCCTTAACCGGAACTCTATTTCAGATTGTGGCGCATGCGACGAGCACCGGCGTACTCTTTCTCTTTGCCGGAATTCTCGAACAGAGAACGGAGACACGATGTATTGAGGATCTTGGTGGAGTTGCTTCCAAGGCCCCGATATTTGCTACATTTTTTGCTATTGCCATGCTGGCATCCTGTGGCTTGCCTGGTACCAGTGGCTTCATCGGCGAGTTTCTTATTATAATCGGTGCGGTAAAATTCAATATGGCCATAGGTGTACTTGCCGGAACTTCAGTCATCATCGGTGTATGTTATATGCTGTGGATGTTCCAGCGGGTATTTTTTGAAAACGTTACTGACAGGACCGCGGGATTTAAGGATCTGAACTTCTATGAGACCCTGATCTTTTTACCCGTTATTGTGCTCATTTTGGTAATGGGAATATATCCGCAGCCATTCATAGCCAAAGTCGAACCGGCTGCCCAGAAACAGATTTTGCAGATGGCCGTCAAAGGAAAACCACAGGTCGCTGAAAAGATTGATTCTACCTTCAAATTTGAACTGATAAACAACTGAGACGGAAAAATATTATGACTGACTTTGTGCTTTTGCTGCCAATATTGGTGATCGGTTCAGGCGCCATCCTGTTGATGCTGCTTTCCGCCTTTGAACAAGTAAAAGAAGAGGTTACCTGCTATCTCGGCATGGCTGTTTTCCTCTTAGGGTTTTTTACTCAGCTATTTGCGACAAACTCTGGAGAGACCCAGATTTTTAGCAGTGTATTTAATAATATGCTGGTGGCGAGTAGCTTTACTGCCGGTGCCGGTCTGATTATCACAGCCTGCGGTTTCTTCACTTGCCTGAGTTCTCACACCTATTTTCAACAGAATAAACATAGTGCATCGGAATACTACGCGCTGACCGCTTTTGCTGCCTGCGGGATGATGCTCTTAACCATGGTACAGGAACTCATCTCTGCTTTTATCGCCCTTGAAATTATGTCCCTTGCCATCTACGTTCTCGTTGGTATGCACAAGGCCAATATCAGGGCCACTGAGGCTGTTTTGAAATACTTGATGTTGGGAGCATTTGCAGGCGGTTTTTTTGCCATGGGAAGTGCATTAATATATGGAGGCGCAGGGAGCACAAAGTTTACAGTCATCGGACGTTATATTGCTGAAAACGGTTTTGTAGATAATCCGATTCTTTTCGTTGGTGCCTTCTTTATTGTTGTGGCCCTGCTTTTTAAGGTGGCAGCTTTCCCCTTCCATGCCTGGGTTGTTGATGTTTATGATGGCGCTGCCATACCGGTCACTGGCTTTATGGCAACCGCTTTGAAGACAGCAGTTTTTGCAGTTTTCGCGAACTTCCTTGTTATTGAGTCAAGCCTTCAAGCCTCTTGGGTTCAGTATCTTTTTTATATAGCTGTTTTTACGATGTTTGGTGGCAATCTAATAGCCATTGGTCAAAACAGTCTGAAGAGAATGCTTGCTGCTTCGGGAATCGTGCATAGCGGTTATCTGCTCATTGCCCTAGTAGCTTTCACTACACGCGAATTTACCGGTAATGTTATTCTATTTTATTTAGCTGCCTATGCAGTTGGAACATTGGGTATATTTGCTGCACTTTCCTATCTTTCCGGAGAGGGTGAAAAGAGACAGACCTTTGACGATTTCAAAGGTCTTGCCAAAGTTAGACCGTATTCTGCAGCAGCAATAACAGTTTTTCTCCTTTCAATGGCAGGGATTCCTCCCACAGCTGGTTTCATGGGGAAATTCTATATAATTATCAATGCTATTAATGCGGGTCAGGTAACTCTTGCAGTACTTGCTATTGTCAGTAGTATCATTTCCATGTGGTATTATCTGCGGCTCATTATCATGATGTACTTTTATGAGGCTCGTGATGATTTTTCTGAGGTACGGTCACCATTTGCTCAATTGAGTACTATCATCCTTGTTATCTGCGTTTTTGCCCTTAGCCTACTGCCGTTGAGTGTGTAGTGAATCAATGAAATGTATGCATGTTGTCGTTTAAATATATCGACTGTTTTAACAGCGAGTCTTGCTGAAAAGGAGTGTACTAAATGAAAGCACGAGAGATCCTGGAAACTAAGGGAAGTAGGGTTGTTACCTGCCATGAAGATGATTCCTTAATCGATGCTCTGGCTATTTTTTCGGCTAACAGAATAGGATCACTCCTGGTGGTTGATTCGCATGACAAAATCCAGGGTATTATTGCGCCTCGGGACATCCTCATTGTTGTGCTTAAAAACTTTGAAGAAGTGAAGAGTTTGAAAGTTAGCGAAATTATGACCAGGGATCTTATTGTCGCGACTATGGACGATAATGTTGAATATATTGAAGCGATAATGACTGAGAATAGGATCAGACACGTTCCTATCATGGAAGGGGCTAAACTCAAAGGGATAATCTCAATTGGTGATGTGGTCAAAGCCCAGATTGAGGAAAAAGAAGTGGAAAACCGATATCTCAAGGACTACATAGAAGGCAAATATCCGGCTTGAGGGGGTGGAGGTTGGGTTTTCAAATACCCTGGAAAACGGCGTAGAGTTGCTCTGGAAAGGAAAGAAGATGGCGAGACGATTTAAAAAAATCGTTTCGCCATTGTTGTTGGATCACCTATATTTCAGGTTAGCCTGTTGTCTGTCAACCGAAGGAGTCAATGCGGGGTGAAAAGATTAAGACCTTGTGCTAGTGTCATGTCAAGTTTGAAATGACGTAATAAATATAGTATAATTCTTCATAAATCACTGAGCAAAGGAGGCTTATGAAGAAATATACGGTAACGTTAACAAAAAGCGAGCGCATTACTCTGAAACAGATAGTGTCAAAAGGT
>JBNKDO010000067.1:0-48683 GCA_050288305.1 Desulfocapsaceae bacterium | reverse complement strand
TTCTTTTCCGTCCCATTCCATACATTTTGAAGGACAATTACCAACAACATCTCTCTGGATATTCAAACCAGATTTTGCATACTCCGTAACGGCTTCTTTATCCATCTGTATTTCATCGCGCCACGTTCCTATGATAGACATATCAGATCTTGCAATTGAAGCAACACAGTCATTCGGACAGCCTGACATTTTAAATTTCCATTTGTAAGGAAAAGCAGGTCTGTGAAGTTCATCCTGGTAATGCATTGTCAAATGATAACATACTTCTTCTGTATCATAGCAGGACCATTCACAACGAGACTGACCGATACAGTTAGCAGGTGTACGAAGGTTAGAACCAGAACCACCAAGATCCTGTCCCATTTCGTGGGTCAGATCCCAGAAGAAAGGTTCAAGATTCTCGGTACGGGTACCAAGCAGAATGATGTCACCAGTTGAACCATGAAAGTTGGTCATACCGGAACCGTGCTTCTCCCAGAGATCCATAAGCTGACGAAGATTCGCTGTGGAGTAGTACTTAGATGAAGGCTGTGCTACACGTACGGTATGAAAGTGCTCAACACCTGGGAACTGCTCAGGAACGTCTGCATATCGTCCAACAATACCACCACCATAACCGAAAACACCTACGATTCCGCCGTGTTTCCAATGGGTGATTCTATCTCTGTAGGACAACTCCAGAATACCAAGGATATCCCAACACTCAGGCTTGGTCTCAGCCTGCTTCTTAATGTCGGTAACGAAGCTCGGCCATGGACCGGACTCCAGTTGGTCCAACAAGGGTGTCTCATGTTTTGCCATGATTTCCTCCTTTGAATTACTGTTTATACTGCAACCTTAACCAATAAAATATACTTATTAACAGATTTCGTTTCATAAACGGTGGTCAGGGAGAGAGCCGGCAAGGTACAGCCGAAAAAGTAACCACCTGTTTTTATAATGTTTTCAAACACCCTCCTCGGTGTTCAAACATTTTGAAACATTAAATCAGTGAATAATCATTCAGCGGGTGAGAATATCTTTGTATAAGACTTTTGTCAACAAAAAACAGTATTCGCATACTCCACAAAATGAACGGTCATTCACTCCTCTTTTCCCTGTAAATTAGACCATTGCGAATATTTTCAGAAGCATTCTCTCAAGACTTTCCTCTTTAGCTTCCGGAGAACTCATCTCCCGTAGAAATTTAGTGGCAAGAACCTTACCCAACTGCACTCCTTCCTGATCAAATGAGTTGATATCCCAGGCAAAGCCCTGATAAACAATTTTTGCTTCATAGAGAGCAAGAAGCGCTCCCATCACTTCAGGGGTTAATCTGTCGGCAAAAAGCACACTATTGGGCCGATTTCCAGGGAAATACCTGTTAGGGTTGTCGCTTTCCTGACCGCAGGCGAGCGCCAGCGATTGGGCAAACATATTTGCTATCAGTTTCTGCTGCGAAGAAGTTCCTTGAACAATACTGTCAGCTCCACGCTGTGACTTCTTAAAACCTATAAACTCGCAGGGAACCACTTCAGTCCCTTGATGAAGAAGCTGATAGAAAGCATGCTGTCCATTTGTTCCCGGCTCCCCCCAGACCACCGGACCGCTTTGATAATTTACTGCGTCACCTTTTCTATTTACGGATTTGCCGTTACTTTCCATATCACACTGTTGCAGATGGGCTGCAAACCTGTGTAATACCTGGCTATAAGCAAGCACTGCCACAGTTGACATATGCAGGTAAGAGTGATTCCATATACCTATTAAAGCCAGCAGCAAAGCCGGATTTTTTCGAATATCTAACTCTTCTGCCTCGTTATCGACAATTGCTGCGCCGCGTAGAAACTCGACGATTTGCCCATATCCCAAAGAGAAACCAAGCATCACAAGCCCAACCATTGATGTGGTGCTGTATCTTCCACCTATATAGTCATACATATAAAAGGATCGCAGATATTTCTCTGGGTTGTCAAGAGGGCTACCTTCTCCGGTAACAGCAATGAACCTTCTATCAGGGTCCAGCCCAGCCTGAAGTATTCTTTCTCTGACGAACTCTTCATTAGTCAGCGTCTCGAGGGTGGTTCCACTTTTTGAGACAACACTCACCAGGCTTGTGGCAAGATCAACCTGTTCAAGAACAGCACCGGCGTCATCCGGATCCACATTGGCAATAAACACAACCTTTCTGCCCTTCTTGCCATAAGATTTCAGCGCTTCGTATACGGAACGGGGGCCCAAGTCCGAACCGCCTATGCCAATGTGGATCAGAGTATCAAACCGGTCACCCTGCTCATTGCAAATACTGCCTGAGTCAAGATCTTCAAGAAATTTCTCCAGTTTTTCAAGCTCGATCCGAGCCTGATTCGTCGCTATCACACAACGCGGCTTTCCGCTAAATATGTCACGACAGGCGGTATGCAGCACTTGGCGCTCTTCACTTTCCACGCCATGAATAGTATTCATCACCGCTCCACTCTTCATGGCTTTAAACTGGCTGACAAGATCACATTCGTCCGCCAGTTGCTGAAGCATATCAACCACCTCCTCACTCACCCGCTGTGCCCAGTAGTACAGAGTAAAATGCGTCGACGAGCTGATGCAACTGCGGACTCTCTCACGACTCAAAGCTTCAGCGCTTCGTAGATCGAAAGGCTTTTCACTCAGTTTCAACAATTCTTGGTGAGCACTCGTTGCGTTATACGCGATCATCTCTCTCATATATACATCTCCCAGCTCTTTCCATCCTAAAGCTATCGCCGTGCTCTTCCCTCACCAGCCAGCCTTTTGAGCTCCGCTATAACCTGAGTGTATTCTTTACAACCATAAACTGCCGAACCTGCAACAAAAATGTTAACCCCAGCCTCAGCCACTTCGGCAATATTACCGGTACCGATACCACCATCTATTTCAATACCGATATCAAGTCCCAATGAGGTAATCCTCTCCCTAATCTGCCGGGCCTTTTGCAGAGTTGAAGGAATAAACGATTGTCCGCCAAAACCTGGATTAACACTCATAAGCATTACCAAATCAACATCTTCGAGAATGAATTCGATGGCAGACGGTGAAGTTGCAGGATTAAGCACGACTCCTGCTTTTTTACCAAGTTCCTTAATCCTGCTGACAGTTCTGTGAAGATGAGTGCAGGCCTCTGCATGAACGGTGATCCAGTCGGCTCCTGCCTCGGCAAAATCGTCGAGATAACGATCAGCTTCAGCAATCATTAAATGCACATCAAGAGGCTTGGCCGTGACTTTGCGCACAGCCTCCACGACCAGCGGACCAATGGTTATATTGGGTACAAATCTGCCATCCATTACATCGATATGAATCACGTCGGCCCCTGCCTCGTCTACGGCCCTCACCTCCTGGCCAAGATTGGCAAAATCGGCGGAAAGAATAGATGGCGCTATATAGATATCCTGCATTCAATAACCTCTCAGTATGTTATCATCCTGGAAAACGCTCATAGTCATGGCTTCCATATAATATGGGAGCAGCATGGAGCATATGTGAAACAGAAGTTTACTGCTGGTTCTGCGGTAACAGCCTTTTCTGTTGAGACTATAATAATGGGTACCCTGAAAAGAGCAATTTTTCAATCCTCTTTTGAAACGTCGAAGCAACGGCAGCAGTGCCAGCAGAGTTGCACACAGTCCGAGCCTCCCGTACTGTTCACTCTTTTTTTTTAAACATGTAGTTGAACCACTGAGGCGAATAGCAGAATTAATCTGAGGTAGCATCTATTCTGCGTACTTCATCGCCAGGCAATATCTCCACAAAGCCATCAAGCTCGAGGAGGAGAAGCAGCTCGCTAAACTCAGACACCTTCAATCCCGATTTGTGTAGAAGACTCTCTCTGGCCTGCGGATATGTTTCAATATTCTCCAGTAACTTTCTGGCAGCTGGTTCGAGATTGAAAAATGCGGAATCACCGCGATTCTGGTCCACAGTCGTGGCTAACGAATGCGTTAGAGCAAGGTCTTCCAGAATATCGTTCTCTGACTGGACAAGCTTAGCCCCTTGCTGTAACAGCCAATGTACGCCTCCGCTTTTAAAAGAATCCACCTGTCCCGGAACACCGTACACCTCTCGCCCTTCGTCAAGAGCAAACTGAGCAGTAATTAAAGACCCGGACTTCCTGGCAGCCTCCACCACAACCACCCCCTTGCTCAACCCGGCAATTATCCGGTTTCGTGCTGGAAAACGAAAACCTTCTGGAGATGTACCAAGGGGATATTCGCTTACGATCACCCCTTTTTCAGCTATTTCGTGGTATAGCCTGCCATGTTGTCGAGGATAGAGCACGTCAATCCCACAACCAAGAACCCCTATTGTAGCACCTTCTCCGGCAAGAGCGCCACGATGAGACTCGGCATCTATACCAAGAGCCAGTCCGGAAACAATAGTTACACCGGCATTAACGAGTCGCTTGGCCAAAGTAAAGGCTGTTCGATTGCCATAGCTGGTTGAAGCCCGTGAACCAACAATGGCAATACAACAAGTGCTGAGCAGTTTTGTATCGCCGCGAAGATAAAGTACTGGAGGAGGATCACTGATTTGCCGTAACAGTTCCGGATAGAGGTCATCTGCAAAGGTGAGGTATTTGCCCCCAATATTCTCAAGCTTGCGCAATTGTTGGCAGCAGGATCGATGAACTTCTTCGATCTGGGAAAACCCTCGAAGCTGTTTTTTACCAATTCGCGGGACTTTCTCCAGCTCTTTGGTTGTACTTGCCAAAACATTTTCCGGGCTGCCAAAATGCTCTATCAAAGACCAGAAAGTGGCATTACCCACTCCAGGTATCTGACTGAGAACCATCCATGCTGCACTAGCTTCCATAGCCGGGGTCAACGATTTTTTGATATGATTAACAACAAAAGAAGAGCTGTTATTCCCTCTTTTGGCAAAACCTTGCGAGTTTGACGTTCTTTGCCAAAATAAAAACAATGCAACGGGATGACAGGGAGCGGACGATCAACAATCAGTGATCAACCATAAAGACTCTAAGTTCCTCAATCCGAGAAGGATGTTTCAATTTCTGAATAGCCTGAGCTTCGATCTGCCTGATGCGTTCACGCGTCACCGCAAAGCATTGCCCAACTTCCTCCAGGGTATGATCACAATCAACATCTATACCATAACGCATTCGCAGCACCTTGGCTTCCCGTGGAGAAAGTGATGACATAACCGCCTTAAGGCATTCGCGCAGACTATTGACCATGCTTGCCTCATCTGGGCTTAACCTGGCACCGTCTTCAATAAAATCACCAAGGTAGGTTTCACCATCATCACCAACAGGAGTGTCCAGGGAAATTGCGTCCTTAGCAATTTTCAATGCCGACTTCACCTTATTTACCTCGGCGCCCAATTGTTCAGCCATTTCCTCCGGTGTGGGCTCACGATGCTCTTCAAGCATGAAATCCTTAGAAACTCTGAGCAGACGATTAATCGTCTCAATCATATGGACAGGAAGACGAATTGTTCTGCCTTGATCAGCTATTCCCCTGGTAATGGACTGACGTATCCACCAGGTGGCATACGTACTGAATTTATAGCCGCGATGATAGTCGAATTTTTCCACCGCTTTCATCAATCCGATATTCCCTTCCTGAATAAGATCGGCAAACTGCAGGCCTCGATTAACAAATTTCTTGGACACTGAAATAACCAGACGCAGATTTGCACGCACCAGAGATTCCTTCGCCTGTTTGGTCATTTGCCGACCTTCTTCAATTTCATGAAGAACTACTTGAAGGGTATGATAATCAATACAGGACTCTTCGAGGAACTGCAGATTTACCTTTCTCTCGAGAGCTTGAGGGTCAACCTCTCCACCGAGTTTTTGAATACGTTCCTGGTAATCCTTCAGTACCTCGACCAATACATATCTGAATCGCTTGGCAAGCTCCTCCAGGCCCGATGCGACAGCATCAACACACGATGCACATATGAGCTGCGAATCAAAAAGGGTGGAGATCTCCTCCCCTAACGCAACAATTTTTCTACAGATTTTATCAATATCGTCTGTTTCTGAAGCAGGCAGTGTGGAGAGTTGCTGACGCAGCAACTCTCGTTCACCATCAAGCACACATGCCTTCTCAACAGCTGCTAAAAATGCTTTTGTTTCCTTTTCAGCTAGATCCGGCTGAGTGTCAGGCACTGCATTGATTATCTGATGAACCCTCTTCGCATCCTCCGTCAGTTCAGCAAATAATTGTTTAAGAGCCGGGAGGGCTAGAGATGTCGAAAAAACGGCTTTTTGTATTCTTTTCTTGCCGTCTTCCATCATCTTGGCAAGTTTCAGTTCCTCTTCATGACTCAGAAGTGTCAGCGATCCCATTTCACGAAGATAAATATTCATGGGATCAACGGAATGCCTGGTCTCTTGGCCTGAACTGCGGGAAATACGTCTTCGGTCGCCCTTTCGTCTGTCACCCTTGAAAATCTGGCGGCGATCTTTATTCTTGGCACGACGGTCCTCCAGCACATCTTCGGGAAGATACACAGGCGGCTCGTCATCTGAGGCATATATGCCTGTTAAATCATCAACTTCAGAATCTCCATCAGCGAGTTCATGCAGCTCTTCGTATTCACCTTCATTCTGATCTCTGAGGTCTTGACTGTCAGGAGCCATATTTCTCCTTTTTATCTCTCAGCACCAAAGGCTTGAAGATAAACTGAAAGGACTTTTATTACCACCATACGCACCGAGTAACATTTCACATAAATCACTATAGCAAATTTTTATATATGCGCAATAACCTCTTAAGAATTTGCAAAAAAACCTTGACTTTCTTCACTGCAATCCTATCGAAATCTGCGCATTTCGACTTCAATCTTCTGCTTCTCCTGAAGAAGTTGGCCCAAAACCGTAAAGTCATCCGCCTGCTGGGCTTTTTCAATCTCAACACTCAAATCATGAGAACGTTGCCGTAAACCTTGCAAATCCAGCCAGCCCAGTATTTCCTGTAATTCCTCATGAACGCCAGCACTCCCCTGGCTTTGCGAGGCATTGATCAGAATATCTGCGACCAGTTTGCGTTCTAGTCCATCCGGCAGGGCCTGAAGAACTTCCTCAGGTTGTGTATCAACACTGTCGGCCAACATCCTTTTAATTTGCAGATATATAATCTCCCCTATACCTCCCTGAAGCACGTTTCGTATATTTTTTGTTTCAAGCTCGTTAAAAAACCTGATATTGAGAATCATAAACTCAACTAATCGACGTTGTGCCGAGGTGAGCGGCTGTGCTCCCTGCTTCGTTGCTCTCCTTTTCAACTCCACAGTTTGAGGGGAACCGTCTTGATCGTTTTTGCTCTCAACGGATGCCTCCAACTGATCAGTGCCAATACCCAACTTTTCAGCAAAATGAGCTACGACAACAGAGCGTTGTAAAGGAGAGGAGGCTGCACCAATCAACGGTCGCACCTCCTCAGCTATTCTGCTTTTACCTTCAAGGGTCAAACCATGTGTCTGGACCAGCTGATCCACAACGAATTCTGCCAATTCTGCCGATGAATCGAGTAACTCCTTGAGCTTCTCCAGGCCCTCTTTACGAACATATGTATCCGGATCTTCTCCCTTCGGCAACAGGGCTACCCTGGCAACCATTTGCTCTGCCAAAAACAGAGGGGCGGCTCTCATGGCAGCTTTCACGCCCGCCTCGTCACCGTCAAAAAGTAAAATGGCCTCATCGGCATATTTAGCCAAAAGACGGATCTGCGAAGATGTCAGGGCTGTGCCGAGGGGAGCAGCGACGTGGTTACAGCCATGCTGCACCAGAGAAATCATGTCGAAATTACCTTCAACGATGACAGCTTTACGTATTTTACGAATTTCTTCCGCCTGCTGATAGAGCCCGAGAAGATTTCTGCTTTTATTAAATATTGGGCTTTCAGGAGAGTTCATATATTTAGGTTGGCCTTCCCCGATGATGCGTCCGCCAAATCCACACACTCGTCCTCTGGTATCGTAGATTGGAAAAAGAACCCGGTCACGGAACTTGTCATACTGTCCGCCTCGATCTTTTTCAACCAACAGGCCAACTTCTATGGCAGTTTTTGTTTCTTCAGCAGAGAGATGCCTTGCTAAAAAATCCCAGCCTGCCTGTTCCTTCGCAGGGGCATATCCAAGACCAAAGCGCTCCTGGATATCCTCTGGGATTCCCCTTTCTCTCAGATATTCACGCGCCACTCCCCCCTTATTTTCGTCTTGTAAATACTTTCGATATATTCTAGAAGCCTTTTCCGTAACCGCATACATCTGGTTTCGCTTGTGTTCTTTCTCTTTCTCCTGCCAGGAAACATTCTTTTTGGGCAATTCTATATTGAGTCTGCCAGCGAGGAATTTGAGCGCCTCGGGGAAATCATAGTTGTGAAACTTCATTAGAAAGGAAAACACATCTCCAGATTCAGCACAACCAAAGCAGTAATAAAACTGCTGATCCCCGTGCACCGAGAACGACGGAGTTTTTTCTCCATGAAAAGGACAAAGACCGAGATAGCGGACACCGCTGCGTTTGAGCTCCACGTGTTCACCAATAATTTTCACAATATCGGTTTGTTCTTTGATCGTTGCAGTTATGTCTTGACGAGTATCCACAAATCCCATATTTCTTTCCTTGGACAATACGATAGAATCAAATATTTGGTGTCAGGTCTTAACATAACGCCGATAGAGCATTATTCAAGATAATATAGATTTGAGAATTCCATTTTGAAAAACTGCTCGGGAATCTCAATCGCCAAAGGTCACCAACGAGCCGGATAGAGAATGGAAAACATAGAAAACATACTTGCTCTGGAAGTAAAAAATGAGCTTGCCAAACGTTATTTCGGCTTTCGAAAGATCATTGAGGAAGACACTGCCGCCTATTTTGAAAACATCAAAAAAGCCTCTCAGCAGCTTGAGGAGACGGTAGGACATGATCTTGTGCGTATATACAGCATACTCAACCAACAAAGTCTTCTTCAGCAATTTTTCAAACTTACCGGTATCCCAGAAAATCTGTTTACCGCAGCTTTTATCAACACAGCCCCGGCAAAAGACGACATTATAACCCAACAAAAGTTCCGCGGCTTTACTCGAAAGGGTTGCTTACATAATTTATTCTTTGACGCATATGACTGTCTTTTTATAGATACCCTCGCCTTCCGCGAAGCCTTTTCCCGTCTTGTCCTTGACCACGAAACAATCAGAGAACAGATACGAATCTTCTATCGCAAGAATGATATTCACACTATTTTTCAATTTCTAAGGAGTCTTGACAGTTCCTCAATGCATGATGGTCTACCGGCTTTTAACGCCGACTCAGGGATGAGCATGGATGCAAAACTTCGCATCGAGCCCCCACCACCAGTGTCTGAACTTCTCCCCGAAGTTGCCCCCATACCGACAGCAAAAAAGATCCGAAAGGAGTTAAAAGCTCTCGTAACAGAAGCCTGTATACAACAGCCGCTTCTGGACTTGCGAGATTTCCGGAAAAGATCGACACCATCCTCTTGAACCTGCTTGACAACCATCCCTCAATTCTTACCATATTGCTGGACGGCTAGGTATTACAACTCTAAGAACAGAATCAAGAGGAAGAGTTAAGCAATGACAAGTATGTTAAAGACAGGGCTTCTCATGGCTGGTCTTACCATGATCTTAATGGTAGCAGGACAATTTCTTGGTGGCCGGAACGGCATGATGATTGCGCTGCTGATAGCCCTGGGGATGAACTTTTTTTCTTATTGGTACAGCGACAAAATGGCTTTGGCCATGAGTCGGGCCCGTGAAGTCAGTTCCTCACAAGCCCCCGAACTACACAATTCGGTAAGCAGTCTTGCCAGCCGGGCCGGGCTGCCGAAACCGCGGGTGTACATCATCGAGCAGAACACACCAAACGCTTTTGCTACAGGTAGAAATCCTCAGCATGCTGCCGTTGCTGTGACCACCGGCCTTCTACAGCTACTTAATACAAGTGAGCTCGAAGGAGTTATTGCGCACGAATTGGGACACATAAAAAACCGAGACATACTCATCAGTTCGATCGCAGCCACCATGGCTGGAGCAATAAGCTACCTGGCCACAATGGCGCAATGGGCCATGATTTTTGGAGGCAGATCCGATGACGATGAAGGAGGCGGGATTATTGGCGCTATCGCCATGATGATCATTGCTCCTCTAGCTGCTGGTCTCATCCAAATGGCAATCTCCCGAAGTCGTGAATATCAGGCCGATGCTACTGGTGCGTCAATCTGCGGAAGTCCGGAATCCCTTGCTTCAGCACTGGAGCGCCTGGAACAGGTAAATAGGCGTCACCCTATGAACATCAATCCCGCCACTGCGCAAATGTATATTGTGAATCCTTTAACGGCGGGACAAATAGGCAGGTTATTCTCAACCCACCCACCAATCCAGGAACGAATTGCCAGACTGCGGCGGCGTTAAACACTTCTGAGCTTGCGCTCTCATCCGAGCTCAATTCAAATCCTTCCGTCCCCTTAAGAAACATTTGACTGGTTTGGAATTATTTCACAGCTGTCAGCCATAATTTTGCCAGGCATACATCTCTCGTATTGCCGGAATAATTGATAATTTTCCTATTTCAATTATTATAAAATTTGTTTTCTTTTCGCCGAGACGATATACTTGTAGTACATAACCAATTGTCAGTATATACAGTGGAACTATTCCTGGCTGCGAATGCAACTAGCCACATGATCTGGACAACTCCAATACCGCATGACAAACATACTGATTATAAAAACATCGAGCTGCAATTCCGATAAATTAGACCAACTGCTCAATGAGCTGAAATACCAAACATGGACGGCCGGGCCTGATACCGACATACGTCAGATAATTGAGAATAACACTATTGCTCTGGTTATCTATTTCCTCCCATTCATAGGGGAAACCGAGAAGTCAGCTCATCTGTTTTTGCCTGATTCAACTCCTGTTCTCGCTGTACACCAGGAAAATTCCCATGCAGAAAAGAACATTTCATTTCCAGGATGCCCAACCGTTGATTACATTCAGTTGCCATTCTCCAAAGATCTGCTCAAAGAAAAAATCAACTTGCTGCTCCGCTTTCGAGACAACATTCTTGAATTAAAGAAGGCCCGTGAGACAATCACCTCTTTGCAGGAGAATATACATAACCTCAAGCAATCCATTGATGGTCACAGCTCGTTTATTGACCTGATGTCAAGACGAGATGGTCTTACCGGTCTTTTCAATAGAAGATATTTTAATGAGATCAGCAGGGAAATATTTGAGGATGCTGTCAGCACCGGCAGCGAGCTCTCTCTGGCTATGCTCAATGTCGATTTATTCAGCGAAATTAATCGTTCCTGCAGTCAGGAATTTGGCGACTTCGTCCTCAATGAGTTATCTGCTCGAATCACCACGTTAAGCAGGGAGAATGATCTCTGTTTTCGAATCAGTGGAGAAGAATTTGCCATCCTCATGCCGGCAACCTCCGCGGAGGGTGCTCTTCAGATTGCTGAGAGATTACGGTGTTCCTGTGAGGAAAAGAAATTTGAAAACATCCAGTTCTCCAGGAAAGTAACACTGTCGGCCGGAATTGCCTCTCTACAGAAGCATTTACCAAGGTCTCATGAGGATCTTGCCAGCATGGCGGACCAGGCACTCTTTATTGCCAAGTCGGAAGGCAGAAATCGCTGCACTCTTTATGTTCCCGTCGACAGGGACAGATTCGGAACAAGCGATAAAAATTTCAAGATCCTCCAGGACACCATCCATCGAATCCTTGGTAAAACAAAAACGGCCACAGTACGCTCACTGCAGCTCCTCACCCAGGGGGTTATCGAAGAAGAGGAAAACGCCAGGATCCAGAAAACCCAGGAATATGCTCAGCTTTTGGGCCAGCAGCTAGGCTTTACACCAACATTGATTGACACTTTTAGAAATGCCATCACTCTGTTGAGTTCAATCCGATATCTGCTCCACAATAAAATGATTTCAAAAAAAGGGAAACTCAATGAGGAAGAATGGAATATATTGACTGATTTTCCCTACAAGGCCAGTCAGCTCGTCGAACTCTTTGATTACTTTTCAAAAGAGAAAACAATTCTCCTCTGCCACGGTGAACGCTATGACGGTAAAGGATATCCGGAAGGTCTCCAAGGCGATCAGATTCCGGTCGGAGCCAGGATATTTCATCTTGCCAGCGCCCTTGCAGCCATGAACTTTGACAGGCCGTACCGGAAGAAACTTACCCCAAAGCAAACGTTGGCCGAACTTGCTCATAATGCAGGCACACAATTTGACCCCTTCCTGGTCATGAAACTCATTGATGTCATCGAGGAAAAGGGTATATTAAAGGTGAGCAAAGATGAGCTGGAAAAGACCAGAAAAATTGTTCTACAATCAATTTCTCCCTAAGAGATTATGTCACAAGCAAATTTAGATGCCATATACGGTCAATTAGACGCCCTCCCATCTCTTCCCTCAATCGTCACTGATGTGCTGGAGATAACCGGAGACCCCGAGAGCTCCGCCAATGATCTTATGCGCGCAATCCTTCCCGACCAGTCGATGTGCGCAACTATTTTAAAAATTGCCAACTCTGCCTTTTTTGGTCTTCCCCGTGAGGTGAGCACTGTTGAAAAAGCGGTGATGGTGCTGGGCTTTGACGAGGTGAAAAATATAGTCCTTGGAAAAGCCGTTTTCAATTCCTTTAAGGAATTAAACAGTACCAACAGGGAAGGCATTGAAAGTTTCTGGCAACATTCTTTCAATTGCGGTCTTGCTGCAAAGGTTCTTGCTGAGAGGGCAAATCTGTCGCCATCTGAACTTTTTATCTCTGGACTGATTCATGATATCGGCAAACTGGCAATGCTGCTTTCCTTTCCAACAATTTACTCTCACCTACTCCTGGCATCTGAAGAAAACTGGATGGAGAATATCACCAAAGAAAGAGAACTCTTTTTCATAAGTCACGACGAAGTTGCCTACACTATTTTAAAACGGTGGCTCTTTCCATCACAGCTCACCAGAGCAGTTGGCTTTCATCATCGTCCAGAGAAAACCGAGCGTTTCCAGCTTCTCACGGCCACTGTACAGATGGCTGATATAATCGCTCACATTGATACCTATTCAAGAAATACCAATATTACCGACTATAAAGCGTTGATGATGAATGCGCGTACAGATATTTTTGATCAATGGCATGCTCATCAGCTTCCCTGCGACGACAAGGAAGTCGCCAAATGGTTTTCATTACTGAAGGCCAGCCAGGAGAAAGATACCGCAATTCTCACCATTTTTACATCCTGACTTTTTGATGAAAATCAACTCGATAAAGAGAACCATTCAGAATACCAGGAGACTGGCTGAGATACTCACTGTCCTGACCCGCTTCGGCTTCCGCCAGGTCATTGTCGATACTGGCCTCTCCCGAATCTTCGATATGAAGAAGGAAGATACCGAAGAAGGCCATCATGGTGAATTGCCAAAGTCTGTCCGGGTTCGCATGGCCCTTGAAGTACTGGGTCCCACCTTCATAAAACTCGGCCAAATTCTGTCAACACGCCCCGATCTTATTCCGCCGGAATGGGCTGAGGAGTTCAAGAAACTCCAGGACAGGTGCACCCCTGTTGCCTTTGAAAAAATACATGAAGTACTCTCCATCGAATTTGCAGGTAGGCTTGATCTTCTCTTCTCCTGGATCAGTGAAGAACCACTGGCCGCAGCATCGATGGCACAGGTCCATCGTGCCCGACTCCAAAATGGCAACGATGTGGTTATCAAGGTGATCCGTCCCGGAAATCGCCAGATCGTCGAGGAAGATATGGGGCTGTTGCAAAGCCTTGCTCAACTGGTGGAACAGTATTTTTCCGACCTGGGTTACAGTCCAAATCTCGTTGCCCAGGAATTATCGAGGGAGTTGCTTAAAGAGGTTAACCTGGTCTACGAAGGCCAGGCAACCGACAGACTGAGACGTTACTTCGAAAAGGATGAGCACATATTTTTCCCCATGGTTTACTGGGAAGCCAGTACCCGTAATGTCCTTACCCTTGAGGAAATCAAAGGCAGAAGACTGTCAGGCGTCTCGGCGGACGAGCTGACTGCAGGACAACGCCGCGACATTGTAACCAGAGGAACAGATGCTGTCTTCAAGCAGTGTTTGGAGTTTGGTCTCTTCCATGCCGACCCTCATCCCGGGAACATATTCCTTTTGCCGGGCAATAAGCTTTGCTTTATTGATTGCGGCATGACTGGTCAGCTTGATAAAAAAACAACAGATTTGCTTATTGACCTTGTCACAGGTATCATTCGCGGCAATCTTGACCGTCTTGCCAGAGTAATCGTTGAACTCACCGATGCAGACCCTGCCGTCACGGCAAAAAGAGAATTTAGGGCTGAAATGCAACATCTGGTCAGCCAGATGCAGGAAAGCAACCTGGAAAAAATTGACATCAGCACCCTGCTGAAGGACTTCTTTACCATGCTGAGGCGCTTTCATATCCAGTGTCCAGGAGACTTGCTTCTCCTCACCAAAGCCCTGACTGTCATCGAAAGTGTAGCTGAACAAATTGATCCCAGCTTTGATGTTATCGCCCACGTTGAGCCGCAAATTCGTGAAATTGTCTCACAGAGATACAGCTATCGTGCCATGCGCGACCGCGCAATTAAAACCGTAGGGGATTATTTAACACTTTTTGAGGGAATCCCGCAGGACCTCCAGCAGTTTCTCCATCACCTGCGCAGAAGCAGCTTCACACTCAACCTTGAGCTGAAAAAAATTGAAGATATCGCTGCAAAAATAGATCTTGCCAGTCGACTTATGGGAATTGCAATGATCATCTCCGCCCTGATTGTCGGTTCATCCATTCTCATTCTTGCCGATCATATCTCCAGGAACCACGGTTTCCTGAGAACAATCGGATTAATAGGCCTTACATTTGCGGGCGTGTATTCCCTGGGGTTTGTAATATCCTTTCTTCTCCCCAAAAAACCAAAATGACCCAGCCCATTCAACCTTTTACATTTCCCAAACAGCCCAGCTGAACCTGACTACAGAGAATCGGCAACTATCTGAATAATTGCTGCGAAATTTGCAGCTTCAAGGCTTGCGGAACCGGAAAACAATCCGGAAACCCCGGGAATGTTGGCATAGGTGGCAGCATTGTCCGGCTGCAAAGCACCGCCATAGACAATCGACCATTTTGGATGAACCTGGGATATAAACTCCACCGCTTCCCTCACTTTGCCAGGTGTTTCCGGGATTCGGGATGTTAACGCATCCGCCGGACCATAGGCCAAAATGACATCATCGGTATCAATATCATTTAAAGCAGTCAACTGTGACATGGCATAGGGCTTGTCAATGCAGACAATAGGTACAAGTCCGGCGTCCACGGTCTCCAGAACTTTATTGCCGATATCGTGATTGGTTTCATGAAAATACCGTTTTCTCTCTGAATGACCGACAATGACATATTCAACCATGTCCTTGAGTAGATCGGCGGCAATGGCACCGGTGTAGGAGCCTTTCGGAAAGGGAGAAACATCCTGAGCGGCAAGTGAGACATTTTCCAGCTCAAGCTTGTTGATATAATCTGCCAGCTTCTCAAGAGAAAGAAATGTTGGGGCGATGATGACCTGAAGGCCTTCTATAGGGGTATAGATTCCAGAAAATTCATCAAGCCATTTTTTGGCGTCTTCAAACCGTTTGTACGATTTCCAATTGGCAATAACATATCGCTTCGTCGCTGTCATGTAACGTCACTTAATTGAATTTATGCGCATTAAGAAAAGGTTCGAGCTTGCTCCTCACCACTGCCTCCTTGAGGTTTCCAAGGATACAGACTTTTCTTCGTGAGCGAGCGCCGCTGACGATGTGTACTTGGTTTTTCTTGAGCTTGAAGAAATCGGCAAGAAAGGCTATCACCGTTGCATTAGCCTTACCATCCACTGGTGGCGAGGCAACAGCCAATTTGATCATTCCATCATAAAGACCAATGAAATCTGTCTTTTTAGCCTTAGGCTGCACGATAATTCTTAGCCCCGTACTGCCTTTGACTGAGATCACGTGATCCATTGCGGTATCAGGTGAAATCCTCGTGTGTTCCTTCACCATCCTCTTTCATGGAAAAGGTCTCGGTTTCATGCAGCTCCTCCGAGCTCGGCAGATCAAAATTAACATTCAGTGAATCAAGATCGACATTCTCGTCTGCGCCTTCGCCATCTATTCCTGATGGACCACCCTCAAGCTGCATCTTCCGGAAAAGCTCGCCGAAGTCTTCCTCGTCCTCGCTCTCTCTAAAAATATCGAGATTATCAAGAGAGAGTTTCAGTACCTCTTCTAGATCTTCCCGGACTTTGTTTCTCAAATTTTTCAACCTTTTTATTTCTTCCGGATAACTTGCCAATTCAGCAAAGGTATCCTGACGCAATTGTTCCGCATTGGCCTTGGCCCTATCAATAACTTCACGCGCCTCTTGCTCGCTCTTCCTTTTCAACTCGGTGGTGAATTGTTGGGCAGCAATCAGGGTTGATTTGAAGCTGAGCTCTTCGCTGCGTAACTCTTCATTCTGCTTTTCCAGATCATCGAGACGACGGCTTAGCTTCTCATTTCTTTCTTTTTCTGCCTCAACAGCATCTTCCTTCTGCTTGATCCTGGTATGCGCATCGGCCAGCTCCTGATCTCTACCGCTATTCTGTGCTTCCAGCATGGCAATATCAGTCTTCAATTTGGCAATTTCATCCTGCAGCGCGACAAATTTGCCGTTCCGCTCGGCTGATTCCGATTGTATCTCAGCGGAACTATCCTGTATATTTTCCAGCTCTTTCTCTAACTTGTTCTTATCAGCCTGAAGCGTATCCCGCTCTTCGACAATGACCTCCAGGTCATCGATCTGCTGGCGAACCTGCTCAAGTAGCTCAAAAAATTCCTCAGCAATGAGCTCAAGATACGCCTTTACTTCAACGGTGTCGTACCCTCTTAATTTTACTTGAAACTCTTGGTCTTTAATAGCCTGCGGAGTTATAGCCATGACAATGCTCCATTAGGATTAAGTTATAGAGAATAAGGTCTATTCATATATTTGATCACATCGCTATTTGCTTCAAGGTTGGAACGAGAAAACTTTGCAAAAACATAATTGCCATGATAAGAATCAGCGGAGAGAAATCAATCCCACCCATGCTTATCGGTAATGCCCTGCGAATTCGTCCCAGCAAAGGCTCAGTTGCCTCATACAAAAAACGTACTATCGGATTGTATGGATCGGCATTCACCCAAGATATAACAGCTCTTCCAATAATTATCCACATATACGCGGTTAATGCAAAATCTATAATTTGAGCTACGGCCATTAAAAAATTCTGTGCCACAAACATGTTCTTCTCCTTCCCCTATGCTACAATGCTGCCATTGTTAACAGCTGCGCTCACGGTCGTCAGGACGAAGCGCTCTTTACCATTCTCTTTCGTTTTGGCGGCAAGCAGCATGCCCTCAGAACGAATACCCATTATTATTGCTGGTTTTAAGTTAGCAACCAGCACGACCTGCAAACCAATCAAATCTTCCGGGTTATAGTGCTCGGCAATTCCCGACACAATAGTCCGTTTCTCATGAGCCTGAACAGTAAGGAGCAGCAACCTTTCAGAGCCTTCAACCCTTTCGGCAGAAAGTATTTCGGCAATTCTCAACTCTACTTTTTTAAACTGGTCGAAGGTAATGAACCCTACTTCAGTTGGCTTCGCCTCACTTTTTTGGGCTTTCTTCTGCACTTGAGGCGTGTTTTTTGCTTTTTTCACTTCAACCCTGGGGAAAAGAGGCTCGGTTTCAAGAATCTCGCAACCTTCTGGAAACACCCCCCAGCGACCGCCCTTCCTCAGGCTCAGTACCAGCTCTTTCTTCTTCTCTAAACCAAGAGCAGACATCATCTTTTGAGCTGTTTCCGGCATTGCCGGTGAAATGGCCATGGCAATCAATCTTAACGAATCGGCGAGATTAAAAAGCACAGTATGCAATCTGTTGATCCTGCTCTCATCCTTAACAAGAGCCCATGGTTCGTTCACCACAATGTATTTATTGGCCTGACTGATAAGTTCCCATACCGCCTGCAATGCCTTATGAAACTCAAACCTGTCCATGTGGTTCTGCAAATCGACCAACATTTTCTCTGCCGTTGTCCGGAGAAGAGCATCTGATTCTTCCATCTCGCCAGCTGATGCCGGTATTTTACCTTCGCAGTATTTCTGGATCATCGCCAGGGAACGGCTGAAAAGGTTGCCTAAATCATTAGCCAAGTCAGAGTTTTTCCTGGCAATAATTGCATCATGGCCAAAAGATGCATCCAGGCCGAAGGACATCTCCCTCAAAACAAAGTACCTCAGGGCATCACGGCCATACTGTTCGACAAGATCCTCGGGACGGACAACATTGCCCAGACTTTTAGACATCTTGGTCTCATCAACGTTCCAGTATCCATGAACATGAAGTCTGATATACGGCTTAATACCAATGGCCATGAGCATAGTCGGCCAGTAAATTGCGTGAGGCTTGAGTATGTCCTTGGCAATAAGATGTTCGGCAACATCCCAATATTTATTAAAATCATGCCCCTGTGGAAAGCCGATACCAGTGAGATAATTAATCAAGGCATCAAACCAGACATAGGTCACAAAACTGGTATCAAACGGCAGAGGAATTCCCCAGGTCAAACGGCTTGTTGGTCTTGAAATACAAAGATCTTCCAACGGCTCACTGAGGAAAGAAAGAACCTCGTTGCGATATCTCTCCGGAGTAATAAACTCTGGATTGGCCTTGATATGATCGATGAGCTGCTGCTGATATTTTGACATTCTGAAAAAATAGTTCTGCTCGGCGATCTCTTCCGGAGGGAGCTGGTGGTCAGGACAGTTGCCTTCGACAAGCTCCTTTTCAGTGAGAAAGCGTTCACAGCCTTTGCAATACAGGCCAGAATACTCTGCAAAATATATATCACCGTTATCATATACTTTTTGCAAAATATACTGAACCGTGCGGATATGTTCGCCATCGGTGGTGCGGATAAAATTATCAGGTGTTATCTTGAGAAGATGCCAGGTGTTACGAAACATACCGCTAATATCGTCAACATATTCCTGGGGTTGTTTTCCCTGTTTTTCTGCCGCTTCGGCTATTTTATCACCATGTTCATCAGTACCTGTTTGAAAAAATACAGTATCATCACAAAGCCTGCGAAACCTGCTGTAAGTATCAGCCACGATGGTGGTATAGGCATGTCCAAGATGCGGTTGAGCATTTACGTAATAAATAGGGGTTGTTATGTATGTTGTCATTGTCTGGGGTTCTATCCTTAAAAATCTTTCATTGTTTCTTCTTTTTTTTCTTGTTGCCTGACTGTTTTTCACTCTTGACCCTGCTCAGGGAAAGCCATTGTTTTTCCTCGAGCGTTTGCTCCTCTCCTTCCTTGCTAACAACCACCAGCCTGCGCTGCAGGGGCATCTGCTGTTTCACACGGTATTCAATATCTTCAACCTTTATCCAGCTGCCGACCTTCGGCATTCTTTTTCGCTGTTCATGGTAGGCTGCAAACTCATAGGTCAGACAGCAGAGCAATCGATTACAGACTCCCGATATTTTCGATGGATTCAGAGGCAGATCCTGCTCTTTGGCCATCTTAATAGAAACGGAATCAAATTTCTTCATGTAGGAGGAACAGCACAACTCTCTGCCGCACGTTCCCAAGCCGCCTAACATTTTGGTCTCGTGCCGAACACCTACCTGACGCATCTCAACTCGAGTACGGAACTCCTGGACAAGATCTTTGACCAATTCGCGGAAATCAACACGGTTGTCAGCGGTAAAATAAAATATCATTTTACTGCCGTTGAAGAATCTTTCCACTCTGACCAGACTCATCTTCAGTGAGTGCTTGGCTATCAATTCATTACATTTACTAAAACCATTATCTTCAGCGCCTGGCAAATTGGCATAGCGCTCAACTTCATCGCCGGTCAGCGGCCTGGCTATCTTGAAACTCGAGCCGCGCACGGCTTCGCTGTCTCGACACGCCGGAGCCTTACCGGCTATCATTGCCGGTTCCAGGCCATGATCGGTTTTCACCATCACCGTGTCACTTCGAGTAAGGTCCTTAAGTTGTGATTCTGCGGTGAATTCCTGACCGTCTTCCCTGAAACGAATTCTATAAAAAACGCTCTCTTCCTCAGCATTGGATGAAGGGGCGTTCGATGTATCTTTATTGTCTGCCATCAAAATACTACCTTTGGGGGATCATTATAAATTTATTGTAACCGAAAGAGAAGAATTTCGCACACCAATGCACGATTACAATTTCTCGAAAGCTCCTGCTCAGCTCTATCAAGGGCTGCAAGTCCCTCAAAAACTCGAGACCTGTCACGAAACCGCAGTTCATTCCTGGAATCATCAGTTGTACCAGTTTCTCCCAGCATATCGCGTAGCCAGATTCTTAGCAGACCAAGAAGCGGTGGCAAATTCTCTTTTAACTCTGCCATCTGCTGTGCCCATTTGAGTATGATCGGACAATGCCTGTCTTCCAGGTATCTAGAATCACTCAGCACGGAAATGACTCCTTTCCAAGTGTTGATCATATCCGTTTTATCAAAAAGGAGCGCTTTGCCGGGGCTTCCTTCGGACAATCTAGCCAGAAGCCTGGCCTTCTCCTCGGCAATACCATGAACATCCTCTAAAATTTGAGATGTCTCGGTGACACTGAGCGGAAAAAAAGGAATAACCTGGCACCTCGAGCGTATCGTCGGTAAAACATTTTTCGAGGTTTCCGCAGTCAGAATAAGGACATTTCCGGCTGGTGGTTCCTCAAGGGTCTTGAGCAGACTATTTGCGGCTTCGGCACGCATCGTATGGACATTCTCAAGGACGATGACCCGCCGGTCCGACTCATATGGCGGATAGGAGAGAGACTTAGTAAGCTCACGAATACGTTCAATTTTTATCGCCTCTTTCTCAGGGCTTTCCACCAGATAATCCGGGTGATTTCCAGAAAGATATTTCTTGCAGGATACACATTGATTACAAGCTGAAGCTGGCCCAGATGTCCGACAATTAAGGGCTTTCGCCATTGCCGCAGCAAAGAGTTTCTTCCCCACCCCCCCTGGTCCTCTGAAAAGATAGGCATGCGCTATTCTGCCCGAGCCAAGAGAGCGCTCCAGCAGCGACTTCGCTCTTTGCTGGCCTAAAAGGCCCGTGAATGGAGAATTTTGGAGGGTTGCCTGCATCTTTATCTACTAAAATAACGTTTTTTGACGATGCTGCGGTGCAGTCGTTTGATTTTTCTCTTCAACGTGATTTTCATCAAGTGGTTCAAGGTAAAGAAATCGCTCCAGAGTACGTTGATATTCAGTCCACTGAGGACCTTCGTTCGTTTGCTTACGTCTCAGCTGTTCTATAAGATTCATTTTTGAATCAAGATCATCGATGAAACTGAGCAAAAAGGCTTCAGGTGTCATGGGAACTGTCGGTGAACCAAACTCAAGCCTGCCATGATGACTGAGAATGAGATGTTGAATCTGAATCAGCAGTTCCTCTGGAAAATCCTTTATTTTACCTGCCTCCTGGCCTACCATTTCACTGCCCATCACGAGGTGTCCCTTGAGTCTTCCGGCTGCGGTGTAATCCACCAGTCCGGTATGCTCCTCCAACTCTTTGAGTTTGCCTATATCATGGAACATAACTCCAGCCAGCAAAACCGATTTATCCACCCCTGAATAGTGATCTGCCAGCGTATTTGCCACCTTTGCCATGGAGAGACAGTGTTCCAAAAGCCCTCCGGCATAAGCATGATGGATTCCTTTGGCGGCAGGTGCTGTTTTAAACTGTTCCCAGAGTTCACCATTTTTAAAAAACCGATTCAACAATTTTCGAACCCAGGAATTATCTACGGCAGCAATTATTTTCTGGATCTGCCGCCCCATATCTTCAAGATCGTGTATTGAAGACGGCACAAAATCAGCAAGAGTTACCTCTTCTTTATTCACGGCACCAATATCCTCAATGCGCAGCTGCAGATTGTCACGGTATGACTGCACCTGCCCCTTCAAATGCACGAATCCACCAGGCTGACAAATGGCGGCTACGCGCTCCGCCTGTTCCCATACTGGCCCACCTATTTCACCACTCTTATCGGTGAGATCAAGAAAAAGACAGGGCTTTCCAGCCCTGGTTTCTGCAAGTTTTGCTGTTTTAACCAGAAAAAGGTCATCTACTCGATCACCCTCCCTGAATTCTTTAATGAACCTGTTTTTTTTCATGGCAGTTTTTACATTTATCTCAGTACAGTTGCTCAACTAGGTTTTCGGCAGACTGAAAAAAATTATTTGTGCTCGTGCTCATCAGTTACGTATGTCCAGGACATATCATTTTCCAACCGATATGCACCCTCAAAGAGATACGGGCAGCGTGCACCCCATTCTTCCGGAGAAAGCAGAGAAAAGATCTTTCGTCCATCACTTTTAGAATAGAGATGATATACCTGTCCCGCTTTTTTGGAGAACGAACATTCGGCCTTATGGAGTTCCAGATTGTTTTGGGCCTCCTGCAGAATCCTTCGAGCCTCCTCCTGCAACCCTCTAATCTGTTCAGCAAGAAGGTTCAACTTTCCGTTGGTTTGCATGGCGAGCATATCATCTGCTCTGGCTATCTCTTTGGCGAGATCCACCAATTCAAATGATGGTGCCTGGCGACTCATAGGAAAAGTTGCAAGATGATGTCTGCAAGCATCTTTTTCAATTTTTTTAGAATCAGTCACATGTACACCTGCTTTTGCCATATTAGAAGAGTAACCGCCTCTCGAACATGGTAAAACGCCGAACTATACTCTGCAAGGCATGAAATTGCCCCCTTTTTCAAAAAAATCTGCTGAATATAACAGACTTTTCCTCACTATGCCAAAGACGTTGCCGATTATGCAATGCAATATCGTCTCAAAGCCATATTTTCATTGGTGCTGACCCGAACTGATGAGAAATCCGGATTAAAGCTCTTTTCCCATCCTGCCAGGAAGCTCAAATGAGTTGTAATGAATTTTCTACTCAGGTAGTGTATAGAGAATAATGAAAATACTTTTTTTGTTTAACTTAAAACGGGTACGCATATGGATCTTGAAAGCTGGCTGCTTTTTTCCTCAATAGCACTGGTGGCGACGATTACTCCCGGCCCTGCGGTTTTATTGGTTGTCGCAACCACAATGGAGCATGGCATTCGCCCAGCAGTTTTTACAATTTTTGGCAATATCAGTGGTCTGTTTGTTTTATCTTTGCTCTCCGTTATGGGTCTTGGCGCCCTGCTGCTCTACTCGGCAATTGCTTTTACCATCATTAAAAGTGCTGGAGCCATCTACCTCATATATTTAGGAGTTCGACTCTGGAAAAACGGGTTTTCCAAGGTGTCTCAAAACAAAGCTCCCCATCGCAGCCAAAAGTCTCCTGACTCTTTGAGAATGTATGCTCAGGGAGTCATGGTTGCCCTCAGCAATCCCAAGGCAATTGCCTTCACAACCGCTCTTTTCCCGCAGTTCATTAACCGGGAACTGCCGCTTATTCCACAATTCATCCTGCTGGTAGTGACTTTTATGTCCTATTCCTTTATCTGCCTGCTTGCTTATAGTTTTTGCAGTGCGAGAACGAGAGTGGGATTGGGTGAGAGTAAACTGGGGAAGGTTGTCAGCCGCTTTTTTGCCTCTTTATTTATCGGTTCAGGTATTCTCCTCGGCACCTCTTCATAATCTCCATCCGAAATGAGCGAAGTAAGCGATAGTGAACTCAAAACGGTTATTGCCGATTTCCTTGAGATGGGTCATGTTGAAAACATTGTCTCCATGTTTAAAAAGGAACCAGCCTATTTTGAATGGACGGGAGAACTTCTTCAGGACGAGAGGTTCAATGTTCGCCTGGGATTGACAATTCTTTTTGAGGAACTTCAGGCGTTAAGGATGAACGACATAGCCAGGGCCATCCCTTCGCTGCAGATGTTGCTTGACCATGAATCATCCTTAATCAGAGGGGAGGCCATCGGCATTCTGGGCATCGTCGGAACGAATGAAGCACTGCAGCTCATCCGCTCACAGCAGAATGATCCTAATCCACAGGTTCGCGAAATGGTGGCTTTGGTTCTTGAAGAGCACATGAAATAACGCTGCAGACATTTTCTACGTTTTACCTAGGAATGAGAATGAAAATACCGCACAACACCCAAACTACCGATAAAAGGGGTTATCATGGTAATTAGAGCCATTGCCCAGGAAGTGTATAGATGCCAGTCTCGCGTGCATACGCTTGAAGATCAATTACATCTGGCCCATTCCAGCGAAAAAGCAAAAATACAGGAAGAACTGAGAGTGGCAAGAGCCGAACTCAAGCAAGTAAAAGCTATGCTTGAAAGTCGCAAAGAATCCCCATCAGCTCAACGCAGACGATTCTTATAAGGGGACTAAAGCGGCTAAGCTGCATGTATTTTCAGGACTCTGTGGACGCTCTCTCCAGTCCCCCCTCGAAGTCTATCGCTTCCCTGAGGAAGAACCGCTTTTGTTGTCGAGAGAGATTTACCGTTTCAGAACTTTCTCCAGGTTCTTGTTTTCTTACAACTTTTCAGAGGTGAGGTATTAAAATTGCCAATTTCCATTATTCACCACCTTCCCAATTATCTACCACATTGATATAAGGACATAATCGCACCATTTAAACTCCTCGCTATTGTTGTTTACAAAAATCACCAAGGGTGGGTATAATGGCTGCCTTGCAGCATACACCCACGAATTATGCCAGATTTCAAAGGAGAAGTTTCCCATGCAACAACAGATGATCATATCTGTATTATCGGAGGATAGACCGGGGATTATCGCTGAGATTACCGGAGCCATTTTTGAGCTCAACGGCGACCTCGCTGATCTCAGCCAGTCAATTCTTTGCGGCTATCTCACAATGACGTTGATTGTCACCTTTGACAACGACCTCACCACTGACGACGTATACAGCAAGCTTGCTGCCATTAAATCAAAGAACAGCTACAAGATCATCGTCAAATCAATGGACTTGCCCCTCCGCCATGACGGCGACGGTTTACCTGAAAAAACCTACATTTTAACCGTACAAGGTAAAAACAAGAGTGGGATGGTGTATAGCATCAGTTCTTTTTGCTACCAGCACGACATCAACATTCTCGACCTGTCAACAACCCTGAAGGACGACAAATACACCATGGTTCTCCAACTGGACTTGAGTAAGGTAAAATCCATAAAACAGGTCAGAGAGGACCTTGATCTCCATGCCCGGAAAACTGAAGTACACGTTATGATGCAGCACTATGATATTTTCAGGGTGACCAACGAAGTAACCTTGATATAGCTTTACCAAACCGGAGGAATGCCCATGTTACGCTCGGATCAAATCCTTGCCACCGTTGAAATGATACAAAAAGAAAACCTTGATGTCCGTACCGTCACCATGGGCATCAACCTGCTTGACTGCCGCAGTGGCGATATTCGCAGTACATGTAATAATATTGAGAGCAAAATTCAGGGTCTGGCCGAGAATTTTGTGCCAACCTGTGATCGTATCGGCAGAAAACTGGGTATTCCGGTTGTCAATAAGCGTATTTCGGTGACACCCATTGCCCTGGTGGGCTCAGGATTTAAACGTCGCGATTTTATTGAACTTGCCAAATGTCTTGACCGTGCTGCGGACAGTGCCGGAATAGATATCCTTGGCGGTTTCTCCGCCCAGGTAGAGAAAGGGCTTACCGAGTCGGACCGTGAGTATATCCTCTCCATTCCGGAGGCCCTCAGCGTCACCGAAAAGGTCTGCGCCTCCATCAATATTGCCAGTAGCCAGAAGGGTATCAACATGGATGCTCTGGCCATGGTTGGTCAAACGGTCAAGGACCTTGCCGAAAGTACCAGGGATTCAGGTGGTTTTGGTGCCGCAAAATTTGTAGTCTTCTGCAATCAGCCTGGAGATAACCCCTTCATGGCCGGAGCTATCCATGGCACCGGTGAAGCCGATGCCGTACTCAATGTAGGAGTCAGCGGTCCTGGAGTTATCTCCAGGTCTCTGGAGAGACTCATCTCCAACAAAGGTGCGGAAAATCTCCTCCTTGACGACCTGGCGGATGAGATCAAGCAGACCACCTACAGAGTAACGCGATGTGGCGAACTTGTGGGTCGCCAGGTCTCCCGTGAACTTGGCATTGAGTTTGGGGTCGTTGATCTCTCCCTTGCACCAACCCCCACGGTCGGCGACAGTGTCGGTGAAATCCTCCATATTCTCGGAGTCGATGCCATTGGAGCTCCCGGCTCAACTGCCATTGTTGCCATGCTCAATGATGCGGTTAAAAAAGGCGGTATCTTTGCCAGTAAAGCCGTTGGCGGACTGAGCGGCGCCTTCATTCCGGTGATGGAAGATTCCATTCTGGCGGAGGCTGTGGGCAGAGGCGAGCTCTGCCTGGAAAAGCTTGAGGCAATGACCTGTGTCTGTTCGGTTGGCCTGGACATGGTCGCCATCCCCGGTTCCGTTGATGCCGATACCATTTCTGCCATCATCGCGGATGAGATGGCCATTGGCATGATCAACAACAAGACAACAGCGGCCAGGCTTATCCCCGTCCCCGGTAAAGAGGCCGGGGAGCAGGTCAGCTTTGGCGGACTCTTTGGAGCAAGCCCCATCATGCCGGTACGTAATGTCGGCAAATCCAGCCGTTTTGTCAGCTGGGGCGGGAGAATTCCAGCACCGGTACACAGCTTCAAAAATTAATCCGGGCTTTGCCATGCTTATTCTCCTTTCTCCTTCAAAAACTCAGGAAACAGGACACCGGTACCAGGATCACACCATTCCTGAATTCAACAAGAAAGCAGAGAACCTGGTTAAAGCATTACGACATTTAAGCACAACGGAAATCCAGAAGCTGATGCAGGTGAGTGAAAAACTGGCAGAAAGCACCAGGCAACGTTTTGCAGACTTTTCCCTGTCTCAAAAATCTACAAACAGCTGCCAGGCACTACTCGCTTTTCGTGGAGATGTTTTTAGCGAAATTGCAGTTGAGAGCTACAACCACGATGATTTTGCCTTCGCCCAAAATCACCTGCGTATCCTCTCCGGTCTGTATGGAATATTACGGCCTTTAGATCTCATGCAGCCATATCGCCTGGAAATGGGAGGGAAGTTTCAACCTCCCGGTGCAAAAAACCTTTTGGAATACTGGCAACCGGAAGTAACCGCAGCCTTAAGAAAAACCTGTATCTCAGAACAACACACCGAGCTGCTCAATCTTGCCTCAAACGAGTATTTTAAAGCTGTGAAAACTGACAAATTGGGTGTTCGCCTCGTCAACGTCTTCTTCAAACAATACCAGGACAATAAGCTCCGCACCGTTGCCATTCATGCCAAAAAAGCACGCGGTGCGTTGACCCATTATATCATCAAGAACAGGTTAAGAAAGAGTGTAGATCTTCTTACATTCAGGTATGCAGGCTATTGTTTTGCAGAGAGTCTGTCAACAGCTGATGAGCTTGTGTTTATCGCTCGGGGATAAACAATTTGCCGACAGGACAGAAATGCTTTTAGTACTACAGTAGATATTTTATAAGCACAAAACCGGCAACAAGCAGCACACAAAACAGAATTGAAAGAATATTGAAATATTTCTCAATATACCGTTTTACCGGGGCACCGAAAAAATAGAGGCATGTAGCCACCAGAAAAAATCTGGCAGAGCGGGAAAGAAGCGAAACTCCCATAAAAATGGCAAAGTTTATCTGAAAAGCCCCCGCCGTAATAGTGAAGAGCTTATAGGGAAGCGGCGTAAAACCCGCAGCAAAAATGGCGAGAGCATCATATTTTTGATAGAGATATTGAACCTGGTCATATTTCTCGGCAAGTCCATACCAGGCAACGATAGGCTGTCCGATACTGTCCATGGCCCATAACCCCAACCCGTAACCAAGGGCACCTCCAAGGGTTGACCCCACAGAACAGACAGCCGCATATTTAAACGATTTTTTTGGACTTGCAATACAGAGAGCGATGAGAAAAACATCGGGGGGAAGAGGAAAAAACGATGATTCTGCAAAAGCTATGACAAAAAGGACATACATGCCATATGGACTTTCGAGCAGCTCCATGCAAAAAGCATAAAGTCGTTGCATCACCCCTTTCTTCTGGTTGCTATTCTGGCCAGCCATGCTTTCCTATAAGATCAACAAAACGGACTTTTTCCAGCCTCTCAATCTGGACCTGTCCTTCCACTTTTGTGACCAACTGAAGTTCCTGAACGTCCTGATTGCCCACAGGAATAATCATCCTGCCGTTTTCGGCGAGCTGTTCCACTAGGGGCGGCGGAACCTCCGGGCCTCCGGCGGTGGTAATAATAGCATCGAAGGGTGCATTTTCCTGCCAACCCATGGTGCCGTCATCAAGCTTGGCTGTAATATTATAGTAACGCAGCTGATCAAAAACCTTTCTGGCGTCAGCCAAAAGCCTGTTGATTCTCTCAACGGTGTATACCCGCTCGCACAGACGCGACAGAACGGCCGCCTGATATCCTGAGCCGGTACCAATCTCAAGCACTTTTTCGTGGCCGCTCAACTTCAGGAGCTCGGTCATTTTGGCAACGATGTAAGGTTGTGAAATCGTTTGTCCAGAGGCAATCGGCAGAGGGTAATCGCCATAAGCCCTGGCCCGCATGGCCTCTTCAACAAAAAAATGACGCGGGACTTCGGACATGGCCTTCAGGGTTGCTTCGTCTTGAATACCACGAGGCTTGAGCTGCTCTTCAACCATGCGGCGGCGAACTGTGGCGTAGCTATCAATCACTCTAGATTCTCTTGCCAATCAAAATCATCTGCCCAGTCAAATTCATCATCCTCAAACTCCCGGAACTGACACGACTGGACAATATCATTTTCCAGGATGATGAACACCTTGTCATAACCCCGACCATTAAAATAGGTTCCAACAACCGGCGTTCTTTGCAGGTTGGATACCTTCTCCTCAACAAAAACCCACTCCTCGCGATTATCGTCAAGACGTCGCTGCAGATCAGGTTCGCCAAGATACGTAAGGACATCGGTGCGAGTGGAACTGCCAACCTCAATTAATGACGCATCCGAGGCAAGGTGTCGTATGGATTTATTATAGCATGCCGGAAGAAACAGCAGCATGAGGAGTATAGCAAGTATCGACATTCTAGAAAAAGGAACCATTATCCACTCCAGGTGAGTTAGCGACATTCAAAACAATCTACAGGTCTATAAACTGAAGGTCCTTATTTTTCAACTGCAAAAAACGCCAATGGGAGAGAACATGCATATCTTCTCTCCCATTGTGAAACCTTAATTTGCTAGTATTCGGAGTTTTTCCTGCTCGCATGCACCTTCATCATCATGCTTTTGTTACCCGATTAAGAATACGATAGTTTCTCTCCACCATCTCCAGATGGTTAACAAGCAAGCCTGCCTGAATCATGGCATTGTCATAGATCTGTTCGGCAATTTGAATTGCAAAATCTTCGTCCTCATTCTTTATTTCTGCAAGACGTTTAATAAGCGGGTTCTTCAAATTAATTTCCAGATTTTTCTTACTGTTTTCAGAGAGAAGTCCTTTTTCCTGTCTACTCATGGCAAGGACTCTCTCCATGGAAGAACTCATGTGGCCATCGGGATTGACAATCATGGCCGGCGCATCAACCAGCCTTTTTGAAATTATAACATCTGCAACCTTCTTTTCCAGCGCCTTCTTCAGCCACTCAAGAAGTGACTCTTTTTGTTCTTTATCAAGGCTTACCTCTGCCCCATCACCATCCGGCTCCTCAACATCGGCTCCTTTTGGCAAAGAGAGATCAGCTCGATCCGCAGAAACAAGTTTCTTGCCCTCAAACTCACCCAGATGGTTAAGGACAAAATCATCAATGGGTTCCATGGTGTAGAGAATCTCAATATCATTTTTCTTAAAGGTCTCTACATATGGTCCAGACTCTATGGCATGCCGGGACGGTCCGTTGATATAATAGATCTCTTCCTGGTCAGGATTCATCCTCAGCAGATAGTCCGCAAGTCCAATGGGCTTCCCGTCTTCAGACTTGGAAGACTCAAAACGAATCAGTTTGGCCAGCTCTTTCTGAAATTCATAATCGCTTGTTGCCCCCTCTTTAATATAGATACCAAAGGTCTTCCAGAACCCAAGATATTTTTCTGGATCTTTTTTGGCCTCTTCATCCATATACTTCAGAAAACGCTTGGTAATGACCTTACGCAACTTGGCAACCAGGGCATTATCCTGAAGTGCCTGCCTGGAGATATTGAGCGGCAGGTCCTCGCTATCGACAACCCCTTTCAAGAAACGCAGCCACTCGGGTAATATATTCTTTGACTGCTGGTCAATCAGAATTCTCTGACAATAGAGATTCACCCCGGGCTCCACGCGACCAAAACCCATTATCTCAAAATTTTCCTTTGGTACAAAAATAAGGGCATTAATGGCCAACGGAGCATCTGCAGAAAAATGCAGACGATAGGTCGGCTCATCAAAGGCATTGCCAATGAATTTATAGAATTCGGTATACTCCTCTTCGCTTATCTCCGATTTATTTCGAGTCCAGAGGGCCTGGACCGTATTGACTTTTTCACCTTCCAGTTTGATGGGGAAGCTGACAAAAGCAGAATACTGTTTGATGATGGATTCAACCTTCCACTTCTGAGCATATTCATGAGCCTCTTCTTTAAGCTCAACGATTATTCGAGTTCCCCTGTGCAGCCCTTCCATCTCTTTAATGGTGAACGATCCTGAACCATCGGACTCCCACTCATTTCCTTCGGAGCCATCCCAGGATCTACTCTGTACACGTACTTTCGCACCCGCCATAAATGCGGCATAGAAGCCGACACCAAACTGGCCAATAAGGTTAACATCCTTTTTCATCGCATCTGCCAGTTCGACGAGGTAGGTGTTTGATCCTGAATGAGCAATAGTGCCGAGATTTGACTCGAGTTCCTCTCTGGTCATGCCAATACCGGTATCGGTTATGGTTATGGTATGAGCCTTCTCGTCAAGATCAATATTGATTTCCAGGGGCACATGGGCGTCAAATAAATCTTCTTTGGTAAGACTCTCATGACGAAATTTCTCCAACGCATCTGCACTGTTGGATATAAGTTCACGGATGAATACATCGCGCTCGGTGTAAAGTGAATTAATTACAATATCGAGAAGTTTTTTGGTTTCCGCCTGAAATTCATGTGTTGTTGTGGTCATATGAGTTCACCTCAGCAATTCGTAAAGAGAAAGTTTGGTGGTTATTCCACCCTTTCCATTGATTTTTTTCATCAAGTCGGCGAAAATGGTAAGCACATATCAATTCATGTCAAGTCTATACTCAGTCCAGTTCAACACCTCTATATTCAGGAGAAAACCGTGAAGATCATAGCCTTGGGAGATATTCATATGGCCACCTCCAGATTGGCAGATATTGAGGGACTGGCTTCAGCAGAGCTGGTGATTATTACCGGCGATATTACCAATTTTGGCACCAGGACGGATGCCAAAACCGTTCTCAATGAAATACTCAGTTATAACAAAAATCTGCTCTGTCTTGCCGGTAACCTGGACAATAGCGAGGTCAACGATTACCTTGATGATCTGAACATGAATATCCATGGCCAGGCCCATATGGTAAAACGTAAAGTCTGTGTTTATGGTGTTGGAGGCTCTAATCCCACTCCATTTCAAACACCGTGGGAGTTTAGCGAGGCTGAGCTGTTGCAGATAGCCGAGGAAGCGTACCGACAGGCGATGGAGCTCATAGAACTGGCTGTGCCATTGGTCGGACACCCAATACCTTCAATTTTTGTGAGCCATTCCCCACCATACGGAACGGCTGTAGATCAATTGGAAGACGGCAGACACGTGGGTTCGCAATCAATACGAAGATTCATTGAAAGAAATAAACCGGAATTCTGTATCAGCAGCCATATTCATGAAGCAAAGGGACATGATATCGTGGGTAAAACTCCGGTCGTCAATCCCGGTATGCTGGCAAAAGGTGGCTGGATTACCATTTCAATAAAAAATACAACTATTCAATATACCCTACAATGACGCAGCACACTGATACAATTATTGTTGGCGCCGGTCTTTCGGGCCTGACAATTGCCCATAAACTTCGAACTTCCTGCTACGGTCACCGCTTTGTCATGCTTGAAAAAGCTGAGAGCACAGGGGGAGTGATCCGCTCATTCCAGGAGAATGGCTTCATCGCAGAAAGAGGGCCGCACGGTTTCCTCGACAACTGCAGAGAGAGTCGAGAGCTCTTAAGTGAATGCGGTCTGGAAAGCGAATGTATCAAATCTCCCCTGATCAATTTCGTCCGTTACGTTCTTCTGGACGGCGAACTGAAAATGATCCCGCAGACCCCTTTAAAGATAGCACTTGCACCGCTCATTCCCTGGAGTGCCAAACTCAGAGTACTGGCCGACCTCTGGAAAGAACCCCTGCAAGGCCAGCCCACCGTCGCCAAATGGGTCAGTCATCGTTTTGGCCCTGCTCTGCTGCCATTTGTTGACGCTGTCTTTACGGGCACCTATGCTGGAGATCTCAACCGACTGACCATAGACAGTGTCATGCCCGGAGTGCGCGAACTGGAACATCAGCATGGCTCGGTTATTCGCGGTATCTTCGCCAGAGCAAAAAAGGCTGCTACCAAAAAACAGCGCCGCAATGGCGGATTTACCATGCCGGCCATGACCAGTTTCCCACAGGGTATGGTCAGGTTGCCACAACGACTGACAGAATATTTACAGGAAGGCAAAGATCTCTATCTCAATTGTGATGTCCATAAAATAATCCAAGAAGAATCGATCTGGCGAGTGGAAACAAATCAGGGGAGTTTTCTTGGCAACAATGTCGTTCTTGCCGTTCCCACCAATGCTGCCATTAACCTGTTGAAAGAATTTGCCCCACCACCACTTCAGGCGGTGCCGGAGGCAAATATACTCACCGTTGTTTTCGGTTTTGGACCAGGTTCGACGCTACCACCTGGTTTTGGTTACTTAACGCCGGAACAGGAAGGACGTTTTTCCCTGGGCACCCTCTTTTCCTCCAACATGTTTCCGGGAAGGGCTCCAGCGGATCATATCCTGTTTGAAACACTCATCGGTGGCAGACGGCACCCGGAACGACTCAATTTGAGTGACGCAGAACTTATTGACAAAGCTTTCAATGATGTGAAGGATGTGCTTAAGCTCAAAGAGGAACCGGTTTACACAAAAGTATTGCGGCCCTGGGGAAGCATTCCACAACTGGAGAATGATTATCCACAGTTATTGAAATGGAGAAATGCCCTCACTCAAAAAATGGTTGGCCTGCATGTTTGCGGATTCGGTTGGGAAGGAATCGGACTCAACGACATGATAAAACATGGTGTTCGAACCGCAGAGGCCCTTCACGCAGGGACAGAGCAAAGGCGTGAAAAGCCTGGGGTAAAAGGCGTATATTTCTGATGTCTTAAAGTGTGCTAATTTTTTTACTGAGCAGGTTGACCTGTTCTTCCACAGCGATACTGCGTTTCGAAAGACCAGTTATAACTTTGATGGAGTGGAGCACTGTGGAGTGATCTCTGTTGAACTCACGACCGATATCGGCAAGCGATTCCTCCGTGTGCATCCGACATAAATACATGGCGATCTGACGGGGAAAGGTAAGCGCTTTCTTGCGTGAACGGGACTGGAGCTCAGAGCAGCTGATTTTATACTGCTTGGAAACAAACTCTTTAATCATTGCCGCCGACAGGCTCCGTGGCAATCCCACAATCGAAGCAACCACCTGCTCAACCAGAGACAAATCGACACCGCCGCCGTTCAATTGTGATTTTGCACGGATACCGACAATTGCCGACTCTACCTGGCGAACATCTCCCTTTATGTGTTGGGCAAGATATTCGACATGTTCTTCCGGCAGATCTAGCTGATGCTGAGAAGCTTTATTTTGGACAATACGAGTTCTGGTTGAAAGATCAGGGGGTTGAATTGAAGTAACCAGCCCGGAAGCCATTCGCGAACGAAATTCATCATCAATCCCACTCAGATCACGTGGAGGTTTATTGGCCGTAAAAACGATGCGTTTGCCACTTTTAATAAGGACATCCAGCAATTCATTAAGCTCTTCCTGGGTTTTCTTCTTGCCGTTCAGCGAGTGTATATCTTCAACAAGAAGGATATCACAATGCTCATGATATTTCTGCTTGAAGGTATCCATGCTATTGGTCCTGATAGAGTTCACCATCTCAGCGGAAAACTGCTGTGCAGTAACATACTGGAGTCTTGTCATTGGTGCGCTGGCCAGGATTTCATGGGCTACCGCATGGGTAAGATGACTCTTACCAAGTCCTGTCGAACTATTAATATAGACGCATGGACCCACCGAATCATCGGCGATGGAAATAGACCGACACGCGGACTGGGCCAGAATATTGCTTTCGCCGACCATGAACTTGTCAAAGGTATATCTGGGGTGCAGGGCTCGAACAGTAGATTTTCCCTGGGGTACATGGGGGAGCCGTAACTGTCCACCACCATTACTGGCCGCTGGTTGAGGTTCCGCCCCTCTCTGCGAGAGCTCTATCTCTCTTTTATGAGAATCAACTTCATGGAGTTTTTCTTGAATGATGCCCAAATAGTTTCTTTTTATATATGCGCTGAAAAAGCGATCTGGTGAGGCAAGGCAAATTTTTTGTTCCTTTTGCGAGAGACACTCCAAAGGTTCTATCCAGAGATTAAAAACACTCTCACTTAATTCCTGTCGCAACAAATCTTTCGCCTTCTGCCATACCATAAACACACTCCAACAATGACAAAAAAATTGCAGTCTCTGATTACAACATGGACCTCTGTCCCGCTGAAATCTCTATAAATAGGTTATATACAAAAATGAAAAAACCGGTCGTTCAGATTGGTTATTGCGATGCTCTTCTCATGCGATGATCGACCAGCAACAATGCACGTTGATAAAATCTATTTTTGCCATTTCGTCAAAGACCAAATCTCGATATTTCTCCAAAATGACCTTTTGAAAAACCAACTCGCTGCAAATATGCAAAAATTCGTATTAATACAGTCTACCTTCTCGTCATCCCTTATAAATAGTGACCTAACACAATCCTCACCAAATCATAATAAAACAACGACTTAGTTTGGTTTTCCACAAGTTATCAACAATGAAAGGAAAAAATTAAATTCCATTTTTAGCAAAATTGGTGAATATTGCTAAAATTAACTCAAAATATCTTTATTAATATTTGAAACTCCACATTATTGCAGGTTTTGAGGGCAATTCAGGTAAATAAATTTTTTTGCTTTTTTTTATATTTATTTTTTCCACACTCTGGCAAATGTTATCACAATCACATCAGCCGCACCACCTTGCCTCAAGGTTTTAGCACACTCTGTAACTGTGGTCCCTGTCGTATAAACATCATCAACGACACAGACCTTTTTATTTCTAAACATTTCAGTATCTTTTACAAAAAATGCAGCCCGAAGATTAGCTTTTCTTCTCGTCGCATCCAATGCAGTTTGAGATACGGTGTTTCTCTTTTTCACCAAGCTATCGACCACAATATCCCGTGGTCTTTCAGGAAAGAAAAGTCTGGCCAGATACTGGGCGTGGTTGAAACCTCTCTTCCTTAATCTCTGGGAGTGAAGCGGTACTGGCACTACATAGTCCACGTTTTCAAAACGGGAAAAATCGTAATTTCTGGCGATTTTCAGCAATGGCTCAACAACAGTAGTATCAAAATTGTATTTCAACCGATGCAAAAGCGTGCGTACTGGCTCTTCATAAAAGGCAATGCTTCGTGCCAGGGTAAAGGGTGGTGAGCTACGCAGACAATCACCACAGATATGATCATCAGGAATTGCAGCAGTAAAATTCTGCCCACAAACCACACACAGAGGTGAACTGACATATGACACCTTTTCCATACACAATTCACACAGACCATTTGCAACATCACCATTGATACTGCTGCAAATCACACAGCTCGGCGGGAAGAACACATCTCCAATTTCCTTTATCCAGCGAGTATTCATTCTTCGTTCCGCCACAACCTTTCCTGTCTGGAATAACTCCTCTGAAACAGGAAAATTTTCTAGTATCTCAATATAAAATTGTTCAGTTA
The DNA here is from genome assembly GCA_050288305.1 of Desulfocapsaceae bacterium. Classification (GTDB taxonomy): domain Bacteria; phylum Desulfobacterota; class Desulfobulbia; order Desulfobulbales; family Desulfocapsaceae; genus Desulfopila_A. Next base: position 12,517 of record JBNKDO010000067.1, on the reverse strand, counting down.
AAGCTGAATTCTTTGTCGACATCCTCAACGACACCGATACTGGGAGTATCATGCCTGACCCACAATAGTCTCATTTACATGTTCATGCCAGCTTTTTTCACAGTTACTGTCTTTTCATTTTCGTCTAAACATGTCATAATGGTCGGGATTTTCAGCAAGCAGGGGATATTCCGTTTTATTTTAAATATTTTTAAATACTTAGCACTTTGTCAACCCGTCATAATTCCCGGGTGTCAATATGCTTTGAAGCATACAGGGTTTCATAAATGAATTTTTCTAAAACTTTTTTTCTGAACTGCCAGCCGCGTCTCCTCACCATTGCTCTGCTAATAGTTGCAGCTCTGATACTCATCGCATCGCCTGCTAAAACGGCAGAACAGCATAAGACGCTGGTTCTCCCCCTGAAGGTATCTACCCTTGCCGATAATGCAGCGCTTACAAAAGATGCTGATTCAGCTGTGGCGATGGCAACAAATCTTTATGCATTTTCCTTTCTTTCCAGACAGGAGGCTGAAAATCTCCTCGATTATCAGGCCAACTGGCCACCAGCCCATCAAGATTTAAAGAAAATAAAATTATTTCAACAATATGATTACATTGTGCTTGGCAACCTCACCGAAATCGCCGGCCAAATAAGCCTAGATCTCAAGCTCATCGATTTGCTCGTTTCTCAGGGTACCCAGAACTACATCACCAGCGGCGGCACACTCGCAGAACTTGAAACGCTCTGCAAACAAAGCTTCAGTAAGATTGCCTCCTACACGTCCCGGGAATCAATAATTGCGTCAATCACGCCGGCAGGAAACAGTAAAATTGATTCCGGGGCAATTCTGCAGCATATTCAGACCCAACCTGGAGACCCCTATGCTCCGGCCACTCTACAGCAGGATTTAAAATCAATATTCTCGATGGGATATTTTGATGATATTCAAATCGAGGTGAACCAGGAGAGTAACGGCAAAGCGGTTATCTTTCATGTCAAGGAAAAGCCGGTAATCAAGTCTCTTCTGCTCAGCGGCACCGATGAACTCAAAGAAGAGACGGTTAAAGAAGTCATCACAACAAAGGAACAGTCTATCCTTAATCTCATGAAGATTAACAAAGACAGTGAAGCTATCCAGCAGCTTTATAAAATAAAGGGCTATTACAACACCACAGTTACTCCGGAAATAACATACCCCACCGAGGAGTCAGCCGTAGTCAAATTTGTCATCAACGAAGGTCCTAAAATATATATTAAAAAAATATCCTTTCAGGGTAATGAAACCTTTGACGACGATGACCTCGAAGATGAAATTGAGACAAACACCAAAGGTTGGTTCTCCTGGCTCACCGAATCCGGTCTGCTGGATTATGACAAACTTAACCAGGATGCCGGCAGAATATTAAATTTTTATGGAAATAATGGCTTTCTAGAGACCAAAATCGCAGACCCTGTGGTCAAGCAGGAGGGCAAATGGCTCTTCATTACTTTTATTATAGAGGAAGGTCCACGTTTTAAGGTTGGCAAAATTGATATTCAGGGTGATCTTCTCAAGGATAAAGAATCTCTTCTGGAGATTTTAGATCTTCCAAAGGAGGAATACATCAGCAGATCTATTCTCCGCGATGATGTTCTTAAAATCACCGACGTCTATGCCGAACAGGGCTATGCCAATGTTATAATCAAGCCGGACTTTATTAAATCGGCCGACAACAGTACCATTGATATCAACATTGATATAGACAAAGGTGAACTGGTCTATATCAACCGTATTACCATCAAAGGTAATGACCGTACCAGGGACAACGTCATCCGCAGGGAACTGAAAGTGCAAGAAGGTGGAATATTTAATGCCAAAGCGCTACGCGAGAGTGTCCAGAAGCTGCAATATCTCGAATTTTTTGAGGAGGTTGGCATCACCCCGGAGCAGTCCTTTGACACCTCCACAGTTGACCTTTCCGTTGATGTGAAAGAAAAAAGTACCGGCAATTTTACAGTTGGTATTGGCTACAGCTCCGTTGAAGACATCATCCTAATGGGTGAGATAGCCGAAAACAATTTTCTCGGCAGGGGCGACACCCTTGCCCTCTCAGCCAACGTTGGCGGGGCAAGCACCAGATACAATCTCAAGTATCAAAACCCCCGCTATAACGATTCCCAGCTTTCCTGGGGACTAGACCTCTTTAACCTCGAACAATCGTTTGACGACTACACCAAAGACTCAATAGGCGGTGCGATCAGTTTCGGTTATCCTGTCTGGGAAAAATGGCGAGGTTATGGCAGCTACAGTTTCACCAATACCGACCTCACCGATGTTGCAGATAATGCTTCCTATATTATCAGGAATTCACAGGATATCCATATAACCAGTGCTGTCAAATTTTCCCTTCAGCGCGACACCCGTAATCGAAGATTTGGCCCGAGCAGTGGATCAAAACACAACATCAGTGTCAGATATGCCGGCGGTCCATTGGGCGGTGACTCGCAATTTACCAAAGTTGAAGGCTTTACTTCATGGTACTTTTCCATGTTCTGGAACACTGTGTTCCATTTCCACGGTGCGGCCGGACAAGCCTTTGAAAATGAAGATGGCGGGCTCCCCGTCTATGAGCGTTTCTATCTTGGTGGCCTGCGCAGCATCCGCGGCTTTGAATCCAGCAAGATAAGCCCCATTGACCCGGCAACCAATGACCGAATCGGTGGCGATAAAATGTGGTATTCCAACCTTGAGTTCATTTTCCCACTGCTCACCGACGCAGGTGTAAACGGCGTGGTTTTCTTTGATCTGGGAAATGTACTTGATGACGATGAAGACTGGAATTTTACAAATTATAAAAAGTCAGTGGGCGCAGGAATTCGCTGGTTTTCACCAATGGGCCCGCTCCGCCTGGAATGGGGGTATAACCTAGATCCACAAAATGATGAAGATCAGTCGGTCTGGGATTTCTCCGTTGGCGGAACCTTTTGATCATCTGCTCTTGAGGGCGCGACTATTCATTCTGTCACCAATTAGACTCAAACTTTATGTCCGCAAATACTGTTACCGCCATAGGCCAGTCATCTGCCGGGGAAACGTATGTCACCGGACTCAGAGGCAGCAGCCCCGCCTGGTTCAGCGCCCAGCTGGCGTCTGAATCCGTCTGCTGTTGCATAGTTCCAGATGAACATCTCGTGGGTCTCTTCGAGGAGGATGTACATCTCTTCACCAAAAGAGAGGTAATCGTCTATCCCGGTTACGAAATTCCTCCATACACGCCACTCTCCCCGGACCAGCGCACCACTGCGGCACGACTTTCAGCTCTTTTTGCACTTCAGGAGAACAGAACCTGCCCCGTGGTGGTCACCTCCATCGAGGCGGTCATGCGCAGGGTACTCCCCCGACAGATTTTGGCTGACAGCGCCGAACTCATCATGGCAGGAGAGGATGTCGACCAGCAGGAGCTTGTTGCTACTCTGATCAGGCTGGGATATGAACAGGTTTCCCTTGTTCGCGGTATTGGCGATTTTTCCATACGCGGTGGTATCCTGGATATCTTTCCCCCTCCTTTTCACAAGGAAGACCTGAGCTTTCATACAGGACCGTTGCGTCTTGATTTTTTTGGCGACACTATCGAGTCGTTGCGCTCATTTGATATCTACTCACAAAGATCTCTTGTCGAGTTGAATGAGGCTGTTCTTCTACCGGTCAATGACATTCTCTATAATAAAGATGATCCCCGTTTTTCGGCGCCTCTTGCCAGATTTTTCAAACAAACTTCGGCAACGCTGCAATGGGATGAAGAGCAGGCGGGGGAATTAAACGAACGACTGGCCAACATTGGCCGTTTTGCCGGTGCCGAATTCTTCCTACCGCTTTTCTATCACCAGGAGAAACAGCCCACCAGCTGTTTTTTTGACTATCTGCCGGCAGATACCCGCATCGTTATTATCGAACCTGGCAGCTGTAGACAAAACATGGACCTTGTCCATGAAAGGATTACCAGCAACTTCAACGAAGCCATTGCCCACGGCACACCAGCCCTTCCTCCGCAAACTCTCTTTTTAGACCGCAATGAAGTTGATAAGCAGCTCAACCGGTTCAAAAAAGTTTTAATCACCGATTTTACCGAAACATCAAAATCTACATTTGAACTTTCCACAACGAATCACAGGCTTCTCAAGCAGGACATCGGACTGCACCGCCGTAAACGCGGACTGCTTGCCCCGCTCAACGACCAGCTCATCGAATGGCAAAAGCAACGAGACCATATCATCATTTGCTGCAGGTCAAGCAGGCATACCAAAAACCTGGCAGAACTGTTAAGCAAACGTGGCCATAGAATAGCGCAAACGGAAGCCCCACTTGACCTTGACGCGATTCAGGAAACCGACGCCCTGTTTCTCTGTGACCACCCGCTGCATGAAGGTTTCAGCATCCCTGACAAGAACATCCACCTCCTCTCCGAATGTGAACTCTTTGGAGAAATGCGTCTTGGTGCAAAAGCAAAAAAGCGAGGAGAGAGAAAAGAAGCGATCAGCTTCGCGGAGCTGAATAGCGGTGATGTTGTGGTTCATCGTGACCATGGTCTGGGCATCTATATTGGCCTGGTCACCATGGAATTCCAGGGCGTCAAAAACGATTTCATGCTCATTGAATACCGGGACGGCGACAAACTCTATCTGCCTGTCGACAGAATGAATCTGATCAGCAGATATGAAGGGTTATCGGATAAAAAGCCGCGCATCGATAAACTTGGCACCCAAACCTGGAAAACCACAAAATCAAAGATCAAAGAAGAAGTCTGGAAAGTTGCCCACGAACTGCTGGACATCTATGCTACTCGCGAGATTCGGGAAGGTCGCCGTTTTTCACCACCCGGTGAGCTATATCAGGAATTGGAAGAGATGTTCCCCTACGATGAGACACCAGGTCAGGACCGGGCCATTACCGATGTGATTGGTGATCTGACCTCGGACAAACCAATGGACAGGCTGATCTGCGGCGATGTAGGCTACGGCAAGACCGAGGTGGCAATCCGTGCAGCCTTCAAGGTTATCGAAGACGGTTTTCAGGCTGCTGTCCTTGTACCGACCACCGTGCTGTGCGAACAGCATATGAAGACCTTCACCGAACGGTTCGACGGACTTCCTGTCACCGTCGCCTGCATTAACAGATTTCGTACCCCTGCAGAACAACGCAACATCGTCAGGGACCTCGCTGTGGGGAAGACAGACATCATCATCGGCACTCATCGCCTGCTCTCCAAGGACGTACAGTATAAAAATTTAGGGCTGCTGATTGTTGATGAAGAACACCGTTTCGGCGTAACCCACAAGGAGAAAATTAAAAAAATCAAATCCGAGGTTGACATCCTCACCCTCACGGCAACCCCCATCCCAAGAACCCTGCAGATGTCGCTTTTGGGTATTCGCGATCTCTCCGTTATTTCCAGTCCACCGGAACACCGTCAACCCATCAAGACATTTGTGGCACGCTATGACGACCTGGTAATTAAAGAGGCAATACTCAAAGAGATGCGCCGAGGGGGCCAGACGTTCTTCGTGCATAACCGGGTAAAATCGATCCAGAAGATTGCCGGAAAAATTCAGAAACTGGTACCAGCGGCACGCATCGCGGTTGCTCACGGGCAGATGGTCGGCAAGGATCTCGAAAAAATCATGGTACAGTTTGTAAACAAGGAAATTGATGTCTTGATCAGTACCACCATTATCGAATCAGGGCTCGATATTCCAACGGCCAATACCATTATTGTCAACCGTGCGGACATGCTGGGACTTGCTGAGATTTATCAACTCCGAGGCCGAGTGGGCCGTGCCTCCCTGCAATCTTTTGCCTACCTGCTGGTACCCTCAATTGACGCCCTGGCACGAGACTCGAAAGAACGACTCCAGGCACTGATGGATTACAATGAGCTTGGTGGCGGCTTCAAACTGGCCATGAGCGACCTGCAGATTCGCGGAGGCGGCAATCTTCTTGGAGTTTCGCAGAGCGGGCATATAGCTGCCATTGGTTATGATCTCTACCTCGACCTTCTCCAGAGAACCGTAGCCGACCTGAAGGCAAAAGCCGCCACAGGAACGGACATGCGACATCATGACGATCTGGATCCAGAGATAAACCTGCAGATCTCGGCCTATATTCCCGAAAACTACATCCCTGATGTGGGACAGCGCTACATCGCCTACCGGCGAATAACCGCCCTGAGCCAAGCAGCTGATGAAGAGTTTGAGGATCTCAAAGATGAGCTTGCGGACAGGTACGGTAAGCTGCCAGATGAAACGAACCAATTGTTCGGGGTCGTTGCACTCAAGAAAGCACTGTGTGGTCTGCGTATCAGCAAGCTGGAAAAGGGAAAGAACTCCCTGGTCTTCAGCTTCCTTGAAGATACTCCTCTTTCGCCCGCCCCATTGCTCGCCTATATAGAAAAAAGGTCTCGCAAGGAGAAAAAGTCTCCTTCTCGCCTGCTCCCAGACGGCAGACTGATCATCTCACTTGAAAACAGCAAGGAAGTGGATATTTTCAAACAATGCGCAGTCACCCTTACAGAACTTGGACAATTATGTAATGAATAAAGCAATACGTTCCACTATCCAGCCCCAGATCAACTGGGAGAACATCGACACCGTCCTCTTGGATATGGATGGCACACTTCTGGATAAGTATTTTGATGATTTTTTCTGGGAAAAATATGTCCCACAGGTCTATGCCAGTAAACATGAGCTCTCAGCAGATGACGCCGAGCACCAGCTTCTTGAAAAATATCGGAGTGTTGAAAGCACCCTGCAATGGACAGATCTTAATTATTGGACCAGCAGGCTGGGGCTTGACATTGCAACGCTAAAACGGGAAATCGATCATCTCATCAATGTCCATGACCATGTTTTTGACTTTTTAGGTTATATCACTTCACGCGACATAAAACTATGCCTGATCACCAATGCCCATCCCAAAACCTTGGAGATAAAACTTGCCAAAACCCACATTGATCCATTTTTTGATGATATTATCTGCGCCGATGAAATCGGTGCCGCCAAGGAACAGATAGAATTCTGGCACGGTCTTGAAAAGATCCTTGATTTTGATAAAAGCAGATCGCTTTTCGCTGACGACACCGAAAAATGTCTCACTGCGGCTGGCACCTTTGGCATAGAGTACCTCCTCCATGTGGCCAAACCCAGTTCAAGACTAGACGTATGTTACTCACCTGAATTTCCATCAATTGCCCATTTCGGAGAACTCATTCTTCCGTGAATGCTGCACGACTGATCACCACATGGTATATTAAGTCAAGATAGCTAGAAAGAGAATCCAGATTTACCCGAAGTGCTTTCCCGAAACATTGAGCAGCGGTCAATGGGTATTTCAAGGTACTTCGACAAAGGAGAGAAGCCATGTTTCAGCGCATTATTCTAGGTCTCATAATTCTATTTGCCACCGCTATATCAGCAATGGCGGCCGAACAAACCAAAACTATCATCTACAAAGACACGGCAGCCAGCTCATATTCCCTGCCAGCATTAATCTTGGCGGGCCTGCAGGAACCCGACTTCCTCGAGCTTCCCATCGTCTTGAGCCGGGATAACATACCGGTGGTCTTTAATGATCTGTTTCTCTACCCCAAAACCAATGTTGCCGATATTTTCCCCGAACGCAGCCGCTCCGATGGAAAATACTACACCATCGATTTCACTCTTACTGAGCTCGAACAGCTGAGCTACGCCACAAGCGAGCAGGAACCGGGCATCACCGGACATATATCCAGCCTGGAAGACACGCTGGTGGTTATCTCTCAACTCAATGGTAGAATCGAAAGGGATATCCGCGTGATGGCGCTCATCAAATACCCCTGGTTTCATACAAATGAGGTCTATGATATCAGTAACAGTGTGCTTAAGACCCTGATTGCTCATTCCAGTTCTGCAGAGACACCTCTGTATCTCAAATGCTATGATCCCGAGGAGCTGCAACGAATTACAAAAGAACTCCTCCCCGGTCTACCCGTGCAGGTTCAGCTTATTCAGGGCATCGATGCCGAAGGTGGTAATGAAACCATGCGCATAAAACGAGGACGCTGGCTGAGCTATAATTATGAATGGATTTTCACCCGACTGGGATTAAGAGTAGTATCCGGATATGCGACGGCATTGTCACTTCAGGATGTTAACCAGCTTAGTGAAAGTAGACTCAAGTCGTTTATTGCCGACAGTCAGGGATTAAAACTTCATGTTTTCATAAATGCGGCTCACCTTGTTCCAGATGAGCAGGAGAGGTATCTAGCCAAATTGTTTTTTGATTTTAACGCCGATGGTCTTTCAACCAGTAATCCTGCTGCGCTCAGAAATTTTTTGGACCGTCAGCAAACCACCGAAAGCGAACGTTCTGAAATCATCTCTCCCATACGTAAAGAAGATCCGCCTCCGCCGGCACTTCTAAGCGATCCTGAAAAACTGCGTGAGCGGCTCATGAATATCCAATAAAACAAGGCATTATGTGGCAATTTGCTTTCACCGATTTTTCCTGATATATACAATCAAGAAGAAGTGTGTGATCCCCGCTCTCTAGTCTTGAGCCGGAAAAAAACATCCATAGAGATCGAGATATGTTTAAAAAAGTAGTACATTTCAACCGCTTGATTGTGTATACAACCCTCTTCCTGGCATCAACGGCCGCAGTCTGTACTGCAGTAAATGATACGCAGAAAATAACGGCGCTGACACCTGTAACTCCAGCTGCCGGTACCGCCAAGATCTCTGCCAACAACGGGAAAGAACAAAAAGACTATATCAGAAGAAATGGAGAAGTCTCCTTTGCCGTAGACACCTTTCTGCCAAAATCGCCAAAAACCGGAAAAAGGGCAGCTGTCGCTGCTACATTTAAGGGACGTTCACTGTCAGTCTCATTTTTTCCCGAACAAACTTTCAACATTGATATAAGCAGGGAATCACGACCGAAAAAAAGTGTGCTCTCGATAAATGGCAAAGGCAGAAATAAAAGACTATCCACTTTCTCAATGACGGTTACCGAAGAAAACTACCTCATTAGCTATCAGGATACAGCTACCCTCTACCGTGTTGTCGGCAATACCCAGACAGGCCGTGGCACAGTGACCGAAATCGATCTTGAGAAACTTCCCCCGGCTTCGGATCTGCCGCCGCGCATTCCGCCTGACCAGGCAGACTGAGAAGCACTTCGACCATCTACCTCCAGGGAAATACTATATCAGGATTTCAATAATGACTTGCCAGCGTTCAAACATCATCACCAAAAACCTGCTGAACACATTTCTGTCAGCAGTCATATTTTCTTTGCTATCGTTTCATGCAGCCAATGCAGCAACCATTGATATTATGCTGGTCTATGACACCACGGCCACTGCCTGGGTCAATAATAACGGCGGTATGACGGCATTCTCTCTGGACGCGGTTAACAGAATGAACCAGGCCGCACAGAATAGTAATATCGATCTTACCTTCAGACTTGTACACTCCGTCTCCGTTAACTATACCCATCAGGATTTTGATATTGATCTGACGGCTATCACCAATGGTACAGGCGGTTTTGCAAACATTGATACTCTACGGAACAATTATGGCGCAGATCTTGTTGCTCTGTTGATTGATACCGGCTCACCATATGGGACGACAGGATTAGGCTGGCTTTTATCGAGTTACAATGGCTCTCCCGGCAATGCCTATACCACTTCTGCAATCCAAGCAGTGGCCATAAGTCACACCCTTACCCATGAAGTTGGCCATAATATGGGGGCTCATCACTCAAAATTCCAGAGCATCTCGCAAGGACCAAATCCTTATATTAATGCCCCATATTCTGCAGGATGGTATTTCACAGGAATCGACAGTATTAAATATCACACCATCATGGCATATGACAGTGACGGTTATGGCAACTTTTATCAACCTGCCCCACTCTTTTCCACACCTCTGCTGAGCTATCAGGGTACGATCACCGGAGACGCACAGGATGGTGACAACTCCCGTCTCATAAGAGATACCATGGATGTCGTGGCCAGCTACAGGGTTGCCGAAGGCTCACTTTCGGTAACCATCGAACCACAGGATGCACAAACAGACGGTGCCCAATGGAGGCGTACAGGTACAACCACCTGGTATAACAGCGGCTCAACAGAAAGCAATCTCCTCAGTGGTCAGTATATTGTCGAATTTAAAACGATTGATGGCTGGGAAACACCTGTGGAAACTCCTGTAGACGTCTATGCCAACCAAACAGCAACGGTCACGGGAAGCTATTCGGCAGTCTATGTCCCAGTTGGTTCGCTCAGCGTCGCCATAGAACCTCAAAATGCAATAACTGAAGGAGCCCAATGGCGACGTGTGGGAACGGGAACCTGGCATAATAGCGATTTTCTTGAGGAATTTTTACCTGCAGGTCAATATGTCGTCGAATTTAAAGAGGTGGATGGCTGGGAAACACCAGCAAATATAACTCTCAATATATTTGATGGCCAAACTACCTTGGGAAGTGGTACCTATTCGCCTATTTATGTTCCAGTCGGTTCACTCAATATTACCATATTACCTCCCGAAGCCGTGGCAGCAGGAGCCCAGTGGCGGCGAGCAGGGACAGACATATGGTATGACAGCGGCTCAACAGAAGGCAATATTGATACCGGCCAATATACGATCGAATTCAAGACGCTTGATGGCTGGGGACTCCCTATCGAGCTGACCGTTGGTATAATTGATGGGCAAACAACTTCAGCCAGCGGCACATATATAGAAGAAAATCCTCAACCGGGAAAGGCAATACCATGGCTGCTTCTGTTGCTCACGGAATAATCTGGCAAAGACACACCTCGGTTTACTTCAGATCGAACCCGGATTTCTCAAGTGTAGCTGCTTGCAACACCAACTGACAATGGAGTTCAATCGCCAATGCTATTACATCATCATTAAAATCAAAGCAGGGATTATGCAGAGGTGCGCTACTGCAATCCTTATTTCCCAGGCCAAGCCACCAGAAAGCGCCAGGCAGCTCTTCGAGATAGAAGGCAAAATCCTCGGCCCCAAGAGATGGAGGATAGTCGCAACGGACATTTTCGGAGCCAACAACCCCTCCCGCGACTTCACTCACATATTCACAGCATCTCCTTTCATTTTCAAGGAGAGGATAGCCGCCATAAAAAGAGATTTCAGCGCAGGAACCATATGCTTCGGCAGTCTTCGTCGCAACTTCAACTAAACGTTTCTCCAAAAAATCCCTGGTTTCATTTGAAAGCGCCCGGAGAGTCCCTTCAAGTATCACCTTGGATGGCAGCACGTTCGGCGCCTTGGCTGCATCAAAACGCGGGATGGAAATCAGGGCAGCTTCCAAGGGATTGATATTTCGAGAAACAATAGTATGTGCGGCACAAACAATCTGGCAAGCTGCAAGCACCGTGTCCACTCCTTTATGTGGCATCGCGGCATGGGTGCCGTCTCCGCGCACCGTAATGGTGAAATATCTGGAAGCAGCCATCATCGGTCCCTGACGTAATCCCACCTGACCATGGGGCAGAGAGGGAGTACCATGTAAACCAAAAATCGCACGTGGCACTGGATCTTTCAGCACACCATCCGTAATCATCTTCGCTGCACCGCCAAAGTTTTCCTCAGCCGGCTGAAAGATGAACTTTACTGGTCCCGGAAGTTGTTCGCTGATTTCTCCCAAAACCAGTGCTGCTCCAACCAGGCAGGCAATATGTCCGTCATGACCGCAGCCATGCATTAAACCGCTGTGTTGCGAAGCATGGGCAAAACTGTTCTGCTCCTGCATCCGCAGGCAATCCATATCCGCCCGCAGGGCTATGCATGGTCCTGCATTTCTGCCGTTCAAAAGTCCCACCACTCCTGTCTTTCCCACCTCTGTCCTGATCTCCATACCGTTAATTCGCTGAAGCTGTTCAACAATAAGTGCCGCCGTCTTAACTTCCTCAAATGCGGGTTCTGGTGCACCATGTAGCTTACGGCGCAGAATTTTCATTTCATTTGCAACTCTCTCTATTAAAGACGACAACTCTGTGCTCATCTTTGCTCACCTGGGATCATTCATATTCATTTTTATACGAGCAGAGAGTAAATGGAACTTCTGCTGCTCCTCACATTTCTCTACAAGCTATTTCATCTTTTCCGCTTGTCCAGATCTTTCGTTCATGTTGAGCTGGTATCTCCTGCATGCCCAGCATTTTATTTCAGGGTGATAAGAGCAACCAAACCTGCAGGTAAAGGGGGTCAGCAGGTAAAGGCACAGGTAAAGGGGGTCACCCATTAAAAGGCCCCTGTCAAGAGAACATACTTCTCCCTTAAAGAAAAAAGGCGAATTTTCTTGCAGGATTTTCGTTCAAATTAGCTTTTGCTACGTGTGAAGAAAGAATTCTGTTGCCGCTCCCGGTATTTCAAAGTTTTTTGGTTGTTATTGCACCAGTCACCCATGTGGTTCAAGACTGTCGGCAAGTCAATGAATCTTTCATCTTTGATCTGCCACGCCCCTGCCTGCTTTGCAGGCCCAGAGAATCA
>JBNKDO010000066.1:0-5352 GCA_050288305.1 Desulfocapsaceae bacterium | reverse complement strand
AGCCCTAATATTTTTTCAGCTGCGAATTTGATAAAGATTGATTTGTCGAATATTAACCTTACTACTGATTGTGAGTGTACATAGGTACTTAACATCGGCTTTCAGAGCGGACTCGGTTCCCTCGCCGCTGAAGCCAGCGTTCGCCAGTCAAAATGAAACAATATCCATCCAGCAAAGGTATTCGGCATGAGTGAGGAAGTTCACAAAAATACTGATAAAATCATTCGGCTTGTCGAGTACCTTACTGCTCTTGCTAGAATCAACGCTAAAATTGTTCGCACCCTCGACGAATACAGAAAGACACTCTGGATTCATGACATTCCCAATGAACCAAAATATTGCTTTACTCAGGCTTGGGGCCAGGAAGAGGAACAGGATACTGATGTTTGGATCGAAATTAAAAAATTCCCTGAACCAGAACTCCCTAAAATTCCAGCAAAATGCACGGACTGGGTAAAATGGGGAACACTCAGGAATACAAAAGACCTTCCAGAACTTTATGATTCCATAGTTATTGAACGGACAGAAGAAGATAAAGAGACAGGTGAAAAACACATAGTTGCCGACACACTTTACCTTGAAAACAACCCAGACATTCAACAATCATGGGATGATTACCTTGAAAAGCAGTGGATGCCATGGACGGAAGTGTACAACCGCTACGCCAGCGTGCAAAAGGTTTATGCATCTCTGTTCCACATTTATCAAGAGCAACAAAAACTTGGAGAACAATACGAACTTGTATTTTGCAAGGGGCTTCTAAACTGGAAAACCCCAAATGGTCATGAGGCCAAAAGGCATATTATTATTGCCAAGGCATCCCTAGATTTTGAACCTCATCTCGGCAAGTTCTCAGTTAAACAGGCAATTGACGGAGATCAAGTTGACATCGAGCTTGATATGCTCGATGTCCAGGACCAACCTCAAAATGTCCGTCAATTAATTGAATTAGGGCGCAATACTATCGGGGCAAATCTCTGGAGCCGACCAGACATTGATTCTGTTCTCTCCTCTATCGCAAATTCATTGGCTGACAGCGGTCAGGGTGAATATCACCCGGACCGGATGAAACCCGAACACAAATCTTTAATTCAAAAGCCAGTTATTGAATTTGCTCCCGCATTAATTCTAAGAAAACGTTCCATGCGTGGCCTGGAACAGCTTCTACTTTCTATCAAAGAACAGGTTGAATCCGGCGAGATAATTCCCGATGAATTTCTTGATCTCTGTGAAAGCCTTTCCGAAAAAAACGGCGAAGGCGGTGGGGATGGCACATCGCCTCAGAACCTTCAATCCGAAGAGATATATTTTCCTTTACCTGCAAACGAGGAACAACGGCGAATAATCCGAACTCTCGTGAGACAAAAAGGCGTTTTAGTTCAAGGGCCTCCCGGCACGGGGAAGTCCCATACAATCGCTAATCTTATTTGTCATCTTCTGGCTACCGGAAAACGAGTATTGGTTACGGCCAAAACACCTCGGGCCTTGCAAGTTCTTCACGATAAATTGCCTTCCGAGATTAAACCACTGTGCATAAATCTTCTTGGTCAAGGTACTGAGGAGCGAGAATCTCTTGAAAGAAGTGTTACAGGAATTTTAACTCGCCTCGACAGAAGAGAAGAGACAAACAACGGCTTACGAATCCATTCTCTTGAAGGTCGAATCGAAGGGAATCGAAGGGGGAAATCTGAAACTGATAACAAAATAATGGCGTTACGCGAGTCTGAAACTTTCACGCATAATATCGCGAGTCAATATTCAGGCACCGCTGCCCAAATCGCAAGAGATTTACGAAAAGACACTGAGCAATATGCTTGGTTCACCGACACCCCAACGCCAGCAGACTCCCTTCCATTAACCCATGAGGAAATTAGCTCTCTGTGCAAAGATATCGTTGATATCGATACGGAGACAGAAAAGGAACTCAGCCTTACCCTGCCAGACTGTGAAAAATTACCAGAAGGGAAGTCTGTAAGAGTTGCTTTTCAAAAAGAATCAGAAGCCCTCAAAAAATCAGAAGAAGGAAAGGAAAGGCTTAATAGTCAAGAAGGGAAAGCACTTATCCGTGCTGGAAAAGAAAATGTTGAGGCCCTGCTGCAACTCCTGACAGATTTTGCCGCTACAAGTAAAACTGTTCGACAACGTCCGATGCCGTGGGTTGAAAAAGCTGTCTATGATGTTTTGACCGATAGAGACACCCCATGGAAAGAACTGCTGAGAATATCCACACAACATACCAATGACTTACATGGGCTTGCCACCCAGGTTGATAATCTTGATGTCAATATCCCACAAGATATGGACAGGAAGAAAATTCTTCATGATGCGAAAGCCCTTAAAACCCATTTTGATTCAGGAGGAGGTGCCGGAGTCTGGTTATTCAAGCCAAAGACCGTTCGGGAACATGGTGACCTGATCGGCAAGGTAAAGGTGGACGGCCAGAATTGTGACAACTCGGATACCCTGCAGAAACTCATTAACTATCTCACAGTAGATCAGGAACTGAACTATGTATGGTCGCTCTGGGACGGGAAAGCAGTTCGTTTTACTGGCCCCTTCCCCTTGCAGGTTGCGGAAATTGATGAACTGCATGAAGCATTGGAAAACATTATCAACTTGTATGGAAAGCGTGAAGATGTAAAAGAAAAATTCAAACTAATTCCAGGGTTACGTGAGCCGCGCTGGGAAGATATCTCTTCAGTAGATTCCTTGACCGAAGACTGCCGGATTGTTCTTGCTCAAATCAATTACATCTCGATCAACACCAAAATAGTTCAGATTCAAAATAGTTTGGCTGATTATGCCACACGAAGCAATGCTCATCTCATCAATGGCCGCATTTCGAAGGCATTCCAGGAAAGAGACTCTGATTTATTTTGTACATTACTTGAAGAAGCTGAATCCCTCCGCCAAATAGCTGGAAGCGTTAATAAAAAAAGGCAGTTAATTGGTAAACTTGCAGAAGCAGCCCCAAACTTGGCTGGGTATCTAGCCCGTTGTAGTGAAGCCCAAGTTTGGGCTGAACGTCTCAATCATCTGCCCCAGGCATGGGCATGGGCTCAGGGTAATACCTGGCTTGATGATTTTTTGAATGCAGACCTTGACAGTCTTGAGAGGCATTCCTCAAGACTTGATGAAGAAATTCGAAATGACCTGGCAAAGCTGGCATCTGTTAAAGCATGGCAATTTTGTTTTAACAGAATGCAGGAGGACCACAGAAGGCATTTGATGTCCTGGCAACAGGCAATGAAAAAATTGGGGAAAGGGACTGGCAAACATGCTCATACACATAGAAAAAATGCACAGAGACATCTAAACGAATGTAGGGATGCTGTTCCGGCCTGGATTATGCCCTTGCACCGAGTTTATGAAACTGTTGATGCAGGTGCCGGAATCTTCGATGTAATTATCGTAGACGAAGCATCACAGTGCGGCCCGGAGGGACTCCCCTTGATGTACTTGGGGAAACGGGTTCTTGTTGTCGGAGATGACAAACAGATCAGCCCTGAAGCTGTTGGTGTTAACAGAGAGCAAATCCAACAGCTGATGCGAAATTATCTCTATGATTTTGATCACGCAGATTCTTTCGACGTGGAAAACAGTTTGTTTGACCATGGCCGTATCCGCTTCAGTAACAGAATAAGTTTGCGAGAGCATTTCAGGTGTATGCCCGAAATAATCCGATTCAGTAATGACCTGTGCTATCGTACAGACCCTCTAATCCCACTTCGTCAATATCCTCCGGATAGGCTATCCCCTCTCAAAACTACGACAATTCAAAATGGTTATCGAGAGGGCACTGGGAATCGGGTAATTAACCGTCCCGAAGCAGATACACTTGTCGAAGCCATAGAAAAATGCTGCATGGATGACCGATATCAAGGCATGACCATGGGAGTCATAGTGCTTCAGGGAGAAGCGCAAGCCTATCATATTGAGGAAAAGCTTCTTCAAAAAATCGGAGCCGAAGAAATGGAAAATCGAAGGCTCATTTGTGGCAACCCGTATAGTTTCCAAGGTGACGAACGTGACATCATCTTTTTGAGCATGGTTGCTGCACCGAATGAAAGAATAGGTGCAATGGCCAAAGCATCAGATCAAAGAAGATTCAATGTTGCTGCCAGCCGCGCTCAAGATCAAATGTGGCTCTTTCATTCCGCAACAATGAACCATCTGAGTGAGCAATGTTTTAGAAGGCGCCTGCTCGAACATTTCTTGAACCCGGCAAGCCACATCTCGCAAGCTTTAGGTGAAGATGCTGAGGAATTAAGGAAAAAGGCATTTCTGGCTAATAGAATGATTGAAAAATCCCCAACCCCTTTTGATAGTTGGTTTGAAGTAGATGTTGCCCTTCAAATCGCCGGGGAAGGGTTTAGGGTCATCCCGCAGTATGAATTTGCTGACAAAAGAATAGATTTAGTCATTCAGGGTGAAAAATCTCAGCTTGCTGTTGAGTGTGACGGCGACTTCTGGCACGGTGCCGACGCATACACAGCCGACATGGAAAGACAGCGAAAGTTGGAAAGATGCGGATGGAAGTTTTTTAGAATTAGAGAAAGTCGTTATTACGCTGACCCAGAAAAAGCTCTCGAACCACTCTGGTCTCTTTTGGAACAAATGGGAATACTGTCACTGACCGCCACCTTTAAACATGACGCAGAACCAGAAGAGGATAATGGTTTTGATGAGGAAGATGAAATAACTGAAGAATCCGAAGCAAACTTATCAGTGGAAGAAACTGAAGAGTCAGAGGAACTATCCCAACAACAAGAATTATGGATAGATCGTGGAAGTTCCGACATCCCAGAAGATATTCATCAGGCCATCAGGGTTAAAGCCGATGTGATATGTAAAGCCATCATTCATGTTTTAGAGCAACGTCCGAAATTTTCCAGCGTAAGAGAAAACGTTCCCACATATATCCTAAAATTATGGAATATCCGATCCAGGGGTAAGCCACGGGAACAGTTTGCCAAACGTGTTGACCAGCAGATAGCAATAATGGATAGGAAGGGATACGTAATCATTTACAAAAGCAAAAACGAAAGGGTTAAGCTTGGGTGGGTAACGTATCAAGATAATTAAGCAAAATGGCGAACAAGGCGCTGCACATTGACCGCAAGGGGCGCGGGGTTATTAGCCCTATCCAACCGTAGTGTTTCCGGTGGTTGTTGCAAGCGCAGAGTTCCCTTGCGGCAAGTGAGCTTGGTCGTTCGCATAGAGGAAACATGGCCAAAATTGCAATAGCATCTGATCATGCTGGATATCAGTTAAAGGAGATTTTGAAAGCCCACCTTAAATCGGGAGGTCATAGTTTTAATGACTTTGGAACCGACAGTGATATTTCAGTAG
>JBNKDO010000065.1:0-2583 GCA_050288305.1 Desulfocapsaceae bacterium | reverse complement strand
TTCTCATATCACAGGTTCAGTTGGACCTGTGATATCCTTCCAAAATCCCAAGATATTTTGCCATAGATCCATACACCAAATATTGTGGCCGGGCTGCAGATCATCGATACTGGGAAAAGGTGCGTTTTCATTGCAGATATGACAAGGTCGACGCTTAGTGCGAAATGTTTCGAATACATGAACGATTGCTTAACGTGCGGCGGTTTTTTGCCATCGCCGTTAAAGCAAATGTTGGGTAGTACTAGGTGTCGAGCATATCCCATTCATCGCCGAGAACCCAGCGAAGTGCAGAAAGCTTGCCATTGATCATGCCCCACTCAAAGTCGTCCCACGGGCCAAGGTTTTTTTTGTCATATCGGCGTTCTACGTTTTTCGCAGATTTCAAAGCTCCTTTCCAGATATCCCTCTGAACTGTTTCATGCGCTTCGGCTGGACGAGGATACGTTTCTTTATCTACGATCTTGATCTTGCCTTCTTCGATGGCAATTCGGAGATTCCAGTGGCGGTTGTACCAAACCTGATGAAACAATAAGTCCTCCGCCTCAAGGATCTCCGTAAGCCCACGGGGTTCTTGTGTCCATGCATGCTCAAACATGATGTCGGTGACAAGGGAAGGTTCAATTCGACGAAGTGCTTCGACAAGATTAATGAAATACAGTGATTTAATGCGCGAGAAAAGGTCAGCAAAATCAGGGTGTGATATTTTCTGGTTGCCATTTTCAACGCTGAAGTCATTCTTGTTATGGGTGACAAATGCGAAACGTCTTCTTGAAGCTGTTTTTTCCCTAAGACACTCTGCGTAAGCTTCGATAATGATAGCGTCTGCCATCGAGTTCTTATCGTGATGAAACGGGGCCTTTTTCTCGATTGCCCTTTGTGCGGCACGTAACATAACAGAATCAGATGGGTCTATGATATCCGCCGCTGACAGTAGACTTTCGATGCGATTCAAAATTTCGATAGCAGCGCCACCAACTATGGGGATTTTATGATCAACCTCGTCGAGATGCGAAAGAACAGCTTCCATCTTTTTTTTATCACCACCAATCTTTCCAACGGCTTCTTTTACAAGCTTGAAGTGGGCAGATAAGCTCTTGGCGCTTGACTTGGCTACACGGTCTCGATTCTTTCTGAATTCCTCTAAGACCAACCGTGGCACGATCAGGCTGGCAATACCGTGTTTCACCATTTCCTCTACGACCGCAAGCAGAGGTTCTTGTCTTGGGTCCTTGGCCAAGTCAAGCCATACACATGTATCGATGAGTATTCTAAACGATGTGCTCAATTCATCTTACTCCAAGATATCCGTTTTCTCTAATTCTGCTCTATGCTCAACGCTGATAATCAGCCGCGCGGTTTTTTGCATCTGCTGAATTAGTCTTGATGGCCTCAGATCAATTTTTTTGGATATCTACCTTGCCATGGAGTTTATTGTTTCTTCGATTACAGTTACTATAAGATCCAAAGGCGCCTCAAAAAACTCCCTTCTTGGGTCTACTCTGTATTCAGACAAACGACGATGAACTTCACGTTCTACAGAAAAACAGTCACCTACTGGCCATTCATGCATAACGTAGATTTTTCCTGGAACTCCGGTTGCTCTAGAAAGTTCATTTGCACGAGTCTCAGTAGTCTTTTGAGTGAGACCGATTTTGAAAACATTTTTTGGATGCATTGGGGCTCGCATCACGTACACAAAACCGGGCGATGCACCTTCTGGTAGCGTTTTTGTACTTTCCCTTCTGGCTACCAGAGCACTTGGAACGTCAGCTTCCATCCAAGTTAGTTTCTTGGAGACCCATGTTCGCCCGTGAATTGGATTCCCATTTTTGTCAGTCCCCAATTTTCCGGGGTCTAGAGTCCGCCAATATCCTGCTGTCTCGATGTGAAAATTAGGAATGGAGTATATTGTTGACATGTATTCAAAAGCGCTTTTGTCGGATCTCAAAACATTAACATTTCTGTAGGCCATCTTAATTCTGTTAGGAATATTCTTTTTGATCCTCGAAAAGGATGCTTTGTTGACCTCCTCCGCATATCGGGTCATAAACCTTTCTGCAGTGACACTTTCAGCATGTTTTTCAAAATATAATGGTAGGAATATGGCCGTTGAACAAATATCAAATAACGCATTGTATCCTTTCACTTCGTTAACACTATTCTTCGCAACATCTTCAAGAGATTTATCTTTGAAATTCCCTTTCAAATCTAAAAAAACGCTTGGATCATCTGTTTTGATTAGATAGGATGTGCCGACATCATGACAAATGTAGCGAACAGATTGAGACATTTCGTTAAGATCAAACCTCGTTAAGGCTATAAACTTCCAAAGTGGCTCATTACTTTTGAGAGGAACTGCTTCAATTGATAAAGAAGGGTCGGGCTTGATACTTTCCCTCCCCTCCGCTGTTTCAATTTGTTGTAAATTTTTTAATAATTCGTCATTAGTGTCCGGTTAAAAGTGCAAGTAATTGACCTAAATGCACTATTCATAGGGGTTTATAAAGATTTTGCATGGGCAACCATTTCAATCTGGTGGCAATATAGCTATTAATAATATCAGTATGTTATAACCCTAATACC
>JBNKDO010000064.1:0-47082 GCA_050288305.1 Desulfocapsaceae bacterium | reverse complement strand
TCCGAAAATCAATGCTCGCAGGTAAGCGCAGACTCCGATATCAGCCATATGGCTGTGCTTGATTTCCTGAAAATGCCTCGGAGTCTCGCAGGCTCGCTTACCTGATCTGAGAAAAAATAGCAATTCTCCGACACACTCCTAAAGAAGTAATTTCTTTTTTAATATTTTTAGAAAACGTCTGCTGATGGGAATATTATTTCCTGAATTCGTTCGAATTCGCCCGAGCCCTCCCTCCATGAGAATTATTTCCGCTATACATTCCAAGTTGATAAGATATTGCTTGTGACATCGAAGCAGCGGTGTGCGCTCCTCCAATACCTTGAGCGTTACCTCGGTATAATACTCACCTTCATTGGTGGTGAGATGTACGCCGGTGGGCCCGGTGGAGACGCTTTCAATCTCTTCAATACTGATCAGCTTTATCCGGTTTCCTAGTAGACATGGGATTCTACGGATAGGTTCTGCGGAAAACTCATGCGTTCTTTTCGTCCCGATGACCTCCTGAAGCTTCACAATTGTTTTTTCCAGACGTTTACTGTCAACAGGTTTCAGAAGGTAATCCAGGGTTTTTTCTTCGAATGCTTTGAGTGAAAATTGGTCATAGGCCGTAACAAATACCACATGCGGCATTATCGCCTGATTGACCATATTGAGCAGTTCGAAACCATTAATGACAGGCATTTGAATATCGAGAAACACCACTTCAGGCCGAAGACCATTTATCATTTTCAAAGCCTCGACAGCATTGCTGCATGAGCCAACAACCTCTATCGCGCCCGACTCGGCAAGCAGCCTCTCCATTTCCTCTCGAGCATGAAGCTCATCATCAATAACCAGGGCTCTGATCATTTCTCCCTGCATCCTCCTTCCGGTAAGATAATAGAAACCACGGTCCTTTCTTCTGGTATGCATTCAACTTCGAGGCCGTACTCCTTGCCACAATGATTCTTTATCCTCTTTTCAACTATTCCCATTCCCAGTCCTATGTGGTCGCGATTCTCATAGTTACCGGCATTGTCCTCCACAGATATACGCACCATACCGTCCCGGTGCTCCGAACTGAGCCTGATAATACCGTTATGCAGCATATTGGAAATGCCATGCTTTATGGCATTCTCAACGATGGGCTGCAACGTGAAAATGGGGAGTTTCATGGAGAGTAGCTCGGGATCGATATCGATATCAAGCTGCAGCCTGTCTTCGAAACGCGCTTTTTCAATTACCAGGTAGGAGTGAATATGGTTGAGCTCCTCTTCCAGCGTTGCCATATCTCCTGTTCTTTTGAGATTATTACGAAAATATTTGGCAAGATGCATGAGCAGATCACGTGCCCTGTCGGTATCCTTACGGATAATGGCCATAATAGTGTTGAGGGCATTAAAAAGAAAATGCGGGTTAATCTGAGCTTGAATCAGTTTCAACTCGGACTTGGTAAGAAGATTTTTCTGTTCGATATAGCGTGAGTAGAGAATCTGATCGGAAAGAAGTTTGGTGATTCCCTCTCCCAGTGTTTTGTTGGTAACGAGAAAAAGCTTGTTTTTCGGTTCAAAGAGATTGATGGTTCCCACCAGTTCATTATCAACTCGCAGAGGGACACAGAGAACCGAACCGAGCGGACAGTTTTTTGAGCGGTTACATTCCCACTTCTTCTCACCGCCATCGGCAAAAATAATTCTGTCTTCCCTGATAGCCTTGAGGGTCTCAGGTGAGCTTATTTTTAGACCCACAAAATGGTGATCCTCACCCTGACCGACAAAAGCGAGAATGTTCTCCCTGTCGGTAATGGCTACAGCCCCGACGCCTGTTTCATCGCGAATTACCGAGGCGACCTCCTTGGCGGTTTCCGAATTGAAGCCGCGCCCTAGAATAGCAACCGTTTTTTCAGCCATTTTCAGGGCCTTGGCGGAAAAGGCCACACTCAGCTCATCATACATTTTACGCTGATCCCTGATTATCGAGACAAAGATCGCCGCCCCGGTACTGTTGGCAAGTATCATCGGTAAGGCAATAATACGAACCAGGGCAAGTGCTTCGGAAAATGGTTTGGCCATCAAGATAATGATGATCATCTGCATTATTTCCGCAACGAAGGTGGTGAGAAAGGCCACCAGCGGACTGAGCAGTAATTCGCTTCTATATTTCCGTACCAGGTAAATATGTACCAATCCTCCTATCAACCCTTCCACTGTTGTGGACAACCCGCAGGAACTGGCGGTAAAGCCGCCAAGCAAGTAGCGGTGTATCCCGGCAGTCAATCCGACTGCGCCCCCCAAAACCGGCCCACCAATTATTCCAGCCAGTACCGCTCCGATGGCCCTGGTGTTGGCAATGGCATCTTTAATCGGTAAACCGAAATAGGTTCCTAATATTGAGAATACCGTGAAAACACAATAGAGGATAAGAAGCTGTCGCCAGTGCAGGGTGTCGATGCGGAGTGATTTGAAAAACGGTGACTTGGTAAAAAGATAGGCAATCACCAGAAACACCGACATCTGCTGAAGCAGGGCGAAAATATTATTGACAGAAAAGGTTAGAAGGTCCATTGCTTGTCCTTGACTTGGTTCTATATACCTAGACACCCTACCATAATCGAGTCCAATAGAGAACAGTCCTAATCCGGATTTATCATGAACATTGCGTCAAATTACAATTGAAGCAGTTTCATCAACTCTTCTCACCAAGATATGAAATCATTGAAATTCGCACAATGTTCACCATAGGTCAGCCCATACAGTGCCATCTTCCGCAGTATTTCGGCAGTAAGCATAGCCTGCTATCGGCTTTTACTACCAAAAATTGTAAAGCTGGTGTCACCTGAATCAACGAAAAATCCGTGATAAACTCTCATACAGGATAATTGCAACCATCCTGTATGAGAGTTCGTTTCTTTTTTACGAGAGACCATAGATTCCAGGGCAAATGACAATTGAAGCCAAGACAACCACCTGTATTATAATAAAAGGAATGACCCCCCTGTAAATATCAACCGTTCGCACCCCTGGCGGGCATACTCCCTTGAGATAAAAAAGAGAAAATCCGAATGGCGGGGTAAGAAATGAAGTCTGCAGATTCATAGCGATCAAAATGGCAAACCACATTGGATTGATACCGATTGCTGCGGAAATAGGCAGGAGGATCGGCACCACAATATATGATATTTCAATAAAATCGATAAAAAAACCAAGAGCCATGATCGCCATCATGGAGAGGATAAGAAAACCCCATTTCTCTCCGGGCAGGCTGGTCATAAATTGCTCAACAATGAGATCAGCCCCGGAATAGACAAATACCATGGAAAAGGCTGTCGCTCCAATAAGGATGGCAAAAACCATGGCTGTTATCTTTACCGTCTCAAGGGAAGAATCAATCACCACTTTCCAGGTCAATTTTCTGTACATTGCGGCAAGTATCATTGCCCCCAACGAACCGACGGAGGCAGATTCAGTAGGAGTTGCCACTCCGGCAAAAATAGATCCGAGGACCAGGACAATGAGGGTCATAGGCGGCAATATTGCCAAGAGTGCACGGAGAACCATTCCTTTGCGCTCCTCTTCGGGGACAATGATTGTCGGTGCAACATCTTTATTGAAAAAGGCAATGATAAGGATATAGACAATGTAACAGCCGACCAACACCATGCCTGGAACAAGAGCAGCTTTGAAAAGATCCCCCACCGGCAGCTGAAAAACGTCTCCTAAAATAATAAGAACGATGGAAGGAGGAATTATCTGGCCAAGGGTACCAGCTGCGCAAATAGTACCGGTGGACAGTCTTTTTGAATAACCATATTTCAACATGACCGGAAGCGATATTACCCCCATGGCCACGACCGAGGCACCGACTACACCGGTTGATGCTGCCAGCAGAGTACCTACCAAAACGGTACTCATGGCGAGACCGCCACGAACCTTACCGAACAGTATTCCCATGGATTCCAACAATCTCTCAGCCAGAGCCGACTTTTGCAGGATGATGCCCATGAGGATAAAAAGCGGTACCGCCATGAGGATGGTGTTGGTCATGATCGAATAGATTCTGAAGGGCATCATCGAAAACATACTGAAAAACTCTTCTGAGACCAGTAACATGCCGGCATCGGGCATGAGTTCGATAAAAGCTGCTATGGCCCCAAAAACCAAGGCCACCGCACCAAAGGTAAAGGCAACCGGATAGCCAGCCACCAAAAGGGCGAGAGCTGCAAAAAACATTATTATACCTGTCATGACTCACTCCGGATTTTCTTGATGTTCTGAAGAATATAGCCCATTGCACTGAGCAGTAGAAATCCCATGGCTGTGGGAATCATTGATTTAATTATCCAGCGATAAGGTAAGCCGCCAGGGTCCTCGGAAATCTCGTGACTGGTATAAGCGTCCATGACAAAATCGAAGGCACCGAACAAAATAAGCAGCGAAAGTGGAATTAAAAACAACAGGGTACCGATAATGTTGATAATTGCTTTGCTTCTGGAACGCATACGGTCGTAGAGAAAATCTACCCTTACATGGGCTTCATGTCTCAGGGAAACGCCAACCCCAAAAAGGATAATGATGGAAAAAATATGCCATTCCATTTCCTGCATGCCGACTGAGCTCGCATGGAAGAGATATCGCATCAAAACATCATAGGCAACGTTGAGAACCATGACCAGCAGTAAAACAGCAAGCATAATTCCCATACCGTCAACAATTCGGCCCACTACTTTTTCAATTTTATCTAACATTGTCTCACATTTATTCACAGTAGAGGTGGAAAGGTGCCGCAACACCCAGGAAAATGAGCGGCACCAGGCAGATCAACGGGAACTTCAAAATTTCCTAGCCAGAGCAAAACCATTATTCGGCAAGTTCCTGTGAAGTATTTATGTAGTTAGCCTCTGATATAACAGTCCATTTTCTGGCTTTTTGCATATATGCCTGCTGAGATTCCAAAACTTCTTTAAAGGATGGATCTTCAGTACTGTAGGACTCATAGAGCTCGTCAGCAGCTTTCTTCATAGCTTTCAGAACCTCTTTGGGAAAAGTTTTCACCTCAATATTAGGATATTCGGTTTTCATTTTTTCCCAGGCATCAACACTGCCGGCAAAGTTTTCGGTGTACATGTCGGCAGTTACCGCTTTCATGGCAGTTACCAGCATCACCTGATATTCCTTGGGGAGTTTTTCAAATGCCTTTTTGTTGATAAGAAACTGCAGTTCTGTCGCCGGCTCGTGCCAACCAGTATAGTAATATGGGGCAATTTTATGAAAACCCATTTTGATATCCATGGCAGGCCCGACCCACTCAAGAGCATCGATGGTACCGCGATCAAGTGAAGTATAGAGCTCTCCCGGCGGAATGTTGGTAACATTGACACCCAACTTGGCGAAAACCTCCCCAGCCAGACCTGGAATCCGCATTTTCAGCCCTTTAAGATCATCAACTGTCTTTATCTCCTTCTGGAACCAACCACCCATCTGGACTCCGGTATTGCCGCCGGGAAAACTGAGTACATTAAATTTATCATAGGTTTTCTGCATGAGTTTCATGCCACCGCCGTGGTAAAACCAGGCGTACTGTTCATCGGCATTCATGCCGAAAGGTACGGTACAGAAAAATACCGTAGAGATATCTTTACCTTTCCAATAATAGGAAGCGGTATGGCCCATTTGGTACATACCACCCTTTGTCATATCGAGAATCCCCAGGGCCGCCTTGTGCTTTTCTGAGCCTTCGACCCTGATCGTAAAATTTCCCCCACTCATCTCCTCTACCATTTTGGCAAGATTTAATGGAGCGTTGGCAAACGGTGTCAAGGTTGAGGCCCAGGTCATTGCCAACTTCCAGTGAACCTTTTCGGCCGCCAAACAGGGTGTCGCAGTGAGCGCCAGTACGCAAACAACAGTTAAAATTCGAGAAACCAGTTTCATGAATACCTCCTTTAGGTAGTTAGAATTGTACGTGTTCCCACATGGAAACGGTTACAACATACAAATCTGGGAGATAGATGAAAAAGTATCTCTGGTAAGCGGTTATATAGAAAATTAAGCGGTCAAAAAGAACTACAACTGGATATGTTTCAGGATAATTTCCATTTTTACTTGATCTCGTTAAACTTATTTTGGACAAAAGCGGGTATCAGCCTATATAATTATAAACCAGACTCATTCCGGCATTAAAGCCATAACTGAATCGAGTTGTTGAGAATGTGAAAGAAAATGTTGGCCGGATTATAAAAGCATTCATCCAGACATCGAACTGTAGATAGGCGACTAGAGCGAAACGATCCATGCGAGGTTACCATCCGATGGTATGCTTGCATACAAATAAAGTGCATATCCTGGAGAACCAATGAGCAAAGAGTCCGCAACAACACAAAAGGACACGAACTTTCCCGACTCGATGGAATTGTACCAGGCTTTCTTCGAACAAACTTCCAATGGCATATTTATAGCTGATAAGGAAGGTATCTTTCTGGAAATTAATCAACAACTCTGTGATATGCTCCACTATACCAAGGATGAAATGCGCCCCCTCTCCATGAGAGATATCATCCTAGAGGAAGATATGGTTCACTTCACTCAGAAATCTGAGACTTCAGGAGAAGAAACAAAACATAGGGAACAATGCCACCTGCGAAACAGTATCGGAGAAATAATGGTGGTGGATCTCAGGGTTAGAACATTAGCAAATGGTTATTTATTGGGATTGGTCCATGACCTCGGAAAGAGAAGCCTGATAGAAAAACAGTTTTATGAAAGTGAAGAACGTTTCCGGTTGTTGTCCGAATCATCTTTGACCGGGATCTATCTTATCCAGGACGGCTGTTTCAGTTATGTGAACCAGGCATTTGCGAGCATGTTCGGCTATGAAGTTGAAGAAGTGTTGCAGAACCTCAAAATGACGGACCTGATTTACCCCGAGGACCACGCTCTGGTACTCGACAATGTCCGTCGTCGCGTTGAAGGTGAAGAACATTCAATCCGCTATGTATTCCGGGGGTTGTGCAAGAATAGCTCAATTATTTATGTCGAAGTACATGGCCGCCGCATTCAATACGGTGGAAAGACCGGGGTCATAGGCACCCTTATTGATATTACTGAAACAAAAAGGATCGAAGAGGATCTTCGTATTCTCAATGAAGAGCTTGAAGCGAGAATCAAAGAGCGTACCCTTGAGCTCGAAGAATCCTACCGGGAATTAAAATTAGCCCATACAACTCTTTTGCAAAAAGAAAAGATGGCTTCCATTGGTCAACTGGCAGCTGGAATCGCTCATGAAATAAATACTCCCGTTCAATTCGTCAGCGACAACATCGCATTTATTCGCGAGTCTCTGGAAGATTTGCTTTTAGGACTGCAATCTTGCCAACAAATTGCCATGTCGGTCAACAGCAGAACCCTAATAGATGACGTACGGAATAATCTTAAAGCCATACTAGAAGATACAGAATTAGACTATCTCAAAGAAGAATTGCCTCTTGCTTTCGAGGCATCTATCGAGGGAATAAGACGTATATCCAGTATCGTTGCGGCGATGAAAGATTTTGCCCATCCGGGTGGTGATAAATTAGCACCGGTGGATCTCGGGAATCTCATCAACACCACGGCAGAAGTGTCCCGCAATGCCTGGAAACAGGTGGCTGAACTGACCATCGAACCGACGCAGACACCACTTATAGTAGATGGATTGAGGGATGAACTGGGACAGGTGGTGCTTAATCTCATAACCAATGCGGCGGATGCAATTGCAGAGGTACAGAAAGAAGGAGAGTTGGGCCGCATTCGTATCCTGACCCGCGTATTGGAGGGAAATTGGGCGGAGATTGTTGTAGAAGATTCAGGCTGTGGAATACCAGAGGAATTACAGTATAAAATTTTCGAACCTTTTTTTACGACCAAAGCTGTGGGACGTGGTATTGGACAGGGGTTGGCAATTGCCTACCATATTGTCAGAGATAAACATGGCGGCGAGTTACTGGTTGACTCCTTGCCCGGGAAGGGCAGTACTTTCTCCATTCGCTTGCCCATGTAATAAGGTGGAAGAAATTTTTTTTCGACTCTTTATGGCTGTTCTGCAAAGCTAACCCCTGTTTCCGGATTGCCTCACTTATTTCCTCCCCTAATATGGGCTTTTTCTCCCATCTCTTGAAGATTTGTCTATCCTCAACCTTGATGGCCCGTTTCAATTATGCACGGCAGCCACAAGATGAGGATGACAAGGCGAATTGTCTTTTCCCAAAATCCAACAACAAAAAACTTGCGAGCGACTGAGGAACGGAATAGGTTCAACGTGTTTTGGATCTTCTATTAAATAATGCAATGTCTACAGATTGAATTCTCATAACAAATGTCGAGATTTTTCTGCAGTATTGCCCCAATCCATACAAGTTATTAACAACATCTCTTTCGCCAGGAAAAACGGAAAATGAATGTAAGAATCTCAAATAAAACCAATATGCAGGAAGCTTCGCCGCAATTCAAAGAAATCCTTACACCCACTGCTCTCAGGATCATACAGATCAATCTCGGCCGCTGGTGCAACCAACGGTGTAACCATTGCCATGTCGAAGCTTCACCCGAACGTCGGGAAACGATCAGCCCGGAGATAGTTGATCGCTGCCTGGAGGTTATTGCCAATACTCCGTCCATTGAGGTGGTCGATCTTACCGGCGGTGCGCCTGAAGGTCATAAGGAGTTTCGCCGACTGGCAGCAGAGAGCCGCAAACTCGGCAAACAGGTAATCGACAGATGCAACCTGACCATTCTCACCGAGCCGGGATTTGAAGATTTGGCCAGTTGGCTTGCAGAGCATAACATTGAAATAGTCGCATCCTATCCGCATTTCAAAGAGGAACTCGCCGAACGTCAACGAGGACAGGGAATCCATGAGCGTGCCATGGCTGGTCTGCGACAGCTTTGTGCTCTCGGATACGGCACGGAGCGGCCGCTGCATCTGGTGTATAATCCTGTGGAGTCAACGATGGCCGAGCCTCAGCAGATCATCGAAAACGATTTCCGGCGCCAGCTCAGCCCTCAGGGCATCGAATTTAGCGGGCTTTATGCCTTAAACAACATGCCTCTTGGGCGCTTTCTCGAATCACTCGTCCGCGAAGGCAAATATCAGGAATACATGGAACAACTGTCAAGCTCTTTCAATCCTGCTACCCTTCCTGGCCTGATGTGCCGGCACCAGCTGTCGGTCGGTTGGGATGGACGGATCTACGATTGTGATTTCAACCAGATGCTTGAATTAGAGCAGACACCCAGCAAAACGATTTTTGATTTTACCCCGGAGCTCTGGCTTGCGCGAACCGTGCGTACAGCAGAACACTGTTTCGGCTGCACCGCTGCAGCAGGCAGCTCATGCACTGGCAGTCTGACCATATCCCAGCCCGGAATGACCGCAGCCCAGAAAACTCATACTAAAAACACGGTACACGAATCATCTATTTCTCAGGAAGAAGCAAATATGGATCTGGCTGCCATCCGTAACTATTACGGGGAAGTTTTAAAGGAAAGCGGAGATCTTAAAACTGATGCGTGCTGCACCCTGGCCGATACTCCGCTCTGGCTCCGACGCGCTCTTGGCAATATTCATACCGAGGTGCTTGACCGCTATTACGGCTGCGGACTGGTGGCACCCGAAGCGGTGGAAAAATGTACCGTGGTTGACCTGGGATGCGGTTCTGGCCGGGATGTCTATGTTCTTGCCCAACTGGTTGGCGAAAGCGGGAAGGTGATCGGAGTGGATATGACCCCTGAGCAGGTAGCCATCGCCCGACGCCACCAAATATGGCATGCTCGGCGCCACGGCTATCACCAACCAAATACAGAGATTATTGAAGGCTTCATCGAGGATCTCTCAGCTATCGACGATGGATCGGTCGATGTGGTCATCTCCAACTGTGTACTCAACCTCAGCCCAGACAAACCCAAGGTAATTCGAGAAGTATATCGCATCCTCAAACCCGGCGGGGAGTTCTATTTCTCTGATGTTTACGCCGACCGCAGGCTGCCCTGGAATATCCGCCAAAACGAGATCCTATGGGGTGAGTGCCTTGCCGGAGCTCTTTACTGGATGGACTTTCTCTCCCTGGCGAAAAAAGTAGGTTTCCTCGATCCAAGACTGGTGACCGACCGAACATTGGCAATAAACAATCCGGAACTAGCTGAGCTACTGGCTCCGGCGAAGTTCTGGTCGGCTACCTGGAGACTGTTCAAACTCGATATGCTGGAACCGATCTGTGAGGATTATGGACAGGTGGTCAGATATCTGGGCGGAATCAGCGAGCATGAAAGCGGCTTTCACCTCGACAACCACCATTACTTCGAAAAAGGACAGAGCGTAAAAGTCTGCACGAATACCTGGAATATGCTGAAATGCACCAGATTTGCCCCCTATTTCGAATTCTGGGGTGATGAAAAAGTTCATTTCGGAGCCTTTGCCGACTGCGGCTCGGTGGCGCCTTTCACCAGACGACACGATGAACCTGGAGACGACGAAGGAAGTGGCGGCAGCTGCTGTTAAGCTCCCCCGTATCGTTATCTCTTTCGATCGGCGAGTTCCCGGAGGAGTTGGACCAGCTTCGGTTCAGCTTCTCCGGCGGTGGCTATGATTTCAGGAACATTTACCGGTCCAAGCATAGGCGGAAAACAGAGATCGGTAATGATAGAACAGGCAAAAACCCGCATCCGGGCATGCACCGCAGCGATGACCTCCGGCACGGTGGACATGCCCACCGCATCGGCACCAATTCGCTGCAGCATTCTGTATTCAGCACGGGTTTCAAGTGACGGTCCGCTCAGGCAGGCATAGACGCCATTCGGATGTACCGTAATCCTATTCTTTTTGGCAATATCGACCGCTCTTTCCTGCAGCTCTTTGTTGTAGGGCTCAATCATGTCCGGCCAGCGGTCGCCAAGTTCGGGATCGTTCTGCCCGACAAGGGGGTTGTCGCCGAGTAGGTTGATATGGTCATCAAGGATCATAATATCGCCACGCCGATACTTCTCGTTCAAACCACCCGCCACATTGGAAATCAACAGTTCGCTGCAGCCAAGTGCCCGCATTACTCGAACCGGGAAAGTGATCTCGGCCAGCGAATACCCCTCGTAAAAATGAAATCGACCAGCCATGCATACTACCGAAGTAGCTCCTAAGGTACCAAGTATCAGTTTGCCTGCATGGTGCTCCACCGTGGAAGTGACGAAATGAGGAATCTCGTGGTATGGCAGCTCCGCATCAATATCAATGGATTCTGTTAACCGGCCCAGTCCAGTACCGCAGATGATACCGACTGTAGGCTCTATTCCGGTTTTATTTACAATAAAATCCTTGCTCTCGAAAATTTTTTCTTTCAGGGTCATAATTGTTTCCTTTATTTGTCGAGCGAAAACCATCGGTAAAAAAACCGTACAGCTAAGAAAAAGCAGCGCCTAAACGTCTAGGCCTTTCCCAACGAATGGAAGTACTTGATATGCAACTTCAGAATTCACCTTAGCTGGTGGGCGCGCCCCAGTATTTCATGAAAAATGAAATTAATATAATTGATATTCAATATAAGTTCTGGATTGTATCGGGAGCAACCATACCAGTTGAAAGACCGCACGCCGGTGAAATAATAACGGTTAGCGCCCTCACCTGCGCTATCGAAATACTTGTTTATTCAGGTTATGTCAATAGGAGTATAAACCCTAACCTGAAGTTTTCATGAACATTGCGACTGTTTGTCTTGGTCAAAGAGCATTCGTAAAAAATTCTTTCTTTAAACGTTCCAACTCCTCTTTATTCACCTTCGGAACCTTTTTGTCATCAAATCGTTCTTTCAGATCTCCAGGCACCATTCCCAATAAATTCATTTCAAACTCTAGCCAAACTCCGAACCTCTCGTAGGTAAGCTCACGCATCTCCAGTGAGGTAGTCAATATTTCACAGGCCGTTGCTCCTTTATTATAAAGGAAGTTTGCATGATGGGGGCTTATCTCCACCTGTGCACTTGAAAGTTGCCTGACTCCTGCTCTGTCCAACAGCAGGCTGCTGGGGAGGCCAATGTCATAGTTGTTTTTGAAAACACAGCCACATGAGGGATAGAGAAACTGTTTTTTAGTATTCCGATCTGTTTGACAAAAGTTCATATGCTCACTTATGCTGCGTTGTTCACCTTTTTCGAGAGAAAAAGTAACTTCAGCCACAACTTCATCATTCTTTGTAAATATCGTGTCCTTATAGCCAAGAAATACCTCTGTACCAGAATAGGTTTTAATTTCTCCTTTAGGGCAGACAGAGGTTACCGATTCAACAATTCTGCTGATTTCGCCGCCATAGCAACGAGCATTCATCCTCACAGTCGAGCCAATCTGACCAGGAAGAGAATACATCCAACTCATCCCATTAAGACCTGCATTCAAGCAGACCTTAGAGAGGCTGGTATTATCCACCCCGGCTTGAGCAATAATTTTATTATCTTCAATATCCAATGAATTTAAATTGCTAAAAGTGATCACAGCACCACCCCAATGCTCATCCATCACCAGTGAATTGCTGCCTGCACCAAGCAGAAAAAAAGGAATGTCATTGCGACTGATTTCTTCCATGTCCACCGCTAACTCATCCAGGGTAGCGGGAGCATAAATCATGTCTGCCGAACCACCCGTTTTATAATAACTGATATCCTTTAACAGCATAGATTCGATACTTCGTTTTTTGGGTTCTCTTTCATTTATCCAGAGCGTTTTCTGCTATCTGGAACAATCTATATATTTTGCTATTGTAACCATTTTTTCCAGATACAACGTTAATTTCGGTAATACTGGGAGCGGTTCGAAAAACTGCTGTTTGTTCTCAGATTAAGGCATTTTACCAAAATCAAGAACCACCATATGGTTGATATCGAAGTCTATAGTTATCTGCGAGTAATTGATTTTCTTAAAATAGGGAAAAAGACGGGAATGCGACTTGAAATCCCATTGAGGTTAACCAAGAGGAGTTTTATTTTAGTAAAAAATTTGTCAATTATCCAATATTTCTCTTATTTTCTTAGATAATGCTGCGATGTTATAGGGTTTCTGAATGAAGCCGTTGCAACCTTTTTTGAGGATATCGGAAGCTTGACCATCAATGGAATAACCGCTTGACAGCAGTACCGGCATTTGAGGATCTATTGCCCGAACAGCCGAAAATGTTTGCTCACCATCCATCTCGGGCATGATCAAATCCAGAATAACCATGTCAATATTTATTCCCTTCTCGTTTAATATCTCAATGGCCTTTAATCCACTGTTGGCTGGGTATGCTTTATATCCCAGCGATTCAAGCATTGCTGTGCCAACATCGGTTACCAAATGTTCATCGTCGACTAGAAGTATTGTTTCACCGCCACTGACAATGCTATCTTCCAGCAGGTTCTCGTTGCGCGGTTGTTGTCGTGAAGGCTGGAGATAGAGACTCACCGTTGTACCTCTATTGACCTGACTGGTAAGTGATATGGCACCATCATGATTTTTTACAATTCCAAGAGCTGAAGCCAAGCCTAATCCTGTTCCTCTCCCTTTTTGTTTGGTGGTAAAAAAAGGATCGAAAGCTCGTTGCCGGGTATCTTCATCCATACCTATACCCGTGTCTCTTATCGAAATTTTTATATATTTTCCAGGGACTATCTTATGAGGCGAACAAAACTCCTGGGTTAAAGTTATGGTTGATGTTTCAAGAAACAGTGAACCTCCCAGCGGCATAGCCTGCACAGCATTAAGGAATATGTTAAAAAAAACCTGTTCAAACTGCTGCTGATCGATTTCAGCAACAATAGGTTGAGGATACAAAGAATACCGCAACGATATCCCCTTATGGGTTAAGCCAAACGCCTCTCCTCTTTTTTTTAGGAGAACATTGATATCGACAGGATTCGTCTCGTATTTACCACCACGGGTAAAACCGAGAATTTGTTTGGTGAGATTTGTGGCACTACGAACATACTCCTCAATACCCTGAACATGTTTCAACAGAGGAGAATCCGTATTCATCAACACACCAAGCAAGGATGCACGCCCCTGGATCCCCATAAGTAAATTGTTAAAATCATGGGCAATCCCTCCAGCTAAAGTCCCTAATGCCTCAAACTTTTTGGCCTGCTGAAGTTCTTGTTCAAGCTGTATTCGTTCGGTTATATCTCTGGTGAGAAAAAGAATAACTTCTTCGTCATGGATTTTTATAAGCCGTGCTGATATCAAACCAACCATGACAGTTCCATCTTTACAGACGAATCTGGCCTCTAGATTTTCAACATAACCCTTTTCCTTCAACCCTTGCCAAAGAGTCTTTCTGTCTTTCTGGCTCTCCCAGATTTCGAAAGAAAGTGTTGTCTGGCCAATAACCTCTTTCCGGCTATATCCAGTGAGTTTGGTAAATCCTTCATTGACATCAATAAACATTCCGTCTTTGACTCTATTGAGATTTATAGAGTCCGGGCTTGTATGAAATGTCTGACGAAACAACTCTTCGCTTTTTCGCTGGGCTTCTTCGGCCTTTTTCAGATCACCGACATCCCTGGTAATCCCTTCGATACCGATAACATTTCCCTGCTCATCCCTGTAAAAATGCGAGTTAGTAGAAGCCCACCAAATTGATCCGTCCTTTCGCTTAAGTTGAGCCTGAAAATTTTTTACCGTGCCATTTTTACGCAGTATTTCCAGAAACTTTTCCCGCTTTTCTGGATGCAAATACACCTCTTCCGCCATTTTCATGCCGAGAGCTTCTTCGACTGTATACCCGGAGAGTTTTTCCACAGAGGGTGTCACAAAAATTATTTTCCCATCAAGATCTGTGCGATAGAGAAGATCCGGTGTGTTTGCAACCAGTGTTCGGTAATCTGACAGTTCTCTCTCCAGTTTTTCAATTTTTGTTTGGCTTGTGTCAGACAGGTTTTTCTTAATCATTGCCTATTCTCAAAACCACATGAAGAGTTATGATACAGCATTTTGTTATACAACAACCTGGTATATTGAATTCTACTTTAAATATTGAATCATCTCCACCCACATTTCTCTGTTTTATTGGTTGCAATAACACAAATCATGAAAATTCAAATACTTAGTTTATATAGATTGCAGCATCTTCAGCCCAGACATTTACCTCTAACAGGTTTACCATTTCACTCCCTATTCGCAGTGCATATAAGACAATATTTTCAGTACTTATATCCTCCTTAAACAGATTTCTATTCGCCAGTTTTGAAAATGATCATGATAATCTAGGCATCCGAAAGACATTTTCTGTCAACTGCCAAATCTGTAACACATTCGTTCTCAGTGTTTTTGGAAGCAGTAAATAAATCTCTATATGCATCCATTCTCTGCATTCTGGAATTTCCCAAAAGCAGATACAGGGGGTGAGGAGTTAACAGACTACTATTAACGCCATGAGCGTTGGTACGATAACTTGACCAGGGATATTCACCGGGATGGGATACAATATTAGCCCTTAAAGGATTTCGTTCGATGTATACCTGACAGTCAAGAAAATGTTCATCCTCATGGATCAGATAACAGTTGAACCTTTCACCCAGTATTGTTCCATTTTCATGATAGGTGCAATTGATATATTGAGTGTAGGATTCCCCAAGCAGTTCTATCAAACCCATAATGCTTTGTTCATGTTCCGGAGTCAGCAATAGATGGACATGATTGCTCATCAGCACATATGCATGCAGTGAACAGGATAATTCATGTGCATAGTTTTGCAGGCGCTGCAGGAAATAGCGATAATCTTCTGAGGCGTAAAAACATGGCCTGGATTTATTACTGCGCAGGACCAAGTGGACAGGAACATCCGGTGTGAATATTTGAGAACGTTTTGACATAAGCTTTGTCCCTTAAATGTTAATAATAGGAGGCTTATAAACTGATACTACGGCCTGTTAAGTAATCCGCTAATTGCTGTGAAAATGAAGCTTTGGATTATTTTGAAGGCTTATACCAGTGGTTTCTCACATTTTTCCCATATTCTATATTGGCATTAAAAATTTTATTTACTCGGCGGGTTTTTACAAATAGGTAGGATACACCTAAGAGTCAGGTTTGGGATGAGGAAGTTGGATTCCTTCCCCACTATTATGCGGATTAAAATTCCTGTCAGGAAAACCCCAGTACCTTGCGAACGGTCAGGGCAAGATCAACTTTGGTTATTGGCTTGAAGATAAGATCACTCACTCCAATCTCCTCGGCCTTCGTTTTATTGATCTGTTCTCTATACCCTGTGCAGAGGATTACTGGAATTTCATTGTTTATTTGAATAATGTTTTGTGCCAATTTGTCACCTGTCATTTCAGGCATGTCAAAGTCACTTATGACCAGATCGTAACGTTTTGGCTGCAGTTGAAACTCCTGTAGTGCCTCGTTGCTCGAATGAAATGTGGTAACCGTATACCCCAGGTTTTCCAGGAGTTTCGTGTTCGTTTGAGCAACCGCAGCATCATCATCTACGTAGAGAATGTGCTCATTCCCACCGGGAAGATTAGCGGCAAGCACATTGGTTTCAGGTTGATCGGCAACCGTGGCGGTGGGCAGATAGATATAAAAAACCGTTCCTTCTCCAGGCTCACTCTCGACAACGATTGTTCCTTTCATACCTTTGACGATACCGTGAACAACGGCAAGGCCCAGTCCTGTTCCCCTTTCCTTTTCCCTGGTTGTGTAATATGGCTCAAAGATCCTATCAAGCTTATCCTCGGGAATACCCTTACCGTTATCCCTGACGGCGAGCCGCATATATTGGCCTGCCTGAACTACAAGTCGTTCCTTATCGAAAAGGGCATCCTCCAACACTAATGGCTTCAAATGGATTTCAAGCTCCCCTGCTTTCCCCTCCAGGGCCTGATAGGCGTTGGTGCAGAGATTCATGATAAGTTGGTTAATCTGTCCCGGTTCAGTGATAACCGGCAATGATTCGGCGTCAATATGCTGATGAATTTTTACATTAGCAGGAATTGAGGATCTAAGCAGCTTCACTGCCTCTTTAACCAACGGTTTAATATCCATGGGTTTGCGACCTTCAGCCTGATCGCGGCTGAAGGCGAGTATCTGGTTGACCAGGTCTCGTGCTCTTAGCCCTGCCTTGAATATCTCGTCGAGGTCGTTTTTTATCTGCTCTGGTTTATTAATATTGTCTCTTGCCAGCTCGGTATTACCGATAATTACCATGAGAACATTATTAAAATCATGAGCTATACCGCCTGCAAGTGTGCCAATGGCTTCGAGTTTCTGAGCCTGGGCAAGCTGTTCCCCCAGTCTGTTTCTGTCTCTATCGTATCTTTTTCGCTGAATAATGTCCCAGGTATGGTTGAAATAGAGGGATAATTGTCTGGCATCCGTGGAATCATAATTTGTTTTCTTATTTACAACGCCAACCACTGCAACCATTTTTTCTTTGTCAAAAATGGGGTTGCTGAGCTGCCTCTTCACCGTCATTTCCACTGCATTCAAGGAGGAGTCATTATTGTTTTTGGAAATATTTTCAAAGATAGGCTGT
Source organism: Desulfocapsaceae bacterium (assembly GCA_050288305.1). Taxonomy (GTDB): domain Bacteria; phylum Desulfobacterota; class Desulfobulbia; order Desulfobulbales; family Desulfocapsaceae; genus Desulfopila_A. Next base: position 29,580 of record JBNKDO010000064.1, on the reverse strand, counting down.
CTTTGAGTAAGACATTCCTGGCCAAGGCCAAGACAGGAAAGTGCCGTATCCGTGATCCCATATCTCTCGCAAAAATTATCGGTGTTTTTTGACCAGAAAGTGGTTTTCACTGAATTTTCATTCTCGTCGAGGAGATGAAGATACCCTATCTCGCTACGTGTCAAATTCACCGCCTGCTCAAGTGAAAACTCCAGTAATTCATCTTCTTTAAGCTCCTTGAGATTGTGAATTTCAAGCAAAGCTATCAAGCGATCTTCGTTAATTTCAAGTAATTGCTCTCTTCTCGCAATTGAGTCCGACATCTGCCGAAACAGGTTTGCGACTTTCTCAAACTCTTCGTATCGCTGCTCAGCAATATTGGCATGATAATCACCATCAGCAACGGCCTGTATATTCTTCTGAAGATCATTGAGCGGCTGGAGTAACCGTTTTGAAAGACGTATAGCTAGAAATAGCAGGATAGTTATTGAGCTAATCGCAACAAATAGAAATGCATTGGTCAGATTCCGCAAGGGCTTTTGTGCTGTGACAAGGGGCTGCGCAACGATGACAAGCCAGTTGGCAGATGAAATATTTGCGGTACCACCTATATAGGGGGTATTTCCCAAGTCAAACTCAACCTCACCAAATATACCGAGTTGGGCGTTCTTGTATGGCTGGATATTGGCAAATCTCTGCTGTTGTTCGACTATTTTATACAGAGGATGAAAGATACTATTACCGCTGTCATCAAGAACAAAGATCGAGATCTTTCTTTGCTTCGTTAACGATGAGATGGTATTGTGCAGATCCTCGACATTGACAATACCCAGGAGATATCTCCCTGATCCGAGGGGATATATCATGGCAATGCTCTTTCTTCCTGAGACGGGTGAACGGAAAGACTTCGACCAATGTGAATCGAACAAGAGTTCAATATTTTTTAAAATACTCATACCAGACAAATCGAGACCAAGATATGTATCAGCGACATTTACGAATTTCTCTTCGAGGCCAAGGTTGACAATCTGTTTTTTGTCATTGAGGACATAAATGCCTTCCAAGAAATTCGATTCAGAGACAATTGAATTCAACAGTCTGTTCGTCTCCAGATGCAGATTCACCTCTGAGTTAAGTATAATTCCGGTTTGTTGTAGAACAGTTGCGGGAAGATTGAGTTGGGAGGAAATTTCATTAGCAACTGTTACTGCAAGGAGTTCATTGCCGTGCTTGTTGGATTCCTTGATCTTAAATCCCATGTATGAGTAGCTGAAATATCCTAGACAAATGAGTGGTAGAATCGTGGCGAGGAGAAAGTTCAGAATAAGTGAGCTGCTGAAAGTTTTTAACTTGAACATATGATTATAGGGTTATGATTTTCCCATCCTCTATTTTTAACAACGAGTATTCACGAACAGCATCTCCATAGTTGTTAAAACGAACTTCATACTGCACCCCCTCGTAGGGACTGTCACGTATCAGGGTCTTTCTCACCTGCTCTGCTGAAAGACTTTTTCTTAATGCACTAATAAGAATTTTCATGGCAGTGTATCCATACGCAGCAGCAAAGTTCGCTTCATAGCCGAATCTATTCCAGAACCTTAAATTAAAATCGAGGTTGGATTGCTTGTTGCTGTTTGGATCGTAGGAATGAAATAATACGATACCCTCTACCGCTTTCCCTCCGAATTCAATAAGCTCTTGAGACAATGACCACTCACTGGCCAAAATGGGAATCTTTATTCCAAGTTTGGCCAGTTGCTGACTTATCAATGCGGTATCGATGGAATTAGCCAGAAGCACCAGGCAATCCATATCTTTTTCAGCAATGGCACTGGCCAATTTCAGAAAATCATAACCGCGTTTGGAAGTGTAACCGAAACCTTCGACCTCTCCTTCTCCAAGCTCTTCAAAAATTGCTTTCAGTTTTTCAAACCAGGGTACGGTAAAGCCACTGTTACTTTCATCATAAACTACAAGAAGTTTTCGGTAGTTTTTTTCAAGGTAGGCATACCTGGCTGTTTTTACGGCAGCATTTGAACTTACTGGAATAATTCTAAAAAAAAAGTCATAATTGTCAGCAAGAAGTGAGGTACTCACCGTCGGACTAATTGTGGGTATTTCATGTTCGTTTATTTCCGGTACAACAACAAGGGCCATGGCACTGGTCATTGGGCCAATTATTCCCGCTACATTTTCTTTAACAAGATCTGCGATAGCCAATTTGCATTGTTCTTCATTCTGTTTGTCATCCCGAGTAATCATTTCGATTCTTCTATCGCTTATACCTCCCTGTGCATTAGCCTCTTCCACGGCGAGGAGCGCTCCATCTCTGCCGGTAGTGCCTTGAGCGGCAACACGTCCGGAAAGCCCTGCGATGAAACCAATTTTAACAGGCTCGGTAGATGAACAGGACAGGACCAGGATGAATAATGCAAAAACAGCAGCACACCAGTAAGCCCTCAAACTTCTTGAATTTGAAACAGCCAAATAAGTACTCCCGCTCTTAAATTCTGAATAACTCTCTCCCGCACTACTTCTTGGTTACCCCAATAGATAATCTGAAGAGACCTGCTGTTTTTCAATTAAAAAAGTGTAGCACATAAGTTGTAGCAATTGCAAAATGATGATTTTATGAGCATTACACCAATAACACGCAAATGTACATAAACGTTTGTATGATAATCATCATACAAAAAGGATAAAGGCCCCTGTCACCATCAGATTGATAGGGGCTTTCATAAAGTTATGACCTTGAATTTTTATAAATGGCATTAATCGCCTAGGCAGGTACCGACCTTCCTGGCACTGAGCAGCCAGCTGTGATCAAGAGGAACTACTGAGCGTTTGCCAACCACCTCTTCGAGAGGAACAGCTTCAGTACCTTGTCCTTTAACCCCAATCATGGCCCCAGAAACACCTTCATTGATATATTGCACACAGGCACTGCCAAGTCGGGTTGCCAGAACCCTGTCAGCTGCCGAAGGAGTTCCACCACGCTGGAGATGGCCAAGAATTGTCAGTCGGGATTCAAGCCCGGTCATCTCTTCAAGTTCCTGGGAAAGACGTACTGTGTTGGTGCTGCGATGAGTAGAGAATTGTTTCAATTTTTCTATGATTTCTGTCTTTTGGTCCTTATCTTTCTGTTCCTTTGCTTTCAGCTTTTTCTCTTTAAGAGCGCTGTAGGTTGTGTAATCAACCTGTGATAAGGCTCCTTCAGCCACCACCACAATGCTGAAGTTGTTGCCCCTCTGCTGACGTTTGCGTATAGCCTTGGCAACTTCAATCGGATCGTAAGGTATCTCTGGAATAAGGATAACATCCGCACCGCTGGCAATACCGGCACCAAGTGCCAGCCAGCCGGCATTGTGCCCCATAACTTCAACAACAATGATTCTATGGTGGCTGTGCGCCGTGGAATGTAAACGATCAATAGCTTCAGTTGCTATTTCCATGGCAGTGTGAAACCCGAAGGTGACATCCGTCATGGCAACATCATTATCAATTGTCTTTGGCAGGGTAAGGATGTTCAACCCTCGTTGTGACAGCCTGAAAGCATTTTTTTGGGTGCCCCCACCACCCAGACATATCAAGGCGTCGAGATTGTTTCGATGATAATTATCGCAGATAACCTCCGTCATATCAACTGTCTCGTCACCAACGGGCATCTTATGAGGCTTATCACGACTGGTGCCAAGAATGGTGCCGCCAAGGGTAAGGATTGAGGATAGCACCTTGAGATCGAGTCGCATTATTCTATTTTCCATCAACCCACGGAATCCATCACGGAAACCTATGATATCCATTTCGTTACTGCGTATAGCAGATTTACCAATGCCCCTAATTGCCGCATTTAATCCGGGGCTGTCGCCACCTGCAGTCAGTACACCCACATGTTTATTCATAATATCGTATCTCTTGTGTGAACATTGATGATCTGAAGCTTTTTCTTACTTTTTAAGAGCTGGAAAATCGCTGAAAAATGTTTGTTCAGGCTTCTCTCTTTTCCGTAAATTTTTCAGGAAATTGTAAAATGGAGAAATAGAAAGAAGTACAAGAATAGCCGTTGCAACAAGTTTTGCTGAATACGGCACAAATTCAGCTGCATCACCGATAATTGCAATCGGAGAGATGTTAACAATTTTATAGAGTGCGTCAACTCCAAGTCCAAAAGCCACAGCCATAACAGAAATAACCATCAAATACCGGAAAACACTTCTTTTACCAAGGAGACCGTATAGAACTGAAAGTGAGGTGACGTTTGTAGCTGGCCCCACCAGGAGAAAAACCAAAGCTGCACCTGGGCTAACCCCTTTGAGAATAAGTGCCGCTGCGATGGGCGTTGATGCCGTGGCGCAGATATATAAAGGAATGCCGAAAACCAGCATAAGCAGCATAGAACCTACTCCTCCGCCTAACCAACCTGCCATGAAATCATCCGGTACAATTGCCGTTATGATACCTGCAAGCAACAATCCGATAAAAAACCAGATAACAATATCGCCCCACACATCAGTGACGGCAAACCGAACTCCGGCTCTCAGCTTTTCGAAAAGAGTATGATGATTTTTATGAATATGCGGCGGACAATCTGTACCATCGCAGCAGTTATCCACCGGACAGTTATTGGTTACAACCATATCCTCCTGTTTTTTACCGTAAGTGAGCATATTTTCAAGGAGACCAGCCGACATTGCCGTTACAAATGCGGCAACCGGTCGAACAATTGTCATTATCGGATCAAGCAATGCGTACGTTATGGCTATGGAATCCACCCCCGATTCGGGTGTCGAAATAAGAAACGCAGTTGTTGCACCTTTATTTGCCCCCTGCTTCTTCAACGATGCTGCCGCCGGCAGCACTCCACATGATCAGAGTGGGAGGGGAATGCCGAAAAATGCTGCCTTAACTACGGAGGTGTATCGCCCCTTTCCCAGATGATTCACTATTAATTCCGGACTGAGCACTACTTTGAGAATTCCGGCTATAAGAATTCCTCCGAGTATATAAACGGATGAATCGAGCAGAATTTCCCAGGACGCATTTAATATTTCATTAATTATATCCACCATCACTTTCCTTTCATGACCTCATACAAGCCAATATTCCATTTTTCTAAATCTTTCATCCTGTATGAAAGATGTAATAGCTGTCCTTTTCAATTACTCTCGGACATGTTCCAGACCTATGAGGATAATTTTATGGACATGTTCATCGACGAGTCTATAGTACAACACTGTTCCTTCTCTTCTATTTTTTACCAGCTTGGTGTTTCTTAAATATCGCAGCTGGTGACTCACCGCTGACTCCGAGATATCAAGAAACGACGCAATATCACAGACACACATTTCCTGTTTTCCCAGAGCAATCAGGATTTTCAAACGATTCGGATCGGCAAAGGTTTTAAAAAAACTTGCAAGATTTATGGTTTCCTCTTCATCAAGAGCCCCATCCTTTGCTGATTTTACCGTATCGAGATGGATGCAACGCGTTTCACATCGGTCTTTATCAACTATTCTGGTTTGCATATTGATCTCCAACAATCATTATATGAGTATCTGCTCATATATTACATTAACTTTGTTCTTTGTCAAGAAAGAGATGCATTTTCTCTTGAGACTGGTAGAATGCATTATGTCTTTTTCCATTCAATATCAACAATGAACACACCTTCCATGAACGAAAATAAAAAAGCGGCATCCGGCACTCTTTATATCGTCGCCACACCTATTGGCAACCTGGAGGATATCACCCTGCGCGCTCTAAGGATACTCAAGGAAGTTGACTATATAGCAGCGGAAGATACTCGCCACACCAAAAAGCTGCTTAATCATTTTGGCATTGGAACCAAACTCATTTCTTATTACAGGGAACAGGAGCTTCAACGGGCGGAACAGCTTCTCACTTTTCTTGAAAATGGTCAGAGTATTGCCCTTGTCAGCGATGCGGGTACTCCCTGCATTTCCGACCCGGGTGCTGTCATTGTCGAAAAAGCCAGACAGAAACTGATCAAAACAGTCCCTGTTCCAGGGCCATCCGCTCTCACAGCAGCTTTATCCTGTGCTGGTATTGGTGAAGGCGCAGTGATGTTCCACGGTTTTGCGCCTGCCAAGAAAAGCCTAAGAAGACAACTTCTGCAATCCCTTGTCCATGCTGACTACTATGTTGTTTTTTACGAATCTCCTCATCGATTAACCAGTTTTTTAGGTGATGCTTTTGATCTATTAGGGGACCGAGCTGTTTTTATGGCCAGGGAAATCACCAAAAACTACGAGGACCTGCAGCACACCTCACTTCAGCAGATCCTCCAATCAACACATGATAAAAAACCTCGTGGAGAATATGTTCTTATCCTGGCCCCGGCAAAAATAGCACCAACTAAAGAGCTGGATATGGATGAGTTGATCCTGTGGTATCGCGACAACTCTGATCTTTCGCTCAAGGACAGCTGCAAAACTCTGGCTGCTGATCTTGGTGTTTCACGATCAAAAATCTACAAACGGGCCTTGGAAATCTGGTAGCGGCTCCATTATTCATACAACAACTCTGCCATTACTTGCCATGAACACCTATACTAATTGCGTAACCCCTCAGGGTAGATTTATCTATGGAATCCACAAACCCTCCTATACCGTGGCCAACCTCCGCAAGAACAAACAGCTCAAGGTCTTGGGTTTGTTTCAAGACCAAATGGAGCATATCAACACTCTGAATTATCCGGATGACGATGTATATGTAAAGGAGGGAGACTGGATATATGAGATAGCCAACCCGCTGCCATTCAGGGGGGCTACCTATATAGACAAAAGCTGGGCTGACAATTCCGCTGCCGATTATTCGAGAATCGCTCTGCCGCAACCAGAGTCTTTATCGTTTAGAGAATTTCTTAAAGAAAACGGTATCGACAGCGACCTGATCAATTCGCTGCCAAGGCCATTGCTGCTCACTCTTGCGACCTGTTCAACAGATCCATATGATCTGAAGAAACTGGCCCAGTTATGCTGCGATTTTGTTAAAAATTCGTCTGGAAAGGTTACCGGACTTCGTTATTCAAAATCGACTGCAGGTAAGCCCCGTGCCATTATTCATGACCATGATCTCTTTGAGGCTGTGGCCAATAACCCTTCTCTAGGTGATGACTACAAAAGAGCCATGGTTTTACGTCCTGGAGCTCAGGGTGAGAGCGAAATCACTGCAGAATGGAACCGCTCTGAGAATAGTCATATTTTTGAATACCTGAGAAAAAATTCCTACATTGCCGGAGGTCATTTCGCGGCCAATATGGCCGATGATGCAGTGCGCTATTCCATTGAAAGCCTCAGCGAAAATGACATGCATGGCCTGCGTCACCTGTATTATCAGAGGATGTATATCCATATCGCCGATCATCTTGGAATTGCAGTATCCAATCGCTCTCATATTTCTAGTGAAGATCTTGAAACACTGCGACTCCGGCTGTTAGAAAGACTAAAAAACGGTCAACACCAGCGATATGCGACTCTCTGGGGCTGGAACTTTGGCTTTGATTACTCACCAACAGATTACCGTCTCCATGCTTCGCATCAGCAAATTCACCAGCAGTATGCCGCAATCCCTGAATTCGTTGACGGATTTACTGAAGATGTAAATCAGTCTGTCGGTAAATTTGCGGCTTTCAGTTGCGGAGATATGGTAACAAGAAGCATCGAAGAATATCGCAACCATTGTGACAGCGACCTTTTTAAGGACTATCTCCAGGCAATCAGAAATAACGTAAGGATGGACAACAGGTCTGACCTGTCTTCATCTCTTATTGTCTGGGAGGATAACAATGTTATGATTATTGTTCCCAAAGCGCAGACCTCCCAGTGGGAATTACAGATAATGACCAAACCCGATAACAATGGCTTGTTCCCAGGCAATATCTTTGAAACTGACAGTCATTGCAGGAACTCCATCAACCTTGCTCTCCTCAGGGCCCAGCAGGTGCTTGCCGGCCTTGGTGCCAGGATGGTAACCTCCATCGAATACTCAAAACGTTTTGGCAACGATGACCCCGTACATCAACCACTGCTCTACTCACTGCTGCCCAAACTGCCATATTCCATGGGTGCCTTCAGTGAAGCGCAAATGCGTTTTATTAACGGCCATTACCCGGAAGATTTTGCAGCGGCCTGCAGAAACCAGCTTGACACACTTGCTGCAATCAGTAAAGAGCGTTAGATTCTGCTGATGGATTAATCGATATTCCTTGAGATTAATCGCTAATATGTATAGTTTTACAAATTTCCAGCAAATGACGTATTTACCAGATGTGCAGTGCAAATCGGCACAAGTGCAAATACGACAGAGGCTGACAATAACCAGATTTCAATCTATCTCCGGAGAATAAAACGATGGTAAAAAAAGGGTATTTCGGCAACTGGGGAGGAGCGTTCATTCCAGAAGTTCTTCACCAAACCTTCACTGAACTTGAAGAATATTTTAAAACAGCCCAGGCCGACCCAAACTTCTGGCAGGAATATGTCGAGCTGATGTCAACCTATTCATGCCGTCCAACACCACTGACCCATGCTGAGAACCTCTCAAAACACTTTGGCGGTGCTCAGATTTACATTAAACGAGAAGACCTTAATCATACCGGCGCCCACAAAGCAAACAACGTTATCGGCCAGGGACTTCTGGTCAAACGTATGGGAAAAACTCGGGTAATCGCAGAGACAGGTGCCGGTCAACATGGCGTGGCAACAGCTACAATGGCTGCCAAATTTGGCTTTGACTGCACGATTTACATGGGCGAAGTCGATGTCCTTAGACAACGGCCAAATGTTTTCTGGATGGAAAAGATGGGCGCCAACGTGGTCACAGTAAAAGACGGTTCACGAACCCTCAAGGATGCCATTAATGAAGCATTTCGTGACTGGGTAACTAATGTGGATTCCACCCATTATGTTTTTGGAACCGCCTGCGGTCCCGCCCCCTTTCCGGAGATGGTATCCTGGTTCCAATCCATTGTCGGTAATGAAGCATATGAGCAGATCAACAGGCAGCATGGCAAGAATCCTGTCAGAATTTACGCCTGCGTTGGCGGTGGCTCAAATGCCATGGGTGTTTTCGGTCGTTTCCTTAAAGAGAAGGGAGTGGAGCTTGTTGGGGTTGAGGCTGGCGGTCATGGTATTGAAACAGGAAGGCACGCTGCACGCCTCTGCGGTAATGATGCCTCACCCGGCGTTGCTCAAGGATACCGCACCATGTTTTTACAGAATGATGACGGCCAGATGCTGGAAACTCACTCAGTGGCGGCAGGTCTTGATTATGTAGGGGTATCGCCTATTCTTTCCGACCTCTGGGAAAAAGGTAAAGTGCGCTTTACTTCGGCAACCGATAAGGAGGTAATGGAGGCTCTCGACCTGACCATGAAAATGGAAGGCATTATCCCCGCACTTGAATCGGCACATGGCTTTGTCCAGGCTTTCAAAGAAGCGCCTGATCTCTCCCCTGAAGACAGTATCATCATCAACATGTCTGGTCGGGGAGACAAGGACATCTTCACCATTGCCCATGCCTTTGATGATCCGTCATGGAAAGAGTTTATCATTCAGCGTGGTCTCGAATACAGCAAATAGTTATATATTACCTAATACTACTAAAGAGATAAACTTCTCTACTATTGGTGAAAAATGCAACTTGAAGATCGTTTGAAAAACAGTTTGGAACATAAGGATATATTACTGATGACCCATATTGTGCTGGGTTATCCATCCTTCGAGGTGAACAGGGAGGTTGTACGGCAGATGATAGAAAATGGGGTTGACTGTATTGAGATGCAGATCCCTTTCTCTGAGCCCATGGCTGACGGCCCGGTAATAATGAAGGCTAACCTGGACAGTCTTGCCAACGGCACAACGGTTGAAGATTGTCTGGCCTTTGGTGCTGAAATGGCCAGTACATATGATATACCTTTTCTTTATATGACCTATTACAACATCATATTTAAATACGGTGAGGAAGAATTTATCAACAAATGTTCAGAAACTGGAATAACCGGATTGATAGTCCCTGATCTGCCACCTGAACAAAGTGATATCTTTTTTCAATACTCGAATGAAAAACACGTCTCTCCTATTCTTATTTTCTCACCTACCTCCACGGATGAACGCATGAAAGAGCTTGATAGTGCCGGTAGCGGTTTTATCTATTGTGTTGCACGCCGAGGTGTCACCGGTAAAAAATCCGAACTTGACGACGGCTTCAACAGTTATCTGCAGCGTTGCCGAACGGCCTCTTCAAAAATACTTGCGGTGGGATTCGGTATTCAAACAGCCGAGGATATTACTGCCTTGAAAGGGAAGGCTGACATGGCGGTGATAGGATCGAAAACCATAAACCTCGTCGACGAAAAAGGAGCCGAAGCCGTCGGTCCTTTCATCGCCGGACTAAGGAGCTAGCTTTCGATGACCACAGAGAAAACTCTCAATGAACAGTTGCAGACAGTTGATATCCTCTGGAATCTTAAAGATCTCTACCCACACACTGAAGATGAGGCTGTTGCCTCCGACATAGACTGGTGCACCAGGGAGGGAAAGGCGGTAACACGAGACTACAAGGGCAAGATAGCCGAACAGTCTGCGGAGCAAATAAATATTTTGGTCAATCGTCTGGAAACTCTCGAATCCAGACTTGGCAAGCTGCTCACCTTCGCCTTTCTCAATTACACCACCCAGGTGGACAATGCTCCGGCCGGTGCTTTTTATCAAAAAATACATGAATTGGTGAGTCAGGTTGAAAAGGATCTGGTTTTCTTTGAACTTGAATGGAATCTACTGCCCCCCGAACATGTCGAACCATTACTGGCAGAAGAAATACTCAGCAACTATCGACATTATCTCTTATCAATGCGCAGATATCAGCCTCACCAGCTTTCCGAGGCGGAGGAACAGCTCCTCATTGAACGTAAAGTTGTAGAACGAAAAAGCTGGAACACCCTGTTTGACAAAATATTCGGTAACCTTCGTTTTGGTGAAAACCAACGTACCGAAGAAGAAGTACTCACCGACCTCTACAATGCAAACCGCCGAATTCGCCAGCAGGCGGCAATGGAGATGACCGAAGGGCTGAAGAGCCAGAACCATATTCTTACCCACATCTTCAACACCCTGGCTGCCGAAAAGATGATAACTGACCGTCAGCGCAGACATACCAGCTGGGTCAGTTCGATGAATCTGGATAATCAACTCCTGGACAATACGGTTGAAACCCTGATTTCTGCAGTGACCAACCGGTATGATATTGTTCATCGGTTTTACAAGGTGAAAAAGGATCTCCTTGGTCTCGATGCTCTTTACGATTACGATCGCTATGCGCCGCTGCCTGCGCTTCCGGTTAAACTCATCAACTGGGAAGAAAGCAGAACTATGATCCTTGAATCATTTAGCAGCTTTTCCCCTCAGATGGCAGAAATAGGATCACGGTTTTTTGACAAACATTATATCCATGCCCCTGTTATTCAGGGAAAACGTGGTGGTGCATTTGCCCACCCGTGCGTCCCGGAAGTCCATCCCTATGTCATGGTGAATTTTACCGGCAGCCTCAGAGATGTTTCAACTGTTGCCCATGAGCTTGGACATGGCATCCATCAGGTTCTTGCCGCTGAAAAAGGATATTTTTATAGCGACACACCACTTGTACTTGCGGAAACCGCCTCGGTCTTTGCCGAGCTCCTGGTTTTTCGCTCCCAGCTTGAACTTCTTGACAAAGAAGAAGAGCGCCGTGCCTTCATCTGCCAGAAGCTTGAGTCTATTTTCGCCACAGTTTTCCGCCAGACAGCCATGAACCGGTTTGAAAAGGCAATGCATGAAGGGCGGCGCGAGAAGGGTGAGCTCAGTAGCGAGCAGCTGAGCAGTTTCTGGCTCGAAACACAGCAGCAGATGTTCAATGATTCTGTTACACTTACTGATGACTACGGTATATGGTGGTCCTATATCCCCCATTTCCTGTCCACACCAGGCTATGTTTATTCCTACGCCTTTGGTGAATTACTCGTTCTGGCACTGTATGGCATTTATGAACAGGAAGGTTCAGCCTTTATTGAAAAATATTTGACTCTTCTGAGTGCTGGCGGCTCCGACACGCCATACAACCTCCTTAAACCTTTTGCTATTGATCTTGATGAGACATCGTTTTGGAATCGGGGGCTTGATGTAATTGATTCAATGCTCAGGTCAGTCGAATAATAACAACCAACTCACAGGGAGACAGTGATGAAAATCGTAGTTTTAGATGGCTACACCCTCAACCCTGGTGATTTAGACTGGAGTGAGCTTGATCAATTTGGCAGTGTCGAGGTTTATGATCGCACGTCCCCTGATCAGTTGGAGTCTCGTGCTGAAGATGCTGAAATAATCTTCACCAACAAGACTGTCCTGGCGGCTCATAATCTACAAAACCTGCCTTCTCTGAGATATATTGGCGTTTTAGCCACAGGTTACGATGTCGTTGACCTAGAGGCTGCACGTCAGCAAGGGATAACTGTCACCAATGTGCCTGGTTATGGCCCTGATTCCGTAGGCCAGATGGTATTTGCCCATATTCTCAACGTTACCAATAATGTTGCGGAGCATGCTCGTGATATCAACCTTGGAGGTTGGAGTAAAGCCAACGATTACTGCTACTGGCTCACCCCTCAGGTTGAGCTAAAGGATAAGGTACTTGGTATTATTGGTTATGGAGAAATAGGAAAGGCCACAGCAAGAATTGCCACTGCCTTTGGCATGAATGTTGTGATTTTCACACGTACCGTTCCCAAAAATCTTCCGGAGAAGGTCAGTTATACAAACCTGCAAGAACTGTTGTCCACATCAGACTTTATTAGTCTCCACTGCCCGTTAACTCCTGAGACTAAAGAGATAATAAACGAAGAAACACTTCAACTCATGAAGAAATCTGCGATTCTGATAAACTGCGGCCGTGGTCCTCTGGTGCATGAACAGGACCTGGCCCATGCCCTCAACACCGGCAGGATTAAGGCCGCCTGTCTTGACGTCCTCTCAGAGGAACCGGTGAGACAGGAAAACCCTCTTATTGGTGCAAAAAATTGTTTTATCACACCACACATTTCCTGGGCCACATTAGAGGCACGAACCCGCCTCCTCGCCATTGCCGTTGACAACCTTCGGGCATTTCTTGAGAATAAAAAGTTACACTGTTTAACGTAACAAACAAGTACGGCCTTTTTAGATGTATCATTCTAAAAAGGCCGCATACAGAAAGTGCACATCTCAAAGGAAATCTATTTATTCCTGCGCCAGTGAGGATGGGTGATGCCCAGCTTTTTAATTTTGTAATTCAGGGCTCTGGGACTGATGCCTAATTTTTTAGCGGCACTTTTCTGCACCCAGAGACTCTCTTCAAGGATGCGAAGAATGAGTTCTTTCTCCTGTCCTGCAAGCGAAATGTCTCCGCCGCCATTGTCTCTGGAATTTAAATCTTCCAACGCCTCATTTTCCCTTGTAGACCTACTTATTGAACTTGAATCATGGGCAAGAAGAAGATTTTCCGGAAGAATTTCTCTTTCTTCGGCAAGAATAACTGCACGCTCAATGGTATTGGCAAGTTGGCGAATATTCCCTGGCCAGTCATATGCTTGAATTTGACGCAGGGCCTCAGCCTGGAAACCAGATATGTCTTTTCGCGTTGACTGACAATATTTTTTTAGCAGAATATTGGCTAGCGGGATGATACACAGGTCCCTCTCTCTCAAGGGAGGAAGCCGAATCGGCAGAACATTGATACGATAATAGAGATCCTCGCGAAAAAAACCCTTTTTAATTTGATCCGGAAGATCCTTGTTTGTTGCAGCAATAACTCGGACATCAACATGAATAGTGGTGTTTCCACCTACCCTTTCAAAGGCCTTTTCCTCAAGAACACGTAACAGTTTAGTCTGCAGGCCAATGCTCATCTCTCCTATTTCATCAAGAAAGATGGTGCCGCCACTGGCCTGTTCAAAACGTCCAACCCGCTGTTTGTCTGCACCGGTAAAGGAGCCTTTCTCATGGCCAAAGAGTTCTGACTCCAGTAAATCTTCAGGAATATTTGCACAGTTTATCTTTACAAAGGGCTTCTTTTTACGTGGCGAATTGAAATGAACGGTACCGGAAAGAAAACTTTTGCCTGTGCCTGTCTCTCCCGTTATCAGAATGGTAGAATCGGTATGGGCAAATTTTTCCAGACTGGTCAGCACAACTTTCATGCTGTCACTTAATGCGACCACATCCCGAAAATCATAAACCACATCCTGTTTTCTTCTGTGATAATCAATTTCAAATTTTTGTTCTTTACTCTCTATAGCCTTACGCATGGCGACAAGCAGGCGCGCTTCGGTGAGAGGATGGACAAGAAAATCAGAGGCGCCCTTGTTCATGGCCTGGACAACGGTGTCAGCCCGCTCAGATTTGCTGGTTATTATTATCGGTGTATAGGGGCTCTTTTTATGAGCATATTCCAATAGTTCCAGATTTTGACTATTTCCTGAGTTGAGTTCAAGAAAAATCAGATCAAAATGTTTCTTATCAACCTCAGCCTGAAAATCATCGGGCTTGGATTTACTGATAAGATCTGCATCGCCAAAAAGCGCAGGATTGAGGGACCCGTTATCAATTGGGGACTTGTAGAGAAGTATTTTTTTCATAGCCTATTACAACACGGTAAGTTATGTTTCCAATTTGTAATTAGTATAGTTCATTTATAAGCCGAATTCCCGATAATTGCAAATCCTTGAATAAAAAAATGGAGAATTTTCCCATTTTCTGTGTATTCATTACAAATCATGACAACTCATAGTAAAGATATAGCATTCATGGAGATTGCCATTCAGCAGGCCCTCTCTGCAGCAGAGCAGGGAGAGGTTCCGGTGGGGGCAGTACTTGTAAAAAAAGATCAGATTATTGCCAAAGCCGGCAACCGCCCTCTTTCCGAGTCTGACCCAACTGCACATGCTGAGATTCTTGTATTGCGAAAAGGAGCCCGAGAGCTCAACAACTACAGGCTACCTGGATCAACTTTGTATGTCACTCTGGAGCCATGCCCCATGTGCGTAGGCGCCATGCTCTATGCACGTGTGGCAAGAGTGGTCTTTGGCGCAGCAGACCCGAAAACCGGAGCACTTATTTCCCAGTATTATATGGGCAGAGATGGTCGTTCCAACCATACTCTTGAGGTGAGTGGCGGTATTCTTGCAAAACAATGCGGCACTCTTCTCAAAGATTTTTTTGCAAAACGACGAAAATAAAGAGTAGTATAACCTTTTTTTAAATATGTCATACTTTTTGATTGATAAATTTGATCACACAGTTTAGATAGATGCTCACATTTTGCAGGATCGCAACGAAGTGGAGAGGTGACCGAGTGGCTTAAGGTGCACGCCTGGAACGCGTGTGTACGAGAGTACCGTGAGTTCGAATCTCACCCTCTCCGCCATTGCTTGAGCACATTTCAGCCTGAAGCCAATATCGCGGCACAGGCTGTTTTTTATTCTTGGACTGTTCACAGTCTTTTTGCACATGTTTCCAGAGCTGGACCGGAGAAACCATTCAGCCATAAACCTCAATTCCTGCAACAAACTAATTTACGAATCCGCTTGACGATGCTATAAATAAGGTATATACAAGACGGTTCAATTTGAAAAGGATGCAGACATTCATTTAAGGGTCAGCCTTCTTTCATCTTCGCAAGACTTTGGTGTGATAGCCGGGTCCTGTGCAACAAAGAATCACGAACCCCGCCAGGTCCGGAAGGAAGCAACGGTAGTGAACCTCTTTGTGTGCTTCAGGGTTGCCCGGCTATCATTTTTCTTGCCTCTCCCCCACTGCATCGTGTATTTTCGAACAGATCTGTACTGACGCATTTTTTAATTTGCATGAACGTATATTAGGTAAGCCTTTTATCCCCTTCACCTGTTAAGCGGGGATTCTTTTGAAAGATCAACGGTGGTGATTATGTCCTACTTGGTACTTGCACGAAAATATCGTCCCCAAACCTTTGCGGAGGTCGTGGGCCAGGTTCCGGTAGTTAAAACCCTGCAAAACAGTTTACTTCGCGATCGCATCGCTCACGCCATACTCTTCTCAGGAGTCAGAGGAGTTGGCAAAACAACGCTTGCCAGAATTATGGCCAAGGCCATAAACTGCGAAGCTGAAAATCATGAAAAACCATGTAACACCTGCTCGCCATGCCAGCAGATTATCCAGGGTCAATCTCTTGATCTCCATGAAATTGATGGCGCCTCTAACAGAGGAATCCAAGAAATTCGCGAACTTAAAGAGAGAATACGTTTTCTGCCAACCACCTCCAAATATAAAATTATTATCATTGATGAAGTGCACATGCTCACCACCGAAGCATTTAATGCCCTTCTGAAAACTCTTGAAGAACCGCCAAAACATGTCTACTTCATGTTCGCTACGACTGAATTGCATAAAATCCCAATAACAATTCTTTCAAGGTGCCAGCGCTACGAACTGAAAAGAGTAAGTGCCGCCGAGCTGACCACCCATTTTAACGCAGTCGCGAAAGCGGAGAATATCAGAATTGCCCCTGAGGCTCTTGCACTTATTGTCCGCGAGGCGGAAGGATCTGTGCGTGACGGTTTCAGCCTCCTCGATCAGATTTTTTCTTTCGGAGACGAAACCATCTCCTATGGAGATGTCACCCAGGTTCTTGGACTCACCGATCGCAACATTCTACTCACCATTACCCGGGCGTTATTAGACGGTGACCACCAGGCAGCAATAAAAACTCTGGATGGCGCCTTCGATTATGGCATTGATTTGAAACGATTTACGACAGACCTTCTTGAATGCTTCAGAACCTTATTACTTGTCAAGATGGGCGACTGTCAGGAACTAATAGAACTTCCTGGCGAGGAGATTTCCCATTTCAATGAAATTGCCAAAGATTTTTCCTTTGAGACACTGCACCTCAAACTTTCCCTTCTCATGCAGGCAACTGAAGAGTTGCGCTATACAACTCAGCCTAGAATTGCCCTGGAAACAGCTTTCTTTAAAATTATAGAAGCTGGCAATGTGGTTTCAGTCTCCAGCCTTCTTGGCCAGGTTGATAACCTTCTCAAATCTTCCCCTCCTAACGAAGTTATTTTTGAACCTGAAGTCCTGGAAGCAAAAAAAAAACTGAATCCTGAACCTGTTGAAGTTCCCGAACCTGCTGAGTCGGTATCGACCTCTTCACCAAAAGAAACCCCAGTCGCTTATGACCAGGAACCTCCTTTTCCTCCAGATTCATCACCGGAAACCTTTGACTTCAGCCAGGATAGCCCCTTTGAAGCAGATACGGCAAAGGATGATTCAAACGTGGTGACGAATGAACAGCAAGAAGATGTTGCCACAGATTCCAAGCTAGCTCCTCATCCACATACAGCCCATGACGTCCGCAGGGACTGGGACGAATTCACCGAGTATGTGAAAGAAAGGAAAGTGTGGATGGCCAAGGATCTTCAACGGGCCGATTCTGCAAAAGAAAAAGACGGAGAACTGCATCTTCATTTCAGTGATCCGACAACCTGCACCCTCCTGAGGAATAAGGAAAATCGCAGGCTACTTACAGAATTCGTGCTTGATTTTTTTCAAAAAGAGCTCAGTGTACGTTTTATATTACCGGACACAAATATGAATGGTAATGATGACAGTAATGGCAACAATCCTCAGCATCAACGACAACAGCTGGTGCACGATCCGTTGGTACAGATGACTGTTGAAATTTTTAACGGTCAGATTGGAGATATTCGAATCGGTCCGCGAAGCAGATAAACTCATTAAGAACATTCAGTAACCTATAAAAGATCATGGACATAAACAACATCATGCAGCAGGCCCAGCAAATGCAGGCCAAAATGGCGGAAATTCAGGAACAGCTCGTTAACAAAAAAATCACTGGAAGTGCCGGTGGCGGCATGGTTAATGTCACTGTCAATGGTAGGGGTGACATACTCGCTGTGTCCATTGAAGATGAACTCATTTCTGCACAGGAAAAAGAAATGCTGCAGGATCTGGTAGTAGCAGCCACCAATGACGGGCTGAGCAGAGCCAAAGAGCTTGCCAAGCAGGAAATGCAGCAGCTTACCGGTGGACTTAACATTCCCGGCCTCTCCAATATGTTTTAGGATCATATACCAATGCAGCTTGTTCCTCCCGCCCTTGAAAGGCTCATTCAAAGTTTTGCAGCGCTCCCCGGGATTGGTAAGAAGACGGCAACAAGGTTAGCCCTGCACGTCCTCAGACGTCCCACAGGCGAAGCCCATGAACTCGCAACCGCTCTTGCTCAGCTACATGGCTCTATCAACCTTTGTTCAAACTGTTTTGCATTTTCAGAACATGATCCCTGTGATATTTGCGGGGACACAAGACGTTATGCTGAACTTGTCTGTGTTGTTGAGCAACCAAGTGATCTTATCGCCATTGAAAACACCGGAGTTTTTCGAGGCCATTACCACATTCTCCACGGAGTCCTCTCCCCCATTGATGGAATTGGTCCAGATGAAATAAAATTTCGGGAACTCATGCAGCGAGCCCGGACGGGAATTGTGAAAGAAATACTCATTGCCACAAGCTCTACCGTTCCTGGTGAGGCCACCGCCTCATATCTTCTCGATAAACTGCAGAGCACCAAAATTAAAATTACCCGTCTTGCCTATGGTATACCCATGGGTATGGACATAAAATATACAGACAAATATACTCTTGCCCGAGCCATAGAAGGAAGGGGTGTTGTTCTATGAAATTCATCATATTATTTTACGGAAATAAAACTGTTTTCACTTGACACAATCAAGGAATACTGGTATTTGAATCAGGTTTACGACTCACTATGTCATCATAGAAATATGTGGCAACTTTTACGCATTCAGGCGCGTAGCTCAGTGGGAGAGCGCCACCTTGACGTGGTGGATGTCGGCGGTTCAATCCCGCCCGCGCCTACCAGATAGAAGGCTGAAGGAGTGATTCCGGAAAAAGGAGTCAGCACTTTGGCCTTTGTTTTTATATAGAAATACCATGGCTGAAATCACTGTATCATTACAAAGCGGCGAAGAGACCCGACTACCTTCGGCATCTCCATTGAAAGATGCTCTGGGAGCCCTCGTATCCAACAAACAAAGGAAGCAGATTGTTGCCGCCTTTATTGGTGATACCATTGTCGATCTCCTCACCCCCATTACCGAAGACTCCGTAATCCGTCCCATCACCAAGGATTCGGAAGAAGGATTGGAGGTGCTTCGCCACAGTACAGCCCACATAATGGCCAAGGCGGTTCGTGATATCTTCGGAAAAGATGTCAAGGTTGCCATAGGCCCAGCTATTGAAAACGGTTTCTATTACGATTTCCTGCGGGAAGAACCATTCAGTCCGGATGATTTTGATGCGATTGAAAACCGCATGAGCGAAATCATCAAGTCACGTGCTGAATTCGTCCGCAAAGAAGTGGCCTCCGATGAGGCAAAGAAAATATTTGCTGGTGAAGGCGAAAAGTATAAAGTTGAGATCATCGAAGGTATTGACGATGAAATCGTCTCAACATATACGGTTGATGACTTCGTCGATATCTGCCGTGGTCCTCACTTGCCAGACACTACCTATATCCAGGCTTTCAAGCTTTTAAGAGTTGCCGGCGCCTATTGGCGGGGAGACGAAAACAATGACGTCCTTCAACGCATTTACGGCACCGCTTTTTACGACAAAAAAGAGTTAAAAAACCACCTGAACGCCCTGGAAGAAGCCAAGAAACGTGATCATCGTAAACTTGGTAAGGAACTTGAATTGTTCACTATTCAGGATCAAATCGGTCCTGGTCTTATCCTCTGGCAGCCTAAAGGTGCTCAACTCCGCCGCCTGATTGAAGATTACTGGAAGGACGAGCATTATCGACACGGATACGAGTTGCTCTATACTCCCCATATTGCCAGGCAGGACCTCTGGAAGACTTCTGGTCATCTGGACTTCTATAGTGAAAATATGTATTCACCCATGGCTATCGATGATGTTCAGTATCAACTGAAACCGATGAACTGCCCGTTCCATATCGGAGTGTATAATTCCAATAAAAGAAGTTATCGTGAATTCCCGCTGCGTTGGGCCGAATTGGGTACGGTATACAGATATGAGCGTGCCGGAGCACTGCATGGTCTTCTCCGGGTTCGTGGTTTTACTCAAGATGATGCCCATATATTCTGCCGTCCAGATCAACTTGAAGAAGAGATTTTTAATATTCTCGAGCTGAACCTTCATATTCTGAAAACCTTTGGCTTTTCCGAATATGATGTATACCTCTCCACCCGACCAGAAAAATATGTCGGCAGTGACGAAAACTGGAACAAAGCCACTGAGGCACTGAAACAGGCTTTGGAAAAGAAAGGCCTCGACTACTCAATTGATCCGGGTGAAGGTGTTTTTTATGGGCCGAAGATTGATATAAAGATCAAGGACCAGCTGGGCAGATCCTGGCAATGTTCAACAATCCAGGTGGATTTCAATCTTCCTGATCGTTTTGAGGTCAATTATATTGGCTCAGACAACAAAGAACATCAGCCCATCATGATTCACCGTGCCCTCATGGGATCGCTGGAACGCTTTATCGGTGTTCTCATAGAACATTACGCCGGCGTTTTCCCCTTGTGGTTTGCTCCAATCCAGGCACGTTTACTGAATATCACCGACGATCAGGCCGAGTACACCGAAGAGGTTTTTGAGCAGATGCGAAGTGCCGGTTTACGCATTGAAAAAGATTTGCGTAACGAGAAATTGAACTATAAAATAAGAGAAGCGCAGGTTGCCAAAATCCCCTATATGCTCATCATTGGTGATCAGGAAAAAGCGGATGGTACGGTAACCGTGCGTCTGCGTAATGGTAAGAATCTGCCAGCAATGCAAGTCAAAGACTTTATTAAAATGGTCAATGAGGAGTGCCTAGAAGGACGAGGGATCTAAATACATTCCCTGAGCCATATCAAACTGATACAGGCACACAATTATTAAGTTCGTAGAGAGGGAGGAATCGTTATTAACAGACGAGGTAGACAAGCTCCAGTGCAAAGAGAAGACAAAGCAGTTACCAATGAAGAGATCCGGCATGAACGAGTGAGACTGATTGGCGCGGATGGAGAACAACTTGGAATATTTACTTCCAAAGATGCACTGGAGAAAGCTTACGACGAAGGGCTTGATCTGGTAGAGGTTTCGGCTAATGCTAGCCCCCCAGTCTGCCGGATAATGAACTACGACAAGTTCCGCTACGAACAGAAGAAGAAACTGCAGGAAGCGAAAAAGAAACAGACAACGGTTGAGACAAAAGAAATTAAATTTCGACCGAAGACCGAGGAACATGATCTTAACTTCAAGATCAAAAATATCAAAAAGTTCCTTGCTCAAAAAAATAAGGTAAAGATAACCATGCGCTTTCGAGGTCGAGAAATTGTCTATTCACAATCAATCGGCATGGAAGCAATGCAAAAAATTGTCGAGGAGCTGGAAGAAGAGGCCATAATTCTTCAACCGCCCAAAATGGAAGGCAGACAAATGGTTATGTTTGTCGGACCAAAAGCATCGTAAATTGCTAAACCATGCTGATAGACTGTAGTATCGATCAGCATTGTATTGAAGGATAAAGGAGTGCAATCATGCCAAAGATGAAAACAAACAGAGGTGCTGCAAAGCGCTTCAAAGCAACAGGTTCAGGAAAGATAAAACGCAGCAAGGCGTTTACCAGTCACATCCTGACCAAGAAATCTACAAAACGTAAACGTAATCTCAGACAGGGCGATCTTGTTGATGAGTCCAATGTTAAGGCAATCAAAAAGATTCTACCCTATCTCTAAACAGCGGTCGATTACGGCAGATTACATTTCTGTCCACGATTTGACCATAAGGAACGGTACCCCTTAAGAAGTGTGCCGGATAATTAAAGGAGCGTTAACATGTCACGTGTCAGTCGCGGCTTTAAAGCCCGAAGAAGAAGAAACAGAGTACTTAAATTAGCCAAAGGTTTCAGAGGAGGCCGCAGTAAACTTTTCAGAACAGCTACTGAAGCAGTAGATCGCGCCCTCGCTTATGCCTATAGAGATAGACGCACCAAGAAACGTGATTTCCGTCGTTTATGGATTGCCCGTATCAACGCCGGTGCCAGGATGAATGGCATGAATTACAGCCAGCTTATCGGTGGCCTGAAAAAAGCCGGAGTAGAATTGGATCGTAAGGTTCTTGCCAACATCGCAGTTCTTGATCCCTCAGCCTTTGCAGAAGTAGTTAAAGTCGCAGCAAAAGCCAACGGTTGATCATTTACCTTACATTATTGTATCCGCACATGCCGGTTATGATTGACATATCGTAACCGGCATATTGTTTTTTGAGCACCCAACTATTCTGAATTGTCATGGAGCAAGAACTACAAAATCTTGAAACAAAGGCGAGGGAAACCCTTTCATCTTTAAATGACAGGGAGCAGCTTGAGGAGTTCCGCATAGAGTATCTTGGCCGTAAAGGCAAGTTCAGCACTATTATGCGCAACCTTGGCAATGTTGACAAGGAGGATCGTCCCCGTATAGGCCAGCTTGCTAATAGTATTAAAAAAGAGATCGAAAAACTCTTTAACGATGCCAAAATCGCCATTGAGCAGAGTGGAAATGATGCAAGGCCAGCCACGGTCGACCTGACCCTTCCTGGCCGCCGCCCCTCAACGGGCCGCCTTCATCCCGTTACCCAAATCATGAACGAGGTCTGCCAGGTTTTCGAAAGCCTGGGATTCTCCATAGCTGAAGGTCCCGATATTGAAACTGACCATTATAACTTCGAGGCGTTGAATATTCCGGCCCATCATCCGGCAAGGGATATGCATGACACCTTTTATATCAGTGAATCTACCCTACTCCGAACCCATACCTCACCAATGCAGGCCAGGATCATGGAAAGCCAGGAACCGCCACTTAGGGTAATTGCCCCCGGCAAGGTCTATCGCTGTGATTCGGATATTACCCACACCCCGATGTTTCATCAGGTCGAAGGGTTTCTGGTCGATAAAAAGGTTTCCTTTGCCGATCTTAAAGGCGTCCTCACAGTGTTTACCCAAAAGGTATTTGAGGAAGATCTGGCCCTGCGCTTCAGACCCAGCTTTTTCCCTTTTACAGAGCCAAGTGCTGAGGTTGATATCGCCTGTGTAATCTGCAAAGGTGAAGGCTGCAGGGTCTGCAAAAAGACAGGCTGGATTGAGATACTTGGCTGCGGCATGGTGGACCCTGAAGTTTTCAAGATGGTAGGTTACGATCCTGATATCTATAGTGGGTTTGCCTTCGGTGTCGGAATTGAACGTATGGCAATGCTTAAATATGGTATCAATGATATCCGCCTGTACTACGAAAATGATCTGCGCTTTCTTTCACAATTTTAACTCCTGCCAGCAAACAAGAAGAGATAACTATGAAGTTCACTACTGACTGGTTGAAAACCTATGTTAATATAGATGGTCTTGCACCTCAGGATCTGGCTGACAAACTTACCATGTTAGGTCTTGAAGTTGATGCCGTAACCGCTCTTTACGAAGAACTTGCCGCTGTCAAAATTGCCAAAATTCTTGAAGCAGCACCCCATCCGGATGCCGATAAACTGCAGGTATGCAAGGTTGCCGTAGGCCCGGAAGAATATGAGATTGTCTGCGGTGCGCCCAATGCACGTCGAGGGTTGGTAACTGCCGTCGCTCTCCCTGGCACATTGTTGCCTGGCGGATTCAAAATTAAGAAATCCAAAGTCCGCGGTGTTGTATCCAACGGTATGCTTTGTTCAGAAAAAGAACTGGGACTCAGTGAAGCATCAGATGGAATTATTGAACTTCCAGATAATTTGGAACATGGTCAACAATTTATTAGCGCTACAGGACTTCAGGATACCCAGATAGAGGTTGACCTTACGCCAAACCGGGCCGATTGTGCCTCTGTCATTGGTATTGCCCGTGAAGTTGCCGGTTTTCAACGTAAGAAACTGTGCATGCCAGTTGAAAATGCTGAAATTAAAAAAGAAAGCAAAGCGTTCTCCGTTGTCATTGAAGCACCTGACCTTTGCCCGCGTTACGCCGGCAGATTAATAACAGGTGTAACAATCAAACAATCGCCCTGGTGGCTGAGAAAGCGTCTTCTTTCCGTTGGACTGCGCCCCATTAATAACGTTGTCGATATTACTAACTTTGTCATGATGGAATATGGACAGCCGCTCCATGCGTTCGACTTTGACAACCTTGCTGGCGGGAAAATTGTGGTAAGAAATCCCAGAGCAGATGAGATGAACTTTACCACCCTCGACGAGAAAGAACGAAAGCTCGAATCTGAAATGCTGATGATCTGCGACGGTGAACGTCCAGTTGCCGTTGCCGGGGTCATGGGCGGAATGAATTCTGAAGTCAGTGATTCCACCACCAACGTTCTTCTGGAATCAGCCTGCTTCAATGATGTCTCGATCAGAAGAACCGCTCGCAAACTCAATTTGTCAACAGATGCTTCATATCGCTTCGAAAGAGGTGTTGACCCGGATGGTACCATCAATGCCATGAACCGTGCAGTGGAATTGCTCTGTGAGCTTGCCGGTGGGACCTGTGCTGAGGGCGAAGGGGTTGACGTATATCCTGGGGCCTGTTCTCGGAATCCGGTATCCATGAGCATCACTCGCTGCAATGAGCTTAATGGACTTCAACTTGCGAAAAATCAGATAGTTGAAATGCTGGAATCTATTCAGCTTGCATGCAGCGATAAAGATGAAGACACCATAGAAGTAACTCCGCCCTCGTTTCGTATAGATATAGAACGAGAAGCCGATCTGGTTGAGGAAATAGCAAGGTTGTATGGTTACGATAATATTCCCATTACCCTGCCCGCTGTTAACTTGAGCTACCCAGAACAAGACCCCGTCAGACAGCTGCGGCTCACCACGGCTAAGCTCTTCACCCGTATTGGATTCTCCGAGGCTATTAATTACAGTTTCTCCTCTCCGGACCATCTCGATATGATGCAGCTTGAGAAGAGTGACCCGAGACGTGATCAGGTAAAACTTCTTAATCCATTAAGCGAAGAACAGTCTGTGATGCGGACAATGCTGCTTCCCGGACTTCTTGAGAATGTCAAACGCAACATCAGTTTTCAGAAAACCAGTATCAAACTCTTTGAAACAGGCAAGGTATTTATACCAACGGAAAATGATCAACAGCCAGTTGAGAATATTCGCTTGACCGGCGTTTTGAGCGGTAATCTGCATGGTGAGATGGATCCGCTGCACTTTAAACAGCAGGATTGCGATATACTTGATGCAAAGGGATGTGTTGAATATCTGCTAGAAACCTTGCGAATCGACACCTTAGGAACGCAGGACACAATCGTTTTTACGGTACCTGAGCAAACTGAACCGTTTGTCGATAAACACCAATCTTTAATTCTTACATACCAGAAAAAAACGATCG
The DNA here is from genome assembly GCA_050288305.1 of Desulfocapsaceae bacterium. Classification (GTDB taxonomy): domain Bacteria; phylum Desulfobacterota; class Desulfobulbia; order Desulfobulbales; family Desulfocapsaceae; genus Desulfopila_A. The sequence goes on along the minus strand of JBNKDO010000064.1, from coordinate 4,125 downwards.
GACATCTTGGCAAAGTAACCCCGAATGTGTTAAAGAGTTTCGGCGTAAAGCAGGATGTGTTTTTCTTTGATATCGATTTTGATCTTCTCAGCAAAATTGCGACAAAACCAAAATCGTTCACCTCCCTGCCCGTTTACCCTTCGGTAAAACGTGATATAGCACTGGTGGTTGCTGATTCAGTATCCGCTGGAGAATTGATCTCCAGTGTAAGAGAAAGTGGGGAAAAACTTATCGAGCACTCTGAAATCTTCGATATTTTCAGAGGCGGTAAAATTCCGGAAGGATATAAGAGTATTGCACTCTCCATCACTTACCGGTCACCCAATAAAACATTAACCGAAAAAAATGTAGAAAAGGCCAATACCAAGATTGTGAATATGCTCACAGATAAATTTGGTGGCCAATTTCGTGAGGCTTAGCATTAATATGAAAAAAGGTAATCTTACCAGAAAAGATCTTGCTGACGCTGTTGCCGACCAGCTGGGTTTCGCCCGTTCCACCTGCGCAGATATTGTTGACTCTTTCTTTGACTCGATGAAAAGTTCACTCACCGGTGGTGAACCTATTAAAATAGTTCATTTCGGTACATTTACTCTTCGCGACAAACGACCACGTAACGGAAGAAATCCCAGGACAGGCGAATCTATCTTGATAAAAAAGCGTCAGATGGTAAGCTTTAAACCAAGCAAAAAATTGAGAGAGCAGATTAACGATTAAATCATATCTTCGATTTCCAGGAGTGTATGGGCTTCAACGTTCCCGAAAAAAGGTATTTCAAGATCGGTGAAGTAAGTAAACTCGCCGGAGTGGAGCCCTACGTCATTCGGTATTGGGAATCGGAATTTGAAGAGATAACGCCCAAAAGGGCTAAATCAAATCAACGGCTCTATCGTCGAGAAGATGCCCTGCTCATCCTTAAAATCAAAACGCTTCTCCACGGTAAAGGCTATACCATTGCCGGAGCACGCAAGTTTCTGAAGAGTGGTGAAGAAGTAATCGAAGATCGACCGACAATTACAAACGACAGATCGGGCAAAAAGCTTCGAGAAATCAAATCTGAACTTCTCGAACTATACAAGCAACTTGAACAAAAAAAATAATCTGCCATCAGTTCAGATTGACAGCGTCTAACGCGCATGGTAGATAAGCAGGCACAGGTCGGGATGTAGCGCAGTCTGGTAGCGCACCTGAATGGGGTTCAGGGGGCCGGAAGTTCAAATCTTCTCATCCCGACCAGTTTTATTGAATAAAAAAAGCGACTTAACCAAGTCGCTTTTTCTTTTTTGGTATCACACCGGTATCACATTTTCAGACACGTTTTTTAGAGATTTTATAAATCAGATTTTTATCTCTTTTGCCTACTGCTATAACGACAACTACTAATTCGTTATTGCGTACCTGATAAACTAAGCGATACCCTACTCTTAATAATTTGATCTTGTAACAATCTTTCATTCCTCGAAGTTTGCTGCTGTCAACATGAGGATTTTCAAGACGTTTCCTTAATACTTTTTTAAATGACTCTTTAATGCCTGAATCTAGCTTGTCCCATTCCTTTTTAGCTTCTTTTTTAAATACCAACTCATAGTTCATCTATGTCTACCTTGATTTCAGGCTGATCTTTCCTTTTCTCAACAATGGCTTGTAATTCGACATCTTCCAAAATCTCATAAATATATTCAAAAGCTTTAGCAGGGACAACATAAAAGACAGGCTTATTACGATTTAAAATTGCAACCGGCCCACCTCCTCCTTGCTCGACTACTGCCATTGGATTTTTTTTCAATTCAGAAACACCAGCACATATCTCTGCAAGTACATGATTAGTATTTACCATAACTAACCTCCTGGAACATTTTCTCTTGTTCTCTAATATTTTATTTTCGAATATTTGCTGTTCTTTATAATATATATTTGTTTTCTTTAACTTTTTTTCTCAATTCTTTTTTTAATTTCAGCTTTTATTTTTTTATATTTGAGAAATGTTTATTTGAGTGCAATGCCTACACTCAACCTCATAACCACATAATAGGTCATTTAATTGGTCATGTCAATACAATTACCCTCTACATGGTCCTTTTAACTGACCTCTAAACAGGTCTTTTCGTTACCTGTTTGGTTCTATTTTTTTCTGCCATAATGCTCGCAATAGCGGATTACACTGAACAGTTTCGGCCAGGAAGAGCAGAACCCAGATGTTTAAAACGGAGGCCTTAACACTATCAGTTGATGACGAAACCTAGGCATGAAATGAAGGAAATTCAACACAGAAGCAGATACACGGCAAATTGCTAAACTAGTGCCATTCGTCGCTGTCCCCATTAAGTCGATCCAATCACAATAAGATCGCTCAGTGTGGATAGAGTAATGTTTCAGCCGCATTACTTCCCTTACCTGGTCCAGTAATTTTTTTTCATTCCTACTTGACACGCATCACCTCCTCGGGGTATTTTGTTAGGAGCAAGTTTACTTGATACTTTAATAAATTACAACTTATCAGGTCAAATAGACCTGATAATAAATGGTTGTCGACTCCGCTGCGCGGACTCGACAATGGCCGAGCTGAGCGGTACCCGACTCAAGCGTTTGGTCAACGCTCCGCTGCGCTACGCGACAACCAAACGCTCGAGCCGGCAAATAACCTCAATAATCGGAGCGATAAACGCTCCATTATCGAGGATATTTGCCGCTCAGCTCGGCCATTCAGTGACAGAGAAATGGAACTTAAAGACATAGCAACAATTTTTAGCCTAACGGGTATTTCAGGAATAGTAGGTGGAATTATTGGAGCCTACTTTAAAATGTTGATTGATAGAAAAAAAGAAATATCCCTTTCTCTCAACCGGATCAATGAAGAAAGGTATCGCAATATTCTATACCATATGTATATTGTACTAGATCCAAAAAATGTCCGATTTATGCATCAGGCAGACCCAAAAACAGGGAAACAATTTGACCAAAAAGACCATTTCGATTTTTTAAAGGCGGAATATATGCAATCCGTACTTTATGCACCGGATTCCGTTGTTAAGTCTTTAAAGGCTTTTCTTGAAAAACCGACCGAGGATGGTTTCATAAATACTGCGAAGGCGATGAGAATTTCTCTGTGGGAACAAGAATCTAAATTGTCTTCATCAGATATAAGAATTAAATCGATCACCGAACCAGGGCATTCAGCGGAGCGCAAAAACCGTGCGCCCGGCTGATGCCCGTCGTTAAAATTAAAACCAATGAAAGAAATCAGAATAGAATCGTCAAAAGAGTTTCTTGATAAACTAGAAGAACTGAAAAGTTCAAGAGCATGGGCGTTTAGAGGTCAGTCAAACTCGAATTGGAAATTGTTACCAAAATCCGGTCGAGAAGAATTTTCTTTAAGATATAAAGAGCCAGATATTACAGAAAAAAGAATTTTTGAATCCTGGAAACGATATGCAGTTCATTACACCAAGGTAGTCCCATCTGATGAATGGGATTGGCTATCCCTTGCACAACATCATGGTTTAGCCACTAGGCTCCTAGATTGGACGAAAAATCCATTAAGTGCCGCTTTTTTTGCTGTAGACTCCAAAGAAATGGAAGATTCTGCTATTTATGGTTTCAAAATAAACGCATCAGAAATAGTTGAAAATGAAAATCCATTTGAAGTAAAGAAATTAAAAGTCTATTACCCCAGAGGTTTGTCTGCAAGGGTTATAAGCCAGAGAGGAATATTCACTATAAGTGGAAGACCAAGCGAACCAATTGAAAGTCAATTAAAAGATAGGTTGCATAAATTTGTCATAAGTAAAGACGCTAAATCTGACATAAAAGAATTACTAAATCTATTTAACATCAACACACTATCAATATATCAAGACTTAGACAATCTATCCAAGCATCTAAATGATTTGGTAGTTACTACTAGCCCTAAGAAATTGAAACAATTAGCTATATTTAATGAATAATATTTTAATCGGGATAGGACTCCCCATCACTGAGGAGCCCTCCCAGACCACCCGGCATACGGATCACGTACCAAGGCGGTTCGGCTGATCAGGAAATCAGTATCCCGGAAAATAGAGCCCTCTGTCCGTGAAAAACTTCTTTGGCATGGCAATGGCAACCCATTTGACTCTACTCATGTGC
>JBNKDO010000063.1:0-24016 GCA_050288305.1 Desulfocapsaceae bacterium | reverse complement strand
ACCGGATCTCTGATGCAGCTAATGCTGCAGATTTATAATGTTTTTCTCCATCCTCCAATGCGGCTGAATGAGCACGCTGTTGACATTGTCGATGTCGATGGTCCTCTTCTGTCTCCTCAGCGCTTCGACCATGCAGGAAAGGCAGAGGTTCCTCACTTTTCGCAGAATACCATCACAGCTTCTTACGATGAGGCCGAGAGCCTCCTGGGTGTATGTATTATGTGGGAGTCCCGCTGCATCAAGCTGCTTGAGGATAAAATTTACCGGAGAAAGCGCCGGAAGATGTAGGAGAAAAGGTTCTAGTTCATCACAGGTAATGCTGATTTCACCTGCCTTTGATTGACACCAGCCATTATTATAAAGCGTGATGGGGATTGGAATTTTCTTGTTTGTGCGGTAAAAAAAGTCCTCAAATCTTTCTCCAGAATCTATTTTTTTATCTCAGTATCTTACTGATTAATCTCCTCTTTCTGGTCCATTTCCGTTAGTACAGAACATACTGCTATTATTTGTAAGAAAAATGTAGGATCTCGGATTTATAATGAGTTTATATAAGAAGGTGGGCTTCTTATGTGCTTTAGAAAGTCAATATTCTTACGACTTAATTTGGGATGTATTTGTCTTGAAGAATCCTAAACAAAAGAGGAGGGAATTATGATTATTTCTATGCAAGGCGATTGGACCGTCACCGTTACCGGGAAGCATGCGGCTTACAGCCAAAGGTTTGTTATCAGCGGAGCAACGACGGGAAACGGTGTCCATAAGGGCACGGTAGGCACGTCGGTTAATGTGACCGGAGAACAATGGTCCATTGCCGTTCAGAATAATCCAGGCAGTGGCTACCAGCTGTCTGATGCCAAGATCAAGTTCCCGCGCCAGGTAAGCGGGAACTACGAGTTCGAGATCTGGACCAACGACGCGGGCAGTGACTCGGATTTCAATGACCTGATTCTGACCTGTTCAACCCCGATTAACATCAACGATTTTATTATCTACGGTAATGTTTCCCTGTATAAGGGTCTTTGCATTTTCAATCCATGCCGCAGAGGACCTTTTGTGATCGAGACTGCGGAAGGATTGCGCGAAGCGCTTAAGAACCCAAAACTCCGTGATATCCTGAAAAAACATTACTACGAAAGGGTTCGCGATGATATCATCGATCCCATCCCGCCCTATCCCCCAGATCCCTTTAAGCCGATCGTTATTGACCTTTTCGACGAAGCGGTACAGCCCAAGACCAGGCTAATGTATAAGCGAAGCGACACAGCGTCGAAAACCAAGTTGAAGAAATCAGATATGATTTCTGATTATTCGATAAAAAATTTCACGCTGTTGGATGGCGTTCAGCAAGAATCAACGATGTCGATTGCCAGAAACTACGATAGGGTAGAGCTTGCCAGGGTTGTCGACGGCTTGACATTGATGAAATGTAATGTGGGGCCGGCGGTGAATACGACCCTGACATTCGAGGAATACGACCGTACTGCAGCGGAACTTGCCGGCGGTCCCTATACAGGCACAGGTGACCGCAGGCTGCTCGGCGATACCATCACTGATATGCACGGCAATTATATTTTCCGGTTCTCCTTTGACATGACGTTCCCGAACATTGAGGATCCGACTGATATCGCACCGGGGGAGAACATCAATGTTGTAGCTTACCCGGACGTTATCATCAAACTCACCGGCTTTTCACCGTATACAGTACTCTATGAGAGTGCCCCGTATTACAATATTCCAAACCTGAAACGGATAGATCTCTGTCTGCCCCAGTCCACCGTGATCCCGTCGTCGGCATGCTTCAACGGCAACCTGATCGGTAGCTTGGGCAATGTCTTCCTGGGCGGCAATCAAAACTCAACTGCTTCGTTTGCGGAATTAGATTTAAGACGTTACAGCGTAGGCAATCACCTGGAGGCCTCGGGCGTCATTTCAGTAGACAGCCCCCTGGCTGGTTTTAAAGCGAAATGTGCCTGCTGGCACCGGACCATCGACATGAAGGGATGCATGTATGATCTTACAAAAACCGCTAGCCAGAATACAACCAGGTGGTATACCATCCGCATCAAACGCGAAGGCGACAACTGGCAGTTCGTGAGCCAGAACTACAAGCATCCGAAATTCCATAAAAGGAATATTCCTGGCTATATAGGGGATGATGTAGGCCCTGTTTATATGCCATTGCATGTAGACGGCGGACCACTGATTGACGATATCCCTGCGTACAGGAATATTCAGCGGGAAATCCACGTCGATGGTATCGATTGGGAGCATTCCAATTCCGACCGCTATATGCAATTGAATACCCGGCTCTATGATCTGGTTAACGGCGAAAGGAAGCCAGGCAGGTTCTTTGTGCGGATCGATTGCTACGACAATGCTGGCAACCCGGTTCCTGGTGGTACCGACATGATCTCTTTGTATATCCATAATAACGGGCTGAATTTTTCCTTGACCGCGCCGTATTTTTCCGATCCAAGTGTTGATTTCGCAGGTTGCGGGCTATACAGGCTGACCGATGCCCAAATGAATTCGAAGATAAAGTTCTCGTTCAGGGCCAATGATCCTGAAGGTTTTGTCCACTACTACGATCTCTCCACCAGAAGATGTCCGGAGGAAATGATATCGCTTTCGGTAACCCAGCCGGTCGTGAAAGTAACACCGGCAGGGGCAACACCTCAGCCGCATGACACGACTCCACCACACAGAACAACTTTGTTCAATGGCATCTCGGCCAGTGTGCCCAATACGTGCCTAGGATTCACTGGCACAATGGCTGATTTTTCCAGCGCCGACCTGATCGAAGTGGAGATTCAACCGGCAGCTGGGATCGGATGGATAAAACCTGATGAGTATTTTACCAGGCTGTCCCTTTATCTGCGTGCTTTCCAAAGACGGACCAACGGTTATAACTCCGGTGTAAGCGATGAATACTATGCTCATGCGCAAATATTGATGGAACGGATCAGTCCATGATCGACATTGATTTCATAGGGTTCATGACCTGTACTTTTGCGGTTTGGAGAATCTCTCATCTCCTGTCGCAGGAGGATGGCCCGTTCGATCTGATTATAAAGTTCAGGAAGCTGTTCGGGCAGGGTTTCGCAGGCAATCTGCTTGACTGCTTCCATTGCCTTAGTATGTGGGTTTCGGTGCCGTTTGCTTTTTTCCTCTGTTCGGGGTGGGGCGACGGCATCGTCACCTGGCTGGCATTATCGGGGGCATCAGGATTGCTTTTTAATTTATGCCCGGAAAAAACGTAGCTTTCTGTTAATCTTTTCGGCTTTCGCCTCCGGCGCATATATGCCGGATTCGACATCCACCTCTTTACCAATATAAAACCGGAGGTGGAGGTCTGGATTTCAATCTTCGATCAAGGTGCGATTATGGGATGTTGCGGAAATGGAAGAAGGGAACTTTATACAAACCAGAATACGACAAAGCGGAATCAAGAACTAGAAAGAACTGAGATTCCGACCGAACGGAGTTCACGGACTTTTGAATATACCGGCTCCCGCAGTTTGAAGTTAAAGGGGATAACCGGGAAACTATTCTATTTCCGGTTCCCGGGGTACAGGATTGAAGTCCCATACGAGGATTCGTTTGCCCTGATGGCTGAAGCGGATTTAAAGGTCGTCGGCGATAAATAATTGCAACAGTGCCAGCAATAGTGATCAGGGGTCATGGGTTCAGAGTAAAATTAAACAGCCACAGGCAAGTAACACCAGACGAGAAGTCGACTTTCAGTTGGTGAAAAGAGAAAATTTAATTTCACTCTGACCTGTTCCGTGCTTTTTTCCCATCGTAATTTTTTGCCAAATTAGCCATCGTAAGATTTCGGGTGTTTTTGGCCGTTTTCCCACTTTACCGTCTTAATCGGGGTAGGTTTTCGACGTTTCTGGTAAAACCACACCTTTTCCTAAATTATCGCTGTCTGAAACTTCTTATTTTCTCTCTTAATTTGGGAAAATTTCGCTTATTTTACGAGGGGAGTTTGGTACATAACAACCAACGAGAAAGGTCAGACCTACCGCTTCGCCTATGACGATGCGGGCCGCGTTACCTCAAAAACCGACTATTTCGGCCACAGCCATCACTACAGCTACGACCATGCCGGACAGTTGATCCAGAGTATCGATCCCTTGGACCAGGTTATAAACTACAACTACGATCCGGCGGGCCGGTTGGTTGAAAAAGTTTTTGCAAGCGCGGAGCGGGAATGCTTCAAGTGGGATTCGGCGGGAAACCTGATTGGCTTTGAGTCGCCCACCGGCAGTTTCACCCGTATTTTGGACGCGGACAACCGTCTTATCGGTGAGAAAGGACCGGAATTTGAGATAAAGTACACCCTCGATCCGGCAGGAAACCTTGTCGAACGCAACACCAGCTGCGGTAACACCATTTCCTACGGCTACGGGGACAACGGTGCGGTAAACGAGATCCGCATCAACAACAATAAACCCATACGCTTTGAACGAGATAGCTTAGGCAGAATCACCGGCGAACAGTTGGGCGAAATGCTCACCCGAACCCTGGACTATGATGACGAGGGCCGCCTAGTGCATCAGCGTACCGACTCCACCGATACCCTGATCGAACGCTGGTATGACTATGATCCTGCAGGGCAGTTGACAACCCGCAAGGACAGCGCCAAGGGAACCATGCGCTTTGACTACGATCCCATGGGACGCCTGGTTCAAGCCATAAATCCCATGGGCCGGGTAGACCGGTTCAACTACGATCCGGCTGGCGATCTGCTGAAAAATGTACCGGGGATGTCAGTCCTGTGAGAAAATTGTCAGAGACAGCTTCTATAGTTGTTCTATTGTGTAAAAGAGAAGTGATCTTACTATTTTGGTGATTGGCTTGGGACCTGGATTTTACCGACGGGTGAAAAACTACTGGTGTACAGAGGCATAAGACAATCAATCGACTGTAACTGACATCAATATTCAAACAACTAACAGACAATGAACCAAAAACTCAAGAGCATTAGAGGCAAAGCAATTAAAGCCAGAGAAAAACTGTCATACGCCAACGCCGGTGATCAGCGGGCTATCGTCAAGCTGGATAAAATTATCCGTGGTACAGTTCTGGTAAAATGGATGCATCTGATCGCAGTCATATTCTTTATCGTCTTTACTGTTTTTTTTATATTTCTGATGTATCCGGATATCAAAATGATGCTGTTGATACTGGGCTTTGCCGCAGGTGGATATTTCATTAGCTGGATTGGGGTCGTGATTCAGATGAAACTCTACACCCAGACTATCGACAAAGCACAATCTTCCCTGCAGACGGGAAAATAATATTGTAGGAAATGCGGGGCCGTTCCTGCCTGGCCGGAGGGCTGCGAAACGGGCCAGAATTGCTTTTGTGTTCCACTATTTATTCTTTTATCAAGAACCTACAGGGTCGAATGTCTGGGCCGATTCTTAGCGGAGATTGGATAAATCCTTCAGAGGTGGTTTGTGAGCAGGGATGCAGAGAAATTTAGAAGTGTAGGCGAGATTAGGCTTGCGTTCTGAAGCGATTGTGGTGTATTTTCTCCCCACTTTCCACAAACAGGCCCCCGTAGCTCAGGGGATAGAGCACAGGATTCCTAATCCTGGTGTCGCATGTTCGAATCATGCCGGGGGCACCAGTATATTAAAGCATTGCAGAGGTTTTTCTGTAGTGCTTTTTTTGTTTATTTTGTCCACATTGTTATAGACCACACTGCGAGAAAATAAGTCAATAATAACGTAAGCGCTAATTAAACCACACTCAACCCAGGAAGCGGAGGCATAGTTTTTACAGATACAATAGTCGGGAGCAGTTTTGGTAGTCCTCTTCGTTTTGAGCCAGAGGGAGAGCCAAGGCTGTGTTTCGCGCCTGCTCCTTTGTTGCAGAAAAGATTTTTCAATCACAATAGTCAGAGGGCAAACGGATAACGAAAGTTGTTCCGGTGCCGATCTCGGTTTCAAAATCGATGGTGCCATGATGATTATTGGTGATAATGGTTCGGGCTATGGCCAGTCCCAGACCGGTTCCTTTGCCGACACTTCTGGTGGTAAAAAAAGGATCGAAGATTCGATTACGGATGCTGTCGGGAATACCGCAGCCGGTATCTATCACCCGAATCTCTGCGAAATTGCCAAAGTGTGCTGTCTTTACTGTAATTGTACCCTTCTCTTTGACACCGGTCTCAATTTGCCGGGACTCAATGGCCCGGGCAGCATTGACAATGAGACTCAAGATAACCTGATTGATGTCAGATATATTGCATGGAACCAAGGGAAGAGCCGGGTCAAGATCTATTGTCACATCCGCCACATATTTCCACTCATTGGTAGATACCGTTATTGTGTTCCTGATGGCCTCATTGAGATCGGTTGAGATTGTTGTATTCTGGCTCGAAAGAGCAAATCGTTTGACTGAATCGACAATATTCGAGATCCGCTCCAATCCCTCAAAGGTGTCTTGGAAAGCCCCTGAAACCTCCTCGTACAGGGGGGCGTGCGGAAAACTATCCCTTGTTCTGTCAGCGTCTTGAAGGGTCGAAGATGTGGAAAGATCATTTTTTTGTGCACATAAGGACACTTCATGGGCTTTAACCATCTCAATCAACTCTTTGAAAACATCATCAAGAAAGTGGAGATTGTTCACCACGTACTGGGTCGGGGTGTTGATCTCATGGGCGATACCTGCGGCAAGCTGGCCGATGGATTCCAGTTTCTGGGCATGAAGAAGCTGGCTCTGCAAACGCTTGAGCTGGGTAATATCCGTAACCACAGCAAATAAACCATGGCTTCCCACTTTTCCGTCATAAAGATGAGTCGGGGTTACAAGTGTCGAGATGATATGACCGTCAGAACGGGTAAAGTTTAACTCAAACTTCGAGAAAAATTGATTATTTGTTGATTTGAGCATGGTCTCAAATACCTCTCTGTGCCCTTCCTCGATAAAATGATCGCATTGTTTGCCGACCAGCGTTTCAGGAGCCATATCGAGCATATTGCTCATCTGCTGGTTGATATAGGTCAACCTCCCATGGGCGTCGACCACCAGGATTCCCTCATGCATGGTCTCAACGAGGTTACGGTAACGCTTTTCGCTGGCAATCAATTCGTTATTTTTCCGTTTGAGCAACTCAGTACGTTTTTCAACTAAACTTTCCAGCTGCTGATTCATGCTTGCTAATTTTTCTTCAGCCCGTTTGCGCTCCGCCAGGCTCTTTTCCAGCTCCACTACCTTTTCTTCAAGCTTGGTTGCCACCACCTCGCTGTATCGTTTCAGATATTCAGCGTCTTCCCGGATCAGTCTGCTCGGACCGGGAAGGTTTTGTTTCGCCTTTTCAAGGACTCCTTTGATTTTATCCCATAATTCAACAGGATCCATGGGTTTAAAAAAGTAGGCATTTGCGCCGAGCGACATTGCCAGCCTGATATCCTGATCGCCCTTGTAAGCGGAAGAATAGAGGACGAAGGGTATCGAGCGAAGCTCCTGTTCCTGTTTCATAGCCCGAAGGAGCTTGAACCCATCCATTACGGGCATAAGGGCATCTGAAATAATCAAATCCGGCGGGGAACTTCTTGCAATTGTCAGAGCTTCAAAACCATTGTCGGCCTCTATCGCTTCATGGCCATGATGTTCCACCATATAATGAAGTACCTGCCTGGCATCTTGCAGATCGTCAACTACTAATATTTTCATATGACTTCCTCCCTATTCCTGCAGGGATTGGTATACTAGCCGATTGTTACAAGAGTCAGGCTGCATTGTTGACCGCAAGATCCGCAAGACATCAGACCGTAAACTCCTCAATCAGCCGTTTGAGGTTCTCCGAAAGCCTGGACAACTCCTCTGCACTGCTGTTGACCTGGGTGCTGCCGTCGGTCATTTCACGTGCTGCCTCGTTTACCTCAACAACATCCTTGGCGATGCTGCCGGCAACCGTCGAACTCTGAGCGACGTTTTCGTTAACATCCTGAATGCCCTGAGCAGCCTGGTTGACGTTTCCTGTGATCTCTCTAGTAGATACCGACTGCTCCTCGATAGCGGTAGCGATGGTTGCAACGATCTCGTTGATATCGGAGATAACCCCCTCGATCTTACTGATCTCTGCCACTGTTCCTTCTGTTGACCCCTGGATACCTTCCAGCCGAAAACGGATGTCCTGGGTAGCTGCAGCAGTCTGCTTGGCTAACTCTTTGATCTCGTTAGCCACAACGGCAAATCCCTTGCCGGCCTCGCCTGCACGGGCTGCTTCTATGGTGGCATTCAAGGCCAATAGATTTGTTTGCTCTGATATTTCATTAATGGTTTCGGTAACCTTGCCAACATCGACGGCGGCTTTTCCCAGTTCACCTACACGCTTTGAAACAATCTGGGCGAGGGTAACTGCATCGTTGGTAATTGTCCGACCTTTGGCGGTATTCCCGGCGATCTCACTGATTGTTGCACTCATCTGCTCAGAGGCGGCAGCAACCATCTGAATATTGGTGGAGGCCTGCTCCGAGGCTGCTGCCACGCTGTTCATATTGACGCTCATCTCCTCTGCTGCGGCGGCTACCTGGTTGGATTTCCCAGAAGTCTGTTCCGCCCCGGAAGCCATCTGCTGGGAGATTGCCGAGAGTTCGGTGGCGGCGGAGGAGATGGTCTCGACACCTCCGGTGATTTCCTGAAACATTTTTCTCAGGTTGCCAGCCATATTGTTCATCGAATCGGCTAGTATGCCGACCTCATCTGTCTGATCAATGGCAAGGGTCTTTGTCAGATCACCTCCCGACATACTTTTGGCAAAGTCGACACCCTTGGCTATCGGTCCGGTTATGCCACGGGCGATAAAAAATGAAGCAACTATGCCGATCAGGGCGGCAGTTGCCGCGAGAGTAATGTTAAGGATTATTTCCCTGTCGATACCCGACATCATCTTCTGGTTTGCCTGGTCATGCTCACGATGGTAATTTTCCCGGATCTGATCCAGAATTTTCTTGGTGTCTGCCAGGGCTGGCAGGGTTTCCGTATTGAATAATCGTTGAGTGGCAACGATTTTTTCCACCGAACCATCGATCCAGCCCATGGTATCTGCATAGCGGTCTTTCAGTGTTTCAAGGGCCGGAATAGTTTCTTGCTGATAGATTACCAGGGCGCCTTCCCGGTCGTTACGTTCAAGAAGGGAGACGATTTTTTGCGCAGATGCGTGCAGTTCTGAATGTGGTTCCTCCCAACCTTTGAGCAGTTTGGTGAATTCAGGATCAGACGGCTTGAACGCGTAATACCATTTTCCAAAAGCGCAGGATTTTGGGTCTAGAGCGCCGGTAAACTGAACGCCGGAGAGTATTGACTGGCTCAGATTTTTGACCCACACGAGGTGCTCGATCCACCGATCTGCCAGCATTGCGTCGAGTTCCCGATTAAAATCTACGTAGGTCTTTTGTATATTTATTGCCGACTGGTGCAACCTGTGGTGGGGCTCTTTAATGGCCTCTATCAGTTTACCTATTTCCTTGTCTTTTGCGGCCATTGCTTTTGTTTCGTCGCTGTAGAGCCATTTACCGAATGCGCACTTATGGGCATCGGTTTCAAGATCGACGGAATGAACATCCTCTTTGAATACCAGATTGCTCAGAGTGGATACCCAGTTAAGATGATCAATCAGCTTTTGCAGCATAAATTGATCGCTCTGGGCTATCTCATCGGTCTCATGTGCGAGGTGGTCCACCTCGTGAAATCCAAGGTAGGTGTATATGCTGATTCCGGCAAGCAGGACCAGTACCGCGCCGAATCCGGTTCCCAGTTTTTTTCCAATTGACAGATTTTTCCATTTCATCGCGCTCTCCACTTAATAGAATTGTCGGGGTGTTGCCATGGCAACAGCTGTTACGCCAGTATCAGGTTCTTTTTACAACATCTCTCCAGACTTTATCTGCGCACTCAACTGATCTGTACGGCAGGGAGGCTGACAGAAAAACGGGAGCCGCTTCCTACCCGGCTCTCGACCTGTATTTTACCGCCGTGTTTTTCCAGAAAATTTTTTATAGTCACCAGGCCAAGACCGTTTCCCTTACTCTTGTCTGTGAAATAGGGCTCGAAGATCTTATCTAGGAGTTCACTTGGTATACCACAGCCGGTGTCCTCTATGATGCACTCAACCGATGATAAATCCGGTGAAGATCTCAGTGTTACCTTCAGAGCTTTTTCGCTCCGGCCGTCCATTGCCTCAATAGCGTTGAGGATGAGATTGTTAAAAACATGTTCAAGGTGGAATCGATCGCCAAACGCCCATAAAGGATGAACTCCAGCATTTTTTTCCACCTGGATATTATTGAGAACAAAGATACCTTGAAAGATATCCAGGCACTCATCCAGGAGAGAATTGAGATCGACGGGGGCGAAAGTATGCTCTTTTGCCCATCCCCCGTTCATTATGTCCTTATTGATGCGGCGGATCAGCTTGAGTGCATGGAGAATTTTTTCGGCATAGCTCTGCACCATCTCGCCTTTGTACTTGTTCAGCCGGATAAGATCGGCGTAGCCGCTGATGGCGGAGAGGGGATTGTTGATCTGGTGAACTATTCTCGGAAGCAGTTGGCGTAGATCATCCGGGGTGAATTTGTGGAGATGGCGCGATCTGATCCGTTCGATCTCCGTTACTAGTTGATCCAGCTTGAAAGGTTTTTCAATAAAACCGTCACAACGATCTTGCAGGGCTTTGATGACCAGACCCTTTTCCGCATAGGCAGTCATGATCATAATCGGTAAGGTTGGGATTTCCTGGCGGAAAGCCTTCATCAACTCAAGACCGTCCATTCCCGGCATCAGATAATCCGTTATAACGAGATTAATCGTTTGATCCCCTTTTACCAGCATATCCAGAGCCTGTTGTCCACTATAGGCATTAACCACCCGATACCCTTTGGTTTCCAGACCTATCTTGAGCGATTTTGCCATCTGTACTTCATCATCAACGATTAAAATATTCATTCCGCCTCCCTGAAGACTAGAAGGTTCGCCTTGTAATCGGTATCAAACCCGTCCCCAACACATCATGATATCGGGGAGCTCGATAATTTATTTGCAATGAACAAAGAGATAAGGAGAGGGTTATATTCATTGCTATGTCAGTGTTGATATCGCAAAAATGGCGCCAATTAGACGGGGTGTTTGAAAAATGTGGTAACCAGCAGGATTTACATTTTATTTCTTCCATAGATGGAGATATACAGGGAGATCGACAGAGGATGCCACGGGGGAGATCTATTCAATTATTGAGCAGGTCAAAGCGGGGAGCTGTACTAACCGTGCAAACCGGCATGGTATGCAGTTGTTGGCGGGGTGTTCATTTTTTGCCTACTTACTCTCTATTCACAACAATTTTCAGTCGCAATATTCCTGTGTGATAAGGGATAAGACGCTGAGATATCTTTGCTCTCAGCTTATGTTGTTTTTAAAAAAGAGAAAAACTTCCGATCGCTCTGGTGCATATGTCGGGAAACCACCTCGTAAACCAGAAACTTGACAATATCTCCAAGATCATAGGCATCTGCATGAATTGTCTTTACGATTTCCAAACCTCTTTTATACAGCTTGGCATGTTCTTCGGCATGTAGTACCTGACCCGGGAAATGCACCGATTTGAGGATGGTTTCTTCGTCGTGAAAATGTTTTGATATATCATCTAGCAGGTGTGTTATCATTTCAACGATAACAGAATTTGGGCGCAAGGATTCAACTGCATCGAGGAGGCGGTTCGACTGACGGAAGAGTTCTTGATGTTGAGTGTCTATCAGACGATTGCCGGAACATAAGGTGTTCTGCCAGACCAGCTGAACGAAATTATTTCCCAAACCTGGTTGCTGGTCAGAGCCGAAGGTGTCTGCTTCCACCCGGTTGCGTCCCCCCTCCTTGGCCTTGTAGAGCATATTATCCGCTAGAGCAATGACGTTCGAAGTGGACATGCCGATCTTGCAGGTTACAGAGGCTACGCCGAGACTGGCGGTGACATAATCCGCTGTGGTTGAAGAATCGTGTTGAATAGCCAGCTGTTGGATGCCAAGGCGGATTTTTTCGGCAATAGCAACCGCCCCATGAAGATCGGTCTCCGGCAGGATGCAGGCAAACTCCTCTCCACCATAACGGGCAGCAATATCGGTAGCCCGCGAAACGCTCTCAGCCATCACCTGGGCGATCCGCTGCAGGCAGATATCACCGCTCACATGCCCATAGCTATCGTTATATGCCTTAAAATGATCGATATCCAGCATGATCAACGAGAGTTCGGCTCCAGAACGGACTCGTCGTGAAAATTCTTTAGCCAGAACCTGGTCGAAACGTCTCCGATTGGCAAGCCCGGTGAGCGGATCGGTGACGCTCAGGTTTTCCAATAAACGGTTGGCTTCCTCAAGTTGTGTCTTTGCCTTTCGTAGCTCTTCCAGGGCTTGTTTCCGTTCATGGATTTCTACGGTTAACTCGTCATTTCTTTCACGTAGTTCAATCGTTCGTTCCTGGACACGCTGTTCGAGTTCCTGGTTGAGTTTGTGGATTTTATCTTCAGCGCGCTTGCGCTCGGTGATATCCTGCACCATGGAGATCGCCCCCAGAATTGTTCCATCCGCCTGCTTAAGCGGAGTATTGGTCCATTCGCAAACGATGTTTCGCCCATCTTTGGTTAGATTTTCATTCACACTGTGGGCCGAGCTATCTCCTGAAAGCAACCTTTCCCAGATGTTGTCTACCAGAGGTTGGGCCTCAGAGGGAACTATGGTTTCATATGGATGACATCCTTTCATTTCATCGAAGGTGAAGCCGAAAATCTCCTCAGCCGCGGGGTTCCATGTGACCACACGAAACTCCTGGTCCCATACGATGTAGCCAATAGGCATTCGGGTCACCTCGAGTCGCAATCGTTCTTCACTCTTTTGTAAAGCTTCGCGGGTACGCAATGTTGTAATACCGAAGGCCAAATCTCCTGCCAGTTCTTCCAAAAGACCTAATTCCTCTTCGGAAAAGGCGTTTACTTCGGTAGAATATATCAGCAGTACACCGAAGGTACTTTTGCTTTCGTCTTGAAGCGGTATGGCGATAACGGAATGGTAACCATACTGTAAAGCGCTACCGCGCCACGGGGTTGTCCGTGGGTCGATGGCGATATCCTGAATATAAACAATTTCGCCGCTTCGAATAACTGTCCCTGCTGGACCTTGCCCATCTTCTGAGGTTTCATCCCAACTGAGTCCGGCACTACCGATATCTCCGCCGTTGAATCCAGCCCAGGCAACAGGATGCACGGTTTTACCGTTATCGTATTGGGCATATCCCACCCAGCTGAAACGATAGCCCGCCTCGTCACAGATGATTCGGCAGATATTGTCGAGCAAGCTTTGCTCGTCATCGGCCTGAACCAGGGCACGATTACAACTGCTTATGGCTTTATACCTTTGTTCGCTTTTCCTGAGTTCGATCGTCAACTTGCCTGCTATCTGCAGGGCTGCCGCTCGGGTATTAAGCAATGATCTGATCAGTAAAGACAGCAGTAGGCTGATGATCAGACCTATCACAGTCTTGATCGTGAGGCCAACGGGATCTCCCCAGCCTTCCACTGGCGCCACACTCAAGGTCCATCTGCCATTTGGAAGTTCCAGTGAACTGTCTACAGGGTTGACCGGGAGAGTAGATGACGCGACGATTACCTGTCTTTTCCCGCTGTCGGGACGTATACGCCAAAGTTCATAACGGAGGCCACGTTTGTCTAAACGCGACAGCTGAGCATGGTCAAAAACGTCAGGAAAACGGATCAGGACTATGGTGAAACCCCAAAAGAAGGAACCACCGCTACTGTTATCGAGAAAAACCGGTAAACGTCCGACTGCGCCAATTCCTCCTTGTACCAGGTTGAATGGCCCTGCCAGTGTCAATTTCCCGCTGTCCCGTGCCAGGAATGCCTCTTTGGTGCGTGCCGGGTCTTTCAGCAGATCGTGACCGATCGCTTTTTCGTTTCCAGCAAGCGGAAAGATTCGTTGGACAATACCATTCGGCGCCAGTTGCAATGAGTCAGCTCCAGGGAAAAACGACAACATTTCACTTGCAGTAGCTTCAAAATCCGGAATATGTCCATTTCCCTGACGTACCAAGGCCGCTAAAGAAAAGGTGGTGGATAGCGCCCGCTCAATGTTGAACTGCAGGGCGTGTGCATAATCACCTGCAATATGGGAGATGCGTGCACGCTCAAGCTGCCGACGATTTTGCTCCGAGTTCCGAATAATTATGATCGCTAGGGCGATGACAAGAGCAAAGATCATAGCCGAGGCAAATCCACGAAGGAACGGATGCTGGATGGAACAATCAACTGATGACTCTATTGGTTTTTCTGATTTCATAGCAAATGTCGTTTCTGTTCAGAGGGGCACACCAATAGAATGTATTTCCCGGATTTGCAACCGTTCAATTTTTGCCTCAGATGTGCATAGGCAGGCCGGGGAGTGAAACTCAGCATTAATTCAACAAGATATTAATATCATTGTTTATATGAGAAATATCGATAGTCCGGCTTTTCACAATTCTGTACACCCGATCGATCTCTTTTGAGCATTTCATGCCTGTAAGCTGCAGTCTGTTTTCAACAATGGCCCTTATGAGTGCCCCAGGACTAGAATAGGCATCACCAAGGCAGAAGGGAAAATGTTTGTTTGGTTCGAAACGGAAAATAACTTCAAAACCGGAATCGTCTGCTGCCACTCTGGAATGGATTTTTGCCGTTGTTTCGTCTTCAACTGAACTCAAATCGACTACATTTTCCCCATTAGCTAAAATTTTTTGGATATTTTTATCGTAGATAATTTCCCCTGCCTGGACTACTTGTTGCCTTACCTTTATCATTCTTCGCCTCCTGATCTGGACAAAACTACCGAAGGTGTGTTACTCGCAGGCGTGCTCATCCTCCGACCTTCATCGCGATGTCGGTTTTGACATCGCAAAATTGACGCCAGTTAGGCTGGATGTAGTCATTTTTCGTTAATTGTCTGGATTCGCATTGTCTTTTCACCATAAACGAAGATGTGTTTGGTGATCGACAGGGATTGTCGTGGAAGGGGATCTCTTCAGTTTTTGATCAGGGAAAAGCAGAGAGCCGCACTAGCTATGCAAACTGGGGTGTTATGCAATTATTGACTACCTGTTCACTTTCTGCCGACCTACTCTATCTTGTACGAGCGGAGTTTGTGCCGCAGGGTATTCGGGCTGATTTCCAGCAAACGTGCGGTCTGTAATTTGTTTCCATTGGTGCTCCGGTAGGCTCTGATGATGTGCTCTTTTTCAATAGTGGCGAGCGGAACAATGATATCGTCGGCAAAGTGTCTGGCTGGCCTTGGTATCGCAGATACCGCAGCAGTTATATAGGGTGGAAGGTGATGGACCGTAATCGGTTTTTCCTGCGCCAGATTTGCCGCATACTGAACAATCGACCTCAACTCCCTGATATTCCCAGGATAGTCATATGCATTCAACAGGGTCAAAACCGGTTTTTCGATATCACTGATACTGTGTCCGCTCCGGCGATCCCCCAAGAACTTGTCCACTAAAACCTCCAGATCTCCCTGTCTTTCTCGTAAAGGCGGCAAATGCAGCCAGGCGCCGCACAGACGGTAAAAGAGGTCTTTGCGAAAGAGGCCCCGGTTCTGCAAGCTATCAAGTTCCGCATTGGTGGCGGCAATAAAGCGAACATTTGCTTCTTTGGGTTTGCTGGTACCCAGCTTGAAATACTCCCCTTCCTGGAGGACCCGAAGCAATTTCCCCTGCATCTCAAGGGGCAGACTACCGATTTCGTCCAGAAACAATGTGCCTCCGGAAGTGGTTTCCAGATAGCCTTTTCTATCATAGGCCGCACCAGTAAAGGCTCCTTTGGAATGGCCGTAGAATTCCGCCTCAAATAACGATTCCGTCAAGGCTGACATGTTAATCGGGGTAAAGGTACTGCCGGCCCTGGCACTGGCTTTATGAATTGCCTGGGCCAGGAGTTCCTTGCCGGTGCCGGTTTCCCCGGTTATCAGAACGGGAACATTGCTTGCCGCATGTAGCTCTGCTTCCCTCATGATCCGGAGTATCTTTTCCGACTGGGTGATAATGGCCGCAAAGGCCGTTGGATTATCTAGAGAAGGATACTTCTGCAGCTTACCTATTCTTTGAATTTCCAGAAGATTCTTTCGCTCCAATGCCTTCAGGATGACCACCATCAACTCATCCATGTGGAGGGGTTTGATCAGGTAATCGAAGGCACCCTTTTTTATGCAGCTGACAGCCAGGCCGGCTTCGTCGGCTGCTGTCACCATGATGCATTCGGTGGTCGGACTGCTGTTCCTTATTCGCTCCAGTAGTTCGACTCCGGTCATGCCCGGCATGGTGATATCGATCAAGGCTATATCCACCGGTTCTCCCTGTTCAATCAGGGTCGCAGCTTTCAGAGAATCGGTTTCAGCACGGATATTTTTGAATCCGTTGATAAGAAGCCCTCGTTCGAGGCTTTTCAAAAAGACGTGCTCGTCATCCACTAGTAAGATATTGCATAGCATGAGATTTCGTCCTTTTCAGTTGGTGTCCATCCGGAAGCTGCCAGTTTCCCTAAATCATCGTTGCTCGCAAATTTTCCCGTTTCAGGATGGATATCAGTTGGAGAATCATGAAGATTCCATCGGTAGAACTACCCGAAAAGTGCTGCCTTTGCCCGGTTCACTTTCTACCTCAATCCGTCCGCCAAGTTCGGTAATCAATCGGAGGCTGATCGACAGCCCCAGACCGGTACCGATACCAGCGGCTTTGGTGGTGAAGAAAGGGTCAAAAATCTTTCTCCGTATTTCATCATTCATACCGCAGCCGTTATCGTTGACCTCCACAACAGCATTGCCCTCGGACGTATCCGGACGGAGGATTGTTAACCGCACCAACGAATCCTCCTTATCCATTGCCTGGGAGGCATTTACCAAGAGATTGACCACTATCTGTTCAATCGCCAATGGGTCGGTGTTCAGGTTCACTGGCCCTTCAGGAAGAATTGCCTCAAACTTCTTCACCTGCTTTTTAATCCGCCCCATGCAAATGGACATGGCTTTTTCTACAACCTGCTTCAGGTCAATTGGGCGTATTTCGCCCTGCCCGCGCTCCCTCACGAATTCTCGCAGGTTGCCGACGATCTGGTTGATTCTGGTTGAGCCATACTCAATATTATCCAGCAACTCGAAGCAATCCTCCCTGAAGGCGGGATAGGATCTGCCGAAAACCTGGAGGCCCGGATGTTGCGCCGCATGTTCATCAGCAAAGGGTAACAGGAAATTGAAATATGTGCGCATAATTGGCGCGTTAAAGTATATGAAATTATTTGGATTATTTATCTCATGTGCGATCCCGGCCATCAACAGACCGAGCGAAGCAAGCTTTTCGCTCTGCACAAGTTGTCTGTCGATCATTCTGGCCTTGGTGATGTCGGATATCCGGATAATATAGGCCGCCGGCGATCCCGCCTCATCCCGGACGATATCGATGAAAACCTGTTCAAGCCTGCTCCTGTCCATGCACCCGACGCGCTCATAGGAGCCGGTAAAGCCAACCATAGTTGAGATACAACGATCACACCCTTCACATGGACTTGCCCTCTCTTTGAATGCCTCAAAACAGAATTTTCCGTTTGCTTCCTGGTAACTGGTCAAGCCATAGTACTCCTTGACCGCTTTATTGATCCTTTTAATCCTTAAATCTGAATCCAACATAATGAGGAGATCTGATATACCGTCAAAAACCATAGTCAGAGTGGCCTTGCTTTCACGCAACCTCTTTTCAGCTTGCTTGCGCTTCCTTAGGCTCTTTTCCAGTTCCAGCACCTTTTGCTCGAGCTTGGCGGCCACCACCGCACTATATTGCCTCAGATATTCAGCGTCTTCCTTAATGAGTTCAGTGGGGTGATGAACGTTATGTTTTGCCTTTTCAAGGAGTCCCTCAATTTCTTCCCATAATTCCGCGGGGTCCATGGGCTTAAAAAGGTAGGCATTTGCACCAAGCGATATTGCCAGCCGGATATCCTGATCTTCTTTGTAAGCAGAGGAATAAAAGACAAAGGGTATTGCACAAAGCTCCGGTTCCTGCTTAATCGCCCGAAGGAACTTGAACCCGTCCATAACCGGCATGAGGGCATCCGAGATAATCAAATCCGGTGGAGAAATTTTCGCAACCCTGAGAGCGACCAGTCCGTTCTCCGCTTCGATCGCTACATGGCCGTTATTTTCTACCATATATCGAAGCACTTGCCTGGCGTCATACAGATCGTCTACTATAAGTATTCTCATATGTCTTTCTCCACAATAGTTATCGGGTCGATGGTTTTTTCGATATAACCATTGGAGCCCGCGGAAGAGCAGAGGTCATGATCTTCAGAATGTCTTTGCTGGCTCCAATAAGGCGTGCTTTGCGCACTGGCTCCTCCGTCATAGTTTTACCGGTACGTGCATGGTGAACCGGGTGCCAACACCATAGGTGCTCGAAACAAGGATATCACCCTTCAGGATTTCCTTGAGCAATTTTTGGGTGAGATAGAGGCCGAGTCCGGTGCCTGGGATAACACTTTCACCAGATTTATGGAAACGGACGAACGGGGAGAACAACATGCCTAGATCGTCCTCCCCAATGCCGATGCCGGTGTCCTCAACTGCGATGGTCATCATCGATCCATCCTCCGATAGTTTCGTAGAGACGTCAATCGAACCCGTCGTTGTAAATTTTGCGGCATTACTCAGCAGATTTAACAGACATTGCAGGAGCCTGCGCCTGTCCGTATTAAGGATTTGTCCGGGCACCTGGACTCTCAGTTCCAACCCTTTTCCCACGATATCATTTTTAAACGTGTTCACTCCTTCTGTTACTACCTCGTAGATATCAAACTCCTCGACATTCGCCTTGATCTTGCCTGATTCTATCTTCGAGACGTCAATAACATCATTGATCAGGGATAACAGATGCTTGCCTGAACGATGCACCGCAGCCATATTTTCTCTCTGCTCCGCGTTCAGTGGACCGGTCCATTCGTCCAGCATGATGCTCGAATACCCAATAATTGAATTGAGGGGTGTCCTCAACTCATGACTCATCGAGGCAATAAACATTGATTTGAGTCGGTCCAGTTCCAACAATTTGGCGTTTGCCGCCTCCAGTTCAGCGGTACGGTCTCTGACCCGTTGTTCCAGTTTGTTATTAAGCTGCTTCAGGTTATCTTGGGCTCGCATACGCTCGGTGATATCCATGATAGTGCCAACGACCTTAATAATTTTACCTTTTTCACGCACTGCGGAACCGGTGATTCGGATCCATTTCCGGCAGCCATCGGCAGCGGTGAATGGAAATTCCAGATCATAGCCGTCCCCCTGTTGCAGGCAACGCTGGAATGCCGCCATAATGACAGGACGATCGTTTGGGTCATAGCAGGTCAGGCTGCGGTTAATGACTTCGGAAGATCCTGACATGAATGACTGCGGTTCAAAGCCGTGAATGCGGTAGGTTTCTTCCGTCCAGAAGGATGTCTGCTGTTCGACATCCCAGTCCCATCCGCCGATTTTTGCCAGCCGCTGCGTAGCATTGAGCAGTGTTTCGCTTTTCAGTAAGGCCGCCTCCGTCTGTTTACGTTCGGCAAGTTCTCGTTGCAGTCGTACATTGGCGGCGTTGAGTTCTTTGGTCCGCACGTCCACCTTGTGCTCCAGATTTTCGGTCAGTTCCCTGAGTTGCAGGTGGCTTCGTACCCTGGCCAGGACTTCTTCGGCTTGAAAAGGTTTAGTAATGTAGTCCACCGCACCGGCCTGGAACCCCTTCACCTTATCGCTTTCATGTTCCAAACCACTGATAAAGATGATGGGAATGGCACGGGTCCGTTTATCGGCTTTGAGCCGATGGCAGACCTCAAAACCATCAATCCCCGGCAAACGGATATCCAGCAAAATGAGGTCGGGAAGGGTCGAGTGGACAAACTCCAAAGCCAGTTCGCCGTCGGAGGCGGGGTAAACGGCATAGCTCTGCGCTGTCAACAAATTGGTTAAAAGTTGAAGATTGGCGGTGGTATCATCCACCACCAGGATTTTGCACAAGTGTGGCGTGTTCATTTTTTTTTGCATGTCACACCTTGCGGGCTAGTTTTGCCGGATAGGGTACGGATCAACCGCAGCATTCGACCGAATTGCAGATCTTGGGCCACGGCTCCCAAGGCATCCGCCTGAGATGGATGATCGATTCGTATCGCTTCAATGGTGCGGTTCACTGCGTCGATGTCGATCAGGACAAGGGCTTGCTCCAATTCCTTCAGTAATTCAGATGGCAGGTCGGCCAGGGTAGCCTCATTCAACGACAACGCACCCTCAGCAGGAGGCGTTTCTTCCTCGAAGACAAAGCGAACACCGAGATTTTTCGTCAAGGCATCGAGGATATCGGTATGTCGGTAGGGCTTGCGGATAAAATCATCACAGCCCGCCTTAAGGATTTCGCGCCGTTCGTCTTCCAGGGCATGGGCGGTGACGGCGACTATTCTTGTGTGAGTGCCGGCATCTGTGTCCTTGATATTACGGGTCGCCTCCAGCCCGTCCATCACCGGCATGCGGATGTCCATCCAGATCAGATGGGGATGCCACTGCTCGAAAAGGGCAACCACTTCCTGCCCGTTGACGGCTTCCCGGAGTTCAAAACCTAGTGGTTCAAGCAACTTGCGAAGCAATAGCCGGTTCTCGGGCTGATCTTCGGCGATGAGGAGCCGATAGCGCGGCTGCCCCTCTTCCAGGCCAATCACGTGACGACGCTGCGTTTCAACCGGGATGTCTTCGGATGGCAGCTCGGTAACCGGAATTTCGATGTGAAAAACCGAACCTTTTCCTGGCTCACCAGCTACCCGGATCGTTCCACCCATCAGATCCGTATACTGTTGGCATAGGGCAAGCCCCAGTCCGGTACCGGTTTCTGTTAACGGACGATTCTCCAATTGCCGAAAGGGGGTAAAGATACGTTCGCGATCCTCAATACGGATGCCGGAGCCAGTGTCTATGATTGCGAATCTCAGATTGAATTGCGATGTTTTTTGAGGAACGGCCTCGGTCTGCGGATTCTCATGACTCGATGAACCGAAGTCAATCTTAACGGTCACGCTCCCCTGGGTGGTATATTTGATCGCGTTATCGACCAGATTGATCAAGATCTGCCGCAGTTTGCCCACATCCACGATAAGGTGGCGGGGGAGGTTCGGGGACTGCTCAAGTTTAAAGTTCAGTCCTTTCTCTTGCGCTCGCGCGGACATCAACGAGGCGAGTTCCTGTGTAAATTGGTATAAATCGAGCGTTGATTCTTCCAGCTCAATCCGGCCTGCCTCGATCTTGGAGATATCCAGTACGTTGTTGACCAGATTCAACAGATGCTCCCCGCTGCGGTTGATAATCTCTATGTTTTTCATCTGATTTGAATTCAGATTTTTTTCATGTGTCATCAGTCGGGAAAATCCAAGGATTGAATTGAGGGGAGTGCGGAGTTCGTGGCTCATATTGGCCAGAAACACACTTTTTGCCTGGCTGGCTTTTTCTGCCTTCTCTTTGGCAATTTTCAGCAATTCCCGGCTTTCTTTCAATTCGGCAGTCCGTTCCGAAACTCTTATTTCCAGGAGCTCCTTGTTTTTATAGAGCTCTGAACGGGTTTTGAGGAGATTTTTGATCATCTCCGTAAAAGCATTTTCAAGAATCTTTAATTCGTTGTTTCCTTTGGTGTGTATATCGATTTTTACATTTTCCAGATTATCAAACTGCAATTGTTCGGCCGCTCGGGTGAGCTCCGCCAAGGGTCTACTGAGCAAAACTCTTGAAATCAGCAGGAAAAGGATCCAAAACCCGATTATTTTAATAATTGCGTTAAGAATCAGGATTGTCACACTGAACTTTATTTTATCGATGACAATATTTCGGCTTGAATAAATCGTTACAATGCCCACAGGAAATGATATATCCCCCCGCATATGATGTACCTGAAACGTTTTGCAAAAAAGACCCGATGAAAAGAAAATACCACTTTGGTTTGTATCAGTAGTATTGGTAGGCGCCGAATCGGACAGGTGCAAAACCTCCCCCATTTCTCCCAAGTATTTTCCTTTGGGATTCACAATCTCAATACCAACAATATTTGGCAGTCGTATTATTCCTGTGAGAGTAGACTGTAGCTGGTTGTTGTTCATCTCCCAGAGTGCCTGTTCCAATGTGGGTCGGAAGGTCTGCGCAAGTATCTCCAGTTCTTGAAGAACGAGACTTCGCGTATGCACGTATTCCGCGGCGATATGGGCAACGGTTACAGTTACGGCTAGAATAAGGTAGAAAGAAAACACTACTTTTAAAAGCCTGGCTGCAATTGTATCTTTTAAAGGTGCAATTCCCGCGCACATTGAGGTTTCCTACAATGGTTATATAAGTAGCAGTTATGGTGTATACCACAATCTAATATCATCTAGCGGCGTTTTTTCCGGTAACAACGGATTTTTCAGTTCGAAGATCTTTCTATTTTTCAGATTAGCGCGTTCCAATACTTCTTTCATATGAGGATGATTATAAAAAAGCCTATCGAATGAACCGTCTTCAATAGCCATGCTGAACCCCCGTTCAAGCCTGTCAGCAAGTTTTTGGTTGTCCTTTTTGGTAAAAATATAACCGGGTGCTGGATAGTGTATCGCCAGATCTGTTTCCACTACCAGCCCGGGAATTTTAACGTCAGCAAGCTCCTTCCATGGTTCGTGAACTCCCCTGGGGAAAAAATCAAACCGCCGTTCTTTTAACATGGCGAAGAGTTCAACATATCCTGAAGTTCCTACCACGTTGAAACCGTTTGCTCGGAGTATTTGTGTATCCGGCCATACCTCGTTTTGCCCGGCCCACAATTTTTGAAAGTCTTCCTGAGTTCGAATAGCTGAAAATTTCGATTGATCACCTTGGTTGATAATAGCCAGGCGATAGCCGTACAGTCCTTTATAAATGGGGATTCGGATGGGATGAAAGTCTCGCTCGCGCTCTTTTGATGTCATGGTTAATACCACATCAAAATAGCCTTCTTTTAACAAATCAATATCCCTGGCCTGTGGACCCTCTTGATGTGGTGTTTCGATCTTGAAGGGACCATCGGTTTGTTCCGTCTTTGCGAGAATCAATTGCAACAGTTGGTATTTGTATTCCTTGGTCTCGTCATAGTTTGATGAAGTTCCCCTTAAAGAACGGGTTTTTACAATCAATGGTTTTTCTGTCGCAGCCGCCCAAACAGGCAGCAAAAAGGTGCTGACCACAAAACAACAGAAAATCTTCAATACCGCAGCTTTCATGAATTTTTTCATTTTCCCTCCCTTGATTTTTTTGGCAGTGAAAAGTAAAACGCAGCACCCTGGTCTAATTTGCCTTCGGCCCAGGTCCGGCCGCCGTGGCGGGTAATAATGCGGTGCACATTGGCCAGCCCGATGCCGGTGCCCTCGAATTCATCTGCCCGGTGCAGGCGCTGGAACACTTTGAACAGCTTATCCGCATAGGTCATGTCGAATCCTATACCGTTGTCACGCACAAAAATAATGGTTTCGGCCTCCTGGCCGGGCAGCGATCCGATGTCGATCCGGGCCTGCGCTTTGGGCCTGGTGAATTTTAATGCATTGGAGATCAGATTGTCCAGTACTATCCGCAGCATGGCAGCATCGCCATAGACTTCCGGCAGGTCACCGATGTGCCATTCGATGGACCTTTCGGCGCTATCCGGCTTAAGATCCAGAATAACGTCTTGAACCAGGACCCCTACCTTCACCTGTTGGAACGACAATGTATTGCGCTCGATGCGGGAGAAGGAGAGCAGATCGTCGATCAGCTGTCCCATTTTCCAGGCGGCATTGGAAATAGTGTCCATATAATGCCGGCTCTGGTCGTCTATCCTCGTTTCTATGGTTTCTTTCAGTATTTCCATAAACCCGTTGATATGGCGCAGCGGTGCTCTCAGGTCATGG
Organism: Desulfocapsaceae bacterium; assembly: GCA_050288305.1. GTDB lineage: Bacteria > Desulfobacterota > Desulfobulbia > Desulfobulbales > Desulfocapsaceae > Desulfopila_A. The sequence continues at coordinate 15 of JBNKDO010000063.1, read as the reverse complement.
GATACCGAGTAAGCG
>JBNKDO010000062.1:0-201294 GCA_050288305.1 Desulfocapsaceae bacterium | reverse complement strand
AGCTCTTTCTTTTTGATATTATTGTGTTTTTCGCAAATCCACTATATATCATAAGCCAGAGCTCTTCAATCTTTTTGTCTCAATATTTCAGTATGTTGAGCGGTTTTTTCTTTGTCTTCTTCGTAAGTCCGAAAGTTGAGTAACCAGTAAAATAATCCAGCTAAAAACCGATCTACTCGGCTAGTATGCTTGAAAAGTATTTCCGATTGGGCATTTAAAAAGGAAAGCGGGCTGCTCTCCAGTTTTTTGCTCCATGATCTTGGTATCGAGAGTGTCTGTGCAACATTGATGATATCCCAACCACTTAAAAACTCTACCCCGAGTGCATGCTTTGTTTCTTCATTTTTACGTAGTCTTCGGACAGTAAACTGGCCGAAAATAACAAAAAAAATGCAAGCGAAAAAACAAAAAATAGAAGCAATTCCCAATAGCTTAGAAAATAAACTCATAAGTTCAACCATTACAGAGGACTTTTAAATATCTCGAAAATTTTGACGAGCTTATTAAGCTGGACATCATTTAAAAGATGCCGGTTGATGGTAGTTAGGCTGCCCCTGAACTTTCAGTCCCAAAATCCTAACTTATTTAATACGGCTAAACTTATGAAAATTATAACGGAAAGCACAAGCAGCCAAAATAGCAAAGCTCCCAGAAACCGGTCAAAAGGACTGGTATATTCTCGGAGTATTTCTGACTTGGCATAGAGGCCAGATAAAGGACCATTTTCAAACTTCCTGCTCCAGGATTTGGGAATCGCAAACGCCTCTGCAACATTAATAATATCCCAACCGCTCACAAACTCAAATCCTAGAGCTTTTTTTGTTGCTTCATTTCTGCGTAACCTACGGACAGTAATCTGGCCGAACAAAACATATAGTATCATGGCCAAAAATAGGCTAACCATTGCCACACTAAAAAGAATGAATTCCACACCTTTCATATTATTCCTGATATCCAGTTCATAATACCATCATACCAGGCGCCACTATTTTCTTTCAAATAAGAGTTCACACCCATAGAAGTCCCGGCAGCCATCCCAACGAGTAAAGCTCCCCCGATGAGCATACCAACCCATCCTACAGGGGTTGCAGAAACTATAAAAAGTAATGCGGATGCTCCCAATTTTGCCGTTATAACTCCTGCTGCAGCACTGGTGGCAAAACTAGTGGATTCAATAAACATTTTTCTTTCCCAGTCACCTCCTGCCTCATACTCATTATGAATATCACCAATCCGACTACCAAAATCAATTACAGCCAGACCGTTGCCAGGCACTTTGGAGTATCTCGAAAATTTAACAAGATTGTTTAACTGAGCATCATCGGAAAGATGGAGTTTGGTGGTAGTTTGGCTGTCCCTGATCTTTTAATCCCAAATACCGAACTTATCTAGTATTGCAAGGCTAAGACCCAACAATGCTGTAGTCCAAAATAACCAGTAGAGCACAAAAGCCAGGACTCGATCCAGCCCGGTGGTATGCTGTCGAAGGATCTCTGATTTGGCATAAAGACCAGGGAAAGGCCCATTTTCCAATTTTCTGGTCATAAATTTGGGTCTCGAAAGTGATGCCGCAACATTAAGGATATCCAAGCCACTCGCAAACTCAAATCCCAAAATATGTTTCGTCTCTTCTTTCTTGCGCAATTTTCGGACCGTGACTTGGCCAACTAAAACGAAAAAAACCATGCCAAAGAAAGCACAAATAGCTAGAATAGTGAATAAAATGAATTCAACATGGTTCATAATATACCTGAAATCCAGCTCATGATGCCGTCGTACCATGCATCACCGTGTTGTTGTACATATGAGTTCATTGTTATTGAAGCCCCTGCTGCACCAGCAACAATTATTCCTGCAACAAGCAACCCAACCCATCCTACTGGGGTTGCAGCAACAAGAAATCCCAGAGCTGCAGTCCCTGCATGAGCAGCAGCTATTCCGGCTGATGCGCTTAAAGAAAAACTTAACGATTCAACAAACATTTTTCTCTCCCAGTCACCTCCTGCCTCATACTCATTATGAATATCACCAATCCGACTACTAAAATCAATTACAGCCAGACCGTTGCCAAGCACTTTTGAATATTTTGTAAATTTGACGAGGTTGTTCAGCTGGGCATCGTCGGATAGATGGAGTCTGAGGAGACTTCGGCTGCACCTAGTCTTTTAGTCCCAAATCCCTAATTTATTTAATACGACTAAACAAAGGAGAATTATGACAGAAACCACAAGCAACCAGAATAACAACGCACCCAGAAACCAATCAAAAGGATTGGTATGCTCTCGGAGTATTTCTGACTTTGCATAGAGACCAGATAAGGGACCATTTTCAAACTTCCTGCTCCAGGATTTGGGAATCGCAAACGCCTCTGCAACATTTATAATATCCCAACCACTTACAAATTCGAATCCCAGAGCTTTTTTTGTCGCCTTATTTTTGCGTAATTTTCGGACAGTAATCTGGCCGAACAAAACATATAATATCATCCCTAAAAAGATGCCAACCGTTGCAATTCTAAAAAAAATATCTCCAATACTCATAATATTCCAGAAATCCAGTTCATAATATCGTCATACCAGGAACCAGCTTTATTGTGCGCTATGTCGTTAACTGCCATAGATGTTCCTGCAGCCATCCCAACAAGTAAAGCTCCTCCGATAAGCATACCAACCCATCCTACAGGGGTTGCAGAAACAAGAAAAAGTAATGCGGATGCTCCCAATTTTGCCGTTATAACTCCTGCTGCAGCACTGGTGGCAAAACTAGTGGATTCAATAAACATTTTTCTTTCCCAGTCACCTCCAGCCTCATACTCATTATGAATATCACCAATCCGACTACCAAAATCAATTACAGCCAGACCGTTGCCAAGCACTTTGGAATATCTTGAAAATTTAACAAGATTGTTCAACTGGGCATCATCTGAAAGATGCAGTTTGGTAATACTCCGGCTGCTCCTGGCAATACTTGTTGCCCTTTCCGGATTGGTGAATGGCGTCCCCTTCCGGGCTTTTATACCGCTATTGATGTAGCCCAATTCCTGACTGAATCGTTCCTGCATATTCCTGAAGGATGAGAACGCCTTTTCTTTGGCAAGGGCAATGCCTGCTGATTTGGCTTTCTCGGCTGCACGATATGCCAGCAAAGCGTCCTGGTACTTGTTTGACTGACTGGGCAAAACTTTCCATGCGGTTGGTGTAAATACTGGTGGATGCGCCCATTGCAGAAATATTGTATTCCCGTAACTTATTCATCATTGTGGCAATGGCGATGGTGTTGTCGGAACCAAAAGACAGGGATAGATCTGTAACCCTTTTAGCTGTCGCATGGCAAGACAACACTCCGAGAGAAATTTGATCAAGGGCCCTCTGGCCAGTGTTCAAAAGGTAAGGGGTGTAAGATGAAACGGTATGAGATGGCTGGCAATGCATCCCACGAATACTTTCCGTATCCATTCCGTATGTCTGATTCAAGGTCTGTAGACTGTGTGCTCTACTGCATAATAAAATTTCTGTCATCTGGTTCTCCATGGAATTGAGAAGAAGCCATCGGAGCCGGGCTGTTAATAAACATAAATAACCAGTAATCTCCAATGACTACGGAGATGTACACTGATGACTTGCCGGTCCTCTGGGTTGTAGTCAAGTTTACCACTAATATGGATACAAAATTATGACAATCATGTAGGGAAGTGCTCTGTGAAACCGTTACAACTACCATTGCTGACAAGCGAAGTACACGAAAAGAGGCGGTACTTTTTACACCCTAAAATTTCATAATTATCCCTTAAGCCTGACTCGTCGTATATAACAACTAAAGGATGTGAACCTGATACCAAAAAGCCTAACATTTGTCAAATGTATTATTTTCTCGAAACGGATAGTTACAGAAAATCTCTAACAATATGTTCCCGGATATACTTTCCGGGTTTAACACCTCTAAGCTACCGTACATTTAGAAGTAACAACGAAGTGCAATTATAATTTACTCTCACAGACAAGCGTACATAAAGCGCAGCGACAGCAGAAGTCAAGTTTCTAAGCCGCCTGTTCAGCGGTAAACTTGGAACTGCAAAGGGGGGCTTTGCAGATACCTTTCTAAGCCGCCTGTTCAGCGGTAAACTCTTACTTATCAGGAAGGATTGGAAAAATTGTTTTCTAAGCCGCCTGTTCAGCGGTAAACGCTCTGCCACGATATATCCCCTTATACGTTAATTTCTAAGCCGCCTGTTCAGCGGTAAACATAAGTATCACCAGGATTAATTATAGCAAACGTTTCTAAGCCGCCTGTTCAGCGGTAAACAGCCCTTTAGAGATAAAACCACCTTGCAGATTTTTCTAAGCCGCCTGTTCAGCGGTAAACCAGAGTCACCAGCGTTGGCAGTGTCACATGTTTTTCTAAGCCGCCTGTTCAGCGGTAAACTTCAGATTTCAGCCAGGAAGATCGAATCTGAATTTCTAAGCCGCCTGTTCAGCGGTAAACTTAACACTGGTAATTATTGTACTTTTAACACTTTTCTAAGCCGCCTGGGTTCTATTTTTTCAATTCTGTCCAAAGAAAATGTTCGGATAGCTCGATTCAAATGGCACCAGCCGTCCAGATACCAGTTTTCCCGGTAGTAAATCAGGCGCTGGGGGGAGATGACCCGATCGGTGAGAAGGTTTTTGGATCTCGATCTATAATGGATTTGCAGCCTTTTTCTACTAAGCGTCGCCGCAGCAGATTCTGCAAAATGTTCGGGAACCATCATCCTGCCAGCAACATTGATTATGCGTATGCGCTGACACAGATCGATTTCGCCTGCGGCACCTTTTATACTAAGAATTTCTTTGATGCGATGCCGGAATGGGGCAAGGCCTTCTTTCAAAATTCCCGGCTGGAGAGTGTCCAGCATCTCCTGAATGGTGAGCAGGGCGTGCAGTTCGGGAACGGTAAACCATAAGCCCGGCAGTTCATATTTGGCATCCTTCCTGTTGTCCAGGATATAGCCGTTATGTTCTCGATCATATAGTATGGGGGCGCCGAATTCATGACGAAACTTGGCGATAAGACGTTTGACCGTCGCCTCTTTGCACTCCATACGGTCCATGAGATCGTTAAGCGATATAGGGGTTCGTCGGATAGTGAAAATGGAATGCAGTTGCTGTATGCGATCAAATTTATTCATCAACACTCTCCCCTGATATATCGACAAACATTTTGTCAGGCAGGATAACATCTGCGCATATGTTTGACAATAACGGACATAATCCAAAAAAGATAACAAGCATATAATCTCATTCGTTTAAGGAGAATCAGTTCTCAGTGGATTTGGCTAAAACCCATGATATCAGGATAAAAAGATCTCACTTTCCGCTGAACAGCAGGCGAGAGGATCCAACCTTGACATTGTTATCAGGAATGGGAATAATGGGCGCCTTGATGGAACCACAGGAATTGATATATTTAACCTGTAGAGTTACTTCCATATCCCAGTGCAAGAAAGTCCCGACAGGAGAAGCTTTTCATGAAAAAGTCGGAGTAGTTGATTTAATTACGGATACAATGGCAGACAAACCCAAAGATACGCTTTTTCATATCGATGCAGTTAATGAGGACTTCGTGTTCTCAGAACGCGTCGTTGAAGTCTTCGATGACATGCTTGACCGCTCTATCCCCTTTTATCATGAGGTAATCCGGGCAACGGCGGCCTTACTCGAGAAGATGCTGAAAGACAACGATCGCGTGGTCGATCTAGGTTGTGCCACAGGGAGCACACTCCTGGAATTCTGCCGGCTTATCAATAACGATTCCATACATTATCTGGGCATCGATAATTCTCCCGCCATGCTCGACAAGGGACGGCTAAAAGCCGAGCTCTATAGCAAAAGAAAAAAAATTACCTTCTTGGAAGAAGACATTACCCAGGTTAACAAACCCGGAACCGGAGCATTTATCCTGAACTATACCCTGCAGTTTATTCGACCGGTACTTCGCGAGGAATTTTTAAGAACACTGTATACAAACCTTCGTCCAGGCGGCATTCTCATCCTGAGTGAAAAGACCATCAGTCACGACCCACTCCTCAACCGCGTGTTTATCGAACTCTATCACCGCTATAAAAAAGAAAAAGGCTATTCCGAACTTGAGATCGCCAGAAAGCGTGAAGCCCTTGAAAATGTGCTGATCCCTTTTTCCATTGAGGAAAACAAAACACTTCTAAGAAAGGTTGGCTTTACCTCCATTGAAAGCTATTTTCAATGGTTCAATTTTGCCTCCTTTGTTGCCCTTAAGCCGGATGAAACCACATAGCAATGAAATATCTCGATTCTCTTCCACCATCACCGTTTGTCGATACCATCACTGCTGAGCACACAACCAGGCAAAAATGGGTTAATCAACAGAAAAAAGGCTTTCTTCGTTATCGGGAACCATGCGAGTTTCTCTCACAATACCGGGCCAAGGAGCTCAAGTTTGACAATGAGGTGGTTTCCATCGGTTCTGCCGAAGAAATATCGGCAAAAGATCGGAAGATGATACATGATAGTCTTCGCGCATTCATGCCATGGCGCAAAGGGCCATTTTCAGTCTTTGGGACCGATATCGATGCGGAATGGCGCAGCGAGAGGAAATGGCAACGCCTGGCCCCCGAGTTGCCGGACCTGAAAAACAAAGTGGTGGCGGATATAGGCTGCAATAATGGCTACTACATGTTTCGTATGGTTCCATATCAGCCGAAAGTGGTGATAGGTTTTGAGCCGTCCGTACAACATTACTATTGTTTTCAATCGCTCAGAAACATGGCCGAATTGACCAATTTTCATATCGATCTCCTGGGCGTGGAACATATCGGCCTGTTTCCGGAAACCTTTGATGTCATATTGCTTCTTGGGATCATCTATCATCGTCCCTCGCCGATGGATGTCTTAAAAGACATATTCACAGCGCTCAAACCAGGTGGAACCCTTCTCCTCGAATCCCAGGCCATTCCTGGCGAAAAGCCCATTGCTCTATTTCCAGAAAAGACGTATGCCAAAGTTCCTGGCACCTATTTTGTACCAACGGGAAAATGTCTGGTGAACTGGATGGAGCGTGCTGGTTTCCAGCAGACCAAGCTTTTTCACTCCCACCCTATGTCCAGCGCGGAACAGCGAAAAACCGAATGGATGACCTTCGAATCCTATAGTGACTTCATCGATCCTCACGATAGTTCGCTGACCATAGAGGGCTATCCGGCGCCCTGTCGGGTCTTCCTGTCCGGCTTAAAAAAATAGCAATAGTGAGAATCGGCTCCAAACACATATTTTTTTGCATGCAAACCATTACTCCAAGAAAAATGAAGAACACCATTGCCTTTCGGCTCAACAGGATATACAATTGCCCAACATTTATTTTTATCTCGACCACTATTCACGGTTTCGGTTTGCACACTGAAAACAACACCACCTCAAACGTAATCGCAACAGGAGTTACAATATGAAGGCATCGATATGCACCCTCTATCACGGCGGCCTTAAAGGTGCCGAAGCAACCTTTGGTGAAATGGCAGAGCAGTATGGTGTAAAAGAAGTAATTTACACATTTGATGACCATAAATTATCGAGGGATAAAAATAGCGTAACCCTCAGTCAGACTGAGCTTGAACGAGGTGATATAAGCATGGAACTCGCCTCCAGGATGCTCAACAGGACCTACTATGAAACGGATAAAATCAGAAAGGTTTTGCAGACGATTTTTCACATGGTTAACAGTGGCCACCAGGTTTTCGTCATCGGCACCATCCAGGAAGACGGATCAGTAAAAGGCGGCACCGGTTGGGCGGTGGAACTTGCCAAAATGTTTAACCGGCCGCTCCACGTATTTGACCAGCCTTCGAAAAAATGGTTCACCTGGAAAAATGAGTGGCAGGAAGCCAGCCCCAAAATTGAATATAACACCTTTGTCGGCTCCGGTACCCGTTACCTGAGCGAAGCCGGCCGAGAGGCTATAGAAAAACTCTTTGCCGACTCTTTTGCTGACTGATGACAGAAGAGACTCTAACTTGAGCAGTGCAAATTAAAAGAAACCCGTCTGATCGAGAAATCGCAGGCGGGTTTTTTGTATAGAGGTTCCTATCTTCCCCTCGATTTTCCCCGATAAATAATCATACCGCAGCAAACACAAAAGAATCTTGCAACAATTGAAACTTGATATGACACTCGTTAGCTATACTCCGGTAATGATTTTTGAGCGAATCTTGCAATAACATAAAATCACAGCTATCATTCATTAAATCGGCACTACATAGAAGGTTTTTTGCTTATTACAAGAGGATTGTGGATGTCGGAACATACTCAAATGTTTTTATTATAAAACACTTCAAAAATGCCAATATCATGAGTGTGGTCGAAAGCGAACAACTTGTATTCCTCCAAACATTACTGGAAAATATTCCCGGACCGGTTTTTTATAAAGATATTTCTTTCCACTATTTGGGATGTAACCAGGCATTCTGTGATTTTTTGGGATTGGCGAAAGAAGACATCATTAATCATACTGCTGATGATTTTTGCACCCCGGAACTGGCTGCAATTTACCGGTTGGCAGATGAAAAGCTATTCAATAACCCTGGCGTTCAGATTTATGAGACTCAAGTCAAATACGCCAACGGGAGTTTACATGATGTAGTGTTTCATAAATCCACATTCAATGACGGTAAGGGACAAGTTGCGGGTTTAATCGGGGTAATCCTCGACATAAGTGAACGTAAGAAAGCGGAGAGACAGCTTTTTCTGCAAAAGCAGATTTTACAACAGACCCTGGACAGTCTAAAAGAAGCAATTTTCCGTGTTGATTTGGATGGTCAAGTACTCTCCAGCAATGTTGCGGCCCAAAAGCTCCTTGGTTACAACGCCGAGGAGCTACATCAACTTCGACTATCGGACATGCATCCTCCCGGCCCCTCACGTCAAACTGCTAACATGACTTTTCAGATGATGGTAACCGCTTCGGAATCCATTCTTCCCTTTGAAAGCCTGATTCAGCAGCGCAGCGGTGACGAGATTATGTGCGAAAATACTTTGATCCCACTGTTTGATGAAGAGAAAAATATTAGGGAGGGCTTGTATGTAGCGCGCGATATCCAAGAACAAAAGAAAAATGAGTTGGAGCGGATTCAGACACAAAAACTCAGATCGATTGGACAACTGGCAGCCGGAATCGCACATGAAATCAACACCCCTGCCCAATATATTCTGAACAACGTCACCTTTCTCGCCGAGACTACAAAGACCCTAGACTTTCTTTTTCAACTCCCAAAAAAAATAATCGACAATGGCACATACTCCACGGAAGAGATAGATCAATTGCAGGAACAGATGGAAAAGACAGATTATTATTATTTGATTGAAGAGCTTCCCGAAACGATTAGCCAAATCCAGAAAGGAATTCAGCAAATAGCCACCATAGTCAATGCGATGAAGGAATTTTCTCATCCCGGCGGCAAGAACAAAGAGTCTGTTAATCTAAACCAGCTTATCGAAAATGCAGTCATCGTTTGCAGAAACGAGTGGAAATACCTCGCCGACATGAGCATTGAACTTGACGACAGTCTTAAATTGGTAGACTGCTTGTCGGACCAGATCAGACAAGTCATTCTAAATTTGATTGTCAACGCCGCACATGCCATAGAAGAAAAACAAAAAGAGACGGGCGAAGAGGAACTAGGTAAAATCACATTGAAAACACTTAAAACAAAAAAGTATGCCGAAATTCGTGTTGGCGACTCAGGCAAAGGCATAGCAAAGGATATCCAGAACCGCGTCTTTGATCCTTTTTTCACCACCAAGTTGGTTGGCCACGGTACAGGCCAGGGCTTGGCCATTGCCCATGATATCATTTGTAACAAGCATCAAGGCAAACTGTTTTTTAAAACCGAAGAGGACAAAGGAACAACCTTTGTTGTCCAGCTACCCCTTTAGTCTGGATTTTTCTGAGAAATCCGGATCAGGCATCAAGATTAACAACAACTCTGCCTTTCTGCTTGCCCCGCAATATTTCACCGACATGGTGTTCAACTCCATCAAGGCCTATCTCTTCACAAAGTTCAAACAGGTTGTCCACTCGCCATTGATCAGCAAGAAGTTCCCAGATTGTCTGACGATGGGCCATGGGACAGTTCTGTGAGTCAATCCCAACGAGTCGTACTCCCCTGAGAATGAAGGGAAAAACTGTCATCGGTAAATTGGGAGACGAGACATTCCCACAACAGGTTACCGTTCCGCCTGGTTTCGTTGATTTTATTGCAGTGGCAAGGGTTTCTCCGCCAACGGTATCGATCACACCGGCCCATACAGCTTTTAGCATTGGTTTACCACTGGTATCAAGGGCCTCATCTCTGCCGATACTTTTATACGCTCCCAGTTTTTTTAAAAACCGTTTTCCTTCTGGTTTTCCAGTTACAGCAACTACTTTATACCCAAGCCGTACCAGAAGTGAAACAGCCAGACAGCCAACACCACCGCTTGCACCCGTTACCAGAATTTCACCAGCCGGCGGCGCCACGTCACGGGCCAGGGCATCTACTGAAAGTGCCGCGGTAAACCCAGCGGTACCGAATATCATGGCTTCACCAAGACTCAGCCCAGAAGGAAGTTTGACCACCCATTCAGCCGGAACCCTGATATACTCCTCAAAACCACCACATGTATTCATACCAAGATCGTATCCGGTGACAAGAACCTCATCCCCTTCTGCAAACAAAGCGCTATCACTTGCGGCAACTGTCCCAGACGCGTCAATTCCCGGAGTATGTGGATATTTTCTAGTGACTCCTCTGTTGCCGGTGGCGGATAAAGCGTCTTTATAATTTATCGAGGAGTATTTCACCCGAATCAAGACCTCTCCGGGAGGCAGATCCTTGATCGCTTTTCGCTTCACATTTAAGACGAATTCACCGGATGGTGTCTCTTCAACAACCAATGCTCTGAATATTTTGCCGTTGATGTCCACTCTAACCTCTTTCCAATTGTTCAGCGTTTAGTCTTGTTGAGCAACGCTGCTAACCTAGGTGTAACCAATTGAGAAATAGCGATAATTAGCATAGAATTGCTCTCAGTTCGGCCCATTGCGACGCCTACATTGCAGTACTTGATTGCGACATTGTAGTACAAACTGAGATCTATTTCCAGCATAAGTTCACAATTCTTATTTTTTCTCCTTACAGTATACAGGAGCTACAAAATTTCATCCAGTGCTTTGAAGAGTTGTGCACAATCGCTGTCATCTCCAACTGAAATCCTTAAAAACTGGTCAATTTTAGGCTTTTGGAAGTGTCTTACCAGGATGTTTTTCTGCCGCAAAGCACCGCTGAGCTCTTTGGCATCCCTCCCTTCATTTCGTGCAAATACAAAATTTGCCTGCGACGGAATTACGGAAAAGTTCCGTTCACCCAAACCATCAATCAACATTGATCTGGTGGTCATAATTTTTTGTCGTGTTATCTCAAAGTATTCGCGGTCACGCATCGCAGCGGCTCCGCCGTACATGGCAATCCTGTCCAGGGGATAAGAATTAAAACTATTCTTCACCCTCTCCAGAGCCTCAATAAGATCACGATGTCCCATTGCAAAACCTACACGAAGCCCTGCAAGGGAGCGAGATTTCGACAGTGTTTGGATGACAAGGAGATTGTCGTATTTTTTAATGAGTTCAACACCCGAGCGCCCGCCAAAATCGATATATGCTTCATCAAGCACGACCACCGAGTCACGATTTGCCCGCATTAACCTATCAATTTCTTCAAGCTCAACGAAACGGCCAGTTGGAGCATTGGGGTTAGCAAAAAGAATCCCCCCATTTTTCCGCATATAGTCATCAACATGTAACTCAAAATTATCACGCAGCGGAACTTGAACACACTCAATATCATATAAGCCGCAATAAACAGGATAAAAACTATATGAAATATCTGGACAGAGAAGAGGGGCTTTCTGCTGAAGAAGTGCCTGGAAAGTATGTGCGAGAACTTCGTCGGATCCGTTACCGACAAACACCATGGTATCATCAAGATTGTAGTATTCGGCAATGGCCTCCTTGAGAATTTGACCATTTGGGTCAGGATAAAGTCTCAGTGATGAAGCAACCTGCTCCTTCATTGCCTGTATTACCAGAGGTGATGGCCCATATGGGTTTTCATTGGTGTTTAACTTTATCAGCCTGTCAATTTTAGGCTGCTCACCCGGTACATAGGGGTCTAGCTCCTGTACTTTTGCACTCCAATATCTGCTCATTGCTCTACCTTTTTTCCATCCGTTTACGTATCTATGTTGTTACTCATCTCTCAGTTTTCCGAGGTTGCAAAAGAAAATAATATAATTCCTCCATTTTACCACGATTTTTATTGCCCCACGTGAATCACCTTGAACTTTTCTGTGCATGCGCTACAATCAAACGTGGTAAATTCCTTTTTTATGTGCAATATTCTGCCTATATGAGAGGTCCGTCATGCGCTGGAAACAGTTTTTCACCCCCGTTAAATCCATGAAGAGTGATGCGGTACAGGAAATGTTGGAAAACTCGAAGGAAGAAATCCAACTCCTTGATGTTCGCCAACCCTCTGAATATCAAACATCCCATATTGCCGGTGCCAGACTTATCCCCCTACCGCTGCTCGACGAATACCTGGATGAATTGGACCGCGATAAACCGGTGGTGGTCTACTGAGCAATCGGCGGACGAAGCCGCGTGGCGGCTCAACAACTCATGGATGGAGGCTTTAAACAAGTGATCAATCTTAGTGGAGGTATCAAAGCGTGGGAGGGCTTCGAAGCCGTTGGCAGAGAGGATCAAGGCTTACAACTTTTCGTTAATCTCGACTCTGCCGAACAGATTTTGATGACAGCCTATTCCCTTGAAGAAGGATTGCAGGACTTTTACCTTCACATGATGCAGAAAGTCTCCTCTGCAGAAGTCATCAAGCTGTTCCGTAAACTTGCAGATATCGAGGACGTCCACAAAGAAAAGATTTTTAATGAATATTCACGCATTACCGGCACAAAGAACCTTCTCTCATTCGAGAGATCCATCGAACAAGATGCGTTGGAGGGAGGCATGACAACAGACGAATATCTTGAACGCTTCACTCCCGACTTTGAAAAACCAGCAGAAGTCATCAGCCTCGCCATGACAATTGAAGCCCAGGCTTTAGACCTGTATACCAGAGCTGGCAGAAACAGCAAAGATCCAGACAACCAGGAAATGCTGGAACGTATCGCCAAGGAAGAAAAGTATCATCTGGAGCAACTAGGCTCACTGCTCGATAACATACTGGAGGTTCAATGAGCAAAAAGCTAGTACTTGCTGGAGGCGGCCACGCCCACATGATGTTGCTTGCCAATATTGGCAACATCGTGGCGAAAGGTCATCAGGTCACAGTAGTACAACCATCTGATTTTCATTATTACTCAGGGATGGGCCCTGGAATGCTGAGTACTTTTTACAGCCCGGATGATATAAGGTTTAATACCCGTTTTGTCGTCGAACGCCAGGGAGCCAAATTCATCAAGGCGAAGGCCAGTAAAATAGATGCGAACAATAATATCCTGGAAACTGATTCCGGAGCAAGCATCCCCTATGATGTTTTGTCCTGTAATGTTGGAAGCTTTGTACCTTTTAACAACATCGAAGGCAGTGCAGAAAACATATATTCGGCAAAGCCTATAGAACGCCTCCAAGAAGCCCAACGCTGCATCGTTGATTATTGCAACAATAACAATAGCGTTTCCATAGGTATCATCGGCGGCGGTCCTGCCGCTGTTGAAATAGCAGGTAATGCATATCATCTTGCCAAGACAACCGGTTGCAGGAATATTAACGTTTGTTTGTTTGCCGGCAAGAAAATGATGTCTGACTTCAGCAACTCTATTCAGCAAATTATTCGTCGAAATTTTCACAACCGAGGAATTACCATTGATGAGTCTGCCTATGTTGAGAAGATCAGTAATGGCAAAATAGTTCTTGAAAACGGCCAGGAGCATGAAGCGGATGTAATTTTTCTGGCAACCGGCGTAAAACCATCACCAATTTTCGCAGCCTCGGGCTTGAGTACTGGTCCAGACGGCGGCCTTCTGGTCAATCGTTTTCTCCAGAGCAGCGAACATGCCAATATTTTTGGCGGTGGTGATTGCATTTATCACTCTCCCACCCCCCTGGCCAAGGTTGGGGTCTATGCGGTACGTGAAAATCCCATTCTACTTGGCAACATACTCGCTTCGTTGGAAGATTCCGAGCTCAAGGAATTTGATCCGGGCGGCAACTACCTGCTAATCTTCAATCTCGGAGAGAAATATGGAGCTCTGCAAAAAGGTCCTTTTGTATGGGGTGGAAAAATGTCTTTTTCTGTAAAGGATTATATAGACAGAAAATTCATGCGCGAATTTCAGGCTCTTGAGGTTTGAAAATGGAAAGCAGGTATAATACTATGTTCCCCAAAGCTTCCAAGCTAGATGGCTGTAGCAAACTCTTAAATCCAAAAGGCTGTAGACGATCCGATCGGAGTTTTTTCTTCAAAGGCGAAATCTCACCCTCCCTTTCTTCCAGGTAAAACATAATGTCAGAACAAACCCTAGCAACTCGAAAACAATCTTCTCAAAAAGCTTTTGACGATCACTTTAAAAAATTGGTCAATGAGATCCATGCGGCTCCGAATCCCAATGCCATCATGGTGGGCCTGCGTAACAAGATTCTCAATGTATATAACGTTGAGATGGCAACAATTTTCCTGGTTGATGCCAAGAAGCACCAGCTCGTTTCATGGGTTCTGCTCTCCGGAAGTTCGCTGCGTAAATTCAGAGTCGATATCAACCGTTCAAGTCTCGCCGGGTTCGTCGCCGACACCAGAAAAACATTAAACATAGCAGACGTTTACGACAAAGACGAACTCGCCAGGATTCACCCTACCTTGAGGTTTGACCGCTCATGGGATCAGAAAGGCGGATGCCGCACCAAACAGGTACTCCTCGCCCCGGTTGTCTGCAAAAACAATATCCTCGGCGTCATTCAGCTTATCAATAAACGTAGCGGCGCTGAATTTGGCTCTGCAGATGAAAAAAGAATTAATGAGCTCGCCGAAACCCTTGGGATAGCCCTCTACAACCATTACAAGTCGGGCAAAAAAGTCCCGATGCGCTATGAAGAACTGATTAAGCGGGAGATTATCTCACCGCAGGAAATGGAAAGAGCAATGGTCATTGCGACCCAGCAGGAGCAGGATGTGGAAACCGTTCTCATGGAGAATTTCAAGGTATCCAAATCTGAACTTGGTGAGGCACTTGCCCATGTATATAAAACCAAGTTCATTGATCTTGCCCAAACCATCCATTCAGCGGAGCTTCTTCTCAAAGGCAAGGACCCGGCACTTTTTAAAGAGAACCTGCTGGTACCGCTTCAGAATAAAGATAACACCCTCATTGTCGCAGCCCACAATCCGGCAAATGACAGTGAAATTCCACAGCTCAAAACACTTTTTGAAGTTGAAAACGTTCGTTTTGTTCTCTCCTTCGGTGATGATATTCGCGAGTGCCTCGCCAATATTATAGTGGAGGAATCAGATCAGGATATGTACGGTCATGCCGAAGATCCCTCCGCCGAGGACTATGGTGATGCTAAAGAGGAAGTGGCTGTTGAAATTGACAGCCGCCCGGCAATTGAGTTGGTCAATAAAATAATTGAAGACGCAGTTAATATGGGTGCCTCTGATATTCATATAGAGCCCTATGGCGTAACCCAGGATGCAGAAGTCCGTTTCCGCATTGATGGTAACTGCCTCGATATTCTCCACATCCCCAAAGATAATGCCAAGTCGGTTATAGCAAGGGTAAAGGTTCTGGCAGACCTCGATATTTCTGAACGCAGAAAACCTCAGGACGGTAAAATTAAATTCACAACAACCAATGCAGACATGGTGGAGCTCAGGGTGGCGACCGTGCCGACCTCTGGTAATAACGAAGATGTTGTTCTCCGAATTTTGGCAGACAGCAAACCATTACCGCTCGATGAAATTATGCCTTCCAGGATTTTTAAGAGATTGACTGGAGTCATTACCAAACCTCACGGTCTTTTCCTCGTCGTTGGGCCAACCGGTTCAGGAAAAACGACAACCCTGCATTCAGTTTTAAGTTATATAAACACTCCAGAGAAAAAAATATGGACGGCTGAAGATCCTGTGGAAATCACTCAACACCGGCTTCGGCAGGTTCAGGTACGCCCAAATATCGGCTACACCTTTGCCGCTGCCATGAGAGCCTTTTTACGAGCGGATCCAGATGTTGTCATGATTGGTGAGATGCGTGACTATGAAACAGCAAAGATGGGTATTGAGGCATCCTTGACGGGACACCTCGTGTTCAGTACTCTGCATACCAATTCAGCAGCTGAAACGGTTGTTCGACTTATAGATATGGGGCTCGATCCATTTAACTTTGCTGACTCCATGCTCGGGGTACTTGCCCAGAGACTCATACGCACACTTTGTGATGAATGCAAGGAAGCGTACACCCCCTCCCGGGAAGAATACGATTACCTGGTAAATCATTACGGTGTACTATTCTACGACCATATTCAAAAACATTACTCCAACTCACTCACTCTCTATAAAGCAAAAGGCTGTGAATCGTGTAATAATATCGGCTACAAAGGCAGAGCCGGACTTTTCGAATTGCTGCTCAGCAACAAGACGATCAAAAAACAGATCATCGAAAAAAATTCGGCAGAAGAGATCAAGCAGGAAGCGATTAACGATGGAATGACCGTACTGATGCAGGAAGGGCTGCATATGGTCTTTAACGGTACGACTGATATTAAACAGGTAATGGCAACCTGCATCGCCACCTGATTTTAATAGCTCAAGTACCAGGCGAGATGAGGTGTTGAGCTATTGCCCAGGAGTAGAATGGGGCTACATAGGCCGGAAATGCAGAATTATTCGTCCTCCTCTCTCTCCAGAATTTCCTGACGGCCATTGCGCTTTGCCCAATCCGTGAAGAGCTTACGGCATTCCCGTTCCATTATAGGGCCAGTCATTACCAGATTCGCAGTATCAAAGCGAACTTCAAAAACCCAACGCAGAGCCTGGGCACCGGCAACAACCCGAGGAATCTGGGCCTGCAGCATTGCCCCCTGACACATGGGACATGGCCAAAGGGTTGTGTACATTGTACACCCATTGAAAACATGGGTACCCAGATGTTTTCCTGCCCGGCGCAGACAAAGCATTTCTGCATGTGCAGTGGGATCTTTGGTCGCAAGTTCCTCATTGCCGGCACGGGCTACAATAGTGCCATCCTTTACCAGGACAGCCCCTACCGGACACTCTCCTCGCTTCTCTGCTGCCAGCGCTTCTTTATAAGCCTCTTTCATGAATGCCTGATCGTTCATATCAACCTATCATATAATTGCGCGATCTCATTTTGATCGTAACTGCTTATTGAGATATGTGCTGAATAATCCACCTTCATTTAAGAGATGTCCGTCATTCGAGACGATCCCGTTTCTCTTTATGAGCAAGACAATGAAATCCTGAATAACCTTCAACGAATCGAGTTTTCCCCGATGTTACAAACCTGCCAAGACTCCAGTCGCATTCCTCCATCAGATGAGTATACTCCGCTTTTACCACATACACAAATGCGTCCACAATCTTACCATTTACGAGATGGATCTTTACGGCTCGTCGATGATACATGTCACCCTCAAAACTATCCAGAAGCTCCCAGCACTGCTCTGGTATATTGTCATAAACAAGACCCTCTACCTGATAACCGTCCTGGCCAACCACTCCGGGGTAGTGTTCATTTTTTATTGAAAATCGCCGAAAACCTCGCAGAGTTGCCTTTTGAGCTATCGGAATAATGCCGGTAACCTTTTCAAATATATCTTCGCACATCAGGGTTCCATATACAAAAAGTGCAGACATATCGGTCCTCAGAATTGCGGTTTTTCAAGAGGGTGATGCTGCCTGTTGGAACGAATGAGCAGAACAAACAACAGAATACAGCCAAAGAGAACAGCCATATCAGCAACATTAAAGATACCCGTGCGCAGACTGCCAACGCCAACATTGACAAAATCAATAACAGCACCGTTACGAAAGGCTCGATCAATGAGATTGCCTATACCACCACCAACTATCATTGATGAAGCGACAAGCACACCAAAGGTGCTGGATCTGTCACGAAGTGTAAATATACAAAATATCACAAGAAACACAGAGGTAAGCAGTAAAAAAATCGTATCTCTGAATCCTTCTGGCAGAGAGGCCCCAAGGCCTAGAAATCCCCCACGATTTTCGACAAGAAGAAACCGCAGACAGTCTTCGAGGAAAGAAATGGTCTCCTTGCCATCCAGCAGCTGAATCGCCAGATATTTGCTGCCCTGATCAAGAAGAACAACTGCACAGACCATGCTGGTTAAATATTTGAATTTGAACGAAAGTTTCATAGCTCTCAAATCTGCTGGCTAATTATATGTCGAGCCCAAGAGAAAACATGGATTCCAGATCATGTTTTGAATAAGCCTTAAAGGCAAGCATCGTTTCTGTGGCAATAATATTTTCAACGTTTCTAAGTTTTTCAGTTACCAGAGTCGAGAGATCATCATTGGTTCTTACCCTGACAATTGCAATTAAATCGTATTTTCCACTCACTGAATACACTTCTGAAATTTCATCAAGCTCGACGAGTTGCGCCGCGACCTCATTTATGCGTGTCCTCTTAACGTTGAGCAATATTATTGATGTGACCATGAGTTCTCCTTCTCTTTTTGTGTATAGTTACTATTCATTTTGATATTTCAATGGGATATCATGAGAATACCGAAGATTACAACAGGTGTAAAGCATGATAGCCGCTATTTCTCAGAAAACAGCCGGTTGAGTGACAAGAAGATGCAAACCATCATAAAATAGCGTTGCTGCAAGGATACACAACACTACTCCGAGAAATTTCATAATAAAGATATACATTCTACCACTAAAGAAACGGCTTGAGCTACCAATAAGAACGGCAAGCAGAACCTTCGAGCCCACCAGAAACAGATAAAAACTTACTAGAAATATCAGGACCTGGACAAAATCATACCGGATCGCCCGGCCAAGAATGGGCACGCCAATCGTCAGCCAGAACAGATAGGGATGCGGACTGAGAATATTGGTCATGATGCCCTTGCTTAAGGGACTCTTGACCTCCTTCTCCCCGACAGCAATTGTACAGCCATTGGTGCGGATATTCTCAATCCCCATCCGGGCGACAAAGACAGCACCGCAAAAGGAAATTATAGCAAGGAAAACGTAAGATTGTGACACTCTTCCAAGAACAAATACCGAACATGCAATAATAGGAAGATCTGTAATAATTGGGGCAATTGCAACTTTAATCCCTGCTCTGACATCATGACGAAGCGTCTCGGCAAAGACAAGCGTTAAAAGCGGACCTGGGGAGAGGCCAGCAGAAAGTCCCAGAACAAGGCCTATGATAAGAAAATGAAACATGCTTCCCAGATCGAAACCAAATTAGTCTCAAAAAACCTACATCCTGAACCATCAGTCCAAAGCAACGATTACCACGCCAGGAACCAATACACTATAGATCGCCTGCCAGAGCAGCCGGGATGATCAACAAGAGCAAAGTCTTCATACGAATGTTTGTGGAACCGGAACCTGTGATTCTTCAGCTGAAACATAAAAATATCATCAATTTTATCAGCACAATACAATGTTGCTGTTATTAACTCTGTCCTTTAGAGGCTGAAGGATTGCGCCTGAGCAACTTCAATGGCCAATTGTGAGCGTGCCTCGCCATTCATCTCCAATCCCTTTTGTTTACACCATTCCGGAAAAGTTTGCGGATCTATAAACACCTTTATTACCGCATCTCCCGCAGCCTGAGCTTTGTCCTTCATCTCTTCCGCACGCTTAAGCCAGTCCTCATAGGTTTTGGGCAGCATTTCGCCATCAACAAACATTTCCTTTAATATCAGCCAATCTTCCTTTTTGTACCAGACCATGGCCTGGACAGATGGCTGATGAGCCGGTGCAGCAGGTATTTCCGTAGTGACTTTCTTCCCCTTTTGCTGGGAACGCTTAAACTTCCTCTGTGACATTGTTCTCTCCAAATATGAAAATATAAATAGAATGAGCCTTTTGTAAAATTAGGATTTTTTGTTCAAAGTCCAGTAAATGCAGACTCCGAAAAGACAGTTTTGCAAGAGGGTCAGAGTGTAATTATTGTAGCTGGCTGCAGGGCATCACTATACAGGATCGCAGGTGCTCTTCAAAGAAGTTGTTATGGATTTGTTTTTCTTTTCATTAAAAAAAGCCGCCCCTGTTCATCAACTCCAGAACAAATAGCAAAATCGAAGGCGTTCAGGGCCAGACATAAGTCAAAATCGGATGCCGGATTCCATGGCTTATCTGGATCAAAAAATCTCTCAGCAAATGGTGATTTTACCAGCTCCTGTCTGATCCTGTCGGAATCAAATTCTTTCTTGAGCAAAAGGCTTTCCATATAATCTGCGCATAATCTATCCTCGTCTGAAGCAATTTCAGCATTAAGCCCCATTCTCACCAAGGTAACCAGCTGCGGTTCTCTTTTTCTTATATAGGCAACCGTAGCAGAGGCATTGACAAACGACCCCGTCAGCAATTCATCTGCGACCAAAGCATTCACCAGGCCCTGCGTCCCCGCATGTGTAGTATGAATAACCACCTTGGAGTGCAAATCCGCCGCCACTATTTCAGTGGGCGAGTTGCCAAAATCAAAACCATCAAGCTTCTTGCCATATCTCTCTCCAATAAGAATGGCCCCCGGGATCGCTTTCTTCAGAGAGAAGGCTTCTTCAATCTCGCCAACGGGATAGATACGTTCTGCCCCTCTTTCAAAACAATAGCACGCAACGGAAAATGCTCTAAAAACATCAATTATCACGACAATTCCCTTTGCCTGTGCAGCTCCAATGATAAAATCTGTTTTTTCTACCTTCATCATGCCTTAACTTTCTCCCCTTCTTGTTGCCCTGGGAGTCTGTCGGATAATTACCATTTTTTCTCAGACAGGCTCCTGGTTATAGAAAATAGTCTTTATAAATCATGAGATAACTCATACACTTCATCTCAGGACAACCTCTCAAAAAAAAGGTGCCAAAAACAGTTCCATTAATCACCCGAACAAAAACTGCAAATTAATGCAACTGTATTCCGCCGCCATAGATACTACAATCGACGAGGCACCTAACAACTCAAACGCTTAAGGCCATGTCTTCAGGCCCGTTTACTATTGACGAAAACCATGAATATGGGTTATATATTGTGGTTTTGTCTGCTCGAATAACGGGTGGAGAAAAATACCGCTGCAAACGGAATTTTTCAATGCTTGCAAGGGACTGTCGGAATTGCACCTTCCTGTCTCTTGCAGAATGGCTCAGAGACTGGATATTTATTGGACAAATACTGTCTGTAATTACCATCTTTGCTGAGCTGACCTCTTTACAGTGCCCCATAAAGGGTGTAAGTGCCTTCGCAGAATTCTTCCGGAACGATAAAAGATTTTCTGGGGTACGAAAACGGTCCGCAACACAGCTGAAGGAATTAGATCATGAACGCAATTATAGCTTTGGAAGATGGCACAATCTTCACAGGAAAATCTTTCACCGGCGCAGGTGAAGCGATTGGGGAGATTGTCTTCAATACCTCCATGAGCGGTTATCAGGAAGTACTGACAGATCCTTCCTATACAGGTCAACTGGTCACCATGACCTACCCACTTATTGGCAACTACGGCATCAATCCAGAGGACATGGAATCTGCAGCCGTACACCCCATGGCCTTCCTGGTGAAAGAATATAACACTACACCTTCAAATTTCCGTTCTACACGGACGCTGGCTGACTTCCTGAAAGAATATGGAGTCCTGGGAGTTGAAGGCTTTGATACCAGGGCTCTGGTAAAGCATATCCGCACAGCCGGGGCAATGAAGGGCATTGTCTCTACTGAAGATCTCGACCCACAATCCCTTGTTGAAAAAGCAAAAAACTGGAGTGGGCTCATCGGCCAGGATATGGTGAAAAGGGTAACTTGTGACACCCCCTATGGCTGGTCAGAGAATGGCCCTGTTGCAGGTAACAGTTTTGCAACAGCATCAAGTATACACGACAAACCATTTAAGGTTGTCGCCTTCGATTTTGGCATTAAGTACAACCAGCTGAGAATTCTTACAGAAATAGGCTGTCAGGTTCAAGTTGTACCGGCTACCACGGATGCCCATTCCGTTTTGGCCATGAAACCCGACGGAATCTTCCTCTCCAATGGTCCCGGTGACCCCGCTGGTGTCGAAGGCGTCGTGGAGACTCTGCGGGAGCTTCTGGGCAAACTGCCGGTCTTTGGAATCTGCCTTGGTCATCAGATGCTTGGCCTGGCCTATGGAGGCTCAACCTACAAACTGAAATTCGGCCATCGCGGCGGTAACCAGCCAGTTAAAGATCTCATTACCGGTAAAGTTGAAATCACCTCACAGAATCATGGCTTTTGTGTCGATCCTGCAAGCCTCAACCCAGAAGAAGTTGAAGTTACACACATCAATCTCAACGATGGTAGCCTGGAAGGAATGAGGCACAAAAAATTTCCTGCGTTTTCTGTACAGTATCATCCGGAACATGCCCCGGGGCCCCATGATTCCCTCTATCTTTTTAAGAGATTTCTGGAAATGATGCGGCCATGATCGCCAATTTGCAATCATTTATATTATTTGAGTACACATTATGCCTAAAAGAACAGACATACATAAGATCCTCATCATAGGCTCAGGTCCAATTATCATCAGTCAGGCCTGCGAGTTTGATTATTCCGGCGCACAGGCGGTCAAGGCTTTAAAAGAAGAAGGCTTTGAGGTCGTGCTGATCAACTCCAATCCTGCGACTATTATGACTGATCCCGAGCTTGCAGACGCCACCTATATCGAACCAATTACACCTGAAATAGTGGTAAAAGTCATTGAGAAGGAACGTCCCGACGCCCTTCTCCCGACACTGGGTGGACAAACTGCTCTGAATACTGCCATTAAAGTGGCAAAAACCGGGATTCTCGAAAAATATGGGGTCGAGATGCTTGCGGCAGACATTGATGTTATTCGCAAGGCGGAAGGGAGAGAAGAATTCCGCAGCGCCATGCGGGCGATAAACCTGAAAGTCCCCGAATCAGCGATAGTCCATACGATCGAAGATGCCATGGCCGCAGCCGAAGAAATCGGGTTTCCTATTATAGTGAGACCCAGTTTCACCCTTGGTGGAACCGGTGGCGGAGTGGCCTACAACCGCCAGGAGCTTGAAGACTTGTGCACCTCCGGACTCGATCTCTCGATGACCACAGAAATCATGCTTGAACGAAGTCTATTAGGATGGAAAGAGTATGAGCTGGAGGTGATGCGAGATAAAAAAGATAACGTGGTCATTATCTGTTCCATTGAGAATATGGACGCAATGGGTGTTCATACTGGTGATTCAATTACCGTTGCACCGGCACAGACCCTCACTGATCGGGAATACCAGGAAATGCGTGATGCAGCGATTGCTATCATCCGTGAAATTGGTGTGGAAACCGGCGGCTCCAATGTCCAGTTTGCCGTTAACCCGGAGGACGGTGAACTGATGGTTATCGAAATGAACCCTCGAGTGTCAAGAAGTTCTGCGCTCGCCTCCAAGGCAACCGGATTTCCGATTGCCAAAATCGCCGCAAAGCTGGCTGTCGGCTACACCCTGGATGAAATAAGAAACGATATCACCAGAGAGACCTATGCCTCTTTTGAGCCCACCATTGATTATTGCGTGGTGAAAATACCACGTTGGACATTTGAAAAATTTCCCGAGGCAGAAGATCTCCTCACCACGGCCATGAACTCGGTGGGCGAAACCATGGCAATTGGCAGAACTTTTAAAGAAGCTTTCCAGAAAGGGATGCGCTCTCTGGAGACTGGTCGATTCGGCTTTGGCGGTGACGGCAAAGACACAATGGACCACCTCGAAAACGAAGATCTCGAACATGGTCTGCGAACTCCAAACTCAAAGAGAATTGCTCAGATTTATGAGGCAATGAAGCGCGGTATGTCCATTGCCATGATCAATGAGCTTACCTGGATAGACCCATGGTTTCTCCAGAATCTTCAGCAAATAGTTGATACAGAAAAAGAAATTACCCAAGCAGGTTTCCGGGGATTGTCGCCTGCTTTTCTGCGCAAGTGCAAAGAACAGGGATTTTCAGACCGACAGCTGGCATATCTTACCGGTACATCCCGGGACGATATCCGCAATCTCCGCAAGAAGCTTAAAATTCTTCCCGTATACAAACTGGTTGATACCTGTGCTGCTGAGTTTGAATCATATACTCCATATTACTACTCAACCTATGAGCAGGAAAACGAAGCCATTATCAGTGACAGAAAAAAAATCGTCATCCTGGGTGGCGGTCCCAACCGCATAGGCCAGGGCATAGAGTTTGATTACTGCTGCGTACACGCATCCTTTGCCCTCAGAGAAATAGGCGTTGAGTCTATCATGGTTAATTCAAACCCGGAAACCGTATCCACGGACTATGATACCTCGGACAAACTCTATTTCGAACCATTGACCCGCGAAGATGTTCTTAATATCATTGAAATGGAAAAACCGGACGGTGTCATCGTTCAGTTTGGCGGGCAAACCCCTTTGAACCTGGCCGTGGAACTAGAGGAAGCCAATGTTCCGATAATCGGTACTCCACCAGATGCCATTGACCGTGCTGAGGACAGAAAACGCTTTCAACAATTTCTCCAGAAGTTAGGTTTAAGGCAGCCGGCAAACGATACCGTTTTCACCCTTGAAGAAGCACTCACCTCCGCCAACCGCATCGGATATCCGGTTGTTGTCCGTCCCTCCTATGTACTGGGTGGCCGGGATATGCGAATCGTCTATACCGACCAGGGAATCCGTGATTTCATGAAAGCTGTAGGTGGCACGAACCTCGATCACCCTATTCTTATTGATAAGTTTCTGAAAGACGCCATCGAAGTCGATGTCGATGCAGTAAGCGATGGAGAAAGCACCATAATTGGCGGGATAATGGAACACATCGAAGAGGCGGGTATCCACTCAGGGGACTCAGCCTGCGTTCTGCCACCGCACACTCTCTCCGACGAACTCCTTGCTGAAATCCGGCAGGCCACGAAAGCCATGGCCGAGGAACTTGGCGTTATCGGTCTAATGAATGTTCAGTATGCGATTAAAGATAACACCCTCTATATTCTAGAGGTTAACCCACGCGCTTCAAGAACAGTTCCTTTTGTTTCCAAAGCCACAGGAGTTCCCCTGGCAAAAATCGCTACAAAAGTCATGATGGGCTACAAACTTCAAGATATGGGAATAACCAAGGAAGCCAAGATCTCTCATTGGGCAGTTAAAGAAGCGGTCTTTCCATTTGATCGTTTTGACAACGTTGATACCCTGCTTGGACCGGAGATGAAATCAACAGGTGAAGTGATGGGAATTGACGATAATCTCGGCCTGGCCATAGCAAAGGCGACACTTGCTGCGGGCACAACCCTTCCAGCCACCGGCAATGTCTTTATAAGTGTTCGTGACAGTGACAAAAAGGCGGTTACCAGGGTTGCCAAATCACTTATTGCACTTGGCTACAAGATCCTGGCAACCATTGGCACTGCCGCTCACCTGCAGGCCAACGGGATTGAATGTACTCAAATTAATAAAATATCACAGGGAAGGCCGCATATACTAGACAAACTGCAGGATAAAGAAGTATCCTGGATAATAAATACATCCTTTGGCAAACGAACAACCGAAGACTCCTATTCCATTAGAAGGGCCGCCCTTGACCTTCATCTCCCGTACACCACAACGGTGACTGGAGCACAAGCTACGGTCAGAGCATTGCAGGATACCCAAAAGAGTGCCATAGGAGTAAAAGCGGTGCAGCGTTTCACTCATTGAGAAAAGGAAAAAACCGTGTTGCACCTCGACAGAGAATCATTATGCTTTACAGTAGTAGGGCAACATATAAAATTGGATTCAAACTCAGCACTTTACCTCTAAAATCAAAGGTTTGAGCCCAGTAAAGATAAAGAGAGAAAATCCCGGAGGATTCTTTGAACACCTTTTACAAGAACCTGAGCATGTGGCTGGTGATTGGTTTAACTATGATCCTGCTGTTCAACCTTTTCAATAAGCCTCAGGGCAACACCACATCACTTAACTATAGTGACTTTATAACAAAAATTGAAAATAAAGCTATCAGTCAAGTGCACATAAGCGGTGATACCATTACAGGTAAGACGCAGGATGGCAGACCTTTTCGTACGGTCTATCCAAGGAATGACAACGAACTTATCCCCATGCTGCGGAATTCCGGAGTTGAGATAAATGTTATAGAATCGGAAAAAGATTCTTTTTTGATGACCATTTTTGTTTCCTGGTTTCCGATGTTGCTTCTCATCGGTGTCTGGGTCTTTTTTATGCGTCAGATGCAGGGCGGCGGCAAGGGCGGGGCTCTATCCTTTGGCAAAACCAGAGCCAAACTCATGGAACAGGGTAAAAATAAAGTTACTTTTGCTGATGTCGCCGGTATTGATGAATCAAAGGAAGAGCTTGAAGAAATAATTGATTTTCTAAGAGAACCACAGAAATTCACCAAACTTGGCGGTCGCATCCCCAAAGGTGTACTTCTGGCGGGCTCCCCTGGTACCGGAAAAACGCTGCTGGCTAAAGCAATAGCTGGTGAGGCAGATGTTCCGTTCTTCACTATCTCAGGATCAGATTTTGTCGAAATGTTTGTCGGTGTCGGTGCCAGCCGGGTACGTGATCTCTTCACCCAAGGTAAAAAGAATGCCCCCTGTATTATTTTCATTGATGAAATTGATGCAGTTGGTCGTCATCGAGGTGCTGGACTTGGTGGAGGCCATGATGAACGTGAACAGACACTGAACCAACTCCTTGTCGAAATGGATGGTTTTGAATCCAATGAAGGCGTCATCATCGTAGCAGCTACAAACCGCCCAGATGTTCTCGATCCTGCACTTCTTCGCCCAGGACGATTTGACCGGCAGGTTATCGTTCCAATTCCGGATGTGGGTGGGCGTAAGAAAATTCTGGAAATATATTGCAAAAAAACAAAGATGGCTCCTGGAGTTGATCTGGAAGTACTTGCCCGAGGTACCCCAGGTTTTTCAGGTGCCGATCTTGAAAACCTGGTAAATGAAGCGGCTCTTATGGCCGCTCGTACAGGGGCAAAAGAAATCGACCTTGACCTCCTGGAAAAAGCCAAGGATAAGATCATGATGGGCGCAGAACGGCGTTCAATGATTATTACTGAAAAAGAGAAAGAGGTAACCGCCTATCATGAGGCAGGCCACGCCCTTGTTGCTAAACTCCTTCCGGGTACAGACCCTATTCACAAGGTAACTATTATTCCGCGTGGCAGAGCACTGGGTCTTACCATGCAGCTGCCAATTGATGAAAAGTATACCCACTCCAAGAAATTTCTTGAGAGTACTCTTTGTATTCTTTTTGGCGGAAGAGTTGCTGAAGATATTATTTTTAATGAGATTACTACGGGTGCAGGTAACGATCTCGAGAGAGCCACGGCCCTGGCTCGTAAAATGGTGTGTGAGTGGGGTATGAGCGATGAACTCGGTCCCCTTACCTATGGCAAAAAAGAAGAGCAGATCTTTCTCGGTAGAGAAATTGCTCAACACCGTGACTTCAGCGAAGAAACTGCTCGACAAATAGATGTTGCTGTTAAAAAGATAATCACCAATGCTCGTGACAAGGTACAAGTATTGCTGGAGGATAATAAAGATATTCTCACCAAAGTGGCGGAGGAGCTTCTTGAACAGGAAACAATTGTTCTCGATGATATAGAAAGGATCATGGAAGAGCTTCATCCGGATAGATTCCCTCGTCCCCCTAAACAAAAACCATCTCCGAAAAAAAGGGCTGAAGAAAAGGTAGAAGAGGCACCTTCTGAGAAGTTAGATACTGATTATTCCGAACAAGAAGACCGTGTCGAGATTTCAAGTCAACATGATGGAGAGAATGGGGAGAAGGAACCACCTGCTGAGGATGAAGGCATGAAGCCCTCTGAAGATAAAGCCTAATCTCGCAAAATGATTTTCTCTCACACAAGGCGTTGATCATACCATGAAGGTAATGGGAATTCTCAATGTAACGCCTGATTCTTTTTCAGACGGCGGTCGTCATTTTACCATGCAGGCAGCCGTCTCCCAGGCAGAACAAATGATTGCCGATGGCGTTGATATCATCGATATCGGCGGAGAGTCTACGCGTCCATTTGCCGAACCTGTCGCCCTTGATGAAGAACTACACAGAGTCATTCCTGTTATTACAGCTCTGCGGCAGAAACACCAGACGCCCATTTCAATCGACACCACTAAAGCAGAAGTAGCCCGCCTAGCCCTTGATGCAGGGGCAAATATAATAAATGATGTGTCCGCATTACAGCATGACCCAGCAATGATTGATCTGGTAAGAAACACAACCGTACCAGTAATTATCATGCACATGCAGGGAACACCTGGAGATATGCAGGTAAACCCGGAATATTCAGATGTTGTCAGTGAAATTATCGCTTTTTTTGAAGAGCGACTGCAATGGCTCAGCCAGGAGGGAATTAACCTGGACAGAATTATCATCGATCCAGGTATAGGTTTTGGCAAAAAACTCGGACACAACCTCTCACTGATAAAACATCTGGCCGACTTACATGTTCTTGGCCAACCTGTTTTGCTCGGACATTCAAGAAAGAGATTTCTAGGTGATATAACCGGACGAGATACCGACGATCGCGATCTGACAACTGCTGTAGTCTCAGCTCTGGCTCTCACCCACAATATTGATATTGTACGGGTTCATAATGTGGCTGCAACGATGGATGCTATTAAAATAACACAGGCAATCAACGAAGCTGAGTAATACAGAGATTCACGTTTTCCAATTTTATTTGCTGAACTGTATGGCAAACCCGCTAAGATCAATAAACTGAAAGATATAGGGTGATTGCTTCGTGCCTACTGTAACCATATCTCCATCTTTTAGTTTGGCCGTTGTCTCCCCTCCTCCACCAAGCGGTTGTCCTCCAACCAATGTACCACTTTCACTTCCCCGGTCGTAGAGGTAAAAAGAGTCCCCATCTCTTTCAATCTGAAAATGTTCTTTGGAGACATTAAACCGCCCCCCATCATCGACGAGATATAAATCATTATTGGGCAAATCATTTTCCACTTTTACGCGTTCTATTCTCTCAATTCTGCCATCAAGTATTTTCACCCGCATTTCCCGACCGACACGAAAAGGAAAGTGATATAATGGCACTATGCCATCAACAATCAACAATTGCGACACCGCCAGTCTTGCTTCCGAAGTCATTGCCTTAAGAACAGCAAGCGGCATTACTTTTTGTAGTATTTCCAGTTTTTCAGTCATTTGTTTTCCTGCTTATGATAAAAAAATAGAGTATCTTGTGAAGATGGGATATATTTATTTACATATATAATGATCAACTTACTTTTACTTTTGTTCTCTACTATTATCAAATAAATACTGCGAAAATATTGCTCCCCAGGATATCAAGCAGCGATAATGTGCACATTCTCTCAAGGTATACTCTCAATAATATGTGACACACATGATGCCACCTCTTTTGCAAAACACATCAAAAGAATCGATAACGGTTCTTTATATTGAGGATGACCAATTCAACCGTGACTTGGTTCAGCTCATACTGAAAAAAAGAGGCAATATTAGCTTTCTCGAAGCGGAAACAGGTGCCGCTGGTTTGCAATGCTTCAATAAACATCGTCCAGAAATCGTTCTTCTTGATCTCAGTCTGCCAGATTTGTCCGGCTATGAGGTTCTCAAAAACATCAGGCGTGACAGTGAAATGAAATCTACCCCTGTCATAGCGGTAAGCGGGGACAGTCTCCCTGAAGATATCCTCAATGGGCTCAATGCTGGTTTCCATGGGTATATAACCAAACCCATAATTATAGAAGAACTTTTCAAGGCATTAGACTCAGCAATAGCTTCACTGGCAGGATAATTACCTCAGCATGTTTCCCTCACAGGCACATGCCGCCAACTCATAATACCTCATGAGCCTTGTTCAGCTCTGTATATGGCATTGACATGAATAGAGCTTTTTGGGCTTGCCCAAGTCAAACCAGGCAATAGATGTTTATTGTACCATAACATCCGAAATAGTATTGCCAATTATGTAGTAAGTTGCTAAGAAATTGTGTTTTATAGTTTAAAGTGGCTGAGCCGCTTTTGTTCATAATACCCTGTGGGTATAAGTGCCTTGGTTGTCGAGAGAGTTTTCTCGTTTCAGCACCGTCTCCAGTTTCTTGTTTTTAACAGCTTTTCAGGAGCAAGGTACTCATTCCGCTGAAGAATTGTTCCCATTACGGGTTCGGGACGGGAATTTAGCCCACCTTAATTGACCTGGACGCTCTGCTTTATGAATGTATTTAAAAATATCTCACTTGGTGGTTGGAACGATATAGTACTGCGCTTTTTGCTCATATTTTTGCCACTTGCTGTCTTTTTTGGTAGTTTGACCGTTCTCTTTTATTATAAAGATGTCACAACTGAGATGCTTTCCGTAAAAAAAGCTGAATACTTTAAAATCAGCTCTCAGGTTGAAGCAATCAACTCCAAATTGGAATCCATTAGCACCGACCTCCAGGTCCTTGTTTTGCAAAGTGAACTGCTTGAATACCTTGAAAACAGTAATTCAAACCAACTGGACACTCTTATTAAGGAGCTTAAGCTCTTTGCTACAATAAAGAAGACATATACGCAATTTCAGTTTATCGATGAAGCAGGCAATGAGAAAATCCGTATCCGCACGGGGGAAGAAATAGCAACCCCCGCCAATATGACCACTTTGGCGAAAAGAATACATCAGGACTATTTTACATCCTCACAGTATTTACCGAAAAGCAGGGTCTATATTTCGCCGTTTAATTATACCAACACTCGTAACAACGACAAAATCACTCCCGTCATTCATTTCAGCATGCCCGTGCTCGACGGCAACAATACTCTCCGTGGTATTTTTGTACTCAGTCATCCGGTAACATTCCTGTTAAAAGATATGCAGTCCGAATCACAACACTCAGTAGGACAGTCATATCTTATAAATAGTGAAGGAGCCTACTTTAACGGACAGGTCAGCAGTGAAAATAATCTTAAGAAACAGGATCCCCCCCTGCAGAAGATTGGAGACGTTGTGGGAAGTAATGTATGGTCGCAGATCAGACAGCAGGAAAGTGGACAAATCACTACTCATCTGGGTCTAATTACCTTCAGCACCATCTATCCTTTGCAGATAGATAACAGCATCGATAAAAATGATTCAGCTGTCACCTCGAATCATGCCGAAAAGCAATACCTCTGGAAAGCTGTCTCTTTTGTGCCGAAACATGTTTTGGGCGAATGGCCTGAAAAGATTCTTGGTCGCATTCTGCTTCTCTACTCAGTCTGTATCATTATTATTGCCATCAGCTCATTTGTGCTGGCACGAACCAGCCTGCGACGTAAAAAAGCAGAAGAGGCAATGCGAGAGAATGAAGAAGAACTGAGGGCCATTAACGAAGCTGCAGCCAACGCCATCATAGCCATAGATAATAATAAAAATGTACTTCATTGGAATCCTGCCGCAGAAAGACTCTTTCAATACAGCGCCAAGGAAGTGGTGGATAAGCCTATTACTTCGATCATCTCACCACCGAAACACCAGTCCAGTTTCACTAAGATATCACGAAAATTCAAGCTTCCCGTCGAAACCGACAGCATGGGGGCAAAAACCATAGAGCTCTATGGCTATAAAAAAGATGGTACCGAATTTCCGGTCGAGGTCTCTTTTTCTGCATTCAAAAAAGGCGATCAATGGCATACCGTTGGTATTATCCGTGATATATCAGCACGAAAAATGATGGAGAAAGAGGTATTGCGGGCCAATAAATTTGAATCCCTCGGTGTACTTTCTACTGGGATTGCCCATGACTTTAATAATCTACTTACTGCAATCATAGGCAACATCAACCTGGTCAGAAAGCTCTCCGGAATTCCATCTGACTCAATTGAACTTCTTAAAAATGCAGAAAAGGCTTCCCGCCGTGCAAAAGCGCTTACCCAACAGCTTCTCACCTTTTCCAAAGAGGGTATGCCGATAAGAAAAACTACTGATATAAGCAGGTTAGTCCATGATGCCGTCGAGTTTACGCTACATGGTTCTACCATCGTCAGCAGTATTGACATTGCCGAAGATCTGCTTCTTGTGGATATAGACGCCGGTCAAATCGGCCAGGTTATTCAAAACCTCGTCACCAATAGCAGGCAGGCTATCAAGGGAACAGGAGTCATCCATATCAGCTGCCGAAATATCATGGGAAATGAAACTGGAGAACTTCCAGCTCATCTCAGCGGCAACTACATCGCCATAACCATACGGGATAACGGGCAGGGGATTGCCGAAAGAGACCAAGGCAAGATTTTTGACCCCTACTTCACCACCAAAGAAAGCGGCAGTGGACTTGGTTTGACCATCGCCCACTCTATCGTTCAACGACACGATGGTCACATCACCGTTGACTCTGAAGAAAATAAAGGGGCTTCTTTTACTGTCTATTTACCTGCTGCAGTAGATCAATATCTGCCCAAAGAAGTGGAGAAAAAACGTGGGAAAGGTAAAAGCTTTAAAATAATGGTTATCGACAGTGAAGAGATGCTTCTCAATATTGCCGGTAGAATGCTGGTTCATTTAGGTCATGAATGTGTTTGCGCTAAATCAGCCCGTGAAGCGCTTGACACCTATAAACATCTCTGGAAAACAGGTTCACCAGTCGATGGCGTTATTGTCGACCTAACCCTATCTGGAGGGATGGGGGGCAAAGAAACAGCCGGAGCCATTTTTGATATAAATTCCGAGGCGCGGATCATTGTTTCCAGCGGTTATGCAAACGATCCGGTAATGGTGGATTACGATGAATATGGTTTCTGCGCTGCTATTGCCAAACCTTTTGAAATGGATGAGATTGCTGAAGTTATTGAGACTGTTCTCGAATAGTCAATTCATTAGATTGTTTCTATCGAGATACCATCCTCATCTTTTTTCCTGATCGCGGCTGTGATCATGAGCAACTGTCTGGCAGTTACGAAAACTGTCCCCTGAGTGTATTGCCGAGTATACACGTCATGAAAACAGGAGACCACTGGAAGCCCAGTAATATATGATATAGATGCCAGCAAATATTATCAATAAAGCCGAGACTTTCTTTGAATATGGAAGAAATCTGCGCATTGCCCCAACAACAACACCCTCTTTTACAAAAGCCATACCGAGTGTCAGTATCAACAGAACCATTCCCATTCCGAGAATGTAACTAAAAAACTGGATTACTCCGCCAAAAAAATTACCGGTGGTAAAGGAACTGCCTACGATGGCAAGAAAAATCGGCAAGGTGCAACTTAGCGAAATTGCACCAAAGGCAACGCCAAAGAGAAAAAAACCTTTGAGGGTGAGTTTGCGCGGATCACCGATATTATTGGCAAGTCTAAGCATAAAATTGAAAGAAAAACTCTTCCCAAGAAGAATCCAGACACCTAGAATAAACAGCATTGCTCCAACCACTACGGCAGTCCATGGCATAAATCCGCTGAGAAATGCTCCTCCCGCCGAAATCAGCAAGCCAACAACTCCGAAAAGGAGAGCAAAACCTGAGGTAACCACTAACGTCACCCAGACAGCTTTTAAGAGTTTGGCCAGTGCAGAACGCTGATTATAGCCTTCCTCATCAACCCCCAGATAGAGTGAAAGATATACTGGCAGCATAGCAAATCCGCATGGATTTACTGCAGAAACCATCCCTGCGCCAAAAGCATACCCCAGTGGGAGATAATCTGCAATCTGACTGAGCCATTGGGTCGCTAAAACTTGAATATCCATGAATACATCCTCTTTCACCTTGGAGAACTTCACACACTTGGCACTCTACAATATCCAGGTTCACCGAAAAATCAACAGATCAAAACCACATAACATCTTGATGCCGTACAAATTTTCTTTTATTTCTCTTTCTTCTCTTCAGACCTGATGAAACAGGACAATACAAGTTTTACAGTTTGTAATTTTTTTATAAAATAATCAAAGCGTTAAATACAACTGCAATTAAAATTGACTGCGGTCGACTTTTTACTTGCACTATTCTCTCAGATGATTATAAATCTCGACTGTAGTCGACTTTTAAACAATAATACATTTCCGACGATGACACGCGAAGAGAGAAAAAAACAAACCAAAAAGGCCATAATTGCGGCAGCTATACGTCTTTTTGATAAAAAAGGATTCGAAAAAACCTCAATTGAAGAACTGGCCAGAGAAGCAGGAATTGGCAAGGGCACGATTTACACATATTTCCAGACTAAATCAGAAATCTTCTATGCCTTCTGTGAAGAACAGTTGGAATTCGTTCATGCAGAACTGGCAACCAAGACAGACCCCGAAGCGCCAGTTATTGAACAGGTTATGACCGTTTTCATGGGCGAATTTCTTCATGTTACCCAAAACCGCGAATTTGGTCGCTTCTTTATGCAACAGGTCCTTTTTCCAGAGGGTATTGATAAAAACAGATTTGAAGAAGTCGATAATAAATGGCTGGAACTTCTTTATTCCATATACAGAAGAGCACAGCAGAAAAATGAATTACGCCGGGATATTGATTTGCTCTATCTCGCTGGTCATTTTTATGCGCTCTATATTCTTGTCGTATCCTCCTGGTACTCAGGACGAATTGAAACAGAAGAAGTTGCTCCCGGAATGCGGCTTCTCTTTGCCCAGGCACTCGAGGGTCTTGCACCCTCTTCTGATACACTCTCTTAATAAATGGTGAACCACATGGATCGTCAGCAAACACTCGCCCCAAGTACAACCAGAGCGAAAACCGTTTATTTCATATGGTCTGTCTTGCCTCGTCTCCTCCTTGTTGGGATGTTGGTTATCATTATTGTGCTTTTTATGACCATATCCAAGAAGAAAGAGTCCATTGCAGCAGCCAAGGCTGCTGCTGTCAGCAAAGAGCGCCCACCTGTCAACTCGGTGATCTATCCCCTCGAGCTTTCGTCAATACGTGACAGTATCAACCTTCCCGGTATCATAGAACCATGGACAAGCCTTGAACTTTTATCTCGGATTGATGGTTTTATCACTGAAGTGTTGGTGGAAGAAGGAGACGAAGTTGAAAAAGGGCAGGTTCTGGCGCTGATTGATGATGACGACTATGAAATTGCTCTGCAGCGTGCCACGGCTGCATACACTCTTGCCAAGGGTAATTACGAAAGAGATAAAAAGGTATATGATAAAGGCGTTATTCCGGAGGCACAGCTTGATACGACAAAAACAGCAATGCTCACCGCCAAAGCCGATCTTGACAACGCCAAGCTTCGCCTTTCCCGATGCACTATCAAAGCCCCAATTAATGGTATCATTCGCCGCCTAGATGCAAAAGATGGCTTGCTTCTCTCCATTGCTGATCCAGTTGCTCAGATATTACAGATTAACAAGGTTAAAGCCATAATTGGAATTCCTGAATCCGATGTCTCAGCGGTTCGGGATCTTGAAGAAATTGATGTCACTATCCAGGCCTTGGATAACCGTATTATAACTGCTAAGAAGCATTTCCTTTCACCTTCTCCACAAACAACAGCGCGACTTTACACCATGGAGCTTGAAATTAATAACAGCTCCCGTGATATACTTCCCGGGATGTTCGTTCGTGCTGACATCGTTAAACAAAAGATTACCGATACAATTGCTATTCCGTTCTATAGCGTCATCAGCCGAAATGATGAACAGTTCGTTTTTATTGAAAAAGACGGAGTGGCCCATAAGAGAGGGGTCAAGCTTGGTATAATGGAAGACTGGATGGTTCAGATAACCAGCGGTTTGACAGCTGGCGAGAGGCTGGTCATTGAAGGACATCGTGATATTGAGAATGGTCAGCGAGTCAACGTTGTCAAGGTTATCACCAATCCCAATGAGTATACATTATGATCATTTCCGACACTTCGATAAAAAAGAGCACCACCGTCGTTGTCCTTACAATTCTTCTGATCGTTTTTGGTGTGTACAGCTATTCAATCCTTCCCCGTGAAAACGAGCCGGATATAACCGTACCCAACATTTTCGTTTCCACAAACTACCGCGGTGTTTCGCCGTCGGACATGGAAACGACCGTAACCATTGAAATTGAAAAGAAACTTAAAGGTCTTGACGGTCTAAAGAAAATCAAATCTGTAAGCTCAGAGGGCATGTCATCCATAAACGTCGAGTTTGTCACAGGCACCGACATTGATCAAGCTCTCCAGGATGTAAAAAACAAAGTAGATGAGGCGCTAGGTGAACTGCCAACCGACCTTGATGAAGATCCCTCGGTTTTCGAGGTCAATTTATCGGAAATGCCCATTGTGGTTTTTTCCCTCTCCGGCACCTGCGGCCTGCCCTGTCTAAAAAAAATAGCCGATGATCTCGAGGATGATATTGAAGCCATTACCGGAGTACTTGATGCCGAAATAACAGGGGGTTTGGAAAGGGAAATAAGGGTTGAGGTGTTTCCGGAAAAGCTTGCTTACTACGGGTTGACCATAGGAACTTTTGAACAATCACTCAGACACGAAAATCAAAACACCTCCGGTGGTACCATCGAACTTGGCAATGGCCGCTACCAACTTCATGTACCGGGAGAATTTACCACCCCGGAAGAGATATATGGTCTAGTACTCGCAACGCATCAAGGAGAGCCGGTATATCTCAAAGATGTTGCCAGAGTTGTAGATGATTTTAAGGATGAAGCGAGCAGATCAAGGCTTGATGGCCGTTCTGCGGTAAATATCTCCGTGAAAAAGCGGTCCGGTGAAAACATCATTGCCATCAGCAAGAAAGTTGATCGTATTATTGAGCAGCAAAAAGAAACATGGCCATCCGGTACGGAAATCACCAAAGTCATGGATAAAGCACGAGAAATTGAGTTGATGGTTAAGGACCTGGAAAATAATATCCTCTCCGGTCTCGCTCTGGTACTTATCGTCATCTTTTTTGCCATGGGTATCCGCAATGCAATCTTGGTAAGTCTGGCCATTCCCCTGTCAATGCTGCTTTCGTTTACCATTATGCAGATCATGGGTATCACCCTGAATATGGTTGTTCTTTTCAGTCTCACCCTGGCCCTGGGAATGCTGGTTGATAATGCAATTGTTATCATTGAAAATATTTATAGATTTATGGAACAGGGTGTCGGTCGGATTGAAGCATCGATGAAAGCTACCTCTGAAGTCGCATACCCTGTCATCGGTTCCACAGCAACGACCCTTGCTGCGTTCTCCCCCATGCTTTTCTGGCCTGGTATCATGGGCGAATTTATGAGCTATCTTCCCCTCACCCTGATTGTTACCCTGTCTTCCTCTCTCTTTGTGGCTCTGGTAATAAATCCGGCTCTGGCCTCCATTTTTATGAAGGTTAAAAAACAGAACCTGGGTGAGAGCAAAAGCCTGGAAGAAGTCTCCAGGGCTGTCGAGCAACCTATAGTGATTAAAGGTGCTGTGTTAAAAAGCTATGCCAGAGTACTCTCCTCTGCTCTTGATATGCCTTTAACCGTCATTGCCACGGCATTTTGCGTGCTTGTTCTGCTTCTTCAACTCTGGATGTTGGTGATCGGACTGGAGAAACCTTTGGAATTTTTTCCGGACCTTGAACCCAAAGGAATGTATGTCAATATGGATGTTCCTGAGGGCGCAGATCTGAATTATATTGATAAGATCATAGGCAGAATTGAACGCATGCTTGCTGGAGTTAATGATGACGAAATGGCGCTTTCATCCGAAGATGCGCTGGCTGGAAAAAAACACACCAAGGCCACCGGAGAAGAATTCTACGGCCCCAGTGATATGGCCAATATCAAAAACATCTACACCAAAGCAGTCCAAAACAGCGGAGGAGAATCTGACTTTGATCCAAACACTCCAAACCATGTGGGTGTTCGTTTCATTGAGATAGATGAGCGGCTGAGCTCAACACATGACAGTGTTGAGGAAATCAGGCAGCGTATGGAAAATATTCCTGGCGCGAAAATCACCTTGGCCATGGAGGAGGAAGGGCCTCCCACCGGCGCACCCATCAATATTGAAATTGCCGGGGACAATTTTACTGTTCTTGGTGAAATTTCCCGGTCAATCAAAGATATTCTCGAGAAAATTCCTCATGTAAAGGATGTCAGAGATGATTACGTCGAAGGAATTCCTTCTGTTCAGGTAAATGTAGACAGGCAGAAAGCGTCTCTTTTTGGACTCTCAACGGATAGTATAGGCTTTGCTCTGAAAAGTGCCTATAACGGCCTGGAGGTATCAAGCTATCGCGAAGGAGATGATGACTACGATATCACCGTACAACTTGAGGAGAAGGACCGTCAGGTTGTTGATGTTCTCCATGAACTCATGCTACCAACTCCATCGGGTGTAATGGTGCCACTATCAACCATCGCCAACGTGAGTTTTACAGGGACGATAGGTGATATCCGCAGAATCAACAACGAGCGTGTGGTCACCGTGAAGGCCAATGTCAATGAAACCAAAATTCCCGGCCCCGTGGCTCGCCAGCAAGCTGAAGATTTGCTTAAAGACATTGCTCTTCCCCCTGGATACAAAATAACCTTTACAGGTGAAAATGAATTCCAAAAGGAATCCGAAGAATTCCTCTCAAAAGCTTTTGCTGTGGCATTACTGCTGATCTTCCTCGTTCTGGTGAGCATGTTCAACTCTGTTAGTCAGCCCTTTATTATTATGACCTCCGTCATTCTGTCTTTGGGCGGTGCATTTCTGGGACTCACTTTATTTCGCTCGCCGTTTGGCATCATCATGACAGGTGTGGGTGTTATTTCGCTGGCAGGGGTTGTGGTCAATAATGCTATTGTCTTAATTGATTATACCAACAAACTGAAAGAGAGAGGCTTTGATCTGCGCGATGCCGTTATCTCAGCAGGAGCAACGCGGCTACGTCCGGTGTTGTTGACAGCCGTAACCACGATACTTGGACTTGTTCCCATGGTAACCGGGATTTCCTTTGATTTTCTTGAATTCAAAATATCCTGGGTCAGTGAATCAAGTCAGTGGTGGCAATCCATGGCAGTTGTGGTCATCTTCGGGTTGGTTGTTGCAACATTCCTGACCCTCATTGTCGTGCCGACCCTGTATTATCTTCTTGACCGCTTTTCAAGGACGAAAAAGACATTCCGGCAGCGGATTCATGAAATATACTGGCAGCCATACCCGCTGCTGGCAGGTGAAGAACTGCCAAAGAAAGAGGAATGAATGAGATTTCAGCG
The DNA here is from genome assembly GCA_050288305.1 of Desulfocapsaceae bacterium. Lineage (GTDB taxonomy): Bacteria > Desulfobacterota > Desulfobulbia > Desulfobulbales > Desulfocapsaceae > Desulfopila_A. The sequence continues at coordinate 161,857 of JBNKDO010000062.1, read as the reverse complement.
CCATATTTCCAAGAACTGTCAGAAAAACAACAAAGCGGAAACGGATTTTGAATCGAGAAAATTTTCTCGACAACCAAGGTCCCTATCCCCAGGAGGTTGGCGACGGACCCTGAGGAAGGAAGACAAAATATCACCCGTATGGCATTGGTATCACGAGTAAATGTTGTTCAGCTTATTTAGAAGAACTCATTCCTCTTCTTCTATCATGCTTATCAGTTCAGCTTGGAAATCGGAATCCTGAGTCAGCTTTATTGCCAGGGCATGGCACAGGGCGCCCGCTAATCCGTTTTGATCCGGCGAAGAAACATTCACAGTAATTTCACCATTTTCGTCTGCCTCAAGAATTAATGCCGCCTGGTTTTCGTTCAGTTCCATCTGCCAACTCCTTTATTTTGAGTAATCTTATTCGTAACTTCTGCTTACACCGGATGGCCCCGGAACTCAAGGGCGAATCAATATCTCAACATTGCCCGAACACCTCCATTTCCCAGACTATACTGGAAATCCCCCATGGAGTGCATATCCTTTTTCTTGAAACGTTTTCATCCCGGACGACAACAGGGAATTAAGTGATATACAAAGAAATATACCCAGGAGATGGTGCATGGAATATAAAGATATTCTGCGTTTCTGGTTCGAGGAGATCGAGCCGGAGCAGAGATTTCAAAAAGATGAGAAGTTTGACCAGTTGATTAAAAGCCGCTTTAAAGAGGTACATAATCAGGCAATACGCTGTGAACTCTTCCAATGGAGAAAGCATGGTCGGGGAAGGCTTGCTGAGATAATTATCCTTGATCAGTTCTCAAGAAATATGTTCCGAAACGATCCCCGTTCATTTGCCTACGATTCATTAGCACTGGGCCTGGCTCAAGAAGCACTTGCCACCAAGGCCGATCAGGAGCTGAATGCCCAGGAAAAAAGTTTTCTGTACATGCCTTTCATGCATAGCGAATCAGCCAAGATACATCTCATCGCCGAGCGGCTCTACCGCCAGGATGGCCTTGAAGCCAACCTGGTGTGGGAGCTTAAGCACAAGTCGATAATTGATCGATTTGGCCGTTATCCTCATAGAAATACCGTCCTGGGCAGAATCTCAACACAAGAGGAAAAAAAATTCCTCCTGCAACCTGGCTCTTCATTTTAACTTTTCTAATCACCTTCTAACGATTTTGTACATTGAGAAAATTATTATCATAGTGGTATCATAAAAAAAAATGACTTGTCTTTTATTTACCGAAAAGAGTTAAACCACACCCCGGAGGATTAATCAATGAAGCCTGACCTACGTCAAAGATTGGGAAAATTGAAATTGCCGACTCTTTTGCGAATGTGGGAATACAAAGGACCGTACGAACTGGTTAATTGATGGGAGCAGTTTATAAGAGATATTCCCGAAGACGCCGATTTCGCAGATCTTGACCAGAGGAAGCAGGATTTAATCATCTCCTGGGAAGATGATATTTCCAAAAACAAGAGTTCAAAACATTAAAGTATTACGACCCGAGAATCTTACGGACCGTGACAGCCAACTCCGAAATAGTAAAAGGCTTCTGAATAAATCCCGAACAACCACGTTCCAGTATTTCCTGGGCCTGACCATCAAGACTGTAACCGCTGGACAGGATTACCTTTACTTCTTTATCAAGGGCACGAATTCGATCAAAGGTAATACCACCGTCTAGTCCAGGCATGATCATATCAAGAATAACAAGATCGATATCTTCATTTTTTTTACTAAGGACCTCGACCGCCTGCTCTCCACCGTTGGCAGTAGAAACCTGATATCCAAGAGTTTCCAGCAAGGCCTTGCCAATATCCAGAATCATCTGCTCATCATCGACAACCAAAATATGTCCAACCCCTCTCACTAACTGTGCCGCTGCAGGTATTTCTCTGAAGGCAGCTTTCTTTGACAATGGCAGATAGGTATAAAAGGTGGCACCCTCCCCACTTTTACTCGAAACACGAATATAGCCACCGTGGTTTTTAACAATGCCATAGGCTGATGCCAAGCCAAGTCCTGTGCCCCGCTGCTTTTCTTTTGTAGTAAAGAAGGGATCAAATACCCGCTGCCGTACTTCTTCGCTCATGCCAAGACCAGTATCGGTGACGCTAAACCAGGCATAGCTACCGGGTGTCATCTCATGAGAGCAGCAAAACTCTGCATCCAGTTCGGTTATTCCCGTTTCAATATACAGGTTGCCTCCCGAGGGCATCGCCTGCCATGCATTGACAAAGAGATTAAGCAGTACCTGTTCAATTTGGGATTTGTCAACTTCCACTGTGATTGACTGCTCTGCCATCTTTTTATGAATGTTAATCTGTTTTCGAGTTCTACCAAACATCTGAGCACTATTATCAACAATTTCATTGAGATCGATCGGTCTCACCTCATATTTACCACCTCGGGCAAAACCCAGCAGTTGCTTGGTAAGATCCGTCGCACTGCGAACATGCTCTTCTATGGCACTGACATGTTCCATCAACGGATGCGAAGGCTCAAGGTTCATGGAAATCAAAGATGCCCTGCCCTGGACTCCCATTAGCAAATTATTGAAATCATGTGCAATCCCCCCAGCCAATGTCCCTATAGCTTTAAATTTTTGAGCATCATGGAGTTGTGCTTCAAGTCGTTTATGCTCTTCAGCAGCATGCTTTTTTTCGGTTACATCTAGAGCAAGAACATAAAAGCCATCTACCTCGTCATTGGGGTCGAACATCGGGATAAAACTGATTTCATGGATCCGTATTGTTCCATCGGAGAGCTGAAACTCAGTCTCAAAGCGAACGTCATGGCCAGCCAAAGCCTTTTCTCTAAATGGAGTGTTGCGACGATAGTTTTTCTCGCCGATAATTGAGCGTACACTTTTTCCTATAATCTGATCACGTGACACCCTAAAAATTTTTTCATACTCATGGTTGACAAGTATATACTTCTCTTCACGACTGACATAGGCAATGCGGGCAGGCAGATTATCAATCAGAAGCTTAAGACGACTCTCTTTCGTCTTTGCCTCCTCAAGCTGCTCTTTGAGCTGAGGATAATAACTTTTCCTCGTCGACTCCAGACTGAGACTGAGAAATTTTTGCCGTGCGGACATTTGCTGATCGTTATCAGAATCGTTCATATGCATCCAGGTTCTCTATTGAAAGAATGTCATGGGCGTTATGCATCTTTTTAATTTTCAGGAACAAGCATTTTCAGTCAATACTTCATCTAGCTACGTTTATTAGAAGATTTGTCGATAGATTTCCGCAATGACAGCAGGATTCGTCTCTCGCGGATTTGTAGCTAAACAAGGATCCTGGTGGGCAAATTCAGCTAGTCGCGGCAGATCTTCCAATGCCAGCCCCATCTCCGAGAGGCGTTTGACAATACCCAACTGTTTTCTAAGAGAAGCGACCTTCCCTGAAATGGCATCTGCCCGCTGCTTAACCGTGAGATCATCAAGCACGATCCCCAGACACTCCCCAAGCTGATCATATTTGAAAGCAGCAACCGGATAATTATACTCAACTATCTTTTCGAGCAATAAAGCATTGCACTCACCATGTGGAAAATCCTTCAATCCACCAAGACTGTGAGCCATGGCATGAACCAGCCCGAGGCTTGCATTGGAAAAGGCCAGCCCAGCCATAAGGCTGGCCATCATCATATTTTTGCGTGCACCAAGGTCATTGGGATTACAATAGGCCGCATAGAGATTGGCGAAAACCAGGCGAACTGCGGAGATGGCAGCCATATCAGTGAGAGGTGAAGCCGCTGTGGAGACAAATGCCTCGAAAGAGTGACATAAAGCATCCATTCCTGTTTCTGCAGTCAACTCTGGCGACATACTGATCGTTGTCAACGGATCGACCAAAGCAATGTCCGGGATTGCCATTTTACTGACGATGGCAATTTTCACCTGGCGAGTAGTGTCAGTGATAATAGCAAACTGGGAAACATCAGCCGAAGTGCCAGCGGTAGTCGGAATAAATATGAGGGGCGGAGCAGGATTGGAAATTTCATCAACACCCTCAAAGTCCGTTATATGGCCGCTATTGGTTGCTACAGCTCCAATCCCTTTTGCACAGTCCATTGGACTGCCACCACCAACAGCAATGATGAGGTCGCAATTCTCCCGGCGGTAGAGGTCGACGCCGGTCATTACCTCATGATCTTTGGGATTGGGGGTAACATCGAGAAATGTGAAGAACGGCAGAGAAAACTCCTCAAGGCTTTTCTCAACCTTGTTTGTCCAGCCGTTCCTTGCCACTCCATGATCACTGACAATAAGAACTTTGGTAGCCCCCAAGTTAACAGCGTGACGTCCTGCCAAGCCCAGAGCCCCCTCTCCATATACTATTTCCGGGGCAAGAAACTTCCTGAGATTGAGCAACATTTCCTGTTCCATGACACTCCTCTCCAGTTGAGTTTTACGGTATAAACCGTATTGCCACCCAATCCTGTCATAAAAAATATGCTATGTTCTCAGTATATGACAATTCTTTTAGGAAGAAAAGCAATGGACAGAAAAGAATTTATCGGCTTTTCCGAGTGATTTTCTCAATTAATCGTAATTGATCTAATGATGTCTGGAAAAACTGGAAGCCGAAAATAAAACAGCTGAGCTCTTCAGAGGGATCTGGAGAGAGTTTATTATGGTTTGTATGTATTATCTTACCGCATAATCCATCAACAGAAAGACTGCATTCATGGCCATATAGCTCAACCTCTTCCACCGTATCCGGTGGGCAGGCGTCTGCCAGACTGGCACATAAAGCACCTCCTTGACTGATATTTATAACCTGGGCCATATCAATTGTTGAATCGTTGTTAAAAAGTAGCAACCAATCTTGGACGGGTTGACGAAAATGGTGCCTTTTTTCGACATCAACCCTTTTTCGTAAATTAGGACTCATACCAAAAATCTCCTTTTAGAGTTTGGGCAAGGACTCTCTTGTCGGATGAAGAAGAAAACCGGCCTGCCTCGTATGATGGCAGCCCGGCTTTCTTGTAAAATCCCGTGGACTTCCTTCCCTGTTTCTCAACAGGTTTGGCTTCCTCATCTGACAAATGTCATGCGTTCTTCTCGTACCTATTGAATAATACCGCCTGGTGGTAGATGTCAAGTCACTGCTTCTTGAAAAATCGAGAACAGCATGTCGTCTTAGTATCTCAGCCACTGTAATGGTCAGATAACAGGGAAGTTTTTTTGGTAAAAAGTTCTGTTCTAGCACCAACTGTACGTCGAAAATCAAATTCTTATTTGGGATATATTATAGTTCGTGGAATTTCGAGTTTCGCGATTTTCAAAAGGAGAGGTGACAACATGATTTTCCCTCTCCCATTATGCTTGTATTGCCCAAAGGGTAAAATTTTATTTCTCGGAAAGGAGCAACAATGAAATTGAAATAATGAGTGGACTTCTTCCCTCCTGGTGGAGGTAAGGAAAGGTAGCGAGTCATCTGGCAATCATTGCCAGGCAGCCGAGTTCAGTTGAAATGAGACGGGGAGGCCCACCAGCGGATAGGAAAGCGATAGCCGGATGTTTTTCAGAAAGGACCACATACAACAGACCGGGGAAACCTCTGGTAAAGGTTTCCCCGTCAGTCTTGCCAAAAATTATACAACCATGGCTTCTTCTTTAATTACTCGTTCTTTTCTAGTAACGAGGATAGCATAGCTCATTTATCTGAATGAGGCAGCCACCTCCTGAGTGATTGATTCCATTTTGATTTTACCCATTGCCAGATTAGCGTCCTTGGCGAGCAGCATCACCACGTGAATGTGGGCCTTGCCAGCCTCTGTTTTGGAAAAATCTGTGTTTTCATTGAGACAGCGGGCAAAAACATGTGCCTTTGGTGCTTCAACATGAACCACATTGCCGCGACCGACATTCATGACATCCGTGGCTTTTTGCGCTTTCAGCAACACATCATTCGCCATCGAACCGATCTCGGCAAGTTGCATATTGGAGACATTCACTTCTGCGGCCATTTCACCGTTAGGTGTGAATACACCAACTGCCAAAAAACCGTCAATGTCTTTCATTTTACTTAAACTTTCTTCTACTTTTCCCATGTCTGTGTCTCCTTTGTTGAATTGATCCTGGATTTCCTGCTGGTCGTCTTCGCGTTCACTCGTGGGCGGTTCTTCCTGACCGAAAGAACCGCTTCGTTCAATAGCCGGTATTTCTTCGCCAAATTCTGCAGTCTCCTGCTTTTGCAGATGTTCCGCTTCATCCATATACTGCATGCCTTCCATAAGAAGTGACATCAGCGGTTTGTTAATCATTCGAGTTATCTTTTTCTTGGGAAGCTTCCTAAAGGTAATCCTTGTATTTTCGCTGCCGAGCAACAGGTAGAGCGCTTCTTCACCTTTCATCGTGCCGCAGACTGCTGCATGAATTTCCCCCTGATCAAGATAGACATATCCATCGCTCCCACCGCTATTAATGCTAAGCAGGCAGGTTTTCTGCTCCATGGCGAGGAGTTGGAGAAAGTTTGCCAGCGAGAACCCGGCAATAGAACCTTCTTTGCCTTCCTGCTCCAAGCTCTCAAGAATTGTTTCGGCAAGGCGGTCAAACTCTATGGGTTTTTCCAGGAGTTTAAAAATACCACTCTCATTTACCCGTTCTTCTATTTCGCTGGTGGCAAAAGCGGTCATGACTATAGCTGGTAAAAATGGGTGCGAATGAGATATATATGCCAGTAGTTCAAATCCATCCATTTCAGGCATTCTCAGATCGGTTACCAAAAGATCAACATCCACACTCTCAAGAATCTCAACAGCAACTTTTCCGTTCGAAGCCGTAAGCACCTCAAAATTATCCTTGTAGTTTTTCAATCCGGCCTCAATGCTTTGCAGCAATCTGGCTTCATCATCAACTATAAGAACCTGTTTCATAATCTCTCTTCGGGTACGCCATCGTGGACACTGATCCCTAACACTCACTGGCTGCATTGCACATGTTGCGCCACAATGTGAAAAATATTTCAGTCAAAGAATATATGTTTTAGAATCAGTGTGTTAATTACAATTCGAACAAAGAAAAAGAAATATGGCAAAGCTGTTCTGGCGACCTGTTTTGCAACAGTGTCTTATTTTAGGTCACCCGTTTTGATACTATACAGTTCAAGCTTCCGCAGCAAGGTAGAGCGAGCTATACCAAGAGCTTTGGCTGTCTGTGTATGATTGTGATCAAAAATCGTTAGAGCATTTTGAATATGACTCTTTTCAATCTCTGAGAGAGTAGAAATTGTTTGTGGGTTAGACATCGTGTTGGAAGGAGGCATCGCATTTTGAGACAATACCCCTTCCCCTAATAATCTGGATGGGAAAATATTATGGTCTGCGCGCAGAATGATGGCTCGCTCGACAACGTTTTTAAGTTCGCGTACATTGCCAGGCCATAAATACTGTTTCATTTTAGCCAGTTCTTCTGCCGAAATAGAAAGATTACGGTCCGGTTCAATTGAGCGGATAAAATGATGACAAAGCTCCTCAATATCTTCAGTCCGCTCACGAAGGGGTGGTAAATGAATGCGCATCACACTCATACGATAGTATAAATCCTCTCGAAACTGCCGTTTGTGTATAGCCTGTTCCAAATCGACATTGGTCGCTGCAATAATCCTGGTATCAACTCGAAGAGTACCCTGTCCACCAAGCCGGCGAAATATTCCTTCATCAAGAATTCCAAGCAACTTTGATTGAAGATGCAAAGGGATTTCGCCTACTTCATCAAGAAAGAGCGTTCCGCCATCAGCCATTTCAAACACACCTTTCTTGAGAGCTGAGGCACCTGTAAAAGCACCTTTTTCGTGACCAAAAAGTTCAGATTCAATGAGATTTTCAGGAAGCGCGGCACAATTTATACCAACTAAGGCTGTATTTTGCTGAGTTGTCTTATAATGTATGGCCTTGGCAACAACGTTTTTCCCCGTCCCCGTTTCACCGGTAATGAGAACAGGGCTCCGGTTTGAGCACGCCAGATCAACTAATTGCCTGATTGACCGCAATCCTCCATCTATACCAATGAGAGGGTTCTGCCTGGAATCCTGATCAAACTGAAATTGCTGTACCTGCTCAACCCGTTCGAGCTCCAGAGTACGAAATGCTCGTTCAACAGCAAGGTTAAGTTCTTCAAGCTCCATCGGCTTTGATAGATAATCATGGGCACCACTGCGCAAGGCCTGCACCGCATGGTCAAAACTGGGATATGCGGTAATGAAAATGATTTTAGCCTCTTCACAACTAGAGAGAAGAGACTTACAGAGATCCAGCCCTCTGGCGTCAGGGAGCTTTTGATCAAGAAGAATCACGTCAGCACCTTTTTTCTCACACCATTTCAGACCTTGTTCTCCGCTGTTGGCAATAGCTACCTGAAAATCACCACCATGAAAAAACTGAGCGACTGCATCGCAGAACAATTTATCGTCATCAATTATGAGCAGTGTTTTGATCATAACACCTCATCCCTGGCTTCCGGTAAAGAGATGGTAACAGTGGTGCCAATGCCCTGATAACTTTCGATGCCGATATCACCATCCATTGCGGTAAGCATTTTCTTGACAATGACCAAACCAAGCCCGGTACCTGATGTCTTGACCGTTGAAAAAGGTTTGAACAAATTTTGATGATCCGCCTGCGACATTCCTTTGCCGTTATCGTTGACCTTAATTTCAACCCACGAACCGTTTTTAATAATACTCACGACGATCTGCGGTCTTTCGTGTCCCTCTAAAGCATCCGCAGCATTGGTCATGAGATTGAGCATGACATGATGCAAAGCCCTGCTGTCAGCCAATATTTCCAGATTTTTATCAGAGATAATGTTCTCGATTTTAATGCCTTTTTCTTCAAAATCATTTTTTACCAATGGAATAAATTGGGTCATGAAATCAGCAATCTGCAACCTTTTTATATCTGGTTTCTCAAAAAGACTGTAATTTTTCAAAGCCCTGAGAAGATATTCGATACGAGTTATCTCCTGTAATGACCTGTCTACAAATTCTGCAATGGTAGGTTTATCATATTCATCCAGGTTGCGTTGGAGAACACTGAGAGCAACCTTGATCGAGTTGACAGGATTGCCAATCTCGTGCCTGATTCCTGAAAACACATAACCCAGGTTTTTAGTGAGATTTGTTGCTTCTATCACCGCCTCCATCTGCTTTCTCTCGGTAATATCGGAAATTATTAGTAACTGCGTATTATCATAATGCCTAAGCGGAAATCGCTCGACAATTAGTTGGCGACCATTGATGTCAAGCGGGACAGAACTTGCAGACAAGGCCCTGCCTTCACTATCCAGAGGAAAGTTGTTAACTGCCTCCACAAGCACGTGAGGAAATGAATCGTTAAAACGACTTCCCAGCAAATGCTCTATCCTTACTCCCATCATCATCACAGCTTGTCTATTTGCATAGACAATCCGGTCCACCTCAATCTCAACAATCCCCTGCGCCACGCTCTCAAGAACGGCCCTATGATGTTTGTTCTGGCGCAGAAGTTCACGGGTTATTTGTCTGGAATGCAGCCCCTCTGCTCCCAGCACTGGTAAAGTCCCAACATGGTTACGCGGTTTATCGGAGTCGACAATGGCCTGTAAGATATGTCTACTCATCTCATCAAACGGTCCTTTGGCTATGCAGCAGTCAGCACCCATTTGTCGATAATCTACTTCCTCCTCCATGGCCACCGCTGAAACGATTCCGATATAGCATTCTTTAATAGAAATGTTGCTGCGCAATATTCGGCAAAGATCATTACCACTAATTCGCGGCATAATCAGATCGAGAAAAATTATATCGGGCTGCCAATCGGCTACGATATCAAGACATTCCAATGCATCTTTTGCCGTGAGAGCATCATGACCGTGCCGACGCAACAACTCCGACATCAGTTTCAAGATCACCGGGTTGTTATCAACTACGAGAATTTTCTTCATATTGTCTCGCTGATTCCTTCATCCTGAATTGATCATTTGGTCTGCAAGAGAGATGCAGAGGTACGCCGACCATGTCGATATTAATACAAAAAGGACATCATTCGCATACATTGTAGGTCAACACAGCATGCCTGTCAAAAGAAATAAGCACGGCGACTAAAGATGACGGCCAAAAACCCGTCAAAAGATAATCCATCTGGGAACAAGAGTCCCTAACACAAAAAGCCGTTCGGATGTGAGAACGGCTTTTTGTTTTTTACCTTCGTTAAAAAATGATTATGCTGTCAGCAATGTAACAGGAACCGCAAGAATAAATATTAACCAGACGAGGAACAATAATGAAATTTCTTCATACAATGATACGCGTAAGGGATCTAGAGCAATCAACTGCTTTTTTTACCAACATCCTTGGTCTCGTGGCAACACGCAGAAAGGATTTTGAAAACGGACGCTTTACTCTTGCCTTTTTTGCTACAGCTCCAGGGGAGCCGGAAATAGAACTAACTTACAACTGGGATCAGGAGGAAAACTACAGTGTAGGTAGAAATTTTGGCCACCTGGCCTTCAGTGTTGAAAACATCTATGACTACTGTCAGATGCTCATGGAAAAAGGAGTCACAATCCTTCGCCCACCTCGTGATGGCCATATGGCATTCATTCGAACCCCCGATCAAATTTCCATAGAACTCCTGCAGGAAGGGGAAAAGCTTCCCATCCAGGAACCCTGGGCATCCATGGAAAACAATGGGACATGGTAAGTAACGAAGTACACATCAATAAAAAAAAGATGAAAGAAGCTTCTCTTTTCCTAACCGGAGAAGCTTCTTTCACTGGGAGAAAAAAAGTTTGAGCACAAGTACCTTTCAAAGTGAACACGGGAGCCGAAAATAAATCTATTCTTAACTGCAGCAACTCCCCTTCCGAATAGGCGGTGCAAAAACAACCTGTGGTGCTTTCTTTTCTCTTTTCCCGATGAGATGAAGTCCACCATAGATAATTGCCAGAATCGTTACGGCAAGAATAATGTAGAAAACATTATGCCCCTCTGCTGTCTGGTAAAAGAGCGTGGCGACTGCCCATGCTAACATCGTGCTGTAAACCGCCATAACACCAGCATAGAACCCTCCCATTTCCTGCCTTGCCGCCCCAATTACTGCAAGGCATGGAAAATACATCAAAACGAAAAGCAAATACGCAAAAGCTGAAAAAACTGTAAAGTAGGTAGCAATTTGCTTGTATATTGCAGTGTCGGCACCAATCTCGCTGGAGATGGAAGCACTATCCTCAGCTATAAGACCAACACCAAGTATATCGAAGGAACTTATCACCCCGACCAATCCTTCACCAACAGAAGTAAACGCCTTTGTAATTGCCGAACCAACATCTATTCCGCCACCAGTCTCTTCACCTTTTTCTGCAATATTCTGATCCGTCGTGGTGGCATAAAGAGAATTAAGTGTACCAACAATTGCTTCTTTGGCAAAAAGCCCCGTAAAAAGAGCCACCGAAGCAGGCCAGTTATCCTCACGTATTCCCATTGGTTTAAAAATGGGGGCAATAGACTTTCCAACAGAAGCCAGTATCGATACCTGAGAGTTCTCATTGCCAAAAGAGAATCTGCCCTCTTCATAACCTATTGAATTCAGGGCACTGAGAACAAAAACGGCAGCAACTACAATTGTACCGGCTCTTTTTATAAAATTTCTCATTCTAAGCCATGCACTCTTAAGAACAGCACTTAGCTGCGGTACATGATAGAGAGGCAAATCCATAATAAAATGGGAGGGAGTCCCTTTGAAAAGGGTATTTTTTAAAAAATAACCAGTTAAAATTGCCATGAACAAACCAGCAAGATAAATCAGAAAGACAGCTAATCCGGAATATGCACCAAACAGGGCAGCACAAAAGAGCGCGTAAACAGGTAGTCTGGCTCCACAAGACATAAACGGTGCCATAAAGATGGTCATGAAACGATCTCTTTTCGTATTCAATGTTCGAGCTGCCATCACTGCCGGTACAGTACAGCCAAAGCCAACGATCATTGGAATAAACGCCGAACCAGGAAGACCAATTTTTCTCATAAAGCGATCAGCTACCACTCCTACCCGTGCCATATAGCCCAGATCTTCCAGAATAGCCAAAGAAAGGAACATGAAAAACACAACGGGAACAAAGGTCGCCACAGTTTGACACCCGGCTCCTACTCCGGCAGCAAAAACCGTGAGCCATTCCGGAGTGCCAATCATACCTAGCAATGATCTGGGAATGTCAACGAAAAGAAGACCGCCAATGATATCAAAAAAATCGATAAAGACAGAGCCCAGACCTATTGCAAACCAGAAAGTTATAAACATTGAGGCAAGAAAGATTGGTATCGCAATAAAGCGGTTCATTACAATATTGTCGACCTTGTTGGTAAAATTTTCACTACGATCTCTCTTCTCTTTTACTACTCTGCCGCAGATCTTATCAATGCGACTGAATTTTGTTACTGTATCGATAACTTCCATGCGGGAGATGTGAGAATCATGTTCAGGCAAATGATCGATTGTTTTTTCAATTTGCTGTACCGCGTTTCGAACGCTGTTCTTATCTACTGCTACTATGGGAATGACCGGTACTCCTAAATCTTTGCTGAGCCTTTCAATATCAATTTCTATTCCTTCGCTCTCAGCGACATCGAGCATATTGAGAAGTATGATGATTTGATTGGTTCTTTCCTTGAGATCCATGGTTAAAAAGAGGTTGCGCGAAAGATTCGTGGCATCGACCACATTGAGAATAAGGTCGTACTCTCCTTCCCGAATGACCCGTTCTGCCAGTTTCTGATCTTCGGAATCAGGACTGAGGTTATAGGTGCCGGGAAGATCAACAAGTTCTATTGCGCTGCCTTGAAGCGGGAAAGTCCCCTGGAATCTTTCCACTGTAACACCAGGCCAGTTACCCACTTTCTGCCTTGAACCTGTGAGACTATTAAAAAGAGTGGTTTTTCCGCAATTAGGGACTCCGGCTATGGCAATTCTTGCTATCTTATGCATTTCATACCTCCTTAACCAGAATTTCCTGTGCTTCTTTTTTCCTCAGCGCAATCCGGCTTCCCCGGATTTGAAAAACAATTGGATCTGAGAGGTGGACAGGAGCAAGCTCGACAGGTGTTCCTTCGACAAAGCCCATTTTATGCAGTTTCTCTGCATACTCCGATGACCGGTTTGTAAAACCTGTTATTTGGAAAATTTTCCCTTTGGTTATATTGGTGAGATTAATGTCTGCGGTCATAACGGACCCTCCTTTACTGAAAAAAAATATTGAAACTCGTATTAGATGCTTGCCCCCATTGCTCGTTTGATTTCTCCAAACAATGAACTGATCAAACATCCATTTAATTTATCAATGGAGAAGGAATGTAACAGATAGATCACTACGGATCAACAAATTAAATAAGGTATGTCTAATTTTATTTGTAGTACAAAATTATTCAGCCGTAAACTAATTTATAAAAGGATGTAAAATATGAATATAAATATAGAGTATTACAAAAAAAAATAGATGTGCCTTACTCTACTACAAGCCTCTAAAAACGAGGAGAATGGACTCAGTGGACATATGAAATAGTGCGACAAGAAACCAAAGTTTGTATCTAGTCCGGATTTACTTATAATAAAACTTGAGACAATGGGGAGACGAGGATAATGGAATATTGATCCTTAATTGATTGAGAGCATAAACGTGGGAAAGCAAAAAACTCAAAATGCAAAAGCTGATCTCAAGAAAAACAGGTTATATATCACTATTGTCGGTAGACTCAACAAAAAAGATCTTGATGGTTTATATACAGACATTCGTTTCTGTGTGGCAGACCTTCAACCCGGTTTTGATGTGATTACTGATCTAACGGAGTGTACATTAGCAGCACTCAGTGGGTTTTCCACTTTTAATAAAATTACTGATCATCTTCACGCTAACGAGGTTGGCAGGGTTATCCGCATCATCGATGAGCGGAGACTTGTTTTTAAACAGATATTAAATTCCGCATCTAAACTCAAAGGCTATACCCCTATCTATGTCAAATCTCTAGAAGAGGCAGAAAACAAACTCCAGGAAGAATAGCCTCTGCCTATCGTACTTTTTTTCAGAAGATGCCGGAATCTCAACAAAAAAGCACCATCTCATTCTACCCTGTTTAGCCACACCTCATTCAATGATGAGGTTTCGGATAACGCTATGCAAAAGCCCGGAAGAAAGCTCTTCGCTACACTTTTGTGCTTTTTCTTCAATAAAGCAGCTCCGTTTCCATCGCATCCCGTTCTCTCGTCGAGATATTACAAATTATTGATGTATATTCAACATCATACATCTCACTCTCCCTCTAAAGACTCATGTATTAATGGCACCATTTTTGCATATCCATAGTTTTACACCGTAATTTAACCACTGGATACCATATGAGTTCGATAATAGATACAACACTTCGTGAGGGTGAACAGACTCCTGGAGTCAGTTTCCAGCTTAGTGAGAAAAAAAACATCATTGATGGGCTTGTCATCATAGGAATTGGTGAAATTGAACTCGGAATCGCCTCTCCCCTCGTCGATTGTCCCGTTCATCTTATTCGATATTGTCGGCAGAATTACCCGGAGCTTTCCTGCTCTCTATGGTCCCGTTGCCATGAAACAGATATTCGTTTTGCCGCCACCTTGAATCCGGATATCCTTTCATTGTCCATTCCAGTTTCCGACATTCTCATTCATGAAAAATTAGGAAAGAATAGAGAATGGACCGCAAGCTGCCTGCAAACGCATATCGACCTGGCAAAGAAGATGGGGATGGACGTTGCGGTTGGTTTTGAGGATGCCACCCGGGCCGAACTATCATTTGTTCAACGGATGGCTTGTCTGGCAGAAAAACATGGTGCCGTGAGAGTTCGCCTTGCCGATACTGTCGGAACGTCTTCACCCAGCGAGTTTGGCAATCTTGTCGCAAGCGTTTCATCAGGACTCAACAACACCTTGGTTTCCGTGCACTGTCATAACGATTTTGGAATGGCTACAGCCAACGCGGTCTCGGCACTTGAGCAAGGAGCGGTAGGTGCCGATGTCACCCTTTTAGGTCTTGGTGAAAGATGCGGCTGCACCCGTCTTGAGGAACTTGTTGGATATCTAAAGCTAAAAAAGAACATGCCCTTCAATCTCAAAGGAATCCCCCCTCTGGCAAAATATGCGGCAGAACTGACCTCAAGAGATATCCCAGGCAATCAGCCCTTTGTCGGTAAGGAAATTTTCATCTGCGAAACAGGACTGCATCTCCAGGCATTACAGAAGAACTACACCACCTATGAACCTTATCCTGCAGAGATGATAGGAGCAGAGCGCCGCTTCCTTCTGGGACCTAAAGCTGGAAGAGGAGCTATCCTGGCTTATATGAAATCTAAGGGATTTACGGTAAATAAGAATATTGACGACAAGAAGATGAAGTCAATACGCACCTATCTTGCCAAATACACTCTTGACGATCATGAACTTGCTGCACGGCTAAGCTGACGTAAAATCCGAGTTCAACAAAAAATTATGATGTCTATGATTAGTTGAAAACAACCATTCCATCCGCACTCGCTTTTTCAAAAAAAATCCCCTGCTTTATTGCAAAGCAGGGGGCTTTTCAAGAGGAAGAAACCTCATCTTTCCTTTTTCCGTCTTAATACTCTGCCATCAGAGCTTTGAACCTCCAACGGCAGTAAATTTATATTATCTCACTAAATGGCATCATTGCCACTCTCACCGGTACGGATTCGCATAACATTATCAACAGGCAGGACAAATATTTTACCATCGCCAATCTTATTACTGTTTGCTGTCTCACGAATAATCGTCACGACTTTATCTACCATGTCTTCAGTGACAACGAGTTCTATTTTAGTTTTTGGATTGAACTCAACCTGATATTCCGCACCGCGATACACTTCCTTATGACCTTTTTGCCTGCCGTATCCTTTTACTTCGGAAACGGTCATTCCAGCAATGCCGAGATCATTCAGGGCCTCTTTCACACCTTCCAGTTTGAAAGGTTTAATAATTGCTTCTATCTTTTTCATGATACTCCTCTTATCAATCTTTGGTAAACTCTGGGTAAGCATCCAGGCCGCATTCAGCGATATCGCAACCTTCAAGCTCTTCTTCTTCTGACACTCTGATGCCCATAACAGCTTTTATAATCAACCAGGTGATGAGGCTAGTACTAAAGACCCAGGAAAAGATCACCGCTATTCCGGTAAGCTGAGCGAGAAGAGAACCCTCTGGATTGGTAAAGGAAACAGCAAGCAAACCCCAGATTCCCACCACACCATGAACAGAAGTGGCACCAACCGGATCATCAATTTTCGCCTTATCAATAAACACGATTGATGCGACAACTATCAGGCCACCGATGGCACCTACGATTGTAGCCATCAAAGGGGTTGGAGTAAGGGGCTCCGCAGTAATTGCGACAAGTCCTGCGAGAGCACCGTTAAGGGCCATGGTCAGATCAGCTTTGCCAAACCAGGCTCTCGAGAAGAGCAAGGCCGCAACAAGTCCACCGGCAGCAGCAGTATTGGTATTGACGAAAACCATAGATACGGCATTTGCCTCTTCGATATTACTGATCTTCAATTCAGATCCACCGTTAAACCCGAACCAGCCGAGCCAGAGAATAAAGGTGCCAAGGGTAGCTAAAGGTAGGTTTGCACCGGGGATGGCATGAATTTTCCCTTTAATATATTTCCCGGTACGTGGTCCAAGGAGCAAGACTCCAGCAATAGCTGCGGAAGCACCGCAGAGATGAACAACACCGGAACCGGCAAAATCAAGAAAACCAAGGCTATCAAGAAAACCACCACCCCACTTCCAGTAGCCCTGTACCGGGTAAATAAAACCGGTCATTACTACAGCGAAGAGGAGGAAAGCCCAGAGCTTCATACGTTCCGCAACAGCACCTGAAACAATTGACATGGCTGTGGCGACAAAGACCACCTGAAAAAAGAAATCGGACAAGGCTGAATAATATGTTTCTCCGCCACTTTTAAGAACATCATCCACAGTATTATCCGCACCAAGAAAAAAGCTGATCCCTGGAATCACGCCGTTTCCATCTCCGTACATGATATTATATCCCACAACCATATACATGATACAGGCAACAGCATAAAGGGCGATGTTTTTTGTCAGTATTTCTACAGTATTTTTACTACGAACCAACCCAGCTTCCAGCATGGCAAAACCAGCTGCCATCCACATAACCAGCGCTCCTGTCATCAGGAAATAGAAGGTATCAATAGAATAGGCGAGGTGGATAACTGTGTCACCAACGCTTGCGTCTTCCGCCAAAGCCGGAAAACCGGCAGCCAAAACCGCGATAAAAGCAGCTCCGCTCCAATAGGTTTTAGGTTTGATTTTCATTCGTACTTTCACAACATGTTCCTCCTGAAGAATTAATTATTACCTGCTCGCTTCCAGCAGATTTACACTGCACAGATACTGTGCTACCTTTTACAAGCTGCATGCCAGCCAAAAGTGTTTTTGCTTTTTGGCAATATATACATGCACATAAGCAACATTCTTCAAGAATACAGGCTCTACAAAATTGCATTTTTATACATTTTTGTTTTTGATATTTTATTTATATTACAAATTTGTGTTATTTTTTTATTTGAGAAACCGCTGTCGAATCAGCAGCTTCCGACAGCATGAATACAGGAAGGGCACATTTGGCGGGAATATGTCTCACCGGACAAGGCCATATTCTAACGAAAAGAGTCGTAACGGTTAAGCCCATACTTCTTAATCCGATACCCCATCTGCCGCTGGGTCAATCCAAGTTCTCGAGCAGCACGCACCTGAACCCAACCGTTACGGATCAATGCGGCCTTAACCTCCTCCCTTTCTATCTGCGACAAAGACCTTCCTGAAACCGCAGACGAACCACCGGAATATACCTGAACATCCGCCCCCTCCACACAGCCAATACCAACTGACCCGGGAAGATGAATATTTGCCGGTAGATCATCAAGAGTAATTCTGTCTCCCTCTGCAAGAATAACCATTCGCTCGACAAGATTTTGCATTTCCCGAACATTTCCCGGCCAATTATAGCTCATCAAAAAATCAAGCAACTCCGAAGTCATCTTAACTTCCTTGCCATTTCTTTCATTACTCTTGCCAAGAAAATGATTAAACAGAAGCGGAATATCATCCTTCCGCTCACGCAATGGCGGCAAAATAATCGGTACCACATTCAAGCGATAGTAAAGGTCTGCTCGAAACTTTCCCTGGTTCACTGCATCTTCAAGGCTCACGTTCGTGGCGGCCACCACTCGGACATCTACACTGAATGTCTTGCTGCCGCCTATCCGCTCAAACTGTCTTTCCTGGAGAATGCGTAACATCTTAGCCTGGAGAGAAAGAGGCATCTCCCCT
The DNA here is from genome assembly GCA_050288305.1 of Desulfocapsaceae bacterium. Taxonomy (GTDB): domain Bacteria; phylum Desulfobacterota; class Desulfobulbia; order Desulfobulbales; family Desulfocapsaceae; genus Desulfopila_A. The sequence goes on along the minus strand of JBNKDO010000062.1, from coordinate 143,472 downwards.
ATTTCATCTAGAAAAATAGAGCCTCCGTCCGCAAGTTCAAACCTTCCCGGCCTGGTCGCATGCGCCCCGGTAAAGGCCCCTTTTTCATGACCGAAAAGTTCACTTTCAAGAAGAGTCTCCGGCAAAGCGGCACAGTTAACCTTGATAAACGGTTGATTCTTTCTATTGCTGCTTTCATGGATCGCCCTGGCGACAAGTTCTTTACCGGTTCCCGACTCACCCAGCAGCAATGCCGTAGCATTGCTTTTGGAAATCTTATCAACAATGCCAAAAACCTCTTGCATCGGCTTCGAGTGCCCTATTATATAATGGCCGTCATGAATCTGATGAATCTTTGCCTTAAGAGATTCATTTTCCTTAAGAAGCTTAGCTTCTTTCTTTTCAATCTCTCTATGAAGGGTAAGAAACTGAGCAATAAGCGTTGCCAGCACTGTAAGAAACCGAATATCTTCTTCAAAGGAAACATCATCGCCAAAAAGACGATCCACAGTCAAAACCCCGGCAGGATTCCCCTTTACCATCACCGGAACGCCAAGAAAAGAAACTTTATCGCGTGACACCTTGGTTCGCGCCCCAGTCCTGTTAAGAAAAAGCGGCTCGCTCTGAATATCCGGAACGACAAAAGGAGAGCGCGTTCTGAATATTTGTCCAATAACGCCTTCGTCAGGCTTATAGACTCCGCGCATCTCCTCGACCTCGGACAACCCGCACGATGCAGTGATAACAAGATTTCTACTCCTTGAATCATACAACAGCAAAGTGGCCCTCTCCATCTTCAGAGTATCATTCACCACAGCCAATATCCTCTCAAGAGTTATCTCAAGATCAACAGCATTTCCTATAAGCTCTGTTATCCTATGTAGAGCAAGCAATTCAACACCCTGAGTCGCACTCTCGACCAGATTCTCCCCGTACCCATCGGATCTCATTTTTCCGCCTCCGTCACACCCTCATTATAAATTAAGCCTTCACTCTTCATAAATTAGAGGTAATAGCAATTGCCATGCCATGGCACTATCCTACAGATATAACTCAGTTTTCAACTATTCCTGCATTTTAATCAGCAGCAAACAACACCCATTCCTTACATTTATGTGCGATTTTCTAATTCAGCAATCAACTTTTGGAAATACCTGTATTGGGGATCAAAGCAGCAAACAAGAATCCTGCTGTCACATGCCTACAAATGTGTAGATAAACTACAAAAAAGACGCTCTTGTTACCACCCCTATCAAAAATCAAAATATATAACATAAATGTTCATCATATTGCTTTTACAGATGAATTTAAAACACAATTCATTTGGCACACCCTTTGCTCACAGTGATGTAAACAAAGCAGCGGTCAATACATAACAGTTCTTTTTTTACGGGAGCTGATCCAAAGTTAAGCACCAACTCAATACAGGAGATTATCATGAGAAAGGTTGCAATTTACGGAAAAGGCGGCATAGGCAAATCCACAACAACACAAAACACTGTAGCGGGGCTTGCTGAACTGGGAAGAAAAGTCATGGTGGTCGGCTGTGACCCTAAGGCTGACTCCACTCGTCTGCTACTTGGCGGACTGGCTCAGAAATCGGTACTTGATACCCTTCGCGAAGAAGGTGAAGACGTCGAACTCGATGATATCAGGAAACCAGCATATGGCGGAACCTGGGCAGTGGAATCAGGCGGACCCGAACCAGGTGTGGGCTGTGCCGGTCGAGGTATCATCACCTCAATTAACATGCTCGAATCCCTCGGTGCCTATGAGGAAAGCGAGGGCCTTGATTATGCCTTCTACGATGTTCTGGGCGATGTTGTCTGCGGTGGTTTTGCCATGCCAATTCGAGATGGAAAGGCGGAAGAGATCTATATCGTCGTTTCCGGTGAGATGATGGCCATGTATGCTGCCAACAACATATGCAAAGGTATCATGAAATATGCCCAGTCCGGCGGTGTTCGTCTTGGTGGCCTTATCTGTAATTCAAGGAACGTTGACAATGAAAAAGAAATGATCGAAGAACTGGCTAAAAAACTCGGCACCCAGATGATCTATTTTGTCCCCCGCGACAATGATGTCCAACGTGCAGAGATCAACAGAAAGACTGTGATCGAATGGAATCCGGAAGTACCACAGGCTGATGCATACCGTGGGCTGGCAAAGGCAATCGATGACAACGAAATGTTCGTTATCCCGAACCCATTGGAAATAGAAGAACTGGAACAGCTACTGCTCGATTTTGGCCTGCTAGAATCAGTTTAACCCTAAAGAAGAGATTGGAGGAACACCAAAATGATGATCATGATCAGAGCCATTGTCCGACCAGAAAAAGCTGACGGCGTACTCGCGGCACTTATGGATGCAGGATTTCCGGCAGTAACCAAATACTCAGTCACTGGACGCGGTAAACAGCGTGGTATCAAAATCGGCGAAGTGACCTACGATGAAATTCCCAAGACCATGCTGATGAGCGTTGTCAAAAAAGAAGACAAGGATTTTGTCATCAGCACCATTATTGATGCAGCCCGCTCTGGTGCAAAAGGCGCTTTCGGTGATGGCAAAATATTTATTGCCGACGTTGAAGATGTTTACACCATCAGCTCCGGAGTCAAAGAAGACGCTGTTGCAGCGGAGGAGGCAGCATGAAAGAGGTTATTGCCATTGTCCGCATGAATATGATGAACAAAACCAAAGAGGCACTTACCGAGGTAGGTATCGACGCATTCTTCGCCCATGAAGCTCAAGGTAGAGGTCTTGGCTTTGTTAATCGCAAACTCATAGAGGGCGCGGAAAATGGATTTGAAGAAGCCGCAGTCCTGCTTGGCGAAAAGGGCAAACTGTACCCAAAACGTATGGTGACCGTTGTCGTTGATGATGAAGAGGTAGATAACGTTGTCGACGCCATCATGGAAACTAATAGATCCGGCAAACCCGGAGATGGAAAGATATTCGTCGTTCCGATTGCTGATGCCGTTCGGGTGCGAACCGGTGAAACGGGCACAGCATCCATAGGATAACAAGAGAGGTATTATATCATGGGAAAAGCACATAAATTGGTGCAGTGGGACCCGCATAACGTCAAGGAAAAACTGCTGGAAAAATATCCCCCAAAGGTTGCCCGCAAACGTGCCAAACAGATAATGATCAACGAGGCCATGGAGAACACTACTCCGGAAATTGTGGCCAATGTTCGAACGATACCCGGAATCATCACTATGCGAGGCTGCACCTATGCTGGCTGCAAGGGTGTTATCATGGGCCCGACGAGCGATATTGTCAACCTTGTCCATGGTCCAATCGGCTGCAGCTTTTACGCCTGGCTGACCAGGAGAAACCAGACCGATGCTAAAAATGATACGGATTCTAATTATATATCTTACTGCATGTCAACAGATATGCAGGACTCCGACATCATCTTTGGCGGAGAGAAGAAACTGGAAGCTGCCATTCAGGAAGCGTACGACCTCTTTCATCCTAAAGCCATCGCAGTATTTGCCACATGTCCGGTTGGATTAATAGGGGACGACATTCATGCGGTTTCCAAAAAGATGAAAGAGAAATTTGGAGACTGTAACGTTTTTGCCTTCAGTTGTGAAGGCTACAAAGGGGTTTCACAGTCCGCTGGTCACCATATTGCCAACAATCAGGTCTTTACCCACGTGGTCGGCACCAGCGAGACGGAAAAAACAGATAAATTTAAAATTAACCTTCTTGGTGAGTATAACATCGGTGGTGATGGTTTTGAGATAGACCGGATCCTTGCGAAATGCGGAATTTCCAATATCTCGACTTTTTCAGGAAACGCAACCTACGATAAATTCGCTTCCGCCAACCAGGCTGACCTAAGCTGTGTAATGTGCCATAGATCCATTAATTATGTCGCGGACATGCTTGAAACCAAATATGGCATTCCCTGGATCAAGGTTAATTTTATCGGCGCTGAGGCCACTGCTAAGTCACTTAGAAAAATTGCCAAATATTTTGACGATCCCGAACTGATTGCCAAAGTCGAGGAAGTCATTGCCAAAGAGATGCCGGCAGTGACTGCTGTTCAGAAAGAGGTTCTCCCTCGAACGAAAGGAAAAACGGCAATGCTTTTTGTCGGGGGTTCAAGAGCCCATCACTATCAGGAACTGTTTAACGAGATGGGCATGAAAACCCTTTCTGCCGGATATGAATTTGGCCATCGTGATGACTATGAAGGGCGTCATGTTATTCCATCTCTCAAAGTCGATGCCGATAGCAGAAACATTGAAGAAATTCATGTCGAGCCGGATCCTGAACTTTATAAGCCAAGAAAATCAGAGGAAGAAATGGCGGCCCTGGAGAAAGCAGGTGTTGATTTCAAGGAGTATGAAGGTCTCAACCCTGTAATGGACCAGGGTACAATTGTCGTGGACGACTTGAACCAGTACGAAGCAGAAAAGATGGTCAAGCTTATGAAACCGGATCTCTTTTGTGCCGGAATCAAGGAAAAATTTTCTATCCAGAAGCTTGGTGTGCCGATGAAGCAGCTGCACAGTTATGACTCAGGCGGCCCCTATGCCGGTTTTAAAGGTGCTGTCAACTTCTATCTTGAAATTGACCGACTGGTTAACAGCAAGGTCTGGAGCTACATGAAAGCACCCTGGCAGGAAAAACCGGAACTCTCCGCCACCTATGTTTGGGAATGACCAGATTAATCCACAAAATGCAGAGTTTACCATAAACTTCAGGAAGGTAAGAAAATGTTACTACGACATACACCAAAAGAAATTACAGAGCGAAAAGCTCTGATGATAAACCCGGCGAAAACATGTCAGCCGATTGGAGCAATGTATGCAGCCTTGGGCATCCAAGGCTGCCTGCCACACAGTCATGGTTCCCAGGGCTGCTGCGCCTATCATAGAAGCACACTGACACGACATTATAAAGAGCCCATATCTGCTGCAACCAGTTCGTTTACGGAAGGGGCATCGGTTTTTGGTGGACAGGCTAACCTGATCCAGGCAATTGACAATATTTTCACAGTCTATGAGCCAGAGGTAATTGCCGTACACACCACCTGCCTTTCAGAGACAATTGGTGATGACCTGCCCCAGATTTTTGATAAAGCCAGGAAGGACAACAAGGTACCACCAGGAAAAACAGTTATTGGCGCGCCAACACCAAGTTATGTCGGCTCACATGTTACCGGTTTTTCCAACATGGTTAAAGCAATGGCAGCACAGGCTGATGTGGCAGAGAAAAAGAACGGCAAGATCAATATCATTCCCGGCTGGATTGAACCAGCTGACATGGAAGAAATCAAGAGGCTTTCTTCACTTGTCGGTGCCAAAATAAATATGTTCCCGGACACATCAGGGGTGCTTGACGGTCCTCTTACGGGGAAATACTCAATGTTTCCTAAAGGTGGTGCCTCAATTAAAGACATCAAGGCCAGCGGTGGCGGTGTTGGCACTCTTGCTCTTGGTGAATGGTGCTCGGGTGATGCGGCAAGGCTCTTGGACACCAGGTGCAAGGTTCCCTGCTCAGTAATTGATATGCCATTCGGGCTGAAGGCCACCGACAGGTTCATCGATGCGCTCAGGACCATCTCCGGCACTTCAGTTCCTGATGAAATTGCTATTGAACGTGGCAAACTCATCGACATGATCTCCGATATGCATCAGTATTTTTACGGTAAAAAAGTTGCCCTGGTTGGTGATCCCGATCAGCTCATTGCAATGACAGAATTCCTTGTATCCATTGATATGCTGCCAATTCACATTGTCACCGGAACACCTGGCAAGAAATTCGAGAACCGGATTAAAGAAATCACGGCAGAGATGGACAGAGAGATAAATGTCAAGGCAGCAGGCGACATGTTTCTGCTCCACCAGTGGATAAAGAGTGAACCTGTTGATCTTATAATTGGCAACACCTACTGCAAGTATATAGCGAGAGACGAAGATCTTCCTTTCGTCCGCTGGGGTTTTCCAATCCTTGATCGCCAGGGTCACCAGCATTTCCCCACTGTTGGCTATAAAGGCGGCCTGCGACTGCTCGAAAAAATTCTGGGTGTCTTGCTTGACCGCAAGGACAGGGATGATCCCGAGGAAAAATTCGAACTGGTCCTGTAGAGATAAAAAAGGCAGCAGAATACTCTGCTGCCTCAAGCTCGTGCACAATGGTGTAGAAAAATGATTGATGGAACTTCATTGCAACACAGCAGCTCCAGCTGCCCATACAGCGAACCACAGGTGAACAACATTGTCCATCTCCCCATTGCACCCCAACTTGTTGCCCGCACCAGGTTCTCACCTCCTCCACCCGGCTTTAACCAAGGTATGAAGGTGGACGAGGCCATGGAGTTTTTAAACAAACAAATGAATGAGAGGGAAGGCAAGGTAGTAATGGCGGCCATAACTGGTCCAGGTGATCCACTGGCAACTGTTGAGCTGACTCTTGCTGCAGTTGAATCTATCAAGTCACGTTTCCCTGATCTGCCCATCGGCTTATTGACGCTTGGTATAGGCAGCAGCCGTTTTGCGGGAGATCTCGCTAGGGCAGGAGTTTCCTATGTGGAGATGAAAGTTGAAGGGGTAAGGGCAGAGATTTTAGAGAAACTTTTTGCCTGGATACGGCCAGGAGCAAAAACGCTAAAACTCGCCGATGCTGTTGCCCTGTTGTTGCAGGAACAGCGGGACGGAGTCTCCGCCCTGAAGTTTCGCCAAATAGCCGTTTCCATACTGACGACACTCTACCCAGGCTATAACACTGACCATATAGCGAAAATTAGCGGCGAAATGGTGGAACTTGGAGCTGACACCATCTCTCTCGTTCCATACTGTCCAGAGCCTGCAGCGGAGGTAGAACTGGAAGGACCCACAACAGAAATTGTTGCTGAGGCTAAAAATAAGGCGAAAGCATTTCTGCCGGTGGTTCCATCCCTGCTCCATCATCATTCAACAGATCTGCCACACAACCAAAGTGTTGATTACCTAACGCCAATGCCCTCGGAAAAGCGACCGAATGTTGCCGTGGTCAGCTCTAATGGTATCGATGTTGATCTGCACCTTGGACATGCCATTCAGTTTTTGATATATGGCCCTCGTGGAGATGGGCTTGCCTGTCTTCTCGAAACCAGGAGTGCGCCTGAACCAGGTTCAGGTACTAAACGCTGGCAGCAGACTGCAAAAATACTCAAAGATTGCTTCATCCTCCTGACTGCAAGTGCGGGTGAAAAACCACGCAGACTTCTGGGGGAGCAGGGGCTGAAAGTCTTCATAACTGAAGACAACATTGAGGGGATGGTGGATGTACTGTATGGCGGCGGCAAAAAGAAACGAAAATAATAATATTTTCAAATAGCCAAATTTACTTAACATTTAATTTCATATCCAGGAATCAATTACTGAGGATATATACACATCAAGGAGAGAAAATAATGGCATTACCAGAAAGGCAGGTTCTTCTCTGCCAAAGTTTCAGAGTGAAAGGAGATCCAAAAGGAATTTGTCATAAGCAAACCGATGGCTTTCTTCAGTATATCGAGGAAGAAATCCTGGACCGTGGTCTGGATATGCAAATTGTTGCCACGGGATGCCTTAAACAATGCGAATCAGGCCCTATCATGGTGATTCAGCCAGAAAACTGGTGGTTCAAGGGAATTGACAGCGAAGAAGCTATTGATGCTGTGCTTGATGGTCTGGAAGATGGCGAACCTGCCGATGAGTACCTTATCGGTTAGAGATGAAGGAAATCGTATTACGACAGGCAGTTTCAGCCGACCTGCCCCAGCTCGCTCAACTTCTGGAAAAACTTTTTGCCATTGAAGAGGATTTTCAATACTCTTACAACCTCCAGCGGCAGGGCCTTGGGCTGTTGCTGGAGTCCGCATCCGCCACGATTATTGTCGCAGCTGAAAACACTACAATTGTTGGCATGATAACCGGGCAGCTCACCATTTCTACCGCAGAGGGCGGACGAAGCCTGCTTGTCGAAGACCTGTATGTTGATGAGCAGATGCAGGGCAGAGGGCTCGGCAAACGTCTCATTGATGAAGTTGGAAAATGGGCTAACAGATACGGAGCAAAACGCATGCAGCTACTTGCCGACTGCAATAACCACAAAGCTCTTGATTTTTATAACCATACAGGTTGGCAGCGAACCAAACTTATCTGCCTGCGCAACTATTTTTCAAATGGTACATCATGAATACGATACAAATACAAGACTGGCATATCTTTCTGCGTGACGGCGAGCAGTTTCTTAAAACTGCCAGAGCGGCACATGATAAAAATAAAAAGAGTTTCTCTCCCGAGGTCATCTACAATCTCATCTGCATGGGAATCGAAAAACTGATTATGGCTTTTCTCATGCAACGGGGCGATCTCGCCGAAAACCACACCATGAACGATCTGTTGCGAGCCCTGGAAAACCACCTTGGCATCAATCATGAGATTCATGAACAACTCAGCTTTCTCGACTCCTTCCAGGAAATATGCGACCTCGATACCTATGTAACTCAAAAACCGACTACAGATGATCTCAGGAAAATAGTAGCATCAGGCTGCGACCTGCACAGCTATCTCGCTCCATTTTTCAGTGAGAAACAGGTCTCCTCCTGCAAAGCAGAAGGATTCAAGATGCCCCTTATGTAATTCGACACCGCGTTGGCAGCAAAGATCTCGCAAGATCTCTCCCATTCGCCTTTTCGCTGTTCTAATAGTGATTACTTTCAAAGCCAAGGCGATCTCTGATTCCAATAGCGTTTTCTTGTAAATTTGCATAGTAATCCTGGTTTTTTTCAGCGAATATATGCAGAAGATGTGGTATTTCCACCCTCGCCTGTCCAGTTAGTGTGAAAAAACTCTCCTCGAGGTTTATCAATCCGCTCATAGGTATGGGCGCCAAAAAAGTCCCGCTGGGCCTGCAGCAGATTTGCTGGCAACCGTGCGGTACGGAAGCCATCATAATAGTTAAGAGAACTGCTGTGACAAGGGGTGGGAATTCCATTGTTTATCGCTATTGCCAAAACTGTTCGCAAACTCTGTTGCGCATGGTCGGCTTTTTTTTTAAAAAACGGTGCCAGCAACAGGTTGTTGAGATTCGGATTCTCATTATAGGCTTCTGTAATCTTATCAAGAAAAGCGGCGCGTATTATGCAGCCTCCCCGCCAGATCCTGGCAATTTCCCCATAATTTAACTCCCATTCGTATTCCATTGAAGCTTCCTGCAACAACCTGAAACCCTGGGCATAGGAAATAACCTTAGCAAGATAGAGGGCCTTTTCCAGTGCTGACAGCAGCTCCTCCCTCTCTCCAGAAAACTCAGAATCGGGCCCTTTTAAAGAAAGCGAGGCAGCAACCCGTTCTTCTTTTTGTGAGGAAAGGCAACGGGCAAACACCGACTCACTGATCAGTGAAAGAGGAATGCCGGCATCGAGCGCCGCCATTACCGTCCACTTGCCCGTCCCCTTTTGGCCGGCAGCGTCAAGAATTATATCTATTACAGGATTGCCAGCTTCATCCTTATGGGTCATAATATCCCTGGTGATCTCTACCAGATAACTGCTCAGCTCCCCTTTATTCCACCGAGAGAAAACCTGAGACATCTCCTCTACCGACATCTTGAGCACATCTTTCATGATATGGTAGGATTCACAAATAAGCTGCATGTCTCCGTATTCAATACCATTATGCACCATTTTGACGAAGTGACCTGCTCCACCATTGCCCATCCAGCTGCAGCAGAAAGTGCCATCATCGACCTTTGCAGAAATAGGAACAAGAATCGACTCAACATTTTCCCAGGCAGCCCTGGAACCTCCAGGCATAATGGACGGACCCTTAAGAGCACCTTCTTCACCTCCCGAGACTCCGGTGCCAATAAAGAACAAACCCTTCTCCTCCAAATACGCTACACGGCGCTGGGTATCACGGTAGTTGGAGTTTCCTCCGTCAATAACAATATCCCCCCGCTCAAGATAGGGTAGCAGCTGTTCGATAAAGTCATCTACCACACTGCCAGCTTTCACCATCATCATAACCTTACGAGGGCGTTCGAGGGAGGCAACGAGCTCTTTAACGGTATGAAACCCTCTAATATTCTTGCCAGCAGCACGTCCACTTACGAAGTTGTCAACCTTGGAGATCGTTCGATTAAAAATAGAGACTGTAAAACCTTTGCTCTCCATATTTAGAACAAGGTTCTCTCCCATCACGGCAAGACCGGCAACGCCAATATTTGACAAGATACTCATAGCATATTTCCTAAAGCGACTGAGCCGCATGTGTTCATGATACCCTGCGGCTACTCTTTTTAGCCCCACCCCGGACTCTGTCGCTCACCAGAGTGGATAAGTTACTTGATTATCAAGATAGTTTTATCAATAATCTTCAGGTAAATCTGGCAAGGTGTTTCCGGACTCTCTTCTCAAGAGTCGCCGTTATTCCTTCTTCCTCTCTTCTTCAAGTTGCTCCGGGCTCATGGTCCAGAATGGTGTACCGTCGCTGGTCAATCGAACCTTGAACTCGAAATGATCGCCCATTTTCACCTTGGCAGCTATAAAGACATCTTCTCCATCTATCTCCACCCAACTGCCTTTCACCTTGACCTTATCTCCCCTTCTGATACCGATATCATTTGCAGAAGCAAAAGCCTCCGGACAGAGATGAACAAGAATCTTATCATCCTCTGATTCCTGGAGGACAAAAGCCGTTCCAGGAGCCATCCCCGGCAATGGGGTAACCGTTTTAAACTCTACAACTCTCCCCCTTAAGGAGTCTCTTTCTTTCGGATCATATTTGTTATTGTAGACAGACCCCTTTTCCCAGCCTTTAAAGCCGTCGTCGGCTCTGGCGTCAGCCAAGCTTCCAGGGATATTTGATAATGCAAATGCTGCGATGAACAGTATAATTGCAAAACTTACGATTTTTTTGGTCATTTATTCCTCCACTTGGAAATAAAAATTTAAACCAATATAAGCCAAACTAAGTTTTAAACAGTCAAAATCAAGCAATAAGATAAGAAATAAACGCCATAATCGCCAACAGGTTAACGCATCTATTTTCTTTTTTTCAGCCTGTTTTGCAATAGGAGCACTGACAAAGTAATTGTAACGAACAGACATGCTGACCACGAATTACATCCGACCAGCGCACCTTCAAAAGTACGCAGAGACAACTGCTCGGATAAGAAGCCTGGAAACAGGTGCAAGTACTTGCAGCCAAGCGACCTTCATATTACTAATTTTGGTAGAATCTGATTGAGCACGTTGAAGCCTTTTAAAATTGTCATGGCGTACATACCATAGTAAAAACAGGTCTGAAGATGAATTCAAAACAGACTAAACTCATTCCGTTTTGTGGAATAACACCCCTTTCCAGAAGTGGTGTTTTATAAAAAAAGGAGCTTGCGTTGTTTTTACCCATCGGAGACACCCCCAATCCTGAGCGCTTTACCCCTTTCGCAACCTGGGGACTTATAGCAATCAATGTTGCGGTGTACATTCTTATTTGCATGCCTCTCAGCAGCAAGTTTCCAGAAACCTCCAGTCCACTGCTCCTGGAATATGTACAAATGCTTGCCGCTCGCGGCTTTTCAGGAAACCAGATACAGGCGATCATTTCGCATATAACCCTCAATGACCTGCTTCTCTTTCAATATGGTTACAAACCTGCGAGTCCCAGTATCCCCAATCTCTTTTCCTCAATGTTTCTCCACGGCAGCTTCATGCATCTGGCTGGAAACATGCTTTTTCTCTATATTTACGGAGACAATGTTGAACATCAACTGGGAAGAGTAAAGTTCATTCTGATGTATCTCATAACCGGGGTAATCGCCACTCTAAGCTTCGCTCTGCTCGCTGGAAACTCGCCAGCGCCTCTGGTAGGCGCATCTGGTGCGATATCCGGAGTACTTGGTTTTTATTTCTTTATGTTTCCAAGAAATAAAATCAAAGTATTCATTCTCCTCTTTCCAATTTACCTTGGTGTTGTGCGGATCCCGGCACGCATTGTCCTGGGATTTTTTGTTCTTATTGATAATCTCTTACCGGTACTATTTCAAACCGGCGGAGGTGTTGCTTACGGAGCGCACCTAGGAGGCTTCTTCGGCGGTCTGGGTATTGCCGTTCTTGGTGAGTTTTTCGATTGGCAATTACCCTTTCAAAGGAGTGGAAAAATTCCTGGACGTTATAAAACAGCGGCAAATAGGTCAGATGGGACCGCCCAACGAACTCGACCGACCACAACCAGGGAGGCCCTGTCATCCAGCGACATTGACATTCTCCTGGAAGCACTTGAGAATGCAGATACAAATGCAATCCGGGCCCTCAGCCCCCAGGAGATTCTATTAAGTGCAAGGACTCTGGAAAGACATGGCTTCTCAACACCTGCTGCAAAAATGCTGAAGATAGCGCTCTCCGCCCATAAAAAATCACCATTGACCCCGGAAATCTACTATGAGCTCGGCAGAGTCCGACTGCGGGAGGGATATCCGACGGCAGCCTACCAGCACCTGCTGACAGCCCTTGATCTTACTACTTCGCCAAGCACCGAAACCAAGATCCGCATGCTGTTGAAAGAAATAAAAATATAAAGTGCTGGTCACTGTTTTTCTGGCAGGTTATAAATTGAGACGTCTGCTTTCAAGGAAACACACTTTCCCTCATCATCTTATTCACTCTCCTGAACATCACTTATTAATAGCTGGAGAATCCCGCCTATGGACATCCAACTGCGACTGTCATTATCAGTTATAGAAACAGTGAGAGGTTGAAGAACAATATCAGCATAGTTCGGATCATCACTCGCCACCAAATGCGTTATCGTCACGGAATGCGGCCCTTCGTACAATCTATCATCAACGGCGAGAACGACAACAGTTTGGGGAACATCCCAGTTATCAGCGGTAAAAGTAAGCTCTGCTGGAGCTCCGTCTCCTTGGCCAATGTCGAGTTGTTCATCTGGAGTAATTGTGATCACAACATCACCGGATGGCTGAGAGTTGAGGACGACAGTATAGCTATCGGTCTCTCCCCCTTCAGCGACAAAGGTAGATTCATCTGTTTCGTTAATTATAACACCTGCGGCTGGGCTTTCCGGTGACCAGCCACCAAGGCGAGCCCATAAATACCAGGCTGCATAGGCTTTAAGGTTTGCGTTAAGAGGCTGACTGTGAGCAGAGGTGCAGGTATACCAGTCTTCTCCCTCGACATGAGTTCCCTGCCATTCTGTAGCCCAGTTGCCCAAAAGCGTACCGCCATTCAACGGACCATCATAATAATTGCAATTATCATGAACATATTCATAATAGTTGCCGTCCGGATCAAAATGTTCAATGTCATTGAAATCGTATAATATTTTATCGTTGGCAATGACGTAGTCCCTAATCATCTGATTAGCAGCCTTATTATCTGCATCATCCCAGATATCCACATGCCCGGTCATATAGACAAAACGGACATTGGGGTATAAAGCCTCAAGGTTGGACATGGGATCTAAATACTCACTTTGAAGGGTACCAGCTGAATATTTATCGTCAACCTGCCCGCACCACGACCAGATAATAACATTCACATCTGCGTTAGCCGGATTATCCAAATACGCAACAGTATTGTTATACCAACTTGGCCAATAGCCAACATCTCCACCCATTGCTTCATCATGCAAATCCAGGGCTCCATCGATTCCGCCATTATTCCAGGCAAAGATATTTTCAGCCAAAGCCAGCCCAAGACCACCGCCATTGGCAAAGGCTACAAGACCTGCCATTCCCGTTGTCAATTGGCTGCCATGGGAAGTGTGCCCGTAAGCAATATGCAGCTGTTGTTTGGCCTGGACAATGGCAGCCTCTGGCAAAGCAGTTATATCGGTACAGGTGTGGTCAACAATTATGGGCTCCGCTACGCTTGGGATCGCAAATCCAAGAGAACAACAAAGCAGGCAGGCCTGCACAGCAATACCACGCAAGAACGTTTTTCTGTCCATCTCTCCTCCTTAGATGCATAGCGGAAACAATTTTGCAACAGATGGTATGTTCATTCAGTCCGAGAATAGTCGGTCACCATAAACCTGTCTCGAAAAAAGCAGTCATTCCGAACTCCCTCTGCTGTTTGGGAAAATCTTTAATGGTTATTATCCACCTTATGAAAAGTGTCAATGGTCAATAGATACAAGTCATGTGCGGTAGTCTAACATTACTTTGCAAAAGGATGGTATCGCCAGGTATAAAACAATATCATCCTTTTCATCATAGGCCTATGGAAGAGAGGTCAGCTGTATATTGTTTGGACTATAAAGCACCTCTCGCACCCACCATATTCTCCTTTCTCATTGCAGATAGAGGTCAACAACTGTCTTCAAGCCCCCCTCACCTTCATAAATTGTCGAGTTTCTCGCTTTATTTATCATGATCTTCGCTTCATCTCCGCCGATATCGCCCATAGCTTTTACTGCCATATATTTTTCATTATAGAGCGTCTCCTCAAAGAGCTGCCTGACGAAATTGAAATCTTTTTTAGTGCCTATTATCCCAAGCGCAGAGATAGCGCACGATTTGAAAAAAGGGTCGCCCACTTTCGCATACTTTTTCAATGGGGTTATTGCATTGGGGTTGTTGGTGTATCCTAACTCAAGAACCTTCCAGAAAGGCCCTTCCTCTGGCTTCTTGTCCATTTCCATATCTATCTCGGCAACGAGACGGTCTATCTCTGTATCAGGTGATTTGAGGTCAAAAAGCGCCATGTTGATTTTTGAAGCAATATCCTGAATCAAAATGGACGCAGGGATATCAAAACAGGGATCCTGGATTTCATCCATACTCCAAACCGGCGTTTTGCCGTTATACATATAAGCAGTTATACGTTTCTTTTTCCCACCATAGCTCAGTAAACCATCAAATACATGTCCTGCTTCCCACGGTGAAAAACCAGATGCTCTATAATTAACTATTTGATATCGCCTGACCTCAAGCGCTGCATCCGGGTTTTGTACCTCACCGCTGGTAACCTTTGCTGAAATCCCTCTATGCTCCAGCTCATCTTCAAGTTGCTCTGCGAAATAGCTCACTGGCTCGGCAATATTATCAAACTTTAGTATATCCGAAAGATCACGGAGTGAGGTACCAAGGCCAATTTTCCCATAGGCAAAATACCTATCTTCACCGACTCGTTTATCGACAACCTGAATGGTTATTTGCTGGGTATTTTGCGATGAGTACCCGATTGTCGATAACGTCGGATCTTTCAGGGTATACTTGAGTCCGCAACCGCTGCACAGCAGCATTGCCAGCGATACCGCCATGAATGTGAGCAAAGATAGTTTTCTGTTCATTGTTTACCTCTTCCTAGATGATAGAATGAAACTACTTCAGGCACATGGGAGATAGATGTTACTATTTTGTGACACCTGAATATCTTCGCACATCTGCCTTTTTCCTATTAATTCCAGATACTCTAGCTTTTTTCTGTTGATTTTTCCAGACTTTTCCTATTGCATTGTTCGCTTCAATCAGGGCTCTAATCGTGGCGTGCTTTTTTGAGGCAATCTCAACTTGTTACAATAATGTGTCCCATGTAACCCTCGCAATGGGATAATTATGATTCCAGTTCGTTGGCTGCCATCCCTGGCGACTCGTTTCGCAAAAATACTTTACTTTTATGGCACACAAATGTTCTGTTACAACTCATTCCCGATACCACAATCTGGATAAAAATGAGGGTCTGCCATGAAAAGCCATCATCAGGAATCTACGCAAGTTTTCCCCATGGGAAGCGTTCAGAAAAAGCAGCTGGTAATCAATGGAACAGACATAGTATAATATGGTTTACAGTCCTTTCTCATCATCCCTTTTAAAAATTTAGAAACCATGACAAGCAAATCCACTTTCTCCCAGAATATGGATCCCTACCGGGCAGGCATAGAGATAGCTGAAGCTTTGCAGGAGGTGAAACCTGAAATTATTTTTCTGTTTCCTTCTATCCATTACAACGGCTCAGCAGAACTGACAGATGCCATATATGATGTAATTGGCTCTGAAAAACTTCTCATTATCGGCTGTACCGGTGATGGCTTTTATGAGCGTGAGATGGTAGCCAATATCGGGGTTTCGGCCCTGGCAATTAATAGCGAAGGAGCTATCCACTGGCAGCTAGACATGGAGAAAGGCGTTGGGCTCGCTCCCTATGAAACTACTATTCGCTGTTTCAAGCGGCTAAGACAAGCCTGCCCCGAGTCAAAAGCCTGTTTTTTATTTTGCGATTTCCGTACAGATGCATCCGAGATAATGCGGGCTATTGCTGATTTCTCCGATATTCCGGTGATAGGAGGTATGGCAAGTGACAACTATGAAATGAAAAACTGTTTTGTCTATGCAAACCGGCATGTAGTAACTGACACTGTGGTTATGCTCGCTTTATCCGGTAACTTTCCTTTTGCAATCTTCACTGCGCATAATATGAAACCAGAGGGTAAGATAGGTACCATAACTCAATGTCAAGCAACCACCATACAAACCATTAATAATCTTCCGGCCATGCATTTTGTTGAAGAGGCAATGGGTAAACCTTTAGAATACCTGGACACCGGTATTATTACTGTCAATGTGATGAATCCGGACAATCCTCAAATAATGCGGCATCGTTCCCTGCTGTTGTCAACGAATCCAGAGCAAGATACCGAAATCAAACTTTTTGGCGGTATTGCCGAGGGAGAAAAAGTTCAGCTCTGTCTAACAAACCCAGAGGAGATAATAGCCGAAGTTCAAAATGTTGCTGCGGGAATTGACCAACTGCCATTCCAACCAACATCAGCAGTTGTCATCAGCTGTGCTGGGAGAAAACACTTGCTGGGCAACAATAATAGTCTAGAAATTTCGACGTTATCTGCAGCACGGAAGATTCCCGGAGCAATTGCAGGTTTTCCCTCACTGGGTGAGATAGGCCCGATAAAAACAGATGAAGGCTACTCACAGTCACTTTTTCATAACATGACCTATGTGGTGTTTGTTCTTGGGGAGCAAGAAAGATGAGTGGGCTTTTTTCCCTGGTGAAAAATCCGCCACCTGGTTTTGTCTATCGAACTCCAAGCAAACGTGAACTGCTAACAGGTCATATCGCTCTATTAGTTTCCGAACCTGAGGATGCTTTTGCCCTGCTTGCAGATTTCCGTAAACGGGTAAAAGGGCTGGTGATAAGCCCTGGACATTCTTTTTCTCATGTTGAGTTTACTCCTCAACTCTGGCATCTCAACGTACCGCCAGAATATCTGGGATTATTACAACACCTTTCCGTTTGTTTAATGGGTATACTAGAAAAAAATGACCAGGAGAATGAAAAGAAAACTGCGGTGATCGCGGAATTGACTTACAATAATCAATTTTTCACCCAGACACAAGACGGCTATAACAAAGCAATGGGACGCCTGCAGGCAATGGTCCAGGAGG
Source organism: Desulfocapsaceae bacterium (assembly GCA_050288305.1). Lineage (GTDB taxonomy): Bacteria > Desulfobacterota > Desulfobulbia > Desulfobulbales > Desulfocapsaceae > Desulfopila_A. Next base: position 126,078 of record JBNKDO010000062.1, on the reverse strand, counting down.
CACACCGGGAAAATGAAAAACGGCAAGCGGTCATTGCCCAGCTCAACCATGAAATTCGGGAGCGGAAAAAAGCACAGGAGGAACAATTGCGCCTGGAATCCCGACTCCATCAGTCCATGAAAATGGAGGCCATCGGCCTGATGGCGGGAGGCGTTGCCCATGATCTAAACAACATATTGGCAGGAGTGGTTGGCTATCCAGATATACTCCTGTCCACACTGCCGGAGGAAAGCAACCTGCGTCAGCCGCTGGAAAACATCAGAGAGTCAGGGCGAAGGGCGGCTGAAGTTGTTGCTGATCTGCTCACTATTGCCAGAAGCTCTGCCAATCCCTGTGAAGTCATAAGTCCCAACGAGATTATTTGTCAATTTCTCGATAGTCTGGAGTTCAAAAGATTGAAGTCTATCCATCCCAATATTACCTTTCAACTGGATCTTGACGACAGTCTGGATAATATCGCCTGCTCTGTTTCACATGTGAAAAAATGTTTTATGAACCTTGTTATTAATGGAGCTGAGGCTATCAACAATTCCGGGTTCTTACGAATCACTACCCGCTCGCAGGAAGTAACGCAAGATGAGCAGAATGGCACGTATGTGCTGACCAAAGGAAGGTATGCTGTTGTCAGGGTAGAAGATAATGGCGAAGGTATTGCCGATGAACATTTAACTCATATCTTTGAACCATTCTACAGCCGCAAGAGAATGGGCTCGAGCGGGACAGGTCTAGGTCTTACTGTGGTCTGGAATACGGTTCAAGAGCATGGAGGCTTCATCCGGGTCAACTCAAGTAGTGAGGGGACAACATTTGAGCTTTTTTTCCCGGCTACCACTCAATTGCCACCGGAACAACGGACAGAAATTTCTCTTGAGCATATTTTGGGCAATCAGGAGACTATTATGGTGGTGGATGATGAAAAACTCTTGCTGGACATTTCCGAGACAATGCTTCTCTCGTTGGGCTATCAGGTAATAGCCAAGGACTCTGGGGAAGAAGCAATTGAGTACCTGCATCACCACAAAGTCGATCTTCTTATTCTTGATATGATAATGGAACCTGGTATAAATGGCTGCCAAACTTATGAGGAGGTTCTTAAATTCCGCCCTGGTCAGCGGGCAATTATCGCAAGTGGTTTTGCCAAGAATGAAGATGTTAACCGTGTGCTTCGTCTTGGAGCCACCAGTTTTCTTCGCAAACCATATACCATTAAATCGTTGGGTAAAGCGATTAAGGAAGCACTGGTGATACAATCAGAGCAATAATCTTTTCTGAAAACACGGTCACCAGCAAATCACCATGTGTTCGCACAGCCCCCCGCTCTTAACCCACATTTCTCATATACGACCGAAGTGACTTTGAGTATTGAAACAATCTGCAAGGTGGAAAATCTGCAGCAGTCCCATACCCTTTTTGTATAATCTGATCACGCAATGAGTGTAATTTTACTTAACATTTAAATTCCACCTTGACACGGGATAAGCACCTGACTAATATAGCATATGCACATAAACAGAGGCGGATCATTACCAAGTCTTTTGAATTATTGCTGGGTTGTATCCCCTGATATTTCATGAAAATGAGGTTGTGAAAATTAATAATTACAAATTCTTAAAAGGTGAAAATCATGTCGTCCTATAAAGTTGCCGTACCTTCTAATAACCCTGGCGGAATGGAGGCTAGCCGTTCTGATCATTTTGGCCATTCCGAGATATTTACTCTTCTTGAGATTGAAGATGACAAAATTGTAAATGTAAGTACCCATGAAAATATTGCTCACGGCTCTGGTGGATGCATGGTTCCTGTTAGAGCATTAGCCGATGCCGGCGTTAAAAAAATGATTGTCGGTGGCATGGGTGCAACTCCTTTGGCAATTTGTTCGGAGATTGGTATGACCGTCTATTTTGCACCAAAAAGTGAATATGCCCTGGTACGTGATGTTGCAGCAGCTTTTGAAGAAGGAAAACTCTCTGTAATGAATGATGATCAAGCCTGCGGCGGCGGGAGCAATTGTCACCACTAACATTCGCCAATTCCATCTATTCCGTTGCAGAACTATTGACGGTTGCCAAAGGATAGCTAGTGCTACGCGTTAATACCGGAAGAACATAAGAGTGTGGAGCAGACGTAACTATGGGTAATACTTTTATTCTTTTGCAACTCATTGTTGATTGATCTTTGTTGCATATAAGTTCAGGCCTTAACACTTCATGTTAAGCGGCAATTGCTCAACATGAAGTGCCAGCACAGGAGCACGCTTTCAACCTTTATCACCTACTCAGACATCTCTCTGTTTTTTTAGAACCGAACATATTTATACATTGTTGTACAAGCGACTTTTTTACATTCTCGGGGTTAAGGTCATCCGAAGTTCCACTATTACTTGCCCCATAATACTCCTTCAATAATTACTCAACCGCTTCTGATGCTGTGAGATCTGAAATGGGTGTTGCAGCCTTTAAGCCTTCCCTGCAGAACCATTCAAGTCCTTTAGGATGTATATGTGACTTGATGATTCTGCCATATAGCCTGGAAATTCAATGAAAGTTTCCTACTAATCCTGCCCTTACAGTATTTAAAAGAAGAAGCGTTCCTGGAATACTCTTGTGAACATAAATAGCATGACCGCCCTCTTTTTTTCAGGAAAAATACAGAGAGGAAATGGCATTGTGCAAGATTGGTTGGCCTGTCTTTTGCCTCGAAAACCCTCTTTGTAAATGTTCTGTGTCTCATTGAACTAGTCACAGCAAAACACAAGGCCTAACTCCCAGCTTTTCGTTGTTTTTACGCAAATTCATAATAACACAGAAAGGTTCTCAGATCCTTTATTTATCTGTATTTATGCATAGATTCCCGAGACAGCGCAGATACAAAATATATTGACAATAAAGCTTTTTTTAGTTATTGAGTGAACGTGTTCACTAAAAGAACGTGTTCATTTTCAAGAAGGGGATAGTTGTGTCTAACGAGAAAAAAACCCATCGACAACGACAGAAAGAAAATACACAGGAGCTTATCTTGAATACAGCTTATAAATTGTTTGCGGAAAGAGGCTATGACAATACGACCATGCGGACCCTCGCACAAAAAGCAGGAGTCGGTCTGGGTACTATTTTCAAACACTTTCCCGACAAGCCATCCTTATTAGTAAAGGCGTATCAGGATGACCTGGGAAGTATAATAATCGAAGCTTTTAAGACGATTCCTAAATCAGAAATCAAAAGTCAACTCGTTCATATTACAAAATACATTTATAGCTTTTATGCGAATAATCCCGAATTTTCCAAAACCCTGATAGGGGAATCGCTTTTTCTGAAAGGAGAATATGGAAGAATTCTTGATAAGCAGCTCGAAGCTTTTCTGGAAAAAATCTCAGAGCTGATTTTGATGGCGATAAAAAGAGAAGAACTTGCAACGGATACCGATGTAATTGCCTCAACTCAAGCATATGGTTGCTTCTATTTTTCAATGCTTGTGATGGCCCTCAAAAAGCAAACATTCAATGTCGATACAGAAGCAGAAACAGTTGGAAATATGATTGAAAAGTATTTTCACAAAAACGCCAATAAGCATAGTTGAGGAGAACAGACATGCAAAAACTCACTGAGAATGATCTCTCTGCAACTTTGGTGGAAGATGCAGTGCTGAGAGAGGTTGAGCCCAATATATATTCTGTTTTTCCAGACAATGAATCAGGCAGTGAGTATGATACTCAATTTGGTTTTCTGTATGACTTGATTGCCTGCAATCCTCTGTATAATCGTCTCATTTGGGGTTATTCAGTAAAAATGTTCGCCCAACTAGCCGACCAGGCATTGCGTTCTTCTCAAACCGGATATATCCTGGATCTGGGGTGTGGTTCTCTCGCCTTTACTGCAAAAGTTTATGGTCAGCATACCGGGCGCCCGGTGGTTTTGATGGATCAATCTATAAAAATGCTTCGAATGGCCAAGGCAACGTTAACAAAACGATCCGGTAATGTTCCGGAGAATATGACATTTCTTCATGCCAACGCCCTTCAACTTCCATTTAAAGAAAATGTGTTCACAACCATTCTCTCGGAAAACCTGCTTCATTGTCTTGACGACACGGGATTTCTGCTCAAACGGTTAAAAAACATATTAGCCACAAACGGCAACATGTATTTTACGACACTTGTAAGAGCCGGCCGATTCGCTGACAAATATTATGAGGCACTGGCAAACAGCGGCAAATTGATATCAAGAAACATCACCGACCACCAAAATATTTTCAATCAAGTCGGTCTGTCTGCTGAATACAGAACGACTGGTAACATTTTAGTAATACAGGGCAGCAAATAAAACCATCTGAGAATCAGACGCTTTTCGAGGGTATCTCGTCAAGTGAGACAAATTGGTACATTGAACTACTTTAAATTACAAACATTAAAAGGAGAACAGCATGATTCGAAACAAGAAATTCTGTACAGTCGCTTTATTCGCCGGAATGGTTCTGATCGGACCTAACGTGACCGGTGCGGCTGCCTCATCCGATACGTATGCAAACTACGGCAGGATCGGGCTGGGAATTAATAGTTTCAGCAGCAACCTGGATGATGACGGTTACGATGCCGGTGCCAATTTCAGCGCCACGTACGGCCGCTACCTGAGTCAGTATCTGGTGGTTGAGGGGACGTTGGGCTATTTTCATTCCGATCGGGACACCACCTACGGTTCCACCATACTTGCCGGTGCTTATAACACTGAAGACTCCCTCGATATCGGGGTTGTCATGGGCACCGTGAAAGTTGAGGTTCCCCTGGACCGCCTCGCCTTGTATACCGGAGTGGGAGTCGGTGGCTATTCCGTTACCCTGGAGTCCGAGATCGAGACCGCTTTATTAGGCAGCTTTGACACGGATGACGACGATTTCGTCTTCGGTCTCCATCTGGTGGCCGGCGGTAATTTCGATGTAACCGATCGAATCTTCGTCGGTTTCGAGGGGATGTATCGATGGACCGATGATGTTGATATCAACAATTCCGTCGGCACCGTTCCTGTGCTTCTCACAGATAATCTAAACGGTTTTACCTTTACCGCGACCTGTGGTTACCGTTTCTAAATCAGAATATTTCATGAAACCATTCATGTATTAATTATATTGAAGTTTAGAGTTTCACTATTTTCAAGGAGAGAGGGGACTGAATTTTTTTTTGTTTGAACCGGGAACAAAATGATTTTCAAAACGACACATCTGTAGATTCAACCACCTGAAATGAAGCAGCAAAAAAAAATCAATTCTCCCGGAGAAGATGCAATGAAAAAAATTCAGCCCCCTGCGCTTTGCTAATTTTAGTGAAACTATCCAGCCAACCGCCCCGGAAAAATGAAGGCCGATCAACATGGATGAAAGCTGAACTTTCTTGTTGCTCATAAACTTTCAATTGTACTTCCGGCAAAATCCTCTGGAATAGATATTTTCTTATTCCCCCCCCCAGACTTGTTCAACCATGGGTGAGATCGAGGATCTCTTCCCTCTCACGATTACATATTATTTTTATCATACTGTTTCCTGGGCTATGATTTTTGATATGCTACTCTTTCATCTCCCCAGCGATTAAATATTTTTCCACAATAACTAAAACCATTCTTGGCAAGGAGTTTTTGTGTTGATGTGTTATTTTCATGGGTATCTGCTCTGATGTTTTGAAATTGGCTAAGGCACCATTTAACGCAGAAAGAACCAATTCCTTTGCCATGTTCGAGAACTGCTAAACGATGAAGAGTTGCATATGGCAAGTTGTTTAGCCACTTTCCGTTTTCTATTTTTTGATAGGTAGGATCCTCCCCCTCAATAAGAGCAAAGCAGCCAACAATCTTATGATTTTCTATGCAAACGAAGTGTTGACTGTTTTTAATATCCGATAAAATAATTTCTTTTTGGGGATAACCTTCGAGCCATTGATTTGGATTTCCTTTTTCGATCATGAACAAACGGGCAGAGTTGTATATGACTAGTATTTCATTCAGTTCATGTTGTTCAGTATTCCTTATTTTAAATGAGTTCATGATGAAATGAGTATTCTTATTTTTCATTTGTATAACGAGTCTATAGAAATAGCTTAGCGCAAGACTTTTCTTTTGTAATATGAACGTCGCTCAGATAATGTTCCGGGAAGCAACTCAAATAAATGATTGTCATAATCTTAAAATAGACCGAACGAGCCTCTCCATCAATACAATCCCGTTCTTCAATGATATCCAAGCCAAACTTTTTAACCTTTATTCTATATTCATCAAAATCGGATGCTGGGATTTTAAAGGATATATGATTATATGACTTTTTTCAAAATTTGACTTACCTTCCATAATCGCTATCCACGTAGCGCAAACTAAAAAGAACTTCTCGTCTATTGCACTGAACGGGAGAGAATTCTTGTCAAAATCTGACTGAACACGAAAGTGAGCAGGACAAGCAGGCTACCATAGGCCATGGCAATGCCGATTTCATACTCAAACACCCCGTTGACCATGGCGATGGACATGGGTTTATTGGACGCATTATACAAAAAAACAGAGACAGTATATTCGCCCATCGAACGAATAAAAACCAGAAGGAAAGCGGCCAGGATACCTGGAAACAGCATTGGTGCCGCCACCTTACGCCAGGTTCTGTACCCCGAGGCACCGAGGCTGCGGGACGCCTCAATGTACACATCGTTGAGGTTTTGAAACGAGACATTCAGCGTTTTCACCAGAATGGGAAGAGAACGGAGAAGATAGCCAATGGGCAGCAGGATGGAAGTACCCACCAGAATCTGTTTGAAGGAAAATACAGACGGTTGATTAAAGCCGTTGATAATATTGATGGCTACTGCACTGCAAGGAATTGCCCAGGGCAGCATCACCAGAAATTCCACCAGAAAACGGACCCTGCTCTTCACCTTTTCAATGATAAAGGATGCCGGCACCCCCACACCAATACCGATTACGGCTGCAATCAGGGACATGACCATAGAGTTGAAGAACGGCTGCATCTTACGCGAACTGGTGAAAATAGCCTGGTAATTTTCCAGACTGAAAGTTCTGGGAAAGTAATGCACCATCCACCAGCTTGACGGGACAAAAGAGACCAGGATGATGGTCAGAATGGGCAACAGCACCGTAAAGACAATACCTACACCGATACACGTCAGGAAAGAACGCAGCCACCTGTTTTTAATATGAATGGGAACAAACCCGCTGCCTTTTGCCGAGGCTGTATACCTGCTTCTGTTCTCGTAATAGCGGAAGAGCAGAAAAAAAACGATGGAAATACAGGTCAGGACCGTCACCTGGGTGGCGGCAACATCCATGTAATTATTGGCCTTGGACAACAGAATCTGGGTGGTGAGTACCTTATATCCGCCGCCAATAATTGAAGGAGCCGTAAAAGATCCTGCCCCTGAGATAAAGGTCATGGCACATCCGGCAATCATGGCCGGCCGCAGAAACGGCAGAATAACGGTGAAAAACACCCTTCTTCGTGTCGCCCCCAGAATTCGTGCACTCTCAACAGCAGACATGTCGATGTGTCTGATGGCAATGGAAACGACAATATAAAAATATACATACTGGGTGTAGGCATGGATCATCAGAATCCCCGGCAGACCCGACAGAACAAAGGGCGCAGTATCGAACCGAAAAAGCAATTGCACCGCTTTGGTAACCATTCCGCTTTCACCGTATAGCTGGACAAAGGCAAACACAATGATAATGCCCGGCATCACCATGGGCAGCAGCAGAAGCTTGTCAACAATGGTACGACCGGGAAAATCAAAAAAATGAACAAGGAAGGCAAGTACTATTCCCATGCCACCGCATATTACTACCGACAATAATCCGAGAACAATGGAGTGTATCAGGGGCTGACGGCCGCTTGCATCGGTCAGCAAATGGATGTAGTGATTTGAAGAAAAACTCCCCGAGGAAAAGAGACTGATTTCAACGGTACGCAATGCAGGAAAAAGGATGTAACCAATAAGAAAAAACAGCAACACCAGCAGCCCCCCAATCTGCAGCAGCTTGCGCCGGGAAAAGGAACCGAACCCCACCTACTGCTCCAATATGGAAATATCGGCGGAGGAGAAACTGAGCTGCACCCGCTGGTGTAATGCAAAGGATACGGCCCTGCCGCTGTCATTGAATCTGGTTACCTTGAAAAGGAGTCCTTGCACGTCCACCACATAATCACTGAACAGGCCATTATAGACAATCTCTTTTATTATCCCGGAAAACAGACAATTCTCATAACCAGCCTTCACATCCATGTGAATATGCTGCGGCCTGATCGACACAAAACGACCGCCGGAAGGCAGGTCTGAGCCGAGAACCTGATTGTTTGGCAGAATATAACGGCCATCCGTAAGATGTACATGAAAGAGGTTCGTCTCCCCCACAAAGCCGGCGACAAAGGAATTGGCCGGTGCATTGTAAATATCTGCGGGCTGACCGACCTGGAGACATCTGCCTTTATGAAAGACAGCAATCCTGTCTGACATGGTCATGGCCTCTGTCTGGTCATGAGTAACAAAGATAGTTGTGATTCCAAGCTGTTGCTGCATACGTTTGAGTTCTGCGCGCATGGAATCTCGCAGCCGGGCGTCGAGGTTGGACAGCGGTTCGTCAAGAAGCAGTACCCTGGGCTCCACGGCAAGTGATCTTGCCAGTGCCACCCGCTGTTGTTCTCCTCCGGAAAGTTCGTCTATTTTCCGGTCACCATGGCCCTCAAGTCCCACCAATGCAAGCATCCGATCCCGTGTGACACGAATGCGACTGCGACTGAGCTTTTTCACCTTCAAACCATAATCGATATTTTCACCCACGGTAAGAAAGGGAAAGAGGGCAAAGTTCTGAAAGACCATACCCACATTGCGGTCTTCCGGAGCAAGACGGGTGATATCCTGTTCACCCAGATGGATGGTCCCCCGGTCCGGCTTGATGAAACCGGCTATCAAGCGCAGAATGGTGGTTTTGCCGCAGCCGGAGGGACCAAGAAAGGTAAAAAACTCACCTTCCTCGATCTCCAGATTAATGCCGGTGCAGGCAGTGGTGGAATTATAGAGTTTTGCCACATCCCGAAGTACTACCCTGCCCACACCTGTCTCCTCTGTTTACGTGTTGTTACTTTTTCTGTGCATCTTTAGCGCTGTCTTTTACTTCAGCATCCCACTGCTGCATCCAAGCGGACTGCTTGGATGCAAGATTCTGCCAGTCAACATTCATTACCTTGAAGGTGGTCTGAGCCATCCACTCGGGAGAATCTGCCAGCGCCTCGGGATGAGTGGGCAGACGGTTGAACTTCTTCGCCAGCGCAGCCTGCATTTTTGCGCTTCCTGCAAACTCGATGAAGGCTTTGCCCGCTTCCGGATGCTTGGCCCCATGTATAAGAGCAATACCGTCAGTAATAACCGGTGAACCGCTTGCTGCATCAATCACTTCCAGCGGCATCTTATTCTTTATTTTATTATCGATGATGGAATTCAGCACCATGAAAGAGACCGCGGCTTCTTTTCGTCCCACAGCCTGAAACAGCATGGAACCTGAACCATAATAATTTTTAGTATTTGTATCAAGGTCCTTGAGGTACTGCCAGCCACCTTGCAGATCTCCCTTCTGCTCAAACTGCTGCAGAAGGGCAGAATAGGTTGCACGGGCCGAAGAAGAGAGTGCATTTCTAAAAACCAGGGAGTTCTTATACTGTGGGGCTGTCAGGTCAAACCAGTCTTTAGGCGCTTTTTCAGAACTGAGCATTTCCGTATTGTAAAACATCATCACTGGCGTCTGAATGGTGCCGAACCAATAGGATTCACTGTCTTTGAACAGCGGATCAATCTTGCCGGCCCAGGTGGGAGCAAAGGCATCAAAGAGTCCTTCTCCTTTCATCTCAAGAAAAACAGAAGAAGGTGCTCCGTACATGACATCGGACTGTGGATTTGCTTTCTCTGCCCGAATGCGATCGGCGAGGGCACCTTTAAGATTGATAAAATCCACCTTCACACCAGTCTCAGCGGTGAAGGCATCGGCAACAGTCTCAAGCATGTCTTCGCCGTGGGTCGAATAAACCACAACCTTGTCTTCCAGCTCAGCAGCAAAAACAGATGCCGGAGCAACAATGGATACAGCAAGGGCAGCAGCGGCTGCCAGCGTACGAAAATTCTTTTTCATAACAACACTCTCCTTGATAATTAAAGATAACAACCTGCAGAAATTGCTGGTGCTTACGTCCATGGCTTACGACAGTTCAGAACAGCGCCGCGCAAGTGGCTCCTGCAAATATCCTGATACATTCACTCCAACACATTAGAAGTTCCGATCATCATTGCTGTTAGTTACCGGAAATGGAGTTTGAAGTCCAATCGCAATACGCGATGAGTTGCTGCGATAACATAGGTAAAAAAAATATATGCACATATCCGCCCATAGAGCAGAACATCCGCACTTGCCCCTTACCTCAATCTCATTATTTGTTATGCAGTGAACAGTGCCAGGAACTCTTTCGATTGGCTTGGTATATTCGATGAGCCTGCCGGATCTGCGCGCCAGGCTCATAAAGAAATGCCTCTTATTGGCGCTTCTCTAAGGGGCAATAGTATTGGTGCTGTGCTAATGCATCAAATTTGCTTTCTCAAAATCCAATAACCATTGTTTGCGGTGAAGACCACCACCATAACCGGTCAGGCTTCCGTCCGAACCAATTACCCGGTGGCACGGAATAATAATGCTTATCCGGTTATGACCATTGGCAGAAGCCACTGCTCTTACGGCCTTTGGTTTACCAAGAGCTTCAGCCTGCTCCTTATACGATCTGGTTTCACCATAGGGAATGTCCTGGAGGATTCTCCACACCGATTGCTGAAACTCTGTTCCGGGAGTTTCCAGAGGAACGGTAAACCGAACTCTTTTCCCGGAAAAGAACTCATTCAGTTCTTTTTGGACATGATCAAGATGACGATTTTCTCCTGGCAGAATAACAGCGTTGAGCCTCTTTTGTAGATCCTTGAACTCGGTCTCAAGCATTCGTCTGTCGGTGAAATCAAGCAGACAGATCCCAGCCTCACTCGCACAGGCAAACATGGGACCTAAGGGAGTGGTAAACCGGACTATATTAATCACAGTTTTTTCATCCGTTCCTGTTGGTGCCCCTCCGAATATGGAGCGATAGCTTTCATTAAATCCGCTCAAAGACTCATAGCCACAATCAAAAGCAGAATCGGTCACAGACTCGCCATTTCTAATACGGTTAAAAGCACTATTTATTCGGAGCATCCGCTGATAACCATGAAAGGTAATATTATGATGTTTTTTAAACCATCGGCGTATCTGTGCCGGATCAATTCCCCTCTCCTTTAAATCATGATCTTTGATCCGCAGATAAGGGTCCTGTTGAAGTTCTCTTATGACAGCGTTAATAAACGGCGGCGTTTCTCCAAGCTTCTCCATTGGATTGCAAATCTTGCATGGCCTGTAACCATGTTGAATCGCTTCCTGGGTACTTTGATAAAAAATTACATTTTCAGATTTAGGTGTACGGGCACGACAGGATGGTCTGCAAAATATTTTTGTGGTCTTCACCGCTGTAAAAAATAGACCTTCATAGGAGGAATCTTTCCGTTTTATGGCCTCGTATTTTTCCTGAAATGATTGACTTTCCATATTGATAGCCTTCTTCTGTATACATGGTGAATGTTTTTAATTCTGTGTTGCTGAGATAAAAACTAACACCGGCTGAACAGAGCTGCTACCGGAAATTTGACAAGTATGTTTTTTGATTGCTGCTATACAAATATCCAGACAGAATATGTAAAAGCTAGCTGGGTTGAAAAATGACTGCTTTTTATTGCAGACGTCCTTTTATAAAGACAATGGCAAGGGAAAATGTCACCGAAAAGATAATAAGCATCGGCCAGACACTGGCGAATACCATTTCGGCGGAGAGGCCTTTCAGGAAACTGCCCTGCACAATTATTAGAAAATGTTTGAGCGGGTTTGCCTCAGCTGCTATTTGCAAAAATCTGGGCATATTTTCTACAGGTGTGGCAAAACCCGAAAGCAGAATTAAAGGAACAATAATGGAGAATGTTCCCAGGATAGCCTGCTGCTGGGTTGTACAAATAGACGAAATCATCAGCCCTATTCCCACCACCGAGAGGATAAAGGTAACCAGGCTGACAAACACCAGGGCCAGGGAGCCGGTAAAGGGTATGCTGAAAATAAACACGCCTGCACCAATCATTACACAGCCGAGACCGCTGCCGACAATAAGTGCCGGAACCATTTTGCCGATGATGATTTCAAGTGGTTTGGCGGGCGATACCAACAACTGATCAAAAGTCCCCAGCTCACGTTCGCGGGCAATTGAAAGGGCACAGACAATCAGTGATGAAGTCATGGCAAGCGTTCCGACAAGAGCCGGGACAATAAACCACTGGTAGTTCAGGTTGGGATTGAACCAGTTACGAATTTCCGCTTTGGGCATCACAGCGGTGAAAGATGGCTGGATCTCTTCATTTATTCTGGAAATAATTGTATTCAAATAGCTTAGAGCTATCTGTGCTGTATTGGCTCTGCGGCCATCAAGAAGAATCTGTATCGCCGCTGGTTTACCAGCGGAGAGATTACGGGAAAAATCAGGTTGAAAATGCAGACCAATCACTGCTTTTCTCTCATCAATTGCCCTGCTCAGTTCGTCTGGGTCAGCCACTGTTTCAATTGAACCGATGAAACTGCTGGCCGAGACCTGAGCAATAACCTCATGGGACCACTGCCCGCTGTCCTGATTGAACAAAACCATATCCACATTACTGACCTCAAGTGTGGCAGCATAACTGAAGATAAGCAGCTGCATCAGCGGAGGAACTATAAGAATTACCCTGCTTTTAGGATCACGCAGAAGGCAGAGAAGTTCTTTTATTATTTGCGCCCTCAATCGAGTCATACATCTAGCCTCTTGTGGGTCTTTAATGCAGTTATGGTAAAAAATACCCCGCCGACAGCAAGCATTGCCGCCATACCCCGAAAAAACTGAGGCCATATATCACCAGTGAGGAATACGGTTTGCAAATTAGCAACAAAATAACTCGCCGGTACAATCCTGGTTATCATCTGCAAAACAAAAGGCATACTGTTTATTTCATAGAGAAATCCAGAGAGCATGAAGGCCGGTAGAAAACCTGAGAAAAGTGCCGCCTGAGCCGCAACGAACTGATTTTTGGTCAATGTTGAAATCATCAGTCCCTGGCCAAGTGCAGGAACCAGGAAACATGCACTCAGACTGAGAAGAGCGAACCAGGATCCGCGTAACGGAACATCGAAAAGTGTCGTCGCAAGAATCGTACAGCAGACGGTAGCCCCCATCCCCAAGGCAAAATAGGGCAGCAGCTTACCAAGCAAAATTTCGATTCTGCCAATGGGAGTAGAAATAATAGCCTCATAGGTGCCCCGCTCCCACTCTCTAGCTATTACCAGCGCAGTGAGGAGCGTTCCAATCATGGTCATGACAATCGCTATTGCCCCGGGAACCAGAAATCTTCGACTTTCAATTTCCGGATTGAACCAGAAACGAGACTCAAGACGTATGACCGGAGAGCTATCCTGTCCATTTCGAGACAATCTGGCAGCATTCCAGTTGCGAAGTACTCCCTGAGCGTAACCAGAGATAAAATTTGCGGTATTTGGAGAAACTCCATCGGTTATTACCTGGATAGTAGCAGCCGGAAGGTTGTTTGCAGATAACCGCACATCGAATTCCTGCGGAATGACGATAAACCCTCTGAGCTTACCGGCCATCACCATTTTTTCCATCTCTTTCCTGTGCCGTGCTGGAGTGACGGCAAAATATGAGGTTGCGTTAAAAGCTGCAGCAAGCTCCGTCGCCTGAGGCGTATCACTCTCCAACACCACACCGATGCGAATCTGGCGGACATCGAGCGAAACAGCATAGGCAAAGAGAAACAGTAGAATTACTGGTAGGAGAAAGGCTATCAGAATAGTGGAAGGATCCCTTACCGCCTGCAGGCTTTCTTTGCGAATCAAGCTGTATATGCGTCTGAGGTGATGAGATTTTACCATTTCCCTGGATTTCATCGGAGATCTCCTTCAAGCACATCAGCAGCTTCAACCATCGCTATAAAGGCATCTTCCATACTGTCAATTTTGCGGCCATCTGTCGCTGCCCCGAGTTTAATCTGATCAGGGGTATCCAAAGCAATCACCTTGGCATGGTACAAAAGAGCAATGCGGTCGCAATATTCAGCTTCATCCATAAAATGCGTGGTCACCATAACGGTTACCCCTTTTCGCACCAACCCGTTTATATGGGTCCAGAACTCGCGTCTGGTAATGGGATCGACCCCCGAGGTAGGCTCGTCGAGAAACAGTACGGCGGGACGATGCATCAGGGCACAGGCCAGAGCCAAACGCTGTTTATAGCCAAGTGGCAGAGTATCAGGCGAAACTTTCAGATAACGTTTTAGATCAAAAGTCTCTATCATCTCCTCAATTCGCCGCTGTCTTAATTTACCGGAGAGTTCATACACGCCTGAAAAAAATTCCAGATTCTGTCGAACTGAAAGCAGTCCATAGAGCGAAAACTTCTGGGCCATATAGCCCAACTGACGTTTTGCCTTTGAAGTTGCACTGCGCAGGTCAAACCCAACAACCTTTGCCTCTCCAGAGGTTGGTTTGAGCAGGCCGCAGAGCATTTTAAAGGTTGTTGACTTTCCAGCACCGTTTGGGCCGAGCAAGCCAAATATTTCGCCTTTTCTGACAGTAAAGCTAACCTTGTCCGTAGCCGTAAAAGAACCAAAAGTCTTGGTAAGCTCGGAACATTCCACTGCCTCACTGAAAGTCGCCTGAACTGGTTCCATTTTTTCGGCAATGGCCGAGCGTCCGCCAGGACCACCTCCAAGCAGATCAATAAATGCATCTTCAAAACGGGGCTCAATACTTTTGACAGTAGCATTATCCCTCCTGGCAAGTGCTGCCAATGCACTCAGATCATTTTCCCGATCAAGGACAATACGGATAGCTTCACCTTGAATGACACCATCCCGCACGTTTTGAAATTCCAGTGCTTCAGAAAGTGTCCCGCGACGATCCGCCATATTTCCCATAAGAGTATAGCTGCGCTCAGCGATACGACCTGTTAACTCCTTCGGAGGGCCGCTATATTCGAGAATTCCATTGTTGAGAAGAAGTACCTCCTCGCATCGCTCGGCTTCGTTAAGATATGCGGTGGACCAGACGACGGTTATCCCGTCTGAGGTAAGCTCCTCTACCATTTCCCAAAGATCCTGGCGAGATACAGGGTCTACCCCGACACTGGGCTCATCGAGAAGAAGCACCTTAGGCCTTCCCATAAGCGCACAGGCAAGACCCAGTTTCTGCTTCATGCCACCGGAGAGTTTTCCCGCCAGCCGATCCTGAAAGGGAGAAAGGCGGGTAAAATGCAGCAGACGTTCAAAAGTGTCTTTTCTTTCTTTGCCACGAAGTCCTTGAAGCTCTGCATAAAGATTAAGATTTTCAATAACGGCAAGATCCTCATACAGGCCAAACCGCTGCGGCATATACCCTGTGATATTGTGAATAAAGTCGGGTTGTTTGCTGACGTCATGACCGTCAAGGAAGATGGAACCTGCCGTGGCAACCATCAGCCCTGTCATCATGCGCATCAGCGTGGTTTTGCCGGCACCGTCGGGACCGACCAGACCGGTCAGCGTTCCGGTCCTAA
The DNA here is from genome assembly GCA_050288305.1 of Desulfocapsaceae bacterium. Lineage (GTDB taxonomy): Bacteria > Desulfobacterota > Desulfobulbia > Desulfobulbales > Desulfocapsaceae > Desulfopila_A. The sequence goes on along the minus strand of JBNKDO010000062.1, from coordinate 110,352 downwards.
TAGAACAGCTCAGGCTATCCAAGGCTTTTACAGAGCCAAAAGTCTTGCTTACTGACTGAATTTCAATGACAGCAGCCATGACACTACTGTTTCTCCTGTTGACCTGCCAGGTGTATGCTAACCGGCATGCCCTGACGCAGACCGTTATCAGGGTCTTTAGCAACGATGCGCAGCCTGTATACCAGATCGGTCCTGAGGTCCGAGGTTTCAACACTCTTGGGAGTAAACTCAGCCCGAGGCGAAATAAATCCAATTGTACCGCTGTATGTAGTATCTGTTGAATCCGTGGTTATCTCGACTTTCGTTCCCGGTGCTACGTTGCCCAGATCTGGCTCTGCCACATAGGCACGGATGTAGACCGGATTCCGCAGAGAGAGGGTATACACTGGTGACCCTGCCCCAACAATTGTACCGGGTTCATGGATTCTGGTAATGAGCATACCGTCGTTTGGTGCGAGAAGAGTGGTATCATCCAGCAAAGTTTTAGCAACGTCATATTGGGCTTTAGCCTCCTGAAGATTCTTACGGCTCACCAATATATCCTCACTGCGAAAACCCTCTTTTATCAGAGCCAGAGACTCTCTGGCAGAATGAAGCCTTGCTTTGGCCTCATCATGGCTCGCACGGGCCAGATCAAACGATTTCCGGCTGGTTGCCTTGGCATTGAACAGCTCATTTTGCCTGTTATACTCCAGCAAAGCATTGTTGTATAAAGCGTCGGCCTCCTGCACCTTCGCTTCGGCCACCTTTATTTCCTGGGGCCTTGATCCGCTTTCAAACTTCTGCAATTGGGCCTCTGCCCGTGCCACCCGAGCAGCCGCAACTGCTAATTCGTTGCGATACGGCTTGTCATCCAGTAGCGCAAGAACGTCACCTTTTTTTATGGCATCACCCTCTTCAAAACGCATCTGCAAAAGTCTACCTGAGACACGAAAACCCAGGTCAACCTCGCGGATGTCGACATTTCCATAGAGGGTGAAAGGAATTGATATCTTTTCTTCTTTAAAATAGAAAACAGCAGTGCCTGCTGCTATGAGCGCAATCAGAATGATAATTGGGCGTAGTACCTTTTTCATTGGTTTTCACCGTGAATGAGCATTGCTTTTATATTAAGCGTAATCTGAGCTTGAATGAATTCTATCTGTTCTTCTCTAAAATCCTTCCAGGCCATATATCTGAGCACTGCTTCACGAGACGCTCTAAAGATAATTACCTGACCAAAAACTGTTATCGCCAGGAGCTTTGCTTCATCCGACTGCGAATCAAGTCCCCTGATTCTGCTGACAAGCTCTGTGGTTACTTGAATTACGAGGCTCATCAGTTCCTTATAGAAAACGTCAAAGGCGGGTGTAGGAGACTGTTGCTCCCTCAATATCAACCTGGCCCACGAGGATGATCCCTGGTCAACCAGCATACGCAGCATGCCATTCATCAGCTTGACAAGAAGGCTGAGACTTTCTTCTCTCATTTCAACAAAGTCTGTTTTCCGTCCTGCCATCTCTTTCAGCTTCGCACGTATCTCCAGTGTTATTGGGCCTATACGCATGCCAATCTGTTCAGCAATGTGTTTTATTGCAGCAAGATACAATGCATCTTTACCGCCAAAATGATACCCGATCGCTGCCTGGTTTGCCTTGGCTTCTTTGGCAATTTCTCTGGTACTTGCGGCATGGAACCCGTCCCGGCCGAATATTTTGATGGCAGCCAGGATAAGAGCCTGCCTGGTAACATCTCCCCTGCTTTTTGGTTGCTTTGTCATTTTCTTTAACCTCTGTAGAATACTAATCTCATTATTGCCTGTAATTTAATCAATCGAATGAATTATTCAAGTGAATAAATTTCTCCATGCCATGGAGATTAGCTGAGGTGCTCGGAGTTATTGAAAGATACGGTTCAATTGGAGGTTTAAAGCTGTTTCTGAGTATGTTTGTTTCTGGATTTAACTTGGTTGAGAGATGACCGCAGAGTTTGGCTGCAGAGCAGAAAGGAAGAACGGACCACAATGATGCAGGTATCCTTGGCACATACCTTTATTTTTTAAAAGGTCTGATGATCAATCGCAAGGCCCTATCGTAGCTCACATAATTCCACGCCCAATCCAGAAAGGTCACCAGTCGGTTTCGAAATCCTGCCAGCAACATCAGGTGCACCGACATCCAGAGAAACCAGGCAAAGACACCATGAAACCTAAACCCTCGCAAGTCGGCAACCGCCTTATTCCTGCCAATAGTGGCCATGGTTCCCATATCTTTATATCGGAAGACTGCAGAGCCTTTTTGTTGATGGTCAAGGAATATTTTTGCTAAAAATGCTGCTTGTTGGATGGCTACAGGTGCCAGCATGGGATGTCCTTTCGGCAGGTCATCGCTCACCATGGCAGCAACATCCCCGATGGCATATACAGATGGATATTCCGACAACTGTAAAGAGGAATCAACCCGGTAGCGCTGGCCTTGCACTACGGCCTTTTCCAGTCCCGGGAGAGTCTTTCCTTTTACCCCGGCCGTCCAGATGACGTTTCCAGAAACAATGGTTTTCTCATCACCATAGGAAACTACTGCCCCATCGTAGCTGTTAACCCCGCAATTGAGATGAACAATTACTCCCATTTCCGAGAGCAATCGACTGGCATAGTTCGAAGCGGCATCAGACATCCCGGCAAGCAGCCTGTCCGCAGCCTCAAAAAGATGGAGATGCATCCTGGACAAATCCAATTCCGGATAGTCCTTGGAAAAAATATACCTCTTCATCTCAGCAAGAGCTCCTGCCAGTTCAACGCCTGTTGGCCCTCCCCCGACAATTACCACATTCAGCTTTTCTTCCAGATGTCCGATGCTCAACGCTGACAAGGCTGCCTCAAAATTCTGGAGCAGATAACTCCTTAGATCAAGAGCCTGTGGAACGCTTTTCATGACGAAAAGCTTGTCTTTGATGCTCTCGAAATTAAAATAATTGGGCTGACTACCTGTGGCAACAACCAGATAATCATAGGTCAATTCGCCAATGGAGGTACATACCGTTTTTGTTTCTGGATTCACCACCAGCACCTCGGCCATTCTAAAAAACAAATTTTTATATTTACGGACTATCTTTCTAAGCGGATAGGCAATGGAATCTGCTTCAAGACCTCCGGTAGCCACTTGATAGAGCAGAGGCTGAAAGGCATGGTAGTTATTTTTATCGATGAGGACGACCTGAAATGGCGAATTCTCTAAAGCTTTGAGGAAAGCAAGGCCGCCAAAACCGCCTCCGACTATAACGATTCGCCGCTGACCTGCCGCCAACACTGGGAGAATGATATCCATTTCAGCTTCTCTTTGGTAAAAAGTAAGAGTCAGGCCTCGCGGTCAAGTTGATACAACACTGTAATGAGAATCAGGCAGCTCGCCAGCATCCAGATGGGACCGAATAACCACAGAGCCATTGGAACAGACAGGTAATAGCCGCGCATCCCATAAAAATAGTGTAAAGCACCATGGTTGATGACATGGGTTACCGTTCCTGTGGAGACGGACAGATCGTTCTGCTCATTCGTGTTAATCATGAATCCGGCATGGTTATAGTAACGTATGGCCAGGGTAAAGTTAAAAAAGGTAAAGAAAAAGAGTATCCCCAAAAGCATCAGTTTAAACATCCAGAGCGCCTCGGTTCGGGCACCGAAAAGATTGAGTGCATGAGACACTTCTTCGAAAACGGTTGAGCGAAAAGCAGCACTAAATGCGCCAAGGCTCATTAAAATTGCGGTAGATGCCAGTAAACTGGCGGCCATCAATTGATTGCGAAAGGTCTGTATCGCCAGGATTCCGTTTTTCTTTTCCCTAATCCCTTTTACCCACTTTTCACGAGCATGGTTGGTGATACCTATGGATGTTGTTAAAGGATATTTGCGCACCCTCACGTATAAATACAGATGATAAAATACTAAAATCGCAATGGATGGCACGACAAGGAGTAATTCCCTCAATGTGATAACAGACATAAACGCTATATACCTTTATAAAGAACAATTGGAATCATCTCTTTCCCTCTCCCAACGCTAATTACCTTTCGTTCCCTTGGGGATGCAGATGGCTCAAACCTCTGTTCTGCTATTTATGGATAGGATATATAATAATAATCTATCGTTGATTGTACAGATTATTGGTAAAAGAAGATACAAAAGTGCAAGGTTATAAAAGAGAGGAAGACAACAGATGAATCCGGCAAATGTAATAATTGGTATACTCCTGCTGACACTTGGTCGTAAATTATTCTGGTTGTTTGTTGGGAGCCTGGGCTTTCTTGCCGGTTTGCAACTGGCCGAACAGTATTTTGGTACGCAACCTCTATGGCTGGCCTGGGCAGTTGCCATGATTTTTGGGTTACTTGGTACATTGCTGGCCGTTTTTTTTCAAAACGTTGCCATTGTTGTCGGTGGCTTTCTTGCCGGGAGCACCATTGCCGCCTATATTGCCATGCTTTTTGGAATCACTGTTAACCCATTGATCAATCTCTGCTTCGGTATCGTCGGCACTATTGTTTTATATGCACTTTTCGATTACGCGCTGATCGGCTTGTCCTCCATTGTTGGTGCCACCGTTATTGTTGATGAAATAGTTTGGTCACCTCGACTTGAGATGATTTCATATACGCTCCTGATAGTTAGCGGAATACTTTTTCAAACAATTTTATGGCGCATGAAAAAATCCAAATCGATTTAACACATTCTGGTTTCATGACAGACCACCGGTCCTTGCATACAAGCAATCGACCTGACGAGATACACTCCGTTTTCTGCCCACAAATCAAACACGCTGCCGACGTAGAAAAATGATCGAGGAAGCTGGCAGAAATTTCAGATCATATCCATATAGTTGTAAAGATTAGTCCCATTATTATAGTAGCTTTGATTACACCTCTGCTCCAATATTTCATGAAAAATCAGATTCATATTTGAGTCGCAGCATAAATTCAATGCAAATTCCCCATAATTACAATCACATGAAGACCAACGACAATAATAACTCCAACCCATCAAGGTGAGCAGAATGAACTATTTCAAAAAATTCATGGTACAGCCTGGAGAGAAAATCAACCTGAAGAAGATCGATGCAGATTTTTCCGACCAGCATACGTCACATGATCAGGCTCTTGTCCAAATAGAGGAATATAAGAAAAAATTGTTTGAACTCCAGTATCTCCTTTACGCAGAAGGAAAGCAGGCCTTGCTCATCTGCCTGCAGGGCCGTGATGCCGCAGGCAAAGACGGTACCATCAATCATGTGCTCAGCGCCATGAATCCACAGGGCTGTACAGTTACCGGTTTTAAAGTTCCCTCCAAGGAGGAAGCAGCCCATGATTTTCTGTGGCGCTGTCATAAAGTCGCTCCCAAACGAGGACAAATCGCTATTTTCAATCGCTCACACTATGAAGAGGTCCTGGTTCAGCGTGTTCATAAAATAGTACCGAAAAAAATCTGGTCCAAAAGATATGAGCACATCAATGATTTCGAGAGAATGCTCTACGAAAACGATACCCATATCCTTAAATTCTACCTCCACATTGATCCCGAAGAACAACTTAAACGTTTTAAGAAACGGTTGGATGACCCCGCCCGTCACTGGAAAATAAGCGATGCCGATTATGCGGAAAGGCCATATTGGGATGACTACACCAAGGCTTTCGAAGATGCCTTAACCAAATGCAGCACCAAACATGCTCCCTGGTTTATCATTCCATCAAATCACAAATGGATCCGCAATCTGGTAATATCAAAGATTGTCGCTGATAAACTCGAATCTCTGAATATGAAATTCCCGGAACCATCCGTCAATATTGAGGAGATTAGAAAAAAATATCATGACATTGTTGCCGATGAAGGAAGAAAACGATAAGTTTGTTGAATGACGGCAAGAAATATGGATTTTTACTCTCCCGAATTTCGTACCAATTCAGGCGGCGTCAGACTCGATCTTTTTTGCAGTGAGCCATAGCAGGTGATGTACTTTACCTAAAAACTGAAGCAGAGGACCTTGCATGGATGGACCTTTGGTGAACATTGTCAATCTGAAGATGCTGGAGTATGCCTGGCCACTACCCGTTCTACTTTTTGGTGTTAACAACTCATCCAATCTTGAGAGGAGAATATGTCCAGATTAATGAAAAAACATTCTATCGCAAGAGGGCTGGAACCTGGTGAGGTTATTTTTATTGGCAAAAGGAAAATCGATAAACCGATAATCCGAATCATCGACTATAACCAGTCGGAAATAGAAGATTTTAGGGTTGAATCCGTTGACGACTGCATTCCCTATAAAGACAAACCAACAATTACCTGGATAAATATTGATGGCTTACACGATGTTTCAGTTATTGAAAAGATTGGTCATTTTTTTGGCATACATCCTCTTCTCATGGAAGATATTGCCAATACCGGGCAAAGACCAAAACTCGAGCTCAGTGATGAATCAATATTTTTGACTCTGAAAATGCTCTATCTTGACGAAGATCAAAATCATATTATCTCGGAACAGTTCAGTTTTCTCTTTGGCGAAAGATATGTAGTGTCATTTCAGGAAAGAGTCGGAGATGTATTTGAATCGGTGAGAAAGCGACTGAAAAAATCAGTACCTCGAACAAAATTCATGACCTCCGATTACCTCGCCTACGCACTCGTTGATGCAATCGTTGATAACTATTTCGTAAGCCTTGAAAACATTGCCACCCAAATCGAGTTAATTGAAGAGACTGTGTTAGAAAATCCCAAACCAGCCGATTTGACAATGATCCATGATCTAAAAAGACAACTGGTGCTCATGAGGAAGGCAACATGGCCGTTGCGAGAAGTGATTGGCGGACTGGAACGTTCGGAAACTCCGTTAATACAAGCCGGGACGAAGGCATACTTACGAGATCTCTACGAGCATACCATTCAGATTATCGACACGATAGAAACTTTCCGGGACATGGTTTCCGGGCTGTTGGATATCTATCTATCAAGCTTGAGTAATAGAATGAACGAAGTCATGAAGGTTTTGACAATCATTGCCACAATATTTATCCCCCTAGGTTTTCTTGCTGGTGTTTACGGCATGAACTTTGACACATCGAGTCCTTTTAATTTACCGGAGCTATCAATGAGGTATGGCTATATTTTGTTCTGGGTCCTTGTACTGGTGACGGGATGTGGATTATTTTTCTTTTTCAAAAAAAAGAAATGGATATAGACGCCTGACCCGTTTTGGCAATTGATAAGAGTGAACTCTTTTTGCTGCCAATATATCTAAGGAGAGCTCAGCGCCATTCATATAAAAAGGTGTTCATCACATGGAGCTTACCACCCATCGATCTTCCTTTATCCGCTGGATCCTTCCCGTAATTACGCTCGCTCTATTTACAGCAGCCCTTTTCGTCCTGCATGGAGCCCTGCAGAAATACCACTATCCTTAGATTATCTCTCAGCTGAGAACTGTCTCTGTCTCACATATTGTTCTTGCTTTTTTTCTGACAATCCTGAGTTATCTGCTGCTGACAATATATGACACCTGGCATTGTCCTATATTCGTCGTCCTCTCAGTATTGACAAAGTAACGCTCGCCTCCTTCATCAGCTACGCCTTCAGCAACTCCGTCGGCCTGTCTTTCCCTACTTCCGGATCAATCCGCTACCGTCTCTATTCCTCCTGGGGGCTTTCCGCTGAAGAAATAATACAATTGGTGAGCTTTACTGCACTCACTTTATGGCTTGGTCTTATCGCCGCTGGTGGCGTTATCTTTAATCTCGAGCCAATGGCAATACCTGTCCTCAAGAGTGTTGCGGTTCAATCTGTTCGCCCTCTCGGAATATGCTTTATTTTTCTTGCAGGCAGCTACCTGATGGCAGTTATCATACGAAAAGAACCCTTTCTTTTCTGGAGCTGGGAATTTCCGATACCATCACTCAGACTGGCCTCTTCACAGCTCCTGGCTGGCTCTCTGGCCTGGGTTCTGGCCTGCAGTGTCCTCTATGTGCTGCTTCCAGAACAAACCCAGCTTCCATTCTTGCAGCTTCTCGGGATATATTTGTTAGCTCAGGTTGTGACCCTGATCAGCGGCGGCATCAAGGGCATATTTACCAGATGACATGAAGCTGTGATTGAATTTTTCCTTGACCAAAACATTTGGCTGTTTTACCATATGACCAATAAAGGAGCCGACATGAATGGACAACAAAAAGCGCTTATGGAAGCAAAGGCTAATGTTTTGAAGGCATTGGGCCATCCCACCCGTTTATGGATGGCAGAGCAACTTGCCGACGGTGAGAAATGTGTCTGCGAACTGGCTGAAGACATTGAAGCCGATTTTTCAACCATCTCCAAACACCTCAGTGTCCTGAAACAGGCCGGTGTGGTAATTGATGAGAAACGGGGAAAACAGGTATATTACCGACTCAAGGTCCCCTGTATCCTCAATTTCATGCCCTGTGTTGAGGAGGTTATTCAAGCTGCAGTACAGACACATATTGAACTGCTGAAATAGCTGTGGGAGAAATTTTTATTGCCCTTACATTTGGTTATTAGGCCAAATAATCAAGAGTAATGTCACGAGATGCACATAATTTGGTAATTTAAGAAAGCCAGAGGACATCAATGGAACCAATACAACCGCTCGGCTGTGGCTGAGCAAAGTCTGAAGTCGGCCAGGTGGCCGGGAAAAATAACGCACCTTTAGGGAAGCACATCATCATTGGCCTGCTTGGCCTGGCTGTCTGGTTTGCCCTCTATAAACAGCTTGCGCCACTCTCCTCTTTCCTGACCTATGCAGTATTGAGAATAAAGGAAGGAAGCCATCTCGGCGATGCAGTGCAGTTCTTTGCCTACGACACACCCAAAGTCATGATGCTGCTGACCCTGATTGTTTTTGTGGTTGGTATTATCCGTTCGTTCTTCACCCAGGAACGAACTCGTAAATATCTGGCAGGTAAAAGGGAAACAGCAGGCAACGTCATGGCAGCAATGCTCGGCATAGTCACCCCCTTCTGCTCCTGTTCAGCGGTGCCGCTCTTCCTGGGCTTTGTTCAGGTTGGAGTACCTCTCGGTGTCACCTTTTCCTTTCTCATCGCAGCGCCAATGGTGAACGAAATTGCCCTGGTACTCCTCTATGGTCTGCTTGGCTGGAAGGTGGCAGCCATCTATCTTGGCACCGGCCTTCTTATTGCCATGGTTGCCGGGTGGACCATTGGCCGCATGAAGCTGGATAACTGGATAGAGGACTGGGTTCAGCAAATGAGGGCGGAAGAAGCCGTTGTTGAAGAGGAGCAACTTACCTGGCTTGACCGAATAGAGAGAGGCAGAGAAGCAGTATATGACATTGTCGGCAAAGTGTGGCTCTATGTGATTATGGGAATTGGCGTTGGTGCGTTTATCCATGGATATGTTCCCGAGGATTTCATGGCATCAATCATGGGCAAACAGGCATGGTGGTCAGTACCTGCAGCCGTGTTGGTCGGAATTCCGATGTATTCCAATGCTGCCGGAATTGTTCCGGTTGTCGAAGCGTTGCTTGGCAAAGGTGCTGCTCTGGGTACCGTGCTGGCTTTCATGATGAGCGTAATTGCCCTCTCCTTTCCTGAAATGATCATTCTTCGCAAAGTACTTAAACCGCAATTGATAGCGGTCTTTATAATTGTGGTGGGAAGTGGCATCATCTTTACCGGCTATCTCTTTAATATCGTAATCTGAGGAAAACCAATGGAAATAAAAGTATGTGGTCCAGGTTGTGCTTCCTGTGAGAAGGCGCAGAAAATAGTTGAAACAGCAGTTGCCGCCAAAGGTATCGACGCGACTGTCGTCAAAATCAAGGATTTTCAGGAAATCGCCAAGATGGGAGTTTTCTCGACACCGGCAGTGGTTATTGACGGCAAGGTCAAATGCGCCGGTCGTGTACCCAAGCAAAGTGAAGTTGAAGAATGGCTGGGCTGATGACGAACATAGCACCTATTTCTCCAGGAAATACTTAGCCATTATTTTTTCAATGCTGAGACCTTTTTCAAGATCGTGCCAAAAGCCTTCGGAATAGGCCGCCAGGTCATCAGGTCTGACAAACTCATATATTTCCGGTTGCCACTGATCACTTTCAGGAAATGATGGGTATATATAATAGAGTTTTCCAGGTTGTGCCGTAAGTGATAAGGTGGTCAGTTTACCAGTTGAGATCCTGACATCCGGGTTCGTTGCACCGGTATCATAAAAAATGAGTTCAAAGACATAGTCCCCTGGAGACAGGTCATAGGTTTTAGGATATTGCGGCAACGGTATCCTGTCAAACTGGACAAGCATAATATCCTCCTGAAATGACAATGCAGCCAGTTTAGCAGAGGGTCGTAATTTGCGGTAATCGGCAGATGATCCATTTTGCCCGCCGCACCCTGCCACAAGTGCCGACAGGAAAATACAGAGCGAATATAACCTGAAAAAGCGGCCATATCGTTTTGCAGATACTAACAAAGCTCGCATATGTTATTCCTTAGTGAGAGAATACCGGACCGCTTCCTTTGCAAACTTCAAGGTTTTGCAAAATCCGGTCAATGACGTTGACTATTCTACACCATCACTTTTTTTAAGATCAGATTTATCATCCCGGGACGTAACCGACACAATCCACGGCTCCAGACGGTGGCCATATGCCAGTTGTATTTCATAATGAAGTGATCCGAAATTGTTCTGTCGTGAATCGTTCTGGTCAAGAATTGAGGTAAATATCTGTTGGTGTTCCACAGGAATGTAAATTTTTTCCACACTCAGTTTTGATATATACCCCAAAATTTCGTCCTTGTTGTTCTCATACAGGTATCCGGGTCTGACTAATCCCCTGGTGATGATATAACGCGTTCTATCACCGTATTTCTCCCGTAAAGCACCGGCATCAAGACCAGCATCAATTGCAAACAGACGGGTTGCTTCAAAACGTTCCCGCTCCAACTTACGCTCTGCCTGTTCCATTCTATCACGCGAGCTTTTTTCATCTGGATTGTTCGCAATTAAACCTTTTTCTCTTTCAAACACCTTTACGGCTCTCTTCACAGCTTCGATATACGGCTCACCAGCTAATTCCAGCACGATAAAAACTTCTTTTGGAATTGATCTGGAATATCTTCTTATACCGTAGGGACCCATATGGTCCTCTACTTTAAAACCCAGTTCTTCAAGTTTCTGTTTATTTAGCCATTGAGGACTTCTCCAACTGGAATAGCCATTAGGATCCTCTTTTTCCAAAGCTCTCCAGGAAAGGCGCAGAGCGAGACCACTATTTTCTTCATATGCATGATATGAAAGATCAAGCTCTCGCTCAGTAAGCGTTACCAACGATTCGGCCTCACCGGATCTGTTGGATGCAACCCCATAAAGCACAACGATATTCGTTGCCACAAGTATGAGAAAACCAAGCATAAAAAGTCCGCGAGAAGATACTAGTTTTTTCATATTACTCCCTCCCGAACGTTCTTATTTATTGAGTTCCGAAGTCGCTTGAAGACAAGCAGCATCAATATCGCAGTCAAACCTATAACCAGAAAGAAGAGATACTTGGGCATCAGGTCCCACCACCAATCATAAAATTTTGTGTAAAGAAAGATCGTGAAAAAAACATTCCCGGTATTGACGACCTCCATCCAATTTTTCCGGATCCCCAGCCAAATAGCGATTCCACTGCAGACAAAGCCAACAATCTGGTAGAAATGCTCAATTGTGGCCCAGGAAAAATCCAGATAGCTGCCAGTAGCCCAATTTGCGAGGATCAACACCGGAATGAAAAACAAAAGCATGGCGAAAACCCGGTAAATAGTGGCAAAACCAGAATATTTATGATGAGGGATAAACGGAACCATAAAAAGGACAAAGGCGGCCGGGAAAAAATTTTCCGGACGCTCACCGAAATGAAGCCAGTAGCAGCCGCTCCAGGTTCCTGTCTTGGCAGAAAGAAAAGCTGCGAAACAGATGATTCCTGCAGCAAGAAGTAAGCGCGCATCCGAGGCATAGGCCAGCAGGAATGCGAAAACGGACCAGACCAGAAAGGCATTTGCAAAAGGGGTAATGTTGAAGATCTGCCCCAACATCGAGAGGTTTAGAATAAAACAGGCCAGGCTTACCAAACCAAAAAGCTTTGAAAAATAGCCCGTTTTTTCACGCTGGGATGCGTACATGGTGAGGACCAGACCCAGAATTGGCGCAACAATAAGAATGAATACCTGAATGGTTGTAGAGAACCTTCCCCAGAACTGATAGAAAAGAAAAAACACACTTGCAGCAAGTCCAATCGCCCCGAGGAATGACGCTATTTTCATTCCCAGGCTCAGCTGCTTTTCACGCTTGTTTGCATCAATGTCAAATCCAGCTGAGAGTTCGTTTATAAGATTGTCGTGATAATCAGCTATGACTGAGCGTTGGTCTTCATTGAGGGAGATAATCTTCTCCTGCTCAAGTATTTTCAATTCCGCCGTGAAAGAGCCAATCTGGTCAGCCCTCTTCTGAGCATCAGCTTTTGATTTTAGCTGCATCCTTTATCCTTGTTGTCTGAGATATATCCGTAAAGAGTAGTTCCATCTAAATTGATGACCTTTTAGCAATATATTGTATATCCTATCTTATTGGCAATGTCATAAAAAGATTTCTTTCAATTTCAATCTGTTCGACAAGAAAATCAATTGTTGCTCTCACCCGAGCCAGCTGCCTTGACTCAGGGTTAACCTGAAGCCAGTAGCCTCTTTCGATAATCTGCCCGGGTAAAACAGGGATAATTCTGTTTTCCTGGTGGGCCATGAAATAAGGGATAATTCCTATTCCAGCCCCAGCGGCCACCGCATTCATCTGGGCAACCACGGTTGTGCTTCGAAACTGTGGGGTGAGACCAGGGGTTATCTCTTCCATAAACTGCAAATCCCTATCGAACAACAGATCGTCGATATAGCCGATTATTTTATGTTTTTTTAGATCATTTTTATCCTTGATCGGTGTGACAGAGTCCAGATATTCATTACTGGCAAACATGCCAAGTCTGTAATTGGTTAATTTGCGAACAATGACATTACCGACCGTAGGTTTTTTTACCGTGATTAAAATGTCAATCTCACGCTTTGACAGACTGTAGTACATCGGCACTGCCACGAGTTCAATATCAAGAGAGGGATGAAGCACCTGCAATCTGCCGAGGCAGGCCGCAAGATAGCAATTACCGATTCCGTCTGGTGCACCTATACGAATAGAGCCACTCAGTTGCTTATTGTAGCCTGATACCGATTCTTCAAGATGTATTACCGTACTTTCCATCTGTTCTGCAAAAGCAATCAGCTTCTCACCTGCTGGTGTGATTGTACACCCCTTTTCATTGCGATGAAAAAGCAGGGTTTGCATCGAATCCTCAAGAGCTGTTATCCGCCGGGAAACCGTACTGTGGGTAACTCGAAGCTCATTGGCCGCGGCAACAAAGGAGTTTTTCCTGCACAGAGCAAGAAAATAGCGCATATCGTCCCAATTCACAGCCATATGATGCCTCCTGAATACATGGGAAATTTAGCAGAGCTGTGCATAAATGCACATCAATTGTCGAATATTCGACCTTCACTGAAGAATAATATATGCACTATAGTTTGTCCATATACTTGAGTTGGTTTTCTGGCAGGTACATGCATCATCTGAATTTCATTCGGGAGGTATGGTATGAAAATCTCAAAAAGCAGCAACATCAACAATCTGAAAGCAACTCATGATCGTGATAAACTGGTGAAATATGGCAGACAGCTGCACTCCGAAGCTGTTTTTCTGGGAGTAATGAAATTTTTCAAGTTTTTCAAGCCAGATATGGAAAAGACAAGCAAGTTCAAAGAAAAGCGGGGAACGCTGAAATACTCGCACTAACCTGGAGGTGGTTTCGCTCCCAGGTCTTTATCGTAAAAAAAACCTGACCAGTCAGGTTCTTACAGTTACCAGGATGACATGCTTAGAATAATGCAGAAGACAACTACTGTAGTAAAAGATGATGCCTCATTGACCTATGGTTTTGCCAAGTGGTCAATTTTTAGCGTTTTAATTCTCACTTATATCCTGGTCTATTTTCACCGTATGGCCCCCGGTGTCGTCAGTGAATACCTGATGGGTGCATTCCAAACCACAGGAGCCGAGCTGGGGGCATTATCGGCCATCTATTTTTTTGTCTACGCCTTCATGCAAATTCCCTCTGGAGTCATCGCCGATACCTTCGGAACCCGGATGTCGGTAATTAACGGCAATGTTGTTGCAGGTGCAGGCTCCATTGTTTTCGGGATGTCCGGAAGTTTCGAAATAGCCTGCCTGGGCAGATTTCTGGTCGGGCTTGGAGTTTCCGTGGTTTTTGTCTCAATTATGAAAAGTAATTCGGTATGGTTTCACGAGAGGGTTTTTGCCTTTATGAGCGGCATTACCCTGCTCATCGGCAACCTTGGTTCTGTACTTGCTGCTGGTCCTTTAGCAGAACTGTTGACAACTTTTGCATGGAGAAACGTATTTATTGGAATTGGTGCATTCTCTCTTCTTCTGGCCGCGATGGGATATATGCTGGTAGAAAACAGGCCGGAAGATCTGGGTCTTACTCCACCGAATAATTACAAGGTCAAGAAGAACAACGAAACCTCAAGCAGCTGGTCTGCCAATCTGCTCTTGGTTGTTTCAGCATTGCGCGTCTGGCCGGGCTTCTGGGTGCAGTTTGGCATGATCGGGAGCCTCTACTCGTTTATGGGATTGTGGGGAATCCGCTACCTTCAGGACGTTCATGCAATTGACAGAACCATGGCTGCACACCATATGACAATCATGCTGCTCAGCTTCGCTGCGGGAGCGCTGTTTTTCGGATGGCTTTCCGACCGCATCGGTATGAGAAAACCAATCATTAAGGCCTGTGTGCTCGGCTATCTTGCCTCCTGGCTGATCCTGATGAACCTTGCCTGGTCACCAGGTCTTCAAGGTTATGTTCTCTTTGGATTTATGGGGCTTATGGGGTCTGGCTTCGTGGTCACCTTTGCAGCAGCCAAAGAGGTAATCCACCCACATCTCTCCGGCATGGCTGTAAGTGTGGTCAATACCGGCTGTTTTATCGGCACTGCCATCATGCAGCCGCTTTTCGGATATATCGTTGACCACTCCTGGGATGGACAGGTTGTGAATGGAGTTCGACTCTATTCAGCCGCGGATTACAGACACGGATTTGTTTTGGTTCTGCTCTTTGCTGTTATTGCGGTTATTGGTGCGCTTCGGTTAAAAGAAACTAATTGCAAAAATATCATGGCAGAGAACTGCAGCTAAATAATAACACCTTAAAAGTTATAGTCCCCCACTTCAGCCCTTTTATCTGAAAGTGTGGTCATGATATTTATTGAGGGTTCACTGTTTTTTCTACTGTCTGCGAAAACTTGTAAAATGACATGCTTTTGTCATTCCCTCTTGTTTTTCTTATGCTTCATGACGTTTCTACACATCTTCCCAAACTGCTTGTCTTTGTTTTTCTTCTCCAGATATGACATTTCATTGAAATCAGACTCTTTGGTCATTTTTCTATAATTTTTAAGACGTGCAGCGGATATCTGACCATTTCCCAAAGCCTCTAATATCGCACACCCCTTTTCATTCACATGAGTACAGTCATTAAAATAACATTCTTCTGAAAGGGCTATTATTTCTGAGAACGTTTCATCAAAACCTGTTTCGATAGAAAAATTGCCAAGTTCGCGCATCCCCGGTGTGTCAATAATCATTGCTCCATCAGGCAATGTCACTAATTGCCGTTGTGTTGTTGTATGCCGTCCTTTGCCCTCTTTTCTGCTGATATCCTTTGTTTCATAGACCGCTTTGCCAATCAGTTTATTTATTAAAGTTGTCTTGCCCACTCCAGATGAACCCAGCAGGCAGTACGTGAGACCAGGCTCAAGAAGAGATTCCACAAGCTTTAACCCTTCTACGTCCTCATTGCTGAAATGAACCACCTTTAAATGAGGCATGACTGTATTGATTTCTTCAACTTTTATTTCAACTTCATGAGGAGAAAGCAAATCACTTTTGCTCAGCAGTACAACTGGTTTGATATTACTTTCGTTAATCATGACCAGGTATCGTTCGAGACGCCGTATATTAAAATTCTCATTAAGAGATTGGACAATAAAGGCGATATCAATATTTGCGGCGATGAGCTGAAAATCAATTTTTTTACCTGCGGTTTTCCTTTTAAGCAGCGATTTCCTGGGAAGAACTTCATGGATAATCGCAAATGTCATCTCGTCGTAAAAATTGACGAGGACCCAGTCACCAACGGCTGGATAATCAGCTGCAGAAGAAGCATTAAACACCAACTTCCCAACAACTTCCGCCAAAATCTCAACTTCACCGTTGGTTATGGTATAGCTGTCTTTATGAACAGCAGTTATCCGTGCCACCTCATGCAGCTCGAATACATGAGGATCAAGTGATTCAACAAAGCTCGCATTAAAGCCTAACTGTATTAGATTATTATTCATGGTATGCATATGATATCTATACATGTGTTGTTCCAACTCACCTCGACTACAGGCAGAGCAAGGATTGGAAAGTACTTTTTCGTTCAGAGTAAATGCACCTGTTTTTATTAGTTTACCAAAGAAATATGCTCGATTTTTTATTCATAATAGTCACCTGGAAATACTCGTCACACTCTCTTTGGGCAACACCATAACAAACATGCAATGGTATCAAATGCTCCTCCCGAGGATGGCAATATCCAGCAAAAGGCGCACTCTGCCATTCTTTGAGCCGTTGAGCTCTTTCTTCTTCTTTAATAGCAGTAGTTGAACAGGTATCAATCAGCCATTGCTCGAAAGCCTCATTCATGGTTACCGTGTCGGCGGTCGTGGGAGTAAAAAATGCATTCAAATTGTGAAACGAAAAGCCAGAGCCGACAATGAGCACGTCATCATGTATTATCCCTGAAAGCGCTTTGCCCATGTTTATGTGTTCAATTGGACTAAGTCCTTGAACAAGAGACAATTGAGTGCAGGGTATATCAGCCTCCGGATACATTATTTTCAGAGGAACAAATAAGCCGTGATCAAACCCTCTTTGTTGATCCAGTTTGGCTTCAATACCAGAGTTGATCAACAACCTGAGAATTTGCTCAGCAAGAAAAGGTGCTCCAGAACAGGGATATTGAATGTTGTACGATTCTTCTGGAAATCCATAATAATCGTAAAGAAGTGAAGGTTTTGCGGCAGAGATAACTGTAGGTATTTTTTCTTCCCAGTGGGCACTTATGACAATGATAGCCGATGGTCTCTTGAGCTTGTCAGCGATAAATTTCAAGTTTTCAACCATCTCCAGGTGCCCCTCATCGCCAAGGAGAGGCAAAGGTCCACCACCATGGGACAGGAATAATACTCGGGTCATCTGATTCTTCATTATTCCCTCTTCGAGTTATAGAAAATGCGACTGCTGAACGAATCAACACGTTTCATCAAGTCCGAATGGAGTGTTGTTGTAATATTCATAGTCTTGAACAACTGTAATCAGCTTTTGAGGGAGATTCTATGACTTTTCAGGGGTGACGTTGGTGTTGAACTTACTGTCCCGCGCTTTTTACCCGGCCAGGGAACATTGTGATAACAGTCATGACCGTCCTTTAGGCCAGCTGAGATAAATAACCTCAACATTTCATATGTATGCGAAGTTCAATCACTTCATTCAACCTTAGACCTGTTGGGAAAGTTCATTTTGTGAGCACAACAATGGAATCAACGGCCCTTTTTTTTCTTGGTCGCTGAAGTAGCGGTGTCAGTTCTGATTTCTTTGTTTAATTTTTCCATTTCCTTTTTATAGCATTCTGGACATAAACTGTGAGAAAAATCGACATCCCAATTATCCTTGAAATATGCCTCTATTTGCGACCACGCCTCTTTTTCATCTCTTATTTTATGACAAATTGAGCAAATGGGAATCAAGCGCTGGAGGTCAGCTATTATGCTAATATCCTCAACCACCAACAACACCAAATTCATACCACCATAACTAAAAGGGCTTGCCGTAACCAGAGCATATATTTCTACCTGCTTCCCTCCTCTAAGTACTTCCATTTTTGTACGAGCGCGTTCAATACGTTTTCCCTCTGCAGCACGTTTTACTGAATTTCGAATCACACATCCTTCACAAAAAGGGGCACACCCACACCCATCCGGAGCTTCTGTTGCGTGAATACAATGAAGAATTTCACCGCCATGATTTCCCAAGATAGAGAGCCGTTCTATTAATAAAAAATTAGCAGCCGCTTTATTATACTCATAGACTTTCACATCATCATCAACCACGAACACCATTGAAGGTATGGCATCAAATATCTTTCTTAATAGAGATTCCTTCTCTTTGTTCATTTCCTGTATTTTCTCCATATTCGCAACACATTAAGCTCAGTGGTTTGCTGATAAATAAGGGAAAATGTGGAGAGGTCAAGCTTCAAAAACCGTAGACCTCAGTAAATGCACTGAACATACTACTATTTTCATCCAACTATATTAGCTCCCATATTTTATGAAAAATCAAATTTATATTGTGAATTGCATTCTAATTTTAAATTGCTGGGGTGCAGAACCACTACTTTTTTTAAAGAGCGCTAACTGGTGAATTCCGGGCTGAAGCCATCGCGCCGATCAAAAAAAGTCGAGAACAAACCGCCAACCTCATTTGATTATATCATGAAGTCTCATTATTGATGCGGCAATAACTGAGATGGAGTCCAGTTTTTTACACCGGTAATTTAGAGGATGCTGATTACAACCTTTTTCGCTTTTGTTTCAAACTTGAGATAGATACAACAAAGGAGAGGAATAACAATTAGATGCGCCATCGATGCCGTTCGGATGCCTGGGTCGGTGTTTTATCTCTTTGCATACTCATTCCATAAAAATTGGCGATTATCGTCACCTGATCGGTATGTCTTCATTAACTTTGCGAGCGAATGATCTTGTATATTATCAGAGTAATTTTTTCCTGCTTTTCTGAAGAGAAAGGTCACTTCCGGATACGATGGAAATTGAAGTCATGAAGCCCGACAAACCAGTTTGTAGCAAATGAAATAATGCCCTTTTTCGTTAAAGGAAACCTCCGCCTTTTCACATTTGGAGACCTCCTTACCTGAACTGATATGAAATTCGGGCGAAGGGGTATCTAGGTCTTTATCCTATTGCTACCCCGAATACCTTTATTTTACCATCCTCTTCGTCAAGCGTTAATTGAGCAAGTACTTCGCCTTGTATTCTTTCAAAATATCCTTTCCAGAGAACTGTCACACCGGAGTCCCTGTAAATACATGAAAGAAACTCTCTAACCTTTTTAATATCTCCTGTTTTTTTATTATTTTCTGCCATTTGTCGTTCAAATTCTTCTTTCGAAACAGTTCGAAGCGTTTTGATAGAGAAATCTTTAGATAATTTCTGATAGTCGTTTTCATTTGAGCCGTGAATAATATTAGTCATTATCGGCTCTGCAATATGAAGTACTTCTGAATGCGATTTATCTGAAAAATCCATTACATCTCCTTTCATTCCGCTACCGACGCTCTTCAGCAGGCACTTTTTTTTGCGATCAGCGGCAAAACATGGTCAGCTAGCATTTCATGGTACTCCCAGTCGCGGTATTTATAATCTATACGTGCGAATACCTCACCACCGAACCCGCGTTGTCTGCGGCGTCCGTGTACAGGCAGTGTTTTGCTTCACTTATAGTTCTTTTTTTTTCTTTTGATCCCCCATGGACAAACTTTAATGCATACACCACAGATACCAGATGTAATATGAGGAAGTTTACTAAAAATATCTCGTACTTGATAAACGCATTTTTCCAGATGTATTGCCTCTGACCGGGTGGAGTAATGGCTGTTTGTATTAGCACCAATGATCGCACCAGCTGGACAATGTTCTTTACATTGAGAGCATTTACCGCATCTGTTTTTAATCGGTAAATCCGGATCAAGATCAGCATTAGTAAGAACCGTTGTTAATCTAATTCTTGGACCAAAATCAGGATTAACAACTAAAAGGCTCTTTCCCTGCCAGCCTATACCCGCCGCTATTGCAACCGCTTTGTGCGATATATACGAAGTCCATTTTTCTGAATCAAGTATTTGGCTTGCAGGGATAGGCACTGCTCGATTGCCATTCACCTGAAGTAGATTCGTTGCTTTTATAGCAATGTCATCGAGCAACGCATTTACTCGACTATAATGTGATGAATATAGAGGTGTAGGTTGCTTGTCAATCTTATCCATTACTGAATCAGAAAGGCGTATTGAAATACTCACAGCTCTGGGATATTCGTCCAGGAGATCTTTCGGTTCTGTTTCAATACCTAATAGTCTGGAAGTATCAGCCACGCGAACAATACTTGCCCCCCAATCTTGAAGCTTAGCAACAAACTCAGCTTTATCAGTCACGGTTTTCATTGAATTAACTCTATAATTGTGTCTTTAAAAGTCAACGGGCCACGCTGCTTGCGGTTCTCCGCCATCGACGCGTTCATCGGACCATCCCCCTCCACGAAAGACACTATATGAGCCGTATACTTCTGGATCATATAGGTCCCAGCACCATTCCCAGACATTGCCTAGCATATCGAACAAACCAAAATCGTTGGCCAGCTTTAAACCGACATCATGTGTGATCCAGTTAGAATTCCCTTGATACCAGTCAATATCCTCAATATTTCCATATTGGACTGTCCTTGAGCTTGCTCTACATGAATACACCCACTCCGCATCTGTCGGTAATCTGTAACCATCAGCACTATTAACCAGATAAACCAATTCGTTATCTGTGTCTATAAGGTAGTTTTTCTCCAAGCCAGACAGTTCACTGAGAGCATTACAAAACCGGATAGCATCCAACCAGGAAACACTTTCCACTGGTTTTTTCAAACCACTGAAGGCTGATGGGGTGCATGATACTACTTCAGCTTAAACTTCCTGTGTTATCTAATATTTGCTCATTGTAAACGGTTCTATCTTTGCGCTCCAGGTAGTTTTCTTTCGAGCATCACTTCCATATATTTCGCCGTCTTTATTTTCGATGTACATGACACAATTCCTAAAAAATAGATCGTTCAGGACAATAGTGAAGCATCCGGTGGTTATCTGCTATTTTATCAATTCAATTTTAACGTTGATTACTCCAGACGAAGTGCGGCCTATACTGTTGAAGGCTGATTTTGAAAGATCAATTATACGGCCCTTAACAAATGGACCCCGATCGTTAACTTTAACGATGACACTTTTGCCATTTTTTACATTTGTAACCTTAACTCGTGCACCAAAAGGCAGCTTTTTATGAGCAGCTGTCTTTAACTCATGTCTGTATATCTCACCGCTAGCTGTTTTCCGATTATGATACTTGTCAGCATAGTAGGAGGCTTGCCCATACTCGGTAAAACCGATTCCGTTTCGACCTGCACCTGGCTGGACAGTAGCGCAACCAGCCAAGAGGAAGAAAATTGAAAAAAACAATAATTTTGATAGAGTAAATTGCATTGTTTGCTCTAAGATTTTTTTGGTAACGCTTTAATTCATTGGGCACCGGGGGGTGTCAAATATTTTTCGCACATTTGCTCCCGCCCTATACGGGACCTTTTTCTACTCGCTCACTACAGAAGATATTTAGCCAACCCATTTAGCAACCAGATCTTCCAGTTCACCGGGTAAGATCCCCAACATTATTGCCAGATCCAGAATTGTGAAGCGCTCACGCATCTGATTGGCGTTAAGGACAACGTTTAAAAATTTTTCTTTTTGAAGAGGCTGGCCATTGTCCATGATATCGCAGTAGCGATGGGCAGCATTTGCCAGGGACAGGCAATTTTTGAGCTTTTGTGGTGGTAGCAGTCCCGGTCTGATCTTGTCCTGAAGTTCCCGCCACTTTTGCTGATGGGAGAGAGAGATGGCAGCTTTTTTAAATTTTGCTTTTTTCTTAATGTATTCCTTCTCAACTACAGTTGAAAGACTCCCCCAAAAGACAGTGTCAATTGATTCTGGAGGCTCATGAAAGACAGGTTTGTCAATATTCATGATCCGATCATACAAAGCCCCCATCAAGATAGTGGCAACGCCTACCTGGCGTCCGTGCAAATCGTGAATCCTGTGGTCCCTATTTGCTGTCATATCCAGAGTGTGGGAGATCAGATGTTCTCCTCCCGAAGCCGGTGATGAGGTTCCAGTGATCGTCATGGCGATACTTGAATAGAACAAGGCTTCGAACAGCGCCTGAATGGCCTGAGGATCTTTGTTTTTTATCTCCACCGGATTATTAAGATAAATGGGTTCAAGATCTTTGAGCAGGTCCACCGAAAACTGGCAGTAATATTCGCCGAAAAGATATTGATTCAGCTTCCAGTCGGCAGAGCTCACCGATTTAGCGAGAACATCACCCAACCCCGATGCTGTGAGGGTATAAGGGGCATCCATCAATACCCGTGGACTGACATGAACCGATTTACAGGCGTCGGCATGAAAGAGCATTTTCAATCCGCCAATGGTTGCGGCAACATTGGCTGAGGCATAACCGTTCATCGAGGCAGCCGTCGGCACGGTGATATACGGTTTTTCCCGCAGAAAGGCCACCCACTTCACCAGATCATTTATAACACCGCTGCCAACAGCAATGTAGATCTCCGCCGGAGGGGCTTCTTGCAGTATTCTGTCCTTGGTGACATCATCTGCTGCCGGAGGCTCGCCATCGCTATCCTCAACTATATATGAAGTTGTATTGTTTTTCGGCAGTAAAGCCATGACATCTTTGCCGGCTGCTTCAAAGGTGCGTTTGTCGGCAACGACAAGTACTTTTCCGCCAGGCGAAAACTCCTCGATTACTTTTGGCAACGCTGCATAACTGCCTTGGCCATAGTAAAGATATTCGGTGGGTACCATATGCTCTTTGCCGCAGGCACAGGAAAAGCGCTTACCGAGTAACTGGCTGTTATCTTTATTCATAACTTCATATTCTTTTAAAAATTCCGGACTATTTCTCTCTTTCGATGAGCCCTTTGACGAACCAGCGCTGCATCGACAGCACCACCAGGACAGGCGGCATCATAACCATGAGTGCCGCACCCAGGGCGACATTCCATTCCGGCAGGTCATCGGCCTGAGGAATGAGGTTTTGTAGCCCGATTACAGCTGTGGTCATATCAGGGTTAGTGGTTATGAGCAACGGCCAGAGATACTGGTTGTAACCATAGACAAACTCAATAACGATAAGTGCAGCAATATTGGTTTTGGAAAGAGGAAAAAGAATTTTCCTGAAAAAGGTCATGGGGCTGGCCCCATCCATTTTTGCCGCCTCGCACAGTTCTTCTGGGACCGTCAGGAAAAATTGCCTGAACAGGAAGGTACACGTTGCAGAGGCAATGAGCGGCAGAATTAACCCGGTATAACTGTCCAGAAGAGACCAGTTGAGATTTATCTCAAAATCGTTGCCGGTAAACCAGGACACAGCTGAGCTCAGGTGAAGAAAATCCCATATGGTCTGCAGAGGCCCAAAAACGTTTGCCGCCACTTCATATGTCGGCATGATACGAACCTCCACCGGCAGCATCAGAGTACAGAAGACAGAGGCAAAGGCAACAACCCGCAGCCGATAGTCGAAATAGACGATTGAGAACGCGCCAATCATGGAAACAACGATTTTTCCAAAGGTTATTCCTGCAGCCATGATAAAGGAGTTAAAAATCTGCTGTCCCAGATTTCCCCTGGCCCATGCTTCTTTTATATTGACCAGAAACTGATCCCCTGGTACGAGCGGCATGGGGACCTTGGAAACATCCTCCAACGGCAGAGTCGTGGCAATGAGGCTGTAGATAATTGGAAAACCAACTATAACAATTCCCACCATAAGAAAAACATAGGTAAAAGTATCGAGTATTGGTGTTTTTTCAACCATAGTGGTTATCCGGTATATTGAACTTTTTTCTCAACATATCTGAACTGCAGAACTGTGATGAATATTATCAGCGACATCAGTACCACGGACTGGGCCGATGATGACCCCAGATTCAAGCCGACAAAGCCATCTTGATACACCTTGTATACCAGGATGTTTGTTGAGCCGCCGGGGCCTCCCTGGGTAACCGTGTGAATGACACCGAATGTTTCAAAAAAAGAATAGATAATATTCATTACCGACAGAAAGAAAAACGTAGGTGATAACAGTGGAAATGTTATGGCCCAGAATCTCTTCAGTGGGCTTGCTCCATCTATTGCAGCGGCCTCAATCAGCGACTTGGGAACAGCCTGCAGTCCTGCCATGAAGAAGACAAAATTATAGCTTATCTGTTTCCAGGCAGCCGCCATAGTGATCATTACCATGGCATCCTTGCCGTTGAGCACCGGGTTCCAGTCCATTCCCAGCCATTTGTTTATTCCAAGAGCAACTATTCCATAGGAAGGATGCAGCAGGAAGAGCCAGAGAATACCCGATATGGCCGGTGCAACTGCATATGGCCAGATAAGCAGAGTTCTTACCACCGCTGTTGCCCGCAGGGCCCGGTTGGCCATGGTGGCAATGAACAGCCCTAGAATGATGGAAACCGTCGCCACTGCCAGGCTGAAGGTAATGGTGGTCAGAATGGATTTGAGATACAGCTGGTCGGTAAAAATTTCAATATAGTTATAGAACCAGACGAACTTACTGCTCCGCCCAAATGGGTCGCTTAAAAGAAACGACTGGATCAGCCCCTGTAGTGCCGGCCAGTAAAAAAAAGTGAGCGTGACCAGCACCTGAGGAAGAATAAGCAGGTAAGGGAGATACCCTGACTTAAATGTCGATCGTTTAATCATACTGAATCAGTGAGCAGAAGCCTTAGGAATAGCCATCAAAAGCCTCTGCTCAACCGTTTTCCTTATTTATACGTTTTCTCGAAAGTTCTCAGCTGAATGTTACTTCTTTCAGCTGCACTGTCCAGTGCTTCCTGAGGTGTTTTCTTGCCGTTCCAGACAAGTTCGAGTTCTTCGTTGATGATATTTCTGATCTGAACAAAATAACCCAGGCGTAATCCCCTGGATATTTTGGTCGGAATCGCTCTGTTGAGCTGATTTATGCCAACCTCCTGCAACGGATTTTCGTCAAAGTATCCTTTCTCTTTGAGATCGTTATAGGAATTCATGGTAATCGGGAAATAACCAGTCTCTTTATGCCAGTAACTTTGCATTTCGTTGTTGGAAAGGAATTTCAGAAAAGCGGCTACGCCTTCGTATTCCTTTTTGCTGTGACCGTTGAGTACCCAAAGAGAAGCTCCGCCGATTATACTGTTTTGCGGATTTGTCATCGATGCTTCAACTGGCAGCGGTGCTGCATCCCATTTGAAATCTTTAACGGCTGTCTTCAGCTTGGCAATACCACTGACAGAATCCATATATACGGCAGCATTCTGGGCGATGAATTCGGCTTTCGGCCCCTGATACTTCTGACCGCCATACATGAAGCGATTGTCCTTGGACCACTCCAGCAACTGGCTGATATGATTGACAACCAACGGATCATTGATCAGCAGTTCACAGTCAAGCCCCTCATAACCATTAGCCTTGCTGGCAAAAGCGGTGTTATGAATGGCGCTGTAGTTCTCTATCTGAATCCATGACTGCCACGCCGTCACCATACCCGCAGGCGCGACTTTCTGGTCGACTATTTTTTTGGTGATCTCCCCCAGTTCATCCCAGGTTATTGGCTTTGTTTTCGAAAGAGGTTTGATGCCGACCTTTTCAAACATATCCACATTATAATACATGATTGGAGTTGAAGAATTAAAAGGCATGGACATCAAATTTCCGTCTGCATCCATATAGTAGGAAAGAACAGCCTGGAGATAATTTGACCAGTCAATATCATATCCTGTATCCGCCATGAGTTTATACACAGGATACACTGCCCCAGAAAGCATCATCGTCTGGGTGCCCACCTCGAAAACCTGAAGGATATGAGGCTGTTTTTTAGCCCGGAAAGCAGCAACACCGGCGTTCATCGTTTCGTCATAGTTGCCTTTATTGGTACCTATGACCACATATTCAGACTGCGAATCATTAAATGCCTTGATCATAGTATCAACAACCTTCCCTCTGGCGCTTCTCATGGCATGCCACCAGTGGATTTCGGTCGGTTTTGCACATAGCGCCGCTGGAAAAGCAAGGCTTATACCAATGGCTGCAACGACAAACATTCGGCTCAATTTCATAATGTTCCCTCCCTAATGAGTAGATTTTAAACAACTCAACTTCTGAAAAAGGCTGCTATGTATACAGTGAAAACTAAGAATGACCTACTATTGCAAATAGTAGGTTATCAATTGAGAGTCAAGAAAAATTCATGGCGAAAAAAAGAGTTGTGCTGTCTATTTGTTTATTGTTTTCTGTGTAGAGACAAAATGACTAAAAAGTTTGACTTCTCCCTCAAAGGTATAGCTAAAAATGGCGGAATTGAAATTTACTGATGTCACTAAAAGATATGGCAAAACAGAAGTTGTTCATGGCGTTAACCTCACGGTAAAAGACAAAGAATTTCTCGTTCTTGTCGGCCCTTCCGGCTGCGGGAAATCGACACTTCTCCGCATGATAGCAGGACTCGAAGAGATATCTGAGGGCACCATTTCGTTGGGAGACAGGATCATTAACGACGAAGCCCCTAAGGACCGTGGACTGGCCATGGTATTCCAGAACTATGCCCTGTATCCGCATATGAATGTATATGAGAATATGGCCTTTGGCCTGAAACAGCGAAAGACCCCAAAAAACGAAATCCAGCAGAGAGTTGAAGAAGTCGGCGAGATACTGGGACTCCAGGATCTATTGTTAAGAAAGCCTCACGAATTGTCAGGCGGTCAGCGTCAACGCGTTGCCATGGGTAGAGCCATGGTCAGAAAGCCTTCTGTTTTTCTTTTCGACGAGCCATTGTCAAATCTTGATGCCAAGCTGCGCATCCAGATGAGGGCTGAAATCAAAATGCTCCACCAGAGAGTCAAGTCAACCATGGTGTATGTGACCCACGATCAAGTTGAAGCTATGACCCTCGCGGATAGAATTGTCGTTCTTAAAGATGGATATATCGAACAGGTAGGTACCCCTCTTGAACTTTTCCTCCACCCGGCCAATAGTTTTGTAGCGGGTTTTATCGGAACCCCGCCAATGAACCTGCTGCCATCCAGAATAAAACAGGAAAGCAATAACTCTTTTCTAGAGTTCGATGGTGGTCTGCGCATTCCCATTCCAAACCGACCAGATGCCAGAATCGAAGATGGCCAGGAAGTGCTGATGGGAATCCGCATGGAGGAAATTACCATTGCCGATAGCAATACTTCCATTCCACCCGAATGGATCTTTAAAAGCCTGGTAAAGGTTGTCGAACCACTCGGCAACGAAAACCATCTTCACGTTGAAATACAGGGGGCAACCTTTGTCGCCAGATGTGAAGGCCGCAGAATAGTCAAGGCTGGAGAGGAGATTGAAATCGCCTTCAACCTCGAGCAGCTCCATATTTTCGATGCGGCAACGAAGAAGGTGATCTATCAGGAGAATATCCGTCAAGAATAGGACTCATCTGGCTCTTTCCAGCACATTGCAACATTGATCTGTTGCGATCATTGTATCTTTTCAAGAAAGAATGACTCTTTCCCTACAAAAATGATGGAATTTTTTCATTTTTGTAGGTTTCGCCACCTACCCTACAATTTCCACAACATATCGCCTCACCCTTCAACATCATACAACATATTGTTTTAACTTATTTTTATTGATTTGTCTTTTTTGGCACAGGCCTTGCTCAAGCACAGACAAGAGCAACGCTTTCCAGACAAGGATTCATCATTATGAAACAGGCAGCAATTCTAAAAGACCGTGAAGGTCAGATTTTCCGAAAGGGAGAAAAGACCGCAAATATTGAATGCAACAAGGATAGCCTCGCCGGTGCGGTCAGCCAGAGAGCCTGCGTGTTCTGCGGATCGAGGGTGGTTCTTTATCCCATAGCCGACGCCCTGCATCTGGTCCATGGCCCCATCGGCTGTGCTGTTTACACCTGGGATATTAGAGGCGCACTCTCATCGGGACCGGAGTTGCACAGGCTCTCGTTCTCCACCGACCTGCAGGAAATGGATGTTATTTTCGGTGGAGAGCTGAAACTGGAAAGGGCCTTGAACGAACTCATAGACCGCCACCACCCCAAAGGTGCATTCGTCTACTCTACCTGTATTGTCGGTTTGATCGGTGACGATCTGGAAGCCGTGTGTAAAAGGGTTTCCAGGGAGAAAGGAATTCCGGTATTACCCGTTCAATCCGAAGGCTTCAAAGGCAACAAGCGGGCTGGCTACGAGGCCGCCTGCAAGGCCATGGGAATGCTGGTGGGCACAGGTGACATCAGTAATATATCCAAATATTCCATTAACATTCTAGGCGATTTCAACCTCGCCGGTGAAATCTGGCTGATCCGCGAGTATTTCGAAAAGATCGGAATAGAAGTCGTGGCCAATATTACCGGAGACGGACGTATTGCCGATATCCAGCGCTGTCATGGCGCAGCTCTCAATGTGGTGCAGTGTTCCGGTGCCACCATGGATCTTGCCAATATGATGGAGGAAAAGTATGGAATTCATTCACTCCGTGTCTCCTACTTTGGTGTTGAGGATATGGCTGAAGCGCTCTATTCCGTCGCCGAATATTTCAAAGATCCAGTTCTGCTGGAAAGGGCCCAAAAACTCATAAAAGAAGAAATAGCAGCCCTCACTCCAGAACTTACCCGTTTCAAGAAAGCCCTCCAGGGCAAAAAGGCAGCTATTTATGTTGGCGGCGCCTTTAAAGCTTTTTCCCTGGTCAAGGCCTTCAGGCTCATTGGCATGGACGTTGTCATGGTTGGCTCCCAGACCGGCACCCCTGAAGACTATATAGAACTTGAAGAGATAACCGATGATGGCACCATCATTGTAGACGACTCCAACCCGCTTGAACTGTCTGCCTTTCTTAAAGAGAAAGAAGTCGACCTCTTCGTTGGCGGGGTAAAAGAGCGCCCTATTGCCTATAAACTTGGCGTTGCCTTCTGCGATCACAACCATGAACGCAAAGAGATGCTGGCAGGATTCCATGGCATGCTCAACTTTGCCAGTGAAGTCTATTCATCGGTCATGAGTCCGGTATGGAATTTCGTCCCCCGCAGAACAGAGGAGAATGCATAATGTCTGCCAACTACACATCAACAACCAACGCCTGTAAACTTTGCAGACCTCTTGGAGCAGCACTGGCCTTTCGGGGAATCGAAGGGTGTGTGCCATTTCTGCACGGCTCCCAGGGCTGCGCCACCTATATGAGACGGTACATAATCAGCCACTTCAACGAACCCATTGATATCGCTTCTTCATCGCTTGGAGAAAAAAATGCAATTTACGGCGGCGCCCCCAATCTCAAGTTGGGTCTCAATAACGTCACTGAAAAATATCACCCGGAGCTCATTGGAGTAGCCACCACATGCCTGACCGAAACCATCGGTGATGACGTCAGCCATATTCTCAAGGAATACCGGGCTGAATTTACCACGGAGTCATCACCGACAATCGTTCATGTCTCCACCCCCAGCTACTCCGGAACCCATATGGAAGGTTTTCATGGTGCGGTCAGGGCCACAGTTGAACAGCTTTGTGAAATAGCTCCTGGTAATGGCACAATTAACCTGCTCTCCGGTTTCATTTCTGCAGCGGATATCCGTTATCTCAAAGAAGTATGCGAAAATTTCGGCATTGACTGCACATTGCTCCCCGACTTTTCAGAAACACTCGACGGCCCGGCACTTGATGATTATCCGCTGATCCCTAAAGGCGGCACACCGCTTGATAAAATAAGGAAAATGGGTGGCGCCGAAATCACAATCGAGCTTGGTTTTACACTTCCCGAGAATACTGCAGGAACATATCTTGAAGAGCGCCACAAAACACCTCTCACTCGCACCGGCCTTCCTATCGGTCTGCGCCAGAGCGATATGTTTTTTGATATTCTGGAAAAGATCTCCGGAAAAGAAATACCCGAAAAATACGCAGGCTGCCGAGGGCGTCTTATTGACGCCATGGTCGATGGCCATAAATACATCTTCGGTAAACGGGCCGTCATTTATGGAGAGGAAGATCTTGTTGTCGGACTCACATCTTTTCTGGCCGAGATCGGCATCACACCGGTTCTCTGTGCCTCCGGTGGCAAAAGCGGCCAGTTTCAACGGGCAGTAAATGCTGTTTTAGAAGATCTTTGCGAAGAAAAGCCAAAGGTTATGGAGGATGTAGATTTCTATGACATCGAAGAGATGGTTCGTGAAATGGATGTTGACCTCATAATTGGTCATTCCAAAGGATACACCTTTGCCAGAAAAGAGAATATTCCCCTCATCAGAGTAGGCTTCCCAATCCACGACAGGGTCGGGGGCCAACGCATCCTCCATCTTGGCTATCACGGTGCCCAGCAGATGTTTGACACTATTACCAACACGATTATTGCCCATAAGCAGGATAATTCCAGCGTCGGCTACAGCTATATGTAACAACGTCATCCACAGGATATACCAATGAAAACGATATCTACAAATGATTTTGAAAAGCATCCCTGTTTCAACCCAGAGGCCAAAGGGAAATATGGCAGAGTACATCTTCCCGTGGCACCGAAATGCAATATCAAATGTAATTTCTGCGACAGGAAGTATGACTGCGTCAACGAATCACGCCCCGGGGTAACCAGCAATATCCTCACTCCTGTTCAGGCCGGCATCTATATGGAAAAAGTGCTGGAAAGAGAGCCCAGAATAACGGTTGCAGGTATTGCCGGTCCGGGAGACCCCTTTGCCAATGGTCAGGAAACCATGGCAACGTTAAAGAGCATTCATCGGAATTACCCCCACATTTTGCTCTGCGTCTCCTCAAACGGTATGGATATTTATCCATATATAGACGAACTCGTTCTATTAAATGTGTCGCATGTCACCATAACCGTCTGTGCAGTTGACCCGGAAATTGGGAAGAACATCTATTCATGGGTTCGTGACGGCAACATAATTTATCGCGGACAGAAAGCTGCACAAATTCTCTATACGAGACAGATAGCAGCTATAAAAAAGCTCAAAGAAAAAGATATTACAGTCAAGGTAAACTGCATTGTCATCCCGACGGTGAACGACCATCATATTGAACAGGTAGCCAGGAAAATGCGGGAACAGGGAGTTGATCTTTTTAACTGCATGGCCATGTTCCCAAACATTAACACACCGTTTGCCGATATAGCCCAGCCTGCCAAAAAGACCATGGAAGAAATTCGCAATGTTGCCGAACAATACCTTCCCCAGATGCGTCATTGCACGCGCTGCAGAGCAGATGCAGTTGGCCTGCTTGATAACGACAGAACAGAGGAGTTCCGGAGCTGTCTCTCCTCCTGCTCTTCTACCAAAAATCTACCAAAGGATAAAAGGCCATATGTTGCAGTGGCCAGCAGAGAAGGTGTTCTTATCAACCTTCATCTTGGCGAAGCGAAGAGCTTTCAGATCTGGGAAAAAACTGAAGAGAGCTTTCAGCTCATTGAAGAACGAACTGCCCCCCGCCAGGGTGGTGGTATTCAGCGATGGCATATACTTGCCAAAATACTGGGAGACTGTAAGGCTATACTCTCCAGTGGGGCAGGCGAGACGCCCTGTGATATTCTCAAGAAATCAGGAATCTTGCCGGTGGAAGCAGCAGGATTGATTGATGAAGGACTTGAAGCTGTTTATGAAAACAAGGCAACGGGAATACTCAAAGGCAGGAAGAGTCCCTGCGCAAGCGGAACCTGCAGCGGCTCAGGTGGCGGATGTTTATAAATTATTCAGGCCTCGTTTAAAATATTGAGCGATAACAGGCAAAATTAAGCTGCGGCAGTATTCGTGCCGCCTTCTCTTGGGTTGTTGATCATATTTTTGATAAACATCCCGACAATTTTATTTTCAGTAACTTTTCTGCACGAACTCTCATAATCATCGGCACGACGCGTCTTCTATCTTTATCTTATACGGTGATTAAATTGACATTGCGCCGACAACATCCCTGGCGCTTATTTGCCGCTGCACGCGGAAAAAATTTTCCCTGCTCGATCACATCCGATTGACTTCCAACCTACTGAAATTATCTTAATCTCTATTGCATATGAAAATATATGCAGGCAAGATTACAGATCGCCGGTAACATTACAGAAGAAGGTTAGTCATGAAAAAAAAGATATTTCTGACAATATTTGGACTTATTATCATCGTTGGTTCCCTGGCAGGTATCAAGGTCCTGCAAATACGGGCAATGATTGATCAGGGCAATCAATTTGTCCCACCCCCTGAGGTTGTAACATCTGCTCAGGTCAAAACAGAATCATGGGAATCATTACTGACGGCAGTGGGTTCTCTTAATGCAGTGCAGGGCGTGACCGTTACTGCCGAAGTAACTGGTAAGATAGATCATATTGCCTTTGAAGCCGGTGCACATGTCGCCGCAGGAGATCTGCTAATCCAGCAGGACAGTGCTGTCGAGAAAGCGCAACTGCGCTCGGCGGAATCAGTGGCACAGCTGGCACTCATAGATTTTGAGCGAACACAAAAATTACGGCAAAAGAATGGCATTTCCCAGGCGGATTATGATACCGCCAAGGCCAAACTCACCCAGGCACAGGCCCAGGTAGACAACATTAAGGCATTGATCGCCAAAAAAACAATACGGGCACCATTCGCCGGGCGTCTGGGCATTCGACAGATCAATCTGGGTCAGGTCATTAACGATGGTCAGGCAATTGTCGATCTCCAAAATCTCGATCCAATCTTTGTCAATTTCTATCTTCCCCAACAGGATATTGACCGGATTCGTACCGGACTGACAGCTCGGGTGACCACGGATGCTCTGCCTGGCCAGGTTCTTACCTGTGAAATTACAACTATCAGTCCTGAAGTTGACACAGCCACTCGCAACATCCTTGTTCAGGGCATCCTTGCAAACCCTCAAGAACAGCTGCGTTCCGGCATGTATGTAAATGTAACTGTCGTTTTACCTCAGGAAAAGAAGGTCCTGGCTATTCCATCAACATCGGTACTCTATGCTCCCTACAGCGACTCAGTCTTCGTTATCGAAGAGAAAAAAGACGAGAACGGCAAACCCGCAGGAAAGACAGTGCGACAGCAGTTTGTCCGCCTGGGAGAAAAACGAGGTGACTTTATTACAGTGATATCCGGGCTTACCGCAACGGATACAATAGTGAGTACCGGAGCCTTCAAACTGCGAAATGGCCAGTCGGTGGTTGTGGACAACAAACTTGCGCCTGCGTTCAAACTCTCTCCCCAACCAGCTGAAGGTTAACCAATGAAATTCACAGATATTTTTATCCAGCGTCCGGTTCTTGCGCTGGTGGTTAACCTGTTGATTATTATTGCCGGTCTTCAGGCTATCAATTCACTAACTGTGCGGCAATATCCGAGAAGTGATAATTCTGTTGTCACCGTGACCACCGTTTATGTCGGCGCCAATGCCGAACTGGTTCGAGGCTTTATCACAACTCCTCTTGAACGTGCCATAGCCGCCGCTGATGGTATTGATTATATTGAATCAAAGAGTGCACAGGGTCTCTCGACCATCAATGTCCGTTTGAAGCTTAACTATGATCCGATCAAGGCGCTCTCTGAGATCAGCTCAAAAGTTGATCAGGTTCGAGGCGATCTGCCCCCTGAGGCCGAAGTACCCATCATCAACGTTGAGTCGGCCGACAGCCAGTTTGCATCCGCCTATTTGAGTTTCACCGCCGACGTTCTTAAACAAAACGAGATAACTGATTATCTGGTCCGCGTCGTTCAGCCCCGTCTGTCCGCACTGGAAGGAGTACAGCGTGCCGACATTTTGGGTGCCCGCACCTTTGCCATGCGCATCTGGCTTAAACCTGACCGTATGGCTGCGTTTGGTATCAGCCCGACCCAGGTTCGCCAGGCTCTGGCTGCAAACAACTTTCTCGCTGCCATCGGGCGTACCAAGGGTTCCTTGATTCAGATAAACCTCACCGCCGACACGGACCTGCGTTCGGTCGCAGAATTTAAACGTCTGGTGGTCAAACAGGAAAACGGAGCAATTGTCCGTCTTGAAGATATCGGCGATGTTGCACTGGGCGCTGAAGACTATAACACTGAAGTCCGCTTTTCAGGCAAGACTGCCGTCTTTATGGGAATCTGGCCACTGCCCAACGCTAACTCGCTCGATGTGATAAAACGGGTTCGCACCGAAATGGAAGATATTGCAAAACAGCTGCCAGAGGGTCTCTACGGTCGGATCGCCTATGACGGAACTGCCTACATTGACAATGCCATCCATGAAGTAATAAAAACTCTGACTGAAACCCTTCTTATCGTTGTACTTATCATCTTTCTTTTCCTTGGCTCGATGCGCTCTGCACTCATCCCTGTGGTGGCAATTCCCCTCTCGCTCATCGGGGCCGTTTTTCTTATGCAGGTTTTCGGCTTCACCGTCAATCTGTTGACTTTACTCGCGGTTGTGCTCTCCGTGGGTCTGGTCGTGGACGATGCAATCGTCGTGGTGGAAAACGTGGAACGTCACCTGAGCGAAGGCCAATCACCGAAGCAGGCAGCCATTTTGGGAGCACGGGAACTTGTGTCCCCCTTGATCTCAATGACTATCACCCTGGCAGCGGTCTATGCACCCATAGGCCTGCAGGGTGGCCTCACCGGATCATTGTTTCGTGAGTTTGCATTTACCCTGGCAGGAGCGGTAACCATTTCCGGGATAGTTGCCCTTACCCTGTCACCAATGATGTCATCCCGCCTGCTCAAAGCCGGGATGACGGAACGCGGCTTTGCCGGAAAAATCGAACGTGATTTCAAAAAGCTCAAGAACCTGTACGGCAGAATGCTTGATTCCACCCTCAATGCAAGGCCTGCCGTGTATATGGTCTGGTTTATCATTAGTTTGCTGACAATTCCCATGTTCACCATGTCGGCCAAGGAACTCGCACCGTCTGAAGACCAGGGCGTAATTTTTGGAATTCTGGATGCCTCCGCCAATTCTACTCTTGATCAAACCAGCTACTATGCCTCAGCAGTAAATGATGCCTTTCTGAGTGTGCCTGAAACGGAGTTTGTTTTCCAGATCACCATGCCCTCCTCGGGTTTTGGCGGTATGGTGGTAAAACCCTGGCAGGAACGGGAACGCAATATTTTTGAAATAATGCCGGAGGTACAACAAAAACTTCATGGTATTACCGGAATTCGTATGTTTCCGGTAACCCCACCGGCGCTTCCCGGCGGCGGCCAGTTTCCAGTGGAATTTATACTGGCATCCACTGCTGAGCCCGAGCAGATTTTAAGTTTTGCCAAACAGATTCAGTTCGCCGCCATGAATAGCGGTATGTTTGCCTTTCCCCCTCTCATTGATGTTAAAATTGACCAGCCTCAATCCCAGCTTGTCATCAATAAAGACAAAGTTGCTGATCTTGGTCTCAACCTCCAGCAGGTTGGTGCGGATATCGCTGCTATGGTGGGTGGTAATTTTGTCAATCGGTTTAACATCGGTGGACGCAGCTATAAGGTTATTCCCCAGATCCAGCGCTTGGATCGTCTTAACCCGGATCAGTTGCGAGATATCTATATCACTGGCCCCGGAAATCAACTTGTCCCTCTTGGCAGCGTCGCTTCTATCAAAAACAGCACTGTACCGCGCTCACTTAACAGGTTTCAGCAGCTTAATGCTGTTAAAATCAGTGGCGTCGCCGTGCGGCCACTGGATGAAGCTCTACGTTTTCTTGAGGGAGAAGCCGCAAAAATTCTTCCCAAGGGTTATGTGCTCGATTATACAGGGGAGTCCCGTCAGTTACGTACCGAAGGCAACACCTTCATCCAGGCCTTTGCCCTGGCTGTGGTGCTGATCTTTCTTGTACTGGCTGCACAGTTCAACAGTTTTAGAGACCCTATCGTCATCCTGGCCGGTTCAGTACCACTTGCCATGTTTGGTGCAATGATTTTTACTTTCCTGAAAATGCCGGATCCCAGTGTAGCTTTCTGGACCCATGGCTGGACGACCACGATGAATATCTATTCCCAGGTGGGCCTGGTCACCCTTGTTGGTCTGGTTTCAAAAAACGGCATATTAATCGTTGAATTTGCCAACAAACTGCAGGAAAAGGGGAAAGGCAAGCGGGAAGCAGTGCATGAAGCGGCAATCACCAGACTGCGACCGATTTTAATGACAACTGGAGCAACAATCGCAGGTCACTTTCCCCTTGTCCTGGTCACCGGAGCCGGGGCTGCGGCACGAAACTCTATTGGTCTGGTTTTGGTGGGAGGAATGGCTGTGGGGACAATGTTTACACTTTTCGTTATTCCGTCAATCTACCTTCTTGTGGCGCGTGACCACTCAAAACAAAAGGTAACCTCCCTGGAAACGGAAGCTCTCAATTTAGATGGAAAAGAATTGGGGAAAATCGCTGGCTGATAGTTGGGAATGAATATCAGAGTCGAACATTAGATGATCCGTTAATCTAGCTTAACGGGTTAAATTCATATGGCGGTTATTACAGTTAACCACCATGCTCTTGCAATGGAGCCTCGGCAATGAGAGTATCACCGAGGCTCCATGAACTTGGGTTTATACTAATCTTCTAGCACCTCGACACCTGTACCATGACACGTTGGACACTTGGTCTCAGGGGTACAGACCATACCGTCATCATCTTCGCCCTGCCATTCCGGACTTGTTTCACATACACCTTCGATAACTTTTTTACCCTGACAAGTCGGGCAAGGATGAGTTTTGGTTTCGCTCATATTTGTGCTCCTTGTAGTATTCTGAATCTCTTCATTTCTCGCCAATGGACTCCATAAATCTCAGCTGGGATAGCGATACTTACGAGCCATTTCTCTTCCTTTCATTTGTAAACACCCAGAGCTGAATGTCAAGAATGATTCTCATTATTGCATGTTATTTTTTAAGCTATCTCCTTCCTCTTTTGCCCAATTTCGGATCTCCTGAATTTCATCTTTAGGCAATCCCAAATATTTTAAAAACGTACCGTGACTCTCAGGAGAAGTTCGTTCAAAATTAATATGCCAATTGCGCATATCAATCTCAGAATACCCTGATGATTTCAAGATAAAAACCCAATGTTCTTTATTCATCACCGTCGAGTCTTTCAGCATCTCAGGGTTCTGCAGCAAATCGGCTATCAACTTCTGCTGCTCATGCAGTTTAGTCATTTCTGTGTTGAGTTCATCAAAACGACGCTGTAATGCTGAGACCAGGAGAGTGTCCGGTGACTCCAGAATATTGCCTATTTCCCGCAGAGAAATACCAGCCTTTCGATATTCGCAAATCTGCGCCAACCGTCTCTTGTCCGATTTGCTGTATGTGCGATACTCCCCTTTGCTGTGTGATTCAGGTGAGAGCAGACCGATGGAGTCATAGTACAACAGCGTTGACCAGGAAAGACCAAATTTTTTAGCAAGTATGCCAATGGTATAACTCATGCCCTACCTTTTTCCCCTGCCAGTGAATAACATCAGATTTCAAGATCCAATTCCATCGATTTCCCAGTTTCCAGATAATAGGCCAACATCCTGTTCAATGGTGTCATAAATGACTCAAAACGCTCCTGGTTAAACTCTGAGACCAAATCGTCACCAAGAGAATCGAGTGCTGTGATTTCCTGGTTCCAACGAATCACAGTGCCATTTCCCTGTGGATCTAGAAATATCTCATATCTGGTGGTCCGATGCTTTCCGGTTCTTACAAAACCAATCTTCTCCGCTGGTTTATAACTGAAAATCACCCATGTCTCTGGGCCAAAACCATCTCCATAATCGGTGGCAAACACACAACCAAGTTCAGCCACACCACTATTGGAATAAATCATATCACACCGCCATTGTGGAATCCACTCATACTCCCTCACCGGACAGAGAAGAGGGAAAACCTTCTCACAACTAGCGTCAAGATGCTGTTCATATTTACAGACAACACGAATTCCCGTCTTTTCCATGTTTCCTCCTGTAGTTTTATTCTTTTTTAAAATTATGAAGCACTGTGGAAACCCTAAGCTATGAAGCTATAGACAGGTCAAGGATAAAAATTCGTTTTTCGCAGGTCACTTCCTAACAGTTTTCTCTTGACAACAAACAAAACACTCTATATTAATACCGTATTAATACACAATCAAAAGGTGACTTATGATTTATACAATTGACAGAGAAACTGACACCCCCTTGTATATGCAGATTCGTGACAGAATCATTGACGCGATTAAGTCATCCACACTTTCCCCCGGTGACAAGCTGCCACCGGTATCTATTCTTGCCAAGGAAATAGGCGTCACCCAGGCGACTGTACGCAGAGCCTTGCAGGATTTAGGAAAAGCCGGTTACACCACATGTCATGTAGGAAGGGGCACTTTTGTCCGGGATTCCTCCTCTGGAAGCCAGGAGGAACAGACAGACGTCTCGGAACAGGAATCAACGCCAGGAGTCGGCAAAAACTCAGCATATTCTGGCTCACAAAATCCACTGCATTTTGCCACCCAGCGTTTACGGTCAGGAGTAAAAAAAGCCCTCTTTGACATCATGCCACTGGCTCACAAACCGGGGATCATTCAGCTTACCAGGGGTATCCCAGATAGCGACCTGCTACCTGCTCATTTTCTGGAAGAAGTAACGAGGGAAACTCTTGCCGACGGTTCAAAGAAGTTCATCCAGGCAACGGAAGAATTGGGCTTATATGAACTTCGCGAGGAGATTGCCAAACGTTTTAACGAAGACGGCAATAACATTACCGCAGACAATGTCCTTATTACCAATGGCTCTATCCAGGGTATCACTCTTGTCAGTCAGGCCATGATGGAGCAAAGACCAGGTATTATTTGCGAAACCCCATGTTTCCAGGGAATAACCGATTCTTTTTCAGCAATGGGACATTGGGTCGAAACCGTCAGACGTGACCAGGATGGCCCCAATATCGAGAAACTCCATAGTCTTTCCAGAAATAAATCACGACTGCTGTATCTTTGCCCGTATGCCCATAACCCGATGGGTACCGATCTAGGCGCGGAGAAATACGATAACCTTGTTGAGTGGGCAAGAAAGACCGGAGGCGTGATTCTTGCCGATGAAATTTTTAAAGACCTGTGTTTCACTGATTCCCGCCTGCCCAGTCTTTATAAAAAACTTGGGGGCGAACAAACCATCGTTATCAGTTCCCTCTCCAAATCGGTTATGACCGGGCTGAGACTTGGCTGGATTATCAGCTCTCCGGAGAGAATCAGAGAACTCGCCCAGCTTAAGAGAATTATGGATCATTCTGCACCAATATTGATCCAGGGTATGGCACTGACTATCTTCACGTCAGGCAAATATGAACGTCACGTAGAGAGCATGAAAGTCCTCTACCAAAAGCGCATGAGAACACTGCTCCATGCCCTGGAAACCCATATGCCCAAAGGTGTAACCTGGTCAAATCCAGTTGGTGGCTTTTCAATTCTCCTGGAATTACCAAAGGGCTATTCGAGTGTGGCCCTTCTGCTCTCGGCAATTGACAGAGGCGTTTCGTTTCTGCCGGGTCCGCTCTTCGATATTGACCAGAGATACCTGCATGCCCTACGTCTCAGTACAGCTTGGAGCGACACCCTACAGATAAAGGAAGGTATTGAGCTGCTTGCTTGCACAATTGAGGATTTCATGCGCCAGCCTCCTGAAGATTCAGGCTTGAGCGGACTGGGAAATTTTCAATAATTTTAATTTGTTAATCTTTATCGTATAGTTAATAGGTGCAGTCATGAACCCATATTTGATGGAAATGATGCTAAAAGAGCGGAAAAAGGAAATGCTCCTCGAAGCAAAACGAATACAGTTACTCACTGCATATGAGGCCGGCAGAAAGAGCCGAAAATCCAGGTTACTGAACGCCCTTGGCAAACTCCTCATTACTGCAGGAGAAAAACTTACCCGCCGATACAGCCACGAACAAGAGTTGCCAACCAGCTAATCTGCTCTCTTGATAACGCTAGAACTTAAGATTTTCACCACGTTTAATGCTGGAGATAGCAACTTTTTCCATATCCGGCGTTATTGCTTCCGGCAAAAGGGCCTGGATCTCTTCAGGCCCAAAGATTCAATTTCGGGTTTGCTGCAAACCCTCTTAGAATATCTCCTCGGGTGACAATGCCGACAAGTCGCTCATGCTCCATAACCGGCATGGCATCAAGATGGTAGAAGGCCATGACCCTTGCGACCCTGCGAATGTCGCTCATGGCATCTGTTGTATAGGTTTCCCTGGGAAGTACTTCTGAAACAAGCAGGTCGCGTTGCACCTCTATCCGACCGTCAATCACTTTTATATGTTGGAAGATATTCCGATCTGACAAAACACCAAGGACTTTCTTGTTCAAGCTGGTGACCACCAACTGTCTGATACTGCTCTCCTTAAGCATCAACCATGCGTTATAAAGAGGAACATCTCCCCCCACAGTTGAAACCGGAGTTGACATGATCTGGTAGACATGAACCAGGGGTTCAACCATGGCTTCTTTTCTAACGACTCTCTGATAGGCATTTATTACCTTGATGTTGGCACTTCTCTCTCTCTCTTCGTCAAGAAGCTTGCTGAAAGTCGTTCCATTTCCGATAAGCGCTTTGATAGGTCGGGTTTTTTCTACCCGGCGACTCTCCAGATCTTCAAGGCTGCCCTGGAACCTCAGACCATCGATATCATAGACATAAAACATGCTCCCATCTCCAGTGTGAATAATTCTTTGCAGCACACAGAATCAATTGAGCCTATTTTCAATATTAATCTTCCTCTTTAATACACTAAACTCTACTTTAGTAGATAGAAATATATCATTGTTATTCCATTTTTCTGATCAGATATCCTACAGAAGAGTATAACGTTAAGCAAATTGAAACATTGTTCATGAGATATCCGGACTAACAATAGACGTGTCTTAAAACAGAGTAGGTCCCATCAAGTCTCAACCATTACATTTTGCTCGGAGTCTCCGCAACGCTCAGCTTATCTGCCCTTTTGACCTGCCGATCATTACTCCTTTGATTACATAGCGCGGCCATCCACCCTCAGTCGTGCCTCTCAACATATCAAGATTTCGGTGCGATCCTACAATAGCTGAGTTTTGGCATGACACTGGTTTTACAAGGCAATCTTAGCAGAAGTTTGGACTACCAGATAGTGGCGAACCCATAGGTTCTAATCTGCTATACTAACACAATAGGGAGGGAGGAGAAACGGATTAGTTATTTTTTGTCGCAAAATTTCTTCAGAATAGCAGTTGCCATATCAGGATAGAGTTCTTTAATACAATCCGGGCATATACCATGACTGAATTGAGCGCCCGAGTGCTTCTTGATATACGATTCTATCTGTTCCCAATACCCTGTATCGTCTCTGATCTTTTTACATTTTGAACAAATCGGTAAGACACCCCTGAGCGTATTTATCTCTTCAAGGGCATTTTGGAGCTCGCCGATCAGGATATCCCGCTCTCTTGCAATCTGTTTCTTTTCGGAAACATCATGAATGATCGAGCAGAGAAGTGTTTTTTCCTTTAATTTAATGGGGCCTGCAAAAACTTCGACATCTCTTACACTGCCATCTGCTAATCTATGCTCGAATTCGAAGTAATTTTGCTCCCCTGATTCAGCCTTTTTAATTTCGACTCGTAAATTCTCTTCACCGATCAGGTTAAGATCTGCGGCCTTCAAGTGTTTCATCTGATAATTCGAATAACCATAATATGAACAGGCTGCAGGATTTGCATCAATGATTCTGCTAGATTCAGGATTTATCAGCAATATCATTGCCGTGTTTTCATCAAAGAGAGATTGATAGAGTTCCTCGCTTTCCTTGAATGCTATTTCTGTTTTCTTCCGTTTGGATATATTGTCGTGGGAGATTACCACCCAGTTTGAAGGATCAATCATCCTGCAGCAATGCATATTAAACCAACGCTCAGTTGCAGGAGAATGGCAGGGATATTCAAGATCGAACTCCATCAATTTGCCGAGAAGAAGCTGCCTGAGACTATACAGCGCAGAAGTCAATTCCTTCGTTGGCTCTCTGGCACAGGCCTCCTCGCAGACTTTCAGGTAGCTTACTCCAGAACAGACTGCCTCATGACTACCATCATTTTCTTGCGCGAAATTTAACCAGGCAGTATTAACAAATTGGATGATGCCGCTATGATTTACCACTGCGATATGGCTCGGTAGAGCATTGAGAATTTTAAGCGATATGGGTTCATTCGTCACATTTTTCCGCACATGACCGTCTAAGCGAAAAATCAGCTTTTGCATGTACGAATCAACCATAAAAACTCTCGCTATTTTTTCTCGGCAACTAAAACCGTCATGCTATTATATATCGGTAAGTGGCCATTACACAATACTTTTTCATTATGCCATAACAGGCGTAACAGAATTTTCGACACCTCTGCCTAGCGTACTTAAGCTTAACAGTACGAGATTAATTAATTAAACACTAATTTAGCAAATCCGTGAACATCTTCCTATACCTGCGCTTTGAATTATGAAATAATACAGGGAAAGATGTCTATAAACAGAAAAAGAACCGCAGTTTATCGAAATATTTAAATTTCCACCAAAGACAAATTGCCGGGAATACGGTCAACCGACTTGCATGGTTTTTGCCACTCTGGTGCTACAGGGTATCAAAGGTTCAGATGACTACCCGCTAATGAAGAGTGAGGAGAAACAGCTTTTAAACAGGTATCTCAGTGGTTTTGATTTTTCGGTGTAGACGACACTGCACTCGCACATACCTGCCCTTTGGTGTCGATAGCATTTCAACCAACAGGGCAAGAAGAACATAGCTGAAAAACACTACATATCTCATCTCTAACGTATCACTTCAACATGCATTGTGGAGGAAAACGACGTGACGGAACTATTGAGAACCTTTTTTCATGAAAGGCATAAAAAGCAAAACGCTAATATGGTTGAGTTCGGCGGCTGGGACATGCCGGTCCAATATCCTACGGGGGTGCTCAGCGAACATTTGATCACTCGAAAACATTGCGGCCTGTTCGATGTTTCCCATATGGGACGTTTCGTGGTGAAAGGAGGAGATTCATTAGCTTTCCTCCAGTATGTACTGACCAACAATGCCGCGGCCCTCGCGGTTGGAGAGAGCCAGTATACCATTATTCCCGATCGACAGGGCTATGCAGTAGATGATGCCTACCTCTACCGTTTTTATGAAGATGAATATCTGCTGGTCGTAAACGCTTCTAACCGCGAAAAGGACTGGAACCATTTCTTAGAACAG
The DNA here is from genome assembly GCA_050288305.1 of Desulfocapsaceae bacterium. GTDB lineage: Bacteria > Desulfobacterota > Desulfobulbia > Desulfobulbales > Desulfocapsaceae > Desulfopila_A. The sequence goes on along the minus strand of JBNKDO010000062.1, from coordinate 67,019 downwards.
TCAAAACGGTTTGAAAATCTCTCTCTGAGTGATAAAACTTTTGAAATAGGCATGCTAAGCCTGCAGGGACCTGAATCAAAAAAGATACTTTCTGAACTGATTTCCTCCGCAGATCTCCCAGCTCCCTTGAGAAATAATTTGAGCATGGCGTCTCTTTCAGGCAGCAGAGTTCTGCTGGCGCGTACCGGTTATACCGGGGACCCAATCGGTTTTGAGTTGTTCATGGAAAAAAAGGATGCCCTTATGATCTGGGATCTGATCATCGAAAAAGGAGTCAAACCCATTGGTCTTGGTGCCCGAGACACCTTAAGACTTGAAGCCTGCCTGCCCCTGTATGGTCACGAGTTTGGCCTTGACCCGGAAAACAACCCCATACCTATCTATGCCTGTCCGCTGGCCCAATTTGCCGTGAGTTTTTCTCCGAAAAAAGGTGATTTCATTGGTCGTCCCCCCCTGCACGAACAATTTTCAGCCTACCGGCGAATTGCTGCCTTCAATTATGCCGGGACCCAAGCCCTGCCTCGAATTATCCTCCCCTTCGCCCTGCAAGACAAGGGCGTTGCTCGAGCCGGAGACAAAGTCTATAAGAACGGCAAACATCTCGGCTACATCACCAGCGGTACCATGGTTCCATTCTGGGAAATTACAGGCCAGGGCATAGCCTCGGCCTTTACAGAAACAAATACGAACAGAGCTATCACCCTGGCGCTCGTAGACTCCGATACCCGTCTGGGAGACGAACTTCTGGTCCAGGTCCGCAAACGCTCGTTGAAGGGAATTGTAGTGCCTTATCATATGCGGACTGAAGCTCCACCCTATGCCAGGGCAGTGCTATGGAATGAGCTTGGGCTACCCGACAAAAGAGCCATAGCAGCACAGCCAGCCCGGGAAAAGCTAAAAACCCTGCTCAGAAAATCAATACAAAACACCAATTGGAGGCAACGTCAGTGCATCAATCTGATTCCTTCCGAGCAAACTGCTTCCAGCGTTTCCAGGCTTCTCTCCATCTCCGACCCTTGCGGACGATATGCCGAGCACAAAAAGGTCAAAGCCTTTTGTGAGCATGAGGTCTTCTATTATCAGGGAACGGAGTTCATCCAGGAAGTTGAGGATCTTCTCGCAGCTGAGCTGCTGTCATATCTTGGCTGTTCAACCGTCGAAACCAGAGTTATCTCAGGCCAGATGGCCAACACCGCTGTATTCAGCGCTTTGGTTGATTATCTCAACCGGACGGACAGAAAACGGGAACAACGGCGGATTCGAAAAATCATCAACAACCACATTCTCAACGGCGGTCATCTGAGCGCGCAGCCCATGGGAGCATTGAGGGATTTTGTGGCCAGAGATCTGACAACGGACAAACCGGCGGTGGTCAACTTTCCAGTGTTTCATGACAATCCCTATAAAATTGATGTGGAAGCTACGAAAAAGCTGATAGAACAACACAAGCCAGAGCTGATCATCTTCGGGAAAAGCATGACAATCTATCCGGAACCCGTCGCTCAAATCCGGGAAATGATTGATGCATCAGAAATTGACACGATCCTTATGTACGATATGGCCCACGTACTGGGTTTGGTCGGTCCATACTTCCAGGAACCATTCAAGGAAGGGGCAGATTTGGTGACGGGCTCCACCCATAAAACGTTTTTTGGCACCCAGCGCGGGATTATCGCCGCAAATTACCGGGAAAACGACCCGCGCTACCCTTTCTGGGAAGCCATTGAAAGAAGGACCTTTCCCGGAAGTGTCAGCAACCATCATCTGGGAACACTTTTAGGACTCCTGGCCGCCACCTACGAGATGAACCACTTCAAGGACAGCTATCAGCAGCAAGTGATAAACAATGCCAAAGCCTTTGCCCGGGCATTGCATGATGCAGGGTTAGACATTGCAGGTGAAGCTGCTCATGACTTTACCCATACCCACCAGGTAATCGTCAATGTCGGCTACGCCAAAGGCCCGGAAATAGCTGCCCGTCTGGAGAAGAACAATATTATTGTCAACTATCAGGCCACCCCCGAGGAAGAAGGTTTTACCGCATCCGGTGCGCTGAGAATAGGTGTCAGTGAAATGACCCGATTCGGCATGGCTGAACCCGATTTTCAGGAACTGGCCCAAATGGTGGCTGACGTTGTTCTGAGAAACAAAAAGGTAAAGGATGAAATCAGTGAGTTCAAAACATCGTTTAAGAAGATGAAGTTTTGTTTTCAAGCGGAAGAACTTGACGGACTGGTTGAACAACTTCACGAACTGCTCTAAGCTATGCAGTTGTATCGGTATTATCAGGACAGAAGTCCTTTCCCGGAATTACGGGAGAGGACTTTACAATGTCCTTTCCAGCTAAAGCCTTGGGTCGATATTTCCAGGTCCCCCACAATCGGGTGTATAGCACGTCACATCCTTAAAAACACATTTCTCCTTGCAGCTTGGACATGTTTCCGGAGAAACGGGAGCCTGAACGGTATTGCCACATCCTCCGCACTTCCAAAATGGATCCATGTTTTTTGTCTCGGACGCATTCTTATCTTCACTCATAAACTCCCCCTCTTTTAGTATTTTCACATATTCACCAAATTTTCCATCCAATCAATTTCACTTTATTGCCCTGATGGCTCATTTCAGCGTCTTGAATTTATCATGCCAGGCGCATCGATCACAGTAGGTTTGCGTATCATCCAGAACCGGTATCTGATTTTCGCCAGCATCATCATGCAAATACTCTATGCTGCCGGTTTCCAGGCTGAACTCACACAGTGCATACTGGTCTTCCGGATCTTTGACATAAAATCTCTGTGCCCCGCAGTCCGGACATTTCATTGCCGTCGTCTTTAATAATCCTGTTGTTTGAACAATTGAATTTACATGCTTATCCGATTACCTCAAAGATAAGAAGGAGGTCCTCCTTTAGCAAGGCACGAAACCAATTCCGACTGTCAGGTTATTTTTTAATAGCCGACGCTGGTCCGCTGCTGAAAAACTTTAAACCTGAGACCACCTGAGCCGACGAGAAATTCGGGCTAATTCATGGAAAACGATGTATGGTTGCTCATGCTAGACTGATGTCTCAACTTTTCTGGATATTTTAATAATTTCATATATGTACTTTCAACATGACTCAATCTGTTAACAAGGCCACTCCCTCCATGGCCGCGGGTCTTTGTGTCTGGAGCTTCGGCGCCTGTTTCTATCTTTTGGGTTTTTTTCACAGGGTTGCTCCAGCGGTTATTACTGGTGAGCTGATGAGAGACTTTGGCATCAGCGCAACTACCCTTGGCAATCTATCCGCCTTTTATTTCTACAGCTATGTGGCCATGCAGATCCCCACTGGAATCCTCGCCGATACATGGGGGCCGCGACGACTCCTCACCATGGGGACGCTGATGGCAGCCCTGGGTGCGGTGCTGTTTGCTCTGGCACCTACTATTATCTGGGCGATGGCGGGCCGTCTGCTTATTGGCGGCTCAGTGGCTGTCGCCTTTGTATGTCTGCTGAAACTCGCTGCCAGCTGGTTTGCACCGAACAGATTTGCCATGATATCGGGACTTGCCCTCTTTTTTGGCATAATCGGTGCCGTTTGCGCCGGTACTCCGTTACGCATCCTGGTCGATCACTTGGGCTGGCGGCAGGTCAACCTGTTGGCTGCTCTCGTCACCCTGATGGTCGGCATCTGCACCTGGATATTCGTCAGGGATTACCCGGAAGAAAAAGGGTTTCGAAATTTTTTAACATCCCGGACGACTGCTCCTGGTAAAAAAGGCAATGGCGCACTGGCCGATCTTGCTCAAGTCTTCAATTATAGAAACACCATCCTGCTTTTTCTCATTCCCGGGGGTATCGTCGGTGCGGTTCTCACTTTTTCTGGATTATGGGGAGTCCCCTACCTTATCGCTCTGCATGGCATCTCCCCCACGGAAGCAGCGACACTTTCCTCCTCCTTGCTTGTAGCCTGGGCTCTCGGAGGTCCCTTCTTCGGTTGGCTTTCCGACCGATTGAACAATCGAAAGATGACCTATCTTGTTGGCTGTGGAATTACCGCCTCGGGCTGGGCTGTTATCATACTTCTCCCTGCTCTTCCACTCGCAAGCTTTGTGCCAATTTTACTGATAACTGGTTTTGCCTCTGGCTCCATGATCATCGGTTTTGCCTTTGTCAAAGAATCGGTGCCGATTCGTCTGGCTGGAACTGTCTCCGGCGTTATTAATATGGGGGTCATGATGGGCCCAATGATTTTCCAACCGGCGGTCGGCTGGGTTCTGGATCGAATGTGGACTGGTGAGATGCAGCTGGGCATCAGAATATATGATAGTGGAGCATATCGCAGCGGATTCAGCTTAATGCTGGTCTGGCTCGCCCTGTCCTTCACCCTTCTGATATTTACTAAAGAAACTGGGTGTCGACAGATAGTCGAATAAGCCACAAGTCTGCTCCAAGAAGAAAAAAGACGGCATATCCGAACCTAACTGGAAACTCTACGTGCTATGGAAAATATTGACAAATACATTAAAACATGGCTTGCGGACCAAACCAACAACCATATCGAACCCGGCTCAACCCTACCTGCTTTCGCGAAACCCCTTGTTGGCTTTGCTTCAGGCGAAGACGAGCTCTTCGACTTCATCAAAACAGACATTGGACCAGAGTTCTACTGGACGCCGGCGGAGGCGTTTTCTCTGGCCTTCCCTGCTGAACAGGTTGGAGTCCACGAATTGAGTGTAATTGCCTGGGTTCTGCCGCAGACCGAACAGACCCGGCTGGCCCATCGTCAGGGCAAAACACTGCCGAGCATCGAATGGAGCAAGGCCAGGCATTACGGCGAGAAGGTCAATGAAAATCTCCGAAAATATGTGGTAGATCTTTTCAAGGAATATGGCTATCAGGCGTGTGCGCCTGTATTGCTGCCCCAGTGGACCAGGGCTCTTTCTGCAAAATACGGTTTTGCCTCCTCATGGTCCGAGCGCCATACTGCCCATGTATGTGGATTAGGAACATTCGGAATATCCGACGGATTGATTACTCCAGCCGGGAAAGCTATCCGGGTGGGCTCTGTCGTTGTACGCAAAAGATTTCCAGCTACGCCTCGGGCATATAACAACCATAACGAGTGGTGCCTGTATCATTCCACCGGAAAATGTTTGAAATGCATGCTGCGCTGTCCCGCGGGAGCTATTTCCAAAACCGGGCATGACAAGGCCAAATGCAAAGAGTATATCCGCAATGTGACTGCTGTATATGTGGAAAAAGAACAATTGGGTTTCAGGGTAAACAGCTGTGGGTTATGTCAGACCAAAGTTCCATGTGAAAATCGTAATCCATTAGCAAGGAGAAATACCTGACATTTATCAGCGGATACATATTTACGAACCATCCCATTCCCAATGAAAATATAATAACTTCCTTGATCAAAGTTGGGCTTGGAATAAAGCTTGCTCTTTCAATAATAATTGAATTAACCCCATACGAAATGGAACGTCTACAGCAAACAATTTAGACCAGTTACCTCAACCTTAAAAATCAATAGCATACAACTCCAGATTAATTTAGGAAAAAGGATGGATATAAATCTTTTAGCTGTAGTTATAATCATTTGGGAAATGGCAGCAATTACTCCTGGTCCAAACGTTTTTATAACCGTTCATACTGCTATCGGAGCTACTCGGAGAGTATCCTTTTTTACTGTCCTGGGAATAATTGTTGGTACCTTGGTATGGTCTACATCAGGCTACTTTGGAATATCAATATTATTCAAATCGGTTCCAATACTTTACTATTCTTCAAAATTTTTAGGTGGACTCTATCTCATTTATGTTGGACTTAATATTATTATAAAGAGAAAGGAGCGATCTAAGAGAAAAATTGAAAAAATCACCGGCCAATATTTGTCGGTTTCGGTGTTAAATTAGCAATATCAAGATAATATTTTTCACTCAACATTTTGATAGGTGATGAAACTAATAAACCTCAGAAAAAAAAAAAAAACTATTATGAGCAAAGTCTGGGTTTTCTTCTATGGCACTTTTATGAGTTCAAGGATTCTAAAAAAAAACGGTATAGAATGCGAGGAAACGTTTCCGGCAAAAATTTGCGGATATTCTTTAACAATACGCCCTAGAGTCAATTTGATATACTGTGAAGATTCATGTTGTTATGGTGGGCTCGCCTTTGTAGAGCATGGTGCATTGAGGCACCTGTACCAGGAAGTTCATAGATTGTATGGGCAAATGTATTACCCATACCCTGTGATGGCTGAACTTGATAAAGATCTTTTCCGCCAAGCTCTTTGTTTTATCTCTGAACCATTTGATTCAGGCACTCCGGAACCTCAATATATAAATGAGATGATCGAATGTGCTAAGGAAATGGACGCTCCAAATAGCTACATAGAGCATATTAAGTCATTTCAAAAATAATAAATAAATTACATATTAATCGGGGCAACTCAGACTCCCTGGTTTTCGTCGGTTCCTCCGTACTTTTATGTAGTTCAATTCGTAGCTTTTGAAAACTCTGAGAGGTAAACAAAAAGCGAAATCAAAAGAGGTGGATGCTTGCATCTCCACTCAACCTCCTATAATGTAAAGAGCCCTGAAAGAACTTCGATCATGTCTATGGCAGCCTGTTCCCCAGTTCTGCTTGAAATATTCTTGCAGTATCAGAGAAGATCCCTTGTTGCTCTCCAGCCTTGAGGCCAGGTATAGGTGTATGCATTGGGGAAATTCCCTCGCCGTAAGCAGAGCGATCGCATACGAATCAATCTTGTCATTCATGGTTGTTCCACCATGAATGACTTTCATATGCAGAGTATGTCCAAAGGCGAAAAGAAGCAGTTGTTCAGTACAGAGATCAACAAGCCAATACCAGCAAAAGACACATTTCCCCCAACAAAAATATCCCCACTACAGGATTCTATTTACTTTAAAAAAACGTTAGGATCTGTTTTAATGTTTCCCTGACAATAAACTTTATTTCGGTTAATAAAAAATGAATGATAAAAATATCCCATTCCAGACCATCGATTGGTCGAAAATACCCAAAACTGAGCATAAAGGTGAAACAGGTGTCGCATATTGGCAAACCCTTCAGCTTGCTGGTCTTAGAATTCGAATAGTTGAATATTCTGCAGGTTATGTAGCTGATCACTGGTGTAAAAAAGGACACATTGTTCATTGCCTTGAAGGTGAAGTTATCAATGAACAAATAGAAGGAGCCAGTTCTGTTTTAACCCCTGGTATTTCCTATGTGGTTTCAGATGATTTAAGCTCTCACCGTTCGGTTACAAAAACTGGTGCTAAACTCATGATAATTGACGGTGACTTTCTCAAGCTGAGAGAATAAAAAAACATTTTAATCAAACAGATAACTAAGTGTTTAACTTCGACAGCTTCACCATCATCCTATGCTCGGAAGCTCGTTGGTGAGCGCTACAGGCACTATGTACCCGACCATACGCACTCGAATTAAAATCTGTTGTATGGCCTCTTTTGAAGAGGTACAGCTCGCTATTCAAGCCGGGGCAGATGCCGTTGGGTTTGTATGTGCGGCGCCCACCTCTCCGAGCACTATATATAAACAAAGTATTGCTTCAATCACTTCTCTTATCCCTCCGCCGATTTCAACATTCATGTTGACTTCTGAGCCCACTGCGTCAAACATTGCTCAGTATGTGCGGATAACGGGAGCTTCCACTGTGCAAATTATACCGCATCTTCGTCTGGAAGAATCAAAACAGCTGACGGAACTCATACCCGCAACACGACGTGTACAAGTCATCCATATTAAAAACGAAGGTGCACTTGATTTAATTGACAAATATGCACCATATGTCCATGCCTTCCTCCTTGACTCTGGGCAGTCTATGCAAAGCACTCCAGAGAATGGCGGAACAGGTCGAACCCATGACTGGTCGATGAGTGCTGAATTTGTGCGACGAAGTCCCCATCCAGTTTTCCTCGCGGGTGGATTATCACCGGAAAATGTTGGTGAAGCAATGAAACAAGTGCGTCCTTTCGGGGTGGATTTATGCTCTGGTGTACGTGTTGGCGGTCGTCTCGATCCCGATAAGCTCAAGGATTTTATAGATTCGGTTCGAAGAACAGATGCAGAGCTTTCATTAGCCCGATGCCTTCGCTCGATGTACCCATCAATAAAAGGGTGTGTCTATCAACTCAATGCAGACGACCGCTAACGCGCCTTTCTTGAGAAACACGTGGCTGGAAGGAACGGTACAGACAGCGTGCTCGGAAAAAAGGATGCGTTGCGAACACGCTATGTCAGGGAGTGATTGCCTGACAGGCATGAAAGGAAACCGAACTAGGCGATCAAGCAAACTCAGACCTGCACCGCCAAGCTCGGACAGCTATTATGGAAAATATATGGAACGAAATAGCCCCAGTTTAACTGCATATAAGGTTGCGATTATGCGGGCGGCACATCAAATTCTTGATACTCCAAAAGTATTTGAAGATCCGCTGGCGTTAAAAATTGTCGGTAATAAAGGTGATTCCGAAATTCATACCAAAACGCGTAAGTTCAAACAGAGAATACGTAGCCATATTCGCGCTATTGTTGTCGCACGCAGCAAATTTGTTGAGGATGAACTCGGTTTAGCGATCAAGCGAGGTGTTCGCCAGTACGTTATTCTTGGTGCTGGATTAGATACATTTGGTTATCGCAATCCATATTCTTCCAGCAACTTAAGAGTATTTGAGGTTGATCATCCAGCCACACAGGAATGGAAGCACCAGCATCTTCGCGCGGCAAAGATACCTATACCTGAAACTTTGATTTTTGTTCCAATTGACTTTGAACGTCAGTCATTGGCGGACCAGTTGCAAGAAGCCGGGTTCAGGACAGATCAACCGACTTTTTTTTCATGGCTTGGAGTGACAATGTATATAACCCGGAGAGCGATGATGACTACGCTGGAATACATCTCCTCATCCACGCCTTCAGGTAGCGGCATCGTCTTCGATTATATGGTTCCACCTTCTTCTCAGAATGTGTTACGTCGTTTAATTTTCCAACTGCTGGCTCGCAGGCAAGTGTTTAGAGGAGAGCCCTGGGTGAATTTTGTAGATCCACACTCATTGACAACGGATCTGGAAACTATCGGATTCACAAAGGTTGAAGATATTGGCCCTGAAGAAATTAATGCCCGTTTTTTTAAAGATCGATCAGACAAGCTCATGGCCGGAAATTCTGGACACCTTATGAATGCACAGGTTTAAAAAGACAGTCAGCAACTCACTCCACTGGTCTTCTATTTCAATATGCAGAAGATAAAAGACCAGTTCAATGTTTTTAGCCGTGGACCCATTGTCGGCTAAGTTTACTGGTAACACCCTGGAGAAGAGAGCATAACCAGGACTGTCTTCGGGCTAAGCAACCATTTCCCAGAGGATATAGAGATCCAGATCAAACACATCGCTACGCCTGGGCTTCAGAGAAAACGTCTCTATTTCAAAGTTGTCTATTTCATATTTTTCAGCAATCTGGCTGGTTTTCTCTTCAATTTCGGTGGCAAGTTCATCTATCTCCTGTTCAAGCCTCAACAGATTTTCCTCTGCTCGTTTTACCTGGTTTTTTTCTCTGGCAAGTCTGCCCACATTTTTTATTCCAGTCGAAGCTCTGGAAATATTGGAAACCGATGCCGCCTTTCTACCAAAAAAAGCACCTAGTAATGCAGCGCCAAAGGAGAGTACGGTGTCAGTGGTCTTTGCGGTAACATCTGCTTTTTCTTTGACCACTTTCTCCGCTGATCTTTCAATTTTCTGTTCAAGCTGCCGCTGTTTCGTTTTATACTTCTCTTCAAGTTTACCAACTTCTACATCTTTTAATTCCCGCAGATGATCCGATAATCTCACTCTAAAATCTGAGAGGCTCTCGCCCGGCTCCGATTCAATTTTCAGTTCATCAACTCTGTAGAGTTCAAGTTCTTTATTTTGATAAAGATAGTCTGCAAACGATTTGGTGTAGTTTTTTAAATCTCGCATTTTGGTAAATGGATCGGCAAGTGGGTAGTAGCCGCTACCTGCAGGTGCACTGATTTGCAGATCCTCTGGAGCAAAGGGATTTTCCTCGCCATTATCCCATTCCGGCTCAGAAAATCGCTCGTCCAGGTATAATCTTACGGATACATTGATCACTTGGTCGATATTACGTTTGGCATTAAAAAAGCGAACCGAGCCACATGCTGCCAGCCACGGTTCAAAAAGATGATTATCGGATTCCACCGGATGAAGGTAAAAGCGCTGTTTAATGGTATCGGCGATAAGGGGAGGATGGTCTAAAACTCCTGCTCCAGACCCTGTATTCGCCAGCGATACCGTTTCTTCATCAGCAGATGCGGTGAGACGGGACTTTGTGTCTGCCATCAATGTTTCAATATCCGGCAAGGCAATCGGACCTTTGAGGTAAGACATTACCCATCTCGTTTCAAAGAGAACAACATCATCAAGATGTGCAGATCTTAAGAGAAAATGCCTGCCCTGCATATCAGATAACAACTTGCGCAACTCTTTTTTATCAAGACCACTGTCACTTCCGCCGGCAATACCGTCGATCACCCGATCCTGGTCCTGAGCTGTCTGCAATTTGCCGATAAACCATGTGCCGATATTTGAAAGCCCTTTATAGTCCAAATCAACGGGATTCTGAGTTGCAAGTACTACACCGATGCCATAGGCACGGGCCTGTTTTAACAAGAGTAACATCGGTTTTTTAGAAGGTGGATTGGCAATTGGTGGAAAATATCCGAAGATTTCGTCCATATAGAGCAGTGCTTTCAGGGAAGATGTACCCTGCTGCCTGCGCATCCAGTCGATAAAACGGTTGAGAAGCATGGTTACGAAAAACATCCGTTCAGACTCACTGAGATGGGCTATTGAGAAGATAGCAGTATTTGGCCTGCCATTTTCATCATAGAGTATTTTCTGGATATCCAGAGGCTGGCCCTGGGTCCATGAAGAAAAGGCCGGACTGGCAATTACCCCATTCAGCTCCATTGCAAGTTCCATCCTGTCCGGTTGGGGATAAAAGGTGTTTAGCCCGAAAACGCCTACCTTTTTGAATGGTGGATTAACAATATTGCCAATCAGAGCTTCCATATCCAGGCTTTCTGACTTTCTCCAATAATGAAGAAAAAGAGAACTTAAAAGAACGTATTCCCTGCTGTTGCTTGACTCTACTTTGATATTGACCAGTGACAGCAAACCCATAACCACCGAATTGACAAGTCCATTAAGGGTATCATTATCGGCAAGGACATCTACGGAAGGTGCTGCAAAACTCTGAAGTACCGAAACCGATACACCGGCACTGCTGCCCGGGGTATAAATGGTAAAATTGGTTTTGTTTCTCAGATGAGCTATTCTCTCTCTGGTCTGCCCCCAGGAAAGCAAACCCTTCTCCCAGATCTTCGCCTGTTCAATGGCGTATTCATCCGGTTGCATACCTTTCTTCTCAGCTTCCATTGGATCAATCCAGGCAGCGAAATCCTCCGGCTTGAGCTTGGGAAAGGTAAGCAGCAGATTCCCCATGTCTCCTTTAGGATCTATTATGATTGAAGGAATATTGTCCATAACAGCCTCTTCGATCAGCCCTATCCCCAAGCCTGTTTTACCGCTGCCTGTCATACCGATTATGGCCGCATGAGTCGTCAGATTTTTACTTTTATAAAGCAAAGGCATGGACGCCTGTTCGTCGCCATCAATATCAAGCTCACGTCCCAAATAAAAAAGACCAAGTTTTTCATACGAGATGTTTTTTTCCATTGATATCCTCTTTTGTTGGTTGACTGGGGGCTTGAGCGGACAGAACGTTTAGATCCTCTGACAGGGAGCTGATTGACAGACATCCCCCGCCATTTTTCCAAAAGCTTATTCATTCTGAATCAATTATCAACAACCTATCCTCTTTTCTGAGCCCTCTCCACATTTTTTTCCTCACTCACCCGAATATCTGATGAGCATTGTGTCGACTTGGCGATGACTTCTTTATAAAGATACCAATCAGAAACTAACTGTTTTTATTACCATTGCACAATACTCATAAGAAATTTCAACCAACCTTGCAGAGTAATTCGATGTTGGGAAAAACCAGTTGAAAAAAGAGAGTGGAAATGTTAGGGTCAGGTATATCAGTACAGTAGATTTCTGCAACAACATTTTCAGCTACAAGAATAATTTACATAAAAACAATACATTATAGATTGATTCTGCTTTTTCATGTTTAGGAGGACAAATATGGCAAATACAGAATTAGAAAAACCGTTTTTAAGAATTCTTTTTTTAGCATCTGACCCAAGTAATACTGGTAAAATACGTTTGGGCGAAGAACTGCAGGAAATTAGAAACCGGCTGGAATCGAATTCAAATTTCGAAATAAAAGATCGCCAGGCAGTTAAGCCAGATGATGTACTACAAACAATTTTAAATTACAAACCTCATATCGTACACTTTTCAGGTCATGGTGAAGACACAGGAGAAATTTGCTTTGAGGATGAAAATGGAAAATCAAAAACCATTCCGCCGGACGCACTGGCTCAAATCTTTAAATTAGTCAATGAATATGTGAAGTGCGTTTTAGTAAATACCTGTTATTCTGAAACACAAGCCAAAGCAATAGCCCAATACGTTCCTATTGTTATTGGAACGAAAAAAGAAATAACTGACAGTGCCGCGATAAAGTTTTCAACCGGCTTTTACACAGCATTAGATGCTGATCTTACCCAAAAAACTCTTAAAAAAGCCTATGAAAGCGGCTGTATCGCTGTCCGATTCGAAAACCTGGACGAACATCTAACCCCGGTAATAATAGAGGGATCACCCGAAGTGAGATTCTCATCAGAAGTGGATACAGCCCTTCTCCCTATCTCTAAACCGGAGGGTATCGTCTTTGATACTCTGGTGAAAGGTCTGACACTTACTGGTAAAAAAATGGGTGTAACCGGAGATATTGTTTCAAAAATATTAGAAGAGAAGATTTCTAAATTAACTTTATACAATGAAGCTCTGATCGAATATGAAAAGCACTTGAAAAAAATATTATATGATGAATTCCCATTATCTGAAACGTCACGATCGGCACTATTTCAATTACAGTATGGTTTAGATTTAAGCAATGAAGATGTTAGCGTGATTACCGAGAGAGTCCTTTCTGATCCGAAATTAACATCTGCTGAAGCCTGGTATGACCGGGGAAGGGTCCAATATGGGCAAAAAAATATGCAAAAATCTATTGAATATTACAATGATGCAATTGAAAAATGTCCCGATTATTCGGCTGCATATTATGATAGAGGTATAAGTCTCTATGAAATGGATAATTATGATGAAGCCATTGCAGACTTTGAAAAGGCCATCGAATATAACAACAAATGGGAATGGTTAAGTGCAAGTTCTGCATATTTTTCAAGAGGACTTGCATACTATTATCATAAAACAGACGATAAGGAGCTCAAAGCCAAGTATATGGAATTGGCAATTAAAGACTGGAAAGAAAGCAATAAGCTCAAATATTCAGAACAACTCGGTTATTACAATATTGGTTGTGCCTATGAACATCTCAATAGAATTGAAGATGCCATTGAGAATTACGAAAAGTCGTTTGAATTAAGTGATTCTAACCTAAAGAAATACGAATGTGCTACTAAGCTGGCAAAATCCTATAATAATCTAGAAAAACAAAGTGAAGCTGACAGGTGGAGGAATATTGCTTTAGATTTTTGGGATCAAAGAGATGAAGATCAAGGAGATGAACTTGGGGCGTAAAACCACTCATCCGAATTTCTCATGAACAGAGTATCAATTTTCTGGCATCAGGGAGGGGTTGCCACTGTAAAGGATATACCTATACCTGCATTTTTATATTTACGCAATGTTCACCGAAGGTCATAAACTAACCCATTCAATAGAGTTGGCCGATGAAAAAAATACTACAATTTGCCGGTGAAAATGACAATGATTTCTTCATTGAGATCAATGAAGAACCCAGCACAGGAAATATACGCAAAGGAACGGAGAGGGACCACGGCGGTGGGGTTGTACAGCATGCAAGCCAGAGCTTTGAGAAAACGCTGACCCCCCTCAAAAAGATATCAAGTAGTTTGATTAATCAATTTAAGGATCTCGCCAATTCACCAGATGAAGTAGAAATTGAATTATATCTAAAATTTGCCGCCTCTGCCGGAATAATTTTATCCAGCCTGGACAGCTCAGCGCATCTGAAAATTGTTTTAAAGTGGCAAAACAAAAAAGCGGACCATTGATTATGCTGCTTGAGTCTTTATATGAACATCATGCTGGGGAAAGGGAATTTCAATACCATGTTCCTTGAAGGTATCCCAGATGGCAACCCGAACCGCACTGCTAACATTGGAGATTCCGTTCTCGGGATCCCTAACCCAGATTCGCAGTTCAAGCTCAATGGCGCTGTCGCCGAAATTTTTCAGCTGACAAAGAGGCGGCGGCTCTTCCATAACCCGCGGAATTCCCGTCGCTGCGGCCACCATCAGATCCATAACCTGATGAATATCCGAATTATATGACACTCCAACTGAAATTTTGAGACGTACGTTGGTATCGGAAAAGGACCAGTTGACCACCTGGGTGGTGATCAGGTCTTCGTTGGGAATCAAATATTCTGTATTATCCCTTGTGGCTACGGAGACATAGCGGGCGCCAAGCGACTGGATGCGGCCATAGGTCGATCCAATTTCGATTACATCTCCAGGTTTGATTGAACGATCCAAAAGAAGAATGATCCCGCTGACCAGATTAGAAACAACCTTCTGCAAGCCAAAACCGATACCTACACCAATGGCGCCGCCAATAAAGGCAAAGGCTGAGAGGTTGATGCCAAGACTGCCCAGGGCAACAATTACCGCTATGGTAATAAGGGTAATTTTCAGGGCTTTGGAGAGAAGCACCTGGACCGAAGGAGTGAGTTCTTCTAAGCTCAAGAGGCGCTTCTCCAGGATATTGGAGCCACTGGAAGCCACTTTAAGAAGCACAGTAAAGACAATAACTCCTTTAATCAGGAGGAGCGGGGAGATGCGCACTCCACCAAGATCAATGGCCAATTGATCAAGAAGATTTACTGCCGGAACGAGCAGGTTGAGAATATGCAGGGCGGCGATAACCCAGGCAGTAATTGAGAGAAGCCGGGCCCAGTTCGAATCCTTTAAAAGAGCCGTGGTGAACTTTATGATGATCCAGGCAGTCAGGAGTCTCACCGCCGTATCAATTATGAAGGTTGAAAACTCATATCTGGCCACGGTAATGGAGCCAATACGAAGAAACACAATGGCGAAGACAAAAGAGAGCTGAGGCAGAAACGCTCCAATTATTCGCCCGGGAATACGCTGATGCCACGTTTGGAGGAGCAGCCAACTCTGTATACGTTTTATTGCCGGGCGGGCAAGGAGATGAGCAGCAAGAAGCCCAAAGGCTATCACAGCAATTTCGATAACCACCATAAAACTCATGACAGTCTGACGAAACCATTGCCAGATCAGCAATAACTGCGCCTTGAGAAATGCCGGATCAATATATTTTTCCATTACCCTCTTCCATTACAGTTCAAATTGAAAAGCCACTCCATTCTGTTTCATAGCAAAGCGGTCATGCTATGATCATATAAACATACTTTTTAGATAAAGAAGATTGCTTCCTGGATATCATAGATCTCAGCCTGGCAATTTCAACCCTTCGCATGCGAAGAAAATTACTACAGGACAGGCAATATCCAAAATAATATGATCTTAAGCTTTGATTGATGGTAATTCGACCAGATATTTCCAGTAACGGCGAGGAATATGTTGCCGTTGAAGAACAAGATTTTCCCTGTCGTTATTGGCAATGGCGTTATGAAACAATTGCCAGAGTTGCTGATACTGTTTTTCAGTGCTGCTGAGCATATGCTCCGGAACCTCCCCTCCTGTTTGGACATGCTCACTGAATTCCTTTTCTATATCGATATACTGTAGAGATTCACTATCCCAATATACCGCCAGATTTCGACGGATATCATGTAGAATCCATCTTGTGGTGTTCAATCTTCTTTTAAAATGGAGGGCGCAATAGCCAATAATATTGCAGTCGGGTTCAAAAGGAGCATACTGCACCCCATTGTCCAGGATTCTGAAGCGGATAAAACCTTCAAATCGGTGGATCTCCCACTCCACTTTCCTGCATAGTTTCTGAAGAGAGATCACCGCATCATGGGTATAACATTGCGTCACGCGACCTCCGGATGTGAGACATGCCTGGACCATCTTGTAAAGATATGTCCCCACCTCAGGGTCCTCGCTTAAAAAACCGTTAAGGGCAAGACGCGCAGCATCCCCATGAAGGCTCTGAAGATATTGAAAAAGGCGTAACGCCTGTGCCCTGTCTACTGCCAGGGTAATCTGTGTATCAAAAAGCTGCGGTTTATAGTCCTTTGCGGCATACACCCCGCGGACCCTGCCCACCGACTTAACAGCCGCTGCACTCGCATGGAGCATGCCCTCAAAAGATCCGTCATGGAGATATACCATCTGCTTTTCCACCATATCAGAAAAGCCGCAACTGACGACGATTTGGGAAACGCTTTTTAGCCACCGGCTGTTCTGCCTTCTTCATGGCTGCCACAACCTGCTGATAGGAAAAATTTGCTTCACCAGCACTTCTGCCGTTGATCGAGAGAAAATATTTAGCACGTTTCATCACTAACCCTATTTTTTTGAGATCTTCCTGACGAATGGCAGTCATTCTTCTGGTTTTAATAATCCGCCTCGCTGATATGACACCAACTCCGGGAATGCGCAGCAACTCTTCATAACTGGCACGGTTGATATCTAGCGGAAACAGGTCAAAATTTCGCAATGCCCATGCCGCTTTAGGATCAATGTCCTCTTCAAGATTTGGAAAAGCAGGTGAGAGAATTTCATGAGCCTGAAATTTGTAAAATCGCAGCAACCAGTCCGCCTGATACAACCGGTGTTCACGCCGAAGTGGTGGCGCCGTAGCCAGAGCAGGAAGCAGAGGAGCGTTATTGACTGCAACGTAGGCTGAATAATACACCCTTTTGAGATGCATCTTGGTATACAGGCTTGAGGTGAGGTTAAGGATCTGCAGATCATTTTCTGCCGATGCACCAACAATCATCTGGGTGGACTGGCCGCCAGGACAGAATTTAGGAGAATTTGTAAAACGCTTTTTCTCAATCTGATAACCTTGAAATGCTTCACCAATCTGCATCATTGGTGTGATAATGCTCTTCTTTGATTTCTGCGGGGCCAAACGTTTCAATGATGCTTCCGAAGGCAGTTCAATGTTGACACTTAATCGATCTGCCAGAATTCCTGCCTGATGAATAAGCTCCCTATCTGCTCCTGGAATAACCTTTAAATGGATATAGCCGTTGAATTCATATTTCTCCCTCAGCAACCTGCAGACATCAATCATATCGGCCATGGTGGTGTCGGGGGATGAGTAGATTGCCGAACTGAGGAACAGACCTTCGATATAGTTGCGCAGGTAAAAATTTATGGTGAGCCCGGCAATTTCCTCGGGAGTAAAGGTCGCCCTGGCCAAGCTGTTGGAACGGCGGTTAAGGCAATAGGTACAGTCAAACAGACAGTCATTGCTCATCAAAATTTTTAACAGAGAAATACACCTTCCGTCCGCAGACCAACTGTGACAGATACCGCTTTTTACAGTATTGCCTATGCCCTTTCCCACTGCGCCCCTCTCGCTTCCGCTTGAGGCGCAGGAGGCGTCATATTTTGCCGCGCTGGCAAGAATCTTCAATTTTTCTTCTATCTTCATAACCCGTTAAAATATGCTGTTAGACAGGAATCATCTGGGTCGAGTCCATCAGGTGATAAGATAGTTGTAACACGACAGGGTTATCACAGAGTGACTACCCCGACTCTTTTTATTGCTTTTACCAGAAATGAATCGGAGCGAGGCCCATGAACAAAGGAAATGCATCATAAAAAACTATACGCGAGGCGGAGGTGTCGGAGAGTTTCAGCCAGAGTCTCTTCAGATCTCCTTTTCCAACTCTTTTTCCAGGGCAGCGGTGGCATTTAACAAGGCTTTGAAAAACATGTCCAGTCCCTCGAGGCTTTCAGTGCTGGCCCTGGTTTCAATTGTCTGGGCAAGTTGTCGACATTTACCCGCTGCAAAATGATTAACAGCACCTTTAAAGGCATGAGCTGCGGAACTGATTTCTTCAGCGTTCTGTGAGACCATAGCATCCTCGATCGCCGCCAGAAGCCTGTCTTTTTTCTTAAGAAACATTCTCATCAGTTCAGCAAGCAATTGCTCATCTCCGCCAAGATACTGAAGTGCCAACTGGCGATTCCAATGTATCTTACTGCCAGGATTATTACTCGTTTGTTTGTCAGCACTGAACTCAAGTGCAAACTCCATCTCATCTGTTACCAAAGAATCCTCTCTATTAAGCCACTGGGCAAGTTCCTTTCTTAGCAGATCGGGGTGTATCGGCTTGACAATAAAACCATCCATTCCAGCAGCCAGACAGCTCTCACGGGTTGTCTTCAGACCGTTAGCTGTCAGCGCTACAATGCCCAAATGCTGTTCCCCTGTCTCTTTTTCTCTTTTCCGTATCATTTCCGCTGTTTCAATACCGCTCAGCAGAGGCATCTGCACATCCATCAGCACCAGATCGTAAGCATTCTTTGCCGTTTTCTCCAGCGCTTCACTACCACTTTCAGCAACGTCAACAATGCAACCTATCTTTTTAAGGATTTCTTCACCAACATGTCGGTTTATCTCCTCATCATCAACCAGTAAAACACTGCCTCGCATATTGTCATTCTTTTTACTTACGGTTGGCAGCTCCGGAGAGATACCTGAGAGCATATCGCAAAGTTGAAAAAGAAATACCGGTTTATGAATTATTTTCGCGGCTCCTCTTTTAATCCTTTCCTGAGCTTCGCCACTCTCCCAGGTAAGAACAAATATTCGCGGAGCTGCTTTTCCACAGATACTGGATATTTTTTCGAGTACCGCTTCTGTCTCACTATCAATGGATTCATGGTCAATAAGCATTATTTCCGGGTTCTGCCCATCTACTTTTAAACGTATAAGCTGATTGACTACATCATCACTGCTCTCAATTCTTCTCGTGGTGACCACGGCATTTTTTAAATACTGGTTGATAATGGTGGAACAGGTCTCACAGTTATCAAAAAGGAGTATCTCCTTTTGGGCCAATTGAGGCCAGAATAACCTTGAAAAATTTTCCCCTGCGATTTCAAAGTCGAGACTAAACCAGAATGAAGCGCCCTTTCCAAAACTGCTCTGCACCCCAATTTCTCCATCCTGCTGTTCAACCAGCTCTTTACAAATACTTAGCCCTACACCGCTGCCGCCATAATTTCTTGTCGTTGAAATATCGGCTTGAGCAAACATCTCAAAAATTGTATCAAGCTTCGCCTGCTGAATACCTATACCGGTATCTTCCACGGTAAATCGTAATCGCTGCCTGCCATCCTCCCTCTCCATGGTGGTCAACAACAGGTTAACCTCACCCTTGTTGGTGAACTTCACCGCATTACTCAAAAGGTTCGTCAGTATCTGGCGAAGTCTGGTGGGATCACCAATAACCTGAGAAGCAATATCTGTAGGGATATAGCAGTGAAGACGAAGTCCTTTCGCCCGAGCCGAATCGATAAACAGGGTGATACTCTCTTCGACGGTCTCTCTGAGATCAAAAGGAATCTTTTCGAACTCTATTCGTCCCGACTCAATTTTCGCAAAATCGAGCACATCATTAATGATCAACAGCAGCGAATCGGCAGATCGACTGGCTGCACGAACCATTCGCATTCGATTTGCATCGAGTTTCGCCCTCTTCAGCAGAGCCAGAACTCCAATAACTCCGTTTAAGGACGAGCGTACCTCGTGGCTCATATTGGCAATAAATCTGTTTTTAGCTTCAGCATTAGCCACAGCAATGTCACGCTCGCGGCGCAGCTCTTCATTCTGATCATGAGAAATACGATTGTCCCTTACACTCTCAGCCGTATCTGATTGAACGCTGGTGTTCTTACTTTCACGTTTTTTTCCATTCCCGACTGTTAGCAAACGAATGAGCAGCAACTTCCAGGCACTATATTGCAAAAGAAGCCCTGCAAATAAAATAGAGGCGGGCCACAAGAATATTGAGCTGTCGGCAACCATATAGGTGATCAGGAAGCCTAGAGGTTTATCGTTATGGAAAATGGCATCGGAATATTGAAAAAGCAGAGTGACAGGCCATTGCCAGGAAACCCGCTCACCATATGTTAACGACTGCATGAGCTGTTTCTGTTTGGAACCGGTGGTTATCAGGGTGCTGCCATCGGAGTTGTGCAGCTCAATGCCTTCAAGCGCATAGGTTTCCAGCATTGCTTGAATCTTTTGTTCTACTTCTTTCATGTTCCCCTGTTGCAGGGAAACTCGAATACTCTCTATGGTTAGCCTGTTTATAACCTCAAGCCTGTCGGAAACAAGACTCATCTCACGGTTAAAGGCCAGGAAAGCAACACCACATGCCAACAGGAAGGCACAGCAGAGCAGGACAATCCTGACACTTTGAGGACATCTGGGAATATAGGATATTGTCTGCATTTCCAACCTATGACAGATAAAACTACATAAATCCTGTTGATAGGGCTCCGATTATGGACTCCGCAAATCTAACTGGCTATCTTAACGAAATTCTTTCTGAAAACACAAGAGCCTTTTGCAAATTTAGAATTTTTATTCAGAATCAAGTCATGCTGAAAATTATACTGTAGACATATAATTGATATTACAAGGATAAAAAAAATCCTCACTGCTCAATATCCAATTGCAATTTTTCCCGTTTCTACTGAGGTCATAGTCGAGCATCAAAGTATTTTGCAGGTGAGTCACAACTCCGGCAGTACACTTCCACAAGCCGTTGACAATCAGAAGAAAGGGCCCAGACGGCATTTTCTTCAATCATGCACTTGGTAATAAAAAAGTTTCAAGGTATAATCCTGCATTACATGGGAAGGAGTTGGTAAACAATCATCTCTTTGGAACTATTTTATGCGGCCGGGATATCTCAAGCTCTATGAAACTGGAGAGCTGCAGCAACGAATAGATACAACATGGAAAATGATGGAGTGCTGCACCATCTGCCCCAAGCACTGCAGGGTAGATAGAATATCAGGTAATCTGGGTGTATGCGGTGTAGGCAAGCTCGCTCCTGTTTCCAGTTATGGTCCACATTTTGGCGAGGAACGCCCACTAGTCGGCAAAAACGGCTCCGGAACCATCTTTTTTGCCTCCTGCAATCTTCTTTGCATCTTTTGTCAGAATTACGATATCAGTCATTTTAATGAAGCGGATTCACGGCATCTCACCAGTAAAGAACTTGCTGCCGTGATGATACACCTGCAGCAGCAGGGCTGTCATAACATAAACCTTGTCACTCCCACCCACGTCGTCCCCCATATCCTCAGAGCGCTTCCCGATGCCATTGAAAACGGTCTCAAGTTGCCATTGGTGTATAACAGCAGCGGCTATGACTCGGTGGAAACCCTGAATTTACTCAATGGTATTATCGACATTTATATGCCTGATTTCAAATTCTGGAACAATGCCACGGCAGATATCTATACAGAGGCTCATGATTATTGCGATATTGTCAGAAAAGCAATCAAGACAATGTTTACCCAAGTTGGCGACCTGAGTATCGATCGTCAGGGTATCGCTCAAAGAGGTCTGCTGATACGCCATCTGGTAATGCCTGAACATCTTGATGAAACACGTGAAATCCTTAGATTTATCGCAGCAGAAATTTCCTCAAGCTGTCATGTCAATATAATGGATCAATACAGGCCATGCGGCACTGCTGTTTCACCCATAGACAGGCCACTCAGCAATAAAGAATATCAGACAGCACTCGACTTTGCCAAACCAACCGGATTGATCCAGTTGAATGTGATGCGCCTCGCCGATCTGCTCAAGAATTTGAGCAGACTTTAACCCGCATTCTCATTAGTCCATGATGGTGTTAACAAACAGCTCTCAAAACGCTTTATAATAGTATCTGTTCAAATCAAACAGACCCGCATGCACTGGATCGCTTTGCAGAAAACGGTCTTGAAACCAATCATACATTTCCCAGAAATTATCATCACTTCTGTTAATCCCGTATTTCCCCAATTTTTCAATATCATCGTCGCTTCCCCGATATTTTTTAAGTAATCCTACGAAATCATTGATATCTGCAAGATCAACTTCGAAAAAATAATTGGGATAGGAGCCAATAAAACCTGGAAAGAAATCAACACTATCGCGACTGGGATCTAAATTTCTCTTCTCTCCAAAGAGAAAGGTAACATTATTGTGCCAGCGATGAATAACAATTGAAATCACCAGATCATCCTGCAGAGGCATCTTTACTCTTATGAAGGCGACATTAGCATTATGGTCAATAACATGGGAGAAAAAACCTTCACCGGATCCGGATACAGCATTAAGCGCATTAAAGACATCTGCTGGTGTCTGGATCTTCTCCGGGATCATCGGCTGTGGTTTTCCAGCCATGTAATTGATTGAATCAAGATGTATATTGAGTTCTGGAGGTAAGATTTTTTCTACCAGTTGTTCGGTAAATTCACGTTTTGGAGCATCACTTAGATAGTTTATCCCTGTGGGCATGGCTGTTGGATGATAATGGACCTGAAAAAAATCCATGCCCTGATACCACTCTTTCATGGTCTCCTCCCGCTTGTCACGAGGAAGAAAGTCCAGAAAATTACTCTCTGCCTCTCGCCGCAGGGCATCCATATAAAGCCTGGTGGTCAGCTGATGCCAGGCATTTCCGAAGATATCAAAACCCGCAACAAGTGAATAATAGATCCGTTCCATAAGAGGGTAATCAAGAACCCAGAGGGTTCGCGGTAAATCACCAAGGGCACCACGATGAACTGATGCACTATCGAAATGGCGAAAGACCGTAAGCAGTGGAGCATCGCTCTTCTTGTTGCCCTTCCAGACGGCATCATAATCCATACCGTTAAAATAGTGGGACATGTAGTAGTCCTGCCTGACACGATGATAGGCCATTGCCAGATCATGATAGGGATTCTTGATGGCTTTCATTATTGAACTTTCGCTCCCCACTTCAGCGGGCATAATGAGCTTTTCGGCATGCAGCTTGAGAAATGCCGGATATCGTACAGCAAGATCCGCCTCCGGGTCCAGAAACAGAATCCAGAAATGATCATTAATAACATTAAGTGCAACCTGGCCTTTACATACCGGGCCACGAATAAATGTCATGATGACATATTGAGCATTATCAAGAAGAAACTGATATCGCGATCTGGCCGGTATTTGCTCGAAAGTAAAAAAGGGATCGGCACTCTCCTTTTCATCATAGCCCATAATTTCCGGATTTGTTTGCCAGGCAGGCTCAATAAAGAGCTCGTTGTAACGGCTATAGGCATGGTCATCCAAGGTAAATACCATATGAGTCTTGTAAACGATGGTCGAATGGATTCGGCGAAACCGGTAGTAAAAATCTCCACCAGGATCATCATATGGACGGACCGTGGCGATTACATCCACCGGAAAGTCCGTGGGAGTTCTGGAACGTACAAGTTCATAAAAATTTTCAGAATCGCTGCTAAACTGGATATGGGCAAGAAAAAGGTGCTCGTAGAGATACCTCGCTGTCATGACATGCTTGGCATCTTCTGTATTCAAAAACTCCTCCCACCTACGAACACTGGAACTATCTTCAGGAGAAATGGATTCAATGGCCTCCTTCTCAGGACCGACAGGGCCCTGTGCTCCCTGAGCAAGCCATCCGGCAATGAGATTGAACTCATCCTGCTTTAAGGGTGGGAAGCCAAAGGGCATTCCCCTATTCGGATGCTTATGCAGGTAGGAAGAAAGTTCGCTGCCATTCTCGGAACAGGTCAAATCCTCTGCTTCAGGCCTGTATTCGCCATGACTGACAGGGTTCTGCATTTTATGGGAAAGGAGCTGAAGCATGATTGAATCATTGAGCCGCCCTGTTTGACTGCTTTCTGTGACACTGAAAAAACCCTTCTCTTCCCACTGCTCGCGACCCACTGCATCTATAAACAACCTGGTTGGATCCATGGTGTCCAGCCGTCCTGAATCATACACCGCCTTTTTAGTCGCCCCTCGCTCTACTCCATCATAGGATGAGAATTTGAGCTGACATGGGGAATTGTAGCAGGAATGACAGACCACACAGCGTTTATCAAGTATGGGTTTGACCTCCGCCAGATAATCAATAGTGTGCTGCGGCATAATTACAGGCACAGGTGGTAGCGATTTCCTCATACAACCAGCAAGCGGCACGAGTAAACACAGAAGAAAAATATTCCGCAAAAGATTATCTGTTTTTTTCATGTCAACTCCATTCTCATCATATTTCTCGATAAAATGGCTAAAAAGGCATAAATCTGGACAATCCTAGCATACCACAAGTCTCTCGACAAGAAATACAAGCACTTAATTCCATCAATAGTATTTCTGGAAACAGTTTGATAGGAATATAGCACGAAACAAATAATAAATTTGCTTCTTTTTGACGTGCTGACCTATACTAAACAGAAGACAAACATTTATCTCGTCACTTGCCTGTAACCACTCCGTTGCCAAACAATAATTAGAAATGAGAACATGGCTGATTTCATAAAGAATGCTGAGAATATTAGATTATTTCAGTATCTTTTTTCTGCAACACAGGATTTCATTTCTCTTATTGACAGGAATTACCGGTTTGTCCTGGTAAATGATGCGTATCTTAGATTGAACAACAGGCGTCGTGAGGAGATAGTTGGCAAAAAAGTCTCCGATCTGTTTGGCAGCGATTTTTTTAATCAGAAAATCAAGGCGAATCTCGACCATTGCCTAGATGATAACATTATCAATTCCCAGGAGTGGTTTGACTATACAGGTGGTGGTCGCCGGTTCATGGATGTTACTTATTTTCCCTATCACGATGACCAGACAAAAGTTATCGGCGCAGTTGTAAATGGCCGGGACATAACCGAACTTACCAACTCGATACAGGCTCTTCAGGATACTGAAAACCGTTTCCAGCTCATGTCTGAAACCGGTAATATCGGACTCTGGGATTGGGATCTGCGCACTGATGAGGTTTACTTTTCGCCGGAGTGGAAACGCCAGCTCGGATATAAAGACTATGAAATCGACAATAATTACCAGGAATGGGAGAATCTTCTGCATCCAGAAGACCGTGAAAGGATCAAGGCATACGTACAGTCCTTTCTGCATACTCCGGAGTCGGCCTTTAAAAATGAATTTCGCCTGCTGCATAAGGATCGCTCATATCGCTGGATTCTTGCAACAGCATCATTGAAGCATGATGACACCGGAAATCCAGTTCGACTCATGGGGGCACATGTTGACATTACCAAGCAGAAACAAAAAGAAGAGGCCTTGCAGCAAAATGAAGTGGTTTTACAGAAAGCTCAAAGTGTCGCCCAGATTGGTAGCTGGTGGTATGATCCGGAGCAAATGGCCCCGGAATGGACGGATGAGATGTTTCAGATATTTGGATTGGAACCGGCAAAACAGGCCCTCTCATATATTGACCATAAAAAACATATTCATCCCGATGACTGGGAGAGGTTTGATCGTGTAGTAACCCGGGCCATGGAAGACGGTATTGGCTATAATCTTGAAATAAGATTACTCAGACCCGATGGCGAAATTCGCCATGTACACTCCATTTGTGAAACGGAAAAGAAAACCAATGGATATGGATATAAACTCATTGGCACTTTACAAGATATCACCTCACGAAAACTCATCGAGGAGGAGATCCAATACAGTCAAAAACAGTATCGTGACCTTTTTGAAAGTTTCAGGGATGCAATAGTAGTAGCAGACACCGAGAGAACCATCATTGATTGCAACCAGGCTCTGCTTGACATTTTTGACTACACAAAACAAGAGATCATCGGCCATGAAACTAAATATCTCTATAAAAGTGCGCATCAGTTCAAGGAGATGGGTAAAGCCATAGAACAGCATTTCGGCGAGAAGGACTTTATTTACACCATAGATTACCGCAAAAAATCGGGAGAGGTTTTTCCGGGTGAGACCAGTCTTTTCTATCTCAAAAACTCATCGGGAAAAGTATATGGCTATATTGGGCTTATTCGTGATATTTCCGAAAGGATCGAAGGCGAAAACCGCCTTCGCAAGAGTGAGGAACGTTTCCGTTCCATGGTGGAGAATTTATTTGATGCAGTCATTGTCAGCAGCCCCACGGGTGTGATCCAATTTGCCAACCAGGCAGCCTGTAATCTCTTTGGACGCAGTGAAAAAGAACTGGTGGGGAGCATTTTTGGATGCCCTACTAACTTCGAGACGACACATCAAATAGAAATAATTCAGGAGAACGGCACCATACGGTATGCTGAGGTTAAAGTATCACCTGCTGAATGGGGTGATGAGGCGGTATACCTTGCTTCAATTCGCGACACGACCGACAAGGTCCTTGTTCGCACAGAAAGGGAAAAGCATCAGGAAAATCTGCAGCAACTCCAGAGAATAGAGGCAATCGGAACCCTGGCTGGAGGTATCGCCCATGATTTCAATAATATTCTCACACCGATCCTGGGTTTTACCGAACTTGCTCTGGAACGGGTCCAAAATGATGAGGTTACTGCCGAATGTCTACACGAGGTGTATCAGTCCACTTTAAGGGCCAGGGATCTTGTTGGCCAGATTCTGGCCTTTAGTCGTCAAGGAAAAGAAACCTATAGACCGATCATGGTTGAACCGATTGTCACAGAAGTTCTCAAACTTATTCGGGCAGCTATCCCCACTTCTATCCAGATACATCAGGACATTCAGAGCCAGGGCATGATTATCGGAGATGAAACGGAAATTCATCAGATTCTCATGAATCTCTGTACCAATGCCAAGCATGCCATGGAGACAGAGGGGGGCGACCTGCATGTTTCTCTCCGGGAGCTGAAGATAACGAATTCGGAAGAAACCATCCATCCGGATCTGCAACCGGGACAATACCTCCACCTCCAGGTCAGAGATAACGGCTGTGGTATGGAACGCAAGGTTCTGGAAAAAATATTTGAGCCATATTTCACCACCAAGGAAAAAGAAAAAGGTACAGGCCTGGGTCTTTCCGTTGTTCATGGTATTGTCCACAATCATGGCGGAGTTATAACGGTAGACAGCAAACTCAACCAAGGAGCAACATTCGATATATATCTACCGAAAACCACTACTCTAAAAGAGACCATGTTTGAAGTCGAAGCTGGTATCGAAGGAGGTACAGAACGAATACTGGTTGTCGATGATGAACCGCAGGTTCTCAAATTACACGCAAAGCTCCTCGGCAACCTTGGTTATAATGTGACGACCAGGGTGAACAGCCTGGAAGCACTGCAGCTCTTTGAAGCAAGGACGACAGAGTTTGACCTGCTGCTCACAGATATGACCATGCCGGGAATGATGGGAGATATGCTCGCCCAAAAATGCATTGCTGCCAAGCCTGACCTCCCTGTTGTCATAGCTACTGGGTTCAGCGAAAAAATAACAGAGGAGAAAGCGGCAAAGCTAGGCATTAAGGCCTTGTTATTGAAACCGATTACCAAAACGCAAATGGCCAGTGCCATCCGAACTGCGTTTCAGAAATCATCGACGGCCACACGGAAAAATCTCAACGTCAACTGAAGCCCAAAGGGACCCTTTCACATGAGAAGTGGCAGCCTGTTGAAAAACCGAACTACCTTCATCTGTGATATTCCTGGCTGCGGCAAAACTCTTTTTTCATATAATTTATTTTCGGCGAAATCATAGGACCAGTAAATATCACTTTCCCATAGCCCCAAAAAGCCTTTGCATTTCCTCAGGTCACCTAATGCTGGCCGGCTCTTACTTTTCGGCAAAAAAAACTTGGGATTGAGGTGTTATACTATTTTACAGTTTTTTTCATTCATGTATTGTCATTTCCGTAGATATTTTGATAGGCTATAGATTGGATAAAGCGATAAGGTGCAAAATTGTTCGCGGTCATAGTATCAATCAATTTAAGCACCCAATGCTCTCGAGGATAACTAGCTTATTTTCCAGGAATATATGATGAATGCTACAATTCTTGTTGTCGACGATGAAGCAACCGTACTCAAACTGCTCAAAACATACCTGACAGACGCGGGATATGACTGCCATACAGTTGAAGATGTTGCCTCTGCAAAGCAACAGCTTGCTTCAAGAGAATTTGATCTTCTGGTCAGCGATCTGAGTATGCCTGGTGGGGAATCGGGCCTGGATCTTATCCGTTATGCAAAGGAAAACTATCCATCTGTTGGCAGGGTTATGATCACCGGTTATGGTTCTCTGGAAATTGCCAGTGAAATTTTAACCGTTGGTGTTTACGGCTATATTATTAAACCACCGACCCGTAATGTGGTACTTATTACGGTTGAGAATGCATTAAGACATCTCCGCCTCGATATGTTCATGCAGGCCTGCAAAACTGAACTTGAGCAACAGATAGAAAGTCGCACAGAGAAACTGACAGCAATAATGAACAATCTCAATGCAGGCCTTGTCATGGTAAGTACTGACATGCAGATAATTGAATTCAACGGAAAAATGCAGCAGTGGTTTCCCGATATATCAGCAGACAGCAAAACCCCATGCTTTCATGCATTGGTAGATAAGAATCGACACACCACATGTGATGATTGTCCAATGGTTGAAACGTTTCGGACGGGACAAACGAGAGAAGCGACTAAGAGCTGCATGACCACTAAAGGAATCAAGGACTTTCGCATCGTCACCACTCCGGTCCTGGATGCATCAGGCAAATGCTATGCTGGAATCGCCTTTTATGATGACGTAACAGAAAGCCTGGCTTTGGAAAATGAACTCCGCCAGGCTCAAAAATTTGAGGCTGTAGGTCAACTTGCTGCCGGTATTGCCCATGAGATTAACACTCCTGTACAGTACATAGGAGATAATCTCAGTTTTTTGCAGGAATCATATAACGAAATGGCCAGGATTCTGCAAACCTATGAACGTTTATGGCAAAAACAGGTGGAAAATGGCACTGTCAGCAAAGAGATGCAGAATGAATTAACAAAAGAAATTGAAGATGCTGACCTTGAATACCTCTTCGAAGAAATCCCCAGTTCTTTCAGTCAAAGCCTTGGAGGTATACAAAAGGTTAAGAAGATCGTGCGAGCCATGAAGGATTTTTCTCACCCCGGAAATGAAGAAAAAACGCTGATCAATATTAATACAATTATCGAAACTGCCATCACAGTCTGCAGAAATGAGTGGAAATATGTCGCTGAAGTGAAAAAGGATTTTGCAGATGACCTCCAGCCGATACCTTGCTTCTCCAGCGAAATCGGTCAGGTTTTCTTAAATATAATAGTAAATGGAGCTCATGCCATAGACAGTTTCTCCGAAGGGGGCAAAAAGGGTAAAGGCACCATATCGGTTACAACCAAACAATTGGCGAAAGAAGTACAAATTCGTATCAGTGATACCGGTGGAGGTATTCCGGAAACAATTAAAGAACGAGTCTTTGAGACCTTCTTCACCACCAAAGAACGAGGCAAAGGAACAGGCCAGGGGCTGGCCATTGCCCACAGAGTTGTAACAGATTTGCATCAGGGGAAAATCTACTTTGAAACTGAGCAAAACAAGGGAACTACTTTTATTATTGAACTGCCAGTAGATCAAAAAAGCTAGAGTAACTTTTTTCCTCTCTTTTTTATCTGCCTCAAATGAAGTCCATGAACATATGACCTCTCTTCAGGACAATAATACTACTAATCTGCTTTTTTCTGGGGTGCACTTTCAACATAGGTCTTTGCTATATTAGAAGAGTACAACAGAATCTGCTTCATTAAATCCATCAATTCCAGATGAACTTGGCTTGTTTGCACCGATTCCTGCTTCTCTGCAATAATCCTTTGCAGATGCGATGCTCTATATTTGGATTCCAGATCAAGATATTTCCGCTCCTCTTTCATAATGTTCTGAGCAGCATTCAGATCTGATGTGGCGAAAGCCTGGCGCAACAGTCCGATCTGTTTGACAACCTTGCTTTGGTATATCATCAGTTCTTCTTTTCCTTCTTCACAGAAATCGTACTGCAGCTTTTCTTTCCGGTCTATTAATGGAACCATATTCCTATGGATTATATCCCCCATACTCTCCATATCCTTGACTATGGACATCATGGCAAAAACTTCCTTTGCCATTTCCCGGGTAATGTCACGTCTTGCAATCTTAGTAAGGTATATGCCTATTTTCTCAGAGAGAAAATCTAATTTTTGCTCACGCATATCGATACCTTCCTGCAATGTAAGATCAGCGTGTATTGCATCCCGAGTCGGAACCTCCTGAAGAAGCAGCCTGGTCTCTTCGTCTGCTTTTTTCTGTTGAGAGATATACCTCTTATCAGAGACAAGAGGAATGATGATCGCATTTAACATTCGCCTCAAAAGTTTGGCCATTCTGGATATTTCCAGCCGGGCCAGATCAATTGCCAGTGAAGGTGTGTCCAGAATGGCATCGTCGAGATGAAAGACTATCATCTGCTTGCTTTTGGGTTTTTCTCTTTCAGGGAAAATATAATAGATGAATCTCGAAAATAATGAGGTGAAAGGCAGAAACACCAAAGCGAGACTCAGGTTAAAAAGAGAGTGGGCATTGGCAATCTGCCGCGCCGTTCCCGAATCAAATCGACCAGCAATTGATTTGATGATTTCGGCAAATTGAGGAATCCAAAAAACAAAGAGAATCACCCCTGCAATCTTAAAAATGATATGTGCTATGGCAACCCTTTTCGCCTCTCTGGACGTTCCAATACTGGCCAGACCTGCGGTCACACAGGTTCCGATATTTGCGCCAAAGAGTATGGGTATACCGCCTTCTAAGGTAAGCAACCCCTGTTGAGCCAGGACAATGAGTATACCAGTAGTCGCACTGCTGGACTGAACAACAGCGGTAAAAGCGGTTCCGATGAGAATTCCCAGAACAGGATTCTCCATATTCTTCATCATATCTATAAATGGAGGATACGTCCTCAACGGATTCATGGCATCACTCATCAGTTTCATGCCAAAAAAGAGCATGCCAAAGCCAATAACTATATCACCGATATCTTTTGTTTTTTTAGCTTTGCCAAGAAATTTCAACAATAGCCCTGCGGCGACCATTAACAGTGCATAATCGGTAAGCTTAAAGGCGATCATTTGGGCCGTTATCGTGGTACCTATACCGGCCCCAAGGATAACACCCATGGATTGTGCCAGAGTGAGCAGTCCTGCCTGGACAAAGCTCACGAGCATAACTGTGGTGGCACTGCTGGATTGAATGATCATGGTCACAAAAGCGCCTACAGAGAGCGCAATGACCCTGTTTTTAGTAAGCGATGCAAGAATAGACCGCATTTTGTTGCCTGCGGTGCTTTTCATGCCTAAACTCATCTTCTCCATGCCATAAAGAAAAAATGCAAGTCCCCCAGCAAGTCCTATGCCTATCCTGGACCACGACAGATTCGTGGCCCCCATCGCCAATTCTCCTGAGATGGAAACAGGCACATAACACAGAACTAACAGCAATGCGCTAATACATAGATAGAATATTTTTCTTAATACCTTCTGTGCCGCTTGCATGCTTTCCACCTGTTATTGTGAGTTATTTAATTGATTTTCAATACTATAGCATTGAAAGGATTTTATAGAAAATAAAAAGACCTGAATTTGAAATGGTGGAGAGGTTACGACAATAGCACATTGCCTCCGTCAGGCTTATAGAAACAGATGTGAGAACAATATCATAGAGGAAAGCTATTGGCCCCTATCTACATTGTTCGCAAAAACATGTGCGGATATGTTCAACCAGAGAAGAACCTGGACATTATTCCGGTATTCCTAATATCTTACAAGATTTCTAGTGTATTCCCAAATCTCATTCTATCAGAAATCCTCAATCTTTCGGCCACGCTCGACACAGGAGTTGACCTCCTCATAGCAATTTTTCATTGTTTTCATCATATGATATATTCTGCGGTATACGGGATCATCATGGTCAAGTGTTTCTTCAGCACTCTCGAAGAGTTCATTGCCACTTTTTAAAAGTGCATGCATTTTTTCAAGAAGCTTTTTGCGTTCCTCATGTTTTTTCTTCTCTCTGCTAATCAGAGGAAGTATCCGTTCAATCGAAAGCTCTACCAGAGCATCCCGTGGTGTCTGATATTTGCTAGATACTTTCTCAAGATTCTTCAGTGTTCTTCTTGAAATGACATAGGTTTTTGGAACCCTCTGCTCGGGAGCTTCATATTGTTCTGCTTCTGCGGCCACCCCTCGCAGTGCAGAGTCATCATCAATAAGATGATCAAACAACGATTTTTGTTTAATACCAAGTTGACTCGCCAGAATGCTTAAGGCATCAATGGATCTCTCTGAGAGTTTAAAGGTTGTGCGGACAGATTGTCTGCCGAGAAGCTCCTTCGTTGATTGAGTTGAAAATTCAATACTTAAGATCGATTCATTTCGCTTTTTCACAACAGCCTCCAAATCATATTATACTGTATCACATCACGAAATATTACTTTTTTTGTTTTTTATTAAAAGTAATGTTTTTTTATTTGACATGCCATTTTTAATTATTACCATTTCAGACAAGGAAGCAATAATGATAGCACGTAAACAAAATTTTAGCAAAAATGAATGCAGCTTAAGGAGGCTACACCATGCAACTGACAAGATGGATCCCACGACAAAGAAGTAATTTTCGTAATCAGCTTTTCCCAACCTTGATGGATGACTTTTTTTATCCGCTTAATCGTGCTGAGTCTTCATCGCTCAACGGATTGATACCGTCTGTTGATATCTACGAAAAAGATGAAAAGATCTTTTTTGAAGCGGAGGTTCCCGGTTTTAAAAAAGATGATCTTCATGTGGATGTCAATGGTAAAATCGTCACCATCAGCGGTGAGAGTAAAAGCGAACGAGAAGAGAATGAAAACAGCTATCGCAAGGAGCGTAGATATGGCCGGTTTGAAAGATCGTTCCAGTTAGGCTTTGAAGCTGATGGCGATGCAGTGGAGGCGAAGTACGATAATGGGATACTCACCGTTTCCATCACCAAACCTCAAGAACAACAAAAAAGGCAAATAGAAATTCATTAGCAAGAAAAGGAAGCAAAAAGCGTTGCACCAATGGGGAGCAGCACTTTGATCAAGTAATTTCTCTCAGTAGCAGAGGGCGGCATGGTGCCGCCCTTTTTTTATTGTTGCCGAATCTTAAAAAGAGCAGTACCAAAGAGACTAAACTCATGGGAGTTCATTACTACTCGATACATTCTTTACACCATTAGCAAACATGAAACACTTCTTCCTCCACGGCCTCGATTCTTCGAGCAATGGCACCAAAGGCAGGTACTTCAAAGACAATTTTCCAGACTTTATTGTCCCTGATTTCGCGGGTAGTCTTGAGATGCGTTTGCAAAAGCTGGAAAATCTTTGCAACGTAGAGAGCGATTCAGAAGAACCTGTTGTTCTGGTCGGTTCAAGTTTTGGCGGACTGCTGGCTGCATGTTTTGCGGCAAAACATCCCAAACGAACGGAACGCCTTATTCTTATGGCTCCAGCCCTCAATTTTCCAGGCCTGGAGATACCAGCAACAAGAATTACCGTTCCTACATATCTGCTTATTGGCAGCAATGATACCGTAACACCAGCTAAAAAGGTGATTCCCATTGCCAAACAAGCCTTTGTTCACCTGGAAATCAATCTGGTAGATGAAGATCATCTCCTGCATAAGAGCTTTCCTACTCTCGACTTGGAAAATCTGCTCAAAGGGTGGTGAAACGTTTGCTCAGGCGAGCAGCATTGCATCGGTGACCAGTTCTTCCTCCGATGAAGCATAGAACTTTTGCAGCAGGTCGTTAACGGTCAAATTCTTTTTCTCTTCACCAGCCACATCAGAGATGACTCTCCCCTGATGAAGCATGATAAGACGATTACCGAACTGGATGGCATGTTTCATGTTGTGGGTGATCATCAGCGTGGTGAGCTTCTGTTCGCCAACTATTTCCTCGGTGAGAGTGAGTATCTGATGCGCCGTCTTAGGGTCAAGAGCAGCAATATGCTCATCGAGGAGAAGTACTTCAGGCCTGATCATGGTCGCCATGAGCATGGTAAGCGCTTGACGCTGTCCACCGGAAAGCAGCCCCACCTTGTCCAGCAGTCGATTTTCAAGACCAAGACCTAGTATTTTCAATTTTTCTTTGAATTCAGGCCTGTCTTTGACCTTGACACCCCTGGAAAAGCCACGCCACTGCCCTCTTTTTTTGGCCAGAGCCATATTCTGCTCTATGGTTGCTGAGGGGCAGGTACCCAGCAACGGGTCTTGAAAAACTCTGGAAATAAGCTTGGCTCGTTTATACTCAGGCCAGTTTGTTACCTCACGATCACCGATCATGATGCTTCCGGAATCGAGCATAAAAACGCCTGCTATGGAATTGAGAAGTGTCGATTTCCCCGCACCATTTGAACCGATGATGGAAATAAAGTCGCCCTCGGCGATATCCAGATTAATTGAATTAAGGGCAAAAACCTCATTAACACTACCCTTATGAAAATACTTGTTACAGTTTTTCAGTGATATCATCTCGCCACCATTTTTTTCTTGATGCCAGGGGCAATCAGGGCAAATATAACCAATACGGCAGTGATGAGATTCAAATCACTCGGGTTAAAGGAGAAGTCGCCAAATTCAAGTCCCAGTGCCAGAGCAATTGCCAGTCTGTACACCACAGACCCAAGAAGTGCAGCGATAAAAGCGCGAAGAACACTGTTGTCGCCAAAAATCGTTTCACCAATTATCACCGATGCCAAGCCGGCAATGATTGTTCCTATTCCCATACCAACGTCGGCAGCGCCCTGATTCTGGGCGATGAGAGCCCCACTTAAGGCAACCAGACCGTTGGAAAGCCCAACACCTAAAATGATAACGGCATGGGTATTGACGCCTAGGCTGGTAATCATTCTGGGGTTATCTCCGGTTGCCAAAATAGCCATACCAAGTTCGGTTTTAAGAAACCAGACGATGAATGCGGTAACGGAAAGAGAAAAAATCGCGAAGATTAAAATTCCGGCATACTGCCCCGGTATCCCCCAGTTGATAACAGCATCGAAGACTGTTGCTGAGCCAAGAAGAGCAACATTCGGGCCTCCCATAATGCGTATGTTGATCGAGTAGAGCGCAATCATGGTAAGGATGGAAGCGAGCAAGTGCAGGATCTTGAATTTGGTGTTCAAAATTGCAGTAATCATCCCGGCAACAAAACCACCTGCCAGGGCAAACACCAGGGACAAATAAGGATTGATTCCGTTGGTTATAGCCACAGCTGAAATGGAAGCTCCAAGAGGCAAGCTTCCATCAACTGTGAGATCGGGAAAATCCAGAATCCGAAAGGTAAGATAGACACCAATAACCATGATGCCATAAACCAATCCCTGTTCAATAGCACCAAGAGCCGCATAAACTGTCATTATAGTTTTCCGATCTAGTTATAAACCTTGGTCGCTTTATCCAGCAAGGCCTGCGGAGGTGTAACTCCCATTTTTTCAGAATAAACCGCATTTATCTGTAGCTGCAGCTCTTTCTGGAATTCAACCGGTATAGTGGCAGGTGAAGTCCCTTTGAGAATTTTTTCAGCCATAGCCCCGGTCTGATAACCATGCTTGTAATAGTCAAATCCCATGGCTGCAACAGCACCTCGTTCAACGGAATTCACATCCGCAGCAAATATGGGTAATTTATTCTGTACACCAATTTTCAGGACCGACTCAAGAGCTGAAATAATGGTATTATCGGTGGGAATAAACACCGCATCAACACGGCCAACCAGACTCTTGGCTGCCTGATAGACATCTGCTGTTTTTGCCGCAGTGGCCTCGACAACTTCAAAGCCCATTTCGCCGCTAAGTTTATTTATGGAGGCTACAATGGCCTTTGAGTTTGCTTCACCTGCATTATACAAGACACCAAGTCGTTTAATTCCAGGTTTGAACTCAAATACCATTTCCAAATGTTTTTTTACCGGAAGTAAATCAGAAACACCGGTGATCATGCCGCCCGGACTTTTGAGGTTATCAACAAGACCGGCTGCAACCGGATCTGTAACCGCGGAAAAAAGCAGCGGTCTTTTCAAATCGGCTGGAGCCTTTTTCAATGCCTGGGCGCATGCCTGGGAAGAAGGAGTGGCAATGGCAACCAGTAAATCGGCCTTCTCTCCAATCATCTGCTGGGCTATTTGATTGGCTGTGGGCATATTGGCCTGGGCATTATGCACGTTAAATTCAACATCAACATTGTTATCACTTAAATAGTCCTGCATACCTTTCAAGACTGCATCAAGGGCTGGATGCTCGACAAACTGATTTACAGAGATTGTGTACGTTGCACCATAAGCTTGCGTGGCCAAAAGACACGAAAAACATAGCAGCCAGACTACTTTGCTTACCTTTTTCACTTTTTCCTCCTCTCTTATATTGATACTGCGTCGAATCAAGGAGATCCATAACGCAACATGCTGAGAATTGAGCGCGTTGCCCAATTCTCACCTGCCTGAAATTCACCCCCTACCATCTATCCTATTCGGCAAAAATCTTCAAGCCGTTTT
The DNA here is from genome assembly GCA_050288305.1 of Desulfocapsaceae bacterium. GTDB lineage: Bacteria > Desulfobacterota > Desulfobulbia > Desulfobulbales > Desulfocapsaceae > Desulfopila_A. The sequence goes on along the minus strand of JBNKDO010000062.1, from coordinate 30,294 downwards.
CCTAGGTGCAGCCAGAGATTATTCGGAGAGACTCCTGGCTTTTGGCGGTAAATATCGTATACAGGGGGAACTCAAAAACAACCTTTCCATTCGCGCAATGGCAGAAGGATACTTAAAAGTTATTTCGCAGCTGACGAAGTAAGGTAAAAACCTCAAGCGGATCTGTTGTCACGCTCTCCTTTCGGGTTTCCAAAAAGCTCTGTATTCCCTTAGAATTACATCTGAGAAATGGGTTAGTCTCTTTTTCAAGTTCTAACGTTGTCGGGGTTGAAATTCCCTTGCCCAAAGAGAGTTGCTGCAGACGATCGTGGATTTTTTCATTACCTGGTTCAACCATTTTGGCAAAATTGAGATTTGTTCTGGTATATTCATGACCAAAATAGATCTTTGTCTTGTCGGAAAGTCCTGCAATTTTTTGTATTGATATATACATTTGTTCAGGACTTCCCTCAAACAACCTGCCGCAGCCCGCACCAAAAAGGGTGTCACCAACAAAGAGATGGTCTTGGAACCGATAGCAAATACTGCCGTTGGTATGACCGGGAGTAAAAAGAACCTTCCCCTTAAGCTTTCCAACCTCAATATAATCCCCCTCATCAACATATGTATTGGCCGTTGCAATACGTGTTTTGTCCGACGAGTGACAAACCACTGTCAAAGAGGGCAATTTTTCCTGAAGTTTGCCAATATCGCCAATATGATCATTATGATGATGAGTACAAAGAACAGTGGTAAGCTGAACATTGTTTCTCTCCATCTCAGCCATAACCGGATACGCTTCTGTCGGATCGACCACGGCCGCCATTTGGGTATCCGTGCAAATGATCAAATAACTATAATTGTCAAAAGAACATGGAACGGGTACTATTTTCATTTCCTTCTCCATTTGTATAGAAATTGGGGAAATTAACGGAATATAAACACAAACTCTCGTTTTCTCAAATACCACCAGACCAGATATTCTTAAGGTCTGTTAAAAACAGCATTTGTATGAAGAAAGAATATTACATATTTCAAAAGAATAAAGTGGTTCATGCCGTCAACAACACAACACCTGAACCTCTCCGTCAGGAGCATATGGATTTTCTCCTGAAGAGAGCTGAGCCTCTGGTTATTGAAACAGTTCCCAGAGAACAATGGAGATTTCTCGTTCAATTTCCGGAAGACATGGCTCTTCCTGATGGTTACGAAGCCATCCCCTTACGCTCTCTTCTAGGTTGGGTTGATGAACCCATGTTTACGCTATGGGGCAGAGCTTCACAATTGCTCCACTGGAATCAATCAAACCAATACTGCGGCCATTGCGGCACAGCAACAATACTGTACGACACCGAACTGGCACGTCAATGTCCGCAATGCTCTAAGCTGTATTATCCAGCAATTTCTCCCTGTATAATTGTGCTCATTCATCGGGACAACGAGGTTCTTCTTGCCCGCTCGCCGAGGTTTCGTAAAGGGATGTTCAGTACTCTTGCAGGATTCGTTGAGCCCGGTGAATCAGCAGAACAGACCTTGCATCGGGAAATTTATGAGGAAGTGCGGATCAAGGTCAAGAATATTCGTTATTTCAGTAGTCAACCATGGCCTTTTCCCGGCCAGCTCATGCTCGGTTTCTTTGCTGAATATCAAGAGGGAAGAATAACGATAGATGAAGAGGAGATATCTGCTGCACATTGGTTTCGCTACGACGATCTTCCTGAAATACCTGTCTCAGAAACCATTGCCGGGCAGCTTATACGTCACTACGTTAACGCAAGAAAAGTGGCGGATCTTTAAATAAAAAACGATGTCGCAAGACACAACAAACCTCATCTTACGACATCGCATGGAGGTATTTCTAACCCAAATTTTTCCGACTAATTCCAGCCCTGCTGATTAAAACGAGGCCCCATGCGGTAGCCAGCCCCCATTCCCATGCCGCCATAATTGCCTCCTCTTCCACCCATTGCAGGAACACCGGCTTCTCTTGCTCTACTCTGCATCTCGGTGTGGAGATCAAAAAGTTCTCCTTCTACACGGGCAATGGCCTGAGGATCAGGATTTTGGTTGGCCATTAATGCCTGCTTTTCTGCCCTTTTCATCGCCATCTGTTTACGAAGTTCAGTGGTCTCTGCCCTGAAAGCATCGATCTTTGCCTGTGTCGCGCTATCCAGTTGTTGGTAATTCATCCCATAATTCGGACAATTGAACCCTCCGCCATATCCACCACCCCAGCCACGAGCCGAAGCCTGTTGAATTACCGCAAATCCCAGAACAGTAACAAGGCTTGCAATCACAGCTATTTTTCGAATTTTCATCTCATTCTCCTTCAATTTTCATGTTAAAATATACGTCACTCTTCATATGGCACGGTACAGGCTTTGAATCAGTGACGTCTTTCAGGTCTATATTTTTAACTTAGCAACCTTTATGCCATCCACAAGAACAGTGGTAACTATCTGATTGTTATTGAAATATAAAATTAAAAGAATGAAAGAAGAGAAAGGATAGGGTATAAATTACCCACATTAACTGCTCTATTGGATAATTATTGCCAAGGACTGGCAATAGCAGTACATTGAAGCAATCTTACAGACGTACTTTCATTACAGCAAATCATATGGAAAGAGAGCAACAACAAGGCATCATTAAAAGACATATCCCCTGGTGGCTCTATCTCTCCATAGCCATTCTGTCCTACTCGCTGCTCAAATACGTCCTCCCCATGCTGGCCTCAGATCAAGCCAGCAGAGAGAAATTTATAGAGTCTGGAAGTCAGGCAGCTCCTATTCTCGCAATTATCTTTTTACTGCTGGCAGCCAACGCACTTTATAAAAATGTGCCAAAGGATAAAGGGGATACCCAGGACGAGCAGAAAGAAGATACACCCTGAAGAGCTTATTGCGGACGAAGGGGAATTCTCTCGGAGTGCAACAGGGGGAAAGACTGCACTTTGTTTACGTTTGGAAAGAAATTCAACCAGCATTAGTCAAAGACCACCGTTGTGTTATAAAGAACCCCAGAAGTCTGATCTCTTTCGCCATTGGTGTACTTGACTGTAATTTCAATAGCCTTCTCTTTACCCAGGCCGACCAGAAGAATGGGTGATGAGTCCCCGCACAATTCCGTTGTCGCCCCATTGACTACTTCCTGAATTTTACCGGAAGCCATTTTAATTTGCACCACAGCTCCTAAAGAACGTGCTGTATTGGCAAGATCGATTTTCAGATAGTTATTTTCTCCAGCTTTACTGAGAAATATACGGCTATGACCATCCAGGTTGACATGAACAATATCTGGATAACCGTCATTATTAAAATCAGCCTGTAAAGGGGTTATCGAAAACGAAGGATTTATCATTGCCGTCTCCTTCCCAATTTCTGCAAACTCTCCCGCGCTATTCCGGACAAACACTCTGCCAGGCAAACGGAATTGTTTCAACATATGCGTGGGCCAGTAGGGGTGGTTTTGGGAAACGACAAGGTCCAGTAAACCGTCATTGTTGAGATCTGTAAAAATCGAGCCTCGGGAAAGTTCATAACCAGCCAATTGAGCGTGATCAGCATCATCTTGAAACGTAAAGGATCCAGAATTATTCATTAAAATCCATTCAGAGAGAACACCCTCGTCTTTTCCACGCAGGAAGTCGGTGATAAACTGCGGCTGCGTTGAGCCCCTGTTGGAGAGGAAGAGGTCTGGCCTGCCGTTGTTATCGTAATCTCCCAAGGTCAGCCCCATGAAAAAGCCTTTACTGTTGCTGTGAAAGTGGCCTTTGTTTTCAAAAAGAAGATCTCCAAGATTTTTCCAGGTACTCAGTTTTCCAGCGGTATGAAGAACCGTAAGATCCTCAAGACCATCATTGTCCAAATCGGCAAAAACAGCAAGAAGTGCCTCCTCCATATCCCCTAGCCCTACCGTTTGGGTCGCATCAAAGAACGAATTATCTCCTTCATTTATATAAAGTCTCGGAGATATACCCTCTCCCAGCTTTCCGCCATTAAGCCATTGGAGAGGACCTATTCTGCGTACAAAGGGAATAAAAAAATCAACTTTGCCATCACGATTTAAATCGACAACGCTAACTCCGAGAGGCGCTGCTTCTGGAGGTATCTCAATGTTAAGTTTTTTCATGGAAAAACGGCCGTTCTCGTTAGAATACAACCAGATAGCGCTTTCCCTGGAAATAATCAGGTCATCATAACCGTTATTATCAAAATCGATAACAGTTGCCCCAAGGGTAATCTCATCCCCTTGTTTTACCATTCCCACCTGCTCAACCACATTGACGAAATGATCTCCCATAAAGTGGAAGAGACCATCCGCCTGAAGTATACCACCACCTAGAAAGAGTTCCTCCGTTCCGTCGTTGTCAACATCAATGACTGCACCTGAAGCATAGGGTAAGCCTCGAGACTGCTGGTAGCTATGGCGAAAATCAACATCGGTGGAAGTAAATTGCGGTATACTTTCCGTCTCAACAGAGACACTGTATTTCGCTGTTTTATCGCGGAGCGTATAGACGACAACGGCCGCACTGACGGCAACTACAGATACCAGGATAATATATAGAATGATTCGTAAAATCTTAAACATCTCTCTTCTTAACCCATTTGCGTACGACATGGAATTGATCGCAATCTCAGAGACTTCAGTAAGAAATAACTCGCAGAAGCCTCTCCTCTCAATACATGATTAACCTGGATGTGCTTATTTGCAATAACCTTGTCGATTATTTTCAGGTTCTCCTTCCATACTCTCACAGGCTCCTATCAATATCATGATCAACCTGTAAGATAAAGGAGAATTATCACATATATTTTCTATAATTGGATTGTATAGACGGGTTTCTCATTTTAAACCATGCAGCTTGGTCAACATTGCATTCATCTCTTCAATGTCGAATCTGTACGGATCAAAATCACGAAACTTTTTTTCCTGCAGTAGCCGAAGACTATTTTCATGCTGAGGGTTTTCCAAGGCATGGATAAGTTCAGCATAACCGTGCACACCACCAACCTCCTCAGGAGGTGCCGCCCACTCGCCGTCAAGGACTCGTGGGATACTTTGATTTTCCGGGGCAAGAATCTCCTCCAGCTCAAGCGTATGCTCCCAGCCGTCACCAGCATCATACATATAGGTAAAGCACCATCGCATGGCTTCTTCTATGGTATGGATTTCTACAAAATCCTCAATAAACCGAGGATCTGTCGTTGCTGAATTTAAAGAATAAAAGACCTTTCCGACATAGAATTGATGGTTATGCTCCCCCGACCAGCCAAAACAGACCTGGAGAACCTCGTGAAGCTTCAGAAGAGATAGTTCTCCAGGTATAACAAGCCGTCGCCAGATAATTGGATCGGAAAATGCCAGTGATACATGCAGTTGATATCGTGGTATCGGCTTTTCTTCTTTTTTCACTGGTGTCGCGCTTTCTCTATTCCTGCCGAAATCTGCCTTGATAATTGTCATGTAGATACCTTTGTTTCGAGTTAACAGTCATACTCAAACAATTGTAGTGCTTTTATCACAGACTTCAAGGAGATGCTGAAAACAGAGATCGACCTCTTTGCCCTCACACCGCTGAAGAATTTACTTCTTGTCGAGCTCGCTTACTCTGCAGCCCAACCAAGACTCCCCCGCACACCAGCAGTGCCGCCAGCACGTTGAAAACCAGATCAAAGTTCTGATACCGGTCATACACTATGCCGGCAATCAGCGGAGCGAGGGACGCGGGAATATTGCTGGAAAAGAGCCAGCCATATATCTGACCGACATTTTCACTACCCCAGATGCGGGAGGCAGAGGAAACATAGATAACTAGAACTCCACCATAGTTGAATCCGGTAAACAGTGCTACTGCATAGAAACCGGCGGCGGAGTCAAGAAGTAAAGGCGCACAGACAAGAGTCAGGGCCTGTAGATAAAGATTAAGCTGAATTGCACTGCGGGACATGATTCGATCAAAGACAGTTCCCCAGACTACTCTTCCAGCAGCATTTGCAATGGCAAAAAGTGAGACGGCTATAACGCCGACACGAACCAAATCACCACTGCCGCCAAACATCTCTTTGAGGTTGGCATTTACGGCAAAACCGGCAGCGAGTCCCGTGAACATTGCCAGATACAGGAGCTGAAACGAGGGACTGCTGAGGACATCTCCAATTTTCAATGCTTTTGTAACCTGCATCCCACTGCTATGGGATGGTACCTTCATGGTGGAACCGGCAGAAAAGACGGTTAGTAGAAAAAATGATCCCAGCAACAGAAAAGTCTGATAAGGGGTAAACAGGAGTACCTCCATACACCAGCCGCCAACTTGACTGACAAGAGCAGCCCCACCACCGAAGCCAGCAACGGCGACTCCGGTTACCAACCCTTTGTCCTTGGGAAACCAGCGGATACAGACGGCGATCGGGACAATATATGCCATTCCCGCTCCTACTCCACTAAGCACACCAATACCTAAAATGGTAAAAAGAAAACTATGAGAACCAAAGCTTGCAACTATCCAACCACCGCCAAAAAGCAGCCCACCGATCATTGCGCTTCGGCGTGTGCCAACCTTTGACAACAGATTACCAGCAATAAGCATGGAAAGCGGAAAGATAAAATAAAAGACAGTGAAAGGAATCTGGACAGGACCTTGCTGCAGCCCGGAAAGTGCCTTAAGCGGTTGAACATATACAGACCAGGAATAGGTGGCCCCCAGACACATCTGCATAAGCACCGCCGCAATAAGAACTACATACTTCACCGTTGTTTCCCTCCAATGGTTTTAGAAATATATTCTTCATAATCCCGGACACTATAGGAAACATGCATCCTGGCATGATATCTTGCCGCCTCAGCATCCCCAATCTTAATTGCTTCAAGGATTGGGATATGCGGCTGCATCACCTCTTCCGGGCTTGTTTTACTTTTGACATATTCTCTTAAGAAAAGACGAATATTGTCGACAAGAGCTTCATGCATCTTGGCAAGGAAACCGTTATCAATTATTTCAGCTAACTTACGGTGGAACAATAGGTCCTGTTTGACAACCTCTTCCAGACCGATATCCGGTGGGAATTTGCAATCAACTATCTCAACCAGAAAAGCCAAATCCGCTTCTGAACGCTGCTCCGCAGCTAACCCGGCAATTTCGCTTTCCAGCATACTGCGGGCCACAACCAAGTCCTGCAATCTTTTTGGGTTGTTTAAGGCGAAATATGGCACCAGGACATCACGAAATGTCTGAGATTTAATATCGTCCTCGACAAATGTGCCTCTGCCATGGGCCGTGTTGATAATTCCCATGGCATTGAGTCGGGACAATGCTTCTCTGAGGGTTAGACGTCCAACACCTATTTCTTCCTGAAGAAGACGCTCACTTGGAAGCTTCTGTCCAGCCTGGTATTCTCCACTGTGTATCCGGTCAATAAGCAGCTTGACCACTGCTTCAACCGCCGATGTTTTTTGGAGTAGTGACATTATTTCTCCCTTTTGTTTTTCAACAAACAATAAAACAGCGCCTACTTATACTACTCATCATACCAGTTGTCAATGCCATGTGATATTACCTATCTGCCGCGACCAAGCTATAGAGTCTTTCTTTAAGACATTCTTCCCCTGCTCAAGAGAAGTTCCTGTTACTTCCTGCCTGTTGAACTTTTTCTCTAACCACGATAAAATTTAAAGTGTCACAAACACGTTCCAGAAGAACTCCTGCGAGACAAAGGATCAAGCTATGCAAAATGATTGGAATGTCGGAAAACTACTCAATATTTCGAGTGGTTACTGGAGAGGATGCGCGTTACAGGCTGCTGTACGTCTTGACATTTTTTCCCATATCGGCAAGGACACTCTGACCTGTGATCAAGTTGCTGACCTCTCCCAGGCGGACGATAGAGCAACAGAAATGCTGCTTGACGCGCTCGCGGCAATGCAATTGTTGAAAAAAGTTGATTTTCACTACACAAATACCTCCTTTGCCACCACTTATCTTGTATCACAATCGCCACAGTATATGGGCCACATCATTCTTCACCATCATCATATCCTGGACGGGTGGGCACAACTTAATACGGTGGTGAGTACTGGGACACCGGCAAAAAAAAGGTCCTATGGTGAAGAAACAGAGAGACAGAGTTTTCTTATGGGCATGTTTAATCTTGCCATGGGAATTGCACCTAAGATTGCACAACAGATCGACCTCCGAAATAAAAAGCATCTCCTTGATTTAGGTGGTGGACCAGGCACCTACGCCATCCATTTCTGCAAGGCCAATCCAGCTCTCAAGGCAACCATCTTTGACAGACCGACGACACGACCATTTGCCGAAAAGACCATCAAGTCCTTCGGACTCGAAAATCGCATAGTTTTTACCGGTGGAGATTTTACTACGGACCAGATTAGTGGTGGCCCCTACGATGCAGCATGGCTTTCCCATATTCTCCACAGCAACAGTCCAGAAGAGTGTTATTCCATAATAGAAAAGACCACCGAGCAAATGAGCCCGGGCGGAATAATTTTCATTCACGACTTCATCCTCGAAGACAGCAGAGACAAGCCGGAGTTTGCCGCATTATTCAGCCTGAATATGCTCATCAATAACACCAGGGGAAGATCCTATTCCGAAAGTGAAATCAGAGCGATGCTGAGAACCTCTGGCGTTTCCGCAATTCAGCGACACAGCTTCTGCGGTCCCAACGATTCTTCGATACTCTTTGGAGTTGTATAAATGAGAATCTGTTTTATAATTGATTTTTTCTTATTGCACCGGTAAATACTTAGAAAATGACAACAATGTAGAAGAGTGGAGAGAGCTCATGGGTAATTCACTTCAGGACCAGTTTCTCAAGATGGGCCTTGTCGACAAAAAGAAACACAGCCAGGTAAAAAAGGAAAAATACACACGAAAAATTTCAGGCCAACCTGGGAAAAATGAGATTGCTGATATGGCAAAACAGGCCCTGGAAGAAAAGAAAAAACGGGATCGACAGCTCAATAAAAAGAAAATCGCCCAGCGCGAGGCCAAGGAGGCCACAGCTAAAGCCAGACAGCTCATCGAAACCCATAAAATTCAGAGTGAACCGGGTGAGATTACATACAACTTTAAGGATGAAAATACGATCAAGAAATTGAATCTCACCTCAAAGGGCGTGGAGAGCCTGACCAAGGGTAAGGTCGGCATAGTAAAACTGGCCGGCGAATACCAACTCGTACCTGCCGATATAATCTTTAAAATACGCGAACTCAACCCCAACCTTGTTGTTCTTCTCAATACAAAATCATCAAAAAAGAACAAGGATGCCGACGACCCCTATGCAGAATTCGAGGTTCCTGACGATCTCATGTGGTAGCATGGACTTGCTTTCCTCCCTTTTCTCCAACAGGATCTTTTATTGAGCTGGATCTTTTTCTCCAGCAAGTCTGCCCTGTCATTGAGACATCCTCAACAGGGTGTCGGGACCAAATATATTAACACTCTTTGGGTCTGTATCGAGTTCCATTAATGACAACCGCAGCCACATCCACCTCCACATCCGCTGTCTAAATACTCCTTCATAGCGGTTATTATCTCGAAATCTTCCGCCGATTCAATCATATTGATTACTACTCGGAAATGCAGCTCAGGTGGCAAAACCTGCAGAGCCAGGCTGTTTCTCAGTGGCCTGAAAAGATGGCCGAAGAAATCACTAAGGTCATCCTGATTTAACGTGAAATCAAACGCTTCACCTGAATGTTTATCGGCAAGTTGTCTCTCAAAGGGAGACAATCCACCGCTGGCAGCACCATAAATAAAAGTAAGTGGATGTTCTTCTGCTGACTCGACTGTATCTTTCTGGAAAGCAAAGGCAACAGCAAGTGACACCTTTTTCAAGGGAGATATTTTCATGTTTGTCATACATTTTCCCATGCTGTCAATGTGCCTTGTTACTGTGGTAAAAACGACACAATTTTCGATCATTTAGTTCAGAGCAAATCATGCCATTAAACATAGGTCAAAGAAGTCAAATTGGCACCAATGTTATATTTACTATTATTACATACACTTATATCGAACCTTGCCTGCGGTTTTGATTTTTCAGTTTATCAAGAGAAATGGCGCGCAAGTTGCAACTTCTTTGAACCACCAGGGGCGTGTCTGCTGAGTTCTTACGAGGTCTTAATGGCGCTCATGCTATACTTCCAGCGAAAGCCGGTGATAACGAAGAATGGGCTCAGCAGCCATTCACACAGGGTAAAAAGTTCGTGAGCCAATGGCCTTTTAGGTTACTAACCGTAGCCGGCTAACAAGCAGCGGTTATATTAGATAACAATTTGTTTTTTATAAAATATCTTGGAAAGCAATTAACAATAATACTCAGATGATCCGGTTGGTGAAATACTCTCCATTCTGCCTGATCATCGTAATTTAATATATCCAGTTCGACCATATGACTAACGCAAAGACTTTCAGGATAAGCGAGGCAGCTCTTAGCATCATAGCAATTGTTCTGACAGTGGGTGATATTGTTTACAGGGGAAGTGTTTATATCTTTAAAAAGCTCTTTTCATTATTCTTTCAGCTTATCTACGTACTTTTGCTAGCTGCGGTGATCATCCTTGCCTACCTCATTGTCATGGCAGCCTCTACAACCACCGGCCCCTGGTTCAATACTCACATTCAATAGATTGTCGTTTTCCGCAATCCTTATTGTAGAATTTCTATTCTTCCCGCCTTATATCACGATGTACCATCTCTAAATTGTATGACATTGTCTTGAGTATATCATAAAGCACTTCCGTCACCGCTACAGAACGATGCCTTCCGCCCGTACAGCCTATAGCAAGGACAAGCTCTTCCTTTTCAGCCACTTTATTCTGTTGTACCAGGTAGAGCAAAAAAGGCCTTAGCTGTTTGATAAACCCATGCCCTTCATCGCTGCCAATCACATATTCGGAAACATCATGGTCACATCCAGTTTTTGAGCGCAATTCATCAACCCAGTATGGATTTGGCAAAAAACGTACATCCCAAAGATAATTGACATTCTCGGGAGAGCCATATTTATACCCAAATGAAATAAGCTTGATTTTCATTGTATTTTCTTTTGCCATTATTTCTTCTCCCTTCCTTTAGGCGATGTTTCCAGGTGGTAGTAATCAGTTCTTAATGTAAAAACAGTATTCATAAAAACATATCATTCAAGACAACCTGCCAACAAGAAATCTTCCCTTTTTTCTATAGTGCTCTTTGGGCTCCAGCAAATCTTGAGTAAAAACTGTATACTAACATGAAAGAGTAAAAGAAAACGCTGCAAAAAAGCACAAGGAGGCGAAGGAGCACAAAAAACCATGTCACGTCAAAAAAATCACTATATGTTGCTGATTTTTCAAAAAGAAGATTTTGGAAAAGCCGTCTACATTTTCAAAACATCCATAACAAGACGAAAAGCATCTCGGTAAATCGCCTCATCCGAACTCGCCCTGGTACCAGCGACATTTAAAATATTTGTGCTGTTATCCAGCAACCACCTTTTTGCTATGGTTGCCGCGGTAAGATGATTATGCAGATCGAGATCGATGTGGAGACAGGGTTTTTGCAATTCCGTGGCAATTGCGGCGGTCAGGGCTGACCCGCCGGTCAACTGTCCTCGTGAGATAATTAAAGTTGCGTCCGCTTCCATAACATTTTTTCGAGTTCGCTCCCGATATGATCGGGTCTGCATCTCGATTAAAGAATATCTTGTGGGAAGAGGACCAGCTTCTGTTTTACGTCCGGCAGGTAGCCAGCCGCCGTGACTAACCCCACAGGCAATTGCCGCATCAAGTGCAGCCTGATCCACTCCTGTCTGACCACCGGAAATAATCCTTTTTACCATTACCATTCCATCTCTCAATCAGACACAAGAGTGCAGAGGATATTTCGCTGTTGCCGTGGACCGTCAAATTCGCAGAAAAAAATATTCTGCCACTGCGAAAGAGCCAGCTTTCCTTCGGAAATGGGGATAGTTTCAGAGGGTCCGACAATACCAGCTTTCAGATGGGCATCACCGTTGCCATCCTGACGATCATGGAGCCACATGCCCTGAGGAATTATTTTCGTTAAAAAATTGATAACGTCCTCTTGAACCGAATTATCCCAATTTTCCTGGATCATCACTGCAGAGGTTGCCCCTTGCGCATATACCGAAACGAGGCCTTCTCTAACACCGCTTTCTCTCACCACCTCTTCAACCTCCGCAGTAATATCGACAAGAGTCTGCCGTCTCTCTGTACTAATTTGGATTTTCCGCTGCATTTCTCCTTCTCCACCAATTGGTTGAAACTTGCCCTTTTCTTGCTAACCGCCGGCAACGAATAGGAATGTTTTCCATGGGTCGTAAGCACAATAAACATATATCGCTTATCTGACAACCGACCTGGAAAGCATGGCGATTAACCTGCAAATTTGGTATGAAGTCAGTCTCAATAACGAAGGAAATAGGTTATGTATCTGGCATGGAAAAAGGCAAACTGCTATAACAAAGTATTCCAGGTATGCTTTCCCCTGGTGATGTCAATGTCAGCTACCACAGTGATGGAATTCACCGACAGGGTCTTCCTCTCCAATTATTCAGTTAACGCCATCTCAGCTGTTGCTCCGGCAGGCATTACCGCCTATCTCTTCATGGCTTTCCTTGGAGGCATTGCAGGATACTCCCAGGTATTTATTGCTCAGTATTATGGTGCCGGTAAAAACAGCCGCATTGGTTCAACACTCTGGCAGGGAGTGTATTTTACCCTTTGTTCAGGAATAGTCTTTCTCCTCTTGTCGTTGTTCGCGGCAGAACCTATTTTCAGGATGGCAGGGCATTCGCGGGAAATAGTTGCTCTTGAAGTAACATATTTCAATATTCTCTGCCGCGGCGCTGTCTTTCATGTCGCCATGAATGCCTTGAGTGCTTTTTTTACAGGAAGGGGCATAACCAGACCTGTCATGATTTTCCATATCCTTGGTATGTTTATAAACATTCCCCTTGATTATGCCCTTATTTTTGGAGCATGGGGACTACCTGAGTTAGGAGTCAGTGGTGCAGCTTTAGCCACGGTTTCCTCCTGGCTGCTGATTTCCGTTCTACTCAGTCTCTTCATATTAACACCGCCAAATATCAAAAGATATAGTCTACTGACTGCCTGGACATTTGACAAAAGCCTATTCCTTCGGCTCATGCGATTTGGAATACCAGGCTCACTGCAATTTACCCTAGACATTCTCGCATTTACCATCTTTATCCTGCTGGTTGGAAGAATCGGCAAACTGGAACTGGCCGCGACAAACATTGTCATCTCCATTAACGCTCTGGCCTTCATGCCGTCAATGGGTGTATCTCAGGGAGTCAGTGCCCTGGTCGGTCAAGCTTTGGGCAAAGGTGCTCCAGGAGATGCACGTAGTGTTGCCTGGAGCAGTATACATCTCCTGCTTCTCTATATTTTCTGTGTTGATATGCTCTTCGTTTTATATCCTGAAAAACTTCTCACCCTCTTTATTCCCAGCGGACAGTCGGATGCGGAGTATAGAAACATTTTACTTTTGGGCATTCCTCTTCTGCGCATTGTCTCGGTATATCTCCTTTTCGATGCCATGTATATGGTGTTTTCAGGAGTGCTTAAAGGCGCTGGAGATACTCGCTTTGTTATGTGGTGTATAGGTTTTGCATCATTTTTTTGCATGATTGCCCCGGTATATCTTGGCATCACCTATCTGGCCTTTACCGTTGTGCAGGTCTGGTATTGCGTGCTGATTTTCATTGGCACACTTTTTCTCATCGTCGCCGTCCGTTACCGTCAGGGGAAATGGCAAAAAATGCTGGTTATCGAAAAGGAATCTGTTGCTAAAAAGAGTTAGGATAATGCCACATGCTTCTTCATCATATTTATGCAGAAAAATGAAAAAAGAAGCATCAGTTGGAGGAACACGAGGAAACCACTCCAGCCATAGCGTTCATAAAAAAAGCCGGGAATAAATGAACCAAGGGTTCCGCCAAAATAATAGAATGAGATATATACACCATTAGCAATGGCCTTTTTCTCACTGGACATCTTATTGACAAAGCCGGAAAGAAGCGAATGGGCCATGAATAAACCTGTACAGAAGACAAACATTGCCGCAAACATTACCGTATAGCTGTTCACGAAAAACAGTGACGTACCAACAAAGAAGATAAAGATCCCTCCCCTGATAGCATCGGATTCATTGCCAAAATAGGCAATGATCTTGCGACTGTTGAGTGATACAAAAATCCCCATGGCATAGCCAAAATAGAGAAAACCGATCCCAGCTTCACCAGCTCCTGGATTCATTGCCTTCAAGGCGAAAGGAAGAAAGTTCATCATTGCCGAGAAAACAAAAAACATCGAGAAGATCCCAAGATAGAGCCAGAAATACCTCTTTTTCCGCAGGAGTGAGCCAACCTCACTAAATTTGGGCCTGGTATATTCCATGTTGGCATTTTTTTCCAGCACCCGAAGCAGGAAAAAAGCCCCTATAAGCACCAAACCGAGGAAAGCGAAGAAGTACCGCCACCCAAAAAGTTCAGTTGACAACCCCGAGAGAAAACGGCCAAGAAAGCCACCGACAATAGTTGCAGCAATGTATGTGGCAATAGCGTGCTGTACGTTCTCCCGCTCCGAGGTAAAAGATATATAACTCATCAATGAGGTTAGGATTGCGGGAATCATCAGCCCTTGAATTGCCCGAATAAGCAGCAGTGAAAAATAGGATGTTGAACAGGCAAAAACAAGTTCGAGAAGGCCTAAGAGCAAAACCGCACTGCGAATAAGCAGTTTTGCCGAAAACATTTCTAAAAGGAAACCATAGAAAAGAGGAGCTATTCCCATTGGGAACATCATCAAAGTAGTAAAAAGCAATGCCTGTAGATTGGTGAGCTGAAACTCTTTTTGAAAGACGGGTTGAATTGGTTGTGCTGCATAAAGAGAACAGATGGTGATGATTGCTGTGAAATAGATAATACCTAAATGTGACTTTCTGGAATGAGATGCGTTCATGCGTAAGAGGAAAAAGACAGGATCTGTCTTGGCTCCTGCTCCTTGTCCTTATCCTATTGTAACGCGGTCTGTATTACAGCCTGCAGTCCTTTGATATCAAATGGTTTACCAATTGATGCTACAAAGCCGTACTCACCATACTCCTGCATTATTGGGTCTCCGGAATATCCGGAAGAGACAACTACTCTGGCGTTTTTATCAATTTTCAGAATATGCTGTACTGCTTCTATCCCACCCATCCCCTGCGGAATGTTTAAATCCATGATTACCAAGGCATATGGATTACCTGCCTCGAAGGCCTCTTTATAGTCCTTGACTGCTTGTTCGCCAGCCTCAACAACGTGGGCGTCGTAGCCAAGATACATCAGCATCTGTTGAGCGATATCAGCAACGATTTCTTCATCATCCATTACCAATACTTTCATTTCTGTCTCAGACACCTAGTGTTCCTCCACAAACATTTCCATAGGCAATACATTTTAATCTATCTACCTGCTTTCTATTACTATGCCACTGAAAAAGCGCTGACGTCAAGTAGTTTGCTTTATTACTTTCTGGGAGCTGTTATGGAAGATCCTGATTCTCCCCTACCACACGCTGCGGAACTTTGACTTTGTTCCGCTATCGTGTATAGATGGAAGAGGCTCGCAAGGTTTGTAATACATCGTCGGAATTTAACCCATGAATAATCGAGACAAGAAAGTTCTGCACAGTGTTCAGGAGAATACATTTATCGAAGTTGTCGATCAGGGAGAATATCGATCACTTTATTTCAAGAATTCCGTGGTGCAAAGCAGACTATACCATAAGACCCCAGAAAAACTCGTATTAAGATATACTCAATATATGATGGCTGCAGCACTCCTGGCCATACCTGACCCAGCCAGGGTTTTACTCATTGGTGTCGGTGCTGGTGCATTACTGCATTTTTTTAACCACTATCTGCAAGGAACGCCTATAGATGGAGTTGATAACTCCGAGCACATTATTAAGATTGCCCGCGGATTCTTCTCTGTCCCCGAGAATAATCAGATTTCTATCCACTGTGAAGATGGGCTGAAATACCTCTCCGGACTGAAAGAATCAAAAGCCTATGATCTCATCCTTGTTGATGCCTTTAACGATGACGGTATGGCCAAAAGTATATACTCCAGCGAGTTTTTCAAAGTTGCTGAAGAAAAACTGACCAAAAGAGGCGTCATTTGCTGCAACCTCTGGAGCGGTGACCATGACACCTTTGCCCGGGTGCAAAAAGCAATGCAAAAACACTCAGCCAGCAGAGTGTATATCCCGGTGAGGCAGCGGGAAAATGTCATTGCCCTGCTCTTCCAGTCCGAGCTTCCCTGGAAAGCCCTCTGTCCCTCAAAAAATGACCTGCAAAAATTAAGTGGCCAATATGGAATAGACTTTCAAGAAGTTTCCTCGGTTACACGAAAACACAATATGAAGATAGGTGAGCAGATGCAGCTTTGGTTCAGCTAGACATAATGTTTCACCTGCCTTCCAAGCCCATCCCCTCGCCAGTAATGCTTCACCGGGAGACTACTGCAATTTTTTGATAACGCCCGTCATGAGCCCGCCAGGCGCATGGATTATTCGGACGAGGCCTCAGATAATTACAGATGATCAAAAGGGTTGCTACTGTTGCAGATCCTTTCCAGTTGATCAGCAAGCTCCACTCTCTCATTCTCCCAAAACGTATAACTGCCAAAATCAGGAAGCACCCGGGTTTGTCCATCCTCTACGACCTGGTATCCGCACCAGGCAAGATAATGGATATAGCGCATCGCCCGTAAAGGCTCGATCAAACTACAGCTTCTCCTGTCGAAGTGGTGGAAGGCTTCATACCCTTCAAGAAACATATCCAACTCAACAAGACTATCCTCGCCATATCCCTGGAGCAACATCCAGACATCCTGAACCTGAGGCCCCATAACCATGTCGTCAAAATCGATGAGATAAAAAGATTCACCTGGCCTGTGAATTATATTGGAGAAATGTAGATCGCCATGAATGCGCTGCAGCGCGACATTGCTAAAGCGTGGTTCTATTTCGTCTATCAACTGTTGGGCAAGAGTGAAGAAACTCTTTTGCAGCTCTGCGGTAACCAGATTGTTCTCTCTGAGATATTCGATCTGGCGGACAGTGCTGGCGGTGGGAACCATGATCTCCCGGTCCGGCGCCTCTCGGATGCTGCCAACAGCATGGGCTCTTCCGACAAGACGGCCAAGCTCTCCCCACTGATCATCGGTAAACTCATCGACACTACGTCCACCGCATTTTGGAAAGAGGGCAAAAAAAATGTTATGCCAATAACCTAGAGTTTCGCCATTAGCAAGCGACAGAGGGCAAATCACTGGAATTTCAAATTCGTGCAGCTCTTTCAGAAAAAGATGCTCCTGAATTATTGCCTCTCTGGACCAGCGACCTGGTCGATAAAACTTGACGATTATGCCGTTCCCCTGGCGATCTTGAAGTTCAAAGACTCTATTGATATAACTGTTCAGGGGTCTAAAAAGGTTGGAAAATTCTTTTTCCAGAGCTTTTTCGACGAGTGAGATAACATCATCAGGATGAAGATTGGCAAAGGAAGGAACCTTGGAATTATGTTGTTTCTCGGTCATTGTTCTGCCTGCCTATCCCTGTCCCCTTGTTCTTTCTTTTCGACAAACGCCTGATCACATAACGCAGAACGCCAACAGTTTCTTCCGCCCTCTTTCGCTTCATAGAGTTTTGAATCTGCCAACTCAATTGCATCAAGGAAAGACAGGTCTCTTCTGGGAATGGTCACCGAAGCTCCGACACTCACGGTAAGTCGGTCCCTCTCTTTTGCGCCCTTATGTGGTATATTGAGGGAGTACACGGCATTGCAGATTCTCTCGGCAATCACTTCAGCGCCATGCAAATCTGTATCAGGCAGGATAACAACAAACTCCTCCCCACCATATCGAGCAACTCTGTCGACATAACGCTGCGCACAGCCATTCAAGCTACCAGCAACAGTTTTAAGGGCTTCATCGCCCATGGTGTGACCATAGTTGTCATTGTATGCTTTGAAATAATCGATATCGACAATCAGCAATGCCAGCGACTGCTTATTACGCAGACCTCGCTGCCACTCTCTCTCTATCGTCTCGTCAAAGCTGCGGCGATTCAACAACCCGGTCAGGCCATCCCTTCTTGAAAGATGAGTCAATTGTTCGTTTGTTTGCTCCAGAAGCTGTTTGAGTTCCTCAAGGTCGGCAAGCCGCCTGTCAAGTTCATGAGTTTTAGCAATAAGTTCCTCTTTATGACGAAAAAGCTCGAGAAACACACCTACTTTACTTTTGAGTATTACAGGCTCCAGCGGTTTGAAGAGATAATCGACCGCTCCGGAATCGTACCCCTTAAAAATGCTGGCATCTTCTTTGTTCTTGGCGGTTACGAATATAATGGGAACATGTCTGGTTTTCTTGTTGCCGCGCAGAAGTTCTGCCACCTCATAGCCATCCATGTCAGGCATTTGAACGTCCAAAAGAACCAAAGCAAACTCATGATCCAGAATTTTTCTCAGTGCCTCGTTCCCAGAGTCAGCCTTGATGAGCTCTATATCCGGTTGATCAAGCAATGATTCAAGAACAAGGAGATTTTCCGGCCGATCATCAACAATAAGAATTTTTGCTTTACTCATTCGTCACCTTCATTGTTCAAATCACTAAGAAAAGAACCTATTTCAGAAAGTTTTAGAACATGATCTACTTTAGTCGACTTGAGAGCTGCCAATGGCATAGTGGCAACTTCCGCAGTTTCTGGAGACTGGACTATTGTCAAACCACCCATCTCCTTCACCTTGGCTAGCCCCGCTGCGCCATCCGCATTAGCACCGGTCAGAACAACCCCAACCAGCCGATGACAGTATGCCTCTGCGGCAGTCTCAAAGAGTACATCAATGGAAGGCCGCGAATAATTAACCTTGGCCTCAATTGATAAAGCCAGACTTTTTTGTCGCTCCACCAGCAAATGATAATTAGCCGGGGCGAAATAAATGGTGCAGGGCTCAATGATTTGTTTGTCCTCTGCCCCTATCACAGGAAGAGAACAGCAGGAGGAAAAATGTTCCACCAGATAATTCCCACCATCTGCCGTGATATGCTGCACAATCATTATCGAAAAGGTACAATCTTTCTTTACATTTGGCAGGATTTTCTCAAGTGCGGCGATACCTCCGGCAGAGACTCCGATAACCACAGCCTGATATTTACCGGATTTTTTTACCACAAGCCACCTCTATCGTTACACCCGCTTTTTTCGGTAGATCTTCTCCCTTGCAGCGACTTCCTCAAATTTGTCAGCAACTTTTGAAAATTTCAGGCTCTCTTTGGAGCCAAGACAGAGAAATCCCCCAGGACAAAGACTCTCGTAAAAGAGCTGGAGTACTCGTTCCTGAAGTTCTTTGTTAAAGTATATCAGAACATTACGGCAAAAGATAACGTTCATTTCCCCAAAGACACCATCGGTTACCAGGTTATGTGACGAAAAAAGCACTTTCTTACGCAGGGAACTTTTCAAAATAACATGTTTATCATCGGCTGTATAATAGTCAGAAAAGGCTTCGCGTCCACCAGATTGAATATAATTGGAGGTATATTGTTTGATGTCATCTATGGGATAAATGCCGTTTTTTGCTGTTTTAAGAACACGTTCGTTAAAATCGGTGGCATATATCTGCGCTCTCTCGTTCATGCTCTCTTCTTCCAGCAAAATAGCCATTGAATACACTTCCTGTCCTGCAGAGCAACCGGCATGCCACACTTTTACAAAAGGATAGGTTTTCAAGTGGGGTATAACAATTTCTCGCACTTCCTTGTAAAACCAAGGATCTCTAAACATCTCTGTAACATTTATCGAGAGATCAAAAAGAACCGTCGAGAAAAAATCTTCATCACAGATGACTTTATGAAGCATCTCTGCATAATTATTTAAATCGCTTACATCTTTTCTATACTCAAGCCTTCTTTTTGTATGGGCTACGGCATAGTCTCTGAAATCAAAGCCATACTTGAGATATATAGCCTCAAGCAATAACTTGATTTCCAGGTTCTCATTTTCTATCTGCAGCTCTTTTTTATTCATTATCTAGGACCATCAATAGAGCCATACCCGCAGCATGGAAAGCAGTTTATCTGGATTAACCGGTTTGGCCAGATAATCACTGGCACCGGCATCAATACACTTGCTTCTGTCTCCCTTCATCGCTTTGGCAGTGAGGGCGATGATGGGCAGCTGTTTGAATTTTTGAATTTTGCGAATTTCCCGCATTGTCTCATAACCGTCCATACGAGGCATCATTATGTCCATGAGAATACCATCGACACCATCGACTTCTTCAAGTTTTTCAAGACATTCGATACCATCTCTTGCAATAACCACGTCAATGTCATGTCCTTCAAGAACACTGGTGAGAGCAAAAACATTACGCATATCATCATCAACCAGCAAAATTTTTCTGCCCGCCAAAATCGCTTCCTTGTCATGCATCTGTTTGAGCATTTCTCTTTTTGCTTCCGGTAAATCGGCCTCTACACGATGCAGAAACAGAGCAGATTCATCAAGCAATCTTTCCGGGGATTTAACGCCCTTGATAATGATACTCTCCGCATATTGGCGAAGCTTGTTATTTTCATCCTCGGATAAATCTCTTCCCGTATAGATAATGATGGGAATCCTCGCCATAGCTCCATTGTTCCTGATTTTTTCAAGTAATTCAAAACCGGACATATCCTCAAGGCCAAGATCCAGTATCATGCAGTCATAGTACCCATTTTCGAGCTCATTATACGCCTCCGCCCCGGTGGCCACCGCTGTTATTTTGACATCTGAATCGCCTACGAGTTCTTTAATACTTTGACGCTGAATAGAATTATCCTCAACCAAAAGCAGTCTGCTCATCGGTTTAGCGATCATTTTCTCAAGTTTTTGAAAGGTCTCGTCTATTTTTTCCATGGACACAGGTTTGGTTAAATATCCAATAGCTCCCATACGCAATGCATCCATGGAATTGTCAGCAGCGGACATGAAATGAACTGGAATATGACGCAGGTCACGGTTTTCCTTGAGACGCTCCATGACTGTCCAGCCATCAATCCCAGGAAGACCAATATCAAGAATTATCGCACTTGGTCGATAATAATCGGCAAAATGCAGCCCTGTTTCTCCATCTTCAGCAATAATGCACTGAAAACCGCGCTCTCTGGCAAAATCTCGCAATATTGTGGAAAAATTATTATCATCCTCAATAATGAGCAGACTCTTACTTCCCGGAGTCACCTCAGTTCTATCATCTTTCACCTCGCTGGATTCCTGTTTAGGCACGAAATCCGTACTTTTCTCCGCCTCCAATTCAGGACTCTTCTTTACGGCTTTGTCAGGTTTTTTCGTCAGAATTTTGGTATCACTCGTTTTGTTGACATGCTGTTGATTTTCTGTACCGGTAGATATATCTTCCACTTCCCGATATTTTTCCGGAACAATTACGGTGAACGTACTGCCTTTACCTTCCACAGAATGGAGATGAATGACGCCGCCCAAAAGGCGCACCAACTCTCTCGAGATTGAAAGACCCAGCCCCGTGCCTCCGTAATTCCTGCTCGTCGAGCCATCGGCCTGTTGAAAGGCTTCAAAGATAACCTTCTGTTTTTCTTCAGGAATACCTATCCCCTCATCTTTAACAGCAAAGGCTAAACTGTTCTCCGATAGTAAGCCAGTGCCTTTCACATCTTCCGGCAATGGTCGGGTTATTTCAAGCGAGACCGTTCCTTTTTCAGTAAATTTGAATGCATTGGTAATCAAATTGCGCAGAACCTGCTGTAATCTTTGCGAATCTGTGGCAATTTTCTCAGGCAGTCCTTCTGCCACAATAAACTCTAGCCCCAGACCTTTGTTTTCCGCTACTTCTTTATACATACGCTGGAGATCTTTGTTGATCTGCAGAAGAGGAATATTTTCAATAATCAAATCGATCTTTCCAGCCTCAACTTTGGAGAGATCCAGTATCTCATTGATAAGTTTGAGAAGCTCCGCACCGGAGGAATGAATGGCCTCCGCTGATTCGATCTGCTTAGGGCTGAGGTTTCCATCCTTATTTGCTCCCATAAGCTGAGAAAGGATCAGGATACTGTTGAGCGGAGTGCGCAGCTCATGGGACATATTGGCAAGAAACTCTGATTTGTATTTGCTGGCAACCTCCAGCTCTTCGACCTTGCGTTCAACAATCTCCTGAGCTTCCTGGAGATCACTGTTTTTTGCCCAGATCTCATTTTTTTGTTCCTCGAGTATCTTGGATCTCTCTTCCAGCTCCTCGTTGGTAACACGAAGCTCTTCCTGTTGGGCCTGAAGCTCAACTTTAGACTCTTTCAGTGCTCGTGTTTGTTCTTCCAGCTCTTCGTTGGTAACTCGCAATTCCTCTTGCTGAGCCTGCATTTCAGCTTCTGATTCCTGCAGTGCTCTTGCCTGTATTTGCAGTTCCTTATTGGTTATTTTCAGCTTTTCCTGCTGTTCCTGGGAACTCTCCAGCAATTCGGCAATTCGCTGCCGTGAATTGGCCGCGTTGAATAGAATAGCCATATTGGCCGTGTTCTGTTCAAGAAATTTTTTCTGTAAATCATTAAATGGGTGCATAGAGCCAAGCAGCAGAACCCCAACCACATCGCCCTCGGAATGAAAAGGTGCCGCCAGGTAATGCGGCAATACCTGTTGTCCTGCTCCATAATTCAACATTGGTACAGCCTCTTCTGTTCCTGAAAAAAAGATCATATCCGCATCTACTGCAGCTTGGCCTACCATCCCCTCGCCAAAGGAACATGAATTAAAAGAGCCGTCACGATTAGTGAAAGCATAGGAAGCGCGTAACTCAAGCATACCCCTATTATTCAGATACAGAGCACCAAGCTCCGCATCAAAATGTTTTACAAAAAAATTAATGCAGTGACGGGCAAGCTGATCCGGTTCCAGTTCTCCCCTGACAGCATCATCAAGCTGTTCCTTGCCAGACTTCAGCCAATTGGCTTCCTTGAGATTGACAGCCATATCATTGAGCGATCGATCAAGATCTCCCAGTTCATCCTTTCTCGTAGAAGTCATGGTACTATCGTACTTACCACGAGTAATTGCTTCAGCAAACTCAATATTCCTGAGTATTGGCCTGGTAAATCCTCTTGAGAGTATCCAGGCCCAGATACAGGTAAGAAGAAAAAATATCGCTACAAACATCAACACTTTCCGGTAAATCTCCCGAACTGGACCGGTCACTTCATATTTGTCTATTTTTGAAATGAGGTACCAGTTCAGACCTTGAATCTGCATTTTATCAAAAGCAACAAGTACCGTTTTCCCGGCACTATCTACATAGAGACCGCTTCCACCACGGTTTCCAGCGTGAACTGCATCATGCCAATATTCTGGTATAATACCGAGTTCGTAGCCGACAATATATTTGCCGGCACCCATGGTTTTCATATTACTTCTGAACTCAAAACGCTTGTTATCCTCTTCATAATTAATGAGGTAGGATTCGCCCGTTTTCCCCATTCCCTTTCGAGACTCAGTGATTGTAGAAATCAAGCTCTCATTAAACCGGAGGATGACCACAGCTATTTTTTGACCAGACATATTAGTGACAGGATGACCAATAAAAGCCACTTCTTTATTTCCAGCAGGACCATATGGTGAAAAATCGGAAATAACGGTTGTTGAGGTGTCAATTACATCTCTCCAGACTTTCGCAAGTGCACTGTTTTTCAAGTAGCTGTTACGAAGGTTTTGACCACTATCCTCACCATTTCGAACTGAGAACATGACATGTCCATAGTCTGCATCTACAAGATAGAGATTGCTGTAACCGTTGAGAAAGGCATAGTCCTGAAGCTGTTTATGAGTAGTTTTTATTATTTTACTATACAGGGCGCTGCTGGTATCAAAGGTTGAATCTAAAGAAGAGGTGCCAATTTTCTCTCGATAATGAGACAGCTCCTGAAGAAAGGAGAACATTCTCTCGGAATCGGCAAGCAGACGGATATCAATAAAACTTTTGGTGAAATGATTTTCTATCTGCCCTTTACGAATTGCCTGAATAGTCGTCAGCTTACTAAAAGACTCTTCAATGAGCGATTTCTCTGTCCAGCTGGAGTAGAGATAGCCAGCTATAATTAAGGGGAAAAGTGCAGTTTGCACAAAGAGAAAGAGTAACTTCGGGCGAATTCTAATATCAGATAAACGCAACATTGGCATCCTGTCATAAATGGTTAAGAATGGCAAACTCTGAAAATATTGTTGTCTTTTTGCCAGTTCATAATACATTCCATAACCTGAATCAGCAAAGAAGGTATACCATCTCATCAGATTATTTCAACAAATGCTTTAACAGTTAACCTCCCTCGGCACATTGATTGTAATGATAATGCAAGGTACATTCTCTGAGCAAACATGGTCAACTCAAGGTATTTTCCCCACGGAGATATCATATTTTCCTTCAAAGTACGATGTATGCCACTTTTTTTTTGACAACAATGCAGAGAGATAAATGATACCCAAAGCAGAGATAACCGGGACACGTAACTACCATGAAGAGTCGGGAGGATACTGTCAGCGCTGTCAGAAAATGCATAGATTACCGGCTGGCAGAGCCAGAGAACTTGCTTCCGAGCTCATGGAGAAGCTCGAACAGCATGAACGGCTGGATTTTCTTTCAACTCAGGTGGGCAGCCCACTTTTTTCCACTTCATGTCTCTTTGGCCGTGACAGGGGCAAAATGTTCGGTGCACTGGAAGGCATCGACAAAGATGGTAAGAATGTGGTTCTTTATGCGTTCTCAGGCCAATTCAAAGGACATTGGCTTATTCCCGGATGGGCGCCGCCGCTTTTTCATGAGCCGCAGTGGCAGCAGGAAAACTTTGCAACTGAAAAGCAGATTAAAGAGTTGACTGCCTGTATTAATACAATGTCAGACAGAAGTGAGGAAAAAGGAAAGCTGAAGCGCGAGAGAAAACTCCTGTCACAACAACTGATGACTCGTTTGCACTCACTATACACGGTAAAAAATTTTAGAGGAGAGACGGCGCCATTGTCATCTTTATATTCTTCACAACGGGGTGTGCCCACTGGGGCAGGAGACTGCTGCGCACCAAAACTGCTCAACTATGCTCTAAGCAGGAAAATCACCCCAACTGGGATGGCAGAATTTTATTGGGGCCGTACGAACCTGTCGAAAAGCCGCAGGCACGGGCATTTTTACCAGACCTGCACCAGCAAATGCAGACCGCTTCTGGGGTTTATGCTCTGCGGTCTGCAACAGCGAACACGTTTGTTGGAGCTTGGTAAATGAAGCTCATATTTTATGATAGTGAAATAATTGTCATAGACAAACCCGGGGGCCTCCTTTCCGTGCCTGGCCGTGGCCCCGACAAGCAGGATTGCGTAGTTAGCCGGGTGCGTAAATTGTTCCCGGATATCATTGCCCAGCCAGCGGTGCACCGACTAGATATGCAGACCTCAGGAATCATGGTTCTCGGCAGAACTAGAGAATCGCATCGTCACCTCTCAATGCAATTTGAGCAAGGTATTCCAAAAAAAATATACACGGCTCTTCTTGATGGCGTTGTCACTGAACTGGAAGGCAGAATCGAACTGCCGTTTCGCCTTGATCCCCAAAATAGACCATATCAGATTTACGACCCGATTGGTGGAAAGGTAGGTATTACCATCTGGCGGAGAATCGGGATAGAAGGCCAATATTCTCGAATTGAATTCCAACCGTTGACTGGGCGAACACACCAACTGCGTCTCCATGCCTCTCATGAACTGGGACTTAATATCCCAATCGTTGGTGATGTCCTCTATGGCAGAGGTCAGGAAGGTGACAAGATGATGCTGCATGCCTCTTTATTATCTCTCCCTCACCCTCTCTCCGGTGAAAGCCTTACCTTCTTGTCAAAGGCTTCGTTCTAAGCTGCAGAAGTTTAAAAAAAGCTTGATTCCAACATGCTGTTGAGCAAGACAACAGATCGTAAAATCAAATAATATCAATTTCACTCGTCCACCAGAAAAACAGCTATCTCTACTGGATATTTTCCTGCTCACCGTTTTTGCGAAATTAGTTTAAGCAAAATTAGTTTATAGAATTATATTTGTATCAATATAGTATTGCACAAATATATTTTGATTGAAAACTATTTTTAGCACTGGTATGTTTGCTTTACCTGCAATGCAGTTTTTGGTGTCATTGCCTCATCACTGGTATCAAATCCCTATAAACGATAATTAAGAAACACTTACCCATGGCTATTTGCCTATTATTATGGAAAAAATAATTGTAAACAACCTCTTCAAAGTATTTGGTTCAGAGCCTGAAAAAGGCATAAGAATGCTGAAAGAAGGGAAAAACAAAAATGAAATTTACGATGAAACAGGGCTTACAGTTGGTGTTCAAGATGCCAGTTTCACTGTTAACCAAGGTGAGATTTTTGTGGTCATGGGGTTGTCTGGCTCCGGAAAATCGACCTTGGTTCGTATGTTTAACCGGTTGATAGAACCAACTTCAGGAGAAGTGCTCATTGACGGCAAGGATGTGCTAAAAATGAGTCAGAACGAATTGGTCACGTTTCGACGAAAAAAAACCGGTATGGTGTTCCAGTCCTTTGCTTTGATGCCACACTTGTCAGTCCTCGATAATGTTTGTTTTGGTCTTGACCTTGCCGGTGCTGAAAAAGGTAAAAGAGAAGAACGTGCGATGGTCGCACTGAAACAAGTTGGTCTTGAGGGCTGGGAAAAAGCGTACCCAAAAGAACTCAGCGGTGGTATGCAGCAGCGCGTTGGTCTGGCAAGAGGATTGGCTGTTGATCCGGACATCTTGCTCATGGACGAAGCCTTCTCGGCACTTGACCCCCTTATTCGTACAGAAATGCAGGATGAACTGCTCAAACTCCAGGACCAGGATGAACGCACCATTATCTTCATCTCACATGATCTAGACGAAGCCCTGCGGATAGGCGATCGGATTGCCATCATGGAAGGAGGCAGAATTGTCCAGGTTGGATCACCCGAGGAAATTCTCCAGAATCCCGCAGATGATTATGTTCGAGCCTTCTTCCGTGGCGTTGATCCTACAGGTGTTATCTCAGCCGGCGATATTGTCCGAGATGGTCAGCCCACTTATGTTTGGCACAGAAAAGAGGGCAGCCCCAGGGCAATTCTAGAAAAACTCAATGATACTGATCGTGAATTTGCCTATATCATCGGATCCGAGCGCCAGTTTTTCGGTGTTGTGTCCATAGAGTCATTACGAGAGTTTATCGAATCGGATGTTGAAGATAAGACGGACATAAAGAAGGCCTTTCTTCAGGAAGCAGAAACGGTCAGAGACTCTGACAGTCTCCAGGACATTCTCCATCTTGTGGCCGGACACAGTTGGCCAATCCCAGTCCTCAACGAGAACGATAAATACCTTGGTACCGTGTCAAAGAACCGTTTTCTCCGCACTCTCCACCGTGCCGAGGATACCGAAAATATGTGTAACCTCTAATATTTTTTCAGGAGTACCTGCAATGTTCAGTTTTGAAGATAAAGTCATCCCCCTGGATATCTGGATAAGTCATTTCATTGACTGGCTCGTCGAAGGATATCGCTGGTTTTTCCAGCTCATAAAATGGCCAGTAGAGGTTACGCTCAATGGATGTGAAAACGGTCTACAGGCGGTTCATCCATTTATCATAATTGCGCTGATTGCCTTTATTGCCTGGCGAGTTTCAGGAGTTAAACTTGCGTTATTCAGTACCATATCTTTGTTCATCATAGGGCTGCTTGGTTTGTGGGATGACACGATGATAACCCTGGCCATGGTGTTCGCCTCGGTGCTGTTTTGCACTATTGTTGGCCTACCTCTTGGCATTCTGGCTGGCCGTAGCGATAAATTCGAGTCATTTCTCAGACCGTGCCTGGATGCGATGCAGACAACCCCCGCTTTTGTTTATCTGGTTCCCATTGTCATGCTTTTTTCTGTGGGCAACGTCGCGGGAGTTCTGGCGACCATTATTTTCTCACTGCCACCAATTATCAGGTTAACCAGTCTTGGTCTCAGACAGGTTCATCCGGAACTTATTGAGGCAGCATTAGCCTTTGGCGCGACCAATAGCCAGGTCCTGCGCAAGGTTCAGATTCCCCTGGCTCTGCCTACTATTATGGCAGGCCTGAATCAAACAATCATGATGGCACTCTCAATGGTTGTTATTGCTGCATTGATTGGTGCAGGAGGTTTGGGCGCACCAGTTGTACTTGGACTTAATACTTTGGATATTGGCAGAGCAACAATTGGTGGCCTGGCAATTGTCCTTATGGCAATAATTTTAGATAGAATCACCCAGTCTATGGGTACAGGAAAAAAAGAATAAAGGAGATTCAACAATGATGAAGAACTTACTAATGGGCGCTGTATTATCAACTCTTGTTTTCACAGGTGCGACAAACAGTTTCGCATCTAAAAGCATGCCCGGTGAAGGTGTTACTTTAAAGCCTGCTCGGGCAACCTGGAATACCGGTTTTTTCCAAGAGGCATTGGTGCGTAGAGGGCTGGAAGAGCTTGGCTATGAAGTCAAAAAGCCCAAAGATCTGGCAAATCCAATCGCCTATAAATCAATAGCACTTGGCGATGTTGACTACTGGACCAATGGCTGGTTCCCCAATCATGACAGTCAGCTTCCGAAAAACTTTTACGATAAGGCCGACAAATACGGTTATGTTGTCAAAGCCGGTGGTTTGCAGGGGTACCTGGTATCCAAGAGGGATGCGGAAAAATACAATATCAAATCTCTTGATGATTTCAAACGTGACGAAGTAAAAAAAGCCTTTGATAAAAATGGTGACGGCAAAGCGGACCTGACCGCCTGCCCTCCAGGCTGGGGCTGTGAAAACGTTATCTCTTATCATTTGGACGTATATGACCTTAAAGATGCTATCAACCCAGTAAAAGCCTCTTATGAGGCTGGAATGGCCTCTGCCTTGGCCAGCTACAAGGCCGGGGAGCCCATCTTCTTTTATACCTGGGCGCCAAACTGGACAATATTCAAGTTAAAGCCAGGGGAAGATGTCATGTGGATCAATGTTCCCAAAATCATCCCCAAGGATTCTCAGAAATCTGCAGTCGAACGTATGACCGTATCAGGCATCACCGGTGCTGTTACTGATCCTGTTAAGCTTGGTTTTGTGGTCTCTGACATCCAGATAGTTGCCAACAATGACACCATGGCGAAAAATCCTGCTGCAAAGAAATTCTTCAAGGAGTTCCATCTTGATCTGAATGATATCAACGAACAGAATACTCGCATGAATTCAGGTGAAAAAAGCCAGAAAGATATTGAACGTCATGTCGACGAATGGATTGCCAAAAACAAAACCACCTGGGAAGGTTGGCTTGCCGAAGCACGTAAAGCTGCAATGTAAATTTTTAACCCTCTTAACTCGATCCCGGGATTTAATCTTATCTCCGGGATCGAATTCTCAAAAAAAAAACAACATACCACTAAAAATAACTGGAATAATGGTGCATAACAGTTTAAGAAAATCTCTTAAATTCGTTATCAGGAGACATGATGGCCGAAAGATCACTATATATAAAAACCGTTACCCAGCAATTGCGTGTTCTTTTCAAGGCAGTTCAATCGCATTCTAAGCATGTTGAAAAACAGTGCGGCCTGAGCAGTGCTAAACTATGGATGTTACATGAGTTGAACACTACGCCGGGAATCAAAGTCTCCAAACTGGCCATGGCTCTCGCCATTCATCCCTCAACCTGTAGCAATATGCTGGACAAACTGGAAGAGGATGGATTTGTTTGCAAAGAACGAAGCAGGACTGACCAGCGCGCGGTACACATCTCTTTAACAGAAAAAGGAAGTGTTCTACTGAAAAATGCGCCTCAACCGACACAGGGTGAACTCAGTGGAGCTCTGGAAAAACTCTCTGAAAAAGATCTGGCTATTCTTGAAACAGGGCTTGATAAGCTGGTGCAGGCACTGAGCAGTAAAAATGAAGAGGCGGCGCTCCACCCTATCCCCAGTGATTAGTTCCTTCTAGTGTCATGTCAACTCTCAATTGACGGATAAAGACGTGCCAACTTGATTCTGGCATCATCGGTAGTAAACTGCCAGTTTACCTTCGACTCTTGGTTGTTTCGATATCGTTGCCAAGCTGCAACTTCTTTTCTTACTTTTCCAATATCATCAATCCGCCTATTCAGACACTGACCTATGAGCACATTGAGCTCTATCTCTGCCATAT
>JBNKDO010000061.1:0-112804 GCA_050288305.1 Desulfocapsaceae bacterium | reverse complement strand
TCGAGCAGGTACGAAAGTAGGTCTTAGTGATCCGGCGATTCCGCATGGAAGGGTCGTCGCTCAACGGATAAAAGGTACTCCGGGGATAACAGGCTTATCTCCCCCAAGAGTCCATATCGACGGGGAGGTTTGGCACCTCGATGTCGGCTCATCACATCCTGGGGCTGAAGCAGGTCCCAAGGGTTTGGCTGTTCGCCAATTAAAGTGGTACGTGAGCTGGGTTTAAAACGTCGTGAGACAGTTTGGTCCTTATCTGTTGCGGGCGCAGGATATTTGAGGAGATCTTTCCCTAGTACGAGAGGACCGGGATGGACGAACCTATGGTCGACCAGTTGTTCCGCCAGGGGCATTGCTGGGTAGCTACGTTCGGAAGGGATAACCGCTGAAAGCATCTAAGCGGGAAGCCCACTCCAAGATAAGATATCCCATGGCTTAGTCGCCATCTGAAGGCTCGTTGTAGACCACAACGTTGATAGGTCGGATGTGGAAGCGTGGTAACACGTGGAGCTTACCGATACTAATACGCCGTGCGGCTTATCCATATCTTTTGATTGAACTACTACTTATTTCTCTACTATTCGATTATTTAGCGACTCTTGGATTTCCTTCGTTTTTTGAAGGAAATCCGTAGAGAAGCTTATCCCCGAAGGGGGCACTGATGCCTTCCACGGGACACGTAAACATAGAGTGCAGGATGATGATAACAACATCACTCCCCTGCCCTCAGCCGATTTTTTCGGTGGCCATAGCGAAGAGGATCCACCCGTATCCATTCCGAACACGGAAGTTAAGCTCTTCAGCGCCGATGGTACTGCATGGGAGACTATGTGGGAGAGTAGGTCGCCGCCGAATCCTTTTAAAAACCCCTTAACCTCCTTGGTTAAGGGGTTTTTGCTTATTTGATACCGTCCTCTGCCCTGCCCTGCCCACTCACTTCTCTGCTCTCTTCATTTGCTCCTATCTGTTGTGGGCTTCCTTGGCCCAATAAAGTATAGCCAGTGTTCGAGACAACCCGTTAAATCGCTCCATTTTCCTGGTTGTAATATTGCCA
Source organism: Desulfocapsaceae bacterium (assembly GCA_050288305.1). Lineage (GTDB taxonomy): Bacteria > Desulfobacterota > Desulfobulbia > Desulfobulbales > Desulfocapsaceae > Desulfopila_A. The sequence goes on along the minus strand of JBNKDO010000061.1, from coordinate 111,753 downwards.
AGATGATCAATCACAATTTTATTTGACGAATAGATTTTCTCAATTCGGAAAATACTTAGGTTAGCTTGAATATTTCTTATCGTTCACCGAAAGATTCTTTCTTGAATGTTGCATTCCTGGCCAACTATCGGTAGATTGGGCTAACGTGCGGGTAAAACATGATCAATTGAAAGACTTGAACGATATTGAGGAGCAAAACAGGTTCATAATTAATCAAAATAGGGACAAACACATGGATACCACAATGAATCGGACCAAGAAAAGTAGCGAAGAGAAAAGCCGTTCAGCTCTCCTTAAATTTCTTGTTATAGTATTTCCATTCTGGTTAAGTGCAAAAATGTTCAGAGGCCCATATATGGACTTTATTCGCTCATACTTTTCCTCTATCGTTCTCACCATACTACTGGCCTTGATCATTCAGCTTATTGTCCCTAAAAAGGCCGCAAAACCAATACTCGTTATTATGTTCGTTGTTCTTTCGTTAGTCGAAATTGCGTATTACTTTATGCCTTTCCTTTTTACCGCAATAACCCTCTCTTTCAATCAAGTCACAATCATTGGAAGCAGCTATTCCATTCATATGATTCCGTATTACGGTGTAGGAGCATTCATCGGATATTTTATCCTTCGTGCATGCAGAATAAAATAATTAATAAGAACAAAGTGCGCACACTTTTTTAAAATAATTCGGTGAGTTCTGCATTTAAAACCAAAAGGCAATACCAACATAATACGTTGATATTGCCTTTTTTTATTGAGATTTTATGCTTCCTTTAGAGAAGCATTTTTAAAAGCATTTATCCCCACAACCCCCAACCGAAGGTTGCTGTGAAGAGAATCGCCGCTGCAACGACAACGATTAAATATAGGTCTTCTTTTGCCATGGTGTTACCTCCCACGGTAGTAATAATTAAACCTCCTGGACAACAAGATTCTCTTCCTCATCAGCTCGTCTAATCTGCTCTGCAGAAGTCGTCGACATTTCGGCCTTGAAGCAAAGTGCCCACATCATAACAATACCAACGATCCACCAGGCTATCTGCCATGACCATAATGGTGGGAAGCCTGCAAAAGAGAATGAACTGTTTCCAAGAATACAGAATGGTCCAATGGCAAAGAGGTACCATAAGGGCACCAGGAATTTCATGGCATTTCGCCACTTCTGACCTTTTTCACTTGGTCCATCAATGTCGTTGAGCCAGGTTCTTATCTCAAGCTGACGTTCTTCTGTTTCCGCAGAATCTTTGATTCCTATGGCACGGCACAGATATGCTATGACAAGACCGGTAAAGAGCCCCCAGAATGCAGTGTGCATTGATAATGGATACTTATAGTAGAAGTAAGTAACAAAACAGGCTGCGATAGCTCCTATCAGTCCGATAACAACACCGATGGTAGGATATTTAAAGCCATAATGAACACCAAGGAGCATGAGGTACATAATAAAACCAAATGCCGTGGCAAATCCACCAATCATAACGATTGCACCTGGTGAGGTTAGACTCACGATAACAGCTAACAGAGTCAAAATCGTAACAAAGATTCGATTAGCCCAGATTTGCTCAGCATGACCTGCCTTTTGTTTCTTGAAATAGCGCCAGTAAACATCGCGCAGGATTATCGTACCACCAGTTCCGATATACGGTGCTGCAGTTGAGTGAATCGCTGCGATAATCCCCAAGAAAACGATGGCCATAATAGGACCAGGCAAGAGATAGTTCATCAGCATCGGCACCACATCGCCATCTACCTTCGGTGCGATCTCTCCCATCCCCGCGAGAATACGTGCTCCCATCCCCTGGAACGCGGTGAAGAAGAACAGGGCAATACCGACGATAAACGTAGACATGAAAACCTGCTGCCAGGCCAACGGTTTTGGAGATGCCATTCCGAAGTTCCACAGCGTGAATGCAGGTGAAGATTGAATACCCATGAGGGCAAACATATAGGTAAGAATCATCACTGCGGACCAGCCACCCGTCCCGAGTCCAAAGTGAATAATGCTTGGTACCTCGACGTATTTAGCTTCAAGTCCCCTTACTGCCTCTGAAAAAGCCCCCCAACCGCCCAGTGCCGGGGCAGTAATGGTGAAGTAGCCCAGCAGGACAATACTTAAGACAAGCAGAATAAACTGAATAACCCCTACCCAGGTACTGGCTTTAAGTCCTCCCGTAACGACATAAAACCAGACGATGAAGGCCATGAAAAAGAGACCGGCCGTATAGGGTACTCCAGCTACAATTTGAAACAGTTTGGCGGCAGCTATAAGCTGTAATCCCGAGTAAAACATGGAATAGAGAACAGCAGAGAGAACAGTCAGCCAGCGAACGGCTTCATTGTTGTAATAATAGGCAAACATATCACCAGGGGTGACAAAGCCGTAACGTTTTCCCATCAACCAGTTTCTTTTGGCAAAGAAGGCACCGGTAATAGGAATTGTTAGAACATAGAAAGACGCGAATGCATAGGCAAGGCCGTCACGCCAGATGAGTCCGGGATGGCCAACGGTGGTCCAACCGGAAAAGGATGCTGCAGTGGCTGCCATAAGAAAAGCAATGAAAGGAATCGACCTTCCTCCGATAGCGTAGCCAGAAGCTGTTTTCTCTGTAAAATAACCTCGTAGTCCCCACCAGAAACAGTAGATGATATAGAGGCCCAAAAAGATATACACCCAAACTTTTGGTTCCATTGTGGCTCTCCTCCTGTATTTTATTAGTTTCCCTCTGACCTAATTCAACTACATGCCAGACCTTTGTATCACCTCCTTTTGTTAAGATAATGGTTATTGGTTTAACTTTTCTATGTTTACAAAGCTACTTGCATGCTCCCCATAATTCTCGGGGTATCGATCTCCCCCGCAAACGCAGTACTGCAGCATTTATAGATTTTTTTGATGAATAACGAACAATAACAAAATACAACCTCATTTAGAAAAGCAACCAAACGATTAATGTATAACCGTACAATTCTAAAGATTATACAATATTTAATGATATTTAACATCAATTTTTTTTAACAATATTCTTAAGATGTTGCGGCATATTAGGATGATAGTTTGGCTTTATAATTTCCAAACATTCTCATGCTGTTACACAGCAAAAGGTTTCGTGTAAAAGTTGATAATTTTGAATGATGTTTTCATCAACCACCACCTGACTCCATCAGAATATATCTGTTCGGCTCAGCATTAATGGAATTATCGCAAAATAATTCGATGATAGCAGACAGTTAATAGAAGGTAAAAACAAACAAGAGGGGATGAAAGTATTGGGAAAGGAAGAGAGGCTTTTTGTTATATCATTGATAAACTGACAGAAGTCTACAGGACATCGGCAGCGGCCATATTCTCTGCATTATTTTGTCAGGTGCTTTCCATCGATCGTCTACGATGGAGAGCACCCATAGCAATCCGTATTCATTTGCAGGGGTTTTCCTTAAACGTCAATGGTGCAACCCGCGTACTGTCATCAATAGTACAGCTTGTCAGCACGCTATTTGCGCCAATGTAGGCAAAGTCCCCTATTCGACAATCCCGAATAACTACCCCGCTCTCTATGGTGCATGATTTACCGATTACTGTTTTTCCAAGGATCGTAACGTTTGGACTGAGAATTGTATCAACATCAATTTCGGCAGATAATGAGACTGCCACGGTCTCATCATTAAGTATCGTAATGCCCTGCTGCATTAGCTGCTTATTCTTCAGCCTCTGGAGCTGTCGATGGGCGGCACCTAATTCCACCTTAGAATTAACGCCAAGCACCTGCATTGGTTCTGAGTTTACACTTTTCTGCACCTTCCTCCCCGTGGAAACTCCATATTCAACAATATCAGTCAAATAGAATTCTCCTTGAGTGTTCTCAGGGGTCACCTTCGCCAATGCCTCAAAGAGAAATGACCTGTCAACAAGATAGATGCCAGCGTTGACTTCTTGTATTTTTTTCTGCACAGCATTAGCTTCTTTTTCTTCAACAATAGCAGAAATTGAATCGGCAGAAGAGATAATTCGGCCATACCCTTTTGGCTCGTCAAGCAGAGTTGTCATGAGTGTTAATTGTGCCTTTTCAGCCTGATGCTTCGCGAGCATTCCTTTGAGAGAGCTTGAGGTAATGAGCGGAGTGTCACCACAAAGAATGAGAACCACCCCATCATTTTCTTGGATGACAGATTCTGCCATACGGACGGCATGTCCTGTTCCAAGCTGTTCTTTCTGGGTAACAATTTCTACGTCATAACCCTGCAGAGATTCACGTACGCGTTCCTCCTGATGGCCAACTATCACCACATTGCGCCTTGGGTTGAGCGGAGCCACTGCGTCCAAGACATGATGCAGCATGGGTTTGAAAAGGACCTCATGGAGCACTTTTGCCTGTGCCGACTTCATTCGTGTTCCTTTTCCTGCAGCAAGCACTACTACAGATAAATTGTTATTTTTTTTCATTTTAAACCCTTAGCTCTTAACATTAGAAATTTCCCGGCATAGACATCTTTAACAATTGCAAAACAACTCAGGTGGACCAATACTCATGTTTTACTAAATTTTGAAGACTTTTTTTGTCCTAAAACGAGGTTGGCAATAATAATATATCTGGTTATAGTCAGATTTCTCAATACTATTGATTCATCATGATCAGACAATAGAACACATATATAACCGGTATTCTATAAAAATTGGTACTGTCCAGGCGGTTGCCGGTATTGCCTCTATCTGCTTAATTCATATTGAAATCAAGCGTTATGGATATAATTTCTTTGCACTTTTAATCGATAACACTCTTCCTAACCGTAAAAGGAGAAGAATATGAGTGACATAAAAAAAATGTACTCAACCATACTGGGCGATCACTTTCCTATGGAAATGAAAATTTCCTTTAATAATCAGACTCTTATCTATCGTAAAAAGACCTGGAAGATACAACAGGAGGATGGCCGTTTTGATGAACGCGGAGTAAGATACGGAGAAAATCCCGATCAGGAAGCAGCTCTCTATGAACTGGTAAACGGCAATCTCGTCCTCGGCGACTGCTCTTTCATCAATCCGGGAAACGGATTAGTTTCCTCGATTAAAGTGGATGATATGCTCCAGGTAGGCAAGCATCCTGGTAAAATAAATCTGACCGATATTGACAACGGTTTAAATATTATCAAATATCTTATCGATAGACCGGCAGCTGTTATTTTAAAGCACAACAACCCCTGTGGCGCCGCCTATGGCCATACTCTTGCAGAAGCATATGACAAGGCTAACCGTTGTGATCGCATCGCTGCGTTTGGTGGTGCAGTCATCATGAGCCGCCCCTGTGATCTGGACACCGCTAAACTGCTCGCAGACAATTATCTTGAAGTTGTCTGTGCTCCTGAATTTGAGGAAGGGACTCTTAACATTCTCCAGCAAAGATCAAATCTGCGTGTCATAAAAATTGCCGGAATAGAAAGGCTTGCCGATTTTGAATCCTACCGCTTTGTTGACTTCAAAAGCTTAATTGATGGCGGTATAATTGTACAGCAATCTGCGGTGAACTCAATCCGCAGCATCAAAGATCTACAACCGGCAGCCGCAACCTGGAAAGGTAAAGAATACACCTGTTCAAGACAGCCGACAGAGAGAGAAATCGACGATATGATCTTTGGATGGGCTGTTGAACATGGTGTCACTTCAAACTCAGTTCTGTATATTAAGAATGGTTGTACTGTTGGCATCGGCACTGGCGAGCAGGACAGAGTCGGTGTGGCCGAAATTGCCGTTCATAAAGCATACATTAAATATGCAGACGTCCTTTGCTTTGATACATTTAAACTGCCCTATGCAGACCTGCTTCTCGCCATAGAAAAAGGAGATCGAAATATATCAGACAAAGAAGAGATTGATGCCAGAGTTCAGGCTGACAGGGCCAACCTCCCTGGTTCCGTTATGATTTCAGATGCTTTTTTCCCTTTCCGTGACGGCGCCGATGTCGGTATTCGCCAGGGGGTCTCTGCAATTCTTCAGGCGGGTGGTTCAATGAGAGATTTCGAAACAATTGAGGCGTGCAATGAGGCCGACCCTCAGGTGGCAATGATGTTTACCGGACAGCGTTCGTTCAAACATTAATGACCACTCGGATTGCTAAAGAAAGAACACCTGCAGATATCCATAATTTGATTGCCCACACGGATATGTGCAGGTGGAAAATCATTAATCCTGACGTTAACCTGAATAAAGGAATGAAGTATATTCCAAGACATCTTCTGCGATGAAACCTCATCACTCCCCTTTGCAACGAATCTGGAAAGCATGCATTTATTCCAAAGACGGGCTTATTGCGGCGATAAAAGGTGAAGCTGCCTTTAGACAGGAACTCATCCTTTTTTTTATCGCTCTTCCTCTAATTTACTCCATTCCCCTGTCATTGGAAGCAAAACTTTTGCTGCTTTTGGCTCATTCAATGGTTCTTATTGTCGAAATTCTTAATTCTGCCATCGAAGCAGTTGTTGATCTCGCATCACCGGAGTTTAATAAGCTTGCAAAAAGAGCAAAGGATATGGCCAGTGCTGCTGTCTTTCTGTCTCTCTTGTTGACAACCAGTCTTTGGGGAATTTTGCTTATATCCTCTTTCTTCTAATCAGAAAAGGTGATAGCTTTAGCTCTAAACTGATTTCAGCCACCGCCTCAAGGAAACATACAGATCGTCAGCGATCAAAAAAGACGACGTAGAATAATGCTCCTACAGTAAAAAATAGAAACGATGTCAGGAAGAGTGCGTAGAAGATGGCTCTCATATCCAAGCGTGATAAGAATGACAGATGGTTCCCTGGTGACGATTTTCGCTTCGTTCTTTTTTGCTTTCCTACTGCCATTATCCCCGCCTAAATTCTACTAATATTTGTTTATTTCTTTCGTGCCAATACATATTGCGCCAGTCCGGTAAGAATTTCGACATCCTTATTGCCATTACCAAAAATCTGGATCTGCTTAATTGCTTTGCCTATAAACTGTTCGGCCTTTTTCCTGGTCAACTCAAAACCATTATATTTTTCGATGAAGGTGTATACCCGAGCAAAAGCGTTCAAACGCCCATCTTGATCCTGTAAAATACCCAGCAGTTTTGTCTTGTCCGCGAGTTCAGCGTTCTGCATGGCGATAATCAAAGGTAATGTCATTTTACCTTCCTCAAGGTCATTGCCGATAGCTTTACCTGTTTTTTGTGGATCCCCCAGATAGTCAAGCAGATCATCAACAATTTGAAATCCATACCCCAGATTTCTTCCATATTCCTTCAGCGCCTGTCTTTTTTCACGATCAGCACCACCACAAATTGCGCCTATTTCCGTAGCCGCTGAAATCAGCAAGGCTGTCTTGCCCTCAATGGCTTTAAAGTAATCTTCCTCGGACTGATTAAAATTTTTCGCATTAGCAAGTTGCAGAAATTCGCCATCGACCATGGTTGCCGTAGCTCGACAAAAAACCCGAAGGCAACCCGCACCGCCATACCTGCCAATGATCTCCATGGAACGTGCATGCAGAAAATCTCCGGCCAGAATAGCAGACTCAATACCGAATTTTTTATAAATCGAAGGTTTCCCTCTCCTTTTTCCTGCCTGGTCGATTACATCATCGTGAAATAACGTTGCAGCATGAAGGTATTCAAAAGCAATGGCCAGAGTATATATTTTTTCTATGGGTTGGCCACACAATCTCGATGAAACAACAGCAAGCAGCGGACGAACACGTTTTCCACCTCCCAGCAGTCCATATCGGAGAATACTCGTCAGCTGATCATCAAATGTTTTTTCCAGATCAGCAAGATCAAGAAGCATGGTACTTTCAATCTTCTCCCTGTCATTGTGGAGAAGTTTCAGGAGCGCATCAATATCAGACATTTTCCCCCCGTATATTCAATTGATCTAGAGTTGCAAAGAATGTTGTCACCTCTTCAATGTCACGTAGAATAGGTGCCTGTGGTAATGATCTCAGGAAGGTTCTACCGTACCCTTTTGAATAGAGTCTGCCGTCCATTAAAGCGATCAGTCCTTGATCCTCATTTGTTCTCATCAGCCTGCCGACACCCTGCCTGAGTGTAAGTATCGCTCGTGGAACCTGAAAATCAAAAAAGGGGTTTCCCCCTGAATCTTTAATATCTGTTATTCTTGCCTGCAATACAGGATCACTGGGAACTTCAAAGGGCAGTTTATCTATAATAACACAGCTCAGTGATTCTCCCGGCACATCGACTCCCTCCCAAAAACTTGCCACAGCAACCAGAACCGAATCTGTTACCTCGCGAAACTGCTGAAGGAGAAAATGTTTTGAGGCGCTTCCCTGCACAAGCACAGGATATGGAAGATGCTGGCTCAGGTATTCGGCTATACTTTCCATGCCTTTGAAACTTGTACATAAAATTAATCCCCGCCCTCTGGTAATAGTCAATATTTCATGAATGCGCCTAATCAATTCATCACTATATTTCACTTCGGATGGAAGCGGAAAACCTTTTTCAGGAATATAGATTCTGGTTCTTTCAGCATAATCAAAAGGAGAAGGGAAACGAAGTGTGGCTACATCATCGTCAAGCCCCAGACGCTCACACACATAGGAAAAATCTCCTGCTGTTGTCAGTGTCGCAGAAGTAAGGACACAGTAATTCACTGCTGGGTAAAGCGTCATTCGCAGATTCTCGGCTACACTGACAGGAGTGACAGACAAAGCAAACGATCTCTCTCTCTTCTCATACCAGTGGACCTGTCGTCCTTTTTCCAAGACCACATCCGGAAGTGCTATCTCTACCAGATTGCCATGCAGTTCCTCACAGCGTTTGACAAGTGCTTTCCAGCCCTCTCCATATACCTCAAATTCTGCGAGTTGTTCAATAATCCTCTGCAAAGCCGCGGCAAGGTGCTTTACCTCATCATGCCACTGATCCCTGCCCTCGATAAAGTCAATCAGGGAAAAACGGCCTCTCTGTTGAGGAAATATCTGAGAAAAACTTTCAATCCTTTCCTTTATTCCCCTCACTGAGTGTGTAATTCTGTCTGCAATCGATGGGGGCAGATCTGCTGCTGCCTGCCTTTCAACATCGCCCGCCAAATCGATGACCTGATACTGACTGAAGCTTTTGCCAAAAAAGGTTGAAGCCACGCTCTCCAGGTGATGGGCTTCATCAAAAATTACACCTTCGTAACGCGGCAAGATCTCGCCATATCCTGCTTTTTTGAGAGCAAGATCAGAAAAAAAGAGATGATGATTCACTATAAGCAGGCGTGCACCTCCTGCCTTTCTCCTCAATTCGTTAATAAAGCATTGTGCCCCCTCGGGACAATCGCCACCTAGACATTGATGCGACTTGGCCGAAATCTTGGACCACAAAGCAGAACTGTCTTGCAACCATTCCAACTCGGCACGATCTCCCGTGGCGGTAGTCAACAACCAGTCATCTATCCGATCACAAAAATCATCGTCAATAAGGGAAAGCTGAGGTGAACTCCGATATTGATACCAGCGATAGTAACAAAGATAATTCTGTCGCCCTTTAATGCAAACAGTTGAAATCTCCTCATCCAGAATGGATTTTAATAATGGAATTTCTTTTTTCAGAATCTGATCCTGCAAATTGATAGTCGCCGTTGATACAACGATCCTTTTTCCTGAAAGTATCGCAGGCAAAAGATAGGCCAGTGATTTACCAATTCCGGTTTCCGCTTCGACAAGCAAAACATCGGCATAGGATCTTTTGATATTTTGACCTGTACGAAGAAGTGAATAAACAGCCTCGGCCATCTCAAGCTGGCCAGCTCTTGGTTGAAAATTATCAAGCACCCTGGAAAGACGCCCATCTGCCCCGAAATAGCTATACATGTGTCATACCACAACTCTTTATATCTTTTCTGTAAGGTGCTTAACTGCCGCGTGTGTTCTTTTAAGCTTTTCTATTAATGGTCACAAGTTATACGATTTTTATTTTTATTTTTCAACCAACCCCTGTACACTGTATGTATATTTAAAACGATAAAGGATTGAGGCTTTTTTCTCATCGCATATGTTTTTCAGCCTTTAATTGAAGAGAGCATCAAGCTCATAAACGTTTTAACAATTATTCAAGCCGAATATAAAATCGGCAAGTTCTCTCGTGCCTGTGACAGATGGTTGAAATACTCCCCAAAAAAGATGTTGATCTGTTTCCATCAACAAAAGATCTCTTATATCCTGATGAAATCATCGTTATCGTAGATGATTCCCCGGAAGTCAAACTCCTTTTGGAACACTATCTCAGCCGCCTGCAAATACCTGTAGTTACCGCTCAACATGCTGAAGAATTTTTTACCGTTTTTAATCAACACAAGGTTGCCCTTGTTTTTTTGGATATTGGTCTTCCTGGGAAAAATGGCATAGAGGTGCTCTCAGAACTCGTTCCAGGGAATCCAGATCTTGGGATTATCATGGTCACCGGAACAACTGACGTTGATACCGCCCTGGAATGTATCCGTAAAGGTGCGGATGATTATCTGACCAAACCAGTTACTGCCGACCAATTCTATCACACTTTGCAGCAAACCTTGAAAAAAAGACGTATGGCTATTGAAAACAGGTTATTTCAGAATGAACTTGAGACGACTAACTTTCGCATGGAATTTCTCCACAATCTCAATTTCAAAATGAATACCGCCTATCTCAATGCTTTAGAACTCGACATAGTTCTCCAGACTATTTTGGCAGGTATTACCTCAGCAGAAGGTCTAAAATTCAACCGTGCGTTTCTGGCCCTTTTTAATGAAGATGGCAACACACTGGTTGGGAAATTTGCAGTAGGCCCATCAAGCAGAGAAGAGGCTCAATATCTCTGGCAGAATATTGAAGAGAAGAAACTTGATCTCCACGCCTTGCTTGGCAACATTGCCGAGGTAGGCACCTCCCCTGATACACACGTAAACAGAATTGTCCGGGAACTGCGGGTTAATGCCTCCCAAGAAGACCATATTCTTATGCAATGCAGCCAACTGCGAAAATCGATGAATGTCCATTACGGCCGGGCACCTGGCGTTGTCATTCCTGAGAGCTTCCTTAGGATACTCAATGTAGACAACTTCGTGGTGGTTCCACTTTTTTCTCCAAGCAGGTCTCTTGGCGTCATTATCGCCGATAATTTTGTCACCGGCACCCCCATCACAGAAGCCGATATTACTGCTTTGGAGATATTTGCCAATCAGGCAAGTCTGGCCATTGAACACAGCCATCTCTATCGTGACATGAATGATAAGATTGTTGAGCTTGAGAAGGTAACAGAAGAACTTGAGAATAACAAAGATATGCTTATTGAGGCGGAACGCTATTCCACCATTGGCTTTATCTCCGCCCAACTGGTCCATGCTATCCGCAATCCTCTCACCTCCATCGGTGGTACAGCACGCCTGTTGCTCAAGAAAACAAACGATGAAGAAACCCAAAAATTTCTGGAAATCATGGCAGAAGAAACAACAAAGATTGAGGGAACTCTTAATAATATTTTTAAATTTTCAGACGATATCGTTCTTGAGCCTGAGCCTACTCACCTTGCAGCTCTCCTTAGAGAAAGCCTGGCTCTTTTCTATACAGAATTTCGTAAAAGTAAAATATCTGTTGAGCTCGATCTTCAGGAAAGTCATATCGTTCTCAACATTGATGCAAAAAAAATCCGCACCGTTTTTAATCAACTTCTGCGAACAATCATCACCTCTCTTTCTTCCAGTGGCACAATTACAGTATCCCTGTCTAGCGGTGAAGAAGGAACAACAGTTCGCCTGACCGCACAAGGAAAAACACCAACAGAACCAGCTCCTCACCCATCGACTGATCCAGCCCATACCATAAAGACCTACGGTACAAGTCTTGAGCTGAGCGCGGTTGAACGGATACTAGAACTGCATAATGCCACCCTTACTTTTCAGGAGCTTTCCCATAAAGGATTGATTTTTTCAGTACATTTTCCAGGAAAATCATACTGATATTCACAGAATTTGTAGTTTTCATGAGACATCTCAAATTGAGCAGAAAAACCAGCAACACACATTATCCCCAGACAACCTTGCGGACCGGGATGAAAACAAATAACGGAAACAGTGTTATTTTCTGGCCAGCGAGAGCAACGCCGAGCCAAAAGATATAGCTGCCGCAAACAACAATGAATAGCGAAATGCTTTAAGAAAAGCTGATAAATGTTCTGGAGCATATTGTTTTAAGGAAATGCCTTCACTGAAAGAGTTGAAAAAAAAGCTAAAAATAAGGGTCACCATGGCTACCCCCAGTAGCATTCCTAAATTTCTCGAGGTTGCCAAAACTCCTGCTGTTATACCAGTATCTTCAACAGCCACTCTGGAAAGTACAGAAGCACTGTTGGGTGAAAGAAATATGGATTGACCACAGCCCAGGAGGGCAAGCCGGTAACCTATAGTTGCCAGCGAAGTTGTCTCATTTATCGAAGCCAGCAGTAATACGGCACATCCGGAAACTGCTAAACCAAGTGAAGTAAGATACACACTGCCAAGACGATCATACAATCTTCCAGCAAGAGGAGAAACAATAAAGAGAGATGCCGGAACCGCCATCATCATATAACCTATGCGATCATAACCAAGGCCAACAACAAACTTGAAATAGAGCGGCATCAATATCAGTACAAAAAAAAGTACATTGAATGACAATGCCAACACAGAGATAGCAATAAAATAGTAGCGTTTACGAAAAAGAGTTACCGGAAATAACGGTTCTTCCGTCTCAGATTCGACTCGGTAGAATGCATAACCAAGCACGGCTGCAATACAGATTGCGATATAACTCTTTTGGGCATCCCATACATCAGCAAAACTTAGTAACACGACAACCACAATGATAAAACTGGTCCAGAGCAATGCACCACTAATGTCAAAAGACCTATGTTCTCTCGAATTTTTTGGTAATGTTCCCGCCAAATACATCCATCCAAGAATTAAAGGAATTATGCATATCGGAACATAAATAAAAAATATTATTCTCCAACCGGCTGTATGCAATAAAATTCCACCAATAAGGGGTCCACTCATCAAGCCTATTGATGTGGCTATTCCTAAAGATCCCAACCATTTGCCCAATTGATCTGCTGGGGCCACCAGACGTATGATTGCAGGCCCGGTCGCCATCATCATTGCAGCGCCAGTACCTTGAATGAGACGGGAACAGACAAGAAAAATCAAACTCGGGGCAAAACTGCAGCAGATAGCTCCACTGGCAAAGATCCCCATGCCAAAGAGATACACCCCACCTTTACTATATGAATCTGAGACTTTTCCCCAAAGAAGTAGAGTGATACTGATGATGAGCAGATAGCTGAGAACGACCCATTGAACCTTGTTCAGGGCAACCCCAAGATCTTCCATAATATAGGGTAAAGCAATATTAACCATACTGCTGTCCATTGTGGAGAGAAAGACACCGACGGTTACCATTAGGAAATAATACAGAGGCCTTCGTGGTTTTCTCAAACGTTGCATATTGATCTTGTAGTAATGAAAATGGGTTGAAGAGGTTGAGCTAGGGTTTTAATCGTGATCTGGTTATCGAATCTTATCGTATTAGCAGGTAGAGAGCAAATCCATTAGAATATACCGTTCTGTTTTGGTTACGTGAGTGTAGTTGTAATCACGAAGACTCGAACTACAAACGCAAAAAAGCCCGATGAAGCAAAGCTTCATCGGGCTTTTTAGTATTACGTCAACTTCGAATGACTACGTTTTACCTTAGAAAGAAAGGGAAAGACGTGCGCCGATTTCGATTGGATCTTCTTGATTTGTAACGGCCGAGCTTGCCCTGGTGGCATCGTCTGCGAACAGATAGGCGGCAACAAGATCAAGATTTAAGTTATCCATGATGGCATAGGTCGCTTTCACGTCAACCTCGACACCCAGTGCATCTTCACCATTAACTGCTGCATCATCTTCAGCCAACTGTGCCCACCAGAGATCACCAGAGAGAGTCAGCTTTTCGGTTACTTTGGCTGTAACACCAACGTTCGCAGCTATAATGTTAGAAATTTTATTTTCTGGAGATCCTGCGGAACCACTGTTATCAAAGATGCCAAGACCCATAATCTCAGACCAGTAGTAAGACTGACCAGGAATGCCTGAGAAGGCCTCAATATCTGAACCAGGAGTAGCATCATCGTCACCTGTTGCATAGAATGCCTGACCATGGAACATTCCAACACTACCACCAACAGCTACCAACCAAGCAGAAACATCTTCATCTACAGTCAAAGCAGTACCAAACGCATCTGTTATTGAAACAGAATTAGCGCTATCAACTTCACCACCCTCATAAATCGCTGTTCCCCAAAGTGAGAATCCATCAGTAGAGAAGTCAGCATCGACGCCAAGCCACCATATACCAGTATCCTCGCCTTCTGCCTTAACATAGGAAAGATGAGGAGTTACAGTCAAGCTATCACTTACAGTAATGACTGGGATGAAGGAATAAAGATCAACTTCTTCACCAGCAATTTTGCCACCAGCGATGTCCGTTTCGGAGACTTTAGCCCAAACAAATTGCAGATTTGCCATATCACCAGCTTTTACACCAGCGTAGAGACCTGCAAAGTCATCATCAAAAAGGAAACCACGAGAGATAACTGCACCTTGCGTACCCACTTTGAATCTTACCGGACCAGTGGTAAAATCAGCATAAGAGTTCTTGATTCTGAAAATGCCCGTACCATCAGTTCCGATATCACCACCTACTGCATCACCCCAGGTGCTGTTCCACTCGAACTTGTTAACGAATTTGAAATTCTCGTTGAATACTGCGGTGTAGTAAAGTCGGGTACGGGTATCAACATATGACAATGCACCAGAATCTTGACCATCAAAATCGATTGTGGTCAAAGCACGTGTACGCCAGTAACCACCAAACTGGCTCTCGACAGCAGAAGCTGAAGTAGCCAAGGTACCGACCATCATGAGGCCGGCAGCTGCAGCAATGATCTTTTTCATTTTTCTCTCCTTTAAAACTTTTGTATTTCCATCGTAAGCGATGGAGTCCAATACTTCTCACTCAATTTACTGATTCCGAGTCTCGCTGACCCCTGGAAAACAGCAAAAATACATATAACAGTTGGAAAAGTAGCTTTACGACAAGCTAATGTCAAGTTTTTTTTACTTAGGTTTAAATTTTTATACTTTTTTATTCTTTCCCTGGTAATTCGGGTGATGCAGAAGAAATTTTAAATTCATAGACAACAAGGTTGGCTGATTCATCGCCAAAAGGCATTAAGTTTTCCAACCCAGCCGAGGGAACCTGGCCGAGGATAAGTCTGACTTTCCCTTCGTTTTCAACAATTTGTCGCCCAGAAGTCATGCTTTCTCCTTCCAGTTCATTGGAGAAATAAAAATCAGCCACATAGCCATCCATGGTGTCAGTTGTCCACACTTCCTGCAGACTGGAACCATTCCAACTCATACAAACGACCTTGCCTGTTTTGTATGCTCGTAGATTTTTCAAAACTTTAAAGGTCGATAGCTCATTTTTTGCTACGATAATATCAACTTTGCCATCATTGTTTCCATCTCTTGCAATAAGTCGGACCGGAATATAATATAAATCAGCATTGGTAAAACCATCTTTATTGGTATTTCCAGAACCACTCTGCTTGTTTAAGTTATCAGACCACCTGCGTCCCAGATACTTGATGCCACCACCAAAATCAGTAGTACTCCGCCACAGCAAGTTGTTATTGCTGTCGTAGACTACAAGCTTCAAATCTCTGGTGACGGCCATCTTCTCAGCCACCCCATCATTGTCCAGGTCGGCAATTATAAAATCAAAGAGGTTCACTTCTGGAGGTAGAAACATCCGAGTACTTTTTTGGGATATTTTGCCATTCTGGTCTCTCTCTATCACATAAATACCAGGTGCTAAAAATTTTTCGTCTCCTATTGCCTTGCCCTGCCCCACCAATAAAGAGGTCCCGTCCGGTAGTGCGAGTGGTCTCAGAGCAAATCTGATCGTATCTTGAACGACCTGAAAACCATTTTCACCTGACCATGTCAAGATAACCGATGAAAAAAGATTATTATCAACCGCACTTAGATAAATCTCTGCCATGCCATCATCATTCAGATCAGCAGTATTGACAGCATGGACCTCCAATGAACCGGAGAAATCGTATTGACTCAACTGTTTCAGAAGGCCGCGGTCATAATGCATAACCTTGAGGTTGCTTCCAGAAACAATCAAAATCTCATCACTGCCGTCACCATCCAGATCTTCAACTGCCATGGAAATGATTCCATCCTCAAGTACAGACTTACGACGGAGAAGATCCCCACGGGCAATAGCTACACCGCCATCCTCTGCCGAAACAGCCGCACCGGTGACAATTTCCTCCTTATATAATCTATCCGGATGTTCGGTTTGAAATCCTTCCGTGCCTTTTTTCTGTGTTACAGCAGAATCCTTCATGGATGAAGTATTTTTCAATCCAAAAACCTGCTCCTCAATTTGTAATACGAGGATGTCCACTGTGGGCAGAATATGTTGATCACTCTCAGCCTCACCTGCCACCGATACAGACGGTGTGCCTTTGGCAGAATAAAAAGTCAGCTGCAGCTGCAGCTTGCCTTCCACAAGTGCCATACGTCCGGTGCCAATAAAATCGGTACCAAGTTTTTTGAAAAGAGGCCCGGTTTCTTGCGGATACCCTGCAGAAAGAGCCTCTTGCTCACTTCCAGAAAGAGCAGGAGTTACGATAACAATACTCTCCTGAACAGCGAGACGTGATGATATCATTGACTTCAGTCCATCTTTTAATACTTCATATTTACCTGCCTCAGCAGCATTAAAAGGTAGAATCGCAACTTTATCCATGGCATTTGCAGCTCCTGCAACTCCAGGTCCGGCAGATAATATTGTAACAATATAAAATAAAGTGAATGTAATAATACGCTGCATTGTATCTCCAAAATGTTAGTGGTTTTCTTCCAGCTTTTTCCACAGAGATGTCATCTATATCGCACTTTCCCAATACTTGCAAAGCTTAAGTATGCGCTAAGATCTAAAGTTGTCAAGCTGACTATTCATAGACGATAAAGTGATATTAATCTTTTATCTTCTCCGATAGCCCCTCAACTAAAACCTAACAATTTAACCTACATATATCTCTGGACTTAGAGTGCTGATTTTATTTTTATTTTATAAAAACTGAAGCTTACAAAAATAAGACAAAGATTGCTCATTTGCGCTCTCTTTCACCTTGACTTTTTAGAAGAATGTGGTCATTATTAGACATAAGTATAATTTTTTGTACTTTCGGGCCAACAGCAGACAGTTATTCTTAAGTATTTGAAATTATTTTAATATTTTTTTCTCAGAACCCGTTATGAAATTTGCAGCTCTCATTATAACCACTCTTCTAATAATTGGAGGAAATAGTGTGTGCGCACGTGCTGCCAATTTAGACGGGCATATGAAATATACCATCGTCAGTTACAGTTTTAATATAGATAGCGATGACGCACTTCCCGATAACGAGGCCCAAGCATTATTGATCACTGGTTCAAACCGTGACCTGCTAAACGAGAGTATGAAAAACTCGACCGATTACGGGATTGCCGACTCTAAACCGACCACTGATATATTTGCCGTGTCAGCAGAATTTGCTGCAACTCCGGAGCTTTCTTTACACGGAGCACTTGGTATTTCCAAAAACAAAAAAGATTTCACTTTCGATCCAGAATATAATGCCAGCTGGGAAGCAAATGTTGGCGTAATCTATAAATTATTTAATAATATCCGCTATGAAGTCCATTTTGGATACATGGAAACTGGCGACCTTTTCAAAGAAAAAAATAGCTATACCGATGTGGAAAGCATAATTATGATCAGCAATCAGCTGAGCATGAGTTTTTAGTCGTTTATCTTTTTTACGCCCTCCGTCTCTCCCAGATATATCACATTTACTCCGATGAGTACCTCTTAGTCAGGTTCCCGTTCAGGATCTTGTCCTTTGCGTGTTTTTTCTCCCAGCATTTATCAGTCGGATAATCGTTAAGCCGGAAATCAGATTTATTCATTACCAGGCACCATGACTTGACAAGATGTCACCAGTCGAATAAATCACCTCCAAGATGGTTGTTTATGAAAACTTTTCCATGATTATGCTTAAGCCTGTAAATCTATCATCCACATTATGAAGAGGATATATGTCACCACGCGCCGACTATAACATACTGATGTACTCGCATGACACATATGGTCTGGGACATATCCGCAGAACCATGGCCATAGCCAACCATCTCAAAAATGATAATACCAATATTCTCATACTCACAGGCTCCCCCATTGTTGGACGTTTTTCTTTCCCCGAACGGGTTGATTTCGTCCGCATTCCAGGGATGATAAAAAAGACAAACAACGAATACCAGTCCCTATCCATTCGTATCGATGCCAGCCAAGCCCTCAAGATAAGGACCGATATCATTAAGGCTACGGCCAAAACTTTCAAACCTGATATTGTAATTGTTGATAAGGAGCCATTAGGGCTGAAACGCGAAATGCTACCAGCTCTAAAATGGCTGAAGAGAAATCTGCCAAACACAAAAACTATTCTTGGGCTGCGTGACATCCTTGATGACAGCAAGGTCATTTGCCGAGACTGGAATAAAAAAAGAGTATACCACTACCTGAAAACCCTCTATGATGAAATCTGGGTATATGGAGAAAAGGAAATCTATAATCCCGTTCAGCAATATAAGCTCTCAGCTGAACTTCAACAAAAGGTCACCTTTACTGGCTATATTCCCCGTAAAAAAATCAGCCCTGGGACACCTGCTAAAATACGCAAACAATTTCGTGTTTTTAACGACGATATCTTCATTGTTGTAACAACCGGTGGCGGAGGAGATGGTAGCGAGGTGCTGGACCATTACATCTCTCTTCACGATAATTATCCGGAGTCGCTCCCGTTTAAAAGCGTGATGATTACCGGTCCATTCATGCCTAAAAAACTTCGGGAAGAATTGAGGAAGCGAGCCAGCAGATACGGAATTAAAGTCCTCCCCTTTCACCCTCGTCTGGAAGAACTGATCAAGGCTGCAGATCTTGTTATCTCAATGGGCGGATACAATACCCTCTGTGAAATTCTGACGCAGCGTACTCCGGCACTCATCATCCCACGTGAGTCACCACGCCTGGAGCAACTTATTCGTGCCGAAAGAATGCATGCGAGAGGACTTATCGACTACATCCCCTGGACAAAAGTGACTCCATCTATTTTGAGAGAAAAAATCTTCTCCATGCTCAGTCAGTCTGAAACATATAAAAATAATATGGAACACTTTCCACTTTTAGGATTGGATACAATTCAGCAACGGCTTGCTTTCTTTGAGAACACCCGTAGCAACAATATATTATAATTTTACGCATTCTCTTTCCTTACTCACAATTCATGAATAACAAACCAATTATAGGATATATTCTTAAAGGATACCCTCGCATTTCAGAAACCTTTATCTCTAATGAGATATTACGATTAGAAGAGCTGGGCTTTCAAATCACTATTTTCCCAATGCGCAAGCCGCGGGAAAACTTTTGCCATGATTCCGTCAAACAAATAAAAGCATCCGTACATTATCTGCCAACCCACCTCCTTCGGAATTTTTTCAAACTGCTCTTGCCTAACTTTATTCTTGCCTGCAAAAGGCCACGACTATACGCCAGAGCCTTCGCCACTGCTTGCAGGCGCTTTGCCCGTACAAAAAAAACGGCCACGTTCAAGCATCTCCTCCAGGCGGGATATATGGCCAATAATTATCTTCTCCAGAATGAGCAGATCAATCATCTGCATGGGCACTTCGCCCACAGCCCAACCTCCGTTACCATGTTTGCATCTTTGTTGAGCAACATTCCCTTCAGTTTTACTGCTCATGCCAAGGACATCTATACATCAAATAAAGAGCAGTTAAGGGAAAAGATTGAGAAAGCGCGTTTTGTCATCACATGCACCCGTTATAACGCCCTATATCTTAAAGAAATTGCCAACCATTCAACAACTCCCATTCATTGTATTTATCATGGAATTGATACCGCCCTTTTTTCATCGAATGGCTCACGCAGCATCTGCACGCCACCCTTCAGACTGCTTACTGTCGCCAGACTTACAGAGAAAAAAGGATTGCCGACACTCTACAAGGCACTTGCAATAATAAAATCTCAGGGAATCATATTTACCCACACTCTCATTGGAGATGGTGACGACAGAAAGCAGGTTTTGGCAATTATGAAAAAGCTGGATCTTGAAGATTGCTGCACTTGGCTGGGCACTCTCACCCATGCTGAGGTGCTGCAGCACTTTCACGATTCTGATATCTTCATATTAGGATGTAAAATAGCTCAAAACGGCGACCGTGACGGCATTCCCAATGTTCTCGTGGAAAGCCTTGCCATGGGAATCCCAGCGCTGTCAACAGAAGTGTCTGCAATTCCAGAGATTATCGTCAACGGCCAAACTGGGGTTACCGTCCCTCCAGACAACAGCAAGGCGATGGCTTCGGCCATCATCAAACTTCTCACCGACAGCACATTGAGAGAAAAAGTGATTTCAGAGGGACAATTGCTGGTACGGCAAAAATTTGACAACGCCGCACAGACGGCAGAGCTTGCCAGAATATTTAACCAGAATACTACAATGAAATATTAACTTTTAACAAAATAACTATTTCCTTTTATGGGTTCGCTTACAGAACAGCAAGGCAGTACTCCATCCACGACACGTATCGGCCTGCTGCGTCACGGTATAACGATTTGGAATGAAGAAAAGCGAATCCAGGGTAGTATGGACTCACCGCTCAGCGATCATGGCAAAGAAATGATTAAAGCCTGGGCAAAGCAGCTGATGACAGAGGATTGGGACAGGATTATTGCCAGCGACCTTGGCAGAGTTCGGGAAACAGTTGCTCTCCTGAATGCTGCCCTTAAGCTTCCTCTTTTTTTTGATTCCAGGTTACGAGAGATGCACTGGGGCAAGTGGGAAGGACTATCCGTCAAGGATGTCTATAACCGGGAAGCAATATTGGTCGAAAAGATGGTGCAAGCTGGCTGGGAGTTTCGCCCTCCAGAAGGGGAGAGCAGGAAAGAAGCCCTCATTCGTGCCAAAAGCGGGATTAGCGAAGCTGCAAGAAGATGGCCAGGACAGAAAATTCTTGTGGTCTGTCATCTGGGCATCATTAAGTGTTTGATCTGTGAGAGTACTGGCAGCAGTTTTCTGCCGGGAGAAACGCCATCTGTTTCTAAAAACGCTCTACATTTGCTGGAAGTCAGCAATACTGGTTTCAGCTGCCTCAAAATTAACATCCCCCTAATGGTTCCTGTATGAAAATTGCCTATTATTGCCAGCATGTTCTCGGGATCGGTCACTTCCACAGGAGCCTTGAAATATGCCGCAAACTGGTAAGGTACGGCGATGTGACCATGATCTTAGGCGGTGCGCCCGTAGAAGTTACTGAAAAGGAGATCTCATTTTTTCAGTTGCCGGGTTTAGTCATGGATGCTGATTTTAGAAATCTGGCTCCCTATGAGCTTGGCACAAGCCTTGATGAGACAAAAAAGATCAGAGCCCAGACACTTAAAATTTTTTTTGAAACCGAGCAACCGGAGATTTTTCTCGTTGAACTCTATCCGTTTGGTAGAAAAGCTTTTCGTTTTGAGCTTGACCCTGTACTCGAAGGCATTCAAAACAAGACCCTCTGCAATTGTCTTACCCTCTGCAGCGTACGAGACATCCTGGTCGAACGTCATGATAAGGACAAATTTGAAAGCAGGATTATTGCAACATTGAACTCTTTCTTCGATGGCGTTCTTGTTCATGGAGATAAAAATTTCATTCCCCTGGAACGTACGTTCTCCAGGGTTAATGAAATCACTATCCCGCTGGCATATACCGGCTATGTAACTCCGCATGCTCCTTGC
The DNA here is from genome assembly GCA_050288305.1 of Desulfocapsaceae bacterium. GTDB lineage: Bacteria > Desulfobacterota > Desulfobulbia > Desulfobulbales > Desulfocapsaceae > Desulfopila_A. Next base: position 89,813 of record JBNKDO010000061.1, on the reverse strand, counting down.
CTGGAACGCGATAGAATTCGTGCTTCTCTTGGAATTGCAGCAGATACACGCCAGATCGTTGCCAGCATCGGCGGTGGTGGAGTCGGCGTTGAACTGCTCTTCAACCTGATCAAGGCCATGAGATATATCGAGAAGCCCAGGGTACAGCTGCGGATTTTCACCGGGCCATACACAGCCCTGAATGATGTGCAAAACCTGAGGTCCATGGCAGGCAACAACACCACGGTAGAAAATTTCACCGCCGATTTTGAACGCTGGCTGAGTGCCGCTGATGTCTCTGTTTCCATGGCCGGTTACAATACAACGATGAACACACTTTCCGCTGGAGTGCCGGCGCTTCTTTATCCCTTTAGCCAGAATCATGAACAACGCTTACGGGTCTCTAAGCTTGCTGAACTGGCACCCTTGAAAGTACTGGAAAAAGAAGATTTGTTCCCTCAACGGCTGGCATTTTTACTTCTCAACCAACTCCAGAAGAAGCGTTATGCCTCACCTATCAAACTTGACGGTGCCGAAAAAACAGCTGCACAAGTACAGTTATGGCATTCTACCATAAAAAAATAACATGAATTCTTCACCTTCATCACTTTATTGCCAAAACATGCTTGATATAGGAAATCGTTTACATTCAGCAATAGAGAATGGACTGGCTGGTGGCAGCGGTAAAGCTGTCGCTTTTTTCAGAGCCGATGATATTGGCGTTCCATCAAGGATGTTTGCCGAAATGATCTCTCTGTTTGTAAAATATCGTGTACCGCTATGTCTTGCCGTTGTTCCAGCATGGCTCACCAAAAGTAGACTGCATTCTCTCCAGCAGACCACAGGTAAATCGTCACTCTTCTGCTGGCATCAACATGGATGGATTCATAAAAACCATGAAATTTCCGGGAAAAAACAGGAATTTGGCGAAAGCAGATCTGCGAGTAATCTGCATCACGATCTGCTTCGAGGGAAAATGCGTCTTTCCAGAATTTTGGGAGATGATTTCTATCCCGTCTTCACACCTCCATGGAATAGATGTGGCCAAACCACATTGCATATTCTTAAGAAATTAGAATTTCGTGCAATATCAAGAAGCTCTGGAGCAATACCTCCTGTATCAAATATTTTTCCTGATATCCAAGTCAACGTGGATCTGCACACACGTAAAGAGAAGGATCCACAGTCTTCAGTTGATCAACTTCTTCTCGAACTCCAGAGCTCCCTCCTTTCAGGCACCTCAGGTATTATGCTGCATCATCAGAGAATGAACCTGCAAGCCCTGTCTTTCCTTGATCAGCTATTAGGCACGCTCACCTCCTTTCGAGGAATTCAGTATCTTCATTTTAAGGACCTGCTCAGTCAATCGAGTCGCTGATACATTTTATGAAATAAAAACAGGATGAAAACAATCACACCCACCAGGAGAGAATCAATAAAAACTATTTCGTGACAAAAACAATTCCAATATGTAAGAATGATTACTATTATATTCTTTGATATGGTCTCAAGCGGCTGAGCCATATTTTTTCATGATACCTGGTGGAGATAAAGGCCTTGTTTGTCGGGAAAGTTTTATAGTTTCAAAACTGTCTCCAGTTTCTCGTTTTTTAACAGTTGTTCAGATGTAAGGCACTAATAACTCAGTAGTATTTATCACATCCTGGAAAAGAGAAAGTTAATGAAGCGATTAAAGAAATTGCCAGCCTCGATTTCCATAGGCATTGCTCTGAAAAGCATCCGTGCCCGCTTTTTTAGATCTCTCATTACTACATTAAGCCTGGTGCTGGCTGTTTCTTTTCTTTCATTTTCTCTGTTCAGCGATGATATTGCCCAGTCACTTCTTGTGCATGGCGATTCGGAGATCGTGGGAAAACTTACCAGACTTGGTTATGATATTGATCCTGCGAGTCAGAGCGTATCGACCTCTCCTAAGCAACGTTGGATCGTTTTTCTATCCCTGCTTGTCTGCGTTGTCGGCATAGTCAATGCTCAGATCATGTCAGTAACTGAGCGTTTTCGAGAGATCGGTACGATGAAATGCCTGGGTGCCCTCGATGGATTTGTGGTCAAAATCTTTATTATTGAAGCAGGTCTTCAGGGTATGACCGGCGCCTTTGCCGGCGCCATTGTTGGCTTTGCAGCATCCTTGTTTATGGGAGTCCTGCATTTCGGTACGGCCACAATCTCTTCAATATCATGGTATGCTATGACATATTCCATGATAACGGCCATTTTCGTGGGTACATTGCTCAGTCTGCTGGGTGCACTTTACCCTGCTTTTCTGGCAGCCAGGATGCAACCTGTCGAAGCAATGAGAGTTGAACAATAATTATAGAGACAACACATACACTGTAAACAAATATGGCAACTCAAGAGATTGTGAGGGTAACTCAAGTTACAAAAGACTTTGACCTAGGCAAGATAGTTGTTCACGTCCTCAAAGGTATCGACCTTGAAATTCAAACTGGCCATTATATCTCCATAATGGGTCCCTCAGGATCAGGAAAGTCAACGCTTTTCAATATGATCGGCGGCCTCGACAAACCAACATCGGGAAAGGTTTTCATTGATGAAGTTGATATTGCCCAGCTGGATGCATATGAACTGGCCTGGCTTCGTTGCCGAAAGATCGGCTATATCTTTCAGACTTTCAATCTCATACCGGTAATGACAGCACTCGAAAATGTCACTCTCCCCATGACATTTGCGGGAACTCCTTACGATTCTGCAACCGACAAGGCCATGGATCTCCTCAATCTTGTTGGACTGGCTGGTCGTCATGCTCACAAACCGTCGGAGCTATCGGGTGGTCAGCAACAGCGAGTCGCGGTGGCTCGGGCCCTGGCAAATGATCCAGCGATTATCCTCGCCGACGAACCCACTGGAAATCTTGATCTGACCACCGGCGAAGACATTATTACTCTGTTAAAAAGACTATCCAGCGAGAGGGATGTAACGGTTATTTCAGCAACCCATGATTATAAAATGCTCAATGTTTCAGATAAGGTCATTTGGATACGTGATGGTTTGATAGATAAAATTCAAAACCGTGAAGAACTCAACATTCGTACAGGCGGAGTTGAGTAGGAAGCAGGTCATGACAACCAGAGAGACATCCTGATTATATGTGGGATATGAGAAAATGATATGAGAGATGTTTTGTGGCGATCTGTTATCTTTTTAATCCTTGCCATCTTCCTATGGCAGACTCCGCTTTTTGCCGAGAACAGATCTCACAGAGAACTCATCAAGGAATTCAGCTCTCTCGGTGACCGTCGTCCGGGCAGTTCGGGGAACCTCAAAGCCGCCCAGTTTATCATCAACCATCTCAAAAGCCTCAACCTCGAACCTCAAATACAGACCTTTTCTCTCCCCGTTCGCATGGTGAAGAAAGCTGAATTGCATTATGACGGCCACAACTTCGATCTTCAGCCTTTTTTTTACAATGCAATAACACCGGAAGCCATTGGGGGAGAACTTGAAGCCCCCCTTCTTTATGTTGGCAGTGGTACTATGCCGGAACTAAAAGGCAAACAGCTTAAAGGCAGTATTGTTCTCATGGACTTCAATTCCGGAATCGCCTGGCAGCAGGTTGCTTCACTGGGGGCTCGAGCAGCAATTCTGCTGGATAGAGGTACAGCTCGAGACAGACACTTTTTCGAAGAAAAAAAAGAACTCTCACCAATTCAGTTTCCCATTTTCTGGATGGAGGAAACAAAGGCAAAGGAAATTTTTGGTCCGAATCTAGTAAGGCAGACGACCGTTGCCCCATCTGTAAAACTGGAGTCCACTACTATATGGCAGGAAACTTTCTCAAAGAACATTTACTGTCTCATACCCGGAAATAATCCAGTGCTCAAGAATGAGCTTCTTGTGGTAGAAGCCTTCTATGACAATGCCTCATTTCTGCCTGGTAGAGCACCCGGTGCAGATGAAGCGACATCAATTGTCACTCTTTTAAAAACTGCTGAATCCCTGACCAAAACACCGCCCGGTCGACCTGTGCTTCTTCTGGCAACCAGTGGACACAGCCAGGCACTAGCTGGATTGCGCGAAATTGTCTGGGCAATGCAGTCCAAATCGAAAGACATTAGAAACTACTCCAAACTCTTAAAAAAGGATATCAAAACGGCACAGGCTAACTTAGAGGTGCTGCGTTCCGTCTCCTTTCCTCTTGTCGGCAATCAGCAGCGCGATGTTCAATTACAAGATGCGACAAAGAACACTTTAAAATCATTCGTCGATCAGGTTTCCCGGGAGCTGGTCTACCTTCGTCTCCATCAGGAAAAATCAAAAAACAGAAAAGAAATAGAAAAGCTGGTGTCCAAACGTTTCGCTCTGAGACAATTAGGCTGGAAAAAAGACTTTAATAATCTTTCCCAGCAGGAAAGCCAGCTCCTTCAAGGGCTCATCCCGGAAAGCATTGCTGAGCATGAAGAAACAATCAGAGCAAGAAAGGCCCAACTTGATTCATTTGAATCAACCCGCAGGTTTCGTGAATTGACCAGGGATTATGCCATTGGGGCATTTATCTCACTGCATCTTTCCAGCCATGGGACTGGTGTTGGAGGTTTTCACGAAGGCTGGTTTTACCAACTTCGACCACGGATAAACCGCACTGGAATCTACAGTGCAATTGATGATGTGCTTCGCGATTCTGCAATAAAAAATGGTAACGCAACTCCTTATCCCTATGTTGACTCACTTACCCCCTCACGAATGCGTACCTGGGATACTTGGTTTCTAGGAAAACCATTTCATGGCGGGGAAATAAGCTCCATGGCAGGGTATTTGGGCATCACCCTCGCCACCGTCGGTGATGGTCGCAACCTATGGGGCACACCTTGGGATGTCCCTTCAGAAATTGACTGGCAACGTCTTTCATCGCAGGAAAAACTGGTTAGCCAGATGATTGGTGATTTGAGCCATGCCGGAAAGCTCTCCACCGGAAAACTCCCCAGAAACGGTTTTTCCACTATTACCGGTCGAGCCAACCTTCTGCTCCAGGGAGAGTTGTTTGCAGATTACCCAGCAGCCAAAACCACCATCATGGCCTTTCAGGGAGAAGCGAGAATCTATTCGACTGTTGATCCCAGTGGCAACTTTATCATAAAAGGAGTTGCTGATAAAAAAAATGTTGGAGAAAAGGTCATCATTGAGGGATATCGCTTTGATGAACAGAGTGGCCGAGTAAAATGGGCAATTGATAAAAAGGAAACCGGTAAAAATAATTACCGGGTCAAAATGCAGCGCGAGAATATGAAAACCGATCTTATCATGTTCAGCTGTACCGGCACCACAATCTTCGAGACACTGGAACCCAGGAACTTCAACTATCTCACCAAGATGAGTCTACTCGATGGCCGCAGGGATGCACCTCCGCAGCATTACTGGTACAGCCGCATCGACACTCGTGCCTCAACAATTGCCACAATTTACACAGAACCGGGGACATGGCTTAAGCTGACACTTTCCGACACAGTGCTGACCCGCAAGCTGATACTCTCCAACAGTACAGAAAAATCGCCATCCGGTTTCGGCTATCCAGTCGATATATATTCTTCCATTCCCAATACGACCTATCATGCCGCCAAAGATATCTGGACACTTCTGAAACCACGTATTGATAACCTGGAAGAACATGGAATTGTCGACCCTCAGGTTAACGCCATGAAGAAACAAGGTCTCACTGCTCTTGCAGAAAGCGAAGCAGCACTTGCGAACATTGATTATCTCAACTTCAAAGAGTCGGCACTGGAATCCCTAGCCCTTGCCGGAAAAGTATATGTCCAGGTGGAAAAAACTCAGAAAGATGTACTTTTCGGCGTTCTTTTCTACATAGCTCTTTTTGTGCCCTTTGCCTTTTGCATGGAGCGATTCCTCTTTAATTACGCCAATATCTATAAACGAATCACCGCCTTCTCCGCTTTGCTGGTTAGTCTTATTGCCATCATTTACAATGTTCATCCGGCATTCCAGCTGGCCTACAGTCCCATGGTGGTCATTCTGGCCTTTTTCATTATTGGTCTGTCGCTTATGGTCACGCTTATTATCTTCTTCCGCTTTGAGGAAGAGATGGTTCTGCTGCAAAGGCATGCCAGCCACCAACGTCCCTCTGAAATAAGCCGCTGGAAGGCGTTTGTTGCCGCTTTTTTTCTAGGTGTCTCCAATCTCAGGAGAAGACGTCTACGAACCACCCTCACCTGTCTTACCCTGGTAATCCTCACATTTACCATTATGAGTTTTACCACGGTCAAATCCAGTCAGAAGGCAAATACTTTGCTTTTTCAGGAAAATGCCCCCTACGTCGGCTTGCTCTTGAAATCTATCAACTGGAAAAGCCTGCCACGACAGGCAGAAGAGTCACTCGCTGCCAGTATGGATGCCAATTCGATAACAGCTTCACGAATCTGGCTCGAAGGACGCAGCATGACACGACCGATTCAGGTGCCACTCTATAATACCACCAAGTCAGTTGGTCTGCTGGGCTTGATCGGCATGGATCCTGGCGAGCCCAAGATCTCTGGGATTGACACAATTCTTAAATCAGGCCGCTGGTTTACTGAAGATGATAGCCAGGCAATAATAATTGACTCAGACACCGCAGATCAGATGGGAATCGATGAAATAGAGCAAGCTCCTCAAACAATACGCATGTGGGGCGCTGAATATACTGTCGTCGGTATTTTTTCAGCTGCACAATTGGAGAAGATACGTGATCTTGATGGTGAATCCCTCACTCCTGTGACTTTCCCGCAGGAAGCTTCGGCCGAGTTGTCAGATGTTGAGCAGGAAGCCGTGGAATCAGGAGATGAAGTACGATCGCTGCAAAGCAGATATGTCCATATCGAGGCAAATCAGGTCGCCTTTATCCCCGCAGATACATTATTGGCCATGGGCGGAGTACTCAAAAGTATAGCCATCAAACCCCAAACCGACGATGATATTCAAGCTCTCGGAGCCCGGTTGGTGCAAAGATTCAACCTCCCTGTTTTTGCAGGAGACCGGGATGGTGTCTGGTTTTTCAGTCCCACCAGCACTCTCAGCTACAGCGGAGTACCAAATATACTCATCCCTCTTATTATCTCTATCTTTATTGTCCTCAACACGATGATAAGCTCGGTCTATGAGCGTAAAAATGAAATAGCGGTCTACACCTCAGTAGGTCTGGCCCCCAGTCACGTTTCTTTTCTCTTCATCGCTGAAGCCATGGCTCTTGCCGTTATTTCCGTGGTTCTTGGTTATTTGCTGGCCCAGGTATCTGCAGCCCTTTTTTCCTCAACATCCTACTGGGAAGGAATCACAGTCAACTACTCTTCCCTTGCCGGTGTCGCCGCCATGATTCTGGTGATAGCCGTTGTTCTTATCTCGGTGATATATCCATCGAGAGTTGCAGCCCAAATCGCCATTCCCGATGTAAAACAATCGTTTAAACTTCCAGAACCTGTGAACAACCGTATCGAGTTGATCCTGCCGTTTTTTATGAAATTTGAAGAGCACGAGTCCATAGGCGGTTTTATTTACAGTTATCTCTCCGGGCATCAGGATATTTCCCATGGCATGTTTTCGACAAGGCCAGTTGATATCATTTTCTCATGTAACACGGTGGATGACATCAGACAGATGGTCGAACAGGCGGAAATTCCCTCGGCCCTTAACTGCATGCACATTCGAACACACGTGTGGCTTGCTCCATTTGATTTCGGCATTATGCAGAAAGTTGACATTCAATTCTGTCCTGCACGGGAGAACAGCAATTACCTTGAGATAAAAATCACCCTGCAGCGCAACTCCGGTGAAGTTCAGATGTGGAAACGTCTCAACACCATGTTTCTCCATGACATTCGTAAACAACTACTCATCTGGCGCTCCATTGATTCTGCCGGCCATGCATATTATGAAAAAATCCTGAAAGGAATCATTGACTTTCAAGAGAAAAATTTACCTGCATTTTCAGAGTGAAAGATATGGCTGACCGAAAGGGAAAACACATACGACTTCGTGCAATTATCACCGGACTGTTGGTTGCCGTCACTATCTGTTTGCTCACGCCGTTTAATAATATATATCGTCAGGCAACACTGCTTGGCGGCGGCCATTTTCCCCTGGCACCATTTTTTTTATTTTTTATCCTTACCCTGCTCATTGCCGGCATATCCAGAATTTCCGGAGGCAGAGTGCTCTTTAATGGTTTTGAGCTTATTATCATCTGGATCCAGGCGGTTATCGGCTCAGGAATTGCTTATACCGGATTTGCCAGGACCTTTCTGATAAATATTACCGCACCTGTCCATTTCGCCACCATGGGTAATATGTGGAAAGAAAAACTTCTGCCGCTCTTACCACAACAACTCATCCCTGAAGACTCCGCCATAACTCTACTCTATAACGGTATTGACGGCGGCAGAAGCATGAACTGGCTGGAAGTCTTCTTTCATATTCCTTGGAAATCATGGTTCTCACCTATTCTTCTCTGGGGTGCATTCTCACTACTGAGTTTTGGCGTCATGATTTGTATCGTCAACATCCTCTCACGACAATGGATCCATAATGAGCGAGTCAACTTCCCTCTTCTCAAGGTACCAGAGATGATTGGCAAGTCGGTAAATGAAGGAACTCTGTCAGCACTTCTCCTCAACAGGTTTCTGCTCACCGGATTGTGTATTCCGTTTTTCCTTCACTTACTCAATGGTCTGAGTTTCTATTATCCTTCTGTTCCCCATATAACGACACAGGTGCTCGGCGGTTCTTACTTCCCGGACCATGGTTTGTTTTCCGGTTTTCATAAAGTGAAAATCTATTTTTACCCTGCGTTTATAGGCTTTGCGTTCCTGGCATCAAGACAAATCTCTTTTTCTTTCTGGTTTTTTTATATTGCCGGCTGCCTATTCTATGGACTGCTGAATATCCTGGGGATTGTCATTCCCGTATCCGAGCTTGGCATTACCTTTGGTCCGACATTATCACGTCCTGAGGAAATGCAGATGATTGGTGCCTATGGGGTTTTCTTTCTTTTTCTTGTCTGGCTGGCCAGATATCATCTCATTGAGGTCACCAGGCAATCATTGTTCTTACAGAGAACATTTGCCACCAGAACCGAATGGTTTGATGTCCGACTCTCTTTCTGGGGAACTATTTTCGGTATTGCCGCACTGGTCTTCTGGTATGCCCGACTGGGCATGAATCCCCTCACAGCTACTTTAACCGTGCTTTCTTTCTATATGACAACCATTGTTGCCGCGAGAATAATATGTCAGGGAGGCATCGCCTACTTTACTCTGACGGCTGCTCCGATTGACGGACTCATTGCTTTGTTTGGCACCAAGCTTTTTGCAGGAATCAATGGCCTGCTTGCTGGCATGACTCAGAAAACTTTCTTCGTCGACCTGCGCGAATCATTAATGCCCTCATTGGTACACAGCAGAAAAATCCATCATGGGCACAGACCTGCTATGATCCTGTTTGGCGGAATGACATTGACCGTCATTTTTTCAATAGCTGCCTCATTCACCGCGATGATGCTCCTCTGCTACCGTTATGGCATGCGCGAACTCAATCAGGACTGGGCCACACGCACCACGGTTTCCGTCTACGAAAATGTTTTTAGATTACTCACCAGTCCACCGGAAACCGGTTCTTGGGTTATATTTTTTGCTCTCGCGGGCGCCTGTGTCATGTTTTTGCTTGTTATCGCGTTTCACCGATTTTACTGGTGGCCAATCCATCCCATTGGCTATCTCACCGCTTACAGTTCAGCAATGCGCATTCTCTGGTTGAGTTTTTTTATCGGCTGGGCCTGCAATACACTGTGCATGCGATATGGAGGTATACGTTTTTTCAGAAAAGCGCAGCTGTTCTTTGTAGGTCTCATTATCGGTGATTTTCTCATGGGAGGCGGATGGGCCATTGTTGGATTTTTTACTGATATTGGCTATCAGGTTCTTCCTGATTAGCACATTATGCACTCATTTGCCGTCTTTTTTTCAATGCGTTTTTGTTGAGATAGTAATGAAAACAAAAAGTTCGTTGTTAGAAATAACTCAAAATTGCCGCAGAGGATGGTTATTGTGGCTATATATTCACATCTACATAGCCCAAGGTTTCTGCAAATATCATGTACGATGACAAGGAACTAAAAGAATATCGGGATCTTCTGCCAACGCCGGACCATTTTGAAGAAGGCTTTGATTGGAAAACCATAATAGGCGCTATTTTTATCGGTTTCCTGATGATGCCTGGTTCCATGTACCTGCAACTCGTTATAGGCCAGGGGGTAGGTCCGGCTGCGCGCTGGGTTACCATTATCCTCTTTGCTGAGGTTGCTAAAAGAGCCCATTCAGATCTCAAACAGCAGGAAATTTTTCTCCTCTATTACATGGCAGGTGCAGCTCTCGCTTCACCTTTTTCCGGGCTTCTATGGAGTCAGTATCTGGTACAATCCGACGCCGCCCGCATGCTTGGTCTCACCGAATATATCCCCACATGGATAGCTCCTGGAGCCGAGTCATTGTCCATGGTTGAACGTACATTTCTCCATCGTGACTGGCTCATTCCTATTCTTCTTCTTATAGGTTCCCAGATTATCCAGCGCATTGACCATTTTGGATTGGGATACGCCCTCTACCGTATCACCTCGGATGTCGAAAAACTTCCTTTCCCCATGGCGCCAGTTGCTGCCCTGGGAACCATGGCACTTGCAGAATCCACAGAAGAAAAACAGAAAAGCTGGAAGTGGCGGGTTTTCTCCATAGGAGGTGTTATCGGTCTGGCATTTGGAGCGATTTATGTCCTTGTCCCCATCGTCTCCAGTCTCATCTTCACAGAACCGATCAGGCTTATTCCGATCCCCTGGATAGAATTAACCGGACATACAGAAGAAGTCCTACCCGCAGTAGCCACAGGCATCCAGCTCGACCTGGGCCTTGTCTTCATAGGCATGGTGTTACCCTTTTGGGCCGTTATCGGCGGACTCATCGGCCTCATTATAACAATTGTGCTCAATCCCATTCTCTACGCTCAAGGAATCCTGCACCGATGGCATCCTGGAATGGAAACGGTGGATACTGTTTTCGCCAATAATTTTGATTTCTACATGAGTTTCGGCATTGGACTTGGACTGGCCATTGGCTGCATAGGTATCTGGTCGGTCACTCACTCTTTCCGGCAGGCTGGCGGATCAAGTATATCATGGCAGAATCTCTTTCGACCTCCCGCTGGTAGGGGTGATTTTAATTTTTGGATCTCCATTGCCATCTATTTCTTCTCGACCCTTAGCTATGTTGGTCTCTGCGTGTTGCTGGTACCCAGTTTCCCCTGGATATTCTTTTTGGCCTATGGCTTTATCTATACTCCGGTTATTTCCTACATTACCGCGAGGATGGAAGGTATCGCCGGCCAGTTTGTCAGTCTTCCCCTGGTGAGAGAGGCAAGTTTTATCGCAGGTGCTCGTTTTTTTGGCTATCAGGGCATCGAAATCTGGTATGCCCCCATCCCCATTCACAATTATGGTGAAGCAACCGTTCAGTTCCGGCAAATTGAACTCACCGGGACATCCATACGTGGTATTATCAAAGCGGAAGTTATCGTTTTTCCCATCGTCATGATTGCAAGTCTGCTATTCTCACAATTCATCTGGAGACTCGCTCCCATACCGTCTTCAAGTTATCCGTATGCTCAGGAGATGTGGCATCTCCAGGCTTTGAATACCCTGCTTATGCAAACATCCACGTTGGAAGGCAATTCGCTTTTCTATCAGGCTCTCAATGGAACCACCGTCTTCATGGGGTTGTTTTTTGGTGTAACGATGTATGGTATTCTCAGTTTTTTTGGCTTGCCGGTACTCCTTATTTATGGTGTGGTGAGAGGCCTCGGACAATCGACTCCGCACGGACTCATCCTGGAGGTTGCAGGGGCACTTCTGGGCAGGTATTATTTTTACAAGCGATACGGGAAAATGTGGCGTCAATATGCCCCCGTTTTGCTGGCCGGTTTCTCCTGCGGAATGGGGTTGACCGGCATGTTTGCCATGGGTTTTGCCCTCATTCTCAAATCGCTGGGGCATATGGCGTATTAGCATTGTCAGGAGCAGGATGATCACCAAAAAGCCGCTATTTTACTGGGTATTTCACAAATACAGGGGACTTCAGTTCTTCCTGCTTTTCCTGATCGTGCTCAGTCTTTTTTTCAAGGTTTATCCGCTGGAAATGCAGCGTAAGATCATTAACGTCGCCATCAACCTCAAGAAGCTTGACCTACTCTATCTTTATTGCGGACTCTATATGGGAGCAGTCCTCATCTCCGGTCTGATAAAATATTATATCAACGTTCTCCAGGCTGTTATTGGCGAGAAAATTCTCATTCAGATACGCCGGGAACTCTACACCCACGTCCTGAAACTGCCGCTGCAATTCTTCCATAGAACCCAGGCTGGAATTATTATCTCGGCAATGACCTCCGAACTCAATGCCATCGGACAGTTTCTCGGAGGAGCACTGGCCATTCCCATAGCATCTTTTCTAACCTTTTTCGCATTCCTCGGATTCATGATTTACCTCAACCCATTACTGGGTTGTATTACCGTTTTTATTTATCCTTTTGAATTTATTGTTATTCCACTTCTGCAAAAACGATATAATATTCAAAACCGCAAGCGTGTTCAGACCACTCGAGCCATGGCCAATCTGGTCAACGAATCGGTTTCAGGTATTCATGAGGTACAAAGCAACAGCAGTTTCAAGCTTGAGCAGGGCAAGCTGAATGTACATATCAAAAAACTTTACACGACGATGCGTAAGCTTTTCATTCTCAAATACGGCATCAAGTTTTCCAATAATTTCTTCCAGAGCCTTGGCCCCTTCCTGCTCTTTCTACTTGGCGGTTATCTTGCCATCCATGGCCAATTTACCATTGGCGCACTGGTTGCCTTTCTCTCTGCTTATGAAAAAGTGTATGATCCGTGGAAAGAACTCATCGAATATTATCAGATGTATCAGGATGCCCAGGTTCGCTACAAGCAAATCATGGAAACTTTCGATCTCCCAGAAGAAAGCCTTATAGACATCCCGAAAAACGACACATCGGTTACTCTCCAGGGGAAAATTGAAGCCAAAGACGTTGGTTTTCAAATTAATAGTAATGTTCGTCTTTTAGAGGAGATTACTTTTGAACTTGAAGCTGGCAAGCATTTGGCACTTATCGGATTCTCCGGTTCCGGCAAAAGCACTCTGAGTCATTTGATAGCTCAACTACTAACGCCCTCTGAAGGTTCCCTCAAAATAGACAACCAAGAGATTCAGGAGCTTAGCAAGCTTGATATCGCCAACAACATCAGCATGGTATCCCAGCATCCCTTTATTTTTACAGGATCTGTCAATGAAAACCTCCTCTATGCCTGTGAGGCTCTGCGCACGGCTGGTGGTATTAAGGAACTTCCGCAACGGGATAAAGTCATTGACATGGTCCGTGAAGTAGGCCTTGAAGCAGACGTAATACGCTGGGGGTTCCGGTCAATACTTCCTCCAGAAAAAGCGCGACACATCGCTGATAAAATTCTCTCCATGCGCCGTATTGTTAACGAAACCTTACGCAATGATTTCAAAGGTGTGGTCGAATTTTACGACGCTGAAACATTTCTGGAATACTCTACAATAGGCCAAAACATTATTTTTGGTGAATATACCGACAACGATGACAGTGCATATCTGGTTTCTAAGAGTAATTTTCGCTCATTTCTTAAAAGTGAGGAACTCGAAGCTACCCTTTTCAAATTGGGACAAAACATAGCGTCAACTACGGTAACACTGCTGCAGGACATGCATGAAGATGAATTCTTCTTTCAGGGCAGTCCAATGGAACCCGATGAATTTGAGAGCTACTCTAAAATTATCAAAAAACTGCAAAAAGCTGAACTTCAAAGCCTTAAAACCGAAGAACATGATGCTCTTCTCGAATTGGCTTTGCGCTACATAGCAGGGAAACACAAGATTTACACAATACCTGACTCTTTGCGACGAACCATAGTAGAAACAAGGCACAGATTTCTAAAAGATATTGAGCATGTTAACCTGGAACAATGTAAAGATGGTACTATTCAACAACACATAGTACCTCTGGCTCAAATGGAAAAAACTCAAAGCCTACAGACCAGTGCTTCTTTCACTCCATTTTGTACCAGCCAGTATCTCTATAACCACACGCTGCTCGATAATGTTCTTTTCGGTACAGTGATAGACAGAGAGGCAATCAGAACACAGCTTGGCGAACTTGCTCTCAAGATTTTTTCAGAACAGGGATTGTTGAGTGAAATTATTGAAATCGGCCTTGATTTCCATGTAGGCAGCAAGGGAGACAATCTCTCAGGCGGGCAGAAACAGAAAATAGCTTTGGCAAGAGCCTTATTAAAACAGGCTCCACTGCTTGTACTTGACGAAGCAACGGCAAGCCTCGACAACAGATCTCAAAACAGGATCCAAAGATATATTGAGAGTAAACTGCGAGGCAATACTACTGTAGTTGCCGTTGTACATCGTCTTGACATGATTTCTGGATATGACCATATTATTGTAATGAAGGCAGGAAAAATCGTTGAATCAGGAACATACGACAACCTGCTACAAGAAAGAGGGGTATTGTATGAGCTCGTCCATGAAACCAGAGAATCCGGCAACCCACGCTGAATGCAAGCTCACCTGTGATTTGGAGGTCCTACGCCAATCACCTGTTTTCGGCGGAGCAGATAGCGAAGTGTTGAAACTCTTTGCGTATCTGGCTACACGTAAGAAATATCGATTAGGTGATCGGATCATAATTGAAGGGAAAGAGGCGGAAAAGGCATACTATCTCATTTCTGGAACGGCCGAAATCACCATGAGTCATCGCGGTAACGAGGCTATTTTACAACAGCTGCAGCCTCAGACCTTCTTCGGTGAACTCGCCCTCCTCGCTCGATTTAAATGGTTTTTTAGTGTGTACCCCTTGGAAGAATGTGAAATTCTGGAAATTTCACGGGAAAGTTTTCAAAAGATTTTGGAAAAATTCCCCGGCAAAAGAGACAAACTGATTGAAAAAATAATTCAGCTGCGTGTCCAGCGTTTAAGTGAGCAAACTGAATTCATGCTTGACAAAATGCCTGGAGCATATGCATTTAGAGGGGCAACCTTAATTTAAGGCTCTATTCTGAATTCGGTCTGAGCCTGCAACATTGGTGATATAATGTTATGGTTATTTAAGTATTGCGTAGCCTTTATTCTCGTATTGGACCTTTTTCTGCCGAGTGTATATGCCGCTGTCCCTCATGAAATAGCCGGGATAGAACTTGGAACGAATGTAAGTGAATATCCTGATTTTGAGGTTTCCAATTACCTCAAAGAAACCGTAGTGATGGATTGGCATGGCTTCGATAAAGGTGTAATATCCTATGGATTCTGTCACTCGCCTGGAATGATTGTCAAGCTGCAGATGAAATATGAGGATTCCAGTGAGGAGTTTTTCAACACTTTAATGAAGAAATTTAAAAACAAATATGGCCCACCTTCAGAATGGAAAGGCGATTCGTTTGGTATCAATCATATCTGGAAATGGAAATTCATTGATAAACAGGGTCGCAAAGTGAATATGGTTCTGCATCATAATCTGCATGATGCAAGTGAGAACATCGGTAATCAGATCAAACTCTATTATCCCGAATTAATAGAACAGGAGCATATCTGTTTTCTTCGTCACTGCAAGGAGATCTCAGATCCGGAAAAGAAAAAGCACAAGGAAGAATTAAAGAAAAGCGGCTGGGATTTTCTCATCCCTCAAGAGTAACTCACAGGCGGATGTGCCCCCCAGACGACAGCCTCACCAGATCATCGTTTTTCTCATCGCTAGGTAACTTTTTCATGGCAATACCTTCTCAATCCGAGTTCCACCGTATTGCCTGGAACAGAGTTGCCGTCATCCTGCCTTCCACCTGGCAAGCAAAAGTCACAGCCCTTCAGCACCTCATTTTTGAAAATGATTCCAAAGCAATCATGGAGATGCGTTGGCAGAATAGCGCTGTCGCTGATGTCCAGAATTTTATAGATACCCTTACCAGACAATATCATGAACTCTCAGGTAAAAAACTGAAATCAACAACCGTTCCAAAAAACTGTCATGAACTCTTCCAGCATTTTAAGGTTCAATGTTTTGCTGAAAGAAAGACGTCCATGCCCGTTTTGGTTTTTCTCTACTCACAGGAATCTTCATTGTTTATCCAGTTGCGGTTCTATTTCGATAAAGAGCTGGAGCACCCACTCTTCAACCTACGGTCAATTAATTCTGCAAAAGAAAAAGATCTTTTTTTTCATTGGTCAATTCAGGATTTTCAGGCGCGCATTCCCTTAACATACAACCTCAGCAAATATTCCATGAAAGCCGGCTTGACCGTATTACAGTTCCGGCACGGCAAAACAGTCCTCAATATTTGCAGGTTAGCTCTTGCTGAAAAACGCCTCAAAGAACATAACCTAGCGGAGATATTCTCTTCACTTCTTGGCGAAGAAAAGCCACTTGGACCTGAACACATCTCCGCCACAACGATTCGCCACAAAAATGCGCCAGGTTTATTGCAGCAGCTTAGTCTTCGTTTTCAACGCAAAAAACCCTTTTGTCTTGCGGCATTATGGCATGATCAGGAAAACGACCGCCTTCTTGGTATTTTCATGGAGGATATTAAACCGATTGATGAAGAAGAATTCGAGATGATTTGTGCACACTATGAAATTTTTCAAGTCTAAAGCAAAGGGCCCTCAGTCGCCCCCAACACTGAGCAGACATGAAGCTCTGCAGTGCACACCCGTCGTCAATGCCTCCGTAAATTTCAGAGAATCCGACAGCGGAGTGATACTGCTGGAATACCCACTCCCGATGAAACCTTTCTTTCTCAGTCTCTTTCGACGATTTCAGCAAAGCTACGAATATCCGACAAAGAAATTAGAACTTGATGAAATGGGCAGTGTCGTTTGGGCATATATTGATGGCCAAACCACTGTTCATACAATGATTGATGACTTCGCTGAACACTTCAAGATTACGAGAGAAGAGGCTGAACAATCAATTACGGCCTTTCTTGTTGAACTTGGCAAAAGGGGTATCATCGCCATGCAATAACCCTCATGGCCCACTAAGCATCCGAAGAGAAACAAGAAGACATACACTCCTCCTCCCAGTCAATGCTATTGCCTTAAAGCCTTTTCAATGCGCTGTAAATCAGACCAGGTTGGTCTTTTCATCTCCGGATTTTTAAGAAGAAAAGAGGGATGGTAGGTTGGCATGACAGGGATAATGGTATTCTCGCGCAAACGGTAATCGTGAAATGTTCCACGGAGCTGGGATAGCGGCTGACTTACTTTCAAAAGTGCTCGAGTAGCAACCGTCCCCATTGTACAGATAATCTCTGGTGATGTTACCGCAATTTGTCTCTCCAGGAAAGAAAGACACGTCTCTATATGAACGGCCTGAGGCTGAACAGTGCTGGCGATACCGCATTTAATCACATTGGCAACAAAGGTATCAGCAGACGAAAGATTGATGGCCTTCAGCATTTTCTCAAGCATCTGCTCTTCTGCAATGCCAAAAATTGATCCATTTGAGTCCAAAGCTCCGTCAACAGTCAACCAGGAACCGACAATAAAAAGTTTCACCTGCTTCCCGCCGTTACCACATACCGGTAAAACTCTTTTTTTTGACAACTCGCAGCTATGGCAGGTGCTGATCTCCTCGCATAATTCAGCAATTGTGTCATTGGATAATGATACCTCAGCTTTTGGCAAATTGACTTCTTTCACGTTTAAAGGTTCGTCGGCTTTTTCACGGTTCTCTACAAAGGATTCAAAGCCCATACCTAAAAATGAATCTATATCATCACTCTTTCGGTAGGTTTCAATACCAACCTTTTCATGATAGGCAAGAACACTCCGAACTTGTTGTAATTTTTGAAATACATCCGCATTCATATTAACTCATCCTAATTCAAATTTCATTTGCAACTATAGTAACGCATTTTTCCCTTCCACAGCACACTTTTTTTGGAAGACTACTATTCTCTCTTCAGAGATGTCATCCATTTGGAATTGTATCCCTTTAAGGTGTTTCAGGATTTTCATATCGATCAATCTGTGAATTATATTAAATCTCATATGCACATTATATATATTTTTTTGATGATTCTGTATGTTGCTAATTTTAATGATGTAGTGTGAGATAGCTATCTACTCATTCATCTTCGAATGATACACAGTAGTACAAAATAGGCACATTGTGGCATGATGTTTTCTCTATAAGTATATAATATAAATTGTAAAAAAATTGACGTTTCAAAATTTTTTAAGAGTCACTGACGGAATTTTGTGGTATACTACATTGAAGAAAATCGAATAATGCGAGCGAAAAACTGTCGATCGCAAACATCGTTCATGCGATTTATACTTGCATATGCTCGTTATTTGTCGACTGTTTATCACCCGGTTATAGAGTCCGGGTTAAAAATAAGGGAGGAAGCGGTTTGGAAAAAGACGAGTTTGCAGTCTCTAGAAAAAGGCTTGGCAAAACCCAGAAAGAATTAGCAGAGCTCCTAGGTATGGCATTAAAGACGGTGCACAGCTACGAACAGGGGTGGCGGAAGATTCCCACTCATATAGAACGGCAAATGTTCTTCCTGCTCTGCAAGCAGAGATCACGCCATAAAACCCTTACCCCCTGCTGGGAAACAAAACAGTGTGACATGAAGCTTGACTGCCCTGCGTGGGAATTCCAAAGCGGTCATTTATGCTGGTTTCTCAATGGAACGAAGTGTGAAGAAGTTAACGGCCTGAGCAATGAAGATAAAATAAAAAAATGTCGCGAGTGTGAAATTTTAACTTCGCTTCTCAGTGAATAGTGTTTACTGTTCCACCGAACCAAAGATATTGCACAGTTTGAGGTGGAAGATATGCCTATTTACGAGTATGAATGTACAGAATGCAGCACAGTATTTGAAACCCTCGTCTCGATAACTTCAGACGAAATTATTATATGCGAAAAGTGCGGCAGCAAAGAGACACGAAAACTTATCTCAGCATCAGGAATTAGAATCACATCCAGCTCTGACAACACCAGCGGCTGTCAGTCACGCGGAGGTTTTACCTGAGGCTGACAATCTGCAACCGGTGTGGTTGCGGCATGCCTATTTATTTTTTTTTGCTGTCTTCGCCAAAATCAAATAGTATTTCATTTTTTTTGAGGAGTCCGTGCTTCTCCCGAGCAATCTTCTCAAAATATTCAATATCGTTTTCGATGCGCTCAATTTCTTGACGAAGTGCGGCATTCTCCTGCTCTAACGAATTTTTCTGCTGTTGTAGAGCCTCCAAGCGACTTCGCTCCCTATGCATGGAGATTAATCCCATTTCAGGAGCAAAGAGAAGCCATGAAACAGCTACAATAATAAGGATCACCATTATTTTGACTAATCTGCTCCGCTGCAGGGGCGAGAGAGTGCTTTTTATCTTCTTTTTCATTGATACCTACAAACAAAGGAATGGTGATGTCACCCACTAAAAAATTATATCTCGTCAGCAGCTGTCTGGTTGGTTTATGCACCCGTTACGATGCAAAAACCTCAAAAAATATACTATGCCAGAACCGTTTGCTTGACAATAATTATATTCCTGTTTGCCCAGAGCAGTTAGGTGGTCTCACTACACCAAGAGAGGCAGCCGACATTATTGGAGGTGATGGCCACGATGTCCTTGCCGGCAAGGCAAAGGTTACAACCAAGAGCGGCCAGGATGTGACAGACGCATTTATCCAGGGTGCAAAACAGGTTCTTATTATCGCATCAGAGCAACAGATTGACGGTATTCTCCTAAAAGCGCGCAGCCCTTCCTGTTCGGTCCATGGGAAAATTGGGGTTACTGCCGCCCTTTTACAGCAACATGGATTCAGTCTTGAAGATTTTTAGCTGTTTTTTTCTCTTGCCTTTTTCATGGTAGAAAGGCTTTTGGCTTGTCCAGCAACACAGCTCTTGAAGGTACAGAGAAATAAAAAGACAAGGTGTCCCACCATCACAATACAAACAATCAGGCCGGTATCGATTGTAAGCCAAGAAAATTGTACTATTTTACTCTCATTAGCATCAGTATCACTATTCCTGCCTCATAGAGTAGATATAGCGGTCCACCCATCAATGACATATTGACCACATCTGGGGTCGGCGTCAACAATGCGGCAACTATTGCCATGATCAACAGGGCATATCGCCTGTTTCTCTCAAAAAATGATCTCGTGCACACTCCGACCTTAGCCAGAAAAATCATAAATATTGGTAACTCAAAAATGACGCCGAAGGCAAGAATAAACACGGTCGTGAAATTCATAAACCTGCCTACGGAGATGACCGGTTTCAGCTCTTCGGAGCCAAAACCCAGAAGAAATTTAATACCGTAGGGAAGGGTAATAAAATAACAAAAGAGAGTACCGATATAAAAGAGCAAACACGTGCAGCAAATAAAGACGATTGATTGCATCCTGGTTACCCCGAAAGGTTTCCCCAGGGATCGCCACAGCACGGTCACGCACCATGGCATCAACAGAAAAAGAGCACAAAAAAGGGCCAGCTTGACATGTGCAAGGAAAGGTCCGGCAACCGAAAAGAAATAGAGCTTGTCTGCCAGGTGGTTCTGAACCATCACCAGAAGCTGCGGGGCAAGAAAAAATACAATTGCCGTCGCTCCAACAATTACCAGTGCTAAAATCCGTATGGATTTACGAAGATCGTTGAGAATGATGACTACATTACTATTTACTTCCATAACTCCAGCTATATTTCTCTCTTTTCGCTAAAATGTCAGAAAAATTCTGCAACAATTGCCGAGTACGAATGACAATGACATGTTTCGTTGCCGAAGATAGCAAACCAATACAAAGAAAACAATTGTAAACACATGAATACAAAAGGCCATTCTTCAAACCGATTAATATTTCGCACAAAATGCAGGTAAACCGGAACACGATCTCATCGAAAGAGAAATATGGCAGTATCAAATATAATAAAAAAGCAGAGTCTGGATGGAATATCGTCTGACGCTACTCTCTCTTTTTTACAACAGGACGCCTCAATCGTCGCCCAATCTTACAAAACACAAACAAATTAATACTAATAATCTTTCAGAGGTTGCTTTCAAATATCAGCCGTGATACATATTTTCTCTGTACTATTAACCTTTTTTCAACATTAAACACCAAAAAAATATAGAACCTATTATGCTCGAACTACGATACCTCAGAGAAAATATCGATTTCGTCAAAGAAAAGACTGCCAAAAGAGGCCTCACGACCGAAAAGCTCGACGAATTTATCACCATCGACAAAAAGCGTCTTGATGCTTTATCAGAAGTGGAAAGCCTAAAAAATTCCCGGAATAAAGCCTCCAAAGAGATTGCGAAGTTAAAGCAGGGAGGAGACAAAGAGCAACTGCAGGCAGAACCGCTGATTGCTGAAATGAAAGCAACCAGTAGCAAAATTAAAGAAATTGACACTGAACTGGCTGTTATCCAGGAACAATTACAGGAAATCGTCATGGCTATTCCCAACATATGCGATGACTCGGTTCCTGAAGGCAATGATGACTCAGATAATATTGAGATTAGGACCTGGGGAGAAAAACCTCAGTTTTCTTTTACTCCTAAACCTCATTATGAATTGGGAGAAGATCTTAAAATTCTTGATTTTGAATGTGCTGCTAAACTTGCAGGTGCACGTTTTTCAATGTTAACCGGATTTGCCTCCAAACTTGATCGGGCACTCACCAACTTCATGCTGGACCTTCATACCGAAAAACATGGTTATACCGAGGTACTACCGCCGTTCATGGTCAATTCCGCAAGCATGACAGCCACAGGCCAGCTACCAAAATTCGAGGAAGATCTTTTTAAGATAGACGGCTGGGACC
This sequence comes from Desulfocapsaceae bacterium, assembly GCA_050288305.1. Taxonomy (GTDB): domain Bacteria; phylum Desulfobacterota; class Desulfobulbia; order Desulfobulbales; family Desulfocapsaceae; genus Desulfopila_A. The sequence continues at coordinate 67,882 of JBNKDO010000061.1, read as the reverse complement.
TCTACCTGATTCCCACAGCCGAGGTGCCTGTCACCAATATTTATCGAGATGTCACCGTCGCAGAAAAGGATTTGCCCATCAAGCTTACCTCATTTACTCCATGCTTTCGTTCAGAAGCAGGCTCTCACGGAAGAGACACACGAGGCTTGATCCGTCAACATCAATTTACCAAAGTTGAATTGGTGAAATTCACCACACCGGAAACATCAATGGACGAGCTTGAATCGCTCCTGGCCGATGCGGAGAAAGTTCTTCAGCTCCTGGGACTACACTACCGGGTGGTCACCCTTTGTTCAGGCGATCTTGGCTTCTCGGCAACAAAAACATACGACATAGAAGTATGGCTTCCTGGCCAACAGGCCTATAGAGAGATTTCTTCATGTTCCAATTTTCTCGATTTTCAGGCAAGGAGAGGTTCCATTCGCTATCGCCCTGAAGGCCAGAAAAAAAGTGCTCTCCTGCACACTCTCAACGGTTCGGGACTGGCTGTAGGCCGGACCCTTCTCGCAGTAATGGAAAACTATCAGCAGGAAGACGGTACAATTAAAATCCCCGAGGTTCTTGAACCATATTTTGCAAAACGATTTTAACCAGTATTTCCCATGGAGTTGATCATCCCCTGTAATGAAAATAATTGGCGAAGAATCAATATTCACATCTCTCAAACAGGATGGGCCTTTTTCCTGCCAGGAAAGTGTACCATTGGACCATCCTTTCTCGACAGAAGTAAAAGACTGGGTGCGAAACTATTGCCGTGAGCAGTTAGATATCACGAAATACCGCAGTGTCCGTAATCAGATTTTCGAGTTTCTCGACATCCAGTCTTTCAAAGAAATTCAGCACTTGATCAGCAATAAAGCTGACAGAGAGAAGCGCCAACATCGAGCCAACAAACTTTTAGGTAATATGTTTGGCATTGAAGGCAATGTTCGTGAAATAGAAGCCAAACTCAACGAGTATGCCAGAACAGCCAACGACGTCATTACCTACCTGCGTACAAAAGTGCTCGCCCCCTTTTTCTCCCATATAGAGACGACCAATGAGATACAGGTAACCAGCAGCCCCTTGGATCTGTTGCTCATTGTTTTTAATGACAAATATCACAAGAAGGCTCGTTTTGAAGCCAAACGCAAACTGACATTGATGAATCTCGCCGGTTCCATAGATCAGCGTGAACGTGAAACCAATATCGAAAAAAAGTTTTCGCAGTTTCTCTCTTTTCTCAATGAACATGTGTGGAGCCCATCAATGAAAATTGGTGAGCTTGAGATAGCTTATCTGGTCAGCAACCATGAACCGCTGTCTTTTTCCTGCACAGACGTAAGAGTTGTAAGGGGAGATAAGATATCTGAACTCAAGGAAATACCAGGTCAGAAGATCACTTTGATCAAAAGAAGACGTTTCTCGGCGCACGGAAAAGAATATCCCATCTATGTGACTATTCGTAAAAAGTCACCTGAGGCCAAGGTTCTCAAATTGTTGCGCAAGAACGAAAAAAACCCGGCCGTAGCCGTCGATGACGAGTTAGGCCTTATGGCTGTGCTAAATACCACAAATGACGTCAAGCAGTTCCAGCAGCACCTTACCCAGAGTGCTTTGAGAATTGACTCCTTCATGACGCTGGAAGACATCTCCGATACCCTCACCGGAAAGCGATATCACAGCTCCTCCGTCGGCAGCTCCGCGAAAACCCAGATGCTTAAATTTTTTGCAAGACTCGGGGGTATTCGTGTCGAGTTTATCCTCCACACTAATAAATCATACTTAAATTATATCTATCAGCGCGATGTCGCCCATGATGAGTATGAGGTCAAGCGCATATTTGATACCGGAGTAGCCACACTTTTATTTCCGCCAGATATATATAATCTTGACCACCATCAGATACGCGAGCAGCAGCTTCGTCGATTTCGCAGACAGATTGAAGATTTTTGATAATTTTCAAGTAATTCAGGGCTGCGTAGAATCTTTCATAGAGGGAAAAGTATATGCGAAACATACTACCGAGAATGTCACTGCCGTTTAGGGGCATTTTGATCCTTTTTGCGCTTCTTCTCCTCGTCTTTACAGCTACCGTGAGTTCATCCTCAATTTTTTCGTACAATAACACTGCCAAAGAAAATCCAGTGTCAACCAACGAGAGTGTTACCGCGAACAGTATTGACCCAAAAGGAGAGAATGTTGCAGATTCAGACACGAGCTCAACAGATACAGACGAAAAACTAAACCTCTACACACAATTACCCGGAATCGGTGCGTTCTTTGGCAACATGCTTGACTCGCTGATCAATCTCACCAAAAACTCAGAAAGTCGCTTTCAATCGCTTGCCCACCATTTACCTCTGGTATTTCCCGATCTTTACAAAGTTTTCATAACGCTCTGACCATATGGAACATCCCGGGGGGCATTCGGGAATATTCTTCTGGTAATACTCTTTATCTCGGCAGGTCTGGTGGCAGAAAGACTCTTTAAGCATGTCTTTACCAGACGATATTTTCAGTTTCACAAAAGCACTGCTGGCGGATTACATGTTGACACGGGCCAATCCCAACTCTGCAATACCGATAAACTCGCCAGCATAATGGTGAAGATAGCGCCCGATATCGTGGGCCTTTTCATCTTCGCCATTGTTGCCATACTGTCATACATAGCTTTTATCTGGACCTCTTCCCCCTTTGTCCAGCTTTTCTTTATGGCAGCATTGATGAGCATCACTTTCATCAGAGCGGTTATCATTCTTTCACAAATTGTATTTTCGCCAACGATTCTCCAGTTTCGCATATTGCCAATGCATTGCGGTACAGCAAATACCCTGCATAAGCTCATGGTTGTGACAATAAGTTATATGATAATCGCTATTATGCTATCGGTTGTTATCTTTAAACTTGGCGCACAACCTGAAACCCTGCAACTTTTACAAATCTTTTTTGCTTCAATTATTCTTATAATAACAGCCGCATCTACAATTACTTACCGGCATCGCATTAAAAACCAGATTCTTCTCTCTGCAGACGGTGAGCCGACTTGGGGAAGAAAAAAGTTTGCAGATATCTGGCACATTCTTGCCTTGCTCTATATAGTCATACTTTGGTTTTTAATTATAAATCCGATTGACACTTCACCGGAAACACGCTCTCATTCTGCTTTCTTTTTTTCCTTTTTCATTGTTCCCATCTGGCTGGTGATGAACAGACTGGTTCAGTGGCTTGTCCAGTTTTCCCTAAAAACATTAAAAATTTATGATGAAAATCCATCCAAGAATCTTACCGAAGAAGAAATTGAGCACAATGAAAAAGGGTACAGTTATTATCTCAAATGCCAATTTAGCGCGAAACTCTTACTCGTTTTCACCTTGGGAATCTGGCTGGCCAGTTTATGGGGCTTTTCTTTTCCCTTCCTGTCAAAACTTACGTCGGTCTTTTTTGATGCTGCGATAATTCTCACCATCGCACTGCTCTTCTGGCAGTTCGTCAGCTCCTGGATTGAGAGGAAAATAGCGGAATCCATACCAGAGGAGGAAGACGAAACCGAAGACGATGAATGGGGTACAGGCTCCAGCAGAGGCAGGTCCTACACTCTCCTGCCGATGATCCGTAAGTTTATCGGTTCAATTCTTGTTGTTATGGTCACCATGACAATTCTTTCCTCTATTGGCGTTGACATCGGTCCGCTTCTTGCCGGTGCCGGAGTCGTCGGTCTTGCATTAGGTTTTGGTGCTCAAAAACTGGTTGCAGACATGTTCTCAGGTTTTTTCTATCTTTTTGATGATGCCTTTCGCGTAGGTGAATATCTTGAGGCAGGTAGTGTTTCCGGAAGAGTTGAAGACATCACCTTGCGCAATGTAATGTTGCGCCACCACCGGGGTATGCTGCAGATTGTCCCTCACAGTGATTTAGGTCCAATCACCAACTTTATGCGTGGTGGGATTGTGGTGAAATTCAACCTCGACTTCGCCTACGATGCAGACATTGATCAGATTCGTAAAGTTATTAAAAAAGTTGGTCAGGCAATGCTTGCCGACGAGGAACTTGGTAAAGACTTCATTCAACCGGTTAAATCTCAAGGGGTCAGGGAAATATCAAACTCGGTGATGACAATACGAGTCAAATTCACAGCTCAACCGGGAACACATTTCGTCATTCGCAGGGAAGCCTATAAACGGATCACAGAAGCACTTCAGGCCAAGGGCATCCAATACGCTCATAAAAAAGTCATAGTAGATTTGCCGGCTACCGTTGCCAAGGACATGACGGAAACACAACTACAGGCAGCAGGAGCAGCAGCTTTGCAGCAAATTGATGAAATAGAAAATTCTGACAAGGATCAGAATGACGGTGACTCAGGCAATGACATCTAATGCAACATGATGACCTTCCCGGTAAGTATGAAAAAGCAGTCCTCCATAGAACGTTCGGCCCTGTTGGTCGCCACTCTTACCTCGTTTATGGGGCCGTTTATGATTTCTTCTGTCAATGTTGCCCTGCCAGCTATCCAGAAAGAAATGCAGATGAACGCTGTCCAACTCAGTTGGATTGCCACTGCGTACCTGCTTGCTGTTGCCGTCGGTCTGGTTCCTGCCGGGAAAATTGGTGATATATATGGACGAAAGAAAGTCTTTGCCACAGGACTCGGTGTCTATACCATCGGTTCCGGAGCAGCTATCTTTGCCACAGCCTCAACCTTTCTCATAGCTACCCGAATTCTCCAGGGTCTTGGGGCATCCATGTTTGTAAGCACCGGCATGGCCATTCTCACTTCAGTTTTCCCAGGGAAAGACCGTGGCAGAGTCATTGGTATCTATGTGGCTGCAGTCTATATCGGCCTCTCAGCAGGTCCGTTTTTCGGCGGCCTGCTTACTCAGTATTTCGGCTGGCGCAGCATTTTTATAGTTATGCTACCACTAGGTGTTTTCTCGCTCCTGCTTACCCTGCATCATCTGAGGGGAGAATGGAGAGGAGAGGAAGGACAGCAATTTGATCTGTTTGGTAGTCTGCTGTATATCTTTACTATTCTCTGTCTTGTCTATGGTGCGACAAGGTTACCGCAAAACATAGGTATAATACTCCTACTGTCTGGAGGTATACTCTTTGCCGTCTTTATTCGCCATCAACTTTCTGCCCGCTTTCCAGTATTCGATGTGAAGCTGTTCACCTCGAATAAACCCTTTGCCTACTCAAGCTTTGCAGCCCTTCTCAATTATTCAGCGACATTTGCGGTAACGTTTCTTCTCAGCCTGTACCTCCAATATATAAAAGCCATGACAGCTCAAACAGCAGGTATCGTTCTTATGGCTCAACCGGTGATGATGGCCATGCTGTCTCCAGCTGCCGGCCGACTTTCAGACCGCATAGAACCCCGGTTAATAGCCAGCCTCGGAATGACAGTTACGGTATGTGGAGTATCTCTCTTTTCATTTTTGCAAGCTGATACACACATCACTCTTATCATTGCTAACCTGATCATGCTTGGCTGTGGTTTTGCCCTGTTCAGCTCCCCGAATATGAGTGCAATCATGGGAGCAGTACGCCGAGAGGATTATGGCCTGGCCTCAGGAGTCGTGGCAACCATGCGTCTGTTCGGTCAGATGTTCAGCATGGCCATGGCCACCGTGATGCTCTCATTGATTGTCGGGCGACAGGCAATTACACCTGCGAACTATGGTCTTTTTCTAAAATGTCTGCGAATGATTTTCTCCATATCCGCAGTTCTTTGTCTCTGTGGGGTGTATTTTTCCTGGTTTCGTGGAACGCTTTTTAAAAGTCCGAATACTGAGGAAGATTGACCCTCAAAAAATCAGGTAGCCATCTGGGGATAAGCCCGAACTTCTCAAGAGCATTATCTCAATTGGAAGTCTGGTTTGAAGAAAGGAGGCAACAGATATTATTTCTCTCCTATCTGAATTGATGTATCTGCAAGACGGATTCTTAACTCAATTTCCTGCGCTCCATCTGTGAGTTTTAACGCTTCGATAAAACCTTCAACCGTACCTGCAAGGCAATCCTGGACAAATTCTTTCAACGGTATTTTCCTGCCGTCCACCAGCAAGGATGCTCTCTCCGGTCCCCTTGCCCTGCTGCGAATGAATCGTTTTTCAATGAACAGGGCAATCTCCTTGGATTCGTTTGACCTGAAAATATAATCGCCTGAGACTTCCAGATCAGTAACCACTGCCATCACCCCGTGAACCTCCTGGCGTAGATCCTGGTCAGCATTTCTACGAACTTCTATTTTGGGAACCTTACGGGCATGTTTGAAGCCTTCCCCTATGACAATATCAGCGTCACCAAAATATCGATGGGCCAGCGTCACAATTGAATGATCACTCGGTCCAGTCTGCAGCACCATCTGGTCAGGTCCGACAAATAATACCGAATCCGCTCCAGCCTGCCGATGCTTGAAAGTGTCAGTATTTTCTCTGTCAAAAACAACTCCTGTTTCATTGCTCGATTTTATTACCGCAACATGGTAACCAAGATCTTTCAAATGAGAAACCACCTGGCCTACCAAGGTTGTTTTCCCGCTATCGTGATAACCGATAAATGTAACCACAGCTGACATATTCTCTCCATATCCTATATATAGCACCACTTCGATTGTCTATGCTCAATTCATGATATCTACCATACTTGGCTGCCTATATCATTTTAAAACCTTATACTTACAATATATTCTTTCGTTGACGGAAATGCTTGCGGTATCTGCCATGGGATTTTTTCGGAAAAACGAAGAGCGTAAAGAGCATTTTTTTTACATGTAGGAAAAAGGGAAATGCGTGATCAACTATCGCCTGAGCGGTCGAACGAATTAGCCCAGGCAATTGCATCCAAATAAAACTCACCAATAGTTTCCGGATCTAACCCGGTCTGTTTCTGGACATATCGAAAAGCAACCCAGTTTCCAGACTCATACGTCTCAACCAGCCGAAGGTAGTAACGTAAATCACCAGATCGATCACTAAGTGCTGCATTCAGGTTATCAGTCAAAGGCAGTTTCTTCAGAATCGTCATCATTTTTTGATCAAGCATGGCATCAATCAATGAAAAAAGGCCTAAAAGAAACATCTCGTTGGTATCCATATTCAGAGCATTAGCCACCTGTTCCAGAAACCGCGCCCTGATTATTGACAACCTGATAAGTTCGGTCGGCTTATCGCCTGCAAGTTTACTGGTTGCCACCAACGAGACAAACATCTTGAACTGCTTTTCACCGAGAAAACTAATGGCCTGTCGTATGGAGGAAATAGGTTGAATACGACTGAAATGAGCAGAGTTAATATAATTTAACAGTTTATACGATACCGATACATCCTGAACAACCAGCTTCTCAAGGGCCATGACATCAAAATCAGAGGTATTGATATTTGAAATAAGCTGCATCATGGTCAATTGTGATGCAGAGAGATCCTTGTTTTGCAACACCTCGGGTTTTGCAAAAAAATATCCTTGGAAATACTCAAATCCGAGCGAGAGCGCCTTATTAAACTCCTCATATGTCTCAACTTTTTCTGCCAGCAACTTGCAGTTATAATTTTTTAAAGTTTCAACCATGGTCTCAATAATGTCCAATGGCGTTAAGCGAAAATCAACTTTAATGATGTCACTCAACTCCAGTAACTCATCAAATTTTTTCGAGTAAACAAAATCATCGAGCGCCAGTTGAAATCCTTTTTCTTTGAACTCTCTACATTTATTAATAATTTCAAGAGTAGGCTCAACGTCTTCCAGCACCTCTATCATCAGCTTTTCCTTGGGGAAGAGCTCTGGAGTGCCTTTGAGCAACAAATCTTCAGTGAAATTTATAAAAACCAGCTTTCCCGCTGCGATTTTATCTATACCCACGGTAAAAAAAGAGGATGAAAGAAGACTTGTCGTGGCAATGTTCCCTTCAATATCAGGAAATCCGTTGGACACTCCTGTTCTAAAGAGCAGTTCATACGCATGGATTTTCTTTTGCTTATTGAAAATCGGCTGCCGGGCAACAAATACATCCATTATCTATCCTTGAATACAAGACAATACAGTTTTTCAGTTATGTCAGCAGTTAGGAACAACATCTCTCCCGGATTTCCTGGCCTTTCATACAGGAAAATCCCATACAATCATTGCTGATTATATCACAGCAAGGCCGGATACAAAAAGAATACTACGCCATCTAATTACAATTTTGTAAATCTGTTAGTGAAGAAACTTTGAAAGAAAGGTGTGTAGGGAGGAGAGATTAGGCTTACCAACAGCTATTGTCTGGGAAACTTTTGTAATTCGCTAACAAGCAACTCAAGCGGTGGACGAATATTAATATCGCCAACATAAAGTGCGGTAATTATTCCATTTTTATCGATAAATATAAATGCTCGTTCTGCAGTACCATCAGAACGGAGAACGCCATATTTCTGAGCTACCGCTCCATGGGGGAAAAAATCAGAAAGTACCGGGAACCACAACCCACCCATCTGTTCGGTCCAGGCATAGAGTGTGGGAATATTATCAACAGAGATACCAAGCAGCATTGCATCATTTTTCTCGAACTCTGGTCTGGCAATATTATATCCTGGCCACTGTCCCGAACAAACAGGCGTCCAGGCTGCAGGTATAAATGACAATACTACATTTGCCTTTCCTCTATAGCTACTGAGCTTCACTGCATCGCCACCGACTGCGCGGAGAGTAAAGTCGGGAGCCAACTGGCCGACCTTTACTCGTAATTCGCTGTCCACCGGTGTCAGTATACCAGGATCATATATTGAGCTATACCTTTTTGATATGGACACCTCTGCCCATGAAGAACCTGCCAGTAAAAATATAATAATGATAACATTGAAAATACTTTTCATAGTCTAATCTCCCTGGACCATGCGAAACTGTAATATTTCATATCATCCCTGCACGCTGAAGCAAGAGGGAGAGGAGCTCGTCGGCAGTCTCAAAACCGCCGGAATGCCGCACGATGATAATGGGTTCTGCACCTTTTAAAAAGACAGCCGATAAACCCGGGAGTTCCTTCTCCACCGAATGTCTTATACATGGAGAGGTCCTTATCTGGAAAGAGAGGAAAGGGGATATCATACGTGTCTCTGAAATAATCAACTTCAAATTGTGTATTTGATGCACCAATTCCAATCACCCTGATTTTGATGCCTTTCTTCTCTTCCTGGGCCGCTGCCAGTGCATAAAATTCATTTACCCGAGGTGCTTCTGCCTGACAGTACGGACAATACATACTGAAAAGCTCGATAAGGAGAATGTCCGTTTTTATATCGGTAATGCTAAATGTCTCACCGGGAGCCCCTTCAATACCCAGATACTTAATATGATTCTTTTGATCTGGAACTGAAAGATTTACAACAGGCATGATTTCTTCGGCCCGGACAACTTTTGCAATGGAAGCGGTAAACCAGATCAACAGTAATGTCAGGACAACGGGTACACCTTTTCTTTTCATTCTCCACCCCTTGAAAACATCTATGTAGAGTACCTATGAACAATAAAACAGGCGGTATCAACATTGGATTGATCCGCCTGCCTGCAAAGTATATTTTTCCCTAGCTTCTAAAGAAAACACATTGGGATTCCGTTTGAAAACGAATATTTTTTTTCAATCGAAATATCCATTAAATCTAACCGCTGACATACTTTCAATATACCTGAATCTCTACTTTCCTCCGAGGACTACATTTCAGATTAACAACGAGTTAAAGAAAAGCTTCGCTCCCAGACAGCAACTATTTATTATAGTTATATCTGCTGTGCAGGATGTCCACCTCTTCTTTAGGCTTATATCCTGTCTTGATACTCTGTAGAGAACCGGCAATTGCAAAAACTGACATGTACACATGGGTCAAATAAAATGCTACGATTGCCATCCCCAAAACATTATGGATCATGGTATAAATCCTGATCGTATCAACTGCCTCCCCAAAACTCCAGATAAGATAGCCAGAATACGCCATAACACCACCACCAACAGTGGCAAGCCAAAAATACATTTTCTGTCCGGCATTGAACTTTCCGGCGGGTACCGGTTTCTTCTGTTTACTGAGGTATCCGCCAAGTATGATCACCCAGGCAATATCATGCAGCTGAGGAAGCATATCCTTTATCCACATAACAAACATCAACAGACCAGGAACCGCAAAAACCATAGCTGAAATCAGGTGGACATGTCTTGCCGTGCGAATAAATGTGCCACCACCAAAGAAAGATCCAAAAATTATCAACAATCCGGTAATAACAAGAAGAGTAAAGGATATTGCCGCAACAAAGTGCACGATCCTGTTATACAAGCTGAAGAAAAGTATCTGTTCGCCATCATGATCGAAATGTTTAGCTCCGACTATTATGTAATGCAGTGCAAATACCGCTGGAACAATGCTTATAAGTGCAAGAAAGACAGGACGAAACCACTCTGCCTGTAATACGGTAAACAACTCGCCATACTCCTGCCAATCCCCCGTTATTACCTTGATAAGATCACTATAATACGAAGAGACAGAACTTGTCAGGCCGACAAGTTCTGTGGTTTGCTGGGCGAAAGCTGTTGCTGCTGCCAGCCCCGCTGTTATAAAAATTCCCAGCAGAAATATTGACGTTATCCATCTCTGCATATCATGCTCCTGTATTCGTATCGCTCAGCTGCCCTTCCCCATTCAGAAGAAAGGCAGCGGTAAGTTAGAAGTATCTCATGAAGAATCAGGAGCTACTTCTTATTATAGGCCTTGTCCCAGCCCCAGGCATTGACGCCAGAACCTCTCTGAAAAACCCGTTGCCGATACACATCGGCAACGACATCAGCATCACCAGCTAAAAGTGCCTTGGTTGCACACATACCGGCACAAAGCGGCACTTTCCCTTCGGCAATACGATTCTGCCCATAGAGTTTCTTTTCTTCTGCACTGAAGGTTTCTTCAGGCCCTCCGGCACACATCGTACACTTGTCCATTGCTCCGCGAGCACCAAAAACGTTCCCGGAGGGAAACTGGGGTGCACCAAAAGGACAGGCCATAAAACAATAGCCACACCCTATGCATGTTTTTTTACTTACCAAAACGATGCCGTCATCCCTTTGATATATTGCATCCACAGGACAGACAGCAATGCAGGGCGCGTCAGCGCAGTGCATACATGAGACAGAGATTGATTTCTCTCCCGGTTTACCCTCATTCAGGGTAACCACTCTTCGACGATTGATGCCTACCGGTACATGATTGCCCTCTTTACAGGCGACAACGCAGCCTGAACAATCAATGCAGCGCTCGACATCGCATAAAAATTTCATTCTTGCCATGTAATTAACCTCCTCTTTCAGCCGGATCAGGCTCGGCTGATTTTACACAGACCATCCTTGGTAGCTTGAATCTGTGTGATTATGTCATACCCATAATTGGTTATTATGTTTCCAGGTTCACCGATAACAAATGGCTCATGTCCTTTCGGATATTTATCAGCCAAAGATTCTCCCATAAACATTCCACCAAAATGGAATGGCAAGAAGATTGTTTTATCATCAACCCTCTCGGTTACTTTTGCCTTCACTTTTATTTTTCCGCCTTCCGGAGATTCAATCCAAACCATTTCTCCATGTCGAACACCGATATTGTTAGCTGTTCTCGGGTTGATCTCAGCATACATATCCGGCTGCAGTTCAGCCAAATACTGATTGCTCCTGGTTTCGGCTCCAGCACCCATATGTTCGACCATGCGGCCGGTAGTAATAACATAGGGAAATTCCTTCACCAAATCAGGATTCTGTTCAGATTCATATCTGGTGTCCACGCGGTAATGATTTTCCTTATCCTTATACGTTGGATATTTTTTTACAAGATCAGGACGTGGTGAGTGCAATGGCTCCCGATGAATAGGCACTTGATCCGGAAAAGTCCAGACGACACAGCGTGCCCTGGCATTGCCAAATGGAGCCATGCCCCTCCTCAGAGCCTCCTTGATGGTCTTCTGAGAAAGATCCGTTTTCCAGTTCGTTCCTGGGACAACCTCTTTAAACTCTTCATAACCACCGGACACCTCGCTTCCAGGAGTACAAACCCCCTTGGCAGCGAGCTGCACTTCTTCCCGTCCACTCATTACATAGGTTGTCACCTTTCCGAAGCGGTTTCTAAACGGCAAGCCACCTTTCATGACCGGCTTGGAGATGTCATAGAGAATCGGCGTACCGGGATGTTCCTCACTCCAGCAAGGCCATGGCATACCATAATATTCGCCATCACACGGACCACCCTTGGCTTGGAGATCATCAATGTCAAACGTATGCCAGTTTTCCATGTGTTTCTTGATGCGCTCAGGAGTCTGACCATTGTAGCCGATGGTCAGCGAACCGCTGCCGAGTTCACGGGTAATGTCTTCCGGAACCTGCTTGATCTGTTTATAAAACTGGTCAGCAAATCCAAGTTTATTAACCAGAAGGGACATAATCTCATAGTCGTCTTTTGAGTCGTAAATGGGGTCAACAACCTTATTACGCCACTGGATCTGCCTTGATGTTGAAGTGACACTGCCGGATGTCTCATACTGACTTGAACTCGGCAGGATATAGATATTATCTTTGTCACCAATGGCCGCTGTCATTGTTGGAAACGGATCAACAATGACAATGAGATCCATCATATCATAGGCTTTTTTAACCTTGTGGTACTGTGAGTTCGAGCTTGGTCCGCAGCCCCATTGGATGAGCGCCTTCAGGGGAGTATACTGGTGAATCTTCTCCTCCTGGATAACCCCTTCGTACCACCGAGAAAGGGTAAACCCTTTCTTGTTCATCCATTCTTTCTCTTTAAAACGTGAAACAATGTAGTCATATTCCACATCCCAGACCCGGCACCAGTGTTTCCAGGCTCCATCGGACAGACCGTAGTATGCCGGCAAGCTGTGGGAGAGGATACACATATCGGTTGCACCCTGGACGTTGTCGTGGCCCCGGAAGATATTGGTTCCGCCGCCTGATTTACCCATATTGCCGAGTACCAACTGGAGAATACAAAAGGCCCTGGTTATGCTGGAACCAATATGATGCTGGGTACCACCCATGCACCAGGTAAGACTGGTTGGTCTGTTTGTGGCAAGCAGTTTGGCAACACGTGTTACTTCTGCACCTGGAATTCCGGTGATATCCTCTACAACTTCAGGAGTATAATGCGAGGCCACCTCGACCATTTCCTGATAACCAGCAACACGTGTACTGATAAACTCTTTGTCTTGCCAGCCATTGGTGACCACGGCATTGATCAATCCCATCATATAGGCTGCATCAGTACCTGGACGAATACGAACATAGTCGCTTGCTTTTGCGGCAAGTTTAGTAAAACGTGGATCAACAACCACTATAGGCGCATTATTCTTTTCCTTGGCATACAAAATATGCTGCATTGCTATTGGATGCGCTTCTGGAGCATTGGACCCGATAAAAATCATACTCTTGGCATGCCTGATATCGTTCAAGCTGTTGGTCATTGCTCCGTAACCCCATGTATTGGCGACACCTGCCACCGTTGTGGAGTGTCAGATACGGGCCTGGTGGTCAACGTTGTTCGACCCCCAGAAAGCAGCAAATTTACGGTGCAGATAGGCCATTTCCGTGGAAACTTTTGCACTGCCGTTGAAATGCAAAGCATCCGGACCATCCTTTTCACGAATTTCAAGCAGTTTGGAGCTGATTTCGTCCATGGCCTGGTCCCAGGAAATATTGGTCCACTTGCCATTGACTCTCTTGAGAGGATTCTTTAAACGTTTCGGACTGGTAACCATATCGATTGCGCCAGCACCCTTACAGCAATGTCCGCCACGGGAAACCGGATGGTCGTGAGCTATCTCCTGACGTACCCAGACACCGTTCTGCACCTCGGCTTCAATTCCACAGCCAACAGCACAATATGTACAGATTGTCCGTACAGTTTTTGAACCTTCATACTGCGATTTTTTTGTCTGAGCAGCGCTCGCTTTGGTTGTCAGTTTGCTGGTCATTGCTGCACCTGACAGGGCAGCAGTTGCCGCAGAGATTTTTAAAAACGATCTCCTTGCCAACCTGGGATTCAGCGTAATCCTCTTGCCGGTAGCTAATGTGCCGGTTTCTGAGGATTTCTTGATTTTACATCTTGCCATTTTCATATCTCCTTAATTGCGTAGATCACACTTCTCCAACTCCTGGGATCTCCATTACGTTCCCGAAGAAACTACGATTTCAAAGATTCATAGTATTTTTTGAAGCTTTCGCTCTCGTGGTAAAGGATGTCATCGCAATCCTTCGGCTGCGTAACAGTTTTTGCCTTGACTGGTTTCAGTACCGCAGCGCTGCCCACCACCACGGCCGCTCCAGCCAAAACATGTTTTAGAAAAGAACGCCGTTTGTCCTTGTCCTCTTTCATTTATTCCTCCTCTTGTTTCATGGTCAATGGTTCCGTTTCACGAATACGCAACGGTTCCTGTCAATCCTTTTTCAAGCTCTAAATAGCCACAAAAAAAACGGCAGCATGCCTTGTAAAAATCGGCAAACTCGTTTTTCTCACAGGCCTCTTTCAACTTTTCTGAGAATGGCACAAGGTAGGTACCCAGCAACTCTTCCTGAGATTTCAGGGATGCACCTTTTTCCATTTTATCCTCTCCCTCTATCAATCTAATGAGAATATCAAGCATGACTGTAATCGAATCCTCGGTTTCAATTACACCATCGCTTTTGACTATCTGCTGTTCACGAAGGAAAGTTCGCAAATTAACAAGTGTCTTGTCATGGGTCCTGCCATCGAGATAAAATGATGCGGCAGTACATAAACCTTTGTCAGTAAAGGGATCAGTAAAGAGTTTGTAGTATTCGTGTTGCAGCTCTTCCAGATTTTTCAACTGAAGAGAGGAAAGAATATCCCGTACTGCCTGATCAAACAGCGGATTTACACTTTCTCTGGCCAGGGCACTAAAAGTCCCACGCCACCGACTCATTTTTTCTGCATCCGGCTCACCTAGAAAAAAGGATTTCACCAGATCGATAAGGCGCAACCGTATCCTACGTATCTCTTTTTCTTCCATATCTCTCATGCCCCTTCTATCTCGAAAAGTTTTACAACTCTGCAGGTACTGCAGTATTCAAAATGATCAGTATTCACCAGCTCACGAGCTGAGAGAATCTGCATGACCCGGTCCAGGCTCTTCCGGGTACCGAAGACTTTGCCGCATTCTTTACATTTCACTGGTTCGGCCTGGGCCAAGATTTGTTTTTTGAAGAACTGTGTATTGACTGTAAATTTTTCATTCACGGAAAGTACCTTTTCGGGACAAACCGCCATACAAACACCGCAACCGACACACAGACCAGACTCGTATACCAGCGAGAAATTATCCTGATCGGCCTTTAAAGCCCTAATTTTACACTCATTTAAACAGGCAAGGCATTGGGTGCAGTTGCTCTCATCACACGTAATAGGTGAGAATATATTGCCGACCTGATCTGCTGTTAAAACTCCTCCGGAATCAACAAGCAAATGATGCAGCAGATGAGACAAGGCAGATCTTTTGTTGTCATAGGTGGTTAACTTCAGAGGTGACACAGCTGGGAAAGATGTGCTTTTAGGGGAAGTCTCAAGATAGCCAGCAACTCCTGAAATCTCAACATAACTCTGGTTATATAAAGATTCGATTATCGCATTTGCCATATCGATCTGCTGCTTTATTACGGATGAAGTCTGAAGGCTATCGTTATAAAGAAGTGTAACTCGCCGAAAACCCAATGCAAAAAACAGCAGAAAATGAAATAAGGAGAGAGAACCAAGACTGGAATATTCGAGAAAAAAAGTCTTCATGGAATCAGCTCCGCCTTTTCGCCACCAAAGTTCTTGGAGCTGTCGTTCTTCGCCTATAACCAGTTCTTCTCCATGCTCATAGTCCAGGCTCTGTAGATAATCGATCATTTCCGCATCATCAAAGTTGCCATTCTGCATGGCACCTGTGGGACACACAGCAATACAATTACCGCAGGACTGGCATTCAACATGATTGACAACAATCCCGGTTTTCCCTTTACTTATTGCCCCGTGAGGGCAGCTATCAACACAGCGAGCACACCCCGTTCGGAGCCTGCTGCTGTATTGACAGATGCTGTTGTTATGGCAGACAACCTCTTTTATCTCAGCGGTGTACACTGTTTTGAAAAACTCAGTGATCTGGTTTTCCTGATATATTGAAGCACTGTTCTCGGGCAATTCAATATTGGTCTTGCCCTGTAGGATGACAGCAGGTACCTGGAGTTCAACCTCTTCTATGCCATAAATATCCATGGCATCATAGGCACAGACTTTTTCGCACTCCTTACAAAAGGTGCATTGATTATAGTTCACGTACAAATCTGGAGAGATGCAATTTTTCGGGCACACAGCACCGCAACAACCACAATAGCTGCAATTCTGCATCTTTACGGGAGATCGCTTACGATAGCGCAATTTACACCCGTCATTTGCCGATTCTAAATTCAGCTCTGTCAGTGCTGGATATTCAGGATGCGAAGCGTTGAGCAGAAGAGCCTCTATTTCGAGTACACCTCCATAGGTATCGATAAACATATCAAGAGCCTCAGCGTCACTGCTTACCACACAGACTCTCAAATCAGTGTCTACCTGGTAGCTGCGATACCTTAGCGCCTGAAATCGCTTAAGTTCAGCCTTGGCCAGTACCATTAGCTCGTCATCAGAATAGACTCCCAGATCTGAGTTAAGTTGAAGTGTTGGAGAAAGAAAAAACAAAGTATCAGGAGAGAGGTTTGAAAAACCGCCAGCTAATGAAATCTTCTCATCTCTTTCAAGAGAAAACATTCTGCCAGGTGTTACCCTCCCAGGAAAGGATCGCAGCATCTGCTGTCCACTTTTATCGGAACATAAATATTTGGTAGAAAAAGCCTTCTTCATGCATCCCCTTCTCAAAAAAGCTGTCACACAGATATGTGCAAAACAAAAGTTGCGACCATCGACTTTAAAATCACAGTGCAATAATCCACTAAAGGCCACATATCCCCCTTAGATTGGTATGCATGCCACTATAGACAAATATGAAAATGAAGAAAATCGGCTGATAGCCTTTTATCAGGTGGGTAAAAAATGTCTGGCTTTGTAGGTTGTCGCCCTACATATCAAGATTCTTGTTCACGCCTGAAGAATCCTTTTCATTCCAGAGAACAGCTCGTCTGGTGAGTTCGGCAGCGCTGTTTATTGAAAGTTTCTGCTTAATTCTATCTCGGTAGGTACCAATGGTTTTGACCCCCAATTTCATCCTTTCGGCAATTTGACGTGTTGAAAGACCTGAGCCAATCAAACGGTACACCTCAAGCTCCCGGTCGGTGAGGATTTCCTCCGTCGACCCATAACGTACGTCAGGCTTAAGATGGAACTTATCCAGCAACTGCGCCATAATCACATCACTTACATGTATTTTGCCGGCCATTATATTCCTGACTGCTGTAATAATGGATTCAGCGGCCTCTTTTTTCATTATATACCCGCGTGCACCTGCCCGGATAGCCCGCTCCGCCCAGACTGATTCGTCATGCATTGAAAGAACCAAAACACGAATACCCGAGGTTCCTTCACTCATCTCCTTTACCAGATCAAGTCCGTTCTCGCCGGCCAGTGATATATCAATGATAGCCAGGTCAAGAGGTGTTTCAGCAATTGCCCTGCGCGCCGATGAGATATTTTCAGCAATTGCACAAACTTCAAAACCCTCCTCTTGATTGAGCAGTTCCCGCATCCCCATGCGCAGTATGGGATGATCATCGACAATGAGTATTTTAGTCATTTGTTCTTGCCTGTCCCTGAAGTACGATATGAGTACCATGGCCTGGTTCTGACAGAACGCTGAGCCTTGCCCCTATTGCCTTCGCCCTGTATTTCATGGTATGCAGCCCAATTCCGAATTTTGTAGACTCCTCTGCAAAACCACAGCCATCATCTTTCACCGATAAACTAAGCTTTCCCTGTTGCGAGAGCAACTGAATTTCAATTGTCTCGGGATTACCATGGCGTGCTGCGTTAAAAACAGCTTCTCGGATTATGTAATAGAGGTGAATGGCTATTGATTTATCAACATCCTCGTCATCTCGATCTATCTGCAGGCGACAATGGAGATTGAAAAGTTTTTCGACCTCAACTTTTAATTCTTCTATCGATGCTTCAATACCATGCTCGACCACATGGACAGGATACAGTCCTTGAGCTAGCCGTCGCGTTATTTCAATGGCCTCACCGATCAGATTGCGAATGCCATTGAGCTCCTCAGCACGGTCCAGAGCATCATCCTGGCTGAGCTTTTTCTGTAAAACCTTACAAAGCAGCATCACACCGCTGAGGTGTGAACCGAGATCATCATGCAGATCTCTGCCAATGGTACTGCGTTCCTCCTCACTGACAGCAATAATCTGCCTTTCCAGCCTTGCCATTTCCTCCTCGCTACACATTTTTAAAACATGCAGCCACAGGCCTTCGAGAAGCATGGTAATCTGCCGAATATCAGAGGTATCATAGGCACTTCCACTTTTATGCACACCGGCGACAAGAACCACTCGGCCATCATTAGATATCGGAACATCAAGATGGCGCACAACCGGATCCGGATATGGAAAATAATTTGTTGAATTACTTTTAAGATCATTGCCCACTATCGCTTCTCCAAGCAAAACAGCTGCCCCTGCCAAACCGGCACTCTTTAGTGGTCTTGAAATACCTACCGTTTTATTCTTTGAAACGGTTGAATCCGATGACAACTCATAATACGAATAGAGATTCAGATGTGTCTGCGCATTGTTGACAAGAGCCACATATCCACCCTCGCTGCGAGTGATTCGGACAATTCGCTCTAACACGAAATCGTATTTATCCTGAAAACATTGATCCTCCATCGCACTGATCTGAAGCAGCGTATCAAGACGCAGCTCATCCCGTCTGATCAGCAACTCTTTCTGAATACGGTCATCGACCATCTGGTTGGCCAGATAACTCAGATCCTCAAACTCTGTAAATGCCAGTAAGCTGTTATCTATGTGAATTTTTTCGTCTGCCGCTTTTCTGAAAAAATTAGTAAAAAGGCTAATCCCCTGTTTTAAGCGCAATGAAAAGAAATAGGCTAAGAGAAGAAGTAAAGAAACCGCAAAAATAAAGAGTACCATAAATAGAATTGTGTTTTTAAAAGCAATCCTGAGATAGGTCTGGCGCTCATTCTCAATTGCCTGTTCCATGTCATCCATTGACATAGCCGCAACAAACACCCAGTTCCAGTCCTTATACGCTTTCACATACGCAAGTTTACGTATTGACTTGGCATTATCATCTGGTATGTGTTCGGTATAGCTCACCACCCCCTCTGCTTCATAGGAAACACCTCTCCTCCACATTTCCTCACCATAGGAATAGGGCTCGCCGTCACCAAAATCCTTGATTGATCGACCTACGAAACGCTCATCCTGATGGCAGATCACGGTACCATCAATACGAAAACCAACAATTTCACCATCGCGACTGAAACGAATATTCTGTATTCTTTCAAGAATATCCTCCTGGAGATCTTTTTCCAGATCATCAAGATATATGCCCGCACCGATATACCAATCAAAAGGTGTGAAATACTTCACAAAAGTCATTTTCGGAAAAACCCTGCCCACCGATCCAGGTTTAGTCCAGTTATATCTATAAATCCCGGCACCTTTGTCATTTATAATCGCAGTTATTGACTCAATTTTCTCATGTAAATCCTTCATCTCAGGAGAGAGACTGTTCTTGCCCTCATAAAAGGGATCATCGGCATACAGGTCGAGGATTCCGCTTTTTACGCCGCCTGCGATATAATAGCCGCGACCATTACTCCACCTGATTGGACGAAGTACTTCAACAACAAGATTTTTAAGATGCTCCTCGGTCATCTCATCCTTATGCCTGCTGTACATATGTGAAGCGATGGAATATGCAGACTGAACTCGATCCCGGATCTCACTTTCTATACGCTGAGTTGCCTGTGAACGCCTGTATTCCACAAAATCGATAACTTTATTGACCTCTTCCTTTACCCGATTACGATAACGTGCATTGTAGCTATTGCGTATATTTTCAATGCTTTCAGTATAGGCAATATATTCGTTGAAAGCCCAGAATACTGCCATAAAGACACCCAATAAAAAAATCACTGCCGATGACGCGTAGAAAGGCGAAGAGGAAAGAGATATTTTTTTTGTTAGAATTTTCATGACGTGGTACTCCTGTTTTTGGTTTGACCAACCAGGATCAGGAGAAGATATTCTTTTAGATACATCATGTTATGGTCGTTGAGATTCTAAAAGCTGAATTTGCGGTGTAATCGTGGTCAGGTATATGTCATCCATGCCCTGATGATCATTGGGCCCGAACTGCAACACCACACCACCCAGATCAAAGCGCCCAAGAGTTTCCATGGTGGAAATAAATTTTTCTCGGGTCAGCTCACCCTCAACATTTTTGGCTATTTCGGTAAATAGCTTTCCAGCTATATATCCTTCCAGAGAAGTAAACGATATAGGTATGTCGTGTTGATACTTGGTCATTGACTCAACATACTCCTCGATAAGAGAGGTACTCCTGTCACCAGGATACGGCACAACCTGGGAGACGACGACTTTGTCACCATAACGTCCCAGAGATCTCTTGAGACTTTCCGTACCGACAAAGGAAATATTACAATAGATATAGTCTCCTTTGTATTTGGTTTTGCTTAGTTTGATAAACTCGGCACATGCTGAATAGGCTCCGACCATGACAATTGCCTCAGGATCGCCTTTATGCACATCTCGCAGTCCGCCAAGCACGGCAACCGTATTTCGCTCATATGCGCCCTGAGAGACCAGCTCCAACCCTCTTTTTGCTAAAGCATTTCGTATCCCCATAAGCCCTGCAAAACCGTAACTATCATTTTGATAGAAACAGGCGATTTTATGCATATTTAAAGTATCAATGAGATACGAAGCCAGTTTTTCCATCTCCTGAAAATAACTGGCTCGGACATTTATTACGTATTTTCGAAAAGGAACCCTGAGAAATTCAGCTCCGGTGAAAGGAGCAAAAAAGGGTATCTGAGATTCCTCGATAATAGGCACAACAGCTTTGGAAGTTGGGGTACCAACTTCGCCGATTATCATGAAAACATGCTTATCTTCAATAAAAAACTTGGTATTCTTTACCGCTCTATCCGGTTCATACCCGTCATCTCTACTTATGAGAAGAATGTCTCTACCACCTATTCCACCGCTATCGTTGGTCCTTGAAAAGGCCGCTAATAATCCCGCTCTCATTTCAAGACCGAGATTCTTTGCTGGTCCCGTTAATGCGCACGATTGGCCAAGCACGATCGGATTTTGAGCGAATCCGAATTCGGTGGATAGACTCAAAACAACGACAGCTACAAGCATCACAACCATATCAAACATCAATTTTCTCATCATTTTACACACCTAAAACAGAACAAGAAACAGTCATTTTAAGACGAATACAAACCGTCAATAACAAAAGAGGATAGATAATTTTGGAGTTTATGACAAGTTAAACTACCAGAGGTTCAATATGGCTGAATGAGGCTTTTTTCCTCAAGCTATGAAACTCTAAACTTCAGTTATTGGCCACACCAGTCATAATCACGCTTTAGCTGCCGCGTATGAACCTAGCGACTTTACGTGTACAGCAAATTTCAGGGAAGGTGATTGTACTTCTGGAGCATATCAATACTCCTTTTTTCCGGGAAAAGACACAGCAGATTCCGGAATTTCGTAATCTGATAAATTGTCGTAACCATACATATACCAAATACATCTAGAAATACTTAACAAATCCTATCCAAAAGACGCTGGCATACATATTGCATTTTAATCGTTATTCTTGTCCAAGAAGAATGCTTCACCTGACATTTACTACATTAGCAAACAACATACTGAGCAGGGCACACAACTCACAAGAGAGGGAGGAGATCAATGAAAAATCGAGTTAGCTTAATCTGTGTACTGGCAATGACATTATTACTACATTCACAGGTGTTCGCCGCCATAGTTGATATTGACCTCAGCGGTGCAACAACCGGGACGTTAATTACTGCACCAGGAGGTTCATTTGCTCAAACCTTTGATGGTCAAACCGTCAGCGGCACAGGAATTGTAGGTTCTCCCAATTCTCCACTGGCCTTAGCGCCATCCGGCTCACTGACAGTCGCCGCTTTTAACGGATTCAATACTATTCTGCCACAGCCAGGGAATCAGGCTCCACTTTCTCTCCTGCTTGACTCTTTGGCTGATTCCATCAGCTGGACGATGGGCTATGCTGACGCTCCTGTTGATATCAATATAGATTTCTTTGACTTTTCAGGAAATCTGGTCACTTCTATAGCTCAAACACTTTTAACAGGATATAATGAATATAACTTTGGTGGGTTTGGCGATTTTGCTGGTCTCACTGTTTATAACAATAATGATCCTGCTGGCCTCCGCTACTATGATTTTTCATATAACTCTGTAGACTCCGCTCCGGTACCTGAGCCAGCAACCATGCTGCTTTTTGGTACTGGGATTGCTGGCCTTGCCGGCTTAAGACGTCGACGCAACAAAAAATAACTGAGTACACTTAACGTAAATAAAAAAGCCGGCCACATAGTGTTCGGCTTTTTTATTTTTCCACATTTTCATAATTCAACATCTCGACTTCGCCCATTCCAACTCTTCACTTCTTTACATTAAACACCCAGCAGGGTATTAGTAGATGAAGAAACTCACTCATCATCTATTCATCGTTTAACGATTTGGTGCTAAATGTTTTATTCTCTAACCATTTAGGATAACTGAAAAGAATGAAGATACTCATTTCGGGCTCTTTGGCATATGACAGAATCATGGAGTTTCCAGAGTATTTCAAAGATCATTTCCTTGCCGACAAGCTTCATGAGATCAATGTCTGTTTCATGGTTAACGGCATGGTTGAAAACTTTGGTGGTACCGCAGGAAATATTGCCTATGCATTCAAACTTATGGGAGGTGAACCGGAAATCAGTGCCGCCGTGGGCATAGATCACCACCGTTATTTAGAGTGGCTGCATCAAAATGGTATCACCACTGCGCGGCTGCGGGTATTTGAAGATGAATGGACTGCCTGCGCATTTATTACCACCGACAGAGATGACAATCAAATAACCTGCTTTAATTCAGGAGCAATGAAATATTCTTCTGAACTTGATTTTGATTCGCTTGCCAAAGACACGCTACTCATCATCTCCCCTGGTAACCTGGAAGACATGATCCAATACCCAAAGAAATGTGTGGAAAAAAGCATTGACTATATTTTTGATCCAGGACAGGCTTTGCCTCTGTTACCAAGCGAGGAAGTTCTTTTCTGCATAGACAAATGCAGATTGCTCATGGTTAATGATTATGAAATGAACCTCATAATCAACAAGACCCAAAAGCAAAGAGAAGAAATTCTTGAACGGGCGGGTTCCACAGTTGTCACTCTTGCCGATGCTGGCTCACTCCTCTATACGCAAACCATGGCATTAAAAATCCCGGCTTTTCCTGCAAAAGAAGTGGTAGATCCCACTGGCGCTGGCGATGCTTATCGTGGCGGACTGTTGAAGAGTTTGGCCGAGGGCAACACTCTTGAAGAAAGCTGCAGGAGGGGAAGTGCTTGTGCCTCTTTTGCCGTAGAATGCTATGGGACTCAGGTTTATTCATTTACACCGGATGAGTTCAACTCCCGCCTGAGCCTGCTGAAGTAATGAAATGTTCCAATAATTTTATAGCCAGCACATCTTCCAGGCCAAAAAACAGAACCATGTCTAACATTGGTATTCCATAAATTCTCTTTTATTTTCTCTAATTATCATTATTTTCTTATCATGAACAACAATCCGACAGTAAAACATAAAAGCGTCGTAATAACACCTCATGGTATGGACGAACAGCAGGAACTCCTTGCCCTGGAAACACCCTACGCCGTCTCTCTCAACGATCTGCACATCGGCTCTTCCATGGTCTTACCCGTGGGCTTGGAGGAATTTGGCGTCGGCTTTCTTTTTGGGCAGGGATACATCAAAAAACCTGGAGAAGTGGTGGAGGTTTTAGTCTGCCCGGATGGTAGAATAGGCGTCTACGCAGATGTGGATGAGACATCGTCCCATGAGGTAATTATTACCTCGGGATGCGGTGGTACCGGCAAAATTTCCAAAGAAATGCTGGAAGGTGCATTTGAACCGCTGCAGGAAGCAACCATAACCTTTCCGGAAATAAAAGAATTCATCCTCACAGTTTTACAGGCTTCTCCACTGGGACCACAAACTCATTGCGTTCATGGCTGCGGACTTTGGGCAGAAGGCAAGCTTCAGGCATTCTACGAAGATGTCGGCAGACACAATGCCGTCGACAAGGTCCTTGGCGCGATTCTGCTTGGCAAGGCTCCAGCCAATGGTGCTATTTACACAACGGGTAGGCTAACATCCGACATGGTACTGAAATGTGCCCGTATCGGCATCCCCATTATCATGTCGAGAACGGCGCCGTCATCTCTTGGTCTTGCAATCGCAAAGCGCGCCGGCGCCACTCTTGCAGCCTACGCAAGACCGGAAAGGGTAAACATCTTTCACGGGGAATCACGAATACTCATCTAACAATCTATTGCCCCCCTATCTCTTACGCCCTTTACCCTCCCTACTGCGCACCCTCCCGTCCCTCAAGGCCCAGCTCAATTAGTTTCTCAAGCATTGCAGGGAAATCAAGGCCGTAGGCTGCTGCCGCCTGAGGAAAGAGACTGGTCGGCGTCATGCCCGGTATGGTATTTGTCTCCAATACATATAACTGCCCCTTCTCAGAGAGTATCATATCCGTTCGTGAATATCCCCGCAGCTGTAATGCCTGATGTGCTGCAACGCCCAACTTCTGAGCTTTCTCAGTAATTTCGGCACTGACCTCGGCAGGACAGATCTCAGTTGTTGCCCCTGGCTCATATTTGGCGTTGTAGTCAAAAAAAGAGAACTCCTCTCCTGGTATTATCTCAACTAGAGGCAACGCGGTAGGATCATCATTTCCCAATACGCCAACGGTAACTTCTCTGCCTTGCACAAAGCGCTCAATCATAACCCTGCCACCATGCTTCAATGCTTTGGTGATTCCGACACCCAGCTCTGCAAGGTTTTGAGCAATAGTCATACCAAGACTTGATCCGTCAGCAACTGGTTTAACAACAAGTGGTAAGCCTAATTGCGATGCAAGTTCTTCAGGTGAAAAATTGTTTTTTTTGTCAATTATTACCCAGTCAGCCACGGGAATTCCATTGAGTTTATATAATTCCTTCGCTAGATTTTTATCCATGGCCAGGGCGCTGCCAAGTACACCAGAACCTTGATAGGGTATATCAAGCAGATCAAGATATCCCTGTACGGTGCCATCTTCCCCCCATCGTCCGTGGAGAAGGATAAAGGCAAAATCAATTGAATCTTTATCGTCCGCTATTTTCCCAAGATCCGTTAGCGGATCATATCGAGTGACGTCAAATTTTTCTGGATCAAGTGCTTTTTCGAAACCAGCAGCCCCCATCAGCGATACTTCACGCTCCCCTGATCGCCCCCCCGCAAGCAAGGCTATACGTAGTTTGGCTTTCTGCATATCCTTTCTCCTTCCGTCTGGAATGTGTTTTTTTACTCTTTATTGCCAACCTGACAGATCACTGCCCTCAACAAGAACTGCTTCTTCTAAGAAGAGATAACACGTTTTAATTGATCTACAATGTTTTTAACACATTTTTACAGATATTGCCTTCTCGGGGAATCAGCCAGGCAAACACTCTTTGAAATTGAATCAAATTATTTCATCGAACCACAAACACTGTACATTTTATACTTACAAATCAATTGCTTACCTGTAACATATTGTATCCCCCATAAACAGTTACATTTGAAAAAGATATTGACATCGTGCAACGACTCATATATAGATAATAGGTTATTGTGGATGAAATTGGATCGTATATCAATGACTTTTTAATATACTTTAGAGATAAAAACCGCTAAACGGAGCAAACAATGATAGAAGTTGAAGTTCGTGGAGACCTTGAATACGCCATCAGACAACTGAAGAAAAAACTGCAGATCGATGGTATAAAAAGAGAATTGAAGCGCCGCGAATACTATGAGAAGCCCAGCGTAAAAAAACGCCGCAAGCAGGCTGAAGCACGAAGAAAACTTCGCAAGTTCAATCGCATGAAAAAAGCTTCCTAATCGAACCAGCAATGTTCAGGTGGACAGCCTGACCATTGCCTGTTCATCGACGATACCGGACCCCTGACAAACGATACGCAAAAACCATCTCTGCCGGAATTTTTCCATGGTCTCCATGAAAGATTCTACTGGTATCTCGTTACGGAAAAGCGTCTTGCCGACAATACTGTCAAGGCATACGGCGCAGATATTGAATCTTTTCTCTCCTTTCTCTCCTCCAAAGGAATAGAACATCCCCAGAATGTCGATATAACGATCATCCATCGTTATCTTGAAAACGCACGTCAAAAGAGAATTTCACATCGAACCAATGCCCGGCGAATTTCAGCGCTAAAAACCTTTTTTATTTTTCTTTGTGAGGAAAAAGTAGTCGACCTCAATCCATTTTTCTCTGTCGATTTACCTAAAAGTGGACGAACACTGCCGAAAGCGCTTACCTCGACTGAAATTAACAGGCTCCTTGCTGTTCCAGCAGTCTCTTCTCCCATCATTAACCGTAATCTGGCCATGATTTTCCTGCTCTATTCAACCGGAATGAGAGTCACGGAACTTGTTCAGCTCCCTTTAGTTGCCTGTAACCTCAATGCTGGTTTTGTCCGTATCATGGGCAAAGGAGACAAGGAGCGTCTCGTTCCCTTTGGCGAGGCAGCAAAAGGCAAAATACAAAATTATCTGGACAGCGGACGTTCTCATATTCTCGGGGGCAAAAGGAGTAACTACCTCTTTGTCACCAATCGCGGCAGCTGCATGACGCGCCTGCGTTTCTGGCAAATCCTTAAAGAAATTGCCATAGCAGCCGGCATAAGCAAAAACATCTCTCCACATATGCTGCGTCACTCCTTTGCCACGCATCTGCTGGCTAACGGCGCAGATCTGAGGGCCGTACAGATGATGCTTGGTCATTCAGATATCACCACAACCCAAATTTATACCCACATCGACCAGGAACGTCTGAAAAATGTTCACAAGAAGTTTCATCCACGAGGATGACCCTAGAGAAATTATACAAAAAGACCGTTTTGCAAGAGGTTTAAAACTAGAAAACTAGAAGCTGCAGCCGAATTGGCTCAATGCTCATGGGAGTTCGGGCTAAATCTTTTTCTTGCTATTGAGGTTTTTTATTTTTAAGTTTCTCTCTACTGGGGGATGAGATCATTGGCACCATAACCGTTCATATTCGTTAGCAAATGTTTTTTACATTTTGCATGTAATCACAAGGCAGGCACTTTGCTCAACGTCGCCTGCAGACCAACAGAGAAAAGATGGTTACTGATAGATTAGAGAAACAGAGCGGTCGGAGACCACTGAAAGTTCGCAAGACACAAATTGCCAAAAACATTGCAAAAACCTTATCAAAAATAAATATCACTCCAAATGGAATATCTATTGCGAGTGTGTTTTTCGCAGCGCTAGCGGCCCTGTGTTTGTACTGCTTCCCATATTATTCTGGTGCGAAAGCTGGTGTTTTACTGCTGGGTGCTGCCATAGCGATTCAGTGCAGATTATTGTGTAATCTGTTTGACGGAATGGTGGCTGTTGAGGGTGGCAAAAAAACACCCTCCGGTGAGTTATTCAATGATATTCCCGACCGAATTTCTGATCCGTTAATCCTTGTTGCTGCAGGCTATGCGATCACAATAAATGACTGGGGCCCATGGCTTGGATGGCTTTCGGCAATACTTGCTATAATGACAGCATATATACGAACTCTATCTGTCTCAATTGGGGCGCCTGTTGATTTCAGGGGGCCAATGGCCAAACAGCATCGCATGGCGATTATGACGATTGCCTGCCTTCTCTCACTCATAGAAGAGTTGATATGGCATCATTCCTATTCACTTGTTATCGCTTTGATTTTAATAACAACAGGTTGCCTGGTCACCATTTGGCGCAGATCCTTGGCAGCGTATAAATATTTAGAGACAAATTCCTGATGCAAACACTCCCTCCACATTCGTTCTATACGATGTTAGCAGTTTTTGCCCTTTTGGCCATTGCATCTGCCGTTTACTTCAGTCTCAATCGCAGATATTCAGACAGGGATTATACCGAATTAAAACTTCGTATCCGGTCGTGGTGGATCATGATTGCGATCCTGTTTTCCGCGCTCATGATCAACAAAACCACAACTGTCATTTTTTTTGCTTTCCTGAGCTTTTTGGCTTTAAAGGAATTTCTGTCAATTGTCCCACTACGTCAATCGGACCGTCACACTGTTTTTTTTGCATATATTGCAATTCCAATACAATATTTCTGGGTCTGGTGTGGATGGTACGGCATGTTTATCGTTTTTATTCCGGTATATATGTTTTTGCTTTTGCCTTTCCGTATGGTTCTGGTCGGTGATACAAAAGGGTTTATACGAGCTGCAGGCATTATTCATTGGGCCTTAATGCTTACAGTGTTTTGCCTCAGCCATGTTGCCTATTTACTTGTCTTACCAGAAAAAAACGAAAGTGCAGGAGCCATTGGACTGGTATTATTCGTTCTGTTTCTAACAGAATTCAATGATATCTGCCAGTATGTCTGGGGAAAAAAATTCGGCAAACATAAAATAATTCCCAAAGTGAGCCCCAACAAAACCTGGGAGGGATTTTTAGGTGGCATAGGCACTACCGCATCATGTTGTGTCTTTGTTGCTCCTTTTCTAACACCGCTCTCTATGTATCAAGGACTTATTGCAGGAATGCTCATTGCCGGTGCGGGTTTTATTGGGGATGTAGTTATTTCATCGGTAAAAAGAGATCTCAAAATCAAGGATAGTGGAACCTTGATTCCAGGACACGGTGGAATACTGGACAGGATGGACAGTTTAACTTTTACCGCTCCACTTTTCTTCCATTTCATTTACTATCTGATTTACTGAGCTGTGGAGAAAATTCTAAAGATATTATTTTTTGGATTATTTGTTAAGCCTCTCATTTTCTTGGGGTTAGGGTTAAATATTGTTGGCAAAGAACGCCTGCCCATGCAGGGACCTGCGATTCTTGCTGCAAATCATAACAGCCACTTGGACACCCTTGTCCTCATGAGCATGTATCCGATACTCAAAATCCCCGATATTCGCCCCGTTGCTGCAGCAGACTATTTTCTAAGAAATCGTCTCACCTCATGGTTGTCTTTAAATGTTATAGGTATCATCCCACTTGATCGCTCAGGCAAGACCAAGCAGGAATTGCTTTTTGCCAATTGTCACAAGGCACTGGACAACAATCAAATTCTCCTCATTTTTCCAGAAGGAAGCCGTGGAAAACCGGAAAAAATGAGCAGATTGAAAAAAGGAATCCACTATCTCATTAAAGACAGAAAAGATACCCCTGTGATTCCGGTTGTCATGCATGGTCTGGGCAAATCGCTGCCAAAAGGCGAGGCTTTATTCGTACCTTTTAATTGCGATGTAATCATTGGAAAACACATGCAGCGCAGTGAAACTTCAATACTATTCCTGGAGAGGCTTTCTCAGGAATACGAAAATCTCTTCGAATATTGCATTACCAAACACAGTAGTATGGAAGGGGAAGAATGAGAAAATACAAATAGCTTTACAGGATAGGATCAAGTGGAAGAAGCCGCCAAAAGAATACCTTAAACCGCTTCCCGAAAGACGCATTGCTATCCGGACTTTCCAGTGCTGCATTCCAGCTGTTTTCTGGAAGCATATCTCTGGCGATAGCACTTTCAACCTGTTTGGCGAGACGTTTATTTTTAATCAAGGCTCCAACTTCAGTATTAAGATTTGCTGATCTCGGGTCAAGATTAAAGGTACCTACGAAGACCAGCTCATGATCGATGACCATCGTCTTTGCATGAATGGCAAAGGTTGGCACCTCCTCTTCAAGCACTTCGTATCGTTCAATAAGATCTCGTTGAATAGCAGGATCAGGCTTATACTCAAACACTTCAATCCCTGCCTCCAATATCTCATTCCGTTGTTTGGCATAGCCACTGAATGCCTGCAAATTATCGGTAGAAGCAAGCGAATTTGTACTTATTTTTACAGTCACTCCACGTTTCACCAGCTCTTTAAAAAATTCCACACCTCCTTCTGGCATAATCAAATAGGGTGATTGGATAATCACTGTTTCCTGCGCACCGGATATTGCCTCAATTAATGTTTGAGTACTGCTCCCTCCGCCACTCAATGAATTGCTGGTGTTTTTACCTGGGATATCATGAGTAAAGGTTATGTCATCCCAGACAATAAGCTCTTCTATGTTTTTAAATTTTTGATGAAGATTGTAGAGGGCGTATCGAACTTCCATTTTGAAATTTTCCGGGTCACGGGCATATTCATGCAGCTCTGAATAAACTGTACAAATTTCCTCCTGAGAGAGAGATGAGTCTACTTTCTTCAACAATTTCTTGATCGGCACCGAGTGTTTAGAACCCCAGAATGTTTCAAAATTATCCTGCACACTTCTCACAACAGGTCCGAGAAGGAAAATGTCACGATCACGGAAGTTGTATTTATGATCATAATCAAAATACTCATCGGCCATATTTCTCCCGCCTATAATGCTGACACGACCATCTACCGTAAAGGTTTTATCATGCATTCGTTGGTTTGCTGAGCGGAACTGGGTCACGATGTTGAACAATCTCTTTATCTCATTCACGCCCACAGAATGCTTCGGGTTGTAGATACGTATTTGAATATTGGGATGGGCATTAAGGGCAATCACGATTTTATCCGGAGCATCAATCAGAAGGTCGTCCACCAAAACACGTATTTTAACACCACGATCGGCAGCCCTGAGTAGCGTTTCTGCGGCAAGAATTCCTATATTATCACTACTCCATATAAAATATTGCACATCTATGGACCTGACTGCATGATCGGAAAGCCATGCTCTTGCCAGCAAGGCCTCCTCCCCTTTCTCGAAGATATATGCCCCGCTTTTCCCGTGATGAACGGAGGTCAACTCATGCTCAATTATTTCAAATGAGATACTTTTATATTGTTCCTGCTCAAATACGTCGCTGGCCGAAGCAGGTGCTGCATTGACAGCAATATCAGACACCAGAATCATCCGGACAAGAAAAGAAACAAAGATCACACCCGCAACAATAGATAATCTTCCATGTTTGATCTTGATTTTCAGATTCATACTCAGCTCAGTTTTCAGTACTTATATATTTTTTAACGGTGCGCCGGTCTAACTCTGTTATCCTTGCAACCGCTTCATACGTTTTGTGCTCATCGTAAAGCACTCGGCAATATTGGGAAAGCATTTCAGATGCAGTGAACGCCCCTTCTTTCATCTTTTTCGGCAGTAAATTGCCATTATCATTTTTTTCATCAGATGACTGCCATCTATAATTGCCATTAAGTAGAATTCGTCGTACACATTGCTCGAGCTCGCGGATATTTCCAGGCCAGGCATAGCCTTCCGGCTGGTTCTCTGTAATAGTCTGGTTAACAGAAGCTGCAAGATTTTCAGAATGTTTGCCAAGTATTCGATTGATTGTAATGGTCAGGATCTCCAGAAGTTCACCAGGGTTCTCAGCCAAGCGTTTCCTAAGCGGAGGTACTTCGATAACATCTGAGCACAGACGGTAATAAAAATCTTCCCGAAACCGCCCTTCCTTCCTGGCCGTATCCAAAGACTGGTTTGTTGCCGCAATAACCCTTCCCTGAAACTTTTCGGCAATGTGACTTCCAACCGCAGAAAAAAGACGATCCTGGAGGACTCTTAATAATTTTATCTGCACATGTACTGAGACGTCACCAATTTCATCTAAAAATATTGCACCATATGGGCTGCATCTACTGAAAATCCCATCATGAGCATCCACTGCTCCGGTAAATGAACCTTTTTTATGACCAAACAGTTCCGACTCGATGAGTTGTTCTGGAAATTGAGAAAGGTTTATTGAAACAAAGGTTTTTGCAAAACTCTCACTGAAAATGGACTTTTTATCATCAAAAGGTATATATCCCGACCTTCCTATCGCCGCAGCAGCCACCCCTTTCCCGGTGCCTGTTTCACCTAATATCAGGGTGGAAAAATCTTCCATTCTGTTCCAGAGGTGCTGATCATAAAGCTCAATGTCACGGGTAAAGATATTGTTCCATAACGCTCTTCTCAAATTGCTGACAGAAATGCTGCTGCCTGCAATTTTCTTTATAAAAAAGAAAGCCCTTCTCATTTGAAAGAAAAGAGCCATGAACCGCTTCGATTCGGCAGCATTAAACCCGTAGTTATTTAATACCTTGAGAATCTCGCCTGCAAAAGAAACAGCACACCTTTCATCACCATATTTAATCTGTTGTTGAATATGCTCATCATAATCTTTGCTAAAGAGATGAAATACATGAAATAACTTGGCAAACCGCAAAAGTAATAATTCTTCCCGGGTGAGGTTCACCTTATCATTCTGACACCGCTCTGTAACGTCTCTTATTGTTCGCTCAACTTTATCTATGAGCTTCTTGAGCACCTCACGGGTTTCTGTGCTTTCCGACAGACCCGTGGCCGAGAGATCAATAGCCAATCTTGTCTTGCCAAAGGGGTTAGAAAAGATGGCATCTCTAATTTTATAAAAAAAGATTCGTTCAGTTTCGTTCACATCTCCCTCCTAATGTTCATTCAATGTACACCCCATGTTCACCAAATGTCAACGCCTTGAGTTAACCACCTAGACCAACCAGGTTCGCGTCGTCGGATATAAAGAATAATTTTCAATACATATCGGAAAACATCAGGATTGGCATGTTTTGTGATAAATGGAGGTAAAGAAGAAACATTATTCACAAAACCATACAAAGGAGAGAGATCATGCGAGAGCATAACAAACAAGATACAGCCGTTATCTCTATAATTGTTGTAGCCGCTTTTATATTGATTCTTTTAGTTTTTAGAAAATCGGTCCAGGCAAAATTATTGGACACCTGCATCCCCAACCATCATGTTGCGATCTCTTTCTTTCAGGATGCTTCAGAAAGTATCGAGAAAGCGGATGACCTGAACGATGGATACAGGATTGTGAATTACCGCACTCTCTCGTTCGATGAAAACAAAATATTCAAACAGTTCTTCTCATACTAAGCACCAGGTGCATTCAGAATATTTATACATACTACTCATTCCAAGACGAGTTAGTCCCCATGAAAACCACGAAATATCCATCTCATACCGCCTGCTCCGTTCTTTCGTTTCCTGCGTCTCAGGCATTACGAAAAACCATCACGGCCGTATGCGAAGACAAGCAAAAAGATACCGTCATCCTGTTGCATGGCCTTGGTCGCACCTCTGGCTCCATGAAATTTCTGGAAAGGAAATTAGTAAAGATTGGCTTTCATGTTGAAAACATCAATTATCCGTCAACAAGACTGTCAATTGAGCAAATAGCTGAACAATATGTAGCTCCTGTGGTTCAACGATCCTCGACCAGGAAAGCACCTATCCACTTTGTCACTCATTCAATGGGTGGAATAATAGTCCGAAAATATCTTTCCGAGCGTTCGCCAATGCATATTGGCCGCATAGTCATGGTGGCACCGCCAAACCTTGGAAGCGAGATTATAGACCATGGCCAAAAATATGAAATATTTGGAAAGGTAATGGGCCCTGCCGCGCTACAGTTATCAACCTCTCCCGACTCTTTTGTCAACAGACTAGGAACCATCTCCTTCCCCACTGGAATAATAGCGGGACGACGCTCTTTCAACTCATTGTTATCACTTCTAATCAAAGGAGATAACGATGGTAAGGTCTCGATAGAAAAAACCAGACTTACAGGAATGAAAGACCATATTGTCGTTGATGCAAGTCATACCTTCATCATGAATAAAAACATCGTCATCAAACACATTATACACTTTCTCAAAAACACCACATTCATCCATGATCAGTCCGTATGTCCTTAATCAATCGGCGGTGGCATCAGTATACGAGTTATGCTAAAAAACTCATCATTCAAAATACTTACAGGAGTTTGACCATGAGATATATAGAAACCGAGAAGCAGGTTGTTCACTTTGCCCGAAAAAAATTCTTGGCAATGGCAGGTGCCTACTGTCTTGGTGTTTTCAATGATAATTTTTTCAAACAGGCTGTTTTGCTTATTGCAGTATCTTCGGGTCTCAGTCATTTTCAGGGCTATGCCACTGTACTCTTTGCTCTTCCTTTTATTCTTTTCTCTTCCTATGCCGGCTGGCTGGCGGACAAGCTCCCTAAAAAGAAAGTAGTAATAGGCTCCAAAGCACTGGAAGTCATTGCCATGCTGATCGGAGCCATCGGTCTGATAAGCGGCAACTGGATATGTATTCTTGCCATGGTATTTCTCATGGGCGCACAATCAGCTTTTTTTAACCCAGCCCTCAACGGCTCAATTCCGGAGTTATATCCGGAAAATTATGTACCAAGAGCAAATGCTATTCTCAAGCTGACAACGACCCTGGCCATCTTAGCGGGTATTGCTCTCTCCGGTATCTCTCTGGACCAAAACTGGATGGAGACACAGGTCTTTCCTTTTGGCAATTTGCTTGTTGGATGTATCGTCGTTTTCGTCGCCGTCATTGGTTTTATCATAAGCCTTGGTGCATATAGCAGACCAGCCTCCGGCAATACAACTCCCCTGCCATGGCTGGGGCCAATCAGCTCAATCAGAGACCTCTCCCAAATTATCCGGGACAGACACTTGCGTACGGCAATCATTGCAGACACATTTTTCTACTTTCTGGCGTCGCTTGTTGTTTTGACAATTAATGTATTTGGTCTGGAACAACTTGATATCACCCAGACAGCAACAAGTCTCATGTCAATGACATTGACTCTTGGCATCTGCATCGGCTCTATTCTGGTGGCCAGACAGATGTCGATGCAAACATGGTCACGCCATCTTGTCATTGCCGCACTCGGAATTGGAGCAGGCCTTGCATTTGCGGGGCTCACCATCTATATGCCTGTTGCTTTGCAGCAATGGCTCCTTGCGGGTTCGTTGTCCGTAACAGGAATTGCAGGAGGATTTTTCCTGATTCCGGTTGCCAGTTTTCTCCAGGTGCACCCTGCGGCGTCACAAAAGGGTCGAGTTCTGGCAACAGCAAATTTTTGTTGTTTTGTCGCCATATTATTATCGGGTTTTGTTTTCAGCCTCATTCATCCCGCATGTTCTCCTTCCACAATAATGATGATGCTGGGAGCCTTAGCCTGTGGCGCCGGAATCCTGCTTCTTCTCTTTACCAGCTATAGCGAGGAAACGGGAAGACCGGTTTTGGGTTGGCTGTTACGACAAATTTTATCTTTGAGATACTCAATACACGTTCGTGGCATGAATTCACTAGATCTTGATGACACCAAAGGAGTTCTTTTTCTCCCCAACCATCCAGCCATCATTGATCCTGTGATTGTGATGTCTTGCCTTTATAAAAACCATAGCCCGCGACCACTCTCCGATGTTGACCAGGTATCGAAACCCGTTATCCGTCAAATCATGAAGCTGGTGAATCCTATCACCCTGCCCGATCTCCACAAGCACGGCAGAAGTGGTCGAGAAAAGGTCAGAGAAGCCCTCGACAAGGTCATTTGTCATCTGCGTCAGGGTGATAGGATCATACTCTATC
Source organism: Desulfocapsaceae bacterium (assembly GCA_050288305.1). GTDB lineage: Bacteria > Desulfobacterota > Desulfobulbia > Desulfobulbales > Desulfocapsaceae > Desulfopila_A. Next base: position 32,073 of record JBNKDO010000061.1, on the reverse strand, counting down.
CGGCCGGTCGACTTTATCGATCAGCAAAAGAGGACCTTGCCGGAAATTCAGGTGTTGAAAGTATCCTCAAAAAAGTACCGGAAACGCAAATTGTGCTGGTGCGAACCACTGGCCTGTGGGGCAGTAGCTTTAGCAGGGCCACGAGTCCAGCCCCTTCCATCTTCCATAATTTCAGGAAATTATTATGGGCAGTACTGGCAAATGGAATCTTTTTCATGCCTAAAAGAGAGGTGACCATAGAACTTGTTAAAGATGGAGTAACTTCTTCTCTTCCAGACCGGAGAACAATAAATGCTCATCTTGAGAATTTTTATAATCAAAAAATACAGTCGAACACATATGTCCCCTATTTTTGGTGGCAGGGCCGACGTCCACGAATCCTAGAAGAGCCGACATCTCAAAAGACGAAAAGAAATACTGACCATATCGCATCAACGATCAAGAAACAGGTCATTACCAAACTCAATGATGTTGTGGGATACGAAGTGAAAGAGAACGACAGCCTAGCAAAAGATCTCGCCATAGACAGTCTCACCTTAATGGAACTTGTGGCCTGGCTTGAGAGCGAGTTTGGCGCTACAATTAATGATTCTTCAGCTCTAACGACAGTTGAAGATTGCATCCTAGCTGCCAGCAACCGGACAGCCACAGGAGCCGAAGAATTACAAATCTCAAAAATTGCGCAGCAATGGTTTAAGAATGAAAAAGAGCCACCGCGCTTTGAGAAAGGTGCAACAATTGCGGAAATTTTTCTAAATCAGGCCAAAAAAAATCCAGGAAAGATTCTTTTTGCAGATCAAATTTCAGGTGCGAAAAACTATAGAAACCTGTTGACGGCGATTTTCGCACTACGACCATGTGTTGAAAATATTACTGAAAAGAATGTTGGCATACTTCTGCCGGCCAGTGTGGTCGCATCAACCACCTACCTCACTACCATTTTATGCGGCAAGACCCCAGTTATGTTCAACTGGACCAGTGGTATCGGTAATATGGCGCATGGGGTAAAGATAACCAAAACCAAAACAATACTGACAGTTAAGAAATTATATATGAAAATAGAAGAGCAGCAGGGAGTTGACCTGTCGAAATTACTAGTGAATTGGGTATTCTTAGATGAAGTTGCAGCCTCCCTTACTCCTTTTCATAAGATTTCTGCGTTGGCAAAAAGTTATCTTTTAACAAAAACACTTCGTAAAACAAAAGTGTCTGAAACTGCAGCTATTTTGTTCACCAGCGGCTCAGAATCACAACCCAAGGCAGTACCGCTAACACACCAGAATATTCTCACAAATATGGTTGATTTTTCAAGCATTGTAACATTCAAGGAAAATTCCAGCTTATTGGGAATGCTGCCTCCTTTCCATTCGCTAGGACTAGTTGGCACGATAATTCTTCCATTGTGCATGGGCTTGAAAACTATTTTTCATGCCAATCCCACGGAACCAGTAATCCTCGCAAAATTAATAGATGAATACAAAGTTTCCATGACAATCGGTACGCCAACATTCATAGACGGTATTCTTCAATCCGGCTCGCCCAGGCAACTTAGAAACCTTGAACTCGTCTTCACTGGAGCGGAAAAATGCCCATCCCATATTTATAACAAGCTGAAAGCAGTCTCCCCGAAGGCAGTCCTCTGCGAAGGGTATGGCATAACTGAGTGTTCTCCCCTGGTAAGCATCAATGTTCCTGGACATATAAAAGAAGGGACTATTGGCAGCATGCTACCATCCATAGAATACGCAATCGTCGATCCGGAATCGAATAAAAGAGTTCCTCGTAACACAAAGGGTCTTCTGCTGGTCAGAGGCAAAAGCATCTTCAATGGTTACCTCAACGACACGACAGGCAAAGGATTTCTCAACTTTGAAGGAAAGAGGTGGTATGACACTGGTGATTTTGTCAGTGAGGACAGAGAGAATATTCTCACCTTTAAAGGGAGACAAAAAAGGTTCATAAAATTAGCGGGAGAGATGATATCACTGCCAGCTATTGAAAATGTATTATTAAAAAAATATAACGATGCCGAAACCTCTGGACCTAGTATTGCGGTGGAAGCAACAGCGATTGATGGCCATCCTGAGATTGTTCTTTTTACCACGTTCAATATTGAAAGGGATCTTATTAATATGACACTAAAAAATGGGGGTTTATCTCCTCTGCATAATATTCGAAGAGTTGAGAAAATTTCCGAGATTCCGGTTCTTGGTACGGGTAAAACTGACTACCGCACCCTACAGCAATTACTTGCGTAATCTTGTAGATAGCGAGAAGAGAGCCACCCTCTTCTCGCTATATCAATCTGGAGCTCACAGACCATCACCTACCCACGCACCGCAAACTTTCTTAGGGTATGTTTACGCCAGAGATAGAAAAGAGCAGGAACTACTAAAAGGGTAAGCAGCACTGAGCTTACCATGCCACCAACCATTGGTGCAGCAATGCGGCTCATTACCTCGGAACCGGTTCCGCTGCCAAACAGAATGGGCAACAGACCCGCAATAATCGCAGCGGCGGTCATCATAACCGGACGGACACGCATACCGGCACCATGAACTACAGCTTCTGAAAGGCGGTCGACGCTGGGCGACAGACCTTCCTTAAGGCTATCGCTCACCATCCGGTGAAATGCCTGATTGAGGTACACCAACATAATTACGCCTATCTCCACAGCAACACCAGCTAGAGCTATAAATCCCACCCATACAGCAACCGAAAAATTGTAGCCCTGCAGATACATCAGCCAGATACTGCCGATTGTTGCCAGCGGTAAAGTTCCCATGATGATGGCTACTTCTGCAAAGTTACGGAAGTTCAAGAACAAAAGGACTATAATGATGCCAATGGTCAAAGGAACAACATAGCTCAACTTTTCTTTAGCACGAAGCATGTACTCATACTGACCGGACCAGCTCAAAGAGTATCCGGCGGGCAGTTCTATCTCTTTTTCAACTGCTCTTTGCGCTTCAACCACATAGCTGCCCACATCAACACCTTCAATATCGATAAACGTCCAGCCATTCAAACGAGCATTCTCGCTCTTTATCGCCGGAGGACCATCTTCCACAAAAACCTCAGCGACGTCGGCAAGAGCAATACGTGCACCGCTCATGGTAACTATTGGAAGTAACGAAAGTTGCTCGGGAGAGTTGCGATATTCCTGGGGATATCTAAGATTAACAGGGTATCTCTCCAGTCCTTCAATGGTTTGGGTGACATTCATACCACCAATTGCAGTGGCGACCACCTGTTGTACATCGGCAATATTAAGACCATACCTGGCGGCCTTCTCCCGCTGAATATCAACCTTGATATATTTTCCCCCAGCAACCCTTTCAGAATAAACAGATGCAGTTCCAGGAACATTTTGCAAAATGGTTTCAAGCTGCTGACCAATTCCCTGGATCACTGACAGCTCTGGTCCGGCAACCTTGATCCCGACCGGGGTTTTGATTCCAGTGGCCAGCATATCTATTCGGGTTTTAATGGGCATAACCCAGGCATTGGTCAGCCCTGGAAATTTGACCAGACCATCAAGTTCCTTCTTCAGGCTTGCTGTTGTCACCCCAGGCCGCCATTTATCCCTTGGCTTTAACTGAATAAATGACTCTATCATGGTCAGCGGAGCCGGATCAGTTGCCGATTCCGCGCGCCCCACCTTTCCAAACACCGATACAACTTCAGGAACCGTGGCAATAAGCTTATCGGTCTGCTGTAGCAGCTCCCTTGCTTTGCCTATGGAAATACCCGGATAGGTGGTGGGCATATACATCAAATCGCCCTCATCAAGAGGCGGTATAAACTCGCTGCCTATTTTATCAAGAGGCCAAAGCCCCACAACAAGGACTAGAGCAGAGGCAAGAATAACTATCTTGGGATAACGCAATACACCTCGCAATACCGGTAAATACATTGCGATCAACAACCGATTTAAAGGGTTTTTATGCTCCGGCATTACTCTTCCGCGAATGAAGTACCCCATTAACACAGGTACCAAGGTGATTGCCAATGCTGCGGACGCGGCCATGGCATAGGTTTTAGTAAAGGCAAGTGGAGAAAACATGCGGCCCTCCTGAGCTTCCAGGGTAAACACCGGAACAAAGCTGACCGTAATAATTAATAGACTAAAGAACAGCGCAGGGCCCACCTCGCTTGCCGATTCTGCCACAATTTTCCAACGATTAGCAATTGTGAGAGGTGTACGTTCCATATGTTTATGCATATTCTCAATCATTACTATGGCACCATCAATCATCGCGCCAATGGCAATGGCGATCCCCCCCAGTGACATGATATTGGCATTTAACCCCTGCAGGTGCATAACAATAAAAGCAGTAAGGATACCAACCGGAAGACTGATAATTGCCACAAGAGAAGAGCGCACATGAAAGAGAAAAACCATGCAGACCACGGCAACTACACCAAACTCCTCAAGCAATTTGTGCCAGAGATTTGTCACTGCCCGTTCAATCAAAGCACTGCGGTCATAGACCGGTACAACCTCGACTCCTTCAGGCAGTCCTTTTTTAAGTTCTTCAAGTTTGGCCTTAACACCATCAATGGTTTTCTGAGCATTTTCACCGAAACGCATAATGATGATACCGCCAACGGTTTCACCTTTACCGTTCAGTTCCGCTACTCCACGGCGCATCTGTGGTCCTTCCTCCACATCAGCAACATCCTTCACCAGTATCGGGGTCCCGTTTTTGTTAACCCCAAGAGGTATATTGCCAAGGTTCCTGGCATTTTGAAGATATCCGGTGGCCCGAACCATATACTCAGCCTCCGCCATCTCCACAACGGAGGCGCCTATCTCCTGATTGCCTTTCTTAATGGCCATCTGGATTTTGGCAAGTGGAATGTCGAAAGCACGAAGTTTGTCAGGGTTCACCTTCACCTGATACTGCTTCACCATGCCACCCACGGAGGCCACCTCAGACACGCCGGGAACGGTCTGCAGCTCATATTTAAGAAACCAGTCCTGCAGGGATCGCAGTTGACTGATGTCGTGTTTCCCTGTTTTGTCCACAAGGGCATATAAATAGACCCAACCTACTCCGGTGGCATCCGGTCCAAGCTGCGGCTTAGCATTGTCCGGCAAGGATGGAGCAACCTGGCTGAGATATTCCAGTACCCTGCTCCTTGCCCAGTAAAGGTCGGTATTCTCGTTAAATATTACATACACATAGGAGTCGCCAAAGAACGAATAACCGCGAACCACTTCGGCACCCGGAACAGAGAGCATTGCCGTGGTCAGTGGATAGGTAACCTGATCTTCGACGACCTGCGGCGCCTGCCCGGGATATCTGGTTTTGATTATGACCTGAACATCGGAGAGATCAGGAATGGCATCCACCGGGGTATTCTTAAGTGAATACAAACCGAAGCCTACTAAAATTGCCGTAGCCAGCAGTACAAAAAAGCGGTTTTTTACCGACCAGCCTATTATGGATTCAATCATTTATTTATCCTGTAAACGCTACCCTTGCAGCGTGTGGTCATTTACTCAATCTTCATATCATCAAGACTCATATCACCCATGTCCAGATCTTCCAGACTTCTTGTATCTTCCTTACCGGGCACATGAATGGTGGTGATTTGATACTGGTTATCACCTGTTTTAGATATTTCAACTTGGAGCCGCATCCCCTCCTGCAGAGCAGACAAGTCAACCGATTCGGCAACGCTGAAATCCATGGTCATCTCGGGCCAGCCCCACTGGCTGATAGCCTGGTGAGTTGCATTTAATTTGCGTTGTTTCACCATCAGTGTATTGATGGTTGCTTCCGTCCATACACTAGTGGGTGATTGAACAGTTTCATCATAATTCATTCGTTTAAAATCTGAGGTCTTGCTTGATTCTGAATCAATAAGAAACTGAGCCGAGGTAACCACCTCATCTCCTTCTTTCAATCCGGAGAGAATTTCTGCTGAGTTCTCATCATAACGTCCGACCTCAACATTTACCGACTTAAAGCGTCCTTCTCCAAGAGCTAAAACAACTTTATTGCTCCGGCCAGTACGGATGACTGCCTCTCTTGGAACTATGAGTAATTTCTCTGAGCTGTCGGCATGAATTACCACCTGGGCAAACATGTTCGGCTTGAGGAGAAAATCACTGTTGTCAAAACGCAGTCGCACCTTCACTGTGCGTGTCTGCGGATCAACCGTCGGATAGATATAATCCACTCTTCCCTGCCACTGCTTTCCGGGTAAATAATCAAGCGTCATGGTAACTGGCTGACCAATACTTACAAGAGAGGCCTGACGTTCGAAAACCTCCGCATCAACCCATACCTGATCGAGTGCCCCGATAGACATTACAGTCGTGCCGGGACTGACATAAAATCCATCGCGGATTACCAGATTGTCGACAACACCCTCTTGAGGTGAAAAAAAAGTAACGTTTTGTTGGACTGCTCCACCCTTTTTTAGTTTATCGATCAATTTTTGAGGAACACGCAAAGCACGTAACCGTAGCTCTCCAGCCCTTATAAGGCGTGGTGACTTACGGTCCAACGCCAGCAACAGCTCATCCTGGGCATTAACCAGTTCCGGGGAGTAAATATCGTAGAGAGGTTGCCCTTTTTTTACCGGATCTCCCGCAGCCGTAACGTAAAGCTTTTCAATCCAGCCTTTAACCCGTGGATGAATATGAACCAGTTGATCCTCATCATAGCCTACGTAGCCCACAGTCTGTATGCTGGAGTGCATCTCGGCCTGTTCAGCTGATGCTGTGCGCACCCCCATATTATTAACGACTTCCGGTGAAATGGTAACGGTACCTGGACCGGAATCCACCCCTCCCGCACCTTCTTCATAAACAGGAACGAGGTCCATTCCCATTGGCGACTTTCCAGGTTTATCACGCCTGTAGTTAGCGTCCATTGGTGCCACCCAGTAAAGTGGCTTTTTCTCACCAGAACCAACATCTGACATCTGCAATGGTCCAGAGACATTGATCAAACCGCTGATATGGGGATATGCAGCCAAGGTGACCAAGCACCCTATGACAGCGCCGGTTATTAGCATAACCAGCACTCCTACATTCTTCTTCATTAAAACTCTCCTTTAACATGCCAAAATTATTACTTTAATCTTCCTTAAAACAGCGGCATGTTTTTTTCATAGAATGAGCCAGCATTTCTAAGGTAGTACTATTGAAAAAGTCGTGGATCGGGCAAAAGGCTCATATCTGCACAACTCACTGTTCTGCCATTTTTTCTGCGATGATTTCATCCGTGCTTTTCATAAAATAGTAATTCCACCTGATTATCGTCTTCTGCTTCTCTACATCAATATCAAGAGCTGCAATCCGTGCATTGAGCTCTGCTATCCTGGCTCGGACAACTTCAGCAAAATCACCGTCATTATTGGTATATGCAGTCAAGGAGGCCTCAGCCTGCTCATGCATCTGCGGCAAAAGCTGTTCCCTATAGAGCCGCTGTCTTTCATCAAACCTCTTCAGCTGGGCTCGATTCTTTTCAAAACCCGCTATCATTTTACGTATAAGCGCCCACTTTCCAGTCTTTACCGCCTCCGTCTGTGCAACAGCTGACTGTAGTTCCTTGTCCTGACGATTTTTGGTGAACACCGGTAAATCAAAGCTCAAACTCAAGGAGACGAAATCGGCCCGATCACCCATGGAAGAACCATCGTCCCGATAACCGTAGCTGGCACTTACCCCCCACATCGGTTTGTAGTTTTCCCGGGCGAGATCAATCCCCAGCTTGCTTGCCTGGGTTTTCTGGTCCATCACCTGGACAGCCGGATGCTCGCTGAAGTAGCTGTACAACCTGGTGGGTTCGATCTTATCCGCTATGATATATAACTCCTTTTCCAGCAGAACAATCTCAGGAAGATCCTTATCTAGTTCAAGAGTCCTGGTTAGATCTTCACGTTCAAGAGAAACGTCAGCAGTATATTCCTCACGGAAATAGTTACGAAACCAACCGGATAGTTCCTCAAGAAACATTTCTTTTTTTTGCTGCAGCATTGCAAGCCGATCATCCAGACGGGTCAACTCGAGCTGGGCACGGACAATATCCTGCTGCCGGGTCTTTCCCATTGCCGTTGAATAGCTGGCCTCAGCAACATCGGCAAGTTGTTCAAACAATGGACGATCCTTTTCAATCAAGGCAATGCTTTCCTGAGCTTTATAGGCATCCAGCCACAATTGTCCCACAGTTACAGTCGTATTTGCCCGACGGTCTTCCCGTTGAAAGGGAAACTGGCTTCCCACGGTTTTTAACTGTTGCTGTTTAATCTCAAGACTGTCGCCCCTTGGTATCCTCTGGGTCACGCCAAGTTTGACCTGGGTCATGGGCTCCTGATTAATATCAAAGGTGTCAATGGGAAAATTGGCCAGTCCTAATGAGATCGTTGGATCAGGAAGTGTTCCTGCAGCAACGCTCATTGATTCCACGGCATCCTGAGAATGCTTATTCTGCACCAGCCAGGGGTCGTTTTCCTGGGCAGCCTTGACGGCTGCCTGGAGAGTCAGCATTGATGGGTTGGCATGGCTAAAATCGTTGAGAACAAACCCGTTGCTCAGTGATATAAGCGTGAGAAGAGCTATAACTTTCAGACTCTTAATTTGTTGCTGAATGGATTTCGTTGTAATTTTCACGAAAAGGATCTCCTGGTATCAGACCACGTCATGGAACACAATTGTAAAAGATGTGCCCGGCACCTTCCTTATCAGATAAAAAAGCACCATCAACGAAGGCAAGACCTTTGTCAACCGAATGTGAATTTTTACGGTCGGCAAAACTTGAAAAGGCAACTACATCTTCATATGGGTGTACCAGAACTTGACAGTTTGCTGCTCCTGTTGGTCTTTGAAAAGACAGACAACACCCCATTTGCCAGGCTGATCAATCGAAAAATTAGCGGCAAATACTCCACTGCCATAATCCTTCAAACTGGCCAGCTGCTCTTTTCCGGAGGGAGAGATGAGTTTTATCTTCCCGGCAACCTTGTCAATCTTTTTGCCATTACGCATGAAGGTGGCCATGACATGATGAGTTTTACCCTCTGGATCTTTCATGTTCATACTGGCCAGATCCATAATTTGAAATTCCGCATGAACGTCACCAGCCATGGCCTCATGCTTGAAGTTCCCGTCATGTGTCTCACTACCGTGCTGCATTTCAGCCATGTCACCCGTCATACTCTGACTTCCATGGCTATCACCTCCCATTGCCAACGCCCCACCAGCAATAAGCAGACTTGTTAATGTTATTAGCAGGATTATGTGTTTCATAATTGTTATCTCCTTAATTTTTTATGTAAATTTATTATTCGAGTGCTGATTGAAATAATTGGATATCGAAACCAACGGTCTCTGCCTTTATCATCTTCAATCTATTTTGAGATTGTTAATAGCAACATGGATGCCAATAGACGTGATTATTTTGTTCTACCAGTATCTGCATATATTAGAGTTGAGAACCAAAATCTCTAAAGTATTCCCAGGACCTCTTCAATCCGTGTTCACTGCCCATTAAATTGACACCACACCGCTCCTGGGTGTACAATTATTAGGCAGTCAAACATTTCAAGATAAGGGTTGTTGCTCTTCAATCTCTTTAAAAGCTTCTGTAAACCAATGGAACAAAATATCTGGCGCATACTTTGCAAAACACCAGTCTAATAATTACCTACTCTTACGGCCCCTGTAACTCTGCTCTGTTTTTCATTGTTAAAGGAAGCCCGAAACAAGGCGCGACAGAAACGATAAATATACTCCACGGTTATCTTTAAAGCGGCATTGACTCAAACACTTCATCATGACTATTGATAATCATCAAAGGCATAATATTCCCCGTTCGGCACAATCTTTTCATTTTTCCCGTCCAATAATCGGCTTGCTTGTTGCCACATTAATACTCGGAATTGTTCTCGTTTATTCAACATTACAAAACATTAACCGTGCCCAGTCACTAATGGAAAAATTCCTTCAAGACAAAGGTGAAACCATCATGCGTGCGGTCGAAGCCGGAAGTCGGACAACCATGCGTCACCACATGGGTAGTGGCGATCCACTTCATACCTTGCTCACGGAATATGCCAAAAACAAGGATATTCGCTTTATAGATATTTCAAATGCAGAAGGAAAAATCCTCAGACATATTGGAGAAGCGTCTCGGGTCTCTTTGACGAAAGCTGAATTATCAATAATATTTGCAACGGACACTCTCATTACCAAACAGAGCAGAGAGGATGGATTGTTCTATCTTGCGAAAATTTTTCAAGCTGATCCCGAATATCCCAGAATGAACATGCACTCCATGCATATGGGCATGACTCATCCTGGTCAAACAGAAAAAAAGATACTTTCAATAGGACTTCTCACTGAGCAGTTTGACCTTGCCCGCAAACAGGATGTACGTCATGCGATATTAATGGGAGCCATTATTTTTCTCGTCGGTACCGCCGGGCTCTATTTCCTCTTTCTTTACCAGAAAGTTCGGCTAACCAGCTCCAATTTGGCAGATATGAAACTTTATACAGAGAATATTATCGAATCCATCCCTGTTGCCATTATTACTCTTGATGCTGAAAACAACATTGTATCATGCAACAAAAATACGGAAGAACTCTTCGGACACCAGCTAGCAGAAATTCAGGGAAAAAACATCAGTGATGCCATACCGAACTGTACATCGCTTAATCCGGAAACATGCAGCAGCCTTTTTGGATACGAACACGAATGTATCAGCAGCAGTGGAAAACTTATTCCACTGCGTACAAACTGCTCACCTCTCGTAGACAATGAAGGAGAGAATATTGGGAAGGTCCTGATACTGAGAGATATGAGTGCTATCAAGGATATGGAGATCCAGCTTGAACGCTCCCGTCGTATGGCTGCTCTTGGGAAAATGGCCGCCGGAATAGCCCATGAAATTCGTAACCCTCTTGGAACATTACGCGGTTTTGCTCAGTTTTTTGGTAATCAACCGGAATCCAGTGAAGAAAGTAAAGACTACTCCAGGTTGATGATCAGTGAGATTGACCGATTAAACCAGACGGTCTCCGGACTGCTGCAGTTTTCCAGACCACGTGTTCCTGAGCCTGAACATCTTCAAATTGACAACCTTTTCAGTAAAACTGTTTCAATGATGGCTGCTGATTTCGCAAGCAAAAATATAGGGGTGAAAATTCAGGAAAATACCAGTATCGCCCTGAGAGCAGATCCAGACCTCCTCCTCCAGGTGTTGATGAATCTTTTGAAAAACAGCGTCAACTCAACTTCTTACGGAGGAGAAATCTCTTTAGAATGCGAGGAAAATGAATTTACTGTCACCATTACTGTTACTGACAACGGCTGTGGAATGAGCGAAGAAATCCGCGAAAAAATGTTTGACCCCTTTTTCACGACAAATCGCTCCGGTACCGGACTTGGGCTGGCGGTCAGTCACCAAATCATAGAACAGCATGGAGGCAGTTTCGAGGTGCAAACGACATCTGGACACGGCACTTCAATCAGCGTGCACCTGCCCAAATAACCAAGGAGAACTGAGATGGCACTACAACAGGGTACCATTTTAATCGTCGATGACGATACCAGCCATCGAACCATGCTCAAGGTAAACTTGAAGAGTGCAGGGTTCACTATTTTGGAGGCGGATGATGGCGATAAGGTTCTGCCCCTGCTCGCCGAAAAGCATGTTGATGTGATTTTGCTAGACCTGAAAATGCAAAGAATAGATGGCCTGACCACCCTGACAATCCTCCTTCATGAAGGTATCTCAATTCCAGTGCTTGTCATCACCGCTTTTTCCTCGGTTGAAAGTGCAGTTGACGCTATGAAGAAAGGAGCATTTGACTATGTCACCAAACCAGTGGATATAGAGGAACTTAAGCTGACTATATCACGAGCATTAAACTTCAGAGCATTGAATAAAGAAAATAAAGCCTTGAAAATGAGACTGGATGATCACTACAAGTTTGATTCCATTATCGGTAAAAGTCAGGCAATGCAAGAGATGTTCGAGACTCTGGAATTAGTTGCTCCAACTGATTCGACTGTTCTTATAACTGGTGAATCCGGCACCGGCAAAGAGCTCATTGCCAATGCTCTTCATCACAACAGCGCTAGGGTTAAGGGGCCGTTTATTAAGCTGAATTGCGCTGCCCTCCATGAAAACCTGCTCGAGAGCGAACTCTTCGGCCATGAGTCCGGAGCGTTTACAGGTGCATCAAATCAACGCAAGGGTCGCTTTGAGTTGGCCCATACCGGTACTCTTTTTCTCGATGAAATAGGAGACATGAGTCTTGCCACCCAGACTAAAATTCTTCGTATTCTACAAGAAGGTGAATTTGAACGAGTTGGAGGGGATAAGACCATCAAAGTCGATGTACGTCTTTTGGCAGCCACCCATAAAAATTTACAGGAAATGATTACTGAAGGAACTTTTCGGCAGGATCTGTTTTTCAGACTTTCAGTCATTCCACTACATCTTCCAGCGCTGCGGGAAAGAGCCGTTGATATTCCTGAACTAGCTCAATTTTTTCTTAAAAAATATGCAGAAAAGAATCGAAAAGATATTAAAGGTTTTCATCCTGAGGCTCTCCACCTCCTCATGCAGTATGATTGGCCGGGCAATATACGAGAACTGGAAAACACCATTGAACGGGCCACAATTCTCTGCCTCGGAGAGCAAATCACTCTCAGAGAACTTCCCCCTCAGTTTTTCCCAGAAGGAATAGAACCGCATACAACAGATTTATTGTTAAAAGATGATTTCACTTTACGCGACATGGAGAGGGAAGTCATTAAGACAACCCTTGAAAAATGTCATAATAATAAAAGCGCGACTGCGAAAAAATTGGGAATCGCACGCCAAACACTTCTTAATAAAATTAAAGAGTTCGACCTGGATTGATAAGAAATCCGGGCTAAGCCTGGTGCTCTGGATATACGATCAAAATCGAATTTGCAGACCTGCTCCAAATTCATATTCCGAGTGGTGGTTTATAAGAATAGAAATATCTTTGGAAACCATATAGGCCAGCCCAATTTGCCACTCCCATTCCTCATGGGTATCATATTCCACATCACCACAAAGCCCTAGACGTGGGGTAATCTCGAACTCTTTTTCAAGTATCCACCTCGCTCCACCGTCTGTATCAACCCAGACTGTTGACCAGGCGTTAAGCGGCAACAAATAGCGGAAACCGAGAATACCGCGAAAATCCTCGGTACTTGAATCTTTTCCCAGAATATCAGCACCGATTAAAAATGAGGTAAATCGATTCAAATGGTAATCAGTAGTAAGCATCACCTCCCATTCAGTTTCTTCAACATCCCGCCAGCCGACCTCCCAGCCCGCCTCAATCGTCCATCTACTATTCACCATTGTCAGGGCACCTTCGGTCATATTACTGAGGATATCAGCCTCACCAAAAAAATACCACGGGTCTTCATACAGCTGTGGCCGTACCGCCATAATTTCTTCTGAGGGCGTATACTCCTGATAATGAACCATTCTGGCCATGCCCGTTTTCAGATGATAGAGAAGATGACAGTGAAAAAACCAGTCTCCCACTTCATTACCATAAAACTCAATAACAGTTGTCGACATTGGCGCGACATCGACAGTGTGTTTGAGGGGAGAGTAATCACCCTGTTTATTAATGACTCGAAAAAAATGGCCATGCAGATGCATGGGATGATGCATCATCGTCCGGTTGATCATGATAAACCTGACAACCTCACCCTCTCTTATGAGAATATGGTCTGTTTCTGAAAGGGGTTTGCTGCCTAAAAACCAGGTATAACGTTCCATATCTCCATCAAGTGTAAGTCGTATATCCCTCACCGGAGCATTCTGTGGCAGAGTTGTTTTAACCCTTGACCTGAGATCATCGTAAGGAGCAAAAGGACGTTCCAGGCTACCCTCAACTGCCAGGTGTTCTCTCGAACTGAGATCTGTTGCCAGAAAACCGAAAGAGCTGTCAAATCCCCTGGCGGTTGGGACTGAACCGCTTTCCCTCATCCCAACATCATGATCTTGCGGCGCTGAAGAACTCTGGCTGTGCGTCATAGCATCCATGGTCATTCCCATGCTCTCTTTTTCAGACACCATCTCCTGTTTTGATCCCCCCACACCTTTCATCATCCGGCCAGCAACTGTGGAATCAGATATGGCAGGATGCATAGCCTGATTCCCACCGGCTGCCGAATCCATTTTCATAGTTCCTTGACCGTGCTTCATTTCATTGCCCATATTGTGCCCGCCGTGCGACATGCCCGGCTGGTCAAAGCGTCCCTGGTCGACAAGCCGGGCAGGCATCCCCATGGCTCCCGAAGGGGTCAGGGTAAAAATCGAGCTGCCTCCATGCTTCATCGGCATATAAAGGTCCGGTATTGGAACAGAGGCGGCAGGGTGTTTCCTGCCGCTGCCAATCCAACTGGAGACAAACCCGGAACCATCCTGGGCCGTGGCTCGGAGTTCATAGGTCCCATCATCCGGCACCTTTATGAGAATATCATAGGTTTCGGCCACTCCGATGAGAAAGATATTTTTATTTAACGGTTCCACCAGTTGTCCGTCCGCACTGATGATCATCATGGGACCGGCAGCATAATTGATGTGAAAAAATGTCGTTGCCGAACCGTTGATGATCCGGACTCTGACTGTTTCTCTTTTGTTGGCGGCAAGTGATTGCTGTACTTCACCGTTTGCAAGAAAATAGTCATAGGCCACATCGGAGATATCCATGGCAGGCATACGCTGCAGCTCCCGCACAAAATAATCGCCCAGCCTTCCTGCCTTTATTGCTCCGGCAATGCTTTGCGCCGACCCCTTCTGCAGAGAAAACCACTCACTGCCACGTTTCAGTGTACGCATAATTGAGTGGGGGTCATCGGTCGTCCAGTCAGACAAGAGAACGACATAATCTCTATTTGCGGCCTGGTTATCCTCCACAACAATGGCCCCATAGAGGCCTCGTTGCTCTTGCAGTGCGGAATGCGAGTGATACCAGTACGTACCGGTCTGCCGTATTGGAAACTCATAGATGAACGTAGTATTCGGCTCAATCTGCGGTTGTGTCACCATCGGTACTCCATCCATCAATGGCGGAACAAGAATGCCATGCCAGTGAATAGACGTGCCCACCGACAAAGTGTTGGTGACATGGATACGGGCAACATCTCCTTTCTGAAAACGGAGTGTCGGGCCGGGTATTTTCCCATTAATGGTCATACCGGCAGCTGTCTTGCCTGCTATCCTCACCTGCTCTTCGGCTATCTTCAGATGGTATTCACGGACGGAGGCAGGTGAATTCCGTACCGGACAAAAACAAATAATAAGTAAAAAGAGTAGAATAATATTACGCATCACGGTACACCTCAAGCTGGACAGGACAAGAAGCCGTCACAGTTGTTCATGGAGCACAGAGGTTAATGCGCCGGATATTTCTTTTTAGCTATTTTACTAAAAACTAGTTATTCCAGGCTCTATCTCTAACAAGTATTACGTAGATGAGCAACTATAGTTTCTTACCGTTTACAAACAACTATCATTACTTTGGCGAAACCAGAGGCAGACGATCTTTTTTTCTTCAGGTTCGAATCGTTACTCAATTGGCACTGGAACACACTTTTCGACCGTCTATTTTGATAACGATAAAGGTTATATCATCCTGAGGAGGAATATCATCCAAAAAAATATCCAATTCTTCGTTTATCAATTGTATTATCTTTTCGGGAGTTTCATTGCTGTTTTCTGCGAGAATAGTCTTGATGCGATTCTTACCGAATCTTTGTCCCTTATTGTTTTCCGCTTCCCAGGCGCCATCGCTGCCGATAACCACAAGCTGATGCTCTGGCAGTATCTCAAGAGTATTACTTTCGTATGTAAGACTTCCTTCAACACCGATTGCAACCCCTTTGCCATTGAGTTCAACACTTTCTTCACGCTCCGGATATAGCACCAATGCAGGATCATGGCCTGCCCGAACCCACTCCAATGTCTTGTTTTCAGTGTTAACCACCAGGTAAAAGAGGGTAACAAAATTTGAAGTAGCAGCTGTATCTTTGCAAAGGACCGCATTGACATCGGTTATTATGTCAGCGAGGTTTCCTGGTTGATCATTCCTGGCCCGTATCATCGCTCTGACCGAAACCATAAGTAATGCTGCGCCTAAACCATGACCAACCACATCGCCAACTATAGCTCCAATCTTTTCCGAAGACTTTTCGTAATGAATAAGATCAAAGAAATCACCACCCGTTTCCTGGCAGTATCTGCAAAATCCATAAATATCTATACCGTCATTTGTATATTTAGTACTGGGTAGAAAATTCTGTTGCACTTCTCTTGCAATTTCTATTGATTTTTGTAACTCCATTCCCTGTTTTAATTGTTCTGTCATTGTATTGAAATTTTTGGTCAGCTCTCCTATCTCGTCCTGCGTTTTAACTGGAAGTGAAGGGCCAAAAGTCCCATTGGCAAGATCCTCTGCAGCAGCAGATATTTTCTGAATTGAACTGGTCATTTTTGTGGTCATTGACCGGATGAAAAAAATTATGATGACTATCGAAATGGCAAAAAGCAACATGTAGTAAAAGCTGAACTTGAGAATAGGATGCAGAATAGCATCTCCGGGAGCAATAACCGTCATAAACCAAGGAACATCGGATAATTGATAAAAACCGCTTATTTCACGAGGAGGATTCCCTGAACCAAAAATTGTACCGTGAGATTTATGTTGTATTTCGGCAAGGGTTTTTATTTCGAGTGAATCTGTTTCGCCAAACCGCTGCCTACCTTCAGTCAGAATGACTCCTTCATTACTTGAATGAGCAATAATGTTGCCTTCAGTATCAATCAATACGGTTCTATTGTTCTTCCACCAATCGGATTCTGATATCTGTTGAACTAAATCGGAGAGTGTAATAAAAACTTCAATGCTGCCTTTTTCTTTGGTTGTCGGATTTTCAAGGATACTTAGCAATGAAACCGAAGTGGTACCATTTTGCCAAATATATTCAGGTGTGGTTATTTTAAGGAATTCATTCTGTCGACCTCCAGATGAGTCCATCATAGAATACATTCCTTTTGACGTAGAGGGCCAGTTAAAATTTACAGCGACAACGCCATCAAGCTTCTTCAACTGATCAAGTGTATATTGCAGAGTCAGGTGGGCCATCCCTTTCCCTGACGTGTACTTGAGTCTTTGCAAAAGGTCTTTCGGACGGCTAAGCCGCATATCAACAAGATGAGCAGCCTTCTGTAAATTAGCATCAGCAGTTTCACTCCATTGCATAAGTAAATTTTCCTTTGCAAATATAAAACTTCCCAACCCAACTGCGGTAAGGAAAAGAAATGTTGGAATGAGCACAAAGATGAATGTTTTTTGCTGTAAAGTATGAATACGAAACATGTTCATTTGCCATAAACCTCGATATACGAAAAAACCGGTCTTTCCCGGAAGGATGAAGTATCAGGAATGTGTGTTCATTCAGAAAACAACAATGTTAGCGAGACTACAAACAGACTTGCTAGACGACACACTGCCTTAATCATATCGCCCTCACTTATCTCCACGCTAATCACACATCACAGACTACGCATAATTCATACCATATTGATCATAAAAGCCATCGATATTGTCAAAGCCTTATACCCTCAGGAATCCATAGATTTCAGTGATTATTGAAACCGTGACATGTCTGCTTTTTAGGCACTATCCTTTCAGATAACAACATCCACTGTCTACTTTTTAGACACCTTTTCCATAAAAGCCTCTGATAACGAAGAAGATGGACTCAACAGGTATGCCCGCAGGGTGAAATAAAACTTTGTCAACAGTTGACTTCCAAAGGACAAACTGCATTCGGCAGAAGACAAATATTATATCAAATAACAATTTGAAATTATGATATAACTCAAATGAAAATTTGATCTTTCATGAAATAGAGGGCTCACCGCTACCACTTCCTATTCAATGAGAAATTATCTTTACATGAACTACACCGAGTAATAAAAACAGAGCCGGTACGCTTTTTGCTATTTCAAGAAAATATACGCACAACTCTACATCAACACAATGAGACACCAACGAAGGTGCTCGACAAATCCAATCATTAGATACAGTATGTTCTTTTGAAGCAATCGCTGCAGAGGATAAAAATATGTTAAAATGGACAATCATCATCACCATCATACTAATCCTTTCTTTCTTACATGTGAAAGGAAGTGGAACCGAACTGGATAGACACCTGCTGCATCAGCAACTCTTTTTTATACCTATAATTCTTGCAAGTTTCTGGTTTCACCTTCGCGCAGGGCTCTCTATAGCAATTATTTTAAGTATTATTTACTTCTCCACGATGCAGGTTCATATGGTCAATCCAGATATCAAAATAACGTTGATATCACAAATATCACTTTACCTCTTCGTTGCCGCTCTGATTGGATGGCTTACAGCCAGACTCGATAAACAGCAAAAACAAGCCATCAGAAATGAAAAAAGTAAATCAATCATTACGCTAGTTTCCGCACTGAGTCATGAGATTTCTGGAATTGTTAACGCCTTGGAAACACAGTTCAGGAACAACAAAGAACCCGCAAGTGATAGCCTTCTGGATTTTCAAGCTGAAATTAGCAAATTGAAGCAACTCACCAAAGCTTTTGAAAAGTTTGACCCACCAGGGAAGCAGGACGCCATAACTCAGGACCTCAATGATGTGATAAGAAAATCCCAGCAGAAGCTACAGGCGAAAGCAAGGGCTAAAGCTATTGATATAACAACAGAGTTTGACAAAAATGGCTGTCCGACAATGCTCCTCAATGATGCCATTGCCCAGATCATTGATGCTTTAATTGATAACGCAATTGAAGCATCACCCGAGAAATCTAAGATTAGTATTCACTCTAAACGCAGGGGCACATACTGCCTGGTAGAGGTTGTAGATAGTGGACATGGAGTAAACGAAACAGATGTGCCACGGCTGTTCACTCCATTTTTTACCACCAAACCAGGTGGGCATGGACTCTCTCTTGCCGCCGGCAAAAAAATAATGAAAGATTGTGAAGGAGATCTGATATATGAACCCGCGATGGATGGCGGATCAATCTTTAAACTCATCCTGCCTCGTGAAAATACGACTAAAAATTTTACCAGGCACATGTCAGAAAGGATATAATGGTGACATCCTCGGCAAAATATTTAATTTAATCATTAAAATACAACTTTAGAATCAGGTAAAACAATTGCTTTCAAAACTGAAAAGGAAGAAAAAATCTGACAATTTTTGCGAGAAATCCCTTTTCTATTGGGCGTTGAATGGCAACTCAGTATATCAAGTCCTTCTGGTTATACTGGTCGTTCTTGTCGTATTCGCCCGCGTTGTTCCTCTCGAGATGCAAAAGCGTATTATCAATGAATCTATTGCCTTGCATCAGTACAACAACCTTATTCCCTATTCTGCCATTTACCTTGCTGCAATCATCAGTTCAAGTGGGTTAAAGCTTTCCATCAATGCTCTCCAGACGCTCATCGGCGAACGAGCTATGAGCAAAATGAGAAAAAACCTATTCAACTTGATATTAACCCTGCCACTAAGTTTTTTTCGTAAAACTCAGCCCGGATTCGTCGTTTCATCACTTATTTTAGAACTGAGCACAATTGGTACCTTCGCAGGAATGGCTGTGGCTGCCCCTCTGACGAATCTCCTTACTCTGTTGGCTGTTTCCGGCTACCTCATCTGGCTTAATGTGAAACTGGCTTTGGCAACACTACTCATCTATCCCGTTGTCATCCTCATCTTGCCACTGCTTCAAAAAAAGGTGAATACGGCAAACAAGAAACGAGTAGATCTGTCGAGAAAGACCTCAAGTAAAATCGCTGAATCGATTTCCGGCATCAATGAAATTCACGCCCATGGTACCTTCTCTGAAGAAAATCAGAAATTTTCATTTCTGATTGATCAGTTAAAAAAGATCAGGACTCGTTGGACCCTGCTTCGTCACAGCATAAAAACTACCAACAATTTTTTTGTCAGTTTGGGACCTTTTATTGTTTTTATTTTAGGAGGCTACCTTTCCATAAAAGGAGAATTGGAGCTAGGAGCGTTGGTGGCATTTCTCTCAGCTCAGGAAAGACTTTATGAGCCCTGGAAAGAGTTGATTACCTTTTATCAGCTCTACCAAGATGCTGATGTAAGATATAGAAAAACAACAGATTATTTTAATGTCGCCTCGGAAATTAATTTTTATGGAGAAGATAAAAATTTACCTGCGATCAAAGGAAACCTTGACGTTAAAAATCTTTCTTATAGAACAGATGATGGTCATATTTTACTTAATGACATCTCTTTTTCCCTGAAAAAAGGAGAGCATCTCGCTCTTGTCGGCTTTTCCGGGAGCGGTAAAAGCACTCTTGCAAAATGTATCGGTAATCTATACACCTATAAGGAGGGCTCGGTCCGCATAGATAATCTTGAGGTCAAGGGTTTGAGCAAGGATTATATAATCAATAATATTGGGTTTATTCCTCAACACCCTTTTATTTTCACAGGAACGGTAGAAGAAAACCTGCTTTACGCTTACAATGCCAAGCATAAGACCCAAAAACAACCAGAGCTGACTCTTGATGATAAAATCGAGGCATTGCAGAATGCCGCTCTTTTTGTTGATGTGCTTAGATTCGGCCTGGATACCAAGCTCTCTCCTGAAGAAACCGACTTAAGGAAGACTGTGTTGAAAATGCGGCAGCGTTTTCAGCAAAATCATTCCAATGAACTTGCCGAACTCATTGCATTCTATGACGAAAGCAAGAATAATCTGTCAGACCAAACAGGTATTGAAGAATGCAGCCGTGAAGAGTATTTGGATAATCGGCCTATAATTAATAACATCTTTTGGGGCGAGATCCTTTCTAAGCAATATGAAGATCAGGAAAAGATAAACCAGGCTGTTGTTCAATTATTGATAGAAGAAGACTGTTTAGAAGCCGTCACACAACTCGGACTACATTATCTTGTTGGTAGTGAAGGTGTTAAACTTTCCGGAGGTCAGCGCCAAAAGCTCGCCATCGCTCGGGTGATATTGAAAAAACCTCATTTTTTCATTTTGGACGAAGCAACATCGGCACTCGACAACACCTCTCAAACACGAATAGAGAAACTCCGATTAACGAAGTGGCTGGGGTCCAAAACGGTTGTTGCCGTTGTCCATCGACTCGACATTATAGAAAATTACGACAAGATTGCGGTCATGAGGAATGGTCGGATCGTTGAGTTTGGCTCATACCGTGACCTCATCAATGAGCAAGGATATCTGCACAAACTCATCGACGAAAAGAGCTAAGGAGGCTTTCCGCACTTATTCATGATATCCTACGAGTACTCTTAGTCCACTCGGAATCAGTTGTCTATCTAGTAACTCATATGGGTATGAAACAGAATCTATAAAACGTTTGCAGTTGTCATAAAGAAATGGTTTGTAATCACAATGACTCTCAAGATATCACTTAGAAAAAAAGATCTGTATCTACAAGTTCTCGAAGAAAAGACTTCTTTTTTAAAAAAAAAGTTGGACTTACATGACCGTGATTATTTCGAAATTAATCTTATATTAGACGAGATGTGTACAAATATTTTCGAAAATAATGGAACTACTGCCAATTTAGAAATTAATATTGAAATACGTTGGGAAAAGAAAAATCTCAATATAGTGTTCCAAGACAACGGAATACCGTTCGATCCGAGCAGTGTTTCTGCTCCTGACATCAACCTCCCATTGTCAGAAAGACAAGCTGGAGGATTTGGTCTCTTCTTCGTAAATAAATACTCGAATCATCTCCACTATCAAAGGGTTGACGATAACAACCAAACAATTCTGAGAAAAAAGTTGAGATGACCTAATTGAATCTATCTTCCTAAACCTTGATAAAATGAATATATCTCAAACCAATGAAGCCCATTATCAAATTATAACGCTCTCAGGAAAACTTGATTCAGCCACTTCTCCAGAGCTTTCTGAATATTTCGGAAAACAACATAGCTTTGGCCAACAAAACCTGATCTTCAACATGACAGATCTTGACTATATTTCCAGCGCAGGACTGCGACTGATTTTGAACACCTCTAAGCTGCTAAAAAATAACAATAAAAAGTTTAGGCTCTGTGGAATGCAGGATCACATACGTGAAATATTCGAAATCTCTGGATTTGATACGTTTTTAGATATCCAAGACTCTTTGGAAAGTGCAATAAAGAGCTAAAAAACTGCATTCTGGATCTTGCAGTACCGGGAAAGAGAATGACGTAATGTTTCTTACCTGGTATTTTACCCATCAACTTCAACACATAAGGAGGAATAACTTGAAGAAATGCAATCATTCTCAAAAACAGTTATTACTGTTTGCCGCACTCATAATACTGTTTTCTGGCAAGATAGCAGATGCTCACGAGTGGATGGCTCCTAAAAATGAAGCAAACCGAGAAAATCCCATTTCTAAAACAGCTGATTCAGTACGGCTTGGAAAGAAACTCTTTTTGAATAACTGTGCCTATTGTCATGGTGACAATGGTTCAGGCATGAGTGCAGATGAGACTGGTCTTAAAAAAAGCCCTCCCAACCTGATAAAACGTTTGAACAATCATACAGATGGTGATTTTTTCTGGAAAATTCAACATGGTCGCAATGAAATGCCTGCCTTTAAAGACACTCTGCAAGATGATGATATATGGAACATCATCAACTTCATCAAAAGCAGCTAATACCAACTGGGAATTTCATTAGCTGTGCAAAACCATCATACTCATCTCCCATGCTGACACTTTTTTTCACTGCCCAGGGCCATGGCGCGATTTTAGTCCCTCCTAAAGTTATAATAGGTAAAGCCTGCATCAATCTGCCAATACCACCACTAACTATTTGAAAAGCTTAATCTCTCGTGTTACCATTGAGCACAACAGCATGAGATTGCCACTTCTACCCGAGATGAAGTATGCAGATTATTACCACTCACCTCAATGCCGACTTCGATGGCATGGCCTCCATGATAGCAGCACGAAAGCTCTATCCCGATGGGATCATGGTTTTTTCTGGTTCCCAGGAGAAAAATGTTCGCGATTTTATCGCTGATAATCTGCTCTATCGCTATGAATTCCAGAAACTGAAAAGCATTGACCGAAATAAAATACGTCAATTTATCATCGTCGACACCCGCTCATCTTCGCGACTTGGACCACTGGCTGAATATTTGAAGAAAGATGGGGTTACAATACATATCTTTGATCATCATCCCAAGAGCCCCGGCGATTTAAGCGGAGAGGTCGAGGTGATCGAAGATGTTGGCTCAACCACAACTCTTTTCACTCACCTGCTCAAAGAGAAAGGGATGGATATCACTGCGGAGGAAGCCACTATCTTCTGCCTTGGCATATACGAGGATACCGGTTCTCTCACCCACCTCACGACAACTCCGAAAGACCTCCATGCCGTTGCCTGGCTCCTTGAAAAGGGAGCCAAACTTGACCTGGTCTCTCAGTTCATCACCTATGAACTAACCTCCCAGCAGGTTCAATTGCTTCACGAACTTATGAAAACTGCTCACCAATATGTGATCCAGGATGTTCCAATAGTGGTGGTTACCCTGACTCTGCAGCACTACGTTGATGACTTTTCCCTTATTGTCCGCCGTTTCATGAGCATGGAAAACCTCAACACCCTTTTTGCCCTCATTTCCATGGCTGGTAGAGTGTATCTTATTGCCAGAAGCAGAATTGCCGAGGTGAACGTGGGCCTTATAGCCCGCGATCTTGGTGGTGGAGGTCATGCCACCGCAGCATCTGCAACGGTGCGGGATATGACCCTGATAGAGGCACAGGAAAAGCTTATACGGGTTCTGCACCGCCATGTCCGGCCACAACCAATTGCCGAAGAGATGATGTCCCGGCCAGTGATCACCATTCCCACAACAACGACAATTTCCGAGGCCAAAGATCTGCTTACCCGTTACAACATTACCGTGCTCCCCGTTGTTTCGGCACAGGAAAGCGATGCAGTAGCTCAAAAAAACGAACCCATTGCCGGTATGATTTCAAGAAGAGTCGTGGAAAAAGCCATTCATCATGACCTTGGTGATTTGCCTGTCAGTGACTACATGACCTCCGACATTGCGGTGCTCTCACTCAAGGCCACCCTCGCGGATATTCAGGAACTCATCATTGAGCATCGCCAGCGCCTTATTCCCATTCTCGACGATGGTACTATAGTTGGAGTTATAACCCGAACGGATCTTCTCAACAGACTGGTAAACGATCCAGCCAACCTGCCCAAAAATCTCCTGCACGAATCAGAATTCCCATCACTGGAGCGCACCCGAAACCTCAATTCAATTATCGCCGAATGTCTTGACAAAAAGATCATCACTCTGTTGCGAATTATTGGAGAAGTTGCGGACAGGCTGGGTTTCAAAGCCTATGCTGTTGGCGGTTTTGTTCGAGACCTGCTGCTAAAAAAATCCAATCTTGATCTCGATATTGTTATTGAAGGGGAAGGCATTAAATATGCCAAGGAACTGGCAAAAGAACTTGGAGCGAGAGTGCGGACGCATGAGCGCTTTGCCACGGCAATGGTCGTCATGCGTGACGATTTCAAGATAGATATCGCTACTGCCCGCCTTGAATACTATGAGTATCCTGCGGCACTGCCCACAATTGAGCTCTCATCGTTAAAGCTCGACCTGTTCCGCCGTGATTTCACCATTAATGCCATGGCAATTCAGCTTAACGCCGCTTCTTTCGGCACTCTGAACGATTTTTTTAACTGCCAGAATGATTTAAAATACAAATTAATCAAGGTAATTCACAACCTTAGCTTTGTTGAAGATCCTACTCGTCTCTTCCGGGCAATCAGGCTGGAAAAACGTATGGACTTCACTATTGCCAAGCATACCGAAAGGCTGATGCGCAATGCGGTCAAAATGGAATTATTTGGAAAAGCCGGGGACAGCCGCTTTTTCACTGAAATCAAAATAATCCTTTCCGAAGAAAATCCTATCCCAGCTATCGAGAGACTGGCAGAATTCAAGCTTTTCCAATTTCTCTGGCCCGATTTAAAGCCACATCTTAAAATAGATCGTCGATTTCATCATATACTCACCCAGGCACATCGGGCTATCTCCTGGTTCAAACTTCTCTACCTCAATGAAGATCTGGAAAACTGGAAAGTGTATCTTCTTGCCATAATGGGTAGATCAGGAACCAGAGAGCTCAGAGCATTTTGCAAGAGATTTTCCATCCCCAGAAAGATCTCCGAAGATATTATTCAACAAAAGGAACATACTGATAAAATTGCCAATCTTCTCTTAAGGAGAAGAACCTTAAGCAATAGCGAACTCTATTGGTTATTTGAAGATATCAGTAATGAAAGTCTGCTCTACCTCATGGCAATTGCCAGAAAAAATCACATAAAGCGCTATATTTCCAATTATGTAAGTAACCTGCGCCAGATAAAGCCGAAGATAACGGGCAAGAAACTTGCGAAAATGGGCTATAAACCCGGTCCCCTGTTCAAAGAAATCCTCAATGATCTCACCAGTGCCCGGCTGGATAATCTGGTGCAGACGGAACAGGAGGAAGTTGAGTTTATCAAAGAGAATTTTCCTCTTTAGAGAGGGCAGCGCCCTTTATTTGCCATGGCCAAAGCATCTGTGTGGATAAACCTGGTACTGTGCATTTTCAATTTCCTTCCCATCCCTCCACTTGACGGCAGTCGTATTCTCATGGGCATGCTTCCAGAAAATCTGACCAAGGTTTACGCTTCGTTTGAAAAATACGGATTCATCATTATCCTTATTCTGGCCTTTACCGGAATTCTTGCTAAAATGATCTATCCAGTCATCAATTTTGCTGGGAACATCCTGTCACCCTGATTATAAAATGCTGTTATTGCCGTTCATTTGCAAATATTTGTCCCTCTGCGTTTGACACTGCTTATCTTTTTAGATACGCTCAAAATAGGGGATAAAATTCAGCAAAATATTTCTGCAGACTCCCCTATTCAGCCTCCATTTGCCACATGATAAAAGAACGATACCCTGGGAAGTTTCTGTTTGACTGCCTGGTTCTGTATTTTGGTAGCGAGAACTGATATTTCCAGCATCCTTTGCATATAGTTGAGTTGTACAACCGGCAACCTATACGAAACTGTTTTTATTTTTTAAAAACCGGTTTTGTACTATCCCTGATATCAAGGAGCTGTCATGAAAGCAGAGAGCACCGGCAAATTATTACAAAGAGGTTTCATCCTTCGGATCGTACGCCGCATTATCGTAACCTGTCTTCTTCTTGGTCTTGCCTATAGCCTGATTGCAGGTATCTACGCCACGAAAACAATCTTCAAAGTGAAGAAAAACTATGCTGTCGTCCTTGAAAAACTTGGCGGCAAACGGGAAGCGGTAACTGAAATTGGCTGGCATATACGACTTCCCTTTTTCACCCGGATAGAGCAGGAAGTAACACTGATGAACCAGACTATGTTTCTTGGTGGTCAGGTGGAGCCGATGCGCATTATTTCCAAAGAGAATGTTGCATTATGGACCTCAGGTCTTCTTACCTATAGAATACACAACCTGAATCAATGGGCCATCGAAAATCTTGACCCAATGACCCTACTGCAGGGTGATTATGACGGTATCGTCAAGGATATTCTTCAGGCTCAACCAGTCAACAATCTCATCAGCGAGCGTGAGCTTATTAAGGAAAAGATCTTTAAGGCTATAAAATCACGACCAATCAATGAAGGAGGACCATCTATTGAGCAGAAATACGGCATCGAAATCGTAAGTTTCGTGTTACGCGACACTCGTTTTGGTGACAAACTGGTGGAAGCTTCTGAAGAGAAGAAACGACGCCAGCTCATTGCCGAAGCGGAAAACTATGCCGCCGATCAGGAAGCAAGCCGGATCAAGAAACTGTATGCCGCTTACCTGGATGGCATCTCTGCTTTGCAAAGGGAAATCGGCCGTAAGGATGGCTCAACGGACAGAGCGCTTCTCCAGTTTCTGGTCCAGCAGAAGTGGGCCGATGCCTACGCCAAAAACCAGACCGGACAGAACACCGTAGTTATCCAGAGTAGCGGAGAAACACCAGTCACACTTCCACTGCCCTCAAAAGAATAATGTTTTCGGGGTAAAGTAATGTCTAAAAGATATACCAAAAAGACTGAGTATATTTGCCTGCCAGAGAAACGCATCGCAGAGATCCAGGCACTTGTGGATTCCTGGTCCTACGATACCAAAGAGTTCATGCGGGCCCGCCTCAATCAGTACAGACCGCCCAGTGGTTTCTTGCATTTTGTATATTCTCTTCTAAAAAAGGGCTTCAATCTCAACAGAGAAAAAGATTTTGAAATTCTCAAAGAACCTGGGATTCTTACGGACTGGCAGCGTCGTTTTGAACTGTCCGGTGAAACCATTCCCCGTAAAGCCTGGAACAGTATTCTAGAGGGCGAGGTCAGCAGAAAAGATCGGGTCCTTCTTCTGGCTCTGCTGGACAAAGATTTAGCCGATGTACATATTCCCCTAGAATTCAGAGATCTTCTTGAAAAAGTGTATAAGGCGCATATCAGAAAAGAGTATTCCTCTGATCCTGGCGTCCCCAAAGCACCACTTATTTTACTCTCCGGCACCAGTGGCAGTGGTAAAACAGCCACAGCCATTGAAGCAATCGAGAAAATAATTTTCTCGGCAGAGGTCAAACCAGAAGTCGATCTGGGCCAGAAAAAAGCCAAGATCTTGGCTTCTGTACCTTTTTGGCAATCACTCGAAGATATCGATCCGGAACTTGCTTCGGAGATCATTCGCCGCAAAAAACTGCGCTGGTATAACCTTCTCTCAAGGCTTCCTGTCATCAGGTTCCTCTTCAAAAAACGTATCAGCCAGAACCTCAGCGAACTTGACGAACAGCACCTTCTAGTCGATTATTCCAGGATAACACCAAACGACTACCAGACAGCACTCTCGGGCGAACCCGGCAACTATCTAAAAAAAGCCTTTGGGCCGGCCCATCAGACCAGTATTCGCCATTTGGAAGAAGCACACAGTGCTTTTGCCCGCACGGAAACCTCGAGTGGCTCAGGGGGAGTGGAAAGACAGCAGCGCACTCTGGTCGATACCTCGAATATTCTCATAGACGAGATTATAAGCGGCGCCAGAGACTGCCTGCTGGTGGCGACCTCGGACAAACCTGAAGTGTTCGATTCGGCAATTTATCGCCGCTTTGTCGAGAAAGGGGTGATTATTGATATTTCCGAATACTGGATGAAAAAGAATAACCTCCGCGAGATTATTCGAATAGAACTGCGCCGGAATAATGTGCGTATCCACAGGGAACCAACACGCAGAGAGGGGAAGCTCACACTCCTGAATGAACAGGACCTCGACATCGCTGTTGGTAAATTCTATGCAATTTTTGCCGAGAGAGCACTCAAGGTCACCCCTGCATATGTACGTAAACTTGTCAGCTTCCTCATTTCCATAAAGAACGATTTTCGCGCCGAATACCTCGACGACTCCCTTTTGGTTCGCCATGCTTTTGAGCTTGTTGCTAAAAACACCTTCGGAGATCTTTTTACGAAAGTTGTGAACCATATCGACCGCACCGCAACGTGGAGTGGATATATTGGCGATATTAAAGATACTTTCTCGGAAATGGCCAACAACTGTCTGCATTACAATGTCAGCGAAGAAAAAGGGGTGGTCTTAAATGGTCCCCCGGGAAGCGGAAAGACTTTTCTGGTGAGATCCTGGTTAAGTGAAAACACCAATATCCATGATATATCCACCAGCCCAAGTGCCTTGCACAACCCTTCAGATCCTATTGACGGTACTGTCGCCAACCTTATCAAGGTCTATGATATTGCCAAGATGATCGCGCCATCAGTGGTCTTTTTTGACGAGGGTGACTCTCTTGCTCCAAGAAGAAGCAGTGGCGGCGGTTCCCCCTCCGACAGGCTGACTAATAAGTTCCTCTCCATCATTGATGGCGAAAAGCCGCTATCAAAGGTATTTACCGTCTTAACAACCAATCGCCTTGATTTGCTCGATCCCGCCCTTATCCGTTCAAAAAGGCTGAAAGTCCTTGAGATATCAGGTCAACTCGGTCAGAAAGATATCAGCGAGATTATCCATACCGCACTGCATGATATCCCCAGAACGGAAGATCTTACCCCTGAAACAATTATCGAGGCTGCAAAGGGTGTATGCAACACTCCTGCGGACTACGCGGCCTTTGTGGAAAAAGCCTTATCTCTTAGGACAACAGAGCTCACTGTCCTGAAGAGATTTAAAGCCATATCGGTGATTTCCAAAGAAGAGCAGCTCAAGTTTCTCACCTTTAATCTCAAAACCATAAGCGGTATTCTTGAAGCTCTGGGCGACAGCAGCGGTCTGCAGAAATCTCTACGCACATCGCTGGAAACATTTTTGGAACGTTACGACGAGGTTATAGCCCTGTTTTCCACCGTTTCAAATGAAAATAATTACCCACTATGCCATTCTCATCTTCGTCATGTCCGTAAAGAGACGTCACAAAGTCCGATACGACGTGGAAAATACGAACTCGATACATTTCTTGAAGCAGAGTTGAGTCAGGAACCTCAGAAAGGATTTATCGTCGGCGTCGGAGCCAATGATGTTGAAGGTGTACTCCTTCCCATAGCGACAAGTTTAACGTATGGCCTGACCACTGAAAAAGTGCTGGTCACTGGTGCTGTTGCAGCATCAGGTTCTGCGGATGGTCAGCTGGAAATGGCGGTGAAGATGACCCAGCAGTCCGCCCAGGAAGCGTTGACTCTGGTAAAAAACTATTTCCAGGCTATTGAACCACAAATCAGCATGGCTAAGCTTCTGGGAGAATTTCTCTCCAAGCTTACTATTCATCATCAACTGCTTTCGGCCTCATACAATGTGGGTGGTCCATCTGCAGGATATGCTCTCGCCCTGAATACCCTGTCCGCCATCCTTCACATACCGATTTACAATGACTTTGGCATAACAGGTGCTCCCTGGACCAAAGGGGTAACAAAAAATGAAGTCGGCGGTTCGGTCATTATTGGCGGACACAAGAAAAAAACCGAAAAGGTACTCCGCTATCTGCGCCGCATGTATATGCCAAAACAAAACTATAACAGTCTCGAAATTGATTTTTTAATAAATTACTGGTCTCTGGGCAAAGATATCCTGGGTGTAACCCATTTTGGCGACCTTGTTCCGGAAACGATCTGGCTTGGAGAAGACTACGAAAAACTTGTTCAGGAACTTACCGAGCAACGTATTCAATTTAAGCTGAACAAATATCTGAATAATAAATCCGATGAAGCCGCCAAAGAGAATATCATTCGTTTGAAATCAATCCTGAAGCTAAAGGCTGAAAAAGAAATTATCCGCAAAATTCATGCTATAAAAGCACATCTGCAAAATCCAAATAACGATCCGCTGACCTCACTGGAATCTATTTTTGAAGGGGGAAATACGACAGTTCAACAAGTGAAAAAAGTTATTGGTGTTTTTGATCCAATCAAAGAATATTTTAAGATGAGTCGTCTAAGAAAATCAAAGAGATAAAACAGCACTAATATTTCACGTGTCTGCTGAGTGCTAGTAGTGTTGGTAAGTTGTCTACCGAATCAGTAATGGCTTTCCCGGATAGGATTATCAGTAGGAAGGTAACCCTGAAGTTTCTGTATTCGTTAATGTACGGGAAACAGCCGTTTGACCCAAGTTTTACTAACCCGGATTTCTCATGACTTTTCTTGATGAGAAATCCGGGCTAAGGACCAAACCTCACAGTTGACCTTATTTCAACATATCACAAAATACCCGTATAATGGATCTCACGAAATCAATATCTGAGTTGCATTATAATCCTGGGGCGCCCTTGAAAGCTATAAGGTCAGCATGGTGTATATAAGGGACAATAAAGAAATGTTCTCTGTTTAGATTTCTAGTCGAGGACTCTCAATTTGGCACAAAGACACCGAGTCGAGAGTCACACGGTCAGGACTCTCTGATCTGAAGAATTTTCAGGCACCTTCATAATATTATTGCCCATGGGAAATGAGGAAATTTATATCCTGTCTCGGAAATCCTGCAGGCCTTGACTCTGCCTCGTATCAGGGAACAGATATATATAACCATTTGTGATTCAATAGAATCTGAATAAACGATTGTGGATCAGTCATCTGAGTCAGATGGAGATACGATTTCACTGCGAAACCTGCCGTATTAAACCCCATGTAAGTAACACTTATTTCATCTCCAGGCTCCCAGGGGCCGGTATCTTCAAAATTAATAATTTCCTCTCGTCTTTGTGCCGGTAGAACGCCGAGCTGGGTAGCATGAGCAAGATATTCTTGAGCTGCATTGTTCCACTTTTCCGCTATGTTCGTGGCGTTATGGTGGAAGATTGCATGACTTATTTCATGAGCAATCGCCCCAATGTATTGTTCCTCGTCAAATGGTATATTATACATTTTTGGAGATTCACTACGTTGTAATATTGCTGGTAGTGACATCATTCGAATTCGGTCACTTTGGCGGTCATAACTCCCAAATGCCATATAACCATCTTGGTTGATGATCTCTTCTACAATCTCTATAGAGATTGCTCTCTTGGGCTCCAACTGATATTTCCCTAGAAATCTGATAGCTCGGCCAGCTGCTTTGCAAACATGGTCTACCATTTTGTCATTTGGTGCTATTATTAAAACTCCCGTTGTTTGCTCACAACCATATTGGATTGCGACAGCGGGAGATACAAAATATGCAGGGACTAGTATTAGAGAGAATATAGATATTATTGAAATCTTCAGGTGAATTATTTTCATACGTTTATGTCTATTTCTAAAACGGTAACGTGGAATTCAGCGGCCCGGCGCTTTTTCGGGTCCGCTGGAATGTTTGGTGTGCGCCCGGCATGGGCGTGAACTAATGGGGTTAAAGTCCCCTGTATGTGATCCTGTGTTAAGTCAAATTCTTAACATAAAATACTAACCGATGGCAAGAGCATTACCGTGAGGTTGTGTTTGGAGGAAGCCTAAG
>JBNKDO010000060.1:0-3768 GCA_050288305.1 Desulfocapsaceae bacterium | reverse complement strand
GAGTTTGAAAACGGTGCCTTGGGGAACTATATGGCCCATTGGTACTCACCGGGTGGATGGGTTGCGAGGCTATTTGGAGAGGGCGTTACGGTTGAATTCAAACCTTTGGAAAAAGGTATTTATACTGATACTGATTTTAATTCTCACGAAATAATTCCGGATGAAATTGATATTAAATACAAACCTGGTTTTTTTAAACAGATGGAAGTATTTAAAAAATTTGTAGAAACAGGTGAACTTAGCTGGCCGGGACAAAACCTAAAACAAATTCATGCGACCATGCTATTGGCGGAGAATTTTAGCATACCTATCTAAAAATACTTCCTTGACATGCTAAACGATGCATCAAAAATTATATAAATAACTGCATTTTCTGAACTATATATGAACGACAAACCAATCCCACTTTCCATACCGTCCATAAAAGGAAATGAATGGCAATATCTTAAAGAGTGCCTGGACACCGGCTGGGTTTCTTCTGCCGGTAAATTTGTTGAAAAGTTTGAAAAAAGGATTTCAGAATATACCGGTGCAGCACACGCTGTTGCGTGTGTTAACGGTACAGCCGCTCTTCAGATATCGTTAAAATTGTGCGGTGTCTTACCTGGCGATGAGGTTATCGTGCCCACGCTAACATTTATAGCTCCAGTAAATTCGATCCGATATAATGGAGCTGAACCCATTTTCATGGATGCGGACAAACATTATAATATAGATATCGAGAAAACAATTCAGTTTATTAAAAAAGAAACTTTATTTAGGCAGGGCATCACCGTAAATCGAAATACAGGAAATACAATCTCAGCTATTGTCCCTGTACATGTGTGGGGAAATGCGGTTTGGCTGGATGAAATGATCACGCTGTGCCGAGAGCGCAATATCGCTATCGTTGAGGATGCAAGTGAGAGTCTAGGCACATGGTATACAAAGGGGTGTGGTGGTAATAAGCATACCGGAACTATCGGTACTTTAGGGTGCTTTTCGTTCAACGGAAACAAGGTCATTACCTCCGGTGGTGGCGGGATGATAATCTCGGATAATGAGAAGTTGATCGAAAAAGCGCGTTATCTGACAACGCAGGCGAAAAACGATCCGATTCGGTATATTCACAATGAAGTCGGTTACAATTATAGATTATCCAATCTCCAGGCAGCACTGGGTGTGGCGCAGTTGGAACAAATTGATGAAATCCTAAAGAGAAAAAAGAATATATTTCTGAAGTACATAAATGAAGTTGAAAAAATCAACGGATTGTCAATTGCACCTGCACCGAATTACGCAAAGAATAATCACTGGCTGAATATCCTGAAGATTGAGCCGGATCACTATGGCAGGACAAGGGACGATGTGCTGAAAAATTTGAATAAGGAAGGAATTGAGAGTCGCCCCGTATGGTACCCGAATCATCTTCAAAAACCATACAAGAAATGCCAGGCATATCAAGTTGAAAACGCACAAGATTTAGTACAGAAATCGTTGTGCTTGCCTTCAAGCAGCCAACTGTCTGAAGATGATATTTCTAGAATCGTTAGAGTTTTAAATGGATAATATCATACTTATCGGCGCCAGCGGACATGCCAAATCCTGCATCGATGTTATTGAGCAGCATGGACAGTATAAGATTGCAGGTTTGATTGAAAGGGCGTCTGCAACACCACAATATAGCGGCAAATACCCGATTATTGGTGCGGACGATGATCTGCAAATGCTGAGAAAGCGGTACGACCATGCGCTTATCGCTGTGGGGCAGATAAAAACACCAGATATCAGGAAGAATCTTTTTCAAATCTTAAAGTTGGCGGAATACGTACTTCCGATCATTACGTCACCTGTATCATATGTTTCAATGCAATCCGACATTGGTGAGGGGACAATTGTTATGCATGGTGCCATCATCAATGCGGGTGCAAAGATCGGCCAAAATTGTATTATCAATACCCGATCACTGATAGAACATGATGCCAATATCGGCTCGCACTGCCATATCGCTACTGGAGCTATACTTAACGGAGGTGTACAAGTTGGTGAAGGATCTTTTGTAGGCAGCGGCGTGGTAATCAAACAAGGTGTTGCCATTGGCAGAGATTGTGTGATTGGTGCAGGATGTATCATTAAAAAAGATTTGTCGGATTTCGAGATGGTTAAATGAAGTACAACCAAGGAACCATTATCATTGCTGAAGCAGGTGTGAACCATAATGGCCGTTTGGATCTCGCCAAGGAACTCATTGATGCGGCCAGTAAGGCTAAAGCGGATTATGTAAAATTTCAGACGTTCACAGCTGAGGAGCTGGTTGTCGCCTCCGCGCAAAAGGCAGAATATCAAAAGAAACGCACAAATGACGATGAATCTCAATTTCGGATGTTAAAAGAACTTGAGCTGGGAAAGAACACTCATTTTGATCTTATAGAGTATTGTCATAAGAAAGGCATCGGATTTCTGTCAACTGCTTTTGATATTAAAAGTGTCGATTTCTTAACTGAACTTGATTTGGATTTCTTTAAAATTCCTTCAGGCGAAATTACGAATTTGCCGTATTTGCGGCATGTCGGCAAGCAGGCTAAACCTGTCATCCTTTCTACAGGCATGGCAACTTTATCAGAGATAAATGAAGCCATAAAGATCCTCGTCCATTCGGGAACGCCCAGGAAAGAGATCACTGTTCTTCATTGTACCACTGAGTATCCAACCCCAATGCAAGACGTAAATTTAAAAGCCATTAAAACAATCCGCGACGTATTGGGTACCCGGGTAGGATACTCGGATCATACGCTGGGCATTGAAGTTCCGATAGCAGCCGTTGCTATGGGTGCCGTAGTTATCGAGAAACATTTTACCACGAATCGAAACCTGCCTGGACCAGATCACCACGCCAGTTTGGAACCGGGTGAATTAAAGGCAATGGTTGGCGCTATCAGAAATATCGAAGTGGCCATGGGAGATGGTATTAAGAAACCAGGCAAGAATGAAGAGAAGAATAGATTGATTTCCCGTAAATCTATTGTCGCAGCCATGAATATAAAAAAGGGAGAAATCTTTACCGAAAAGAATATAGCGGTAAAAAGACCCGGAACCGGTATCTCTCCGATGCTATACGATAGTATATTGGGTCTCGTGTCAGGAAGAGAATATCGGACTGATGAGTTAATAGATCCAGACACGGAAAGTATTCCATGATATGAAAAGAAAGATTTGCATAATCACCGGGTCCAGGGCTGAATACGGTCTGCTTTATTGGCTTATGAAGGGAATTCAATCTGATCCAGAGCTTCAATTACAGATTGCTGCAACAGGTGCACACCTTTCTCCTGAGTTCGGATATACTTGCGAACAAATTATTGAAGACGGATTTAAAATTAATAAAAGAGTTGAGATGCTCTTATCTGCAGATTCTGAGGTCGCCATATGCAAATCAACAGGCTTGGGAATGATCTCGTTTGCTGATGCATTGAATGATCTCAAGCCAACAA
Organism: Desulfocapsaceae bacterium; assembly: GCA_050288305.1. GTDB lineage: Bacteria > Desulfobacterota > Desulfobulbia > Desulfobulbales > Desulfocapsaceae > Desulfopila_A. The sequence goes on along the minus strand of JBNKDO010000060.1, from coordinate 298 downwards.
TGGTTGTTATCTTAGGGGATCGATTCGAGATGCTATCCGCAGCATCCGCTGCACTGATATTGAGAATTCCTATTGGCCATATTCACGGCGGAGAATCAACTGCTGGTGCTTTTGATGATTCGATCCGTCATGCAATTACAAAGATGGCTTGGTGGCATTTTGTTGCAACCGATGAATATAAAAAAAGAGTTGTTCAGATGGGGGAAGACCCTAAACGTGTATTTCAGGTTGGCGGAATGGGAGTCGATGGTATCGTTAAGGCTCGACTATTATCAAAGGATAAATTGGAAGATAAGCT
>JBNKDO010000059.1:0-226298 GCA_050288305.1 Desulfocapsaceae bacterium | reverse complement strand
AATAATAGAGAAAATACGCAAGAAGGAAGGACCTTATTATATTCAGGTTGAGGGATTTCATCAAGACACCCGCACAACCGGGCAGAGTAAAAAAGAGCCTGTTCAATTGACAGAGTAAACCATATCAAAGAGAACTCTCTTATCCCCCGTAGTTGTGGATCACAACCGCGGGGGATATTGACTGGATATCGCAATATTATTGTTTTTTTATGGGTAAAATTGTACCCGGTTTTTTACTTGACTTGGAAGCAGGACTTTTCAGCTTCGATTGCTGACTGCAGGAGCCGTTAATTTGCAATCTCACAACACCAACGTTGTTCTCTTCATCACTTTCCTGAACCTGCTTGAGTTTGTCGAGCAGCAATTCAATCTGATGTTTACCTGCAGGAAGTAAGAGCGTCGTGTTTATGCTTTTGGTTTGGCCGGGAGCAAGCGGGGCCAGAATCTGGGGTGCTGAGATTCTTTTCCATTCAAATTGGTTTACACTGCTTCCCACTGTCCCGCCATTTTTTATTGAAAAGAAGACCGGAACCTGACAACGTCCTCCGGATGAGTGTTTTAAAGAAGATCCGTCCAGGGTGACAGTTTTATTCCAGGAAGCCTTTTTACCATTGATTTTCAAGGTGTTGGTTACCTGAAGATCTGCAAGTTGAGTTGTAATGTTGCTTTTGGTAGTGTCCAGCTTAGCAGTGGTGCTGAAGGTCTGTGATGGTTTTTGTAATGTACTGTTTTCCGGAAGGGTGCCGCTCATTGTATGTTGCTGTCCATTCTGGTGCTGCTGGCCGCCGATTGTTTGTGCGGAGATCGATTGTGTAGAAACCTGTTTAATGGTGCTAGCTTTGCTGAGTGTTGCCCTGTTCGATTTGTCTGCAATCGGCGCGGTCAATCGAGTCACTTCGTCAATCCCACTTATTTTATCGGTAATTGGTCCGAGAGGGTCAATCTTTTCTTCGATATTTACCTCAGTCAGCGTTGCCGCTTTTTCCTTCATGTGCTTCTCAATTTCACCTGCGAGATCATAGAAAATCATCGGAGTGCTCAATCCATCCAGTGATTTAGGAAAGGCGCTGATGGAATAATCGAATCCGGGTTTACTTGGCGGTTTGAACCCAAAGTCCTTTTTGTTTGTATCCATTAACTCATGAACCAGGGACGGTGTTGCCGCCAACACCGCAAGAGGATCATAGAACAGGCCGGCCTGGAGACCATTATAGGCAACTGTCTGATTCATTTCATCAACAGCATTCTTGACCGCTGTGACCAGTTGGAGATATGCGGCATCCGGTTTTTGGGCGCAAGAGACAAGCTTTTTAGGAATATCACCATACAAGTTATCGTATATCGATTGGCAATAATAGGCATGTGTCGGGCGATGTCCTATAAGTGTATAGGGCTGAGAGCTGACACCTGCCGATACGGGTGGGGGCATGGTCAGCCACGGAGGAAGGCTTGAACCCATTTTCATTGCTTCCTGATAAACTTTCTGCGCAGCCTCTTTGCCTGCAACATAGGTGTTGATGCTGCATTTCTCTTCATCGCCAAAAGGTTTTAAGAGAGCGGAGCAGGCGCGGTAATCATCGATTCCTCCACACATAAGGGTGTCACCGTGTGATGCGCAATATTGTGACTTGACATGGTTGTAGACATATTCGGCAATATCATTTCTTCTTTGGGACCAGAAACTGTTACACATATCGACATTGCCTTGAACGGCATCTTTCAAATCAATCGCCTGTTGACCCAAGGTGTTGGCCATAAGACGCCAGCGGTCAATGTGAAGATACATGTATTCATAACCAAACTTGGTTGAACATTTGTTAACGATGAAGCCTTTGGGATCCCAGCTCTGGCCACCAGTGTAGGTCTGGATTGCCCCATTGGTCAGGAATTGGGCGTTGTTTTTATTGTTGTACTGGGCAAACCGGTTTGCACGTTCAGGTAGCACATTATTGCCTAAATCTGAAGTCCATTGAGTGTTGACCGCAGAAATAAACACCTTTGCAGCACGGTCAACAGCACCACTATTAGCGCAGGCGTTTTCTATTATCTGCTTAAATGCACCAAAGGGGTCCGGTGGGATTGGCGTGCTGTAAACAGGTGGCTTGCTTGCAGCGTTGGCTTTCAGCTGGTCCACCAGGTTAGTAAAGGCAAGGTTATCCATTGATTTTCTGGCTGCCAGTCCTTCACCAAGTTTGGTGTCGAAAATATATGTATATATCCATACTTCAGGAGGAGTGGGCGGGCTGTCATCGCAGCCGCCAAGCCCCAGGGAACAGCCGACATCCTTAATTCCATCCCAGACGGCACCTCCAACAGATGCGATGAATTGGGCAACAGCTTTTGCGGCATCCCACAGATCTTGAGCTATTTTTACCAATTCTTCAAGAAGACCGCAGACGTCTACTCCGCCGACGAGGATCTGGATAACAACACAGGCCACCGCTTCACCAAGTTTCTGAGCAAGTCCCCAATAATCACCTGTTCTATACATTATGTAGGCATCAAGAATATCCCAGGCCCATGACGGAATATCCGCTTCAGAACTTGCCTGCTGTCCAAGATCCGTGTCGTGGAACTGATCAACACAAATTGCCACATCGATATCATTACCGGAGTCTTCCATGCAGCCGATAATACCCTGAACAGCTCTTACCTGTTGACTGTTAAACGGTAAATTTTGAGTTGCGCCCGGCGGAGCTTTTGCCTCAAGCTCTTCCATGAATGATAGAAAGTCATTAAAATCTACGGCATTTGCTTTGAAAGGTGTGGAGATTAAACAGAAGGACACAACCAGGGAATAAATAAGCCCATTTCGGAGGATATTTTTTATACGCATTTCTTCCTCCCTTATTGTTGTTTTGAGGTAATGGGTGATGTGGTGTTTCCCTTGCCTTTTCTTGAAGATCCGCCCAGAAACTGCTTGAGTTCACCCACGGTGATACGTTGGCCATCCGGGGTCTCTAAAACTGTGGAGTCAGGCTTGAGGAGAATTTCTTTCCAGTACTCTTTCTCTGTAGTCTTCTGAACTTTTATTGGTTTGCCGTTAAGCTCGTGCTTGACCGAGGTGCTCGCCATGTTGTGGCCGATGCGTCTCTCGACTTCCGGCTGCAAATAATGAAGCAACTCAACGGTTACCAGTTTTCCCGACGGTAATTGAACCGTATCACTGTCAGGACGTTGAAGTGCTGCTGAAAGGTCCATGGCATTTTTTACCTGAATGCCAGTTGCGGCCGGTTGATATTTCAGACCCATTCGTTGGGGCTGATTTTTTACCTGCCGCAGTTTTTTGGAGATCGCCGAGAATTTTTGCAGTTTTCCAATACTTATAGTTTTTCCGCTGGGCAGCATGACCAGTTCATTGCTGGGGCGGCCAGCGAGAGTCGCAGGTGACATTCCCGGTTGAATTTTGAGCATATCTTGTGATGCCGATGCTTCATTGTGGGTAATGTCGGCTGCAAACGTCGCATCCTGAAAAAAAGAAAGAACAAGTATGAACGATATTGAAACGATCAGGTGCAGTTTGTTCTGCATGTCTTGGCCTCCGGTAAATGAGTATATGTTAGTATGTGAAGCTGTTGCTCAAGGTTCGTTCAGAGCTGGGGCACTGTCTCTGTTTCCTTTCCACAAAGGGGTAATAATATCATTGTCAAAGACGGCTATGGCGTTGCCGGCCTTTCACAGATGATGTGACTGAACGCTTTACATTCTTTATGATAGGAAGGCGCTCCGGTATTGCATTCGGGCAACCCTTCTCCCATATGAATGGTATGAGGGAGATTGTCCTCGGTAAAAGGAGAATAATAATACGACCAGTCTTTGAGCGCCTTTATATATCCCTGTCTTTGACAAAAAGCATCTGCGGCTCTTTGCGGTACATCGCTCTCGATCTGATTTCCATTCCGCTGGTTCAGATACACATCTACCCGCATCCCGTTGACAACCGGTTTAGCAAAACGTTTTCTCTCGGTTTGCAGACACTCCTGCAGTTTTGCCTTTCGTTTATTGTTCTCCGCTTCATGCTCAGCTGCACTTGAATCAATGCACCAGTCGACATGAGCATCAATATCGCCGTTCCATATGGGATTTGCCGCTCCGCCAACAGCACAATAATTCGTTACGAACTCATGGTATTGGGAAACCGCTTGCTGGCCATATGCATAACAGTCTTTACACTCCTCTAGATAAGCCTTTCTTGCATTGGCCTGCTGTTGTCGTTTTGATGCATCCGCAGAGGAACACCAGTCCATGAGGTACTGGTAACTTTGGCTCCATGTTTCAAGAGATACGTCACCGCAATGGAGAGCCTCAGCCTGTTGATATTGTGAGATAGCTTCCTCGGTATACTGTTGACAGAGTTGGGTTATGGAAACAGCAACAGGTTTTTTTAGGGAAACTCCAACTTGAGAAGCCGTGGTGGTCTCTCCTTGCTGGTCGGACATGGAGACAGCAATTTTTTCACAAATAATATGATTCAGTGCTCTGCACTCACCATCGCCACTTCCCATGATATCTTCGGGATCGTGAGAACAGTGCATGCCATTGCCTATGTAAATTGACTTATCCTGTTCTTCAACTGAGTTCAGTTGCGGAGCGTATCCCTGCCAATCATTTACCGCTCCGGCATACCCTTTATATGCGCAGAAGGCATCGGCACTTTTTTTGATATCCCCGGTGGATTTTGTAAAACGCGTATCTACGCGAAACCCGTTATATGTCGGTTTGTCAAAATATATTCTGTGAAATTTGCTGCACTCATCGAGAACCGCATCACGTTTCTCCAACTCTGCTTGTGGCGCGTTGGAAGATTCCGACATACACCAGTTATAGTGGGTCTCCACATCCCCATGCCATACTGAGGGATGAAAAAGGTGCTTGGTTCCAACTGTGCACCAATGGCTGTTTGCCTGGTGATATTGACGCACAGATTCCTCCGCATAACTGCGACAACTACCGCATTTCTGCAGTTTGTCCTGTCTGGCACTGGTTTCTGTTTCAAGCTGTGATGTATTCGCAGACATACACCAGTCGATATGTCCCTGCAGGTCCTTGTTCCAGGCATCTCCGCTTACTTCGCACCCAATGGTGTCCGCCTGGTACGATTGTTGTATGGCGGTTTCGGCGTAACTGTTGCATATTTCAGCCTTTGTTTTTACCGAAACAGATGATTTTTGGCCCTGGCGTATCGCCGCAGTTTTTTTCAAATCACCCGATGAAAGGGCAACGGTAGGTGAGAGTAAAGTATTGTCTTTATCGGAGATTTTATTTCGGCAGGTTATGAAATCAAATCCCCGGCAGTTGGAGTAATCTATTGTTGCGTCACACTTATGAGCATTGCCCAGTGGCATGGTATCCACAGATGAGTTGGCACCGGCCACTTTATAATCTACTACTTCAGCATACCCCTGTGAAAGGCAGAAGGACTCAACAACACTGGCTCCTCCACATGGTTCGTTATTTCCACTCCAACCGAAGTCATAATCAAATGACACCGGTGCTGGTGAGTATGGGCCTGGATCAACTTTAACCTCGTTATATGTCTCGGTTCGTCTGTACATGCAAAAATCAACCGACAGTCCCATATACTTAGGGAGATCAAAACGTTTATCCTTTTTACAGATCTGAAGTGCCTTGTCTCGTTCCTCCTTCTCCTCCTGGGGCTGACCGGCACCTGCCGACATGCACCAGCCAAAATGTTGGTCCCTGTCAGCCTGCCACCTTGAGCCAGTATACTTGCAACCGTTTGCTTCTGACTGCTCAAACTGCTCCACTGCCTCTTTTGCATAGACCCTGCAATCGATACAGTGATTTACCTCGGATTGCCGGGCGTCAGCCTCCTCTATTCTCGCGCTGGAACTTGTTTTCATGCACCAGTTGAAGTGCTCTTCCTCGTCTTGTAACCATCGATTTCCCTGATAGCCGCAATGGTTTCTTTCAGCAATCCCGGCAAGCGCAACGGCCGAGGTGGCATACTCATGGCACTCTTCTTCTGAAGGTCCGGTGAAAACAGGATGTTGTGGAGTGACGGCTTGAATTTTGGACTTGAGATCGACTTTCTTCATATAGCCTGCAGAACCTGTGCCGTCTACTTGTTTGCTCAACCTGCTCTTTTGTCCAGATATTTGTTGTTTCCTCTCTGGTATGGAGGAGGAAGCGGAAGCAACAGAGAAGATCTTTTTTTGATTATTGTTGCTGTAGTTACTCTCCTTTACCGTTTTTTTGGGATTAACAACAACTTCGATGAACTGGCTTCCAACCGGTTTGAGTATTTTGAATTCAGCGGTAGCCGCGTTTCTTTTTCGCACATCTAATTGGGCTATAATTATATCCTTATGCTGACCCCTGTAGATAAAACTCACAGGAACTTTTTCAGCCACTGCGTTGCTGAGATTAGCAATCGTTGCAGTAACTTTTATCGTTTGTCCAATCTGAGGTCTGTCGTTGCTGATTGTAATTGTGTGAACCATGAAATCTGCCTGGGCAAGTTCAGGTGCAGTTTGGCTCTTCGAGGTGGAAGTTTTTGGCGGAGTGGCATGGGGAGACTTCATCTTGAAAGTGGCACCATGGGTTTGAAATGGAACAAGGAGAACAAGGAACAGAAGGCAACTGCAGCGCAGAGTGTATTGAGTAAACATAATAAAAAAATTACTAGGTTTGAAAAAACACCTTCCACTATGAGTAGTAATCACCAAAGCCTCCTGAAAGTAATGAAACAGATCAGATTACGGGAACCCTTGCCCGATGCATTAAAACAGATCCGAAAAATATTATAAAGCTAATTGATTTAAATATAAAAAATGAGTACAGCAGCGAGTGTGAACCTCAGACAGACTGTACTCGGAGTAGCAGTGGACTCTCAGCTCTCGTCCTCTGGTGTTCCCGTCTGTTGCTTCTTCTTTGCTGCCAGGTTTTTCCAGCCATAATGGGTCGCAGCCATACCTGCCACAAAACAGGGAATAGCGTATCCGGAATAATCATGGGTCATGAGCCAGATGCTGCCTAATACGAAATGTAAGCCAATGATGAGAAGTAACATACGACTCCTTTTTGTAGTTTGTATGTTGCTGAGGAGGTGCGGAGATTAACTACGTTCGAATATCCTCTCTGTGAGCACCTTACTTTTAAAAAGCCGCCCAAAAAAAGAAACTGGGACAGCTTTTTAACGCTAAAAACATCTCGACCAAGACGTTTACCCGCAGGGGTATCGTGAATAAATGCGGTTCAACCGTTATTGGCCATTCTATTAAAGCAAAAAGATCAGGTTATCGCTATGATCTTCTTTTTGTCAATCGATAGGCAGTATGTAGGAGAAGCCATTGGATGAAAATTATCCGAAAGTCATTTCCTGGTTTCATAGCTAAGGCAACAGAGGATAATCCCTCCCCAAAAAAAATGGGTCATCGCTGGAATGTATGTCTGGCTTCTGTCACGAGACATTTGGAACGACCAAAACTGCTTGAAAGGACTTTTAAAAAAAGATAGGGTATGATGCGTATCTTCAGGAAAAGAGAACCGATCATTTTATTGTGAGGAGTGGTATGAAGCATTTGTCATTGGCTGTACTTATTGTTTATTCTTTTCTCTCAACCGCATCTGTGTTTGCCCAGGATCTCCGGGTGCAGCAATCGGAAGAGAGCAGGAAGTCCTCATTAATAACACAGCCATCGACCAATACATCTGTAACCCCGGTAAAACCAGAGTCCAGTTCTTCTTTACGGAAGCAGCATGAGAGAAGTTCCGACCTTAAAAAGGAAAGCCGTGATTCAAGGTTGGGGACCTCCAGCACCAGAGGAGAGTTAAAGCCGGACCTGGTACCGTTGCAGCTGATATTGAGCAAAGACACGGTGTCATCTGGTGAATCCCTGATATTTCAAGTTATGGTGCAAAATAATGGTAGTGATTCGCTTGACGATATCTCTCTGGTATTTCTTATCGACGGCAGACAGGTTGGCTCAAAAAACATTGATCTTGCAGCTCATGCCACGAAGTCAGTGGCATTTCGTCATGTCGCCAGGAAAATCGGCAAACATACCTTTTTGGTCCGGTTGGATCCGGAGAACAGTCTGGATGAGAGAAACGAACGCAATAATGAAAAAGCATCTCATTTTACGGTGGTCCGCAAAGAAGCGGTAGCGATTCAGTCAAAGCAACAACCCACTTCATCTATCAGCAAAGTTGATACGTCCGGGGCTCTCAGACCTTTAAAATATGAACAGGGGAATAAACCCCTCGTACCTCAGGGAGGAGGAGGTTTTGACTTGTCTTGTTCGCTGCCTCTTCAACAGGGTGTCCATGTTGTTGATCCGAAAAATCCATTTATTTTAGTAAAAGTTCAGAACAATGGTGTTCAAAATCCCGCCGCATTTTATGTCGGATTGGGAAAAACGGGGTCAGCCAAGATTGGTAATGGCGCTACCTGGCTAAACCTTTACCAGGTCGTTGCCGGAGGAGTTCCAAGTGGTAAGTTTATTTATGTCCATCTTAAGTTGCCTCCAGGAGTCGATGAGAAAACCGATTTGGTGGTAGGAGTGGATAGCAACGGGGAAATTCAGGAAAAAGACGAAACCAATAACCTTACTTCGTCCTTTCGTATACAATATAAAGGACAAAATCAGCCCTCTCTTCCTCCAAAGACTGCTGATCTGGTGGTATTTCCGGAGACGAAAGACGGCATCTATTACGGTGATGGAAAGGGGGTCTCGGTCAAGGTCAATAACATTGGAACCTCGGATGCACCGCCTTGTACCATTGGCATCGGATTCAGCGATCAGGTAGAGAAAGGGGGGAAGATCAAATGGGCAGGTAAGGCGACGGTACCTAAGATTTTCAGCGGACAACATGTATACGTCACTGTCCCTGGTCAGTTTCAAGTATTGCCGACCGACTCTGTTTACACTGTAGCAGTGGATATTAATAATGACATCAATGAGCAGGGAGGAGAGAATAATAATCTTTCAAAATCCTTTTCCTATACCATCTTACCTGGAAAACAGTTCAACCTTCTTCCCATGGGAACCCCTTTTATAGCATTTGATATTAAGCAACCTTTAAATGGCGAGAATTTCGTGGTCGGCTCTGATCAGAAAATTGCCTGGTACCCAACCCCGGAACTCAATAATTTATCTCCGGAGGAGAAATCCAAATATTGGGAAATTGACATGTCCCTGGTCGATCCGGCAACGAACAAAGTTGTCGCAGTGCTTGCTAAAAACGTGAACAACAGGCCGGTGAACGGTTACCACGTCTGGCGTGTGACCCTGCCGGATAATGTTGGCGACTATCGAATTCGTTTGAGCTCCCGCCAGGGAGTCGGATGGGGGCAAAGCGAGACCTTCAGTTTATATAAGTCGGTGATTGCCCAGGTTGATTCCTCCGTTCTTGCAAAAGGTACGAATCTTCTTGATATAGCATCAAAGATGGAGAAAAAGAATCTTTCCAAAGCGGAAATAGATGTCAATGCCTTGAATTTCAAACACATGCGAATCAAATCGATCACTCCCAAAACGGTTGTACTTAATGGTGGGCTTGGCCCGTATGCACGATTGACATCTATCAGTGTGGTTGTGGAATATGAGTCCAATAAGCCTTTCCGTTTGACCTCGTCTCTCAAGCCTCCTCAAAACCTGAAGCCGGATGCTGTCTGGTCCCTGGCTGTTCCAACGGTCTCGGTGAAAGGGTGCCTGGTTGGTTCGAATGAAGTGAGCTATATAGGCACGAGCTATGGCCTAAATGATTGTCTTGAAGTCGATCCGGTTACAGGCCAGTATCCGTGGGAGACCCATTTTAAAATCGGCAGTGGGCCCAAACTGATCAAATATCCTCAAGGTATTCTTCCCAAAGGAAAAAATACTTTTACACTGGAGATGGATGAGGCCGGAGTGGCTCACGGTTTGGAGATTATTGGCAAGGCAGAGAAAATGGTGGATTATAAAAAGGGAGTGATCATCAAACATAAATGGGTCTATGCAAAATGCAGCCGTAAATTTTACCCATATTTTAACGTTGCGATAAACCTGCAGACCTATCGTGGAGCGAATGATCCGGAATGGAAGAAGGATCTGAAGGCTTACGGTTTCAAGGTACCACCAGTCTGGCAGCGTCTTGATCCATGGGAAAAAGAATACTTTGATAAGAATCAAGTGGCCACAGGAGTACCTGCCTATTCAGCTTCAAACTGTACGTTTGAATAATCAAAATTGCTTGAAAGGACATCCATGAAATCATTTGTAATAACAATTACCGGTATCCTCTTCTTCTGCTGCTCAAGCCTGGCAGTCACGGATACATATGAGCTCAACGAAGATGGCAAAAACCTCATTCAGCAGGCCCGGCAAGCCTATGACAGCGATATGAGGGATCGGCCGGTCGTCACGGATATAGGCATTAAAAAATATGTAAAAAAGGTGACCGATCAGCTCATCGCTAAAGGCAAACCGTTGAAACCGGGCATGCAATTGAGTGTAACGGTAATAGATGCCCCTAAGCCGGAGGTTTACAGCTATATCGACGGTCATATCGTCGTCAGTTCGGGACTTGTTTACGGCCTGGATAACGAAGCACAGTTGGCCGGAGTATTGGCGTCCCAGGCAGCCCATCTTACGGAGGGGTATTATGTAGCACTCTACCAGCAAATCAAAGGCGTTCAACGAAACAAAGACCGAATGGCAGTGGCAGGTGCCATATTCGGTGTATTAATGGACTCAGCCGTAGATTATGCGGTGGACTATCAAGGTATCGAGATGACTGAAGATATCATGAACGGCGAGGCCACCTATGGCGAAACCATGAAAAACCTGGCTGGCATCAGTGCGGCTCAGGGCGCCTATTACGGTATCAAAGATGTTGTTCAGAATATGCCCAAGGAGGATGCGCAGGGACATCCTTTGGACCCACGGTTGCAATTCGAGCCCCTGGCTGATGCCCAGGGTATGATCTTCTGCGCCAAGGCGGGCTACCTGCCCAGTGAATGCGCTCGGGGATGGGATAATATTCAAAGGATCAACCGTCGCATTCTCAAAGATGAAGAGCAGATGCTGGGTGGTTTTGCCGAGCAGCTCCGCGCGCAAAAAAGGTTAATGGAAAGTGCCATGCTGCGCATGCAACAGTCCATGGGGGATTCCGGTCTGGTGCAAACCCCAAGCCATGCTCAGGCTTCAAGGGCTCAGTTTGTCGCCGGTCTGACCAATCTAAAAGAGGTGAAGGCGGTTTCAAAATCAGCAACCAGGAAAGGTGAAAAAGAGTATCGCAAATTTATTTCAGGAAATATTTTGCCAAGAGCCCAGGTGGCCATGGAAGAAGAGCGCTATGGGGATGCTTACAAGGACTTTAAAGTCCTATATGACCGGGGAATCCGAACTGCGCCTGTGGCTTATGGCTTGGCCAAAAGCCAACTGGGCGACTTTGCCTTCGGTGCCAGTCCCGCGGAACTCAAGGCTGCCGAAGAGGCCTACATGGAAGCTGCCCGTCTGGACCCTGATTTTGCCGAGCCCTACCGCGGCCTGGCCGAACTTTATAGCGACACTGATGAATATGAGGAAGCAGTCGAAGCGTGGCGAAAATATCTTAAGTTGAACCCTAAGGCTTCTGACCGTAAAAAGATTGAAAGAAAAATTAAAAATTTACAAAGAAAGGCCAGTCGATGAAAAGAATCATCCGGACTACTCTCACAATTTTTATCATTGTTATTGCTCCTTCGCTGGTTTTGGCAGGAGGGGTTAAGCTGAAATATAAGTTTGTACCGGGACAGAAGTGGGAATGTACCCGTAAATCTCACATGGCATTTGAGGTGATGGGGCAAAAGCAGGTCCAGCGCCAGACCAATACTATTCTTTACACAGTCTCCAAAGGAAAGAAAAAAGGTTGGGTTCACCTGACAGCCCAGTATATCAATCCGCCTCCCAAGACACCGGAAAATCAATTTGCCCTGGGGCAATACGATCTCATCTTTTCAGCCGATATTCATTCAAGCGGTGATACACGCAATATCCGGGTGGAGGATACAGGGAAAGACAATGGCGACCCCTCCCTGCCACCGCAGATGCAAGCCGCCCTGGAACAAAACAAAAAGATAGTGGCTGAGTCATTGAAACAGACGGTTTTCTGGTTCCCGGAGGTACCGGAAGATGCCTTGGCGCCTGGTGATGAGTTTGAAGAAAAACGGACCTCAGGAGTCAAGACAGATGACATGGCCAACCAGTCCAAAATCAGGACTATATTCGAACTGGATGATGTCAGCGACGGGCTTGCCTATTTTGTAACCAAACAACGTTCCGCTACCAAGATGGCCACCCAGGTCGGTAAAATGGATTATGGCAGCTCCGGCAAAGGTGAAATAATCTTCGACCTCAAGGAAGGTATGTGGATTGAGTATGTCAGTAAAACCAAGATGAAGTTCTCTGGGGCCATGATGGGACAGGGAGCACAGGATATGCTGATTACCGAGAAGATCTCCATGCTGAAAAGATAGCTTCTTGATAGTTTTTTAGGAGTAATAAATCGCTAATAAAGTTGAGGAAATCAGCGATAGGGAAAAAGAGGGGTTCTTGGTGGAATATACTTCCGAAACCATTTATCGTTTTCATCGTTATAGCCGCAAGGGAGAGGCACCCAAAAAATATAAATGCACCCTTGAAGTGTTGGACCACCATACCGAAAAAGTACTGGCAGTCTGCGATGTTATTGAGCCGCCACTCTTTAAACTGCAGACCGTTGTCGATGAAAACAATCAAAAATGGCATCTGAAGTCCAATCGAAAAATCATGCCTTCACGTTGGCTGCTGACCGATTCGGAGAATAAACTGATTATTCAGTTTGATCAGCAGATTTCCAGAAAAATGCTCACCCCATTTACTAAAATTCTCTTTACTCTCCACAATGAAGAAGGAAAAGAACTTTACCGTTTTGTCGATCCGGAATCAAATCTGATCGATCAACTCATGGGATGCTCTCCCGGAGAATGGGCATTATTGTCTGAGAAAACATTAGTTGCCAAAATGGTCAGGATACCACGGGAAAAGGTGGAACAGAAGGGAATCCGGGGTTGGATAAAGAGGCTGAAGACAGGATCTGACAGCTGTCTGGTATGTCTGGATGGTGGTCACATTTTGCCTGCGCCTGCGGCTTTGTGTTTATATGTTTTGTATGAAGAATTGTCTACGAATACAGCTGCCTGAACTGATGAAAAAAAATGGCTAATTTTTACTTCTCGTATTATCAGACGAAAATTCTTCTTTTTTCGCTTTCAAAAGTTTTTTCCATTGCCTAATTGTTTCTGACGGAGCTGGAGATTCCGGGTTTTCTCCCGTCAATGAAGCAATTTTATTTATCGAAACAGTGCTGTGATTTTTGACAAATACCCCTCTGAATATTGCTATTGCACACACCTGATTACCAGCTTCAAAAATATGTTCAAGATAGCAGTATTTATCATCCCAGTTTGTAATTCTTGATCTCAGTGTGAATTTTTGAAAGGGTCTGATCGGGCGAATGTATGTAATCTCAATCCCACTGGCAATAGGAAAATAACCATTCTTGAGTACGCTTCGGAATATACCCATCTGGCCTAGCAGATGTATTCGTCCAAGGTCAGCTATTCCTAGATATCGTGAGCTCGTCAAATGAAAATTGATATCACAATCAAAAGGATAAACCCGGAAATGTAACACAGAATCTTCGTACCACCTTTTTTTCGGGCTTAACCATATTTTGATAAAAACGAATATCATTCTGAAGTATAGATTCATACTATGGCCCCCCCAGGTGGGGAATAAATGTTTGTTATCTGCTTTTAACGAGAAATTTAGAGGACGTAGATCAACCTTATTGACCCAGTGTATATGTTAGTATACCAAATACAGCCTAATGGCAGTAGTAGATTTTTTTGCATTTGAGAAGATTGTCAGGGGAGGATGGATACCGAGGTGTAAAAAAGGAAGATCTGATATAACGATAGCAAAACGATAAAAGGCCAATAATGAACTGACTACTGATTTTTATGTACAAGTAAGCTAAGGCAGACTTTGGAATAGGCCACCAGATCAGGGAAGAATACTCTAAAGTCATTTTCAAAGTTTCTATAATCCTTTTCCAGGTCTTCTATGGCACTTGCCATTTCAGAAGGGAAGGACGCACGTCGTGCCATTCCCTGCATTGCTCTGTCGATCCCTTTTAGCTTTTGATAGTTTACCAGCCAGTTGTTGGTTATCATGTGCGGCAGCACCTGTTGAGCTTTTTGGGGAAGGATATTATTAAAGTGCTGGATAGTCGAATAGGCATGGCGGGCAAAATCTGCCAACGGAGTTATGCTGTAGTCATCCCAGTTTTTGGCCAGAAAATGATCATAAAAAATATCGACAATAACTGCGGAATAATGTCTGTGTCGTTGCCAAAGACGTTTTTTGCTTTCAGCAAACTGGCAATGTTTATTGGTGAAAGCGTCAATTTTCCGGTGAAAAAGAATTCCAAGGAAAATGTCGCGCTGGTAGGATTTTGATTCTTTTCCTTTTACGAAATCGGCAATGAAATTGCCCACCAATATCTGCTCGGAATCACAGGAAAGGTATAAGTGTGCTAAAAAATTCATCTGTTTAATATAGTAATGAAATGAAAACGGAAAAGAGAGCGGATCGTTTTTGGTGAGACGAAAAATGAGACTTATTCCTGATATCCAAAATGTGAAGGAGAGGGATAAAATTGGTGGCGGCAGACATGTAAATTTAAAGTAGTGATAAAAAGAGCAAATGTTATATTGAGCCAATGTTTGGATAACCGCTAACTGTATTTATAAATAGGGTTATAAGATGAGTAATATTCCTTCAAAAGTAAAATTATTTCTTGAGAGTCATGATCTCTCCGCCCTTGAGTTTGAGCCTGGCTCCACTCCGACGGCAGAAACAGCAGCTCAGCGGATAGGGGTACCTGTTGGCCAGATAGCAAAATCCATTCTATTCAAGGGAAAAGACGGCAGGTATCGAATGGTTGTCGCTGCCGGTGACAAGAAAATTAACAGTGGAGCATTAAAACGAACAACAGGTGCCAAACACCGGATGGCCAGCGCGGAGGAAACTCAGGAAGTGACAGGATTTCTCCCAGGCGGGGTGTGTCCGTTTGGGCTGGAAGACTCCTCTGTGGCTATTTTGCTCGACGCATCCCTTGATGAGTATGACACTATATATCCGGCAGCTGGAACAGATGCCACCGGTGTTCCCGTGAGTCCTGATTATCTGCACAAGATTACTGGCGGTGTAAAAGTTGAGGTAACCTGATTATTTCTCCGAAGGAGAGATAATATATTTCCTGGTGTATGCTTTGAGCCAACAAAGATATCTGTTTCTGCATCCTGTGGTTAAGGAAGACAATCGCCAACGCACCAATGTGCCTCATTGCAAGTACTTTGAGTTCTTGTTTTTCAAGCCGATATCTGCTCTCTAAGCAAGATTGGATTGTTATGCAATTTTTGCCACCATTATATTATCTAAGTGTACTTCTCTTCCCATTTGAAACTCTGTTTCACTTACGACTTGAAATCCAAACTTTGAGTAGAATCTTTTAGCGTGGAGATTCTCGTTATAAACGCCAAGCCATACAGCGGTTATTCCTCGTATCTTCAACTGCTTTATGGCAGCCACCATTAATTGTTTTGCCACATTCGTGCCATGGTATTTAGGAAGTACATAAAGTTTTTGTATTTCAGAGGTGGCTGCAATATCGGAATTTATAGCGCAGTCGCTAGAAACGCATACTGATACAAAACCGGCCATTTCTTCATTTTTATAAGCACATAATAAATAAATGGACTTGGATTCGATAAATTCTCGAAAACAAGCGGACGAAAGGTTCGTCGATATATATGCCTGAAGCTCATTCTCATCTGAATCAGGTGGACGCAAGAGCAAAGGTTGCCTTCGCAATTCTTGCAATAGTTTCAGCTTCTTGTAGCATTGGGGATCTAATTTCTATAGCCATGTTGTTTTTTGAGTTGCATAACATTGCAAACACAGACCGGAACGCCGGTGTTTCGGACTGGCCAGCTTTGCTGGCTATCGTGGTTTGCTTTAATAATAGCTATGATCATATTCGAGGCAAGTTGATCCCATTTAATTTGGATATCGGATCGCCAAAGCCTTTACCTAAAGGAGGCCAACCGATGAATTTTCTACTAAACAGCACAGATATTATTGTGGGATCGGTCTGTATGTAATCTTTGAGCCAGCAGAGATATTGCTTGAAGCCAATATTATCGTCAAAGACGGGATACTGAAAGTTGCCCCGCTGGACTACGTGATGAGGATAATTAACAGAGATGGCTTGTATTCTTCTCAGCATAGAGGAAAAGTAGCAAAACGTCTTAGTAAGTCAAGTAAACAGTCACTGTCCCAATTTTTCATAATTTTTCAGCCCAATTTTTCTGGTGGTGAGTGATTGCTGTATAAAGTGATATAGGAATATTTGATATGTTAGATAGTATTTATCCATATCTTTGTATTTTCTATACGATCAAAGTGTGTTAAGGCTAGCGTATATGCAAACTACTACACTGTCGTAATGTCTGGGTGGTTCTGTAATAGTACAACAACGTATGTTAAATCTGATAGTTGAACAGTTGTCTTGCCAACGATCAGATGTCGTGAAGATATTAATGAGGTTGCAATCACCATGTTGGGAGAATAAGAAAATGAAAAAATTATTGATTCTAGGGGCTGGAACAGCGGGAACCCTTATGGCCAATAAAATGCGGAAACATCTGGGGAAAGAGTGGCAAATCACTATACTCGATAAAAATAATATTCATGATTATCAACCTGGATATCTTTTTGTGCCTTTTGGCATAAACTCCATGAGGGAAATCAGGAGATCCAAACGGGAATTTCTGAGTGCTGGTATTGATTTCGTTATTACTGAGGTGCAAAATGTAGACTGGCAGAATCAGGTTGTCGAGACATCTACGGCAGGCAAGTTCACCTATGATATCCTCATCATGGCTACTGGTTGTGATATAAGGCCCGAAGAGGTGGAGGGATTGCAGGAAGGTTGGGGCAAGGGTATACATGGCTTTTACCGCTACGATGATTGCATTGCTCTGAAAAAGGCCTTTGAGCAATTTAAAGGAGGCAAGGTCGTTATCAATATTGCTGAAATGCCCATCAAATGCCCAGTTGCTCCTTTGGAATTCATGTTTCTGACGGACTGGTGGTTTAATGAGCGTGGAATGCGTGAAAAAGTGGAAATAGAACTCGTGACTCCGCTTTCCGGTGCATTTACCAAACCGGTGGCAACACAGATTTTGACTGAGGCCGCCAATGAAAAGAATATTAAGATAACACCGAATTTCGCACTTGGTGCGGTGGACCATGAGAAGAAAATTATAGAAGCTTTTGATGGGGCCCAAGTGGATTACGACCTTTTGATTTCCATTCCGCCGAACTTCGGCTCGGAGGTGATGATCGAGTGCGGTCTTGCTGACCCCATGGGCTATATTCCGGTAGACAAGCACACCTTGCAACCGGATGGTTATGACAACGTCTGGGTAATAGGTGACGGCACCAACGTTCCTACCTCGAAGGCAGGATCGGTAGCCCATTTCGAAAGCGAAGTGGTTGAAGAAAATATAATTGCCTTCATCAATGACAGCGAACGCATGGGATGTTTTGACGGGCACACGAATTGCTTCATTGAATCCGGTTTCGGTAAAGCCTATCTTATCGATTTTAATTATGATGTTGAACCTCTTGTCGGCGAGTTTCCCTTTCCGGGCATCGGTCCGTTGGGACTTCTCAAGGATACTGAGGTTAACCATATCGGTAAGCTCATGTTTAAATGGATATATTTCAATCTGCTATTAAAAGGGGCCTGGCTTGGTCCACATCGGATGAGTATGGCCGGCAAGCATAGGGCATAGTCGCTGTATATATAATAATAGATGCAATCACGCATTTTATCATGTCAATGTATTTGAGAGGCTAAGCTGACCATGCCTGCCTCCGAACTGGTGTTGCTCAGCTCGAAGATTTTTGTGCTGGATTCTCACTAAAGTCGAATTTATTCTGGAGGGTTTGCATTGATTCGTTATATTCATCTGTCCCGCAGTCTTATCAAAAAGACGAAAGAACTTCGCAAATCTGGAGGGAAGGGAGAGCTGATCGTGGATAAATTTGAAAATATTCTATCGAAAATCAAGACGAACGGCCTTTTCAACGAGGAGGTCACCGGCAAAAGGACCAGAAAGGGGGAGTATCGCCTCAGAAAGTGCATCAAATATGATATGGGCGGTGGATACCGTTTGATAACGGTTCGGGATGGAGCACACCTCTTTCTGCCTTTTTTAGGAACGCATGACGAGACCGATCTGTGGTTTGAACATCATCGTAACGACAACTTTGTTGCGAGTGACTCGAGTTACCAGTGTGAAAGTGTATCGAGAAAAGATGTACAAAGTAACTCAATGGCAGCTTCGTCGAGAACCGAGGAGGCTTCTGCCGATCCTTATGAAGATGCTTTGCAAGCTCAGCTCGATCAGACTACATTGCTTTCTGTTTTTAATGGGTTGTGTCGGCAGTAGGACAATTCATAAGTGACCTTGCCACAATAAAGTGGATACCAAGTTAAGTCGCTTTTTTCTTATTCCGCCATTCCAATTTGTATTGAGCGGGTGATTTGTACCCGTTGGTAGAAAGTTTTCTCTGTCTGTTATAATAAATTTCAATGTATTGAAATAATACCTGTTCTGCCTCACGCATGTTCTGAAATTTTCTTTGATGGATCAGTTGCTGCCTTCCTGCTGTCAAAGAGCTGCGGATATACTTCATAAGGCTGCTGTCCGATGTTCTTTAGAGCCTGCCAAGTGTCACCTGGCGGAGATGAACAAAAGGTTTTTCTGCAGTTGCCATAAGTCTGTTATAAGTCCAAAGTCAAATGCGGACCACTTTGCTTTCCTTGCTTTTCATGAAACCTGCAAAACCATGAGAATCATTTTGTTGACAGGAATGCTTCAGTTGATGTACCTTCCCATGGATGTTAGGATTGAGGATTCAAACTCAGCATCCGTGTCCTACAAAGAAAATATAATCAGCGTGAAGTGGTAAAGAAATAATGGACACATTTCTAAGTTTGGATTTTTATTCAACGAGGAGGTGTCATCATGACCAAGAGAAGAAGAAATTATACACGGGAATTCAAAGAAGAAGCAGTAAAGCTGATTCTTGAACACGGCTACAAAATTACAGAAGCCACAAAGAATCTTGGAGTCCATCCGAATCAACTTGGAAGATGGGAAAGAGAATTTGAAAGTGAGAATCCCGTCAAAGAAAGGTTGTCTGAATCTCCATAGGACTAAAAATGGTCCAGTGCCGGTTTTTGTTGCGGCGATGTCGCTTCTGATCTGCTGATACGAGATTTATCACTGTTTTTCGGAATTACAAATTGGCGTGAGGTTTTATCAACCAAATCAACTCTTACTTCTCAACTCGATGAAAAAATACGAACCGGTCATCCATTCGGCCCGGACGAGTTCTGCTTGATCGCTGAGGAAATAACCGAAGCCGGTCTACGAGCAAACTTCCAGGCCTACCAGGAAAACATATCAATGTAATACGCCCTGTCGAAATCAGCAAATTGAGAAAAAAAAGGCTCCATATAAAAAAAATATTTGCAATTATTCTGATCTGTTTTTACGAAGAACTGAAAACGGGCTGTTGGAATACTCCAAAGTCAATTCAACTAACAAGGGTGAAAAATGAGTAAATTAGTATTTGGTCTAATTGTGTTCATGGTGCTTTTAACCGGATGTTCTCCGGAAGAAAAAAAGACGGGAGAAAACAACACGTCTGCACCGGTTGAAGAGAAGGCCCCGGAGATTAAGCTGGCGACGTTTACCGAAAATGCATGGCTCAGAAATGCCTTGCCTGAAAAGACAGTGATGTATTTGAGGATTCCGAATCCCTGGTACTATTTTACCGGCATAGAAAACGGTTTTAAATACGCTCAACAGAATGAACAACATGTACAGCAACTTGAAGCCATCAGGAAGGGACTCAATGAAAGGATTATGTCCCAGTTGGAACCGGAGATGCAACCTGCGACCTCTCTTTTCCTGAAACAGATGATTTCACCTTTGGAAGTGGCAGTATTGATGGATAAGGACTCCCCCTTAGCACCGGTTATTGTGGAAGCCATGAAGCTTGATTTCGAGTCCTTGGACAGTTTTTATGAGAACCTTCATGCATTATTGGCACTCGAAGACATAGTTGAGGAAATAGATCCCATTGACACAAACGGGCATGGTGCATTTGTCTTTCCTGATACAATGAATACCTGTGTCTATCGATTTGATCCCAACACCAAAGAATTCCTGGTTGCTATAAGCAGTGGAGTTGATAAAGACAGCCTTCATTCAATTTTGACCGGGATAAAACCAATTTCCTCTCATCCGATGTATGACTTTGAACGCAGAATCGATACGAGCAAAAAAGGAGTATTCGGGTATATAGATACAAAAAGCCTTTTACCGATGATTCAAAACATGATTCCCCCCAGGGCTCAAATCAGTTTGAATATGTCGGGGCTTGACCAGATGAACGTTCTCGCCTTCGGCTATGGCGACAGTCAGGGGAAAAGTCGATTGAAAGTTATCGCCGATATGCCAAATATCGGTTTTCGATCATATCTTCCCAGCGTAAACAATTCTTTTGACTTTAGTGCTCGCGGCAGTATCGACTCCCTGGGACTTCTGAGCCTGCCGACTAAAATACAATTTAATAACATTGAGAGCATTATTTTATCAATGAGCGGATATGCTCCCGGATACATTTCATTGAAACAGGAATTTAAGGCGAAGACTGGAATTGAGCTGGGGGAAATCTTTGATATGATCGGTCCCGAAGTCGTTTATTTCTCTGATGAGATAAATGATTTTACCGCAGTTCGCCTGCGTAATTCCGAGCAATTCAACCAATTGATTAAGAAAGCAGCAGATGCAGGTTCGATAAAATACGATGAGCATAAAACGGGTAACCTCACCATTAAGCATGTTGTCGTACCTTTTGCAGATTCCTTGGGGATATATGATTCACTGAGGGAGGAATCCAGAAATAATCCGTCCCTGGCCTTATTTTTAAGTTTGTTAGAGAAAGTTGATAACCACAATTATTGGGTTGAAGAAAACGGATTCATCATTATGGCCAACATTCCTCAACCGCTGATAGAAAGAGCCCAGCGGGATGATATGGTAGGTGTACAAAGCTGGCTTACCGATTCGCAGAAGCAGGACATGACCAATTCTCTTCTCGCTTTTACAATGAACAAAAAAGACTTGTCACGGGATTATTACTATCATTACCTGCAGTTGCTGCAGATTCTTGTGGATATGAGTGACTCAGAAATTGATTTCTTCGCCTTACCTCATGCAGGTGAACTTAAATTTGCAGAACATGGCAGCATTGGCGTCAGCCTGGAATCAAACGAAAAATACCTGGCCCTGGAAGCCAGCTTTGAAGAAAGTCCGCTTGATATGTTCTATGCGGGAGGAGCCTATGAAACCGCTGCTGTTGTCGGTATTATGGCCGCAGTTGCAATACCCCAATTCGTTGAGTACAAAAAAAGAGCTGAACAGCTGCAGTGAATCTCAGAGAGGAGAGGGATGCTTGATGAGCGGAATATGCGTCATCAAGCTGTACATAATTGGTAAGTTACTTGCTGTAATCTCGTTCTTTCATAACTTGTTGAATTTTATGTTTGATCAACTAAGCTGTGTTGCACGAAACTTCCAGAGTTTGTTTGAGACTAAGGACGGAGACGCTCACTTTCGACTAGGTTCCCAGATATATTTTAAGAAACCAAGTAGTTAAAGGTAGTTTTATATGTGTAAAAATTGTCTCTACGGTAAATGAAGTCTGGTGCCAGCATCTGTTACATTGGAAAAGCTGGCAGCGCTTCAAAACAAAATATTCGTTGTGGCCACACTCAGGGCAGGTCTACCCTTTTGGCCAGTGTACTTTAAAGAGCTGGTCGCGGTGTCATATAGAGATACCCCTGTACAAAATTGGCTGAGACATATATGTAATCAGAAAAATTTTAAACCTGACACCACATGAACTGATGAGAGCTCCGGATAAGCGGAGAGTCCGGATTTCCTTGGGGGAGTCTCGGGTACATTTACTATCTCGAAAATGTACCCAGGAGATACGTGAAATATTTGGGTTGTCGGTTGACCTGCTTACTATGAACGAGTTGCATAATATGCACGCACACGGGGATCTGCTCCGATACGTTTTTGGTGTTCAAAAAGGTTTGGCGCCACTCGTTGAACAATATCGGTTGGAATATAATCAAGTATGCCTGTTGACAGTGAGCGTGTCTGAGCAAAGGCCCTTAGATCAGCCACGGTTAACTTATTGTCGGCGAAATACTCTCCGCCTCCGCGCAGCAAGAGCTTATCAATACCTCTTAAAATAATTGACATCCAGCCATCAACGAGCCTTTCCCGTGCCAGTCGCAGTTCCTCTCCCGCCAGTCTATAGGTTTGAACGATGTAATGTGTCAGATCCTCAAAAGCACCCAATACTTCATCGCAGTACAGTGCCTGGAGATCATTTACCGGGTACAGACCCGTCTTCTTTCCTATGTAACGGCTGAGTGCATTAGATTGAGTAATCTGAGCTCCATCGATTTCAAGGACAGGTACCGCATTGAAAGGCGTCGTCGACCGCATCTCTGCAAATTCGTCAAAGGATATTCGTCTGTCCTCAAACTCTATTCCACCGATATGAAAAGCAAGGCGGATTGGCTCGGCACGTCCACCATCGATATCAAAATAGGTAAGAGTGTATTTAGCCATTTTCTAATCTCCCTTTGTTGCTGCAATTAATAAGTTCAAGGCTTTGATCTGTGTTTTTTCTTCAGATACAGAAGCGATTCATACACTAATGACTCGTATTCATCCTCATAGTCTAATGGAATAAGCACCCACTCTTTGAACTTCTTTTTGGTAAAGTTAAATTCCAGACCTTTACCTTCCTCAATGAGCTCATCAACCCGTTCCGGTGATACCTTGATGATGAGTGCCTCTTCTTTTTCAAACATCATTGCCATAAAATCACCTTTGTATCGTAAACAAGGTGTTTTCATCATGGTACCTTCTTCAACGCCATCTTCGTGTATCAGTTTGCTTGCCAGCTCATGGTAAATCATTTTATTTGTTCCTTGATATACCCCAGGAGTTCTGGGTTATTTTCCAGTTTTCGCGGTCCCATCAGCATTCCATTTAATCCATTTTCTTTGAGAAAATGGTAAGACAATGGAGAATGAGAAGCTATTGCCAGAGTCGCAGTAGCCTGCAATTTCATGAAAGGTTTTGATCCAGATGAGGGCTTTATTTCGTCCCTAAAAAAGGGACGTATCTTGTCTATGACATGACTCTCTTGAATCTCCACATCGAGCACCTCGGATACGAATACGACCTGCTTGTAGGGAGCTGCTAAATAGATGTAGATCACATCTCCTATTGAAACCTTTGAATGAAGGGGCCAGTAGGTTTCACTTTCTTTGAAGGCACCAATAACATCGTAATATCTAACGTTTGCCGGGTAGAGCCAGTGAGCCATTT
Organism: Desulfocapsaceae bacterium; assembly: GCA_050288305.1. GTDB lineage: Bacteria > Desulfobacterota > Desulfobulbia > Desulfobulbales > Desulfocapsaceae > Desulfopila_A. Next base: position 202,705 of record JBNKDO010000059.1, on the reverse strand, counting down.
TAGTCTCCTTTCCATTGATTGTAATAATTCAATTTTTAACCACATTACTTATGAAGATCATTTTTGTAGATCAATCCAATGGTAAGGCTCATCAAAACAAATTGCAGAATTTGAAAAATAGTACTCAGTAATATGAGGTCAAAAACTGGTTTAATTACAAAAGATGCTTTTTTCATAGGATTCACCCTTTGTTATCCTGCCGCAAATTAACGGCCGAACAGCTTGCGTTTTGCAAGTACTCAAACCATAAGATCGGCACTTTTGTTTTGCAAGTGTTTAATGGTCGTATTATAAATAATGATATGAATGAGAAGAAATCAAAAGAGTGGGACGGGTGTCCCATACGCTTTGCAATGGGTCTTTTTGGTGATAAATGGACACTTTTGATTATTCGAGATCTTATGTTTCTCAGGAAAAAATATTTTGGTGATTTTATTGACTCGGAGGAGAAAATCTCCACAAATATTTTAGCAGATCGACTCAAAAAATTAGAATCGACCGGATTCATCACCAAGCAAAGAGATCCCGGGAATCAGTCAAAAATTATTTACCAGTTGACCCGCAAGGGGATAGATTTGCTGCCAATAATGCTGGCAATAGTGGATTGGGCAGAGAAATACGATGGCAAAACCGAAGTGCCCAGAGGATTCATCGAAGCTTTGAGAAAAGATCGGGCTCAGTTTGAAAAAAATATGAAGCTAAAGCTCCTTAAGATTATTGAAAAAACCAACGGTACTCCCTGACCCAAAACAAACAATTCGGCACCATAGCAGTATTGACATGTGTTAACCGACCTTCTCTATTTTCACCCTGGTGCTGCTGAAATCCGGAATGCCTGCCATAACATCGACCAGAGGTGTATTCGCCAGATGTTCATCCAGACGACCTATCATGTTCGGATTGGTGCCTTTGGTCAATGCAGGTTCTGCTTTCATCTTATCGCCTTTACACACCTTTTCACCACCGAGGAATACATTCTTTCCACCTTTGACAGTAAGAGAGGTTGCCCCAAGCTGGCTATGGCCATAATGGAATGAGACAGCAATGCAACCTGGTCGAACCACCTCGACCACCTCAACCTTGCCGGTAATTCCTGCAATGTTGCTGGCTGATCGCAACACAACTGTATCGCCGTTTTTTAAGCCGAGTTTTTCAGCGTCGGTCCGGTTGATCTGGACATGATTTTCCGGAAAAAGCTCCATGGCATACTGGTTCCAGGCAGTCCTCGACTGGGTGTGGACGTGCATCTTGTGGGTTACAATAGAAAATGGAAATTCTTGGTCTTTGTCGGTGATAAGCTCGCCTGAAGAGTCTTGCGGAGCAAGATACTGAATGGTACCGGAATATTGCGCTCCAGTCAGGCTGTTTCTGGTTGTCCCAAGCTTCTCGTTGTAAAGAACAACCCGGTCAACACCATGTTTGAAGGCATTGTTCTCAAAGACATCGTCATATGGTTTGAACACCCCGCCCCGGGCCAGCATGTAACAGAGTTGTTGCCATTCCTGCTCAGAAAGTATCGATTTATATTTTACAACAGGATAATTTTGCTCAACAAAGGTTATTTCAGCAGCTGAAGCCTGTGGAAGTTTGGCATCCGCAGCAATATTGGCATAGGCACGCAGATAAAAATCCTCCGCACAGAACAGAGGGAATGAAGCTCCATTTTTATCGCTGATTGCGTTTGCACCAAATCCCGGCATGTCCAAAGAAACGGCAAGATCAATGAGAAAGGTCTCAAGACTATAGGGCCGGTGATCTTTTGTTCTTCCGGTGAGGGGTTCAAGACAGGGTACCCGAACGCCGGTAAATTTAAGAGCCGGTGCATGGGGATTGAGCCAGCCGTACTGGCCTTCAAGATAGGTCACATCCGGGACAATGTAATCGGCGTAAAGGTTGGATTCGTTAATGCCGATATCGATGGAAACATGCAGCGGCACCTTCTCTTGATTCTTTAAGGTCTCAACATACCTGTATCCCCCCGGTGTGGAGTAGACCGGATTGTAAAAATAGGTGAACAACACCTGACAAGGGTAAGGATATCCTTCATCGATGCCACTCATCGCCTCGACGCTCAACCCTCCTTTGGTAAAGGTTGGCCAGGGACGTTGGGCCGGGTAGCCGGAGCCTGTCGCATGTTTTTTCTGTTGATACTCAGCCGTCATTTCATACTTGCCGAGCTCTCTGGAAATCTTTACACCACTGGGTTTAAGCTTGCCAGGAAACGTCGTCAGTTCGTAGTTCCCTTTCCTCCATGAAGCTGCTGCCCCTCCACCGGGAAGATAACCACCCTTCATGCCGACACTGCCTATCAGCACATTTAACAAAGCAACACTAAAGGCTCCATAGGTGCCGTTGGTATAGTTGCCCGCACCATGGTACTGACAGACGGCGGCTTTTGTTCCGTGGCTGGTGAAATCCCGTGCGGTCTTGGCAATCTGTGTCACCGAAATGCCACATAATCTTGAATAATCTTCCAGCGTTTTGGCCATTACTGCGCGTTTCATCAGGGAAAAAGAGGTGGCAACCTTGATGGGCTGGCCATCGTCGCTTTTCAGGGTAAGTTCTCCTTCAAGATGTGCCTTATCGATACCGGTGAAAGGGAATGGCTTGCCTTCGGAATCAAGCACCACATAAAGTTCACCATTTTCGGCGTCAGCTTCACCCTTCAGGTCGGACAACCGCAGAAAGCGACCGTTTCGTGGATGTGCAGCATCATCAATCACCAGGTGAGTTGCGTTACTATAACAGGAAAAACCTTTGTTCTTTGCAGCTTCCAGATGGGGCAGAGTGAGGTAGGAAATGTTAAGGCGATTATTGTCCACAATCCACCTGATCATCGCCATGGTAAAGGCTCCATCCTGACCGGGGATCACCGGAATCCAATCATGGGAGTGGACCGCAGCGTTCTGGGCACGTGGGTCGACGATTGCAAATTTCACAGCCTTGTCTGAATATCGTTTGGCTATGGCCGCACCATAGGTGTTCACTCCTGGTTGTAAGGCTTCGTATATATTGGCACCAACGACCAGGATGTACTCAGCACTCCATGGGTCGGCCTTGAGCTCCACCTGTTTTCCTTCGGTCATGCTGTAGTTGCCCATGCGAAAGCCAAGTCCGCAGATATCTGTGTGACCGATTCGATTCATCGAGCCCGCTGCGGACTTGACAAACCGGTCAATAAATTCCTTTCTCCCTGACTGTAACCTCCCGGTAATGAATGAAAAGCCGTTTCTCTTCGAGCCAAGATACGGATCGATTGGCTCGATGGGCTCGTCGGAAAGACAACCAGACAGGCCCGGAACATGGTGTTCTTCTCCAAGATGGGAAAAGAGTTGACCGCCATGACCAATCTCTCGTATCAGCCGCTCCCAGGAAATTTCTTCAAATTTACCTTCTCCTCTCGCCCCAGCTCTCTTGAGTGGGGTTCGTATTCTGCGCTCATTATAGACGTAACCGACGGCATCATGGGCTTTGCCGCATACCGGGCTCGAGAGGGCAAGGCTGTCGGCAACCGGAGTTGCATAATCAATGGGATTTCCCATGGAGTTGTATGGGTGATAGGGATTTCCTGAAATTTTTTCCAGTTTGCCGTTCTTTACAATCTGGCGGCAACCGCATCTTGCGTTACAGCCAAGACAAACTGAATGGACAACCTTTGCGTCACTATCTATCTGACTGGCCGCATTGCCATAGTGTGTCTCCGGTATGGTCTGCTCTTTGGCCGAGGTGTCATTTGCACCACAGACTGCAGCTGTGGCCGCCATAGCAGCAGATGTTTTGACAAACTGCCTTCGATTAAAAATGGTCTGATTTCCTTTTTGCTTTGACATATAATGAACCTTAATTTCTTCTGGCACGAGTGTAGAAAAGCCGTTCCTTATTTTCTTTCATGATCTTCGCGTCTGTTGAGGTTATTTGTTCAAGATATGTTGCGAACTCAAGTTGCGGATCCTCCAGATCGCCAAATATTCTGGCATGTGAGGGGCAACTCTCAACACAGGCGGGTTCAAGTCCTTTTGTCAGACGGGTCAAACAAAAATCACATTTATCTGCTTTGTTACCCTGGTCCGGATCAAGAAATCTTGAATTGTAGGGACATGCATCGACACAGGCGCCGTCACCAGTGCATTTGTCCCAGTCAATCATCACCAGGCCGGAGGTCAGTTGAAATGATGCTTCTGTTGCACAGACCTTAACGCAGGGTGCATTCTCACAGTGATGACACAGATCGGGTCTGTATGCTTTCCAGGTAACAGGGTAGCTTCCCCGCTCAATCGTCTCGATACGTGTATTAAAATACCCCTTCGGTGTCAGGTTCTGTTCTTTGCAGGCAATAACACAGGATTGACATCCCATACATCTGTTGACATCAATAATCATCGCAGGCCTGGGCTGCTTTCGAGTTGTACTTCTTCCAAGACCTGGCCCCAGTGCAGTTGATCCGGCCAGGCCAAGCAGGACCAACCCTGTTCGCTTAAGAAAAGTTCTGCGCTCTTCCATTGCTGCGTTCTCCATAAAATGGGATGGTGGGTTTCAGCACCAATAAAAAAGGGACTATCGGCTGACAGTCCCATAAAGTGAGGCAAATAGCTATTTTAGCCTATTTGGTGTAGGTGATAGTGTATTTGAAAGCCGAAGGTTCGAGCCAGTCGATGGTCTTGCCACCAACCTCAGCATAAGGGTAGCCGAAGGTATTGAGTGGTTTTCCTTCCTGGGGTGGGTTTAACTGCAGGTCGCGGCCTACAGCCAGTTTGACCCGATATTGATCCCATGCTCCCCAGAAATATTCACGGTACTCTTTGGTTTTCTTGTCCTCAAGTTTCAGGTCATATTTCAGCATCATTTTACGAACATCTGCAGGATCGACCGGTATCCAGCCGTATCCGGGCAGGAAGAATTCGGCCCAGCAATGCTGCCATTTGGTGATGTCTACGACATTTTCTTTTCCCAGGCGTATCCCAAAGATTTCCCTGGCCGGTATGCCGGCGGCACGGGCAAGTGCAACAAACACAGAGTGAATGTCGGTGCATTTTCCACCCGGATTCAAGAGCAGAGAACATACATCACCCGGCCCACAACCTTTAGTTTTGGGATCTCTGTACATGTTGTCACATATCCAGTCATAGATAGCTTTGGCTTTGTCGTAAACAGAGGTTTTGTCGGCCACAATTTTGTCAGCAAGATCTTTAACAACACCATCAATCGGACCAAGACTGGTCGGGCTTAGATAGAGTTTATAGTCCGCCGGATCCCATGTCCCCTCTTTTTTGGGAAAATCTTTTTTAACGACTTCGTTTCTGAGTGCATGGAAACTGAAAACCAGTTTACGACTCGTTGTATCCTTGTCCCAACGGGCGTAAAGCATTGGCGTTGAGTATTTCTGGTCAGAATAAACTGCAGACTCAGCATAATCACCACTGACCGAGATATTGGTGATAAGCTGGTCATTGTCACTCAGAGGATAGGGAATCCAGAGTTTGATCTCTTTGCCCGCAGGCTGGTCAGAGAGATCAAACTCCATGGATATTGTTCCAGATGCCTGTTGTGCCGCCATACTTGAAAGCGGCCAGATCAGGAACAGCAAAGTTGCAATTATCATAAACGTTTTTTTCATGCTTTTTACTCCTGGTGTACGATTTTTTTTATCTCATAATACTGCTGAAGAGCCTAGAATCTCACTAAATTACTTACGATTAATGATAAAGTACAATGTTTAATTACGATCAATTCGATTCAACAAATAGGATATTCCAATAACAGGATCTTTTTCCAAAACACCTGAATCTCAAGTGATTTCCAACTTCTCTTGAATGGTGTTTATCCTGAAATGTGAATTTACATATAATTCAAGACGATTGATAACTATCAACATAGATGTTTATGGTGACACAGGTGATATCGGAGACTTCGTTTATCTCCAGCTGAGAAAGCTCCCAGCTCTGGAAACTATTCCAGCTAGTATATAACGTCCCAAAAACCAGCATAGCATCAGGGATGACAGGAAGGTTATGGCAAATTTCCAGAAGATTGGGAGGGAGACGGGGTACAATAGCCACTGAATGATGACGACCAGGGGTAAATGTATCAGATAGATATCATAAGAGATAGGGTGCAGATGACGCCATAACAGGGAAGGCTGGTTGCCGAAACGCTGGGCAGTACAGAGAAAAAATCCTAGAAATGCCAGGTAAGCAAATGAGCGGAGGAAGCCATGCTCCAAAGCCTGTGACCAGGGGGTGAGCATGATAGACATTTGTATGCTTTTGAGGACCATTAGGAGCCCCCAGGTTAACACCAGGCACGCCGCCAACCATAGCCATGCTTTTCCAGGAAACTGCTGCTTGAACCAGGCATGCCGAAAACTATGAATACCCAGGACATAGGCAACGATGTAGATTGGTATGCGGGTGGGTTGAATCAGGAGAAAGCCGCCAATTTTTCCCCACCCCCAACTTGGAACAAAACGGTTGACCAGGGCAAAGCCCAGAGCACCGGCTATCGCCGCAATAATCATTGCTCTGATAATAGACAGGGAGCTCAAAGCGCCTCCCGAGGGCGTTATTTGAAATCTATTTAATGAAAGCAGATTGACCATTGCTGTCAGGATGAAGAATATGAGCAACAAAGAGATAAACCAAAGATGCCAGAGAGAGAAATCATTAATATGCTGAATGGCCACCTCCTGTGACACAAAGCTCACCCAGTGAAAGTCCAGAACCGTTTGCATCTGCATCCACCAGAAACTCAAATAGCTATGGTCGACTCCATTGTCTTCAAGATAGCGGAGGTAGGAAATAATCGGAACCCAAAACAGTCCCACTAATACCAAAGGAATACCTAGCCGTTTGAGTTTTGCCAGAATAAACTGACCGCTTCCTTGCCGTTTGGCAAGAGAAGACAGGGCAAAATATCCCGCCAGGAAAAACAGACCCGGCATCAGGAAAATATCGAGAATTACAATCAATAGATCAAATAATCTGGTGCCGTCGAGATCCCGAACGCTCCACCAGACAATAATCGGGGCATAGGCACAGGCCGCATGCAGGAGAACCACGCCAAGTACCAGGGTATAACGGATTTTGTCGAGAAAAATGATCCGATCGGCGGTAAGTGATGCTGATGAGTCTGCCATAACCACTCCTTTTCGGTTGATCCCGATGTTGTAAGGTTTTAGTTATTATTCTTCCCTGCAACCTTCCATACTTTTTTTGATGGCTTCAATCCCTCCGAGAGAGAAACAGAAGATATGCTCAGACAGTGTTTCGTGGTACGCCTGCATACCGGGATGACGTGGGAATACCCTGGAGAAAACCGGCCAGGCGTAACTGTAATAGAGGATTTGACTGCCTATACTGATACAGGTGTCTCGCACCGTATCTTCTGCAGCACTCTCCCCCAATAGTTTGCTCACATTTGCCATTACCGCCGCCACCTCAGGCCGGGTATGTTGCTCAACGATAGCATCCAGTGCCGCAGAAGGCCGTGCCATTTCCGCGACAAAGATTTTGATGAGATCCCTGGCGATTTCGCCGCCTCCGTACAGCATCTCACAATATGAGCTTATATAGTTCTTCAGAAATTCGGCAGGATTCTTCGGTGGAGCATATTGCTCCAAGCGGGATTGCTGGGCGGCGAACATGAAATCGAGAACGGCGTCGTACAGTTTCTCCTTGTTGCCGTAATAGTAGCTTACACTGTTAATGTTCGCGGATTGGGCCACCTGACAAATTTCCCGCACGGTGGCCTCTTTGTAACCGTACTGGGCAAACACCTTGATTGCGGCATACAATAATCGCTCTTTTGTCGATATTTGTTCTGATTTCATCATGGTAGTCCTTTATTGGAAAATTAATACAATTGTATTAATACACATGTATTACTGTTGTCAAGATTTATTTTGTCAGGAAATGTTTTAGAAACGACAACCAGATGTCTTGTTATTGTAGTATTGATACCTATGAAATTCTTATACGGGAAAAGTAGTGCAACAAACTTTTGCTCTGGAGGGCGTTAAAAGCCTTTTGATTTAAAGAAAACATTTTTTTGTAATCAGATACTTCTTCTTAGGATTTGCCCTGATAAGAAAGTCCATCTTCATCAATATTTACTTTTAGATTATCCACATTCACAATTGAACCGTTGTCAATATAGACGTTCCCTGTTTCCATACCAACCCTAAGCCCAATGTCACCAGGAACTAGTTGTATTTTTGTGAGCCCTTTTTGAAGTGCTCGGATGGTCTCAAGTATTGGGCTGTAATCATTGAAACCGTCTAATGACTTTCCACATATTTTTTCAATTTGACTTCTACTTGCATGCTCCAGGCCCCACTCTGAAATAATAACGATTTGGTTCCCCTGGTACTTGTTTACGATCAATTGACTTTCCATGTCGCTCAAAATATTTCGCAACCCATTAAGATAAAGATGTTTTCCGGTTTTTTGCTTAAGTTGGGATGAGCCAATATGCAAAATAACAATCTTAACATTTGGATTACAGATTGATGGAATCAGGGAATCCCTATGTTCAGCCCTGTCATATTCAGTGTCACCAAGAACAATCAATTCGTTTGAAACTTGCATATTGTTGCTGTTTGTGCCGCGATCAATAGAAATGCACAACCCCTGACTGCTATCCTCTCTTCCAATCTCTTCATGAGCTGTATTAAACCCCTTAATTCTAATTCTCAGCCAATCGTTCTTTGTCTGATAAGGCTTAATTAAATCATGGTATTTATCATCAAGTTTTTTTAATTCAAGATTGAATCCAGTACAGTTACCAAGCATTTCACAGACCGATTGACTACAAAAAGCTCGGGTTTCTTTCCCCAGAACATGGCGTGCAGCCATCAATTCAAATACCCCTCCTAAATGATCAGGGTGGTTGTGGGTAATTACGAAGGAATCCATTTGCGATAATGATAACCCAAGCTTTCGTAGTATCTCCAAAAAACGGAAGCCTGGATCGATAATTATACCGTTTGATGTTTTACCATCATCAGTAGCGCAATCAAGGGGGGCGGGAGTGATGATTGAGTACGATCCCCCGGGCACAGGAAAAACGCTCGGGTACCATGAATTCCATCTCCTGCCGACAATGAAAATAGGCTCATCGATCCTATTACTAGTCTGTTGGCGATCAATATCATTATAAAATACATCGTAAAGCGAGGACTCTCTTCTCTTAACCATATAGCTCAAAAGTTCATCATCAAATTCTAAGCGAGAATTCCCAACTGGAGAACCCATTGCAAACAGTGAAGCTACATTACTTAGATCAGCAGGATCAAATGGTTTATTAATTACATGAGCGGCACCAAGGTATCGACATTTTGAGTCAAATTGGTCTGCCCATGCACTAAAAACAATAATTGGTGGGACTTGAAGTTTCTCATCCTGTATTCGTTCAAGAACCTCCTCTCCCCCCATATTTTGCATTTTTAAGTCTAAAACAATAACATCGTAAGATGTTCCTTTGCTGCGAATTTTCTGCAGGGCTTGCTCCCCATCTCTGGCGTATTCAACATTCCAACCTCTGTGATTTAAAGATTGTGTTGCCTCATTGCGAGCAATCCGATCATCTTCTACAAATAGCATTCGTTTCCTTTCCATCACTTAGTCTCCGCTCGAAGCTATATAAGGTATATTCACTCTAAATGTTGCACCTTTCAATTCATTGGGCGAAATGATTTTAATACTTCCTCTCATATTGTTTACCAGTCGTTGAACAAGGAAAAGTCCAATGCCCATACCACCATCTTTAGAAGTATAAAACGGGGCAAACACCATTTCTTGATCATCTGCAAGTATTCCAGCCCCAGAATCGCAAACATCAATAACTATATTTTTATTATGACTACGATATACATATATTTTGACAATTTTTTCTCGCACAGATGCAACGGCCGCTTCAAAGGCATTATTGAGCAGATTTATAATAATGGTTTGGATTTCACTGGGGTTTAGTTTGACATTACCGGAATACGAGCATTCATATGTTAGATTTACATCATGAATTAGAAATCTTTGTTCCGATATGCTCAAAATTTGTTTCACTATTTCGTCAATAGAAAATTCAGAAGTTTTACTTTGTCTGTTTGTTGTTTGCTTAAGATTGGTTATCAATTTTGAAGCTTCATTAACTTCTTTAGTAATTTGATTCAATTTTCCTTTAATAGCATTATTTTTCGAAATATCTAAAGCTGCGCGAGCAGTAGCGAGTATTCGTTGCAAATAGGTGTTGAACTCGTGAGAAATTCCAGCGGTAAGAAATCCGAGCTCTGCGGCTCGAGTCATTTTGGCCAAATATTGTTCACTTGCCCTTGCTTTCTCGTATTTTACGGCTACAGCAATCAAACGACCGATCAGGTCAAATAAGCGTTCATCACTTTCTGTAAAATAAAAAGGTGGGATATTTTTGTTTTCGACTTTAAACACACCAATATGCTCATCCCCAATAATCAACGGGACAGAATAAAGGGACTTAAAAAGCTTTTCTGCTTTATTGTTATAAATAAATTTATCCCATTTCCCTATATGATGTTTTTCAGATCTTCCTTGGAGATCTGGGTAACTCCTCACATTAAAAGGAGCTTCTCGGTTCAATATCCATGGCGTCAGACCATCAGAATTTCTGTAATCTCTGTATCCGAAATCCTTCAATTTATCTTTTGTTTTTTCATCAACACCAACAATACATTTAAGATATAGAAATTCCTGTTCATCGACTAAGAATAATGAACAAAGATCAGCACTAAGAATCAATTTACATTGTTCAAGCAGTTGCTCATAAAAAGTTGGTTTGTCGAGGTGCGAGACTAAAGTAGTTGATATAGCAGGAAGAATATCATCATATCTGTTCCTCTCAATACGTTGAGAAATTACAAGATTAGTGACAAGTGCCCCAATAATATCAATTATTCGCTCATCGGCAGCATCGAAGTACTTCTTGTCGCCAAGACGATTCTCATATTTAAGTACTCCTATTGGTTTATCTCCTGCAAACAGTGGAACCATGTAAAGACATTGGAATTTAGCTTCTGCCTGATCTGGGCCGCCGTACATAGGTATATCCCAATTTCCTCTCCAATGTCCTTCTGAATTATGGCGAAGTTCATCGAAACTTCGGGCATTAAAGGGTTTTTTTCTCTGCAGTACCCAGGGGGTCACCCCAGATTTTGGATTATCAACATTTTTCAGGTCATACGTGGCAACATCTTTTAGCTTCTCAAAGTCAACCGATCCAGAAACTCGTTCTAGAACAAGAACGGTTTCGTTCATATCCACAAGGAAAAGAGCACATTTACCTGCTTTAAGGAGGTCACGTGTGCAATCCAGAACATGTTGGATTATGTCGCTTCCAACAGATTCTTCTTCTGTTTGGTAAACGATATTTGGATCAAAGAAGGCTGAATCAAGACGATCCGCTATCTTATCCAGTACATCACAAATTTTGCCTTTTTCTTCGAAGAGGATATTTTCGATGTCTATCATTAAGAATCTCCTATTCGTTCAATGAAATTTGTTGAGGGCAAAACATATTCAAAAGCAGCGGGTTAATGAAAAAACTTTTTACCAAAATTGGCACCCGAAATTTAAATTACATTTATCCATGTTTCTAACTGGCCATCTATCCTTAAATCTGAACATATTTTCATATGCATTTCTTAATCAACGTGCTTTTCTCAGTGGCACCGTTCTTTTTGCTATCCACCACAAAAGCCTTGTTCGGGAATCTGATGACTCTTTTATGATTTAGCTCTATTCTTTTGATCTTGCTTCACGTTCATGTTGTTTGTAGAGAGGGTCATTAAATATAATAGTTTCCGGCTCTACCATCCACCGAAATTCGCCTCGTTCCGCAGCCTTATCTAATTCCTTTTTATAACGAGCGTAATTTGCCGGGGCCATACGAACAAGCATCTCCCAATCAGCTCCGATGGACAGCGTCGGACAAACGTTTACACATCGCCAACAATAGATGCACGGGTCTTGAATGTGTGGGGGAGCAGCTTCCACAATAATACCATCAACGGGGCAGTTCTCTTCGCATTTATGGCATTGAACACACGTATCTTTGTTAATTGAGAGTTTGGGCAAAACTTCTCCCAGTGTTTCTCTGGTCAACCTATTGCTATCTTGTATCCAATCTTCAGATGACACAGGATTGGGAACAGCAATCGGGACATTTCTTTGATTTTCAGGTTTAAACCTGTCTTTCGCCATCTTCCTGCTGAATAATTTTGCTTGTTCAAAATCATACGAATCGGGATGTCCTGAGGTATAGCTCGGCTTTGGATAAAATGGCACGGTGATGTTTGCATAGCAATTATGGAAACCGACGACTGTAGCGTCCTTTCCACGCAATTTTTTGGTAAGTGAAGGAAAGAAGTTTCCAATAACATTTCCATGAGTGCAGAATATAGACCAATGCTGACCGTTCAGTTGAGGAAGTGCTTCTATAAAGTTGCTAACGTTAAAAGGTTCTTTATTAAAGTTGCTAACGTTAAAAGGTTCTTTATAATAGAACACGGGAGAACCAAGACCGACAAGATCATAGGTTGACAATGATTCTACGTCTACATCGCTCAGAGGTTTTACGTCACATTGGTGTGTCACATCTATTATGCCTTCCTGAATGCATTCTGCAATTTTTCTAGTATTGCCAGTTTGAGAAAAATAGATGATTAGTATTCTCCTATTACCTTCCCTTTTTTCAAGTTGCATCGTTATCAAACATCACCGTCTGTTTGCCGTTATGAATGCCAACCTCAATTATAGGTGGTGACGGTTACGATTTACTGCATCTCGCCGCCCCGGTTCTCAGCCTCCGCCCAATAGCCTTGTTATGCTTATTTTGCCACTAGGTCTAACCAGTTGCTTGTGACGGCGAAACTGGAATTAATGTTTCTGGCCAGTTCTGCAAACCTATTTGCTGGTACTGAAAACAATAATGAATCATTGTTGATATATTTTCGCATTGCAGGGTCTAATGCACCTATTGTGGCTTTTGGTTTCTTTTTGGTCTTTTCTTTATATGGGATTGTCCACATGCTTTGGCAGCCTGAGGCAAAAGGGATTATGACGTTGTTGTTTTCAGGGCTATCGAAGTTTGATAGTGTGACTAAACCAGAGAGAGATGATGGGGTTACCCAAAAATTAATAACTTCAACAGAGATGTCGTCCTCTATTTCCACAAGTTTACTCAATATTAAATATTTTTCTTTTGGTCTCTTCGCTTCGATTTGTCTATAGAACTCATTTCCATAACGTCTTTTTTCTTTGAATTTTTCTTTTTGAGCTAAAAAGCTCCCAGCGTTTTCATGGGGCTTAGTAAACCCAAAGTAACACGATGCGCCACTGCAGCCACTAGCATTTTGGGAGAAACAGAGTTTTTCCCCATTTATTACATCCTGTAAATGCTTAAACATACATGTCCAGGTGTTAGAGGGTAATTCGATAGGATTGGGAGGTAAAATCGAAGAAAAATACCAACCCATAGTCGGTGCTGTTAATGGGAAATACCGGATGAATTCTTCGTTGTGTTTTTTTGCTGTTTTTACATCCATTTACTCAGCCAATAAGTTACCTGTTACAGGATAATCGTCCTTTTTTCTGACTCTTTGTTGCGCTTAATTTTATCCTTGGAGATAACACCCTGAGGGTATAGGCCCCGACTCTGACATCACCGATAGGCCTGCGGTAAAAATTATCCGTGTAAATTTTGATCAGTTATAAGTGAAAGCAGCTATTCGAAATTTATTGCTAAATATCTCAAACGGCAAAAAAGTAATTTGTTTGACACTTTTTATTCGTTGCTGTTTTCATATCTACAATGTGGTTAGGATTGAAGTCAAGAGGGAAGACTCCCAAGTAATGAAACCTCTCAACTCCAGTTTCAGGAATAAGGTACTAAAAAATGATCATTTCCTCTTTGGCGTAGATAACTGCCAGAATAGTCGCTGGTTCGTCTCCGTGACAGGAGATGATATGGGGTACATTTGAATCGTAGTAAATTGAATCACCGGGGTTGAGAATATCTTTGTGGTTTAGCACACTAACCTCCACCTTCCCTTCAAGAACGAAGATAAACTCTTCGCCTATATGCTGATTGGTTTCGACCTTATCTTTGTCGTCCGTGGGGTTGAGTGTTACTAGAAACGGCTCCATCTGGCGGTTTCTTTTTTGTTGCCCCAGGCCTTGATAACTGTAGCCGCATGATTTGGCATAGGCAGAGCTGAACCTGGAAACCGGTTTACGGTCTTCGCTTCTGACGATGCTGAAGGGAGAGTCGCCGCTGTCACCAAAGAAATCACCAACCGGGACATCAAAGACCGTTGCCAGGCTTATAATGTTGCCCAAAGGTGGAGAGAGTTCATCCTTTTCAATACTTGTAAGAGTCTCTTCGGGTATTCCTGACCTTTTTGCAATCTCACTGATGGAGAGTCCCGCGTCTTCTCTCAGAATCTTGAGCTTCTCGCCAACGCTGATAGTATTGTCCGCCATTTTCTCTCTCCTGGAAGTGGACTATGCATGAGTCCGATTGACTGAGATCCGGCAATTATGATTTTGACGTTATTGTTGTCTCGTTGCTACTGCTCCTATTAGCTTAACTTTGGATATAACCTAAATCAACATAATTTATAGCAACTGCCAACATTAACCAGACAGAACGATTGAGCATATTGCTGATTTATCTTGCCGATTGTTTGTGTTTTTCAATAATTCTTATTGACAGAATATAAATATTTTATATAGGTTAATATTAACTAATATAAAATGTTAATTAATGTCAACACAAATTCATTTGCAGTACTTTTCTCAAACGCAATAGGTTTACATGAATATAGGTACCCTGCTGAGAAAGCATCGAAAGAACAAGAAGCTGACGCTGAAGAATGTTGCAGAAAAAGCATCAATCTCCGAGGGTTTTCTCAGTCAGGTGGAGAACGATGTAAATTCTCCCTCGGTGGAAACACTTATTAGAATTTGTAACGCTCTTGATGTGGAGGCAGGGGAGCTGCTTACTCAGGTAAGCAAGAAAGAAAAAAGTATTTTGATAAAGAGATCTGAATGGGATGATATTGATTTCTCCCATACCGGTTTTGTGACCAGACGCTTTTTTCCTCCAGAAGACAGAACGATAATAGATTCTTCAATTCTTGTGATAGAGCCGGGCAAATCAATTCCTGCCCGAAAGAATATAAAAAACGGCCAGGAAGTTCTGTGTGTTTTGAAAGGGGAAGTGGAACTTACTCTCAGCGATGAAACCTATCCCCTGGTTGAGGGAGATTCTGTTCATTTCTGGTCCAATCCTGAACATCAGAAGATAACCAACAACAGCAGTAATAAAAGTTTTGTTCTCTGGGTAGGAACACTTTAGTTTGCAAGAAAATACCTAACCTTAACAAACAAGGAGACCGAGGTATGATCACATTCAGCCAACAGCAGTTGAAAATCCCGGCACTGCAGAGACCTGTGTATATGGTCACGGCAGGACAATCGAAATATGACCGGGCTTTCCCGGACAAGCGAACCGAAGAACTCTGTATTGATGCATTCACAATGGCAGCTGGGCTGCTTGATATGTCTCCGGCAGAGCTGAAAAGTTATATTCACAGTTGTTATTACGGCCATTTTGCCGACCATTTTGGTGACCAGCTTCTGGGTGAGTCGGTAATTCATGATCGACTGGGGCTTGATCCGTTGGGCAATGTCGGTGTTAAAACCGGTGGGGCAACAGGAGGTTCAACTATTTGGGAGGGCATGAAAGCAGTTGCTTCGGGCTATTCTGATTGTGTTTTGGTAATGGGGTGGGAAAGAATGGATGAGGTACCGACCGATGAGGGCAACTTCCTTATTGCATGTGCTGCGGACAAAGACTGGGAATCACCGCTAGGGCACATCTACACAGGTTACTATGCGGTCATGGCCCAGCGTTACTGGCAGATTTTCGGTAAATCGGAAGAATCATTTAGAAGAACTCTGGCAGAGATTTCGGTTAAGCATCATGGCTATGCCAGGTTTAACCCTTTTGCCCAGGCACCTATGGATATAACCGTTGACGATGTTCTTAATTCTCCTGTTGTCGCGTATCCACTGCGAGCTCTGGACTGCTGTCTCATGAGTGTCGGTGCTGCATGTACTATTCTCTGTGACGAGGATACTGCCACCAAACTTACCAAAAATGGTTCGAACAAACCTCTGCGCGTCTTTGTCGCCGCCGGCTCACATACCCTGAGACCGGCTGACCGGATGGATATGGAGATCCCGTTGCTGCCCAACGAAACAGCGGATCAGTATAAGGATCTTGGCGAACGTTTTCCGGGTGGTGATCGATATCCTGGTTTTACCGGATTTTTGGCTGCGCGGATGGCAGCCTATTATGCCTATGGTATGTCGGGTGTGACCGATCCATTGGAAGAGCTTGATGTGGTCGAACTTCACGATGCCTTTACCATCAGCGATGTACAAACCTATGAGGATATTGGCATCAGACCATACGGCTACGGACGTGATTATGTTGAATCCGGCGACTGTTATCATACCAACCCTCACACCGGCAAACCAGGGAAGCTTCCATCAAATCTTTCCGGTGGCCTGATCGGCTGTATGCACTCAGTGGGGGCAACCGGAATCATGCAGGCACTTGAAATTGCCCTGCATCTCTGGAACAGGTGGGAAGAGGTTCACGGAGATGAAAAAATATGGAAGAAATTTGACCGCGAAAAGCCCAGCGACTGGACCAATCTTCAAGTTGAAAACGCCAGGAGAGGAATGGCAATTAGCCATGCCGGTGTAGGTTCTCATGTGACATCGACTATTTTGATGGATCCGGATTATTTAATTAAATAGCTGACAATGGAGACATATCATGAGCATGTTCGGACAAGTTTTCGTTAAGGATAATAAATATAAGCCCAAAGGCAATTTTCATCATCTCACTCCTAATACGCCGATACGTGATGCCGATGATAACTGGAAACTTCTGGGTGTCACCAATCCGCGTGATATGACGTATATGCATTCCTATGGAGGTGAAGCGATTTTCTTCGAGTCGCTCAGCAAGGGGAAGCTGATGGCAACGCGTTGTGACAGTGCAGGCTGCAGCCAGAATGGCACCATCTATATGCCGTTTCGTATCCATTGCCCTGATTGTCTGGCAAAAAACACGGTTATAGATCTTACGGATATTGCCAAAAAGACCGCAAAGATTCACACCTTTATGGTCTGCGAGAGGTCAGGTGCCTTCAACATCCTTGAGAAGCCGATCAAGTTTATAAACATTGAATTTGATGGTGTTGCCACTATTCTCATGAGCTACCTCAGTGTAGGTGAACCTGGGATGGGCATGAAGGTTGTGCCTATTTTTAAGACGAACGGGCCGACATTTACCATTCTGGATCTTTCCTGGGTTGTAGAGGGGACCACGGAAAAAGAGCTTCCAGAGGGATTCAGCTTTTGATCAATGGTAAGGGATGGATAGTTTTTGCAATTATCCATCCACTGCCTCTACAATACAAGAGAAGAAGGTCAGTTCGATGGGATCGGGTCGCCTGTTAAAATGTACAGGGCGACCCGGCCCTGCCTGGGGATATAATCAAACTCAACTGTAGATATCGAAGAGGAAAATCATGCTGAAGCCGTTATGGAAACCGACGGAGTCCCGGATTAAAAGCTCAAATATGTACAGGTTTATGCAGGAGATTAATGAGCGCCAGGGAAAAGACTTTTCCGATTACGATGAGCTCTACCAATGGTCGATAGACAATCTGGAGGATTTCTATGCCGAAATGTGGAGGTTTGCAGAGATCAAAGCTTCACAATCCTATGAGCAGGTTATTGATGATCCGACAAAGATGCCAGGAGCACGATGGTTTACCGGTAGCCGGCTGAATTTTGCTGAAAACCTGCTGCGCTACCGTGATGATCAGATTGCTTTAATCTTCAGAGGTGAAGCGTCCGTGCGTCGAACCCTTACCTACAGAGAGCTATACCAAGCCGTTGCCAGGGTCGCGGCATCGTTAAGAGAGCTGGGGGTTGTACCTGGTGATCGTGTTGTCGGTTTTATGCCCAATATGCCTGAATCCATTGTTGCCATGTTGGCTGCGACGAGTCTTGGGGCGGTATGGTCCTCCTGTTCTCCTGATTTCGGGGTGAAAGGTGTACTTGACAGGTTCGGCCAGACGGAACCAAGGGTTCTTTTTACCGCCGATGGATACTTTTTCAAAGGTAAAGCGATTGACAGTTTAAAGAAAATCGCAGGAATCACGGGTTCAATACCTTCCATCGAAAAGATAGTTGTCGTCCCATATATAACTGAAAAACCAGATATTTCGAGCTTGCCTAAAGGTGTACATTACAGTGTGTTCTCTGCCAATACGGCCGAAGAAATTGAGTTTGCCCAACTGCCTTTTGACCATCCGCTTTATATTATGTATTCCTCAGGAACCACGGGTTTGCCGAAATGTATGGTGCAGAGTGCTGGCGGCGTACTCATCCATCAGCTGAAAGAGCTGATTCTTCATACTGATTTAAAAAGAGAGGACACTATCTTTTATTTCACCACCTGTGGCTGGATGATGTGGAACTGGCTGACCGCATCTCTCGGGGTTGGCGCAACACTTGTTTTGTTTGACGGTAATCCCTTTTATCCAGGCCCAGAAGGGCTGTGGCAAATGGCTGAAGATGAAAATATTTCGGTCTTCGGCACCAGTGCGGGATATATCGCCGCCTTGAAAAATGCCGGAGTGAAGCCGGGTAAGCAGTTTGACCTGCAGCACTTGAAGGCATTGCTCTCGACCGGTTCACCGCTTTCTCGGGAAGATTTTCACTTTATCTATACTGAGGTTAAAGAGGATTTGCAGCTTGCATCCATCTCCGGTGGTTCCGATCTCAACGGCTGTTTCGCACTCGGCAATCCCATGGGACCAGTTTATGAGGGTGAACTTCAGTGCCGCGGACTGGGAATGAAGGTCTTTGCATATAACGAGAACGGCATGGCTGTGGTGGGGGAGCAGGGAGAACTCGTCTGTACGGCACCTTTTCCCTCAATGCCCATATATTTCTGGGATGACAAGGATGGTAAAAAATACCACTCGGCATATTTTGAAGGATTCCCGGGAATTTGGACCCATGGTGATTTTGTCGAGGTTACCGAGCGGGGTGGGCTGATAATGTACGGCAGATCGGATGCCACGCTTAATCCCGGTGGGGTTAGGATTGGTACTGCTGAGATATACAGGATCATTGAACAACTTGACGAGATCGAGGACAGTGTCGTTGTCGGCCAGAAATGGCAAAACGATGTCAGGGTTATCCTCTTTGTCAAAATGAAAGCCGGATTCAGCCTCAATGATGAGTTGAAGAATTCCATCAAAACCTCAATCTGCTCACTTGCTTCGCCGCGGCATGTTCCGGCAAAGATAATCGCGGCGCCGGATATTCCCTATACCCTTAATATGAAAAAGGTTGAACTTGCCGTACAGAAGATGATCCATGGCAGGGAAGTGAAAAATAAAGATGCCTTGAAAAACCCAGAAGCACTCGATTTTTTTGGCAGCGTCAAGGAGTTGGAATCCTGAAGGTAATGCTCTGGCGTGACCATCTAGTGAAAGGGGGATGATAGGGTACGAGAGTTGAGTGCCAGACCGGAAATACTATTTTCTAAGTTTTCAGGAGATACCACAATGACATATCCTCAGTTAAATTTTGGCCTGGGCGAAACAGCGAGTTTGTTAAGGGATTCTTTGCAGGATTTTGTTGCAGCCGAGATTGCACCTCTCGCCGATGAAATTGATAAAAACGATCAGTTTCCTCTCGAACTCTGGCAGAAAATGGGCTCGATGGGGCTTTTGGGTATTACCGTTGGTGAGAAGTATGGCGGTGCCGGAATGGGTTATCTTGAGCATGTCATTGCCATGGAAGAGATCAGCCGTGGCTCTGCTTCCGTCGGTCTTGCCTATGGTGCGCACTCTAATCTCTGTGTCAATCAGATTAAACTGAATGGTACTGAAGAACAAAAAGAGCGGTATCTGCCAAAGCTGATCTCCGGCGAATATATCGGTGCACTGGCCATGAGTGAGGCCGGGGCCGGATCCGATGTGGTCAGTATGCGTCTGTCGGCAGAAAAGCGTGGTGACAGCTACGTTTTAAACGGTACCAAGATGTGGATAACCAATGGTCCCCATGCCGATGTTCTCGTAGTGTACGCCAAAACCTCACCCAATATGGTGCATAAGGGTATTACCGCCTTTCTGGTGGAAAAAAATATGGAGGGTTTTTCCACATCTCCCAAACTTGATAAACTCGGAATGCGCGGCTCTCCCACCTGTGAACTGGTTTTTGAAAATTGCCTTGTCCCAGCAGAGAATGCATTGGGTAGAGTAGACAGGGGAGTCGAGGTGTTGATGAGCGGACTTGACTACGAGCGGTTGGTTTTGGCGGGTGGTCCTTTGGGAATCATGGCATCCTGTATGGATGTTGTACTTCCCTATATTCATGATCGTAAGCAATTCGGTAGACCGATAGGCGAGTTTGAGCTTATGCAGGGTAAGCTCGCAGATATGTATTCAACATGGAATGCCTGCAGGTCCTATGTCTATACAGTTGCAAAGGCCGCAGATGCCGGATCCAGAATACGCAAGGATGCCGCCTCGGTGATACTTTTTACCGCTGAAAAAGCAACATGGATGGCTCTTGAGGCTATACAGTGTCTGGGCGGAAACGGCTATATCAATGAATATCCTACCGGCAGGTTTTTAAGGGATGCAAAGCTGTATGAAATAGGCGCCGGTACCTCTGAAATACGGAGAATGCTCATCGGTAGGGAACTCTTCAGGGACACAATGTGATTCGTTGTTTGTCCAGTTGGTGCCCATCCGGAAACGAGAATTTCTGAACAGACACCACCAGTTAATATGACCCTATTTGGGAGTATATAACCTCTTTACCTCGTGTCTATCAATCGAGCCGTCTTTCCGTTGCGGTAAGGTCTCTACAAACTCGACATATTGAGGTTTTTTAAATCTGGCAATTCGCTTGCCGACAAACTCCTTGAGCTCCACTGCTTCAAGGCGTTCTCCTTTTTCCAGAACACATACAGCTTTAATACCTTCTTTCCATTTTGGATCTGGTACACCAAAAACAACGGTCCGATTCACCGCGGGATGCTGGAGAATGGCTTTTTCAACCTCGGCCGGATAGACATTTTCACCACCGGGCTTGATCAACTCTTTTTCAGCTTTTCTTCCGGCATAAAAAAGGAAACCTTTTTCATCGAAGCGGGCCAGGTCACCGGTGTGATGCCAGTCGTCTCGAAAGGTGTAACTGTTATCTTCTGGCAGTTCCCAGTAACCTTTGAAGACCATAGGCCCTCTGAGTGTTATTTCACCAACTTCTCCTAAGGCAACAGGCTGGTCAAGTTCGTCAACCAGCTGTACGCTGGCCAGAGGAATTACCTTGCCGGCAGAACCAGGCTGATCATTATATTTGCCCATGGTGACAAGGCAGGAGGTCTCCGTCTGACCATACATGACATAATATGATCCGCCAGTGAGTGACTGGTAACGGTCGATTACTTCAGGAGTTCCCAAACCTACCACTGCTCTCAGTGAGCTTATATCTCTACGTCCTTCCCGCGCGGATTTAATAATTGAGTCAAGAATGGGCGGGAAGTCAAAAAGCAGATTGACCCTGTGCTTTTCAATAAGCCGCGCGGCTTCGGCGCTATCAAACTTGCTGATATTGAGATTTACTGCACCGGCTTGAAAGGAGCTTGCAGCCAGGAAAAGCCCGCCAACATGGAAAAGTGGCAGCAAATTTAAATGCATGTCTTGAGGACTAATTTCCATGTAATACTGAAAATGCAGGTTGGCTACAAGCATGTTGGCGTGGCTGAGCAGGGCACCTCTGGGACGGCCTGCTACCGCTGCTGTATGAATTATAACAAAGCCGTCATCTCCCTGTACGTCAGCGGGTTTGGCGTCAGAACCCTTTTCCAGAAGGGTATTTATAGAAGTGAAAGAGCCGCTGTCTCCTTTAAGGTTGAAGTAGGCAGTAATGGACGGTAACTCTTCCTGCTTTGGTCGTAGGGACGTTTGGAATTCTTCATCAACAAAAACAATTTTGGGTGAACAATCGTTGAGATTGAAGCAGACTTCATCCGCCGAGAGCCTCCAGTTGATGGGTAGGACAATTGCACCTAAAAAGGCTGCTGCCCCATAGAGCAGAAAGAACTCAAGGCTGTTTTTACCAACAACTCCGATCCTGTCGCCTTTCCTGATCCCTTTTTGCAATAGTCCTGTGGCCAGAATTTTTACCCTATCTTTATACTCGGAAAAAGTCAGCTTTCGGTCGTCGTCTACCTCATGCCAGCAGAGTTGTTGACCAAAGGCAACAGCATTGCGCTCTATTACATCATAAAAAGAAAGGTCATAAAGTCCCATGTAAGGAGTCCTCCGAGTTTATCCACTCAGGTTGCTATGATTGTTATGGTGCATTAACACTGACAACAGGACAGGGTGCTTTGAGGATAATGTATTGTGCATTTGATCCCAGAATAATTTTCTGGGTCCTGGATTTTTTTTCGATACCCACAAAGATCTGGTCTACGTCGTTTTCTTCGGCGAACCTTACCATGTCCTCTCCTGGAGAGAGCCCACGAGCCAGCTGATGTGTTTCGCAGGGGATATTTTTTTCTTTAAAAAACTGTTCGGCGAACTTGAGATCACGAGCGGCCTTGCCGATCTCATCGGGTTTTTCGGCTGAGCCCCCTGGTAATGAAGTAACGACAAGAACTTCTGCGCCAAAAAGATCGGCGTAGGTTCTGGCCAGGGCTAATGCTGCTCTGGCGATATCTGAACCGTTGTACCCAACCAAGAATTTCATGCTATTCTCCTGTCTGCTGGATTCTTTCTCGGATGTTACATCCAGCGTTTTCGTCTTTTATATGATTTTATTTCCTTGAAAGACTTTCTTCCGCCACCTCTGGTAATCCCCATATAAAACTCTTTTACATCGGGATTTTCCTGGAGCTCCTGGGATGATCCCTCCAGTACAATTTTGCCTGATTCCATGATATAGGCATAGTCGGAGATGGCCAGGGCGATTTTTGCATTTTGTTCCACCACCAGGATGGTGGTGTTTAATTCTTTGTTAATGAGTTGAATGTTCTCAAAAATTTCCTTCACCAGCAGCGGTGCCAGGCCAAGAGAAGGCTCGTCAAGCATCAACATTTTCGGCGCAGCCATCAACGCTCTGGCGATGGCTATCATCTGTTGCTCTCCTCCTGAACAGTAGCCGGCCATTCGATGGGTTATCTTTGACAGTCGCGGAAAATGTTTATACATCAAAGCGTGATCATCCTTGATTTTCTGCGCTCCGTCTTTCCTGGTTATTGAGCCGACCTTGATATTTTCATCAACGGTGAGGTGTTTAAAGACCCGTCGGCCCTCAGGTACCATTACTGCGCCGAGTTTGACCACATCTGTTCCGAGCTGATTGGTTATAAGAGTGTCCTGGAATTTGACATAACCTTCGCGGATAAAACCGTTCTCCGGTTTCAATAATCCGCTCACCGCTCGCAGGGTTGTGGTTTTACCTGCTCCATTGGTTCCGAGCAGGGCAACGATAGTGCCTTCTTTTACGCTGAGGCTGACACCGCGCAGGACTTGCACTATATCATTGTAGACCACCTCAATGTTATTGACTTCCAGTTGTTTTTCACTCTTTTTCATAAATGTTGAATAGCTCTCAGGGCGCATTGGCTTGATATGTAACCAGATTGCTTTTACTCTTCTGTACCTTTTGAGGTGCAGAAGAGTTTTTGTTAAAGCACTTCAGGTGTCTGTTTATTTTATTTTTGTTGTATACATCGGTACAAATGGCTTTCCGGCCGATTTGAACTGACCATCCTTGACAACATACAGTTGCAGAGTGTCAACACCTGCATGATCTGTCTTTGAATAGGTTACGGGCCCGACAGTGGTGCCAGGAGAAAATGCATTGTCACCATGCATGGCGAGAAGCTCTTCGTACAGTGACTCTTTGCTAATTGCTTTGCCATGGTCTTTTGCCCGCTTGATACATTCGGTCGCCACCTGCGCAACCATCATGCCGTTGGCATAGTTATGCGAATTGGCCGCTTTGCTGTCACGGTTATACCTCTTTGCCAGATCAAGCTGCATTTCAGCACCTTTGCTGGGTTCGCTTGTGACGATATAGGAGGTGGTCCAGTAGAAATTCTCGGCAGAAGGTCCTGCCAGAGCTACAAGATCATTACCACCGGTATAATGAGCACCAAGAAAGGTAAGCTTCCCTGATTCCCCAAAGGAGGTTGCTATCAGACCAAGACTTGAGGCGTCCTTCAGCATGGTGGCCACAGGTGATTGAACCGTGTGGCTGATTACGTATTGGACACCTTTACTCTTCAGGCGTTTTAACATGGCGGTATTATCGAGGTTTTTCCCATGCTCAACAACCTCGACTATATCCATTTTCAGTCCGGCGGCTACAGCCTTCTTCACATCTTCAACAGGCCCGCGGCCAAAAGCCGAGGGGTGGATGAACATGGCCACCTTCGGGGTTCCACCTTTATGATTTGTAACAATATATTCGGCAAGACCGATTACCTGGGCCGAATAAGACGCAATGGGAAGAAAGATATAATTTGAGTCCACAAGGTTACCAGCATGGAAGGAAGCTGGGATAACAGGTATCTTCTCTTCTTCGAAATCTCTCTTCAGGGCAAGTGTGCTGCCAGTTGAATAGTTCAGGTAAAAGACGATCCCGGCATCAAGAAAGTCCTCGAAGTTTCGTTTGGTCACATCGTTTTTATACTGATCGTCACGAATTGTGCAGTCGATGGTGTCGTCGCCCAGCATCTTGGTGTCATTGACATAATTAAAAAAGTCCTCAACACCCTTGGAGTAAGGGTTGCCTGCGTCTGAGGTAGGACCGGTGATGGCCAGTGAAAGGCCAAGCTTATATACTTCTCCTGCAAAGGCGTGGGCAGGAATGGCTATCATACAGGCCACGGCTGCCAAGAAAATCCATTTGATCGCATTGTCCTTTTTCATGTCTCCTCCTTAACGTTAGATTGCTTGAAGCACGTACGTTGTTGAAAAGCGGAACTGCATCGGTCTTCTTTGATATTGCTTAAACTGCTATCTGTCTCTCTCCTCTCCTTATTTTTTCTCCTAGTAGCGGAAGGGCCACAGCTTGACATAGGAACGGGCGATACGCCACCAGTTGGCGATGCCTCGAGGTTCAAACATCAGAAACAGCACTATAACAAGTCCAAAACTCAAAGGCCTGAGTGCTGTTGTCAGGTTTGTTGCTGTAGTTAAATGGCTGCCTGCCCATTCCGAAAGACGTTCTACCTGTAAGTCGAGAACCTTTATAGCCAAAGGGCCCCAAAATGAACCATGCAGGGTGCCAAGGCCGCCGACAATTGCCATGGCAAGATAATTGATGGAGTGGTGCAGGGTGAACGAGTCAATGCCGACGCCTCTGTAGAGATAGGCATGCAGAGCACCCGCCAGGCCGGCACAAAAACCGGCGAGTCCAAAGGCATACACTTTGGTAAATCCCGGATGCATTCCCATGGCATCGGCGGCTCTGTCATTATCGCGTACGGCAATAAGGCAACGGCCATAGCGGGTTCGCATGAGGTTGCGAGTGCCAAAGCCAACGAGAACTATCATGACCAGAATGACATAATACCAGAAAAGATAGTGGTCTTTGCGCCCCACCTCGCCGGTTACCCAGAAAACCCTGCCAACGGGAATGGTCTGGCCCTGATTGAAGAAATCCATAATGTTGATGACCCATTGAAAGATCATCTGGAATGAGAGGGTGGCAATGGCCAGATACAGATGTTTAAGGCGCAATGCCGGTAGGCCAACCAGGGCTCCGAAAAGAGCTCCAACAAATCCTGAAAGAATGATCAGCAGTGGCCAGCAGTGGGTAATGAGAATATGGTTGTCTCCCAGTACCGTGGCAAAAGAGGCTATTGTATAGGCTCCGATTCCTACGAAGGCTGCATGACCAATGGATATAAGACCAGCAAAACCGGTAACCAGATTAAGGCCGATAACGGCAATGACAGCCACCAGAATATTGTCAATGACGAGCATGTATTTGTTGCCTGCAGTAAAGACAAGCGGCCAGGAAAATAACAGCACGATGAAAAGGCACATGACTGATCTGTCCAGACTGGAGAAGAAAATTCTCTGCTCTTCCCGATAGGAGGTGAAGTAGTTTCCTGTTGCCAGCCAGCGATTTGATGACATAATTTATACCCGTTCTATTTCATGAATTCCAAACAAGCCATGTGGCTTAAAAAGGAGAATTATCAGTAGAATTATATATGGCAATACCTGACCGGTACCGTTGAGCCCCCAGTTTCCGTCCAGATATCCGCTGGCGAATTGCTGAATGAGACCCATGATGATACCGGCAACAACTGCACCTAAAATAGAATCCAGACCTCCGAGAATGACCACGGGGAAAACAACAATACCAAAGGCATGAAGGGTGTCAAAGTTCAAGCCAGTAATATTACCGATTATTCCACCTGCAGCAGCCGCACTTAAGCCAGCCATGGCCCAGGCCAGGCCAAAGACACGGGGCACGGAGATGCCTATTGACATGGAAGCCAGCTGGTCGTCTGAGACTGCTCTCATGGAAATGCCCAGGGTTGATTTCTTGAAAAACCAGGAAAAACAGGCGATCAGTAAAAAAGTGACGCTCACGCCGACCAACTGGGTCCAGGAGAGGGATACGCCGCCAATTGAGATTGGTTCCGTGGGCAGAAATGGTGGAAAAGAAAAGTTCTCGGTGCCAAAAGGGGTAAGGTAGATCAAACCGTCAAGAATAGACATTAACCCTATTGTCACCATGATAACAGAAATAATCGGTTCACCTATGAGTCGTCGCAGGAATATACGCTCAACGCTCATGGCCAGAAAAAATGTAACCACCATGCTGAGAGGAAAAGAAATCCAAATGGGAATGCCAACCCAAACTGTGGCCGCGTAGGTGATGAAGGCTCCGGCTGCTATAATCTGCCCATGGGCAATATTGAGAACCCGGCTTGATTTATAGATCAGCACAAATCCAAGGCCGGAGAGTGCATAAATGGAGCCGACGACAATTCCACTAACTACAAGTTGAAAAAAATAACTCATCAATCTTCCATTGTGTAGAAATGAATAGTTGTGTTGACCGTTGTTGTCTGTCCATCCTGATACTGATAAAATGCGTCAACATTTTTGTCAGTAACTGTAGGGTCGTAGAGGGCCTCGTAGAGATTAGAATATTTTTCACGAACAAATTTTCTTCTGATTTTCCCCGTCTTGGTAAGCTCCCCGTCGTCCATATCCAACAATTTGTAGAGCAGGGCAAAACGATGAATCCTGAAATGCGGTTTTTCGGAGTTGGCATTGATTTTGGTTATCTCACCTAGAATCAGTTCGGCCACCTCACTCAAGCTGGAAAGTTCCATAAAGGTGCTGAAAGACAGGCCTCTGTCTTCCGCCCATTTGCCCACCACCACGGGGTCAACATTGATAAGCGCCGAAACATACTCTCTGTTGTTCCCGAAAATGACCGCTTCTTTGATATATGGGCTGAATTTTAGTCGATTTTCCAGAAACATCGGGCTGAACATCTCACCCTTGCTGGTATGCATGACGTCAGAGATGCGGTCAATGACCACCAGATGCCCATTTTCATCAATGTAACCGGCGTCTCCTGAGTGAAGCCAGCCACCTTCCAGAAGTTCTTCGGTTTTTTCGGGAAGATTGTAGTAGCCTGGGGTCACCGAGTCTGATCGTGATAATATTTCCCCTTCTTCCGAGATCCTGCATTCTGTTCCCGGTAATGGTTTCCCTACCGTGTCCGGTCTAACGTCTCCATCGCGATGCATATAGGCAATGCCAACGATTTCCGTTTGGCCATAGATTTGTTTGAGATTCACGCCAATAGCCTGATAAAAGGTAAAGAGTTCAGGACCAAGAGCTGCTCCCCCTGTGTAGGCTCTGCGCAATCTGAGGAATCCTATTTGATTGACCAGTGGTCTGAAGATTATCTGCTTACCAAGCCAGGCAAGAACCTGAAGATTTACAGGCATTTTTCTTCCTGACATCCTATAACCAGCAGCTCTTTCCCCTATTTTCATAAAAAAATTATAAACAACACGGTTCAGCCAGTAGGATTCGTCGATTTTTAGCCAGATTTGAGAACGGATGGTTTCGTAAATTCTGGGTGCGCCAAACATGAAGTGCGGGCCAATCTCTTTCAAATCGTCCATGCTGGTTTCAACTGATTCCGGGAAATTGATTGCTATTCCTGTAGCCATAGCAACACCGAAAGAGTTCATCTGTTCACCAATCCAGGCAAAAGGCAGGAACGAGACGTACTCGTCGGTCTCTTCAAGAGGATCAACCTCGGCAAGCTGGAGGCCCATGTTAATGTAATTGCGATGGGTGAGCATTGCACCTTTGGGCAGTCCCGTAGTGCCGGACGTCAGGCAAAAGTGACATACTTCATCTGGTTTACCCTGATCAATTAAGGCATCAAAGAGTTCCGGATCACTATGGTGATATTCGTCTCCCAGGTTGTATAGTTCGTCAATGTGCATAAACCAGCTGTCGCTCTGGTAGCTGCGCATGCCTCTGGAATCCTCATAGATGACCTTCTTTACCTGGGGGATTTTTTCGCGCACATCAGCAACTTTATCGACCTGTTCCTGGTCATTACAGAAAACCGCACTGACTCCAAGATAATTAAGGATATCACCAATTTCATCGGGAAGACTGGTTTGATATATGGCGGCCGAAAGGCCACCCACTGCCTGGGCACCTATGGCCACAAAGAGAGCTTCGGGAATATTGTCACTGATAATAGCGATTTTGTCTCCCTTGCCAAACCCAATTTTCTGCAGGCCGAGACCGGTTTTGCGTACAAACTCATAATAGTGGTTCCAGGAGTAGCAGTTCCAGCGACCAAAATCCTTTTCGCGCAGGGCAATTTTTTCCCCGGTCTCTAAAACACGCCAACGAAGTAGCTGTGGGATGGTAAATTGCAGTAGGTGTTTTCTGTCGTCCATTTAATGCCTTACTCCTGAAAACAAGCAAACGAGAAATACATTTGAAGTTGTAAAGCAGCATTTACACCCAAGGTATTCCTCCAGTTTAGCAGGGTTAATAGATTATTCTTCTCCGATATAGGCTTCTATTACAGTGGCGTTGGAAGCAACCTCCTCCGGTGTTCCTGAACCAATAACTTCCCCAAAGTCAAGGACATATATTTGGTCTGAAATATCCATAACTACACCAAGATCATGCTCGACAAGCACCACAGTTATGTTCCATTCTTTCTTCAGGTCTAGAATGAAACGGACTATGTCCTCCTTTTCCTCAATGTTCATGCCGGCCATGGGTTCGTCGAGCAGGAGTAGCTTTGGCGCCAGAGTTAACGCTCTGGCCACTTCCACTCGTTTCTGCACGCCATAGCTGAGGTTGCCAACCATGCTCTTGCGATAGGGCTCAAGCTCCATGAAATCGATAACTTTTTCTACATATTCCCGGTTTTCTGCTTCTACTCGTGACGCTTTGCCAAAAAAAACCAGGGCATGGAAGAGTGAGTATCGTAAATTCTGGTGACGTGCCAGTAGGAGATTGTCGAGTACTGAGAGACCGCGAAACAATTCTAAGTTTTGAAATGCCCTGGCAATTCCCATATTGGAAATTTGATGAGGTGAGGAATGGGTCAGGTCACGCTCGCCATAGTATATTCTCCCCATTGTTGGGTGGTAAAAGCCGGAAATACAATTAAGCATGCTGGTTTTCCCGGCACCGTTTGGGCCGATGATCGAAGTGATTATTCCCGGGTCTATGGTGATGTCGACTTTGGTGAGGGCGTTAAGCCCGCCAAAGGTGAGGGTTACGTCGGAAACGGTTAATTTCGTCATGGGGAAATACGCTCAAAGGGTACTCTGACTTTTAAATGTATAAAACCGTAGTCGGCAGTGTCATAAATCTTTTGTGGGAAAACATCCGACTGCTAACACTATTTAAAAAAAATAGAACGAGTACAGCTGTAATTGTTATCAGGGTATATCAAGTTATGGTTATATATTACATAAGATATATTTATTATCAAGTTTAGAAAATAGCGGGAGAATAGTGGGGTATGCCCACTATTTTTCGAGAGTGAGAAGGTGGGATCTCAGGTTTATCTTTTTGTTTTTAATATCTAATTTTTCCCGGATATTATGTCTGTGAAAGAGGACTGTATTTTTTGAAACCATTAAGATCTCGGCTATTTCTTTATTGGTTTTGCCTTCCTTCACAAGGCTGGCTACTCGTATCTCCACCGGAGTAAGATGAGCTAATCCTGAGGACAGCTTGCTGATAAAAGGTGAGATGATATTTTTCAGGTTTGTTTCCAGGATTCGGGCCAAGGTTTTTTGCTGGGTGCTGAGCCGTCCCCGGATGAATCTTTGCAGATAAGGGTTTATCAGTTCCTGTACGTTTTGCAGGACAATTTCGGCAAGCTCTTTTTTATCTTCTTCGCGCTGTTTGAGGAGAACTCGCAATGCAGTATTGACTTCTTCCAGATGATCGGATTGGGCCTGGAGCTCTTTTTCTCGTTTGCGAAGAGCTTTTTCTGCCCGTTTTCTCTCCTCAATTTCCTGTCCCAGTTGAAGGTTGGTCGACTCCAACTCTGCGGTGCGGGCAGCAACTATTTCTTCGAGGTGATTACGGTATGTCTGAAGTTCTTTCTCGACCTGCTTCTGCACACTGATGTCACGCAATGTCACGATGTTGCCCCGCGGCTGGCCTTTGTCGTCCTGGTAAAGGGTTGAGCTGAGCTGAACATCGAGAATTCTACCGTCCTTGGTAAATCTTCTGGTCTCAAAAAGATGTATTTTCTGGCCGCTCAACATGCGCTGAATTGCTTCTTTGGTTTCGGCGACATTCTCCGGTGGAACAAAATCGATCTGTTTGCCAAGAAGTTCGTCTCTTGATAATTGAAAGGTCTGCTCGAATGCTGGATTGACATAGGTGGCTATGCCTTTCATATCATAAACAACAATAGGATCAGGAGACGATTCAAGAAAAGTGCGGTAGCGGTTTTCACTTTCTCTCCAGAATGCTTCCGTTCGTTTCCGCTCCACCAGTTCGCGCCGAACATCAGCATAAAGGCGGGATTTTTCCAGGGCGATAAGTGCGAGTGCAGCAAAACGTTCAAGAGTTGCGATGTCCTCCGTATCAAAAAGTCGCTCTTTTTCCACATGGGCGAGTCCTATTACTCCGAGAATCCGTCGTTCTGATTTCAGGGGAATTCCGACAATAGAGCGAAGTCCATCAAGAACTTTATCAGCTATACGACCAGGCCATTTCTGATAATCTTCTACAACGATAGGTTCTTCCGCCTGCCAAACACGACCGCCCATGCCTTCCCCAATAAGTACCTTTCTGCCGAGTTGGCTTTTGAAAAAGCCCATACCCATCTTCATCTGCATTTCTTTTTCATCGGGCTCGAGAAGATAAATATAACCGTGTCTGGTGCCGCTGAGTGACGCAGCCCGCTCAAGGATATTTTCCAGCAGCTCTTCTTTGTCAAGTTTTTCAATCAGTCCGAGGGAAGTGTCATGAAGTGCTTTTAGGGAGGCATTCTGGCGGTGGAAGACTTCTTCTGCTGCCTTGAGACGCTTGAATTCCATGTTCAAGGCGTCAATCTGCTGGTTCAGTTCGGAGTATGATGGTTTGTTGCTCATTTTTTTGTGTTTAAAGAAGCATTTTTAAAATGGTGAGGAACATGGAAGGAGTAAGTTTCCCCGTAAAGTCTAGCGAAGAAAGCTTTTTTATAGCCTCTCGCTGGCTCGCTAACCTATTTTTAGAAAAAAATAGCGATTCTCCGACATACTCTTCGCTATATTTATTACATCCGAACACTGAAAAGTCCTGTAATAATTTTTGCTATATCGCATGTTTTAAAGCTTTTTCCGAGAGAAATCCGAGGATGAATTCGGTCTGTTTGTCAATATACTCTTCTATCGTGAAGTGTTTGGCAAAATACCAACACCGAAAAGCCCAGGTGTGGCCAAGGACGGAAATGGTATGGCCAATAAAAGTGATTGTCGTACTGTCAAGATCGAGTTTTCCTTCGGCCTCCAGCTTTTGAATTGCATCCAAAAACAATCCAGTGATTTCCAGCTCAGCGTCAAGAATTTTCTTTTGAAATTTTTTGGGCAAAAAATGCGTCACCTGATACAGAAGGAGATAATGATCACTCAGGCGATCGCAAACGAGAAAATATTCCCGCACTATCTCTTTAAGTACTTCCCTGGCATCGCCGGAATCAGAATTGACCGCCTCAAGACATTGCTGAACATCGGAGTAAATTGCTCTGCAGACCAGATAGAGAACATCTACTTTGGTGGTTATGTACTCGTACAGCGTTCCTGTTGAAATGCCTATCTCTCTTGTTAACTGCCGTGTGGATGTCTGGTGATAGCCATGCTTGATAAAAAGTTTAACTGCGCAGTCGATTATCTGTCGTCTCCGCTTTTTAATAAGCTCCTGGTCTTTGATCTGGGTGGAAATTTCATATTCATCATTATCTGTCAATGTCATGGTGAATCCCTCGATGCAGGCGTTATTAGAATTACAGCAATGAATTTAAAGAGGTTTGTCTTAGATGATATAGCAGTTTTCTTGATGTTTCGCTTTTGGAAAATTGATATGTGGGTTCGTTGCAATTTCTCCAAAATCAATTTTTGAAATGAGAAAGGGATGGTTCTTTGGAGTGTGTAAGAATCAGTCTGTGATTGATTACAATGAACTCCCGTTTATTCCAGTTTACTGCTTTGGAGGATACGGTGAAGGTGAATGTCGGGCAGAGTTTCCTTTGTCAGGTAACTTCCTCAGCATTCGTTCAAGATATTGTGATTTAATCTGACGACTGGCCAGAAGCCGTTTCACAGGAGGTAAGGTGAAAATCACTTTGAAAACAGCAGCTAGGGCTCTATGACTGAAAAGAACATGATTGTCGAAGAGGAGCTCCTGCAGTTTACCTCGTTCAATAGCCATTATCACCGTCCTGTGAACGCTGTCCAGCGGAGTAATTACCCGTTGATCTCTTTCTCGAAGGGTAAGTGATTTGTTACCGCACGTTCTCACGCAGACGCCGCAGCCCAGGCAAAGCTCATGAGCAAGCTTTGCTTTTTTTTTCTTGGGCCTGTGTGGATCATTGGCATTTACGAGAGACATTGCTGTAACCGGACACACCGAAACGCATTTACCGCAGCCGTTACAATCGCTGCCGACAACAGGTAAAAAATTTGTAGTATGAACCGGGTTGAGAAAGGCAAAGCGTTGCGCGGCAAGCATGGCCTCACAACAACACCCACAGCAGTTGCAGATAAAATTTACACCTTCCCTGATGTTTTCGCCAAACTGAACCAGATTGTTTTCATAGGCCTTGTGGAGTAGTTCCATGCATTCAGAGACATCAACCTCCCTGGCGTGACCATGGCGAATGAGTGAGGCTGCCGAGGTGTTGAAAGTCATGCATATATCCTGAGGTGCAGAGCATGCTCTGTCCTTGTGCGCCATCTTATGGCGGCAATAGCAGAGGCTGATGCCTCGACTGCTGGCTGTGGAGATGACTTCCGAGGCCCTTTCGTAGTTAAGGACATGAATAGCCTGGTCATTTGGGAGAGCGGGCTCATGTACAAAAACCCGACCAAGTTGGGTTTCGCCATTGGTGAAGAGTTCACGTACGAAATCTTCTTCTTCATTGAGGTATTGATAAAAAAGTTCGCTGAGCGCTTTCTGGTCGATGTCGTTGCGTACACGCATCATCGAAAATTCAAAGAAACCTGCCATGGGCGGAGGTAGTACATATTCTATCTGTTCATCCAGGACTATATCTACAAGCAATGCCCTGGCTGCGAGCTGTTGCAGCACTTTTTCCGCTTCTCCCAGTGGCATTTTCCAAATTGTCGCTGCTTTTTCGGCGGTAAAGGGCTTAATCGGCAGGAGAGCGACAAGGTTTGCCTCTTTCTCACTGAAAAGAATTTTGAGAATGCTATTAAGAAGTGGGGACGGTGGGGCTCCCTGGGGGAAGCGATTGAGACGATTCACCAGCCCGGAATAGCCGGACCTGCTTAGATGGTGTGCCATGGCGCTTGTTTATTTGTGAGTGATTGTCTATCCGTAATCCCAAAATTGCTTTTAGGTTGCTGCAATCAAACCGCTCGGTGGCTCACTTCTATGTCGTTGTATTTGGTGATTCGAATTGCCTACAGACAAAGAAATTAAGGAGCGATGTTTTTCACGTTAGTAAACGATAACACTCTACAAAATAACAAACTAAAAAGCCAGCTTTTCCTGACAAGCACAGTTTGTCGCACTTATTTGAATATGCGCAATTGATGCTTTTCGCGAATCATTTTCCAAAGCTCTTTGATAATGACCATGGCGGGATCTTCATATTTATCATATGAAGTTCCAAGAAGAGAAGAACACGACTTGAGCAGCTCCTCATTTCCACTGTACAGGCCAAATTCTTTGCGTATGGTTTTCGCAAGAGCAAGGTATACAGAACTCTCAAGAGCATTTTCAGAAAGAGAAGCGAGGACAACCTTGTCTCTTAACTTAAGATCCAGATAAAGAATATCGACTACTTCTTTGACAGTGCGGGGAGGTGTTGCGGGGGAAAGCTCATTTATTGGTTGAAACATCATAACATTGTATTCGTTGTGCAGATTTATTTATTGCTCTTAAAATTGTTGTCGGAATGATACTGTTAAAACTTAAAAAGTTTATTCCGAAGAGGTGCTTATACACTAAGAATAATACATTCGCAAAAAGAATCACTGTCTGCGTAAGCATTCTGGGGTATGCAGTATGTTATGGCCTACGGAATTTTCTTCTAATAGCGGTAATTTCCAATCTTGCAAAAAAAATGATGCTTGATTCTCTTCTCAAAAAAATGTATTGACGGTGAAGTGTTTTATCCTCATTTACCCTGAAGACAATAAACCGGATGAAAAAATTTAGATATTTTCTTGAATACATTTTTTTTAAACTTGTCGCCAACGCGCTGCGTTTTCTTCCTCGCCGTGTTGTTCTCTTCCTGGGTGCCAGAGCTGGCGACCTGATCTATTATTGGGTTCCCATTCGTAAGAAAATCATGATTTCCCAGCTTGAACTTGGGTTTCCTGAGAAGTCGGAAAAGGAAATTGCAATGATAGCAAGAGATGCCTATAGAAACCTTGCAATGAATGCCTTTGAGCATCTCTGTCTACCGTATTTGTCGAAGGAAGCATTACTGAGTATTGTCGAGCTGGAAAACGAAGAACTTCTCAAGAAATCCTTTGCCAGAAAAAAAGGTGTTATTTTTGTCGGTGGTCATTTTGGAAACTGGGAATATATGGGCGGGGCTGTAAGTTCAAAAGGTTATCCTCTAGGTTATGTTGTTGCAAATATAGGAAATCCTCATATTGATAAAATGGTTAATGACCATCGGAAAAAGGTTGGTGTTGCAATTTTAGAAAAAGGTATGTCGATGCGGGGAATAATTAAAACCCTGCGCAGTAATGGTTCGCTGGCGATGCTGATGGATCAGGATGCCGGTGGGACGGGTACATTTGTCAAATATTTTGGTAGATTGTGCTCTGCACCAAAAGGACCTGCTCTTTTCGCCGTGAAAACAGGCGCGGCCTTTCTCTATGTGAGCTCAGCCCGTCAGCCGGATGGCAGACTTAAGGCTGTGTTTCAGGAAATTGAAGTCGATTATGATAGCGGCCCCACCGAAGAGAATATCCATGCACTCATGCAGCAAAGTACTTCCATGTTGGAAGCTTCTGTCAGGGAGTACCCGGGACAATGGTTTTGGATGCACCGTCGCTGGAAGACCATGCCTCCTGATGGACATGATGTAGACTAGCAGGAAATGTCTCTGCAGAGGTTTTCTCCTCTAGAAAATAAAGACAACATCTTATCTGCTGTCTCATTATTTCCTCTGAGATGTTTGGAACAGAGGAAAATTTTTACTGAGGTTGGTGTTATTCCTGCTGATTCGTGAGAATGTCCATTATTCTTACCCTATAGTCGACGATATCGTTTCTCAGGGAAGAAAGGTTGGCAATCTTTTCATCGACTTTCGATATGTGCATGTCCAGTA
Source organism: Desulfocapsaceae bacterium (assembly GCA_050288305.1). Classification (GTDB taxonomy): domain Bacteria; phylum Desulfobacterota; class Desulfobulbia; order Desulfobulbales; family Desulfocapsaceae; genus Desulfopila_A. Next base: position 166,505 of record JBNKDO010000059.1, on the reverse strand, counting down.
TTTCAATGAGTTTCGGAGTGATGGTATGAAAGTCCTGCTGATTGATATCGTAGTTTTCCGCCAGTTCCTGCATCTCCTTGAGAGATATGCCCAACTCTTTCAATTTTAGGATAAACTTGAGCCTGAGGATGTCGTCTTTGCCATAAGTTCTCGTACCGCCGCCAAGACGTTCCGATTGTCCCATGAGCCCAATTTCTTCGTAGTAACGTATCGTCCTTGTAGTAATCCCCAGTTGTTTTGCAAGCTTACCGATCTGGACGGGTTGTTCGCTTTTCGTTGTTTTCATTCTCAGTTCCAGTTTTTACGGTTATGATGCTTATGTAACTTATCTGCTTCCAAACATCGAAATGCAGCTCAAGAGCCATTGTTTACCTTTACGTAATGTTGCAATTAAGATAGCACTACTGTATATTGGCTGTCAACCTAAAATAACCCTAATAAGGAGTACATTTAAAGAGCGAATTTTTTTCTTGTTCTGCAGATGTTGACATGTTGTCTTGATTTTATGTTGACCTTTACGTAAAGAAAATGTATAAAAGTGAAAATGCAGTTTGAATTTTCGTAATTTCTCACAGGGGGGCAATTTAAGGTGGCTGGCGTTGTCATGGAAGAGGTGGGATAATTATTTTAGCGTTCATTGGCGATGAATTGTAATGTGTTCTCAGTCTGGATTTATAAAGCAGGGATAGCCTTTTAGGTAGTAAATATTGAATGTTATGAAGATAATGGTTACAAAGGAAGAGTTAGGAAAACACTTCTCTTCCGTGGTAGGTTTTCGCAGACGTTCTGTAATCTGAGAGAGTCTTGCGAAAGAGGATTGTGCGCAGATTTGCACCCTGTATCAGGGGGTTTGTTGATTCCCACAGCAATATTTAAAAGAGAAAAGGACTAAAGGCGGTGACTGTTAGCCCCCAAATCGGACCGCTAAACAGAACTGATAATTATGGAGCAAGAGATGGAGTTTACCCGAGAGATTTATTGGAATGTTGGGCATGGATTTCTGACACTTGGACCAATGTACCTACTGGCTTTTTCAGCTATTGGAGTCCTGGTTTATGGATTTCTCCAACGCCTGAAGGTTTACAAGCAAGGGCAGCCATTGCAGCGATCAGATAACGGCGTTGCCAGAGCAGTTGAAGCTGTCAAAGTTGCTCTTCTGCAAACCAGTGTTTTTCGGGTAAAGTTGCCGGGGCTTTTTCATGGTCTTTTCTTCTGGGGTTTTTTAATCCTTTTTATCGGAACAACGATCATTGTCATTCAGGCAGACTTTACAGATCTTCTTTTTGGTGTCAAGTTTCTCAAAGGTACTTTTTATAAACTCTTTTCAGTAACCCTTGATATTGCCGGTCTCGTCGCCATTGTCATGCTGGGTGTTCTGTTGATCAGGCGTTATGTATTCAGGCCTGAAGGGCTTGAGACCCGGAAAGACCATGGGTTTATGCATGCGTTAATGTTTGTGATTCTTATTTCCGGTTTTGTTATTGAGGGAGCGCGGATGGCAGTGACAGAGCTTGGTACTCCTCTTGCCATATGGTCGCCGGTAGGACTTGTCGTGGCCAAGGGTTTTTCCGCTTTAGGAGAAGAGGGCCTGCGTTCGCTACACAAAGTTATCTGGTGGTTTCATTTTTTATTGGTCATGGGATTTATTGTTTCCATACCGTTCACCAGGTTTCGCCACATTTTCACTACCAGTGTCAATCGTTTTTTTGCTGACAGGGGCCCTGTTGGCAAACTGACCACTCTGGACCTTGAAGATGAAGGAGCAGAGAGTTTTGGTGCCGTAACTCTCAAAGATTATACCTGGAAGGATATTTTTGATGCCGATGCCTGCACTCTTTGCAAAAGGTGTCAGGATCGATGTCCGGCCTATGCCACAGACAAACCACTCTCGCCGATGAAAATCGTCAACCAGCTTGGCGAACTTGCCTTTGCGGGTTCTGAAGATGTCCTGGCGGATTCATTTGGAAAAGATGCAATCTGGTCCTGTACAACGTGCCGTGCCTGTCAGGATATATGCCCTGCATCAATTGAACATGTTCAAAAAATAATTGATGTACGACGAAGCCTTGTGCTGATGGAGGGAGAATTCCCCGGAGAAGAGGTGATGGCGGCCATGGAGCATACAGAGGTTAACGGCAATCCTCTCGGCTTGGGTTACGCGTCACGCGGAGATTGGGCTGATGGGCTTGAGGTTGCTGTAATGTCTGAAAACAGTGATGTTGATATCCTCTATTTTGTTGGTTGTTATGGATCTTTTGACAAGCGTAACATCAAAGTAGCCAAAAGTTTTCTTTCTTTATGTAATAAGGCAGGGATCAAAGTTGGTATTCTCGGCAAAGAGGAAAAATGTTGCGGTGAGCCGATGCGTAAGATGGGTAACGAATATCTCTATCAGACAATGGCCATGGAGAATATTGAAACCCTGCAGAAATATGGGGTCAGCAAAGTGGTAACCACTTGTCCTCATTGTTTCAATACCCTTGCCAAAGACTACCTGGATCTTGGGCTTGAGATCGATGTTGTTCCGCATGTGGTCTATCTTGAACAACTTATCAAAGACGGTAGGCTGTCTTTTAGTAGTGCCGATTTGACATGTACCTATCATGATTCCTGCTATCTCGGCAGGCATAATGGCATATACGATGCGCCTAGAAATCTCATCACTAAAGCTGGCGGCAAGATTATTGAGATGGAGAAAAACAGGGACCAGGCATTTTGCTGTAGTGCCGGTGGGGGACGAATATTGGCGGATGAAAACATAGGCTCAAGAATAAGTGTCAAGAGAGCGCAAATGGCTGCGGCAACAGGTGCACCACAGCTTCTATCCAATTGTCCGTTCTGTTTAACCATGTTTGAGGATGGGGTGAAGGGAGCTGACCTTGAAGATCAGTTAATCCCCAGAGATATTGCTGAAATCCTTGCTGAGAGAGTTGAGGCATAGGTTTATTGATAAAGAGAGAAAAGAAAGATAATTGTAACATTTCATCAGGTGTGAAGAAAAAATATACCCCGCTGACAAAGTAAACTGGAGGGAAAAATGAAAATTCTAGTGTGCATCAAGCAGGTACCGGACATGGAGTCCAAATTCAAGTTAAACAGTGAAAGTAATTGGTATGACAGTGCCGATTTGGCCTGGCGTATGAATGAATATGATGAATATGCTGTTGAACAGGCAGTGCGGCTGAAAGAGCAGGAGGCTGGTTCCGACCTGACCGTTCTCTGTGTCGGGCCGGACCGAGTCAAAGAGACCATGAAAAAGGCGCTAGCCATGGGATGTGACCGTGGAGTGCATCTTCAGGATGATGAGTTCTATAAGAAAGAACCGATGGAGATTGCGGCAATTATTGCAGAATTTTCCAGAGATAAAAGTTTTGATGCCATTTTTACCGGCATGCAATCGCAGGATAGAGGCAGTGGACAGGTTGGCGTGTTGCTGGCCGAAATGCTTGATATTCCCTGCATTACTACTGTGATTGATTTTGCCTTTGAAGCTGGCGAAATAAAGGTGAAACGCGAGCTGGAGGGCGGTGTAAGGGCAAAGGTAAAGACTTCACCCCCAGCTGTTTTGACCTGTCAGCTTGGCTTAAATACCCCTCGATATCCCACCTTGCCAAATATTATGAAAGCCAAAAAGAAAGAGTTGCTCTCAACTCCTGCCGCTGACTATCTCAAAGTTAATAGTCGTCAGAAGACAGCCTCGATGTATTTCCCGGAGAAGAAGGGTGGGGGCTTGATACTGGAGGGTGACATTGCAGATCTCACCGATCAGCTGATTAAGATTCTCAAAGAGAAAACCGGCGTGCTGGCATAGGAGGGTATTATGAAAATAGTTTTGGTAGCTGAATATAGAGACGGGAAATTACTTGGCGGCAATAATGAGCTTGTTGCGTTTGCTGAGAAAATGAATGCGGAAAGTGTGATGTTTCTGGTAGGTAGCGAAGCAGATCTGCCTTCCTATGATGGCAAACTCTATCTCGCTGACATTGGCGAATGCGGTGAGTACAATCCTACCGTTCATAAAAATTTACTCCTCAAGGTTATTGAGAAAGAACAGCCAGATATCGTTGTTTTCAGCCATTCGTCCTATGGCTGGGACCTTGCTCCCCGCATTGCCTATGCCATGAAGGCAGCACAGGTTTCGGAGGTGGTGGATGTCGTTGACTCAATACCGGTGGTTCCAGTCTGTAACGCCAAGTTACGGCGTAATGTCGAAGTGAATACACCAAAGGTGGTCTATACTCTTCAAGCAGGAGCATTCTCCTCCTCGGTAGAGCCAACAGGTACACCGCAGGTTGAGAAATTGAGTAAGGATTCCGAAGGTAAAGTGGTCTTCGAGGGGTACGAGGAGGCTGAAAAAGGCGGTGTTGATCTGACTAAATCTGAAATAATTGTCAGTGCAGGTCGCGGCGTTGGCAAGCCTGAAAACATTGAAATGATTGCTGCTTTAGCCGAAGCCCTAAAGGGAGATTATGGTGCAAGCCGCCCTGTAGTTGATGCGGAGTGGGTTGAACATAATCGTCAGGTAGGCACCACAGGTCAGACCGTATCACCAAAACTCTATGTTGCCTGCGGAATTTCAGGGGCGATTCAACATCTTGCCGGCATGAAAAAAGCGGAGTTCATTGTGGCTGTCAACACAGATAAGGATGCTCCCATTGGTGAAGTTGCCGATGTTCTCGTTGTTGCAGATCTCAAACAGTTTGTTCCAGCTCTCACCGAGAAGGTCAAGTCGCTGTAACCTACAAGGGAGTAGATTATGCTTGAAAAGATTTTTAGTGAGCTATCAGGATTGTTTCAGCAGGAGAATGTACGTGGCCCTGTGAGTTACTATTTTTCACTTGGAGATGTCAAGAAAACCGTGTTGATTTCGCCCTCTGGATGCGCAGTTGAGAATGGTAAAACGGTGGAAAACGCTGATTGTGTCTGCAAGACCAGTGCGGAATTTTTTGTCAAAATCTGGGAGGAAGGGTACCGTCCGGGACTGAAAGACTTCATGTCAGGAACTATCAAATCGAACAAGCCTGATGAATTAAAAACTTTTCTCAAGGCTTTTGGTAAAGATGATTGAGCTCAGGGAGTATGACTCCGTCGATCCGTTAGTTTGGAGGCGTACTCCTTTATGTCTTTTGGGCAGGAAGTGTTGAACTACATTCTTTGGGGCTTAACGAAATTATGGAATATCAGAGTGAAATCAAAATACGTGGTTATCATGCTGATTTTTATGGGCATGTAAACAACGCACGGTTCCTGGAGTTTTTTGAAGAAGGCCGATGGGCTAAACTGGAAAATGTACTTGATCTCCAGCAGCTTGTTAAAAAGGGGCTCATCTTCCTTGTCGTCAATATTAATGTGAATTATCGCCGTGCTGTTGCTGTTGGCGAAACTGTTCTTGTGGGAACTGCAATCGACAAAATTAATAACAAAAGTGTTGCCTTAAGGCAGGAAATTGTTTTTAAGGAAAACAAGGAGGTCGCGGCAGATGCCATTGTTACCTTTGTTATTGCGGATGCCAGTGGCAAAGCGGCTCTCATGGAGGGTGAGTTGCTTGAAGAGATCCGAAAGTTGGAGTAGGGCAAAAGCGGAGTAGATAAATTCATCCAAGAGGGGATGAATTGAATAAAAGATGAAAGTTTTTCCTAAAAGTAAAATCAAAAAGATAAACTACATTGATGATTAATATAGAATCTGTTTAATATTGACTCGTACGTAAAAGTTATGTATAGAAATTATTAAAGAGTTCCGGTCGTGACATGCCGTGTAGCAAGATGCTATGCACAGGAGGGGCATGCTAATGACGGAATTACACAGTCTGTTTATGGTCTTAAACAGGCAATCTGTTCATCTAGATTAAGGGAGAGAAGAATGAAGAAGATAATTTCTGTTGTGGCGCTTGCCTCACTGGTGATGGCCGGCACGGCATATGGTTCCGGATATCGTATTCCTGAGCAGTCAGCGGACTCCACGGCTAAAGCAGGCGCCAATATTGCCAGTGCCCTGGGAGCTGATGCCAGCTATTTTAACCCTGCCAATATGTCCTGGATAGAACACGAAGGTTGGATTGTTGAAGGCGATGCCAACTATATTCATCTGACTGGAATTGAGTACGAGGATAATCGTTCTGCTACACTCAATGGCGAGACACAGGATGAAAATTTCTTTGTTCCCACAGCTTTCATGGTTTCCCCTGATTATAATGGCCTGCATTTCGGCTTATCTATTACTGCTCCCTTCGGTCTAGCAAAACGTTGGCCTGTGGGCAGCTATGGTGCTACCTTTGCTGAAAAGTTTGCTCTTAAAGTTATCGAGTTGAATCCTACTCTGTCCTATAAAGTTGATGATATGATTTCTGTTGCTGCAGGTGTTCGAGTCCTCTATAGCAAAGCAACTGTAATGAGTAACGGAGATTTTTCCGCTTTGTTGCCAGGTGGCCCTTTTCCACCAGGAACAGCTTCAGCAAGTCGTTACGTTGACGGTGATGCACTCGACTTTGGCTGGAATGCTGCCTTGTCGATAAAGCCGACAGAAGAATCAAATATTTCAGCTACTTTTAGATCTCATGTAGATCTCGATTTTGAGGGCGATGTTATTTTGAGTCAGACAGCTGCTATTCCTTTTGGTGGAAATGCCACAGTAAATACTCAGGGAGACGTAACGGTCCCTGGACCAGCAGTATTCTGTCTCTCTGGAAGTTATGGTTTTGGTGATCTTACTGTGGAACTCACTTTTGATCGAACTTTCTGGTCGGCATACAAAGCGTTGGATTTTGAATATGCGGCGACCTTGCCACCAGGAATATTAGGTACCTTATTTGATAATCCAGCTGCAAAAAATTGGGACGACACCAATGCCTACCGTCTGGGCTTGGAATACAAGCTTACCCAGGATTTGACTCTCATGGGAGGACTTGCATTTGATGAAAATCCTGTACCTGATGCCACTTTAAGTTTTGAGCTTCCGGACTCTGATGCATGGATTTTTTCCGTTGGCGCTCGTTATGCAATGAGTGAGAAGAGTGAAATCGCTATCGGTGTACTCTATGACTATAAAAAGTCTAGGGAAGTTACCAATGCTTCCGGTTCTGTAAGTGGCGAGTTTACCAATGCTTCTGCGTATTTTGCCTCAGTTGGTTACACCTACAAGTTCTAAAAAGTAATTTTTCTTCATGACATGCCCCGCTGGTGACACGACCAACGGGGCTTTTTTTATGTAATGTCTCACTAAAAGAAGAGATAACCATAAAACAGATGTAGGAGTGGGAATATGGCCAATACAGGTAAAAAAGGCAACCTTGGCCAGCTGGGGGCTTTGTTGTTTGCAATGTTGCAATTTTATGACGATTAAAATGGAGAATTGCAACGACTAGTGAAAATAGAGTGGGAGGATAATGAATATGCAGTAATTACTTGCCGTTGTGCTGAGTTTCTGACCTTGTGGAAAAATGCGCAGATATTCAAACTGCAGGGTTGCGCAAGTTGCAGTGCTACTCAAGGATCTACTGTTGTCACTGCCAGAATATAGGCAAGTTACATTTCACAGGGAATATCCACCACTCAAGCATTTGCCCGGGGGCCTTCACCTCTCAGTATCCTGGTACGTTCTTCTGCCGCCTGTCGCACATTAATATCATCGTCTTTTTCAGACATCTGTTTCAATAGCTTGACGTCATCTGTTCTGTTGACAAACTTAAGACGAACACTAGGGTCTGAATGCAAGTACCTGGGAACAAACCAATCTGAGATCTTCATTGTTTCCTCCTTGCCTGTTTTGAATTGATGTTGCCACACCACATGGGAGTCTCGTTCCGCTGAATGACACCTTGAAAAATCTAATTTTTCAAATCACCATGGAGGTATCTTCTAATCAATTCGACAGCGACTTCACCCATGCTCTGCCCTTTTTTTGCTGCATTTACCTTAAATTCTCTGTGCAGATTTTCTGGTAACCTCAAGGTCAATTGCTTACGTTTTTGGTCTTTTCCCATATGTATCTTTTTAAAGGTTGTTCGTTGAATAGCTTCTAGTGCGCTCTCCTACGCATAGTTAATTGTACGTCTGCTGCTGTCTAGATGTCAAGATGTAAAGACATCTCAGATGTAAGCACAAATTAAAAGATCAGTATGGCATGTTAGAAATTTCAATTACACAAGGCAGTATGCAGTGCTCTCTGGGCTTGAGCAAACTGCTCACGTTGAACGATGAACTGCATATTGGTCTGACGCGTGGTCTGGGATACAGCGAGGATATTAATCCCATCGGAAGCCAGAGATTGGGCGGCCTTGGCCATAATGCCCGGTTGGGCTATGTTTGAACCAATGGCGCAGACAATGGCAACTTTGTTCGGTGTAACCTGCTCAAATAACAGGTCTAGCTCAGCTATGAATTCAGGAGTGCAGTCTTTTTCCTCAATAATATGATCAATGGTGTTGGCATTGGTCATTTTGGAAATGTACGAGACTTCGTGCTTGTCAAAAATATTCATGATTTTCATATCAAAACCCACTTCACCGACCATCCTGGTATCATGAATTTCGAGACAGACAACTCTGTTGGAGCCCGTGACAATTTCCACCTTTGATTCAGGTGCAATAAAGTTTCTGGTAATAAGCGTTCCCGGATGCTCTGGATCGAAAGCATTTTTAACTCTTATGGGAATGTTTTTTATTTCCAATGGTTTTGATGATTTAGGGTGGATAGCTTCCATGCCGACGTCAGCAAGTTGGTCGGCCACATCATAGTTGGTATTGCAGACCGGTTTGGTGTTTTCTTCTCCCATGATGAGAGGGTCTCCGGAGCAGAGGTGATATTCTTTATGGATAATAGCTTCACTTGCTCCTAAAAGAACTGCAACTTTGGAAAAGGTTACTTCGGAATAGCCTCGGTCAAACTCACGCATAATGCCTTCAGTGCCTTTGGTGTAACCAGTGGCAAAGCAAATTGTGGAAAAAGGGTCAATTTCAGAGAAACTGTCTTTGATACGTTCATCAATAGTGAGTTGCCGACTGTCATCCCAGCCGCTCAAGTCCACATAGGTCGTATTATATCCCCTGTTTCTCAAAATATTTGCAGAGTTATAGGCGCTGTGCATTTCTCCTAGAGACGCAAGTAGTTCCCTGGCCGCAAGAAGCAGTTCCTGTCGGCTTAAATAACCTGAGGCAAATACATTGTCCATGCTGCGGAGAATGTTGATGGACTGGTCTATACGATCTCCTATAAAATTATTGGCCTCTTCTAGATTTAATCCGGCCTCAACAAAATTTTCGTTAATTTCGAAGAGCTTGTCTCTTAGGGATAACATTTTCAGAGGATAATTTTCTTGATCTCTAAAAAGACGGTAAACTCCGGGTTCCCCGGTTTTTTTATGTTCGAGGAGCTCGTTGGTGATTCCGGCGTAGGCAGAGACAACATAAATGCATCCATATGGATTATTTTGGTCAAAAAGGATGACATTATCAATAATTTCAGCAAAACGGGACATGGTGGTGCCGCCGATTTTGTCAACGCGGAGGTGATGAGAATTCATTTTTTACCTGTAGTAAGAAAGAGCTTGTGAGTAACAGAACGTTTCAGTGCCAGGATAAATCCTGACTGGATGAGAAAATCGTAGCTCTGGGATGTTTAAAAATGGGTTACTTTTTAGATTGAGAGTTGTCGTCCTTTTTCTCATCATCCAACTCAGTTACTGTGACATTACTGGTTAAAGGAACATCGACGCAGCGCGACCTATAGATCATCTCGACGTCGTGCAATGCCTGGTCAAGTTTTTCTGTTTCATCGAGTTCTTCAGGTTCTTCTTGCTGATTATAGGGTATGTCTGTCATTGCATTGTATCCTTGAAATATGAATATATTTTGAAACAAATCAAAATTCTAAGGCGTATATTATGGAAAAGCAATTGAATAATGCACTGTAGTTCTACAATGTTTAACAGTCTTTCATTATTAATAGGCGATATTTATTTCAAATTCCTTCAATCGTTTGAAAATTGAGCGGAGTTCTGTAATTGTCGTCCAGTTGGCTATAAAAATAGAGAATGATTCGCGAACCTTACTGAATGCGTTTGAAACTTGGACAAGTACACCCAGAGTAATAAGTCCGGAAAAAAGTCCTGGTCCCATGATGAGGTATGGCACGATAACCATGAGTTGTTCAAAAAAATTGACCCAAATATCAAAATACCCATAATGGAGAAAAAGCCTGTTATAGTTGAATTTCAAACCAGTAAAGAGCTCAATTATAGTTTCGGTTTTTCCATAGTTAATTTTGTCGTCCTCGGCATAGACAAGTTCCTTTCGAAAAGAAGCTTCAACTTTTTGGTTATTGTATTCAAGTCCCGGCAGCTTAATGCCTACAAACCATGAAATAAGTAGGCCCCCAATGGAAACCAGTAACGCAACCCAGACGAGACTACCGGGGATATCCTTGATATAAGGGAGATCAACTCCACTGCTCAGCCCCCAGAGGATCGGCAAAAAGGCGATGAGAGTCATGATAGCTCTGGTAACCTGGAGACCTAAACTCTCCATGATTCTAGCGAATCTGTATATATCTTCCTGAATTCGCTGGCTCGATCCCTCTATTTCTTCCTCCACCATTTGCCATTTGGCGACATAAGAAAACGTCATAGCCTCCCGCCACTTAAAGGAGTAAATACGTGTAAAATAAGCTGTAACAGTGGCAATGATTACGTAAGGAAAGGCTAGATAGGCGAAATTGATCATTTGTGCCCAAAAGTCATCGACACTATGTTTGGTCGCCTGTTGAAGAATATCATAAAAACCGCCGTACCACTTATTGATTTTAACCGTCAATTCTACCTGAATAAAAAGTGAAACAAGGAGAAATATACCGCCGCCGTATGCCCAGAGCAGCCATTCTCTGCTTTTATAAAAAGATCGAAACATAGAACCGATAACCTTATATTATATTTTCTGCTATGCAGGATGGTTTTAGCAGGATTGATATTGATTTGGAAGTTTCTCTTTCATGATTTCTCATGAGTGAGAACTTCGGCATGTTACACAAAAAGACAGGAGATTTCCTTAAAATTTTGACGAACGGTGAATTGGTTAATATTTTGGATTAATTCAGACAGCCACCGCTAAGTAGAAATTTTGTGAAAGCATTACATACAAATAGAAGACCTTCTTTGTTCAAACGCACATATCTTTCAAATCCACCTTTAGGCCGCCGCCTTTTCGATCTTCTCTTGAATTTTTAAAGAAATAGGACACTTGCTGCAACATTTTCCTTTTTTCTTGAACTTTGCACAGCATTTCTTCTTTGATTTTACTTTTTTTTGCTCGAGTTTTTTCTTCTTTTTTTTCTCTTTCTTTTTTCCCATCATGTCCCTCTTGATTTGGTATGAGCTATTCATTATTAGGAACAATGATAACCATTCATTTTAAACCCGCATGGAGATATCCAAAGAGATATCACAAAGATCGATTTTTTTGGCCTAGAATATGGCAGGTGAATACCTTCGTCCACTGTTCATTGATTTTCAGTGGCCGGAACGAGATGAAAAGGATATTGTAGGCAATGATAGAAAGGCATGGATTGTATTAGTTTCTAAAAATTTTAATTAAATTATCTCATAATCACTTTTGCTACGGTCTTAATTTTAAGAGGTTGAAATGGACGCATATTCCGAGGCACATCTGTTTGTTGCCGCAATACGAGTGTTGCAACATCAGAAAAAAAATCCGCCATCGATAGAAGAAGTCTGTACAATGCTTGGTTGTTCAACCGAATCAGGTTATGCCTTGTCTAGGACTTTAAAGAAGGCAGGGATTGTTGAAACATTAGAGGATCCTTATTCGGTAAAGTTATTTGTCGCTAATCACCTTGAGCTGGAAAAAATACCACGCCAGCAAAACTCTGAGAACAGCCTGGCCAAAGAGCTAGAAAAATTTCAAAAGGACAAAAGCAGTAAAGAAAAGAAATTTGCGGATATGCAGGCAGAATTGGAGAAAAAGAAAAAGGATAAACTCTCAGAAATTGAGGCGAAGTTTAAAGCGCAGATGGAGAAATATAAAAAAGAGTAATTGAGGGGGTTCGTCTTAATGCATGATCGATCTGAGAGATATCGTGTTGAGCCAGGGTATCTCCCAGATCAGGTCGTCTAAGAGGGAGCGAGATTAGCCACCAATTATAGTATTGTTATGAAAGTCCCATTTTAAATGCTTCATACTGCGTTTCTCCGTCTAGTACCTCAGCATATTTTCTCTCATTCTCCATCCTGGCATCGCTGTTTCTGTACGAATCCCAGTCTTCTTTGGTGCGCCACATCGAGATGACCAGAACTGATGATGGATCATCACAACTTACAAGGGACTCTGAGGAAATATAGCCATCCTGCCTCATGGCATTACTGCGTGCCTGGATGAGCATGGCTGAAATATCCTTCAAGGTGGCGTCTTTGAACTTTCTTCTGATCAAGATTTTATAAGCCATAATTTCCTCCTTAGCTGAGTTTTCATGCCTTCACAGAACATCCATTGTATATGGTCAAAATCGACAGGCTGTTCTGCCGGTACGATTAGGCTAAAATATACTGTAAGTTTTGCACAATGAGACAGTTGGAGAAATTAGTATTCATCTCGATGCTGCAGGGTGATCAATTCGTCTTATCTATGGCTCTGTCTTTTCTCTCCTATATTTAAATCGTATACGAAAATTGGTGTTGGAGTCAAATATCTGTTAAGTGATGAACCTGTCTTTCAGTTGTAAAATTCGATCATGATACTTCGAAAAATGATGAAGAGTGATAATAAAGCGTCAACTCTTTTATTCTTCAAAATTTAAAGATAAACTGATAAATGAATCACATGAATAAAACTGTGTCTTTGATTTAAAGAAAACAGATATACCTTTTTTTATACCTTGTCGCTCGTCAACCAGGAGGCTATTTCGCTAGAGAACGTAATATATTGATATTCATGTGAGAAATAATTTTATTATTGTATAAAGGGCTAATGTCAATCAATAAAGGCAACTTCTTTGATCGTGATTATTGTCTTGCCGAAATAACAAAAGAGCAGGATGAAAGATTTTTGGCACATTGAATGAGCATAAAATGACAATTTTTTGAGGAAATATTATTTGTAAAAACAATCTAATTCCTCTATGTTCTTAGCTGTTGTCTCAATTCAAAATAGAACAATGCCACCCTAACTTCTAAAGCGGCTGAGCCGCGTTTATTCATGATACCCTTCGGGTATATAGGTACCTTGGTGGAAGATCCACCTTAATGATTTTAATGGCATTTTCCGTTTTCTTGTTTTTATGACAGCTTTTTGAGAGTAAGGTGCTAAAAGATAACAACCAGAAAATTGATAGGATTTCCGCTCAATGGAGATACAACAGATCCAGCAAATTAGAAAATATGTTGATATAGCAGTTCGCAGGAGAGCGCTGATTGCCAGTTTCATTCTCCTGGGAGTTGCTGCAGGGCTTGCCTACTATCTGTCTCAACCTAAGATTTATGAGGCATCTGCCTTGCTGAGCTATCAGCAGCAAGCTATAAATCCAGCACGGATGTCGCCTGATGAGCAGGCGCGCATTCGCGATATTGTGAGTACTCTTACTCAGATTGTCACCAGTAATTCCAGCCTTGAGCGGATCATCGATGAAATGGGACTCTACCAGGAGCTAAAGCGGAAACTGCCTATTGAGGATGTCATTTCGATCATGAGGATGAATATTGACATCACGCCAGCTGGGCGAGGGGATACTTTTCAGATTACCTTCACTGGTGGTCAACCAGATAAGGTAGCCAGGGTAGCAAATTCTATATCCTCAAAATTCATTGAGGAAAACATGAAATACAGGGAGGCAAAAGCATCCGAGACATTCTCTTACACCAGCAACGAGCTCGAAATGGCCAAAGAGACTCTTGATAGTAAGGAAGCTGTCATGCGAGATTATAAGTTGCAGTATTTTAATGAAATGCCTGAACAGCGAGCGAATAATATGACTCGTCTGAACTCGCTACAGGAGCAGTACCAGAACAGGCAGGACTCTATTCAAGATCTTGAGAGGACCCGTGTTCTTGTCCAAGACCAGATTGCGGCTCGTAAAAAGATCATGGAAGAAAATTCTCAGCTGCGAATGGCCCTTACAAATACGAACAATAGCGCTACCACAGCTGTGGAATCCAGGGCAGAGAAAATTATGAGACTCAAAAATCAGCTCGCGAGTCTACTTGACAGATATACCGAAAAACATCCGGAGGTTCGGCGTATTCGAAAACAAATAGCCAATCTGGAAGAGATGGCTGATACGACTGATAACAAAAGCGATGAGAATAGTGACAAGAGCAATGAGCACTTTGATCAGAATCTTTTTGAGTTACAGATGCAAATAAAAGAGATTGGGCTCAATATTAAGCGCTTAAACAAAGAAAAAGATGATCTCAAAGCGTTAATGGAAAAGTATGAAAATTGGATTGAAGCAGCTCCGGTGAGGGGGGCCGAATGGTCTGCACTTACCAGGGAATATGAACAGCTAAAACGACATTACGATTTCCTCGTTTCACAAAACCTTCAGGCAAGCTCCGCCTTAAATCTAGAGCGCAAACAGAAAGGTAGTCAATTTAAAATAGAGGATCCAGCCAGGCGTCCGCATAATCCAGTCAAACCTAATTTCTTAATGATAATAGCAATTGCTTGCCTTGGCGGCGCAGGTGCCGGAGGGGCGTTGGCTCTGGGGCTTGAGGTCGTTGATTCATCTTTTAGAGACCCTTCTGAGCTTGAAGATTTTCTAGATGTTGAATTGATATGCTCTGTTCCGATGCTTGCTCTTGAGAAAGAAAAGAGCAAGAAGCTGGTTATTAATATACTCGGATATATAATATTTTCTATTTGCTCCCTGTTGCTTTTGGCAGCTTTTATTTACTACTATAAGATGGGACAAATAGTGCTATAATCATTTGAAGATGATGCTTGATGGTCTCTTTGGTGCAGCTTAGCGTTGTAGTTGAAGCAAGGTGATTTTAAAATCTTTTGTTTTGAGAAATGTTAACTAATAATAAAGCCTGGTAATGGTATGGGTAAGATTTCAGATGCACTCGAAAAAGCTGGTCGCGAGGGAGAAAAAGTTGAAGAGAAGGTGTCCCCGTCTGCAGTAATAGATAATTCTCAGGAGACTCCGCCAATTATTGAGGACTCTTTAGAGGAACCATTACCTTCACCCGATCCTGTTTCATTTTATCAACCAGTGGTTCATGAAGAATGGGACGAGAGACTCTTTAGCGCTGTATATGAAGACCATTTTTTACCGGAGATATTCAAGACGTTGCGTTCCAGGATTTTATTGCCTGGAGATGACAAAACAGTTCCAAAAACGATCATGGTTACTTCCGCTGAGCCAAAAGAGGGTAAAAGTTTTATTACAGCCAATCTAGGTGTTTCCCTCGCTCAAGGTCTGGACCAACACTGCCTACTGGTAAGTTGTGATCTGAGAAGACCTTCACTATCATATCTTTTTGGGTTGGACAGCGATTACGGACTGGTCGATTATTTGAGGGATGAAAGAGAACTCAGTGGACTGATCCAAAAAACTTCTGTAGATAAATTGTCAATAATTGCGAGCGGAAAGCCGCCTGTCAATCCAGCTGAGTTGCTTGGCTCTTCCAGAATGAAGGCACTGGTAGAAGAATTATCTCAACGATATGAAGATCGCATTGTTATCTTTGATAGTCCTCCATACCAATTTGCTGCAGAGGCTGCCGTTTTGGCAAAGCTGGTAGACAGCGTTATACTGGTTGTTCGCCAGGGCGGTGCTGCTCGCCATCAGGTCAAGAAACTTGTTGAAAAGATTGGTCCTGAGCGGTTACTGGGCGCTGTTTTTAATGCACATACCACCAATGTCGTTGAAAGATCTTTGATGAAAGGGTATGGCAGCTATGCCGCGCAAAGCTATAGTTGAGAATATCTATATCTTAGTTTTTTTGATCTTTCAGTTCTATCAATAACGCTTCAGCCTTTTGTCGTTCCGCAAAGACTACTTCGCGGTTGAGCAAATCTTCCAATGTTTCACGGGCTTTAACCTTTTGGCCATCTGCATTGAGCGCCAACGCCAAATGGTATGTTATGGTCGGGTCACCAGGAATTTTGCTCAAGGCTAGCTCAAATTGTGGTATGGCAAGCGTATTTGATCCCCTCTTGTAATGTACCCAGCCAAGTGTATCGGCAATTTGAGGAGCATCGGGAAGCTCTTTGTGGGCTATCATTGCATATCTCAAAGCCTCTCCCAAGTCTCCATTTGGGTCTGAGGATATCAACCAGGCAAGATTGTTGGCTGCTGGACCGAAGTCTGGCTGTATCTCCAGGGCTTTTTTGTAATACTCGATTGCTTCCTGTTGATTTCCTTCAGCATCCAGCAAAACCGCAATACCTATGTACCCCTGAATCCACTGCGGGTTTTGCGCTATCATCGACTGATATTTTGCCATGGCTTCATCTTTTTTATCAAGGCTGGTTAAAAGCTTTCCTGCGGAAATGTATGCTTGAATATTGTCAGGGTTGAGTTCTACCGCTTTTTCATATGAAAGAAGAGCTTCTTCGTTCTTTTCCTGGCGTAATAAGATATCTCCAAAGAGGACATGAAGCCCACTGTTCTCAGGAGATTTTTCAATTTGGCTACGAATAAACTGTTCGGCGTCTGCAGGATTGTCTTGGTATCTCAATTCGATGAGAAGAAGAATTGCACGATTGTTTCCAGGACTCAGCTGAAGTATCTCTTCCAGAATTTTCTCTCCGTTTTCCTTGTCTCCACTACGAAGAGTTGCTATTGCAAGGTTGCCCAGGATCTGTAGATTTCCTGGTACCCTTTCGTTCATTTCTTTTAAGGCTGTTATTGCTTTGTCGTATTCTTCCTCGCTGATCAAAGTCGTGGTCATGATGATTGCAGCCCTTAAATTCGACGGGTTCAGCTTGAGGGCGACAGCGGCCTCTTTCTGGGCTTCTTTTGTTGCACTCTGGAGCAGGTATAATTGAGCAAGCAGGGCATGGTATTTGGTGTCATTCGGATGCTTCTTTATAGCTGTTGAAATAGCATATTGAGCCAAATCTATCTCGCCCAATGAAAAACGTGCGACGGCAAGGTAATAAAATGGGTCTGCCCAATTTGGGAAGTCATTATTGAGGTTTTCCAGGATATCTATGCCTTCACGAATTTTATTGTCGTTGAGGAGAAAACGAGCTTGTAGAAGTTTTGCCTTTCCATGATTAGGATTGTTGATCAATATCTGGTCTAAAAGGTTTCGCGATGATTCAAAATTCTTTTGCTCAAAATAAATGGTGGCAAGAGCCACATCAATATCAGCACTATCTTCAATGTCTGTTGTAGCCTTGGTAAGTACATCTATTGCCTTTGTTGCGTCTCTACGCTCAGTATAATAGTCGGAAAGCATCAACCGGTAGCGAGGATTCTCCGGAGCGGTCTCAATCACCTTTTTGAGCTCAGCTTCAACTTGTTCTAATTGTCCTTTATTACGGTAAAAACCAGCGAGGAGTAAATGGGTTTGCGGATTTTCCGGAAACTTTTGATCAATTTCATGAAGTAGTTTTTCTATTTTATCCAGGTCCTTTCTGCTTTGATAAAACATAAGCAATGTCCTGTAATTAACAAACTTATCACTTTCAAGGGACAGTGCTTTTTTGAATGCAGCTTCCGCTTCGTCAAACTCATCTCTGGCTGCATGTATTCTTCCTTTAATATTTAGGAACCTGTCAGAGGTGTTAACTTTGTCTCCAATTTTATCCAGGGCTTCAAGAGCCTCATCAAAATTACCTTCAATCAGTTCGAGGTTGGCAAGAAGAGCAAGACCGTCTTGATGGTTGGGGGCTTTTTCGAGAATTCGCTCAACTAATTTTCTACTTTCGTCGTTTTTGCGAGTTATAAGGTAAAGTTCGGCCGCTTTGAGGTTCGCATCAAGATTATTGTGATCTAAATTCGCTGCTCGTACCAGTTCCTGAAATGCGTTTCTGGCATCATTCTCTTCAAGGTATAATAGTCCTAATTGGTAGCGTGCATCTGCATACTTTTCATCAATTTGGATGGCATTGCGCAGTTCAAGGATGGCCGCTTTCGGTTGTTCTTGCTTAATGTATTCAAGCGCTTTAAGATAATGCCGTTCCTTTTTTTCATCAGGAGATGAGCAACCGGTCAGAAGGAGGCAGAGGAAAACAACCGGTATGACGATGATCGATTTGATATTGAACATAATTTTGATCCTGGTATGAAAAAGTGGTTTTTTGGGATTACTCACAAAAAGTCAACACGGATATTACAAACGGCCAGACTAAAAGTCCGATATATTGTAGTCAGTTTTGCCATTGTTTTTGCAATTTATTGCGTAATCAGTGGCAGAAGAAAAAAGGATATACATCGGACAGAACTTTTTACGATGCTGACAGTCTAGTTTGAGGTAATTGAATGACTCATCCGTCAAACATATCGGGGAATGATAAACAAAAGATAACGTTTTTACCATTAAAAACTAGACCGGTTTGCATTCGAAAATGTGAGAGTCCGTTCGATACAAAGTCATACGAAAAATCACCATGGTCATTTAACTGATATTCCGGGGATAAAAATTGAGCATAGCTCCGAGAAAGGACCCTGGAGGAGTTCTCGAAGTGGAAAGGCAAGGGTTAGACCTCGTGACTAATCTCCGGAACGTTGGAAATCATTAAAGGTGGCAACTGTAAATATCTGGTTGTTACCCTTTTGGTATCAATATCATGAAAGACTCTTTTGACCTGCTCCTCTTTGAGACCAATTACCTGAGCAACTTCAGCGATCGGGATCCCATTATTTTTTGCAAAAAGACAAAGGTCCATTTCGGAATAGGGCAGAGAGAAGTAAAACTCATCCTGTCCCTGCTCTAAAGAATAGGTATCGGTTGTTGGCTGTCGTTTACAAATTTCGTCAGGCACTCCCAGAAATTCTGCCATCATGTAGACCTGTGATTTATAGAGATGAGCGATGGGTTTTATATCTGCAGCACCATCTCCCAGCTTTACGAAAAAACCCTGGTCATATTCGAGTCTGTTTGGGGTCCCGATTACAGCATAATTTAAGCGGTCCGCATGATAATATTCCAGCATCTTACGGATACGCTGTTTGAAGTTGGTTGCAGCGACGATTGCCAAATATGTTTTATGGGGAAGTCTTTCTTTTATGATATCACCAGCAGGAGATTGTGCAATAACAGAAAAAAAAGTGAATCCGGTATGTTCGGCTATGTTTGGTATCACAATTTTTGATTTCCATCCTTTGCCATATTCTGGAATAACCTCACGAACAGCATTATCATAGCGATTATAGAAATCGACTGATTCCAGTATTGAGGTGATGTTTTCATGGAGAGTTTCAACACCAAAGTGTCTGGCCAGTCTGGTGCTTATTCCGAGCGTATCTTCAGAAGAGTGAGCCTCGGGCATTTGGAGACAGAATGTTTTCTCCTTGCCAACTGCTTTGACTGCAAGGGCCAGGCTGACACTGGAGTCAATTCCTCCTGAGATTGCCACCACCAGGCCTCTTCGCTTTAGTGGGCCGGATAAATACTTTCTCATCGTTTCGCAAATTGAATCAACTTCCTTTTGAAGGTCAAGTTTCAGAACCGCCTTTGAAAAGCCACTTTGAGTCATGAGAGCACCTTATGTGTATGAGGATAAAACATCCTTACTCGTTTAACATTTTTGAAAATTTACGTTTCACCCGCAAGATTCCTGAGGGGATTGCATTAAGCTCACTGTTAGGTTTACAGGTTTCAGCGCAGCAACGGACAGTCTGCCTTTGTAAGATTGACAAGGACTTGAGTATTGCCGATAATACCAGGATGATAAACAAAACAATAGCTTTTTGCCATTAAAAAGACTAAATTCTGATACGTTAGGCGAATCTATAACAGTATATCGCAGAAAAATTTATGGGATAGTGCATAAGGCACAATTTGATTTTGAGTCTCGATATATATAAAGTGCTCATATGAACTCTGGGGGGAGACAATGAAAAGGCTAATATTCCTGGCATTGGTTCTGGTTTTTCTATCTGTATCATCAGCATTTGCTGCTCAGTCAACTGCTGATGTTCCAGCTTCGGCAGAGCTGAAACAGTCTGCCCGTTCTGAAATATTAGGTCCGCAAGCGTCAAAAATTCCATCACAGGATGAATACATTATAGGTCGTGGAGATATCCTCAGCGTAAGCATTTACGGTGAAGGGGATATGGCGGCTTCGTCAAGTGCCGGTATCTCTCGTGAGGTTGAGACTGGAGACGCCCCCCGTTTTGGAGGTGCTGGGGTGCGGGTGATGATGGATGGTAGAATTTCCCTCAAGCATATTGGGGATGTCGAAGTAGTGGGAATGACACTCACGGAGTTGGCAGATTATCTGAAAAAGCTTTACTCCACAATATATGAGGAACCGATTATTACCACCACCCTTGAGCAGAGCAACAGCCTGCGCTATACTATCATGGGAAACATAACGCAGCCGGGAATATTCTTTCTCGATTATCCATTAACGTTGGTTCAGGCCCTGGCTCGTTCAGGGAGCTTTACAGAATGGGCCAACAAGAAGATCACTCTTGTCAGGGAACAGGTCAAAGATAGGGATAAGCCTTTATTCAAGAAAAATACTCTTCAGTTTGATTACGATGATTTTGTTGGGGGTGAAAATCTCAAAAACAATATTTTGATCCAGAGCGGTGATATCATCATCGTCAACTAGTTGTCTGTTTAATTATGGAATGTGATCAAACGATCCTATCTGGGGTGTTTTTGGGTAGTGCTCCATGTAAGTAAGCGTCGTCATGACTTGGAGAATAGGGATGAAAGGGAAAGGAAACGAGATATATTCATATATTCACAATGGGGGCTCAGTTAAAATGAAGAAATTCCTTGTAATTTCATGTGGGATTGTCCTGGCTTCTTCACTGCTAGCAACC
Source organism: Desulfocapsaceae bacterium (assembly GCA_050288305.1). Lineage (GTDB taxonomy): Bacteria > Desulfobacterota > Desulfobulbia > Desulfobulbales > Desulfocapsaceae > Desulfopila_A. Next base: position 145,551 of record JBNKDO010000059.1, on the reverse strand, counting down.
AAAGTCATGGCACGCAGCAATATTCTCACCGGTGGTCTTACCTTGTCATACGATTACCAGGATCGTCGAGGCGATAATAGTTCCATTTCTCTTGTTAATACTGGTAATGAGGATTACAAACGTATAGTTATTTCTCCCCTTATTCAGATTGTAAGCAGCAGTCAGCGAGATCGATTCGAAGTTCGTGCAGAACCAGGTATCAGATATGATCTGGATGAGTCTGATACTGACTGGGACAACGACTTTTTTGTTGCTGCAGAGCGTTCCATCAGCAGAACCTGGCAAGTTAGCGGTTCAAATAGCTTTTTCAGGGGCGATTATAATAACACTAGCGGTGATGTCGAGGCGGTTGAACCGGAATTATCATCCAATCTAGGGAGACGGCGTTTCTGGAGAAATACTCTTAGTTTGGAATCCAATTTAGACTATCGTGAAGACAGTCTGTTCCGGGTTGGACTGGACTGGATCGTGCTTCGAAATGATAACGCAGGTGGAGGCTATGATGATTATGATCGGTACTCAGGTACTTTGAGAAATGAACATCGCTACAATGTCGAGTGGAAGTCGACTGTCAATCTTTCAGTGGTTCGTGGAGATTATAATGAGACAGATGCGTTGGCAGTTTCTGAAGATCTGTATGAGTATTATTTAGAATTAGGACTGGAAAACAACACGATTTCCCATAACCCTCTTACTGCTACATACAACTATACAGGTGTACGGTATGATGAGGAGCAGCCGGTAGACTATGATATCCATGAGCTGCTTTTCAGTTGGCGGCATGATTTCTCTCCACAATTTTATACCGTCATCGGCGCGGGGCCGGCTTACATAGAAGATGAAAATGGTAATGATGATTGGACCACAGCCGGAGTAGCTGAGGTGGACTATCAGGTCCGTCGGGGCTCTTATCGATTTGAACTGGAAAAAGGCTTTGAGCCAGAGAACTTTTCCGGGCAGCAAAGGCAATCTGTCGCCGATTATTGGAATGTTCAGTTTTCTTTAACGCACCAATTTAGCAGAATTATTGCTATAGATGGTCGACTTGCCTATCGTTATGAGGATCGCACCCAACAGGAAGCAGGAACTCTCGTTGATGAGATTATTGAAGATCGATATACTGCAGAAGTCGGTCTTGATTATCTTATTGGGGAGCACTATTCAGCCAGAGTCAGCTATACCTTTATCTCTCAGGACTCAGATATCCCAGAAGACACATATGATGATCACCGTGTTCTTCTTTCAATCTCATGGGAGCAGGAGTTGCTGCGCTGGTAATCCTTTTTTTTTCTAAACTTGTGCGAAGCGCAGTATACGTCTCTAATCCGATAAAAGAAGAGTTTCTAGTATGTGTCCAAGTGCTTGCTGTTGGCCAGGGGTGAGCAGTTCGCTGGTGAAGGAACTTTCTGCGGTGTTGGTATAGGCTGTCATGGTAAAGTAGAGCGTACCACTCAGACCATTTACTGTACAAAGAGGAGTTCCTGTATAGAGATTCTCACATTGCAGATCCTGTGTACTGAGTGCTTCGCAATAGCTGTAATCAGAACCGGAACAGCGTACTTGGTCCATAAAATCAATGAACTGAGTATATGAGAAATTTTCTTTAAGTGATCCATCGTCATTGTATCGGCTTTGGGAGCCATAGTAGAGGCGGTACCCTACAACGTATTCATCTGCTGGATTCGCCTGCCATTGAAAAGTCACGCTTTTGGTGTTCGCTGCATTAACATTATTGCTGACAGATAGGGCGATAAGTGTGAAAAAAAGCAATGTGATAAATGAAGGCAGCGCTATCTTTATTGAGTTTAATTTTTTCATTAGATGAATAAAGCCTCAGCAATTTATTGGTATAACCGCGGGAAAATAAGCATTTAGAGCAAAGCAATCAAACCGCAGCTAATGATATGGTACATTACATTTATACTTAAAGTAAATAGCTTATAAAAAGGTACCTACTTTTAATAGCATAAATTGTTCCATATTAAAAGTTTCGTAGAATATGTTCAGATATCCCCCATTTGTTTTGCTCTTGATCTGCAAGAAGATGTAACGCCTCATATTTTTTCGGACGATCTTGTAATCAACTTTAATGATTAATACCGTGTGACTTTTCGAGCCGTGCAAAAAATGTAACTTTAATTTCTAAAAATGCCCATTTCATTGGTTGTTTAAGGTGAGCGAAATACCTTTAAAAAGTCTAACAGAGCAAATTTTTCTGGATCTTACCTGAATTGCTTTTCGGTAATTCATCTAAAAAGATAATTTTATGGGGAACCTTAAACGATGGCAGATTCTGTTTGCAGTATTTCATAATATCTTTTTCGCTCATCTCGTTATTTTGACTTTTTACCAGATACGCACATATTATTTCGCCTAATATTGTATCTTCCACTCCAGTTACAGCTACTTCGACAAGACCTTCAAGTTCTAACAGCACCTCCTCAATCTCCTTTGGAGCTATTCTATGGGAACCGCATTTGATCATATCTGATTTGCGGCTTACCATATACAAGAAGCCATCCTCATCATAGTATGCCAGGTCTCCAGTCCACAGTTTTCCATCTCGCAATGCCAACTCTGTTTCAATTGGCCTCTGCCAGTATCCCTTCATGATGTTTGCACCACTGGCGACAATTTCTCCGACTTCTCTTAGTCCCGCAGGGGTGCCGTCATTTTTGAGTACCTCCAGAGTCACTCCCGGAATAGCCCTGCCGATAGATCCTGGTCGTTTTTTAAGCTCTTCTGGCGCCAGATAGGAGAGCCTTGGTGCAGCCTCGGTCTGGCCATACATGATATAAATATCAATATTGGGGAATATCTCATTCAGCTGATTGGCCAGTGACGGCGACATTGCTGCACCTGCCTGGGTTAAATATCTTAGACATGGGAAGGTGTAATCTCTCACGGCGGAACGATGCATCAGCAATGCAAAGGTGGAGGGGACTCCGGATAGACCAGTCACCTTTTCTTTTACCATTTGATCGAGGATCACATTTGGATAAACAAAACTCTGATTGACAATAAGAGAAGCACCCACGGCAATATGCGTCAAAAATAAAGAGTTTCCATATGAATAGAAAAATGGCAGGACAGCCATGAGTGTATCCTGGTGGGAGAGCTGTAAATATTCTACTGTAGAAAGGGTGTTGGCTATCAGGTTACCATGGGTAAGCATTACCCCTTTGGGTTTGCCAGTTGTTCCGGAAGTGTAGATAATTTGGGCAAGATCGTGCGTCGATAGTGGTACCTTGATCTGTGAAATGTTTTTCCCAGTTATGCTAAACGTGCGCAGCAGAGTATCTATTTCAGCTGCTGTAGTGCTCGGTAAAGATTCAGCAAATGCCAGATATTTTCTACTGCGCTCAGATATCAGAACAAAAGAAGGAGTACAATCATCAATTGTGACACCAAGAGTTCGTTCTGTAGTCTGTGTATTTAAGCCGACCACTATTCCACCAGCCTGAAGGATGCCGAAGTAGCATGAGACATAGTGTATAGGGTTGTCCGTTAAAATTGCTACACGATCACCAATATTCAAACCATTCTCAAGCAACCAGTGTGCTATTGTATGAGCATAACCTGCAAGATCACAATATGAAGCTTGTGTTTTGCCATAAACTATGGCGTTCTTATCGCCATAAGTTTTTGCGGAAGTAGACAAAAAATGGTGAACCAACTGTTCTTTATGAAAGGGATGGCCAGACATCTGCACAACGTTCAGTTTTGTTTTTTCTCAATAAAAGCTGCCAGGAGTTCAACACTGTCAAGATTTTCAGGTATAAGCTCATCGTCTTCTACTTTGAAACCAAACTCTTCCTCCAGCCATTCAACAAGCTCGAGAACTCCGGTAGAGTCAATTATGCCTTGTTCGAGAAAAGAAGCATCGTTTTTCAGTGCACTGTCATCAGCATCAAAAAGAAAGTTTGAGAAGATAAATTTTCGAATTGGAGTAATAAATTTTTGCATTGTCTTTTAAAATGAGAGTTTATTAGTGTAATCAGTATGCATTAAGAGAAAACAAACTTCTGCGTACGCTCTTGATGCAGTGAGCTAAAATATATCTATGATACCATTACCCTTATATTTTTTAATCTGTCGGGCAATTGAATATCGAACGTCTTAATGAACCTATCATAGATTATCTGTGTTGACAATATTCCTGTGAACGCCATATTTTCCATAAAACCCTGCCTGTTCTTCTTCCTGCATTTATTGAGGAGTTGCGATACCGCCTTGGCCTTAAAAATCCCGGCCTCTTTCAACATCGACTCCGATAGATAATGTTCAAGGTATTCTGGTTCTTTGCTACTGAAAAAGCTAAGTATATCCGGTGCCATATAAGGTTGTTTCTTTCGGCAAAGGATTCTTTCAGGGATGATATCCTTTACTGCTTTTTTGAGGATGTTTTTTTCGTTGAGCACTTTCATTTTGATTTGTGGAGGGATCTTTCCTGCGAATTCGATTACGCGATGATCAAGAAACGGATATCGCCCCTCAACAGAGTGAGCCATTCCCATGCGATCCCCTTGAGAGGAAAGCAAGTAGCTTCCAAGTAGAAGCTTTGATTCCAAAAACTGGGCTCTTTGAAAATAATCCAATCCTTCCATTGAACCTGAAAAATGATGAATACGCTCCTCTGGTGATATGCCTGCGTTACTGATTTCATCCTGAAAAAAAACATGTGTTCTTGCCGTTGTTTTCCAGCGTGGCCGGTGAGCGTAGTAGAGATCATTCGGATCTGCGTCAGTGTTAAAAAAGCTGCGGGCATACTCTGCTGATCTTGTCGGAGAGAGTGCAAGGTAGGGATATAGCCGCTTCAGCAATAATGCTCTCATGGATGATTGGGGATTGTTGTAGATGAAACGTCGAATTTTCGCTTCTTTAAAGATGTCGTAGCCGCCTAAAATCTCATCAGCACCTTCACCGGTGAGAACAACCTTATAGTTGTTTTGCCTCACCAGATTCGATAACAGATAGAGTGGAGACGGCGCCGTTCGCAAGATGGGTGTTTCGGTATGCCAGATGACATTTGGAAATATTTCGGCGATGTCGGTATAGGTGCAGCAAACCTGATTGTGATCGGTGTCCAGGAAGCGTACCATCTCCTTTTGTTCTTTGCTTTCATCGTATACCTTGTCAGCAAAAGAGACGGAAAATGTCTTTAAAGGATTATTGGTAAAATTCTTTATTATTGAGGTTATGGCCGAAGAATCCAGGCCGCCACTGAGATAGGCGCCAACCGGTACATCTGCCCGTAAACGTAATTTTACCGCATCAATGAGCAATTCGCGTAGACCCTCTGCGTATTCTTCTTCAGAGAAGGTTCCGGCTTCATCCGCATTAAAAGGTATTTGCCAATATTGCTGATGATCTTGTGGACCATTCTTATTTATAAGCATCCAGTGTCCGGGAGGTAACTGATAGACTGAATCGAAGACCGTCTCATCTCCAGATGGTGTCCAGAAAGTGAAGATGTCACTTAAGACTTGATGATTGAATTTACGCGGGATTGAAGGATCGCCACTGAAGAGGGATTTCATTTCGGATGCGAAATAGAAGTTACCATTGTGTAACGTATAAAAGAGAGGTCTTATCCCCATACGATCACGAGCCAGAAATAATTCTTCCTTGCAGACATCATAAATGGCTATGGCAAATTGACCGTTCAAGTCTTTGAGGCATTCTACGCCTTTTTCTTCATAAAGATGGAGTATTACTTCGGTATCCGATTGTGTGGTGAAAATATGTCCCCGCGTTATGAGTTTACTGCGCAGCTCGGGGTAGTTGAAAATTTCCCCATTGAAAATAATCCATAGATTTCGGTCTTCATTCGCTATTGGCTGCCAACCTTCTTCAAGGTCGACTATGGAAAGACGAGCATGTGCAAATCCTGCCTGTTGTGTACAATAAAAACCAAATCCGTCAGGTCCGCGGTGTTGGAGAGGATGAATCATACGGATCAGCAGTGATTCATCAATGGTTTTAGAACTGTTGTTAATATTAAAACATCCAGCGATGCCACACATTGATATCCCCTTTCTCATAATACTCGTAAATATTCAAATAACTGAAAATATTACTGTAGAGTTGCATGAACTGAAAGTCAAAGGCAAACTTCTCAAATTTAGAAAAACGGTGGATGGGCATGGATATGCTGATCGGGAATTTAGCGATTTAGAAGGCGTGGAATAATCTGGTACAGATTGTGCAGAACGAAGGAATGTTGTTCTGGAATGGAGCTGTAAAAGTATTTCAACTCAGATTTAGCTTTTTCCGGATAAGCTATGATATATTTAATGTATGAAGTTTTTGTTTATTCACCAGTGATGGGTAACTATGATGACCGTGTACAAAAATAGTGTGAAGAATGCAGTGTCAACAGGAATGAAGATGGGTATTCTTGTTTTGCTGATTGGTTTTGTCCTTCCTTTTTCTAGCGCCTTCGCCAGGGATCTTTCTTTTTCGTGGACAGCAAACAGCGATGACCCTCCAGTAGATGGGTACCGGTTATATTATAAAATTGGCAATCCGGGGCAGACACTAAATGATTACAACGGCACCAATGCCGCTGGTGGAAATCCGTCACCTGTAACCATCATTGGTCAGAGCTCAGACTCCTATATTCTGCTTAATTTACTTGATGATCAAACCTATTCATTTGTCATTACAGCATATCGCGGCAGTGATGAGAGTAGTGCTGCGCCAGCGGTAACAGCGGAACCTGCTGTTGCCAGTACGACTAGAAGTGCCACTTTTGCCTGGACGGCCAATACCGATGTTCCACCAGTAGACGGTTACCATCTATATTATAAAACCGGTGATCCGGGACAAACTCTGAATGATTATAACGGTACCGATGCATCTGGCGGCAATCCCTCTCCAGTGGTGATTGTCGGACAGAGTTCAACCTCATATATCATGGAAAATTTGCTTGTAGATCAACAATACTCATTTGTTCTTACTGCGTATCGTGGTGCAGAGGAAAGTACTCCAACGACAGCAATAATCCTGAATGCATCGGGTGGAAGCAATGCCGCACCGATTGCCTCAGATGTATCAATAAATGTTAATGAAAACAGTGTGTATTCAGGATTCCTTTCAGCCAGTGACCCTGATGGAGATTCGTTGCAATACAGCATTACGACGAGTGCCTCCAAAGGTATAACAGCCATTACAAATTCAGCAACTGGAGCTTTTACCTACACCCCGAATCCAAACGCCACAGGAAGTGATACATTTGGATACAAGGTAAACGACGGAACCGTAGATTCAAACGTTGCAACGGTAACGGTTTCGATAAATAATGTTAACGAACAACCACAGGCCTCAAATTCTTCATTTGCCACGAATGAGAGTACGCCATACAGCGGACAGCTGACGGCCAGTGATCCCGATGGTGACTCTTTGCAGTACATCATAGTTGCAAATGGCAGTAAGGGGACTGTCGTTATAAATAACCAGGCCACCGGTACCTTTACCTACACTCCGTCAGCAAATGCAACAGGTGCTGATCAATTTAGTTTTAAGGTAAATGACGGGCAATTGGATTCAGCTGTTGCTCTTGTCACAGTAAGTATCAGCAATGTAAATGATCAGCCTCAAGCATCCAGCACATCATTCACCACCGCTGAAGATACTGCTCACAATGGCCAGCTTTCCGCAAGCGATGCCGATGGCGATGCTCTTCAATACAGTATAGTAACAGGTGCTTCAAAAGGCACGGTTGTGCTTACCAACACGGCAACGGGTACCTTTACCTACACTCCGGCTGCTGATGTCACTGGAGGTGACTCTTTTACCTTCCTGGTAAATGACGGAACTATTAATTCCGCTGCCGCGACAGTCACTATAGATATAACTCCTGTTAATGACACACCTGTTGCCCACAACGTATCTTTTAATGCAGAGACAAACACAGAATACAGTGGACAGTTATCCGCAGATGACGTTGACGGCGATACCCTGACCTATTCCATCGTAAGCGGTAGTAGCAAAGGCAGTGTCTCAATCGTCGATGCGGCAGCTGGTACCTTTGTTTATACACCAAATAGCAATGAAACAGGTAGTGACTCATTCACCTTTAAGGTAAATGACGGTAATGTAGACTCTGCTGCCGGCAGTGTCTCGGTGACCATAGTTGATGCTAATACCATCACAGCTGTTTTTGGTGATGCAACAGCAACAGACTATCCAGGAACGCTTGCCGATACGTATACAAATCTCAATACTGATATCAATGCAGACCAAGGGACTCTCAATACATATTCATGGTCAGGAGCGGTACCGCAAGGTGTGGCTAATACAATTATTATGAAAGCCGATCTTTCGGTATTGCCTGCATATGCAACGGTGATAAGTGCAGAGTTGCATTTGTTTCAAACAGGTGCAAGCGGTGAAGCTGAATATAGCCATACTATTCATAAAATCGTTGGCAAAGATCCAGTTATCAGTCAAGTGAATGGTTACAACGCATTTAATGGTGAACCGTGGACACCAGTGGTTGCAGGTTCGACGTACAACGATATTCCATTGGGTCTTGCCGATATAGATTCGGCAGAGGATACAGTTATTCTGGATAATCAAAATGGCTATCGAATCTGGACGATTACTGAGATGGTGCAGAGTTGGATACGTGAACCTTCTATGAATTATGGGCTTTTAATCAAGGGCCAGGAGACATCTGTGGGAACAGGGCGATCTTTTGCAGCAGCTGAGAATCAATCAGCGGATATCAGACCCAAGTTGATTATCCGGTATTCTACCACGCCACCAGCACCACAACTGATTATGATCGAGGAAATAAAATAGGTCTTCAACGCAATTCCATGGAGCAATGACATGCTCCAATTATAACCTCGGAAGGATCAAGGGCAACTGTGCTTAGAAAAGGCATGGTTGCCCTTGTTGCTTTTCTTGATATTTCAGAAGGGCAGCGTTATCAATTTTATAGGCGATTAGCTGAAGCAGACAGATTCATCTTGCGGTGGGAATCTCTGCAACGTTCCCATATTTCTTGTCTCTTGGATAAGAACATGCGCGGCTGTTCCCGCATGAATTGAAGCAGTGTTCTTGTTTACAGGCGCAACAGGGCGTTGCGGTAGCGTGATAGTTAGACGTAGGTCGCTTCCTCGCATCGAAAAAGATGAACAGCAGTTATTGCTGAGACGAGACAAGGACTGCAGAGCTCATTGCAAGGAAATCATCAGTCAGCGCTGTGACGGGGTCCACATGACTAAACGGCTGCCAGAGAAGTAGCGAAACCAGGCTACCAAAATTGCAGCATTGACTGTCAGAAAGTAGAGAGGGATTTTTATAATCGTTTTTTCTGCTATGGTGCGTTTCGTCATGCCGATGGCAGCCAGTGCGTAAAAAGCACAATGTAAACAAAGGATCAATGTGAAAATGAAAGAACCAAAGGCGATTATCCAGTTGGTGATAAGGGCAGAAATAAGAAAAAATGGAACAAGCCAACGCAGTAGTTTATGGCAGAAATATTGATAGGTGAAAAGACCATATCGGAAGAAATTGAGGAATTCAAGGTTTCGGAAAAAGACGGTTTGACCTCTCAATACAGTGCGCACTTTCCGGTGAAATTCTTTCTTATTATCAGCAACGTCGGGATAGAAGCCAATTGTTTCCGGATCACTGATTCCGCGTAATCCCATTCTCATGCTGTTGAGCACAGTCCGAAAATCGCTTTGCATATCACCGGAGAAATCCTGGCACACTTCCTTCCTGGCTGCGAAAAAAGAACCACTCAGCCCAACCAGGGAAGATACTCCAGATTCAAGTTTTCTGAGCCACATTTCGTAGCGGACATAGGCTCCTTCACCACATGGCTTGCCATCCTTTCCCAATACCTTATCAACACTGCTGACACATCCTACTGTGGAATCGGCAAAATTTGAGGAGATTGTTTTTAGACCGTGTGGTTCAATAATTGTCGCAACATCAGAAAAAACGATTATCTCTCCCGTCGCATGTTGTACTGCCTCTTTCTGAGCATTTTCTTTTCCACCTCTGTTTATCACTTCTAACAGCTCGATCCCCTGTTGTTTGTATGAGCGGACAATCTCATTGGTATTATCTGTTGAGCCATCAGAGGCGATTATAATCTGTAATTTTTCGCGAGGATAGTCGAGTTTGAGTGAGTTTTCCAGCTTCTCTGTTATTCGTTTCTCTTCATTAAAAACAGTAATAATAAGAGAAAGGGGAGGGGTGAATTCCTTTTTGGCAACTTTTTTATTTCGTAGCATACCTATAATCATGAGTGAGATGGGATAACCAAAGTATGCATGGAAGATCAGCAATACGGAAAATATAAAGAGAAGAATGTTCACCATAATCTTAATAAATAAGGAGAATTTTTAATCACCCTCAATCTGGATATGTAGGGGGTAATGGGCCTGAGAGATTGTTGTTGTAGCCGTAATATATATACTCAAATGATATTTCAGTAAATACTATAGTCAGCTTTTCAGGGCAGGTTGCCATTTCTCAAGAATTGAGGTTATACGTCTGGCAGCATTTCCATCGCCATATGGTGAAATGCCCTGTGCTATTGTGTTGTAATAGGCTGTATCTCCAAGTAACTTTTCAGTTTCTGAAATGATCAGAGATGCTTTGGTACCGACCAGACGAACAACACCTGCCTCAACTGCTTCAGGGCGTTCGGTTTCTTCCCTTAAAACCAGAACTGGTTTGCCCAGAGCGGGGGCTTCTTCCTGCACACCACCTGAGTCAGAAATAATAATATACGCTTTTTCCATGGCTTTAACAAACTGACCATATCCTAAAGGTTCAACCAATTTAATGCGTGGATGCCCGCCGAGAATCTTATATGCAGGTCCCGTAACGTTGGGATTTGGATGTACCGGATAGAGTATCTCAATTGACTCGTTTCTTTCCACGAGTTGTAGGATTGCACCAAAAGCTTCTTCCATTGCCTGTCCAAAGTTTTCACGGCGATGTGAAGTCAGGAGAATGAGTCTTTTGCTCTCATCCAGGCTTTCTCCAAGAGGGATATCCCGTTTAACTGTTTCAAGAAGTGCATCAATAACCGTGTTTCCTGTTACGTGAATGCAACTGTCAGGGATATTTTCTCGTAACAGGTTTTGACGTGAAGTCTCAGTTGGAGCAAAATGTAACAAGGATAAATGGCCCGCAATGGTTCGATTGATTTCCTCAGGATACGGGTTGTATTTATCGAAGGTTCTTAAGCCGGCTTCGACATGACCAAAGGCTATTTTTCGATAAAAACAGGCAATTGACGTTGCCATTACGGTTGTTGTATCTCCTTGGGCAAGCACGATATCGGGATCAGCTTTGGCCAGAATTGTATCCAGAGCAGTGAGTAGTCTGGCTGTTAATTCTGTTAAGGTCTGGTTTTCCTGCATTATGTTTAAATCGTAATCAGGAATGATTTTGAAAATAGAGAAGACCTGATCCAGCAGATGCCGATGTTGTGCGGTGGCAAGGACTTCCACCTTCGCCCAGCTCTCTTTTTGCAAAGCAAGAATGACGGGAGCCATTTTTATAGCTTCGGGCCGAGTACCTGCAACACAGAGGATGCGTTTTTTTCTCATTAGGATTTGTCTTGGTGAAAGAATTTTAATGATTTGAGGAGCTAAGTTAATCCAGCAGTGAGGCAGCGAAAAAGGGAAGGTGTCGATGAAATATCCTGATGAATACCAATCCTGCTGAGGGTAAAGAGGTCATGATCAGGTGGATTGTGTCCGGATCGAGTAGTTACTGCCAATTGAAATCCTGTTTCGCTGACAAGATTTGCTATTTCATCGGAATAACTACCATTCGGGTAACAAAAGCTTATGTTTGATTTACTGCTAACGCCTCTTTCGATCAAACATTCATACGAATCAACCATTTCTTTTTTTATGTCATCTGTACTTTGCATGGTAGTCAGAATTGGGTGATTTACAGTATGCGAGCCAAAGGAGATGAGACCCGTTGAAAACATTTCATTAACTTCCTTCCAGTTTAGAAAAGCCCTTGCTGACGCAGTCAGATCAACTTGCCATTTTTTAGATAATACTGCAAGCACAGTATCAATTGTTTCTTGAGGATATTTTTTCAGGTATTCAATCCCCGATTCCAGTTCTTGCTCGAAAGAACCAGAGAACTGTTCAATTTGGTCTATGATTGTAGAAATATGGGGAGTAATCTCTTCAAGTAATTCTGAAGCTCTTCTCTTTATGAGCAGATAAGCGAAGAGATCTGTCCAGAACTTTTTAGTGCTGCCGATATAATCTGTAGGAAGAAACACTGTTGCTGGAATATTGTTTTTTCGCAGCAGTGGATACGCATTATCATAAAAATCTTTCCAGCCGTCATCGAAGGTAAGGACGCAAAGCGGCTTTCCTGACTCCGTTTGTGTTGCAGCTCTTTCTCCTTTGGCAAGCAAGGCTAAAGGAATTATATTGAAATGCTTTTTTAAGACTTCTAATTGATTCTTGAATGTTGCCGGGGAAACGTACATTCCCGCCTGGATACTCTTATCTTTGTTGATGATACGGTGGTACATGAGTATGGTAACGGAATTCGACTCAGCCAGATGGCGGATTTTCCTGTCAACAAATCCCATGCTGCAGGCAATCTTTGCATATTGTTTTTTTAAGAAAATTGTGAAGGCCAATGTGCGATGTGTTTGTTTGAGAGTTTGGATAAAAAAGGAGGAGAAGTAATAAAAACTTCTCCTCCTTACGATTACAATGAGAGGAAGCCCTTTTAAGAACTTCCTTTATGACGATTTTAAAATACTACGTTAATGACTGATATCTAGTTAACCGGAACCATTTGGAATCCTTGCACCTGTGACGGGGGAGGATCGGTAGTACCTCCACCAGAACAGGACCCGGACCCACCGCCTTCAACCCAAGTAGGAGATGCGCTGGTCTGAGCCTTTAACCAATTAACGTCGGGAAGATTGTTGAGAACGACATCTACCCAATTGTTATCGCAGGGGTTGGTTGCGCCAATATACGATGGAATCTGGACTCCGGAAAGATAGGGGTGATCTCCTCCGATTCCAGCTGTACTGATGTCTTTTGAGCCTTCGACTGTGTGCTCTCCAATGGTCGTATATTTTGCTGCTCCGGTTGTCCCCTCATAAAGTGGATTGGAGGAACTGTAAGATTGGCGAAAGATATCGGTCCCCGGTTTTGCAGCTTCCCAACCTTCAGCCGTGTAGGAACCAGTTGGCCAACTTGCGTTGCCAACATAAACACTCGTTGACCCAGTTGGTCTATAGATATAATTTCTATCAATGAAGAGCTTTGCCAGACTGTGTTGAGTTGTTTTCGAATACGAGGTGCACCCGCCGGAAGAACATCCAAAGGAAATAGGAGAAAAATAATAGCTCATGCTATCGAGGATGTTATTATACACATACCACTCAGCAACGCCGGAACCGTCTCCTTCGTGGAAGTTGCCCAGCTCACTGGCCCCTGAATAAATAGTATTGTTATAAATCACTGATTGGAGCAAGTCACGCTGGCCATAGGTTCGGATTCGCCTGGTTGCTATCGGCCAGTTTTCCCATGCCTTGGCAGCTTGTTCCTGGTCAACGATATTATTGTAGATCTGAACATAATCGGCTTGATAGAATATTCCGGGTACTGATGAATTGTTGGTCTGAATGACAATATTATGATGGATTTTATCGCCATTATCCATGTTTGTCGTGCTGTTGCCAGATCGATCCTGATTCAACCAAACAGCGCCTTTGGTGCGGATGCCTCCCGCCTCTCCTTTCACAAGATTGTATCTGATATTGTTTTCATGTGCTGTTTTGCGGAAATCATAACCAGTGTCATATTCAATATATGTCGATGCGGTGCCAATGTTAAACACATTGTTTCCATATCCTTGAGCAGATCGGTTATTTGCCACATAATTGTATTCAATAGTCGCTCCTTGCCAGGTTATTCCGCCAATTCCTGTAGGATTTTCATTTGTCCAGGGACCAATGTTATCATGCACGTAGGAATAGCGAATTGTCCACGGGCCAAACGACCAGTATATGCCATGACCGGTTTGTTCGGCAAGCACCGCATTGTAACCGCCGCCAGTGATTTCGATCCGCTCAAATAACCAGTAATTAGCAGCATCGAAGCTATCGTGCTCTGCATATGTGGTATTATAAATAACAGCCCGCGGATTTGTAGAGCACTGCCATTGGCCATCTATTTTCGCCCATTCGCCGGGATATGACTGCAGCGAGGACCAGTTGGACGCCGTCCCGCTTTTAGATGAAGGTACATAAATATCATGTTCATAATATGTTCCTCCTCTCAGAAAGATATCATCCCCGCCGTTCATTGCACTGATGGCATTTTTAATAGTTGAGTAGGATACGTCGCTACCACCACTACAACTGTCTGCCGCCGGGTTGTAGGTTGTGATGCCATTACCGCAGTCCTGATCAACGTAGATATTCTTAGCCCAGGAAGAAACACTCAGGCCGCACGTGGTTATCGTGCAAAAAAACAAGGCGAGAAATTGTCGCTTGCTAAATGTTGTCATTAGATACTACCTCCTCTGTACATTTCGTTAAAACTTGAGACCATCGCTAACAAACCCTCTTCGAGATTGTAATTCAAAAAACACTAAATACAATTAATGCAATATGCATGCCCATTGTCCCATCGCGTGGGGCGCATGCAGGGAATTACAAAAAGTTAAGAAGATGTTAAAACGTCTGGCAGGTCGAGTTCTTCGACATAATCGTTTTCAACGAAGACATCACCGGATCCATGAATACTGTTGATAAATTTTGCAGTACGAAAGTTGATCGAGTTAAAGTCATAATTAAGCTTAATTTTCCCTTTCTTACGAACAAATTTCTCTTTAAACGACAAAGTCATGAGTTCATCTGAAAAGATAGTCTGCTTATAAAGGGACTTCAGCATCTTGTAACACTGATAATAGTTTATATGCAATGAGAGGCGATGATCAAGACCAAAAGAAAAATCATCTAACGTATTCTCATGTTTTTTAACGACCAGCGTCTCTGAATCAAATAATATTTGGGCAACTCGACCACCGTTAACCACCAGATCCTTTTCTGTAATAAAAGGTGAACAGGTCCCATATGTCATATTCGAGGGGAGCATCTTTGCCTTTGCGAGTTTGATACCCTTGGGTAAATTCAATAAAGAGGCTACATATTCTTTATCAATAAAACATCCTGTTTCCGGGACGACAACGGCATAAAGATGCTGGTTGGTCGGACATTCAAAATACAGAGCTTTAATGATGTTCAAAGGATCCCAGTCACCTATCAGCTGGGCTTTTTCATAACAGGTATTGGTCTTTTTTGGGTGAGTAACGATTCGAAATGACAGGTTTCGATCCCTGACGTATTTCGTCACATACTCAAGCCCTATATCATTAAAAAAAAGAGTGTTAAATTCATCTATTGTGAGGCGAAATTCTTTCTCCAGGCTTTTCTTGCCCTCACTGTTAAGAGAAGGATCTTCTCTTTCAATATCGAATGAAGGTGTATTCTGTTCTGAGCTACTAATTGAATAAATACTCATTTCTATGCCATTTAAAATGTTTGTAAGTGAATGACGAAGGTGGTGTGATTAAAAAAAAGAATTAATTCTCAAGTTCAGACACAAAATATCGTAATTTCCCCGATTTTTCACGGGGAATGGTGTCGAGATATTCAAAATTAATACGTACTTCATTTCCTAAAGCGCTTCTCAGATTTGACTCAAGTATTTCTTCCGATTTCTCAGTATATGATGGAGATTTTACAATCTGAACATTCAGTAAATCCAGCTCTTTCTGGTACATCTTGAATTCATGAACAGTATCTTCCTTGAGTGTATAGCAGAGATATGCGGCATGAATTAATTCACCGTTGGCCTTGCGGATAAAATCTTCTTTTCGCCCCTCAACCATTTCCATCAAAGGTAATTTAATGCCGCAATTGCAGACCTTGTCAGAGGGCTTGCCTATGTCGCCGATATCATAACGAAGAAGCGGCATTGCGTGGCAGGCCAGGTCTGTAATAACTATTCTCCCCGGCTGCCCAGGTTCAGCAGGATTACCGTTTTCATCAATAAACTCTGTATACAACTGGTCTGCCATCAGATGCATGTTTCCTTCAGGGCATTGAAAGGCGATAATTCCATTTTCGCTTGAGCCATACTCATCAACGATAGGACAGTC
Source organism: Desulfocapsaceae bacterium (assembly GCA_050288305.1). GTDB lineage: Bacteria > Desulfobacterota > Desulfobulbia > Desulfobulbales > Desulfocapsaceae > Desulfopila_A. The sequence goes on along the minus strand of JBNKDO010000059.1, from coordinate 129,354 downwards.
AAAGACTTCCGCAAAAAGTTGTTGGTGATGCGGATACATTTTTTCTGCAGTACAAATGACGGCTTTGAGACCTAGATCATTTAAATCGATATTATTCTTTTTCATGAACAGGCAGAAACCATATATGGCAGTAGTGTAACCATAAAAATACGAAGGTCGGAATCGTTTGATCTTCTGATATTGCTCCAGGCAGGATTTATCAGAAATATCAAAGGCTGAAATTCGTATTCGGTTGGCGAGAAAATCTTTGAGTTCTTCTTTTTTTCTGAGCTTATCAGTAACCGGTACACCCCAAAAACGAACTTGTCTGTCTCCAATTTCAATATTGTACCACTTGTAACAGCGATACATGATCGCATCATTACTGGCGAGAGATTCTGCATCCTTGAGAAAATGCAGAGTCATGCCTGTCGATCCTCCAGTTTTTCGTTGGAAAACTTTTTTTGTGTAATTCGGGTTTATAAGTTCATTCTCCTTTTTCAGGATATCGTGCTTCGAGAGAATGGGAAGTTTTTGTAACTCGTTTGTACCTTTTATGTCATCCGGCTTGAGATTAAGTCTGTCAAAAAGTTCTCGATAATAGGGAACATCATTATAGGCCGTTTTAACAAGCTCCTTGAATTTCTTCTCCCTTATTTCGATGATTTCATCAAGTGACCTTTTTTCATCCCTCTTAACCTTTGCAAGGTACTTGACAAGATTTTGACCTCGTAGAATCTGGATTGGTAAATAGAAAAAATATTTGGCTATAAAAGTATTCACTAAAGATGATCCCCGGGATGTTGAAATTAATAATAGCAGCTGTGTTTAGTAAAGATGTCTACTCGGTTTGTTGATAAAAAGGTCGTACTCCCGGAAGGCCTGCCATACCTCCTGGTTTTTCAGTACAGGGCCATAATCCATTTCCAGGCCTGCATGATCCGGAGTTGCATTGATTTCTATAATTACAGGTCCATCAGGAGTAATTGCTATATCCGGTCCCAATAATTTGAAATAAGGGAAAAAGCGCTGAATTTTTTCAGATAATAGTAAAATTTCGGACCAGAACGGAACCTCAAAATCCTTAAAGGGTTGGTTGCTGTCAGGATGGCTGAAGAATTTCTCTCCTTTGCCATTTGCGGCATAATCATACAGGATACCGGTTTCAAGATTGACTCCAATGGAGAGCCCGCCTGCACATTGATTATCCAAAAACATGCCATCGACGCCGAAACGCATAAATGCTCCCAGAAATAGAACTTTATTGTCCTGAGTGAGTAATGTTTCCGTTCTGACGGTATTGATAGAGCTTGAGATGGTATTGAGCTTTACATGTTGCTCAATGCAATCCTGGATAATGGAAGGTTGTTCAAGATTGAACATGGCCAATGGGATTTCCTCTTTATTGTTGGAAAGGACTATCTCATTATTTTTCCTGTATGCCAAGAAAATGTCCTTTCCTCCTCTCCCTCTGGACGCTTTGATAATTATTTTGTTGTTTGAAGAACGTTCGAGTAAAGAGGGTACGAGCAGGGACATCTGTTCCCCTGGTTCGGCATATCCCAGGAAACGGGGAACTGGCAGGTCAGTATTGTCGCATATTTGATTGGTAACATATTTATCCTCAAAAAGGATTTCATATTCCTTTTTCTGGATATGTTTTCTCAATTTTCCACGTTGATAGGGATTGTACATGGAGCCGTAATAATATGCCCATTCTTTCCTGTCCTTCTCCCAAAGACGTAATACGGTATAATAATCCGGGAAGTCTCTGAGAATAAAAAAGATATAGAGGAAATCCTTAAAAACCTGGTATCTCGATGCCTTGCATTCATTCCAATTGACAAGCAGAAAATAGGCATAGGGAAGAGCCAGGAAACGCAATATCATCCTTAAATGAGGGATCAGGGCTGCTATTACTTTTTTTCCGTGTCCGAGAAGAAGTGAATAATTTTTGTCAATTATATCCATATGATTCGAATTTCAATCTGGTTGAGTTGAATCGGCATCGGCCTTTTTTCTGATGTTTTCCGTGAGAAACAACAATCGTTTTTCATCATTTTGCCAATTATATTTATTGAGTATTGCTTTTTTGCCGTTCTCTCCGAAGGGAGTGGCAGATTTACCCATTGCTATTAATTGACGTGCGAAATCTTCAGGGTCACCAGACTGAAAAACCATCCCACATTTTTCTTCTTCAATGATTCTTTGAAGCGGGGCAGCATTGCTGGCTAAAACTCCAAGACCGTGGCCCATATAGTCGAAAAGTTTATTGGGAATAGTGGTGTCAACATGTTTTGATACCAGGTGGGGGATAAGTCCAATGTTTGCTTCTTTGATATAGTGATACATTTGACCATGATCAATCCAGCCGGTCCAGTGGACATGATCTTCTATGGCTAATCTGGCTGTCTCCTTTTGTAACCTTTCGACTGCGTAACCTGCTCCGACGATAACGAAGAGAAAGTCTGGGATTTCCTTAATGATATCAGGAATCGCTTCAATCACTGTGTGAATTCCTCGTCCCATTTGAATGCCACCGGTATAGATTGCGGAAAATCGGCTTTTAATAGCTGTAAGATCCTGCGAGGGCTTTTCTCCTTGATCCGAAAAGGAATCCAGGCTGGGTGTGTTGCCAACAATCGATATATGCTGCAGATCTCCACCGCCATTTTTCACAACAGATTTGGCTTCTTCAACAACAACAATAATGTGGTCCGCATTTTTAAAGGAATATTTTTCTACCAGTTTGGCAAGATAGGGATTTCGAACAAGGAGGTTCAGCCCTTGAAACTTTCTGTCGTCCCAGATGTCCTGTATCATGGCAACATAATCTTCTGCCATGTCAAATATTACGGGTATACTGTGTCTCTTCCCCGCCCTTATCGCTGCCGGCGCCAGAGGCAGGTCACGAACAATAATCAGGTCTATTGCATATTCAATTATGTTCGAGTCAATATGGCTTTTCCAGAATGGACTGAAGAAAGCAGGAAAAGAGAAAGCGTAATTGATTGTATCATTCTTCCATATTTTCATTCTATGGATGTGGAGATCGTCAACTACCTCTGATACTGGGCTCTTTTTAAGATTCCTTGAAACAATATGGACTTCGTGACCAGCCTTGTTCAGACTTTGACAAATTTTCTCAACCCGGACATCCCATGGATAATCTGCATCCCAGATATATAGTATACGCATGTTACCTTACTTTAACATAGATATTTTTGATTTTACTGGCATTCTGTGAAGCGGTATAGTTGCTTAATACAATCTCTTGACCCTTTCTTGCAAGCGATTCTCGCAAACCTTCATTTTCTAATAGTGTAAGACAAGCCTTTGAAAAAGCCTCGGCATTTTTTGGTGGAATTGTGATGCCGGTCTTGTTATTGATTATGAATTCTGGAATTCCTCCAACAGCAGTGGTAACAACGGCTTTTTTCAAAAGCATGGCCTCTAAAAGGACCATTGGAATTCCCTCATGAAGAGATGTGAGTGCAAAGATATCAAAGCAGTTTATGATATTATAGGGATCATCCCTGAAACCGATTATCTTGATATTCGCTTCAAGTTTTTCTGCGGCAACCCATTCCTGAGATTTTCTTAGCAGCGGGCCTCCACCACAGATAACAAAATATACATCTGGATGGATTGCTATAATCCTTTTTGCACCCAAGAGAAAAAAATCATGCCCTTTTACCGGAACCATACGTCCCAATGTTCCTATTACACATGCATCCGGAGCTATATTTAATGCAGCCCTGATAGACTCCTTTTCTTCTGATGGTATTACATCGTCTACTGCTACACCGTTGTGTATAACCTGCATCATCGAATCGCTAAAATTGCAGTGAAGCAGAAACTTTTTCAAATCAGCTGACACCGCAATGAGCTGGTCACTGAAAAAACGTCCATTTAGCTTCTCAATGAATCTGTATTTGAAATTACTATTCGTTAATCCCTTTCCATGGAAAGTCCGGATAATTTTCACATCCTGTTTTTGTAGTCGGGCAGCAATGCCTCCCAAGAATGCTTCTTTGAAGCCATGAACATGTACTATATTTATCTTTTGCTCTTTTAAGTATCGAAAAATATCCCGTATGATTTTCAGTGTACTGCTTGTTGTTTCGCAAATGACCTGATGGGGTATTGAGCAGTTCTTAAATTTAGTTGCCAATGCGCCATCATTAAAGGTAATGGCACATGGATTTACCAGGGGGTCTTTATGGAGTTCGTGGATTAATGAGTATGCCTGAGCCTCTGCACCTCCCCAAACATCTCCAGATATAATGTGGCAAACATTGATATTGGTAGTCATGGGCGAGTGTTATATAATTGTGATGTAGAGTTTTTGTACTGATACGTCGACTAGATGTTGAAAATTAGCGACATGCCGAATACCGGTTGACAGCTATAAAACAGTACAGAAAGGCTGGAGCCTTGTCTAGGGTGCTGTAATCCAGAGGGTTGGATCTTTCAATTAAGCGTAGGCATAACCGATAGGTGTTGCCGCTAATGTTTAATACGATTTAACTTTTTTTATTATTTCTCGCCATAAGAGTCTTGTGAAGACAGGCTAATTCAGCGCAATATATCTTTAACGTATTTATAAAGTTCATGAATAAATGGCTTTAAATCCTCTTTTCTTAATATATCAAATCTTGATTTTTTAAAAAATTCACCAATAAAATTGATAATAGCTTGTCTTTTTCCTGGCATGTTCAAAGAGGAGTCAGACTTGCTTTTCAGTGTTATATAAAGATTATCAAGATCGCCGAGAAGCCACCTTAAGCGGCTGTAGGTGAAATTTTCTATTGCAGCAACCGGCATATTCTGACATTGCCGATAGAAGAGGTATGGAAAATCTATGCCAGCATCAATTGATAGCTGAAGAGAACCCCAGAAGCGGGCATTGATTTCCATTAAGAGTGGGAGTTGGGTTCGATTGTCACGTTTGAACTCTACCATTGCAACCCCGTTCCATTCGAGCTTTGATAACAGTTTAATGGCAAATTTTTTGGCATCCGGATCTGGCGTAGTGCTCTCACACAGGACACTCACGCCACCCCATGGTGGCTTTTCCCTCAGGCGTTTATGGCTGAAGATGGCTTTGGGGTGTCCGTTCTCAAAAAGAGCAAAGATCCCCAGCCCATCACCCACAATTTTTTCCTGAATCATGAAGGGCAAAGAAAAAGCGTCATTTGTAGTGATAATCTTTTTGAACTCCTCTTTGTTGTGAACGATTTTGACACTTACCTGTTTAACCTCTTTTTCGGTACGAATGATCGATGTACTCGGTTTTAACACCAGCGGGAATTGCAGTAAATCTTCATTGTCTTTCCAATCTTTAGAAGAGTTGTAGAATTTGGAGGCAGGTACGGGTATGTCCAACTCCTTTGCCAACTTAACCAGGTAGCTTTTGTCAGAAGCCTTTTCATATTTATCCCGTTCATTGCAGAGAATTGAAGTGGAATCGTCAAAAAGGTGTTCATGTAGTAAAATAGTTGAAATGCTGATGTCGGTTATAGGTAATACGTTTTTTATCTCAAGCTCTTTGGTAAGAGACTTGATATCATTAATGAATTGAAGCTGATTGGTATAAGGTGAGGTATACCTTAGTTCTTTCAAACAGTACTTGGATTTACCTGCCAGAGAGGATGCTTCGCAGGTGCCCACATAGACTTTGAGTCCTGCTTTTCCGAGTGATCTTGTCACGGCAAGTGCCGATCTTTGCTCACCGTCTAATATCAGGATGGCTTCACGGTTACTCACAATTTGATGCCTGTTTTGGTAAGTTCTTCTTCGTAGATCTGGGTATACCCGTCAATCATATGCTGTATATCAAAGTGATTATGAAATTTATTATAAGCTTTGTTGGCAAAGTCGTTTCGGAGTTTTGCTGAATTAAGTAACGATATGATTTTGTTTGAAATCTCTTGAGGATCTTTAGGGGGAACCAGATAACCGCATTGCTGGTGTTCTATGGCTTTGGAAACGGCACCAACATCGGTTGCAATTATCGCTTTTCTTGCGGCCATTGCTTCAAGAAGGACAAGTGGCAGGCCTTCCCATTCGGAAGGTAAAACATATATATCTAATATTTGCAATATTTCTGGCATATCTAACCGGGGACCAATAAAAAAAACATTTTTTTCAATTTGTAATTTTGTGGCCTGTTCTTGCAAATCTTCAAGCAAGTAGCCTGATCCTGCAATAACAAAAGCTGTGTCCGGAAATTTTTCTAATACATCCGGGACAGCATTAATGAGGTGGGTGATGCCTTTTTGCGCTGTTAACCGAACTCCTAAGCCAACTCTATATTTGAATTTTTCTAAGCCAAGCTCTTTAATCTTCGCCTCATGGTCGATGGTGATGTCGTATTTGCTGCCATCAATACCGTTATTAATAATAGCTATTTTATGTACTGGAATATGTTCATATTTCATTAAATTATTTTTAGTTTCTTCAGAAACGGCAATAATTTTATTTATATATAAAGAGAGAATCCTTTCTGCGATCATGGTCCGTCTAGTATCTGGAAACTTTCTGGCATGATCTGTATGGATTACCACCGGGACTCTGGTGAGAATGGATGCAATGACTCCATCAACAAGGGAATTGGAGTTATGAGTATGAACAATAGCAGGTTTTTCCTGGCGAATAATGTCTTTTAATTTCCAAAAAGCAAAATAATCTGTTCCCTTTTCCTTTTGTGGAATTAGATGCACCCTGATACCACGTTTTTCTAATTCTTTAGCAAATTTGCCCTTAAATTTTAAACAGCAGACAACAACTTCATATTTTTTCGGGTCAAGGCCCTTGCTTAGGTTGACAACAACTCGTTCTAATCCACCAATACCCAGATTTGCAGTTATCTGGAGCACTTTAATTTTCTGATTCACCGCAATTCCTTTCCTGTTTGTTCTGTGTTTACCATATAACATTGGATAATTTTTTCTATCAAGCGATCAAGGCATCTTTGCAGTTCAAAATAGCACGTGGAAAAAGCTTCCAGCGGATGGCCATATGGATCTGCGATACTAAGGAAGGCAGACCGAGGGAAAGATATATGTTTGAGCAACATAAACTTGTTGGTATCCATAGGGAAGTGTTTTTGAAAGAGTTGGTAATGTGAATAATGCATGCCTATTACCAGAGTACTCTTTTTGACCATTTCTTCTGTAATGGTTTTTGAGGCATGGGTTGTCAAATCAATGTCCAGTATTTTAGCAGCAAGCTGCGCGTTTTCCGGAGAAGGTCTATTTTGTTTTTCAAAGAAGCCCGCCGATACAATCTCTATTGTAGCAATATCTTTCAATTTGTTTTTCAGATAAAATTCACAAAAAGGGCTTCGGATGATATTGCCATAACATAAAAATACTATTGACTTGTAATCATCACAACCTAGAGCAACATGATGTCTGCTAAGTTTATAATAACTTGATTCAAGAAAATTTCTGACTGAACTTTTTATTGTAGTTACAGCACTTTTAGGCATTCTAGTTCCTGTAAATTGTTGCCCGTGAAATAGTCATTCCAGGTGTTCGTATGTTTATAGTTGCGTTGCTATATACTAACTTTTCTTTCATTTGCCCGGGATTCATTAGTCTAGACCCAAAGAATACAATCGTAATTGTGTATTCTTCAGGAAATATGGATAGATATTGTAACTGATAAATAGTGCTGTACAAAAGAGTATAAAATTACTGACGGTACTGTAGGTTGTGAAAAAAGGGATCCTATCCAAAACCGGATGCAATATCATATATATCGCTCCTTGAAAAACAAAAATGAGATATGTTCTCATGCCAATTTGAGCAAGGATTCTGCCAATTTTGTATTTTCCCAGTCTTGATGAAATCAAGATAGTAAGGAAAATACCTGAAAAGGCAGAGACAAAAAAGTGGAAATATTTTTCTACTCTGAGTCCTGCTATACCAATTTGGATATCCTTGGAAAGGAAAACAGTGACCAGAAAGAAAACAGGAATATATAAAATGTTTAACTTTTTGAAATGTTTTATGTATTTTGAAAAAATTGCAAAAGGAAGACATACCACTGCTATATCTAATGACCAGGGAATGTGTGCGTGGAAGTTGTATGTGTTGTTCAGAAAAACAATGATAAAGGAGACAACGGTTGAAATAGAAAAGAGTATAATCGAATTAATTTTGTAGAGATATTTCTGGATAGCAAACGAAAGGACGACAATACTGAAAACAGCTGGTAAAAACCAGAGGTCGACGTAAATTCTCGCATTGTAGAGGGAATCCCAGTTAGCAAGCAGAGGAACTAGAACAAGTTTAGAGAGATTTGCTGTACTTATGTAGGATGAGAAGACATATGGAGCTCCTGAATCATGGAGAACTAACTGTCTTACAAGTTGCAGAAGAATTGCGAGAACAATATAAAAGACAAACCAAAAGAAGAAAGGAATACAAAGTCGGGTGAATTTGGATTTTATAAATGAGTTAAAATCTTTACCGGATGCAATGTAAATTCCTGAGAGATAAAAGAAGAGAGGCATATGAAAGGAATAAATAAAGCGATGAAGGCCTTCATGTTCTCCACCCCACCTGGCAACAGTGTGCCCAAATACAACCAGGATTATACCAATGCCTTTGGCAATATCAACAGTTAGGTCTCTTTCTTTCTCCAATTCTTCACCTTTCAAGTTCTTGTAGTCACCCAGTTGGTCAGGGAAATGGCAACTATCACACAAAGCTACTATTTATAATCTAGGGAGCGGAGTTAAACAAGAAAGATGATTTTCCATTAATAACAAGATAAAGTCAAGCTTGGAAAACATGTAGCATACGTTACTGCAATTCCAAGATGATTGTAGGCACTTTTCTGCTGTTATTTGTTATTTTCTAGACAAAACTCCATGCTTTCTTTGAGTCTCAAATGGTTAGCAGGTTCCATCATAAAGATTGGGAAATTAACATTCTTTGTCTCCAGATGTTATCATCCAGCGATCGTTTGAATTTCCCAATATTCCTGGAGGAATATACGTTTGAAAGGCACCTTCAGGTTTTCTTTTAAAGAATCCGGCTTTGGAGAGTTGTTTTGCGTATGGGTGGTGCTCATTGATGGTTATTCGCAGGTTCATCGGATGTATCTTATCTTGTAGGAATAGTTTTACCAGCGAATATATGGATGGCAGAATGAACAGTTCGTGTTTTACGAGAAATTCGTAAATATAGCATTTATTGTCTTCAGAATTAGAGCAAATGATAAATCCAATCTGATCATTATCTTGTTTTAGCTTATATATTTTGAAATTTCTTTCACTGTTTTCATACTTTAACGAAAGAGATTTTTTGTTTTTTTCTCCGATTATCACATTGCGCTGATCAAAGCTTTTCCAAAAGATGTCAAAATCCGTATCTATTATTGGCACCTGTTCAATCGCTATTTCAAGTTTCGTTCTGCAACGCAGATAGAATTGAAGAGAGCTAGTTATTCCTTTGTTAATAGACCATTCTAAAAACTTTACCTTCCTGAGAATGCGGATCCATGGTGTTATATTAAGAGGCATACTGTAGGGTATTAATGATTCATTCGTTTTCCATCCAGTGTGCGATAGGGATTTCTGGGCAGCCATGTTCGGGATAACAAATCCACATGTGTTAGGGAGATTGTCTATGGTCTGGTTGACAAATTCGAAAAGTTTTCTTCCTAAACCTTTATTTCGGTACTCATGATTTAACGAGATATCTGATAAGTTGGCCAGGCAACATAATTCGGAGTTTACCCTATAAGGGCGAAAAATGAGAGATGCCATGCCAATTGGCTCACCACCATTTATGTGCATCCAGATTATGATTGGCTGAGGACATGGTGGTATCGGCAGATAGCGGTTTTCTATCGACGCTTGAGATATTTTGTTAACTCTGTTTTTGAGAAGAAAGCTCTGCACCAGCTCCTCATTATTAGTATATTGAGATATTGTAAAAGTTAGTATATCTTTCATCGTTTTGAAAAAACTCTAATTACGAATGTGCAAATTATTGCTAAGCAATGTGCAATTATTTGTGATTCTCAGCAGCACGTTCCTCTCAGAAATTTTGCCTGGGAGTATCCAATATAATTTTAAAGTTTTTGGAACTTCATTGCTAAATAACTTTCCAGTCGAGTACCTTTGGGGTGATTTTTCATAATCGATATAGACCTGAAAGAAAGATCGTACAATAGATTCGATGTATTCGGGCTCTTGTTTTTATCGAATGATAAGCAATATTTATACCAGAACAGAGGCTTTGTTGAGGTGATCTTATTGTTTGGACAAAACGACCGTATCCCAATCGCCTAACACTTTCCCTTGTGGGATATTAACTGATGACTTGTTAAATTTACTCTCCGAAAATTAATGTTTAATTAAGGTATGATCAGATTTAAGAAAAATAAAGACTTTGTCATTGTTTTTATCGTTTTTTTACTCTTCCTCGTTGTTTCCTTTAATTGCTATTACTTTATTGTCAAGCAGGGGCGCGGAGTCAACTTTTATATTGGAAAAATAGTTGGCACAAATAGTGATGATATTTTGGAGCGCGGACTTTATAAAGATCTGAAAGACGAATATTTGCTATTAAATCGCCTCAATAAGTATCATTCAGTAATTGTGTTTTTAGGAGATAGTATAACGAAAAGATTTAATATAGCTGAGTTTTCTAACAAACCCAATATTCTTAATCGAGGGATCTATTTTGATACGACCTATGGGGTCTTGTCTCGAATTGAAAGTAATATTAACAATATCAAAATTGACAAGATTTTTCTAATGATTGGATACAACGATTTAAAATATAGAACCAACCAACAAATCATATCAAATATCGTCAGTATCATTAATACATTACAAAGCAGAGAATTGTATCTGCAAAGTATTTTACCTGTCAGCACTGAAAGAAAGGTCGAAAATCAACGCATAAACTTGTTAAACAATGATCTACGAAAAGTTGCCGCAAAGAATGGCTGTCAATATATAAATCTTCATCCATTTTTTCTTGGTGATGCTAACGGCATACGTGAAGATTTGTCAAATGATGGTGTTCATCCAAATGCAGAGGGCTACAGACTTTGGTATTCACTCATTAATAAATATCTGTGACAAAACAGAATTTCTCATCAGTTCAGGAGGCCCAAGGTGTTAAGCTCTTGGTGATGAGGCATAGCAGGCTATGTTCATTGTCAAAGTACCTTTAGCAGAGGGGGGGGCTCCAGACTGACCTTTGGTGAACACAGGGTATATTTGCAGCTGCAGGCTTTTGCTCAGCATGGTTAATTCCCGTTGATTGCAGGAAATTGACATAATGCCATGAGAAACTCCGGCTAGATGATATACTCAATTGCTAATGTTCGCTGCTATTATAAAGGCAGGTTGTAGCGTTTTCGTGAATAGAAGGCTTACTCTCAAGCGATACTACTAATGGGCACTTTTTTGAATCATCCGCTCATTACTTTATTTCTTTAGGGGAGGCATAATTCTTAATATCTGATTTCATTGCTAGTTTCGCTCGACAAATTTTTGTACCGAAAAGCATATGACTTTGCAAATAATCAAAGAAGTTAAGCAGAGGGAATAGGATTTTAAAGATGTTAAAAACCATGGCACCTTGTGTGTTTAATGGCTTAACGAGATAATGGAGATTCCCTCTTTTTCCGCACCTGCAATATCCTGTTGAAAAATGTAATTTAAACGCATCTGTATTCATTTCTTCGATTACAGCCATGATAAAACCATAGGAATCTGTCTTGGCTTCATTAAGAAGCTTTGTCATGAATTGTTTGCCAAGACCTTTATTATGATATTCCTTCCTGATCATAATTATGCCTCTGGGGATTAGATGCTTTCTTTCAAATCCCGAAACACCAATAATTTTATTGTCTTCAAGAATGACCAGCAGGAGTTCAAGGTTGATGATTCTTGCCATGGTCAGATTAAAGAATTTCTTCTCAGAGTCTAAATGGAGTAAAAAATCATAGAGCTGTTGTTCGTCTTCGCGGGTGATGGTTGTTAGCTTCTTGTATTCAAATTGCATGATCGTTTTAAAAAAAGAGTAAAAATATTTCAGTGTGATCGATTCTGCTTCAATACTGCCTGATTGTACTATTCTCAATAGTGTTAGAGAGTCCATTTCATTCGCAAGGACCTTGTCCTTTGCTCTTGGATTCTACCGATAAGTATCGACACTTTAGTTTGATCTACGTTTGGCAAACAGAATGGTCACAAGTTGTATGGTCTTTTTTTATTTTTAAGCAGACGATTCTTTAGCCTGGATTTCTCATCGGTTCAGGTTATATCAGATTCGCTGTTTTTGGTGATGGGTCATAATTACCTATGTTCATTACCGATATACTGAATACTGAAAAAGAAGGTATGTTCGGTAAGAGTGCGAAAATATTGTATATTTAAAGAGTGTATTTGATTTTGTCAAATATTGAGGCTGCTTGCTATGAATGCTCGCTATGAAGAATGTTCGGAACATTCCATAGGGGTTCCTTGGGAGTAATGAGTGTTGCGTATGAGAGGCAGCAACGGGAGAGAATACTTCGTAAATAATTGAGGTTAATGGCTACTGTTTTTTCCTGAAATAGTAGCCAGAATACTGGTCAACATTAGCATCATGGCAAAACGGAATTTCTATTTTACGAGGCCTATGCCACTCATCTATAAGGGAGTAGCCCAGTGCAGATAAATCAGAAATGAGTTCTTGTGGTGAGAAAACCCGATAAGGTACTTCGCAGATTTCCAGGTTTTGAAGAGTCCAAAAGCTTTGCTGTGCTGTTGTTGGTAGTGAATTGAAAATGAGATGGTCGGGAAGCTGTTGTAATGACTTCAACATCTCCTGTACTCCAGTCGCCATGTATTGAAGACTTCCGCCTGCAACGATACAATCAACCTCAAGATTTTGGTCAAGATGGCTGCTGTCTATGAATTGCAGAGGAGTTTCCCGTCTCTTCTCCGCAATTTTTCGGCCAAGATTTACCGCTTCCGGCAATTCGGCAATGGTCCAGAGGATGTTGGCAGGGTGGGTGATATATTTTTTAGAAGAGTAGTAAAAGTGGCCGACACTCCCTCCTATCTCGAGAATTCTTGGTGCCTCTGCTAATGTTTTTTCCAGCCAGAATAAAACCGGATAATCGTAATATCTGAAGTAATTATCAAGGATCTCTTCCTCTTCTTTCTGGGCGCTGGCCTTATTTTGATTTACGACATCATATTCGCTGAGTCCTGCCTTAGCATGATCAAGGCAATCCTGGTAATTTGAGAATAGACCACGGTAGCTGATTCCAAGACGGTTTCTGAATATGTATAAGTATAAATCTCTACCAAATGGAAAAAGCTCAATAAGATTTCTGAGTTTTGATTTAATGATAGTCTTCATTTGTTATAGACCAGGGGTTATATGTTTGTCTTTTTCAAGAGGCGGAGTTATGAATGCATAATCCCGGGTACTCGACGGGCCTCTCTCAAACCTGTGTTCGACAGCCATAGGCAAATCCTCCAACAGGATCCACCCAGAAAAACCACAAGGATGTTTCCGTGAGTACATTTACCACATCAGTTTAGACAATCCAAAAGAAGGTTATCGCTTACTGTATCAAGGTAGTGGCCGGTCGTCTTGTTAAAATGTAATTATAATGAAGTTGATTTCATTTAAAAATGTAGCAATAGATATTCCTTACGAAAGAATGTTTCATTAAGGCCTGTAAAACCATACAACTTAGCGAGCATAAGCTAAAAACTAATACAGAAACAAAAAGCAAAAACCACTCAGATTGGATTTGATAAAAACCGGTTAATATGACCGCTAAATCTATAATTAGAATTTGCAGTACATAGACAAATAAAGAGTTGGAACCATTTTCTACGAATATTTTCATAAAAAAATGAATCTTGCTACTCCCTCTATCAAATAGAAGGTAAATAGGTATTCCAAAACTACTAAGGAAGCAGATAATGGTTAAAGAGTTGAGCCATAATTTTGTTGAGATAGAACTGTATTCCACATAATCCAAAGATAATAAAAAAACATATGTTATCGTTAAAATGGAAAAAAAACCAATACTTGTCAATATTAGATTTTTCTTTGATGGGTTCTCATTCGTGAAATAACTTGAAAACCCCAACCCAAACATAACTCCCAAAATACCTTGGTAGAGATATCGGTATAAATAAAATATTTGTTCTCCCTTAACTGAATCGACAGCTAATATTGCCAAAGCCAAAAAAATTAGAATGTATTTTGAATAATTGAATTTAATATAGACAATAACAATAAAATACCCAACAATAATAGTAAGGCTTATTACAACTAAAACTTGTAGTGATATGTCCCATCTGTCTAGATAAAACAAAGATAAAATTTTCTTAAATAATTCAAATATCCCTAGTAGGGTAAAATTCCTTGTTGTTACGCTTTCAAAGCAGACCCCGCCGACAACAACTATACATAGCAATTTAATTGAGCGAATTAGTATTCGCTTAAATATATTCAGGCCATTTCGCCCTAATAAGACTTTTCTGTAATAGTATGAGCCGACATTAAATCCACTTAAGAAAACAAAGTATCCAGTAATAAAAAATACAGATCTGAATAGAATAGAATTTGACCTAACCTCCCAAATAGTAAAATTTATGATCACATGCCAGACGATAAAAATGAAAATACCTATTCCTTTCATAATATCAAGAGAAATAAGTCTATTTTTCTCAATGGAATCAAGTTGATATGTTCTATTCTTTCCTTCTGTCACAGATCACCCCTACTAAAATGATTTTGCTTATCAGCAAACTTCAATAAATTTCCTGATTACCCCTAAACCTCAGTAGCATGAAAAAATTTATGGGTTGTTCACTATTTTATAACCCAGGTCTGTCATAATCGAAAAAGAGAGTGGACATACCGAAAAACAAAATTTAATTTCGAAAAGGTTTGAGTTTGCAAGATTTTCTAAAGTCATACGATACAGAAAACAACTGTAGAGATCGCCCGTTCAAAATGCGGCGGTCTGCTGGGTTTAGTTGCTCCCAATGCAAAGGAGAAGGAGAAAACAATGAGTCATCTCCCGAAGTTATCACAGACCATGTAGTATTACCCATACAATATCGTTTTGTGCCAAAATGTTGGTATAAAATTTTGAAAGGAGAGATTGCGGCGGTTCGGATTAATGAAAAGGATTCTCACTTTAAAGATCTCAATTTATTCTCGACAGCCAACTTGCCCTTAAGGCCATCATAAAAAATATAAAATTATAATAATACGCAAAAATCATTATGTTAATAAAAGTACCTGCAACGATAAATCCGACCATGCTAATCGCTAGTCCGGTTGAAATATTTTTATAAAATATTCTCTCATCTAAGGGCACTCTTTCTAATGAATTATTCTTAAGGCTTTTATTAATGATATACCACGTTTTGAAATAATTTTTCCATATCGCTAAATAGCATAATAGCCCCAAGGCTCCTAACTCAGATAGTATTTGGAACCAGTTAGAATGACATACTAGTCGGTCAGCTTCCCTTTCAATTTCACCTGGTAATAAGAACTTCCTATTCTCAGTAGGAAACTGCGCTATGCCATGACCAAAGATTGGTCGCGCTTTAAACATTCGCCAAGCTCTTTCCCACATTCTTACTCGGCCTCCTGCAGTTGCCTCGTCAGTGCCTTGTTCTATGCTTTTTACTTCTGTAAAGAATTTTTCAGGAGCATAATTAAAGATAAATCCACAACCAACGATTAGTAAAGCAAGAATAATTAGTTTATTACGTGAGTAAAAAAATATGCAAATAGCAACCGCTATTAACGCTACAAATCCACCTCTTGAAAAAGATCTTACAATAAGAGCAACCTGCATGCCTGCACCAATATAACATAGAACTTTTCCAGATTTCTTTTGGAGACAAAAAGAATAAAAGATTGTTAGAGGTAGCATCATCGCCATAAAAGCAGATATTTGATTTTCATCTTGTAAAAAAGTATGAGCCCAAATCAAACCACCTTCTTTAATTCCTACAAATGCTGTAAAAGTTGCATAAAAAATCATTATTCCAAAAAACAATTTCAATTTGTTCATTTTCTGGAATTTTAGGTAGAAAACCAATCCGACAGAGATATTGTGAAAATGTTCTGTTATATAATATTTTGCGCTTGTTGTATCTGAAACAAAAGCAAGAGAGACTAAAAACATTCCTTCGAGTATGAAAAGAGCGATTAAATCCCCTTTAATTAATTTGAATTTTTCGAACCTGAATGTAAATATTAAATAAATAATACATATTGCCACAGAAATTGGAGCAATCCTGAAGCTCTGTAATATGGGGAAAAATTTTTGTGGAAACAAATACCAATAGGTAAAAAGAATCAAGATGACTATGGTTGGAAAATCAAGATCACCTTTATTAGCTATCGCAGGATTTTCCTCGATATCTTTGTTAGAGGGCAGTTCCTTTGTATCTTTTTCCGTCATTTGATGATCCACCATTTTTTGCTGATGTCAAAGGTAGAGTTTGTTAGCCTTCCGATAGAATAAAAAATGAGATTACAGCAGATTAGACTTGTTTTATATAAACAATTGAAATTTTATCTGTTTTGAGGTTATCTCTCTAGGTGAGGTGGGTGATAAGTAGCCGCTTTTTAAGACCACCCTAACTTTTTCGTAAATTCCTTTCCGTCTGCCGTCAACATCGAACAACCTATCCTTTTTCAACCGTCCTTTCAAGCAATTTTGCGTTTTCCCAAATGTTGCTTAACACATTCGAGGGATAAGTTGTCTTCTCGCCTTTGACTCAATACTTTATTCGATAGACATGTTGCACTCGTTTGATGGCTTAATGTTTAAGTATTTGTGGATCCTTAACCCGGATTTATCCTCGTATCAGAAATATCAAACAAATCCAACAAAAAAGAGAGTATTATTTGCGATTGGAAAAGAGAACTGACAGGATTTTCATGATAAGTCTTCGATAACCAAAAGACAGGAGGAAGAGGAAAAACAGCAGGAATATGATCTGAAATAGCAATAGCGGCGTTTCCCGAGAGAACATGAACGGATTATATTTTATTAAAAATGCTCCATGAAGTAAAAAAAGTTCATAGGAAATAGAGCCGCAAAAAACAAGGAACGTACTAGATACTCTTTTTTGTCCACAACATTGAAGAACACCGGCGAGACCAAGATACAACAAGATACTCTGAACCTCGTTCAACAAAGAGAGAAAGATTGAAGGAACCATTGAGTCAATGAGCCTAAAAACAGTATCGTTGAGCATCAATCTTTTGTAGAGAACAGGCAACAAAATGGCAAAGAGACAAACATATGGGAAAATAGACTGGTATTTTTGGTATAGTTTCTCAAGTCTTGAGTGATTTTGAGCAACGGTGCAGCCAAGTGGAAACGAATAGAATTGATACCAGCCAAATGAAAAACAGTAATAGGAAACTATGAATAATACTGTAGCGCTCAAATAGAGAAAAAGTTGTTGTCGTGTTCCCTCCATTTTTCTTGAACAACAATAAAGGAAATACCACAACAATATGAACGTTATATACCACCGTACATAATCAATTCTTTGCGTTTCGGGGTTAAGGTTTAAGCCCAGGCCTGTCATGACTATGTTCGCTGGTTGGTAGGTCTTGTGAAGTAGATAGATGTCAAGTACTAATAAAAAAAGAGTTATTCCCCAGTATGGAACCATAACCCTTTTTATTCTCCGATAGAAAAATTGGGCCACGCCCATCTCTTTTTTATCTGAAATGGTTAGGCCAAAACCGGAAAGAAACAGAAAAAGGCCAACGGCTTCGCCACTCAGCACCAATGTTTTTGACGGTGTGACCGCATGAACCCAAATATGGCCAATAACGACAAATAATATGGCCATTCCTTTGAGCTGTTCGGTCTGTATTACAGAGAGAAGCGGAGAAGGTTTTTCGCTCTTTTTAAGAGTCAGGATCGAGAGGAAAAGTATTATAATAAAAAGAAGGGTGTTAACGAATTGAGGAGCGATTGCATCAAGTTTTACATTTATATAACTATTAAATATTACCAATTCCATTCTTTCTCAATTCCTTGGCAACAATTTTCGAAAATAGAGTTGAGCCTTCATTATTTAGATGTAAAACATCTTTAAAAAGTAAATTTGAACGAAATTCTGGGTGATTGTCTTGAGTTATTTTTATAAAAGGTACCTTGTATGCACTTGCCAGACTTTCAAAAATCATCTGTAGCTCTCTGTCTCTTTTGATCATCCTCTGTTGGGGGTAATAAATCGGAGACTCGCTAAAATAAAGGGTAATATCATATTTTCTGCACGTTTGTATAAATTCTTCATACAGAGCGATTTTTTTCTCATTTATGTTGACGCCACTGTTGAAATGAGTAGAGATTGTCTTCTTATCAAGTGGTATGCTGAGTACGGTGTCTGGGTATTTCTCGCGACTGTAGATACTTTGTCCACTTCCAAGAGATTGGGCAATAAGTGAGAGGAGTAAGTCGTTATATCTGAATGATGCTATCTTGTATTTAATTCTTTCTTTCCAGCTATTTTTATAGAGAGCATCGTCAACCAGATCGCTTTGGCCATAGAGTGGGGCAAGTTTTTCAATCATTGAATAATAATTCCCAAACCAGGCTCCTTTCTGTATTTCAAAGAGGTCAATGTTTAAAATGACAACCTTTGGCTTTACTCCATTTACAATAAGGAGATCCAGAAGGCTTTTTGAATAAATCAGGGCGCTGCCATCCATTCCTACATTCAAAAAGCTCATGCCCAGTTCCTTGGAGAGCAGATCACTGTAATACGCTGCAGATGTGGAGCTTCCCATAATTATGCCATCAAACCTGTTTTTGGTAATGTAATTATATCGACCAGGCCCGGTGTTAATTTGGGAGTATATATAGGTAAGTGTAAACGAAATTGCCCTGTCCAGGATGAAGAATATCAACACAAAGAGAATGACATTTTTTATGTTAATAAAAATGTCTCTAGAATTGATAGTAGATGAACGCACTTTCACTTCCAACCCCCAATAGGATAATCGTAAAGAGTAATACATAATAGACGCCCCAGCGCATGGATGTCGGTAGCACGACTATTGTGTCGATGTTGATTTTATTATTAAATCTGAGAAGTTCGAAGAAAAGGAGAAAACCGATTCCTGCTGCACCATACGCCATTGAACTCATATCTATGAATAGATTCGGCCAGTTATGGAATAAATGAGTGGCGAAGAACCACGCATCGTCCAGGGAGTTCGCCCTAAAGAAAATCCATGCAAATGTAACAAGATGAAAAGTGATGATGATGTTGAAAAATGTTATCGTCCGGGCGTTCAGTCTCAGCAGTTCACACAATTTTACGCGGAGTTTTTTTGTAAGAAGGGCTGTGATGAGATACGCTCCATGAATTCCTCCCCATACTACAAACGTCCAGTTTGAGCCGTGCCATAAACCACAGAGGAGGAAAACTATCATTAAATTTCTGAATCTGTTGAAAGTTGAAACTCTGTTTCCTCCAAGAGGAATGTAGAGATAATCCCTAAACCAATATGAGAGAGTCATGTGCCATCTTCGCCAGAAGTCGGAAATGCTGGTGGAAAAATAGGGTAAATTGAAATTTGGAGATAATTCCAGTCCAAGTAGCTTACCGCAGCCAAGAGCGATGAAAGTGTAGCCTGCAAAGTCAGAATAAATCTGGAAGGAATAGAAGTATGCCGCAAGAACGAGCGATGGGCCATTGTGGTGGACGACATTGTTGAAAATCGCATCAGAGTAAATTGCCAACCTGTCAGCAATCACCACTTTCATAAACAGACCCCAGAGAATCAAGAACAGTCCTTTTTGAAAAGAGTTGGTGTCGAAGTATGCAGGATTTCTTAGCTGTGGGAGAAGATGTTTACTTCTATCTATCGGACCAGATAAGATTTCTAAAAAGTGCGATATGTACAGAAAGAACAGGGCGAAATTTCTTTCCGGAATAATATTGCGTTTATATATATCGATAACGTAGCTCATTTTTTTGAAACAATAAAAAGAAATACCTGCAGGCACAATGAGGTTGAAATGTGAAATTTCGAAACTTTTATCGAAAAGTGAATTGAGTAGTTGAAGGGTTGTTGTGTTCACCAGGTTGAGATATTTAAATATAAAAATGAGAAAAATGGTGACAGACAAGCTTGTGATAAGTAACAATTTTCTTCGATTCTCATTTTCTGATTTCGGAATAGATATGCCGATAATGTAGTCCAAGAGGCATGCTGCGATGAGAAGAAGAAGTGGCTTGATACTGATTAAAGAATAAAAGAGAATGCTTGCTGCAAGGCCAAGGTACCATCTGTGGCGCCGGGCAAGAAGATGGTTCAGGCAGAATATAGCTGAAAAGAAGAGTAGAAAAGAGATGGAGTTAAAGGGCATTTCGGCAATGAGTTGTTAAAGAATCTTGTTTTGATTATCCAATAGTTTTAAAAATAATCATTAAATGGCTTTGTATGAGAAAAGTGATTTTCGCAGACGATCTTGTTTAATTATCACGAACTCTTCATATCATTCAGCCTTCAAGTCATCAGGAAAAAGATAAAGTTATAATAGTTGGCGAAAGTCAGAGAATATATGAATGTACTGACAACAATGAAACAAACCATACCAATGGCAAACCTTGTCGCTATATTTTTATAAAAAGATACTTTATCGTCCGACATGAAGTTCGGCGGACTTCTATCTGGGGCTGTTCAATTAGTAAGCTTCCAGGTCTGCAAGTATTTTAGCCAGATTATCAGGTAACAGTTCGGACCAGTGAGGCCCAGTTCTGAGAGGACCTGAAACCAGTTTGAATGACATACAAGTGTATCTGTGACTTTATCCTCTTCCCATGGCAGTCTGTAACGGCCGTTTTCTTCTGGAAATTGACCAATTCCATGTCTAAATAGCGGTTTATCCAAAAACATCCTCCAGGCTCTTCTCCAAAATCTCATCCTTGATTGGGCCGTGGCTTCCTTGGTTCCCTGTTCTATGCTTTTTATTTCATCGAAAAATTTCTGTGGCGCAAAGTTTACAAGTAAGGCAATAAGAGCAGCTATTGTGAACAGCATAAAGAACTTGCGCTTTATCCTCAAAAAAAATGAGAATCCCGACTGCTTACCATAGCTAAAAATCAGCCTCTTGAAAAGGATTGAACGGCAAGGGCTGCTCGAACGGTTGCGCATATGTAATAATAAAATTTCTGGTATAATTTTTTAATGTAGAAAAAATAAAAAATTGTTACCGGCAGTACCCTCGACATAAAAGAGGAGATCTGGTTCTCATTCTTTAGAAAATCACGCGTCCAGGTTATTCCACCTTCCTTAAAGACTATCAGCCCCAGAAAAGTTGCATATGTTATCAATATAACCACGAATAAATGGATTTTTTTTGTTGTGCTGAAATTAATGAAAAAAGCCATGCCAACGAAAATTGCCTGAAAATGTTCTTTTGTATAAAAGGAAGCTGTGAAGATATTCTTTGCGTATAATTTGGAGAGCAGGAAAAATAAACCAAGGATAAGAAGGGCAATGAATTCAGTTTTTACACAACTGTATCGAATGAACCTGAATTGGAATATCCCCGCGAGAATACAGATGCCGACCCCGATTGTAGGAATTCTCAATTGGAACAACACCGGAAAGAAGTGCTGGGGAAAAACGTACCAATATGTAAAGAGTGCCAGAAAGGCAATTGTTGGAGGGTTGAAATCACCTAGGGTGATTGAGCCTATGGAAAAGGAATTTACAGGATTGTCTATTAATTCCTGACGAATTGGCCTACTTGTGATCATTTATTTATTTCGTCCATGAGAAAAGGAACCTCAGTTTTTTCGTAGTCTCTTTTTTTTAGACGTCTCTTAAAGGAGTCAATGAACCATCTGAGTTCCATGAAAAAAAGTTCTCTTTTTGATATCTCTTCTGGAGAGGATGAATCCGATTGTGCTCTTAAAAAATCAAGTACCACCGATACCGGGGCAAACCACCCATTTTTTTCTTTGAGTTTTAATAACAACAGTTTTGTTGTTGGATGTATGTCATTATCTTTATTGAAACCTTTACCGAGATGAGTTGTTACAATGCATACCCCGCGTTGGCGTAAGAGTTTTTGTTGATTTGCCAAGGAAAGGAGCTCGTTGAATTCCGCTACATTGTCCGCATCACAGGTATAAAACCAGGAGCTGGCCCATGGTTTACTACGGTCTTTGTATGGTAAAGGTTTATTTATATTTAATAAATTGATATCATTATACGTAAAATTTCTAACATAATCAAAATGCTTTTTTGCCAGGTCGCCCCAGAAATAAGGGGAGTCTTGTTTATGGCCAGCGTAATATTGTTCTTCTTTGGATGAGAGCAGGGTATAGAGTTTTCGAAATAATTTAAAAGAAAAACGGTCTTGCCCCCAGTACAGATTCTCTTGATTATGGGAATGTGCAGCGTATATACGCGGATATTTCCCTATTACCTGATGAAAAATTTTGAGAGCACGAATAATCTCTTCTCGTTTACTCCCTAACATCGTTGCCCCATGATATCCAATTTCAAAGCCGAGATGGTCTAGTTCTTTTATATATTCAGCATACTCATGATGCTCAAGTGTGTGAGAGCCGGCGTCATTACATTTTTTATTACAGGCCAACGGCCATACGGATTTTGTAATAAAAATCTGC
This sequence comes from Desulfocapsaceae bacterium, assembly GCA_050288305.1. Taxonomy (GTDB): domain Bacteria; phylum Desulfobacterota; class Desulfobulbia; order Desulfobulbales; family Desulfocapsaceae; genus Desulfopila_A. The sequence continues at coordinate 106,682 of JBNKDO010000059.1, read as the reverse complement.
TGTTCAGCAAGAAAATCATAGATGGGTTTTATGTATTTCAGAGTCGCAACGTCAGTATCATCGAAAATAGAGAAAATAAAATTCTTACCCGCCGGGTAGACAATATTGTGATGCTTCTTCATAGCAATTGTTTAACTGATTTTAGATGATTGTGTGTTTGATAGTTAGAGCCGCAGCCACTTGCAAAACTGTTTTTTCGGAGTCTGCGCGTACCTGTCCAAACTTTGCGTTATGTTTAAAATTATATCCTCGGGATATCAACAACATGCCTATGGTAAAAGTGTGCGTGTACTTTAATTATTGAGCAAAAATCCTGCTTTTACATGAGACTCGCTAATAATAATATGTGTTTATATACCATGTTATCTTTGGTGATTAATCGCTAAATTTCCCGGGGTTAAATGAAAATCGGCAGCGTGAAATGTTAAAGTAACAGGATGGCGTAAGAAGAGGGAAATTTCTGACAACTGATGTTTGGCAAGTAATAGCTGAAGCTATAAATGCATTGGGCCATCCCCGTCTCCTCTATTCATATGAATATTTCCCAGGGTTTGTTCATTTAACTGTAGTGCCTTTGCCAACTTTTTAGAGGCAGCAAAAATAAAATTTGAAGGTCCTTGAAGATAGCCGAATGATGTGAATGCGTTCTTAAAATCTGAATGTGCCTGATTTGAAATGATCAGGTCAACCTTTTGTTCATTAAAATGATCACCAATGGCTGCAATTAATATTTCAACGGAACCATGCGAATAAAAGCAATCAATGAGTGAACCGACCAGCATGTTTCCAAAAAAAGGATTTTCGCTCATTTGGGTTACTAGTACTAATGCCCAGGCTATTATACCATTTTCAGTTTCTATTTTAAGTCTGATAAAAGCTCTATTCTCGGCTGGATACAGAATGTTCAAGGTCCTGCTGTCCCGAGTTCCGATAAAAAAAAAGTTCTTTCGATTATTCAGCCACAGATTGTCGGACCATTCGCCAAACTCGTTTACAACTGAATAGGTATAGTTGCATGTGCTCTTTTTTCTCAAAGATTGCAGACCTAAAAAAAGTTTATGACCAATCCAGCCCAACCCGCTTAATGCGAGAAAGTCCAACACTGTTTTTCGCAGTGTGTTTTTACGCAGGATGTTAATATTACGTAGAAAAGAGGTTGGGTTACAGACTTTAAAGTAAAAGGGCACCTCTAATAACTTCCAGCCCATGGATTTTAAAAAGAGTGGGAATGGATTATTGATTCCTCCCATTCCCAAGGCGTAAAGCATGTTACTTTTTTTTGTTGCATCACTGACAATTTTCAGTCCGACCAGATTGTATGCTTTATTGATTGTTCCTTCTGATAGTGGGAGTTGAATATTCCCAATCTGAACTTGTTCGCCGTTCAGATAAAACTCCTGCGTCTTAAGGATGTATCCGCCGCGGACAGTATTGGTCTCATCTGTTACCAGATAATAATCTTCGAATATTTTACGGCCATCATCTTTATTCGGCCATCTGTCAGAGACGTGGGTTTCAGGAAAGGTAAATTCTCCTTTTTTTTGCTGGAGTCGAGAATTGAACGCTTTGACTTCACCTATCATTTCCTTCGGATACAGTTCGACTTTGAGTTTCATTGTTTTAGCTCATAAAAGATTCGACTATTTAGAATGATCGTCGAGCACAATTTTCGCGTAGTCATGAAGCTCGAATTGTTTTGCAACTGGCCAGGAAAATCGTTTTAAATCATCATCAAAATCAAATCCCGCACCTTCGAAAAAAGAAAAACATGGCTTGTTTTTTTTTGTAGGGAGAAAATCCGCATAAAAACTGGTTGCATCGCATGTGCGTGCATACTCAAGGGCATGATGAACCATAATGTCTTCAATTTTTCGCCCCATAACCCGACAACTGAGGATAAAATCAAGTATTTGAGCTTTATTGTCGTGAATGACCAGGCTGACGATTCCGGTAAGGCCCGAATCTCCTAATTTATCGGAGACTCTTAACGTCCTGAGCCAGTGATTTTCTTCCTTTTCCCAGGCAATCAGTTCTTCGATTGTAAGCCTTCGGGTGGACAAATTCATTTGGTTTGTTTTGTTAATGAGCTGTGTCGTTCTTTCAATATTGGAGGGGGTGAGCGGTTCAATCCTGACCTCTGTTTGAAGACTCATCAGCCAGTCTTCCATGGAGCCCAGGCTGCCCTTCAATTCGGCTCTTTTCCTTTCTGACTGGTACATTTCAGAACGTTTCAGATCTTCCTGGCTGAGATTGGGTGTATCAAAACAATGCAGATTTAATAAGGTGGGGACATACAGCATTTTATCCTTTGGTAGATCAGGGACAAGTACTTCGGGCAGGACAGATCGTACTCTGTCTCTCTCTCTGGGATTATCGTCCAGAAAAACAGTGGACTGGAGACCCAGATTAAGCTCTTTTACCAGGTCAACAATGTTCTGCGCTTTGTCGTTCCAGTTTATTCGCCAACCGGCAAAATCATCCTTTTTTAATATCATTTCCGGATGTTTCTCAATGGCTTCCATTGCCACAGATTCTTCATTTTTACTGACAATTCCAAGCAATATTCCTCTGTTTGTGAGGGCTTTGAGTTTGGCCTGAAAGTCCACAAAGGCCTCACCCTTGGGATCATGTCCTCCAAGAGTTAAATTTTCCCAGCCATCATCACCCACAATCCCTCCCCATAAGGTGTCATCAAGATCTAAGATGAGGAGTTTCTTGGCGTTTCCGGTTATACCGTTCAGTGCCGCTTTAATATCTTTTACCGCTTCCAGGTAAAATTCGTTAGCAAAAGGCACCTTTCCCATGTACCACATTTTGGGATTTGAAAATGGTTTACTTGTTCTGCTGGCCCAGTTTTGTGCGTTTAAAAGGAAAATATTTGGATCATTGGCGAAACTCTCTGCCAGTTGGAGGTTCATTTTCATGAGCACTCCACTTATCCCGAAAGCAGTATTCATATCAGTAAAACCAAAACCTCTATTGTATTGAGGTTGAATCCAGGTCGGAATAAAAATGGTTGCTCCTTTTTTACTGACGCTTTTTATAGCCGCGATATAATCTTCAACCTGAAGACGAATTTGTTCATAATCAACCTGTTTGTATTGAAGGATATCGTTAAAGGATTCAATCACTGCCTGTGGCTGGCTCCAAACGATTATCAGGTCATATTGCTTTTTCCAGCAGTTATGATCCTGGTTGATCAATACTGGTAATATCTGGCCAAAAGGTGCGACAGTGGTTTCGATATGAGGTTCATTTTCGTCATTGCTGATTAAGCCAGATAAGTTATCAATCGTAAAATCCGAGACCAGTAGACATTGATATGTTTTATTGCTCATATGTTCACTCCTTATTTGTCTCAGAGACTAAAATTGTCTCACATGAATATGCTGAACTACTACATTCAAGGTGACCAATTGTCATCAAAGCATCTTCCTCTAAGTGCGTTGTTTTTAGCACTTTAAACAATATTGTAGCCAATGGGGCGTATTTTATAGCTACTGCAGCTGGCTGGCGAGATATTCAGCCAAGGTCCCAACCGTTTGCAGTGGGCCATCAGAAGACAGTATAGCCTCAATGTTTTCTGTTAGGGATATCTCGACATTGAAGAGGTCCTCTATTTTTTCTTCTGTTGTTGTGATGAAATTTAAAATTGTCAATGATTCCAAGCTGGAATTATCACCTACAAGCACTGTATCCGGTGATTTGTCTATTTTACTGGATTTGTCCAGTTGCATATTTACTGTATCTATTACCTCGTAAAGCATTGTGATAACTTTTTCTTTCATGAATTGCTCACTCTTTATCTATTGTTGTCGGGCATTAAACCGCTGTTTATCGATGTTATTGAAGCAATATTTGCACTTCTTTCTTTTTGATCAGACGGCAGAGAAGGGCTGAACCTCCATATATTAGTATCGAAAGAGCTATTATTATAACTAATTTTATCAAATTATTCGTTATGAAACTATTTTCTTTTAGATAGAGTATCAAGATTACCATCAATGAAGAACAACACATAACTTTGAAGAATTCATTGAATCTGATAAAGAACATTTCCTCTCGGATGAGTATCACTGAAAAGTAAATGAAAGAACAGACAGAACAAAAACATGTCGTTGACGCTGCGCCAATGGCTCCAAATTTTTTTATAGCATAGATATTCGTTATTATATTGATAATCATAAGAACAAAATTGAGAAGAAGCACTGTCTTCTGCCTATCCATGGCTGTTAATGTCCAGGCCATAAGGAGGGAGAGAAAGGAAAAGCTGATTATGCACCCCAGGATAGATAGCAGGAGACCTGCCTGGAGAAATTCCACCCCGTAAACAACGGTGATTATTTCGTCACCCAGCAGAAAAATCCCAAGACTCGCCGGTATTCCTATGATCAGCAGGTATTTGTAGAGTACATGGAAAATTTTAAGCATTTCCTGTCTATCATTTCGGTAGAGATCAGCCAATACCGGATAGGCAGAACTTACTATTAGTACGGGAAAAAAAGTGAGAACCAGATCAATCAGGGTTGTAGCGGAACCGTAATACCCTAGCGCCTCATTATTTTTCATGGAGGAGAGCATAAGGTGATCAATTCTATAAAGGACTATATGGACAACTGAAATAAGCAGGAATGTGAACCCTCTTTTCATAAGGGAAAGCAGAAAACCAAAATCCAATAAGAAAAAAGGCTTGGTAAATTTTCTGACAAAAAAAAGTGCCATCATAAAAATGAGAAAAGAGGCGCTGAATTGGCATAAAAATATAATTTTAACATCCGGTGCCATTCTGACGGCGATGAGAAGTGCAGCAAAAAGGAAAACTGGTCTGGCAAGGGAAAGAGCAGAGTTAAATTCCATTCTTCTAAAAGCGGAAAACACAGCTTCATAAATACCGGTGATACTTGTGAAGTAGGAAGCAAGTGCGAAAATTATAACGGAAGTGATAATATGGTTGTCGTAGCCCTGCTGTTTCATGACAACCTGAAGGATAATAGTAGTCACAAGAGCGATGAATGTTACTATGGTCATTACTCCGTTGACGTAATGACCCGCCTTTTCCGGCTCTCTTGAAACATCTCTTGTAAGTAATGCGCCAAGACCGAAATTCCAGAGGACAACAAGCATCGCCAATATCGAAAGAACGAGAGTGTATTCGCCATAAATTTCTGGTCCCAGGTGACGGGTAATGAGGACAGTATTAAAAAAAGTAAGGACATAGTTGCCTATCTTTCCAACCATCAGGAAAAATGAATTTTTTAGTATTGAATTTCTCTTAATCATGTGCTCTCAGATAAAATTCAGCAAAGAGTATTCATGCTGGGTAGTTATTGGTGTTTGCCCATTGCCTTGGAAAAAAGAACGACTCTGGATGAATTAAATATTTCTGTCACCTTCGACAAAATCCCAACCTTCAAAGGATAACTCAGGACGAGCTATCCAGAAGATAGAAGTCCGGTCATTCGATTTCATAAAGCCATATTTTTGTATGGGGTCTTTACCGCTGTTGCTAATGGATTTGGAAAAATAGACGGCATGAGAAGATTGTTGTTTTGCGATTTTTTCTATCTTCTTAATAATTTGAATCTTGCTCTTATTATTAAGGCATAGCATGTCATGTATAATAAGCTTATTATTCTTTATACTGTAAATGGCATATCCGAAAGGTTTTTCATTGTTATGATTTTTATGGACGAGTATCGAATATTTACGGGTCGGATTTTGTTGATAGCGCCATTGTAAGTAGTTTTGGTTGCGAAGGGAGAATACCTTTGATGCTTTTGGATCTATATGCTTTTCCCAGACATGATCTAAATGTTCTGGCACGCTGTCAGACAAAAGAAATTCGCCGCTTGCCGGCACATAGGTCTGTCTGGAAAGAAGCGATATGAACAATTTCATGATTGAAGAAGAAAAGAGAATAAAAGATTCAAGTCTCCTGGGGATCATTTTAGGAAGGTGTCTTTTCAGAAAATAGCGTGTATTGATTGGTTTGATGAAAACTCCAATATCAATTCGATTTTTTAAACCGGCCTTTTGAATGATTTTTAATGAATCAAAGTTGGGCATGGTATAGATAAAATCAAGCTGGTTATTGTTTACAATTGCAACAGCTTTTTTTAGAAGATTCAAAACAGGACCAAATACGCGATGATCCCTGTGGATCATCAAATCGCCCATTATTGCACCATGGTATATTTTTGATTTGTAAAATACCCTCTTCGGCATGAGAGTAACCAGTCCGATTAGCTCTTCAGAATCATTAGTAAAGGTAAGTATCCATATGGTCTTCCCAAAAGGATTCCCTGAGGTTAACCATCTGAATCGATCGGCGGGGGTTCCCTTTAAATACTCAGTCCAAAATTTAACTATCTGGGCCTTATACTTGTCTGGGTCTTCTGTTTGTATAAATGTATATTTTTTCAAGTCTCTGGATTCGTTATGTGATTAAAGTGCTGAAATCATAGGATAATAATGGTTTTCCGAAATAATCCTTTTCAGATGGGACTCCTGTAAGCCTGATCGTCTGTTCCAAAGGCCATTAGATAATAAAATGAATTCCTTCGTTGGTTGCATCAACCAGCTCTTTGCGTTTGCGGGCATCAAGGTTGTTGATAAGGTAGTCTGGGCCAAATGTTTTTTGGTCCTTCTGCAGCTTTTCGAGTTTTTCTCGATAAGCTGGTATTGTTGTTATAACATTCGCCGGATTACCAGCTGCAACAGTATCCCTGGGGATATCATTTGTTACAACACTGCCGGCACCTATAACTGTGTTTTCACCAATCTTTACATTTGGCAGAATAATTGTCGAATCACCAATAAAACAGTTTTTGCCAATTTCAATCTTACCAATTTTTGTATAACCAATTAACCTTTTGGTACTGGCATCATGGGCAATCAACCGGACATTGGGGCAAATGGTTGTATTATCTCCGATAGTAATAAGATAACAGTGTGAGGGGTCGAAAAAAAAGGCATCAATAATTTCCACATTTTTTCCGAGCTTGAGCCCATTGCTTACCAAGTTTTTGATATATTTATCTTTCTTCGTAGAAAGATAATTGCTGTAGAGTTTACTTAACCAGTTATACAATTTAACTCCCTCACATTGAATATACTTTCAATATTCTAGGTTCCAATGCCAAACATATGAACATATATATTACGAATGAATGGCCGTCTATTACTTCAGTTTCGGTAAAGAGATAATAATTTTCTGGTAAATATGTCTTCCGTCTGACGACTTTCGGAGTAGATCAGGAAAAAGTGGTTTCGAATGCGGCTGCATATTCATAATTTCCCGTGGTTTATTCGTTTCAATTAGTGACAGTATTCCAGATGTCTAAGGATGAAACGGTCAATTGTAATCGTAACTTAGCACTATCAACAAAGGGTGACAAGCCGATAATCCTTTTCCGTTTTTATTTATCACAAGCCTACCTTTACAATGAGAGATCATCTGGGAAGGCTATTCAATTATTGGCAGGTCAACGGTACTGGGAAACTCTTCTCCAAGCATGATGGTATTCCTGGCAGTTACAAATTCAGTCCCCTGATACTCATCCCCTCCTGTATTTAAATTTCTGGCGAGCCGTGGAAAATTACTGCTGGTTACATGAAGCACAATACGGTGTCCCTCTTTGAACCGATAGGCAATTGGCCTGAGCTCTATTTCCACCTTGTATATTTCACCTGGTTCTGCCAGGTTAGGTTTGTCAATGCCATTTCGGTACCGTAGCCTGACAACTCCGTCGTGAAGTCCAAGAGCCACTCCATCAGGGCTTTTATCGATAAGTTTGATCATGAAATCGGTATCACGTGCACTGCTGGTTATATAGAGAGTTGCTTTGACATTACCTGCAATTTCAGTATCTTTGGTGAGTTTTTTTGTCTCAAAGACAAGGATGTCATCTCTTTTTTCCAATGGAGTTTGGTCTCGTGGACCAGAAAGCTCATCTTCTCGCTCGGTACAGCAAATTGTTCCTCCCAGTGACATAACAGGGTTGCCAGGATCGTAAATGTAATCCAAGTCAGAAGTGTTTTTTTGAGGAAGCACTGACAGTGCCCCTCTTCTGGTCTTTTTGGAATCTTTATAAGAGGAGAGAAAGAGTGTGGTGGATTTAATTTCACTTGGAGGCCAATGTTTAGAGCTTTCCCACTTCGAGCTGTGGAGTCTGTAGTAGGTGTAGGGCTCTGGGAGCGATGACGGCTCATGTTTAAGCCAGTAATTAAACCAGTTAAGGTATATGGTTTCGTAGTCTAAGTCTTTGTATTCTATGTTCAAGTCACCTATTTCAAGTGGCCCTTGGGGTAGCATTGCAGAGCTGCAATGGGTTCCTGGGCCAATAATCAGGTATTGGTGTTTTGCCCTGGGGTTTGCAGCGTTATTCTTCATATATTCTGCAAGTCTGAAGGTATCTTGTACTGTCTGATCAAACCAGGTGTTTACATGAAGTCCTGCTGTGGTGAATGTATCCCCTTTCGTGACATATCCCTGTTCCTTCCACCAGTTATCGGTGAGCGGATGGCTTACCAGCTCATCGAATCCAGTGGGATAGGGAACAACCTTCTGTCCCAGATTCTTTATGGGCAACTGATTGATAGATGTGTTTAATTTTTCTTTATAATCACTGAGTAGTACGGCCTCACTCTGGTTTAAGGCACCATGTCTGGTAAACCACCCCAGGGCAGAGGCAAGGTTGAGAACACCATTCTCGAAGACGCCGAAGTAACCGTAGCTACCCAAGGCATTCCCAATAGCTCCTCCGCCACCATCTGTTATCATTGCAATATGATTAGGGTGTTTTGCTGCTGCAAGGATTGATTGTGTTTCACCAAGGTAGGAGCAGCCAAATGTTCCGACATTCCCATTAGACCATTTTTGTTTGACTATCCAGCTTATCGTGTCAAATCCATCATCTCTGGAGTACCTGTGAGGGCTATAGACTCCTTCTGAACCAAATCTTCCCCGGACATATTGTACAACGACAACAAAGTTATTGTTGGCAAAAAAGAGAGGCCATTTTAAGCCGGTACCACTGTATGTCGTTCGCATTAATACAACAGGATACTTGCCCTCTGATTTTGCCGGTTTGTAAACTTCGGTACGAAGACGAACCCCGTCACGCATTTCGACCATAATCTGACTGTGTCTGTCGATACCGTATTTGAAATAAAATACTTTATCAGCAAACCAGCCTCTTATCGGTTTAACATTGAGAATCATCATTATTCCGATAGAGAGAAAGGAGAAAAATAGAATGAGAAATGAGATCTTTTTAATCATGAAGCCAGCTGATTCAGATTTTTATCTGCCCACTGAGCGATCTCGCCTACCAGTCGTTCTCTGTGAGCCTGAACAATGAATATATGATCAACAAGCGGCCAATGGATTTCTGTACAGCAGGTTTCAAATCCCGGGATATTCAGAGTACGAGTAAACTGTCCATGTTCATTGTAATGATACGATGCCTGGCTTGTAAAGACAGCAAGCACTTTTCCCTGGCATGACACTATATGATTAATGCAGTTTGTCAGATCTTCTAATGTCGGTTCATCTCTGAGAGCGGCCATTTCCTGGTGAGTATCTTCTTCGATGCCAGTTGCTCTCCGAATCCTGGTTAAAAACGAGAACGGCAGATTGAGCCATTTATGAGGATTGGTTATTTTGGAGAGAAATTCCCGTTTTTGAAAATCCTTATCCTTGGGTGAGACCGGGTCAATGATGACTAATCCACGCACGTCCTTCTCATCGGCAGCTATTTTTATCGCATTGTCCGCTCCCGAGCATAATCCGACCAACAGCAGGTTTCTTTTGCCAAATCTGTCATTAATTGCAGATTTAATATGTGTCCAGTCCAATGCAACTGATTCTCGGTTTGACATACCTTCTCGTTGAGGTGTATCTCCTTTGCCCGAAAGATCAACCCTAATTGCGATATAACCAAGATGAGCAAGACTCCGACAGACAAGCACATTTAGCCGGTGCGGTCCCTCTCTGGAAATCAGCCCGGCGTTCAAGAGGACTGCGACTGGAGCATTGGACGGATCTTCAGGAAGTGAAACCATTCCGAACCCTCTGTTGCTCTCTGCATAGCGAAATACTTCTTCTTTCATTTCTCAAAAACCTTTTTGGCAATTGTTTCTAAAACTGGTTTTGGTATAAGATTGCCCTCGTGGAAGGGCGGCCAGTCGTAGCTAAATCCGCTAAATTCTTGTTGTTGAGGTATGTCAGTAGCAGATTTGATCTCGTGTGTCGTCGTGATGAAGACTTTGTCGGCGCTATTAGAATAGAGTTTTTCGGTGGTCAGTTGTGAAATACCCTGTTGTAGTTTTTCACTGAGTTCGTAGCAAACATATGGAATATTTTCAAGTTGTTGATTTATCTCTCTAGCATAGTTAATATGCCTGGTTTTTATCAAAGAGTTTAAATGGTCAAGAAAATGCAAATACTTTTTACCATTATCTATAGGGTCCCATAGAATATATTGTTCCACAGCAGTATGAAAACATTGAGAGGCCAGGGTTGCACCAAATCTGATTCCCACCAAAATCACACTGCTTGCGCCTGATATTGCCATTCCCTCTTCAATGGCACACTCGATATCATCAAGCCAATCCTCTACCACGACTTGCGAAAGTTCTCCAAAAGCATCTCCAGTGCCGGTGTAATCAATTCGAAGAACATGAGGGCCCTGGGGCTCTGAAGAGCAAGCGTTTGCGAGATCCCCCAAAGCTCTGTAGCACCTTTTGTATTCGTCAAAGAGGGGAGGACAAATTACTACTATTCTATCTGAGGTGGGATCTGTTGGTGGATGATAAAAAGCTATAGCTTTTCTAGGACCGAAAAAAAAAGGTTCAATCATATTTATATACCAATTTTGACTAAAGTCTGCTGATCAACAATTGATGCATTATTTGAAGAGTCGTCGCCATAATGGTTTTTTCTCAATTTCCATAGTATTCGTTGCTTCGTTCATTTCGTTATTCTGTTTAAACTGTTTGATATTTTTAAGCAACGCGGCAATGTGTTCTAACAAGAAGGTAACAATTGCTTTTTCAGTTTGAGCGTTGTCATAATCTATGACGAGTAATAGTCCATCTGTTTCGACTCTTGCCCAAAACTCAACGGGTAGTTCTGATTGATCTCTGTCAATACTGATTTGGGTTAATTTCAGGTCGGCAAGATTGTTAGGTCTGTTTCTGATATCCTGGTAAGCAAAGCTAAGCGAGAGACCTGTTGGTAATGCTTGGTCCTCAAAGACTGTACCTTGCAGCAATTGACCGAGATTGAGGTCTTGATTCTCATGAAAAACTCGTAACTGTGCTGAAATATCGATTGTTGTCTCCAGGAAATTGCCACTACTGATTGTAACGGCAGCTGGTAATTTCGAAACAAAGCATCCAATTAGACCTATAGATTCAGGTATGTATCGTCCAGTTACCGGTAGGGTGATTGTTATCTCGTCTTCCTTGAGATACTCTCCATAATATTTTGCCAGTGCCGAGAAAATTACTTCATGCAGGCGAACCTGATGTTTTTCGCAGAATGACTCAATATCCTGAAGATTTTCATAATTGAGCTTTACTATCTCTCTTTCGCATTTACCTTTAGGTGCTCCGACATTGAAGGGGTAGGTTCTGTCAACAGATCTTTGAAGCGATTTTCTGTGATATTCCAAAATATTCCTATTGGGCTGTCGGAAAGATGCCCATTCGGTAAAATCTCTAAACTGAACAGGCAGCGGATCCAATGAGGCGGCATTACCCATTAATATATTTGAATAAAAAATTTCTAGTTCTTTCAGAAAAATATCAAAAGACCAGCCATCAAACACTAATTGATGGGCCAAAAGTGAAATTAGATGCTTGGTAGGTGTTAACTTATATAACCAGATATGGCAAAGTTGATTGTTAATAACAATGAATGGTTGTTTTGCTATTTCTGTGGCATTTTTAATGGCTTCTTCAAGAGGATTAGCTTTTTCTGAAAAGTCTTTAAGAATTAATATCTCTGTTTCAGTAATATGTTGAAGAAGCAAATGATGACCATCTTCTCCTTCAGAAATAATTGTCCGTAATGCAGTTTGCCGATCATAGAGACGTTTCATACTTGCTTTAAATGACTCTATATCCAGTTCACCTTCGAGAAGCCAAGACGCCGGTAAATTATTGGAAGTATCCTTAGGGTGGCTTAGTTGGTATCTGAGAAGTCTTGACTGTTCTGTACTAAGGTGTCTGATTGCCGATTGCTTTAATGCCGTGGGGCTGTCTTGAATATTTGCGGAAATTTTTTCTGAATCCGCTATCTTTTCAGCAAGATTGCCAAGCCTTTCCGTTATAATCTGGCTGATCTCCAATCTCACACCAGTTGCAATTTCAATCCTTCTCACCACCTCGAGGGCAAGAAGAGAATGTCCGCCAATTTCAAAGAAATTATCATCTCGTCCAATGGCTCCGGTAACCTTTATCAGATCGGACCAGATGCCAGCTATGAGCTTTTCCGTGTCATTCGTCAGTTTGCTCTTGCTTAAAATGGATTGATCGCTGATTTCTGGACGCGGTAGAGCTGTCCTATCAACCTTTCCGCTGGGACCTAACGGAATATCGTCAACGGTAAGGAAATATTGAGGGACCATGTAGTTAGGCAATTGCGCTCTAAGCTGACGCCTGATAGAAATACTGTCAATGGCGCCGGATGCGTCAGGTCTGCAGCACGCCACTATTCGTACGTCAATTTCACTTATTTCCCATAAAAACACTGCAGCCTGCTTAACTCCATCACATGTCAGCAGTGCGGATTCAATTTCACCAAGTTCGATCCGGTAACCTCTTAGTTTTACTTGGTTGTCAATTCTTCCAAGATGTTGGACTTCGCCTATAGAGAGAACTTTAGCTACATCGCCGGTTCGATAAATTCGCCCAAACTGAGGATGGTCAACAAACACTTTCTCATTGAGATCCGGTCGCTTATGGTACCCCAAGGTTACCCCATCTCCACCGATGCATAGCTCACCGGGTGTGGATATTGGTAACGGATTGAGATTTGAATCCAGGATAAAAAGAGAGGTGTTGTCCACAGGCGTGCCAATGGTAATTAGTGGATCAGTGTTGTTGATCCTTTTAAAACTTGCATAAACAGTGGCTTCTGTAGGTCCGTATCCGTTCCATAATTCAGCTACACGAGGCAGGAGGTCGTTGATAAGACTCTGAGGCAGGGGTTCACCTCCGCTTATCGCTTTTAATTTTTTCCCTTTGGTGGCTTTTGAGTCGACCCAGCTACTGGCAAGCAGCATTCTCCAGGTACCTGGTGTTGCCTGCAGAACAGTGATGTTGTGTTGTTCAATAAGTTTGGCCAGTTGCTCTCCGTCCTTGTAGTCGTCGCTATTGGCTATGACGATCGATCCACCAACAATGATGGGCAGAAACATTTCCAGCACGGAGATATCGAAGGAAAGAGTGGTAAAGGCAAGCATGCGGTCGTTGCTTGAGAAACCCGGGACTCTTTCCATACTCTCAAGGAAATTGATCATCGCCTGACATTGAACCTTAACTCCTTTAGGTTTGCCCGTTGAGCCCGAGGTGTATATCATATAGGCGAGACGGTTGCCATCTGGTGAAAGTTTCGGAAAAGGAACTGATGATTTGGCAATTTCTTCAAATGTGTTGATATCAACGTGATGAATATTAGTATCCTTTACTCCTTGTGGCGCTTTTTCATCCTGAATAACGGCAATAGCGCCGCTATCTTCAAGCATATACACTAATCGATCTTGCGGATAATCCGGATCCAGTGGTAAATATGCTGCTCCCAGCTTGAGAATAGCAAGTGTGCTGACTAATAATTTTTCAGAACGCACGCAGCAAATTCCTACAACGGAACCTTCTGTTACTCCAATACCATAAAGATATTCAGCCAGTTTTGAGGAAGAGTTATCCAGTTGACTGTACGTTAATTTCCTGTTGTCAGAAATAACTGCGATCGAGTCAGGAGTTAAATTTTTTTGTGAGTTAAAGGCAGAGACAAAATCATCATGTTTGTAGTCTCGCTCTGTTTGGTTAAATTTTTCAACTACATCGGGCAAAGAATCACATAATTTCAGGTTATCTAACCTTTGTTCAGGATTCTCAACGGCTTCTTGCAGCAGTGTTTCTAAGGCTTCCATCCAGGCAGCAATTGTTTCCCTACGGAAAAGTGCTGTCGAGTAGGTTGCTTCGATTAATAACTCATTTATTGAAGGAACGATATTCAAGAATATCTCGAAACTGTCTGCTGCTCTGGGAATTGACCGTACATTTGCTGAAGCTGTACCAAGCTTAATGGGGGGGGCTGCCTGATCTATATTGAAAATGGTGTTAATCAAAGGAACTCTTGAACGGTCTACTGTCTGGTTCTCTAATAATTGACCAAAAGTGAAATTAGGATGTTCGCTGGCATTGAGAACCTCTTTTTTTACACTTTGGACGACATCTCCAAAGAGATCATCTCCTGCTAAATGAATTCTGATAGGGATGAGTTGTACCATATGCCCAAACATATCTAGATGATTAAAGGCAGCCTGACCAGCTAGAGGGAGACCGACGACAATATCTTGATTGCCAGTAAGCCTATAAAGCAGTGTGAAATGCCCGGCCAGAACAAAATTAACCAGGCTTGATTTCAGCTTTGATGCAGCATTTGGAATCTTGGTAACCAATTCTTTTTTCAGCCTGTAGTCAAACCGCGCTGCTCTGAAATTTCGTGTTAGTGGGCGTGGTCGATCAAGGGGCAGATCCAGAGTAGGAGGCAGCTGCTTGAATACATCACGCCAGAAATCTGTATCAATATTTTTAACAAATGCAGCAGCTTGCTGTTCGGCAAAATCGTAGTACGATTCCGGTTGCTTAAGCGTGTGGTCTGAACCGTCATTGTTGTAGAGTTCGGTAATTTCTTTCAACATTATGCCAAATGACCAACCGTCACAGATTAGGTGGTGAGTCGCTATAATCAACTCATAGATAGTATTCTCGAGTTGTTTGAGCCAGACAAAGAAGAGTGGGCCTTCCTCGAGGTTCATCGGCGAGATAGCAATATTTCTCTCCAGGTTTTGGATTAGCCGTTGTTTCTGCTGTTTATCATAGTGGCGAATGTCTTCAAATTCAAAGGTAACGTTTTGGGGTTCATGCAAACACAGTTCATCACCCGCCGGAGAAAACGTAGATCTCAGGATTTCGTGTCGTTCAATCAAAATATTAAAGCATTTCTCAAGAAGATCCTTGTCAAGCGGACCGTCTATTCGCAGGGAAATGGCTTCATTGAAAGCGGTATTTGCCTCGTCACTTATCTTCGCCGCTGCGAAGATTTCCTGTTGTGGAGCAGTTGTTGGTGAAACTCGTAACAGTTCTCCACCGGCGAAGGGATCAAAAGAGTGTTCTTCAGTCATGGTTTTCCAACCTCAATGTATTTTCCTTGTTGTTTTGGGTCCTCTATAAAATATGCAGGTTCTCCTCTCGAATTTTTACCTAATCTTGCTCCTTCAGGAATTTTTGACGTGGTGTTGAGAAACTTCTTGGCTGCAACCATATCACCATCTATCAGTCCATGGGCAACGAGTTGAGCCAAAGAGTTCTTGAAGGCGGAGAGAATTGCTGAGATGTCTTCACTGCTGTGAGCAGTAGTGAGAAAGTTCGGCCTAAATTGTTGAGTGTGTATACCCTCCAGCGTCATTAGAGTGAAAAGAAGATGTCCCCAATGAGCATTTGTTGGAGCAGCAAAATAAAAGATTGATTTAAAATGTTCGAATTTCATTTCACAATTAAGCTGCTTGATGAAGGATTTGGCCTCTTCAGCCATTTGTGAGGTGTTCTCCTCCAGGAGTTTGTATATTTCTCCTTCATCCGTTTTAATTTTATCCAAGACAGCTTTCGCGGCAGCCAGTGCGACTGGATGCCGTACGAAGGTCCCAGCAAAAAACGTAACCCCACATTCCGGGATAGAGTCGTTACCATATTCCCAGTAACCTCCATCGAGAGCATCCATAAATTTTGCTTTTCCACCAATAATTCCGATCGGATAACCCCCGCCAACAACTTTGCCGTAGGTCGCCAGATCGGCATCAATTTCAAATAATTTACGTATTCCTCCAGGGTGAGTCCTGAATCCGGTGACGACCTCATCTAGAATCATCGCAGTCCCACAATCATCCGTGATTTTGCGAATTTTTTTCAAGTATTCAGGACAGTGAAAATCAGGATGCCTGCTCTGCACTGGTTCGACAAGGACAGCAGCTAATTCTGATCCCCTTTCTTTTATTACCTCAAGGCTTTCTTCATCACCCCATGGCAGGATGATCATGTTATTTGTCATTTCACGTAATATTCCAGGTGCTGCTGGCAATGCCTGGTGATTTTTGCCCGGTCGGTTAATAACCTCGTCAAAGATTCCGTGATAACTTCCTTCAAACATTACAACCTTGTCTCGTCCCGTCACAGTTCTTGCCAATCGAATTGCTCCAATTACGGCTTCAGATCCGGTACTGGCAAATGAACAGCGCTCGTTGCCGGTAAGCTCACAGAAAAGTCTGGCTACTTCTCCAGCCAATGGAGATTGCGGACCAGTTTCGATTCCTTCGTCGATCTGTTTTTTTACGGCTTCAGTAACAAAGTCTGGAGAATGACCAAAAAAGATTGGGCCAAAGCCATTTGATGTGTCGATCAGTTGGTTCCCATCGATGTCCCAGATTTTCGATCCTTTGGATTTGTTTGCCACAATAGGAAAAATAATTTCTTTCCATTCAGGGTTGAAGCCGGAAACAGTACGTGGATCAGCAAAATGTTTTCGATTTTCCTGAGTGTACTGCTTCGATGCCGCAAACTTATGTTGATATGCCGTCAATTTTTCATTAATCCAATTCTCTTGGGCTTTGGTGAGTTTCGCCCCCACTCTTTCTCTGGTAATCCTGGTGCCGGGAGTATGGCGAACTGCTGGGGATGAGGATGCTGTCTTTTCCTGCGGAGCCTCAGCGGGTGGTTCCGCAGTTGTTTTTACCGCTTGCACGCTTCCTGCCATGGACAACGGTGCCTGTGAGCCAACTCCTTCACCCCGTATTGCCTGTAATTGAAGCTGCATTATCTGCAATTGCTGGGCGATCAGCTGTTCGATGTTACTCGGTGGATTATTGGGATTGTTTGATGCTGGCATATTCACCTCATCTAGATGAGCGTTTATGGCCGAAGTAGTATTATCTACCACAATTTCTTTGGTTTCCGGCGGAACCTGCTCTGCGATGAAATCACGCAGCAGGCCGATACTGGTGTACTCTTCAACCAGATGCCTGAAGGTTGTACCCACGGAAAATTGACGGTCAATCATTGTCGCAGCTTGGGTGAGCAGGAGTGAATCAAGACCAATCTCACTAAAGTGATCATCTGCGTCTACTTCTGCCAGATCAAAACCGCTTACTTCTTCAAGCAAGTCTCGCAACTTTTTCTCTATAGTTTTTGAATGTTCTTCTGCGCTCATGGATATTGTCTGTTTTTCTATTTGAATGTTAATAGCCTTTGGCTGTTCGACTGGAGAGGCTATATCTGAATTTGGCAATGAAAGCCAGTGACGATCGGGTAAAAAGGCATATCCCGGCAACTTTATTCTCTTGGGCTGTACTCCTTCGAAAAATTTTGACCAGTGTACCTTGAAACCTGATGCCCATAAACTATTTAAACTTCCGCTGAATTCTGTGATAAAGGAATCATCGATTGCAGAAGAAGGGGCTGCTGTAAAAATGTGGTTTTTTGCTTCAACATTCTGGCAATTAACAAGTGTTGAGAGGACCTTTCCTGGGCCAACCTCAATGAAGGCGAGATTTTCATCGGCAAATTGTTTTCTGGCAGAGGAGATTGCATCGGCAAACCGTACCGACGTCCGTATTTGCTGGGCCCAGTATGAAGGATCTGTGGCCTGTTCTGCCGTCATCAGCTTACCGGTAGCTGTGGAAAAAATCGGGGTTTCAGGTGGTGCCAGGTCCATTGTTGCAATAAATGATCGAAATTCATCAACAATTGGCTCCATCATTTCAGAGTGGAAAGCATGGCTGGTATAAAGTACAGAGCAACTAATGTCATTTTTTTCAAGCTCTGCCGCCGCTGCATGAATATTTTTTTCTGGGCCGGACAGTACCAGTCTATCGGGAGCGTTAACTGCAGCCAAACTCAAACCCGTCATGACAATCTTCTCAATTTTATCAGGCGTGGCCATGACAGCAAGCATTTTTCCAGGTTCACAGGACTGCATTAATGCCCCGCGTTTACAGACAATCCGAACTGCCTGTTCAAAACTCATGACCCCGGCAAAAGCTGCGGCCGCAAATTCACCAATGCTGTGTCCCATAAGAAAATCTGGAGTACAGCCAGATGATTGCAGATATTGAGCTAATCCGTATTCAATAAGAAAGAGTGCTGGTTGAGCTATTTGCGTTTGGTTTATATCCAGCTCTTCGGAGGTGGATGTGCCGAAGAGGATGCTTTTAAGATCGAATCCCTGCTGGGACTTGATGATATCACATCCCTTATCAATCATTTTATGATAATTATCATCATGCTGATAGAGCCATTGCCCCATAAATTTGCGCTGGGACCCCTGTCCTGAAAACATGAATCCTATTTTTGAGTTTGAAGTTCCATGATGCGTTCCGAAGCTGATACTTTTCTTGTTTGCAAGTTGTTTGAGTGCATCACCTGCAGTGCTGCCTGATAAAGCAGCTCTGTATTGAAAATGCTGACGGTAATACAGGGAGGTGAAAGATACATTGAGAAGACTATCATCTTGAGGTTTTGCAGCAAAGAATTTCTGGTAATCATCTAACAGTAGGTCGAGAGCTTTCTTGTCTTTCGCCGATAGAAAAATGGGATATCCTGGATGCGGAGTTTTCGGTTCTACCAACGTTTCATCTCCTCTTTCCTCATCATGATATTGCTCGAGTATGATGTGGGCGTTGGTACCGCCAACGCCAAGAGAACTGACGGCAGCTCTTCGGGGTGATTCTTTGCGCCATGAAGAGACTTCACTATTAACATAAAATGGGGTTTTTTCTAATTCGAGTTTTGGATTGGGTTCCGTAAAGTGCAGTGTTGCTGGGATCTTACCTGACTCAACGGCTTTTACTGTTTTAATAAAGCTTGCGATTCCAGCAGCATGTATGGTGTGGCCGATATTGGATTTAACAGAACCTATGGCACAGCTTTCCCTCTTATTTTGAGGGGACAGTGAATAGCTCTCAGCCAAGGCCTTGACTTCTATCGGGTCTCCCAGAGGCGTTGCAGTTCCATGAGTTTCAATAAAGCCTATAGATTCAGGGGCAATTTCCGCTTTCGCAAGTGCCGCGTTGTAGACCTGTATCTGGCCTTGTACGCTCGGAGCGGTAAAACTCGCTTTGTTTTTACCATCGTTATTTACTGCATATCCTTTTACGACAGCATGGATGATATCTCCGTCCCTTTGAGCCAGGTCAAGTCTTTTCAAGACAACAAAACCAGCACCATCGTTAAATGTAGTCCCTGAAGCATCTATGTCAAAAGGTCGGCAATGTCCGTCTTTTGAGAGCATACTTCCTTCCTGATAAATGTATCCGCTTTTGACCGGAGTGGCGACAGATACACCTCCGGCAAGGGCAGCGTCACATTCCCCACCTTCAATGTTTGCACATGCCTGAGCAATAGCTACAAGCCCCGTAGAACATGCCGTGAATACATTAATGCTTGGACCTTTAAGGTTGAGCTTGTGAGAGATGCGTGAGCAGAGAAAATCAGATTCGTTGGCAAGGCTGGCATTAAAAAGTCCGAATGTTTCTTTTATCTCCTTATTGTTCAGTACATATTGCTGGAAATATCTGGCCCAGTTCATGCCGGCAAATACGCCAATCTGTAAGTTCTGATCATCCTTTGCCAGTCCGGCGTCTTCAAGCGCATGCCAGGCAAGTTGAAGCATTATACGTTGCTGCGGATCCATGATTTTTGCTTCAAGCGGAGATATACCAAAGAATGCAGCATCAAAACGGTCATAGTCGTCGATGATGCCTTTGGCGCATACATAATCCTTATGTGCTATGTCTGCCTGATCTATTTCATTTTCAAGCTCCTCTTTCTTAAAAAAGCTTATGGATTCTTTGCCTTCCAGGATGTTCTGCCAGTACTCGTCAACATTTTTCGCTCCAGGCAAACGACAAGCCATGCCGACAACAGCAATTTTGCTCCTGTTGTCCATCTGTAATGCGTTTGAAAACTCGGCATGAGGTTTGGAGGGGCTAGCAGGTTGGAAGAAAAGTGATTGAGAATTGATTGTCGAGTGTTCAAAAACAAATGTGGCTCCTAGCTGCTGCTTGAAATACTTTGCCAATAATTGTGTAAGTTGCAAAGCTTCGAGAGAGGTCCCCCCAGCATCCAGAAAATTATCATTTAAACCGACTTTCCTGCCAAGAATTTTGAACCAGCACTCAGCAACCATATTCCCAGGATTCCTGAATTCAGAGGGATTGGAAAAAGGATCCGGTAGCTTGGATTCATCAAGTTTGCCGTTCTGATTCTTGGGTAACTCAGGTAAAGCTATAAAAAAATGGGGGATCATGAAAATAGGCAGGGTTTCAGCTAATACAGATCTCAGTCTACTGCTGTCTGTCTCAGCATTGCTAACATAATAGGCTGCCAGCCTTTTTTGTCCCTGAGGGCCTGTTTTGACAACAACACGAGCTTCAATAATTTGATCAAGCTGATTAAGTCGGAGTTCAATCTCGCCAGGCTCTATTCGGTGTCCATCGATTTTTACCTGTTTATCTTTGCGCTGGAGAAAATCATACCAACCATTTTTATTTTTTATAACAATATCCCCGGTACGATAACCTCTCCGTAGCTTGCCGTCACCGCACGTGACCTCGATAAAACGCTCAGAGGTAAGATCGGGTCTATTCAGATAGCCAAGAGCCACCCCTTCTCCAAAAACGATGAGCTCACCTTCTTTTTCTATTTCCTGGATCGGCTTTAGATGTTCATCGAACAGTTCGCAGAGAGTACCTTTGATAGGGTAACCAATGGGGATGCGCTTAGTTTGTTCCGGCAGTTCCTGAGGAATAGGGTATATAGTAGTGAATGTAGTATTTTCAGTAGGACCATAACCATTAAACAATTTAGTGTCTGGTAGTAGAGATAGTCCTTTCCTGATATGAAGAACTGAGAGGACCTCTCCTCCTGTAAGTAATTGTTTTATAGATTTTAATGTATCCGGATTTTCAGAAATAATGGTATTGTACAAAGAAGATGTCAGCCATAGTGTGGTAATTCCTTGAGATACTATCGTCTCCTGAATGACAGCAGGAGAGATAAGTCCATTTTCTGGATGCAGTACACAGGTTCCTCCATTTAAAAGCGCACCCCAGATTTCAAGAGTGGAAGCGTCGAAACTTAATGCCGAGAGCTGCAGAAAAACCTGTGAACTGTCAAAAGAAACATAATCGGTATTAACAACAAGACGAGTTATACCTCGATGAGGAACAACAACACCTTTTGGTTTTCCTGTGGAGCCCGAGGTATACATGATATATGCAGGCAACTCGGCATCATCCATGCTTTCCGGTATACTGCCGCTATTGCTTTCAAAGGGTAATTTCAGCCAAGACAATCCAGAAGATTTTAGCTGGGACTCTTCACCCTCAAAAAGTCCGAACCTGGCACCAGCATCATCACAAATATACTGTTGTCGCTCTTTTGGGTAGTCAGGGTCAATGAAAACATAATGGGCGCCTGCCCATAGAATACCCAGCAAGCTTTGGCAAAGAGAACCGTTTCTCAATGAGGGAACAACAACAGCATCACCTTTGTTTACTCCAGAATGTTGCAGCTGAACAGCAATTGCCTTGGCCCTTTCTGAAAGTTCAGCATATGAGAGTGTATGCCAGATTCCATCTTCCATATGTTTTACAGCAGATTTTTCTGGGTATTGTTCAGCTATGTGCAGGAATCTTGGAATTATTGAAGTTGGTTCACTCTTTTTGACCACACTGACATCCTTTATCTTTTTTTTAGGAATAGACACAGTCTATTTTCCATTGCTTTGAAATATCTCTAAATGAATAATGCTTTTCAAGTCAAACATCGCTTTAGTGTTAAAGGTTATTTTAAAATGCTTCTATGCAAGTGATTAAAAAGATGTGCAATTTTGTCTGATTTTTACCTGGAAAAGTATTTCAGCTTTCGTGTCAATATGTAGGAGAAGAACTGTTAAGGTGTAAATTTATTTATAAGTCAGCTAAAAAAATTAGTAGCTGTTCAGCGATATAATGGCGGCCTGTTTGGTTGAGATGGCCACCATCATCAGTATAATCCGGTATAAGAGCATAATACTCTTTGCCATCGTGGAAGAAACGTTCTCGGCTGCCATCCGAGAACGTTGATTCTAGCCGGGCTATATCAAAAATTGGTTCTTTTCCCCTGTAATAATTCAGCAAAAGCGTATTGTATTCATTTCTAACAATATTGTGTTTGTCAGCAAAAAAACCATCTATTTCTTTTCCTACTAACCTTTTCACAGCTTTTTTTGCCTTAGAAAGAAAATTGAGTTTTTCTCTTTTAAGCAAAGGAACTGTAAAATGAACGACTTTCAGATCGGGGTAAGCTGTTTTGATTTCTCTTACCATCTCTATGTAGTCTTTAAAGATGCTTTCAAGATCAGTGCCAGATTTAAAATCAAGGAAGCAGAATTTTAGAAAAGCGATATCCAGGTTTTTACTATCATTTTTCTTCAGTATAGTGGAGAACTCTTGAATCTTGGAAAGAGGATAGTCATTTCTACCTATATCTGGGAAATGAAAAAAAACACCGTTGTCAGAACCTATAATATCTTTAGTTTCAGTTATCTGTAATTGAATATTATCATTTTTGCTTTCGATCTCTCGAATCCCTTCTAGGATATTATTTCCTATAGACTGGTGGGCGAAAAAGATGCGCTTTTGCTTAAGTTCTTTCCATTTTTGCGGAGGAATTTGTTCGATACTTCGAAATTGATGATTTTCAGACGCATTCTTCATCTTATCATTACCCATTGAAACTGTCGTGAAAAGAGAAACGATTAATAACGCAATAACGAAAGATCCACTTCGTATCATAACTCTTACCCTGATCTAGACTATTGTTTGTAATCACACTCACTATAATGCCTGAGTGATATATGGAAAAAGATCCTGTAGAAAACGTGCAAGTAAAGTTTCGCTTTCTTTTTCGTGTTCCGGGAGGAGTGTTGTGGATATCCTAATAAGTGAACCTCTGGAATCATTGTTCATAAGCTTATTTGCTGCTATGCTCAGTCTCATTTTAATATAGTTGCTTCCAACGAAGTCACCGGATTTATAAAAATAATATGACAAAGATTTGCCGTTTCTCCTGGTAGTAACCATTTGAGCCACATCGATTGATTTATCAACACCATCAATCTGGAGGCTTATCGTTTTCGTCGTTTTCGTCGTTTGTAACCCTCTTCCTCCAAAACATGACTCGGGAGCATGAAAGTCCACCTTGGTGTCCGAATAATGTACTATTGAGAGAAAAACATTGTTTCCATTTTTGTCAGCAAAAGATCTATGAATAATAGCCCTGGTCTCTAGAATATCATATACCATCTCCTCTAAAGGAAAATCTTTTCCTTGCCAGCTATTATCAATTCGCATGGGAATGTTATCTATGTCTTCGAGTCCAGATTCCTTCATTTGCGAATAATCACCGTGCAAATCATTTACAACAAAGGCCGTAAGAGCAAGCAGGAGAAAGACTACTGTGTATCGTGTTTTTATCTTCGCCATTCAAGAACCTTGGTAGTCAGGAATAATAATGAGAAACCGATCGCAAAAATGAGCAATCCGGATCCAGAGTGAACAAGAGTCTCTGGAGATGCTGCCTCTAACCCCCAGTAATGCGAAACAAGTACAAGAATGACAATTCGAATGACGTTGGAAAGTAGAGCGAAAGGAATTGAAGCCAAGAAGATCACCCATTTTTTTACTGTACCGACCGGAGATAAATAGGCAAACAGTGAACCCATGGCTAAAAAGGCAATGAGTGAACGTAGGCCAGAGCATGGATTTCCAACCAATAATTGGCCAGCTGGAATAAAAATATTAAATCCTTCACCATGAACTGGCACGCCGATGAGACGGACACTCCAGACGCCTGCTTTTGCCGCGAACATCTTCAGAGGAAAGGAAATCATGCTTATGACGGCTTCAGGTAGTGGAAACATGAAAAGCAGAAAACAAATGGGAAACCATATCCTCTTGGAAATGTCCCCGCCAAAGAGAAAGATAGACAAGCCTGTTATGAAAAGAAATATGGAAAAGCCGGAAATCGAGAAAATGTAAAGTATAGTGCCTAAAATATGGAAGCCTAATGCCAAAACTATGAGGACTAGCCCTAACGCATTTGAGCTCTGCTCTGTTTTGAGTATTTCTTTTTTATGTTGAAATATGAAAAACAGAGAGACAAAAGGTACAAGAAAACCATGCGAATAATATGAATCGGCTGCAAGATAGCGATCAAGCATCCATAATAGTGTTCCCTGATAAGCAAAGATTGCGCACAATGTAATAGCACTCAATCCCATGATGTGAATGAAAAAATTACTTTTTATAGTTTGCATATCCGCTCAGGTTTTTCTCAATTAATCAGATTGATGTTTGGATAGTATATCTAAAATATTCTGTTGATCACAAGAAGAAACGTATTCATGAACCGGTAAGGTAACAATATGATCGCAGATTCTTTTTGCTACAACAAAGGGACCATTCTCTATTTCATTCTTAATATCTGTAATTTCATTTATTGGTGTAGGGTAGGAAGGCATCAATCCCAGTCCTTTTGCCGAAGCTATTTGAACTGTTTGCTCTCTGGTATCATGGCTCTCGACAAAAATAGGCAGTCGGATAAGCGACTGTATTTTTTTAAGCCATGGGAGGTTCAACGATTTTGTTTCGGTGAGTTTTTTTTCTAAATATCCCTCTATGTTTTTTTTACGTATTACTTTCATTGATTCTAGAGTTGCTGACCAGTTTTTTGCTAGGCAGCAATGGCTGTTAGAAAGTTTGCTTATTCCAAAATCAGGTTGATATTGAGTTTCTCCCAACCTAAGAAAGGGGAGAGATTTCGGTAACCAAAACAGGGAAGGTCTTTGCAGTAAATTTGTTAATACTGCTTTGGCTACCAGTTTTAGTTTCTTAGCCGTACTATATTCTGTTATTTCAGATATCTTTTTTGAAAATAATGCTGCATATTCGTCGTTGTCTGTTAGGATTATGCCGCCTTCCATTGTCGATAGGGCTTTGCCGCGTCCCAGGCTAAAGAAGCCGATATCGCCTAATGTCCCAAGTTTTTCTCCTTGCCATTCACATCCCATTGCCTGAGCCGCATCTTCCACAAGAAGAATATCAGGGCCAAAAACATCACGGCAAGCTTCAATGTCAGCAGGGATGCCAAACAAATGAGTAGGTACTGCGCATAAGAGTTTTTTATGTTTCTTGTCAATTCTGGCGATCTCAGCGAGGTTTTCGGGAGCAAAATCGAGAGTATTCATGTTCAGGTCACAAAGCCTGATTTTTAAGCCAGCCTTTTTTATTGCGGCTGGTACCGAGAAACAGGTGAACGCTGGGATGAGAACCTCATCTTTCTCAGGTGAGATGTGGTGTAAAACTTGAAGAATGGTAGTTAATGCTGCTTTTCCGGAGGAAAGGAGGAAACAATGTTTTATGCCGAAGTATTCTTTGAGTTCGTTTTCAAATTTCCTAACCGGGTCCGCTGATGTACTGAAACTATACAAAGTAGCGCTGAATATGTTCTTCCAGGGTATTGGGACAGCCGCAGGTGGCAGGGTTCTTCCTATGCGCATTTTATGTATATTTAAAGACTTATATATTTTCTGATTATTGGGCCAAAGAAATTTGCTAGAGGTGTGGGCATTTTATTCCATATATTGGCAATCTTCTTCTTGGCGGCTCCACCGGAGCGGGAAAGAGACTCCTTGGATTGTCTTGGAGACGGCAGGTAGCTGTACCAGTTGAGAGGGGTTGGGACAGCGCCCCATTGTTTTTTGAATTTGTATGTCCCTTCTCCTTCAGAAGAGCGGCCAAAGTCAAAGATTGAGAAGCCTGCATCTGCGGAGTACTTCAGCACATTCCAGTAAAGCAACATATTTGGAGCAAGTTTGTTATACTGCCGAAGTGTTGATGCCCATGGAATTGCTATTTTGTCTCCAGCTGAAAGAAGTATGCAACCGCCAACGGTCTCCTCCTGATATCTGACGATACCCATTCTCGCATGTTCAGCATAATGTTTCAAGATACTTTGAAACCACCTTTTCGAGTGAACAGGCGATCCAAGATCACGCATATTTTCAGAAAAAACAGAATAATAACTATCTAAATCAGCTTCTGTACCCCAGGAAAAAATTAGCCCATTTTTTTCTGCTTTACGAATCTGGCTGCGAAGCTTTGATTTGAAACTACTCATTAGTGCCTCTGAAGAATCTGGCAGTTCGAGAAACATACGTACTTTATCGTGGGGTTCGGCAGAAAAAGCATCACTGTGGGCAGGCGGGAAACTGAGATCACCGCGCAGACTCATTTTTTTTATATTCTTTTTATTACCGAGGACCAGACATTCATTAAACAATAAACGGGAGATTTCTTCATTCTCGCACAGCACATTGCCGATGTCACAGAAGGGAAGGGCGTTAAATTCATTAAGCAGAAGAGGAAAATGGAAATGAATTAACGGTAGTATTCCTTTAATCTTATGGTTTTCCTCGGCAAGCAGATAGTATCCCTTGTGTCCATAGGCTTCTTCAACCGCTTTTTTCCAGGCAAAAAGGTGATAAGGAGAAGAGAAAGGGTGAGAGCTAACAAAATCGTCCCATCCCGGTCCGTCGGAGTTGTTGGCTATCCGGATACTATATCGTGAGTCACTCATGGGAGGATTGGGTTTTTTGGGAATGCATCGGGCCAAAGGAAAAATCTTTAATCAGTCTTTCGAATCGAACCTTGGTTTTATCTAAATTGTTATAGTGGCGAAATTTAGAGAATAGTGATGCCTCTTTAAAGCGGGGTTGGTCTGGATCAAATTCCCATGGATGCAGGTAGAAAATAAAACGTTTTTTCTCCTTTTCATTTATTTTCTTTAGAGCCATTTTAGTAAACCAATATGGAAACAACCTGAAATAGCCACCACCAGAAACAGGTAGGTTTTTTCCAAAAAATAAGGCTGTCGAAATAGGGTATTCGATTAAAGAATGCAGGTTGTCTATGTTTTCTTCATTATTGTATGCATTACCGATTTCTGGTTGATCCTGTGAAGTTTTCCAGACAAATGGATATCTGGGAGCTCCTGGAATTCCATAGCGATCATGGTGGATAGGGAAGATACTGGAGTCATAGGAGAAACCGAGATCGTTAAGGATCTGTATTGCCCAGAGAGATTTTTGGGTAATGGAGTAACTAGGTGCTCTGTATCCGTTGACTTTATTACCAGAAATCTGCTCTAAGGTGTCTTTGGCCTTTTTGGTATCTTCCCGAAACTCTTCCGGTGTTAAATTATATACCAGCCGGTGATAATAGCTGTGACAACCAATTTCATGACCCTGCTGGGCAATTTCTTTTACTATTTCTGGATGTTTATTGGCGGTCCATCCCAGAATAAAAAAGGTTGCTTTGATATTATGCTCTTCGAGAATCGAGAGAATTTTCCGAGTATTTTTGGTGACACGGGAGGGATACGAGTCCCAGCTCTCTTTAGAGACCAAAGACTCGAAAGCTGAAACTTGGAAGAAATCTTCCACATCTATGGTTAAGTAGTTGTATAAATTCATGGTAAATTCTTACCATGATCTGAATACGAATACCATGAGAATTTATCTCAATAAATGAAACCCGACGTGCCGTTCGGTAGATGCTGTACGTTAAGGAATAGGCAGATTATTTTGCTATTTTAACAGCTGAAGCGGTTTTGTGACAGGGAGGTGTTAGAAAAAGGATGATTACAGAATTCTGGAAATCTGATTGCGGTTTTGTAATTGAACGTCCTGAGTATTTGACAAAAGATCGTTTGAAACACCTATTATCAATGCTGTGTTCAAACGACCTTTGGCGGATGGCTTAATTATTTTCAGTATCTAGCAGCAGCAGATTAATAATTGGAAGAATATCGACTTTCCTGGGCGGCTGTTGACCGCTGGGATCAGTGGCGTTGATAGTCAGTGTTGCCGCTTGTGATGCAGCGCCAGTATTATCTGTTACGGTGAGTGAAACTGTATAGTTTGCCGGTTGAGTAAATGTGTGACTGATATTAAGTCCTGAGCCTGTAGTACCGTCCCCAAAATCCCAATTGTATGAGGAGATTGAGCCATCAGGATCACTGGAATTACTAGCGTTGAAACTGATTTCAAGCGGAGCATCGCCTTGAGTTGATGAGGCAGAAATAACAGCCGTCGGCGGAGTATTGCCGCTAATGGGAGGCTCTACCAAGACAGGCGTAGAAGCAGAGTCTGTCAGCCCTCCGTTATCCGTTACGGTAAGAGTGGGATTGTAGGTCCCCGGAACAGTGTAAGTGTGAGTGACCTGTGCACCGGTAGCCGTGCCGCCATCTCCCATATCCCATTGATACGAAGTTATGGTTCCATCACTGTCGCTCGAATCACTCGCATCAAACGTTACCAGGAATGGAGCATTGCCAATACTGGCCGATGATGAAATAACAGCAGTTGGGGCGGTATTAGGATCGGGTGTATTCGTGACAATAATTGCAATATTTTCCTGATCAACGGCACCATTTTCATCAGTAATTACCAGAGTTACTGTGTAATTACCCTGGGATGAGAAGATGTGACTTGCCGTGGATCCTGTTGCCGTGTCTCCATCACCAAACATCCATTCATAGGTTGAGATGTTACCTGTTGAAGCTGATGCATCAAAATCTACTTGTAATGGAGCTGGGCCTTCAACAGTATTTGTAGTTATTGCAGCTTGAAGGGCAGTTGAGAGAACACATGTAAAAGGTGTGGAATGGGCGCTCTCAGTACCATTCTCTAAGAAATAAGTGAGAGTAAACCATGTTTCACCATCTGCTATATCAATATCACAGTTAATGGATGTTGCGTTGGGATCATTAACCTCACAGGCCAAGCTATCTTCATGATAAAGGCGATAGCCAGCAATGCCTGGAATGCTTTGGGTGGTGAATTCCGCGTGCATAGTGCGTGCTTGTGCCTCGGTCATTAGTGCGGCCAGAAGTGATATTATCACTATAATGAAATGTCTGTTTTTTGGCATCATGGCGTGTTCTGTGCAACAACCGGGCCAATTTTAGAAGATACGTAATTACAGTTGCATAGGCGGTTATGTTCTTATTGAAACGAAGAATTTGTTACGGTATTGTAATTAATCAAGGCCGTGTGGGCAGTTTCTGTAATACTGTCTGCCTGACTAGAATCGTCAGTATGTATTCGATGTTATTGCAATAATTATTTAAAATGACTGATAATTGCTTATTTTTTATTTTTCCATGGGTTGGTCTTTGCCCAGGCGAGCCATTCCAGTTGGTTCGTTGAGAAATCACTTTTTTTGGACTCTATGAACGAGTTCAGAATTTTAGGGTCACTGAAAGTGACCGAGTAATAACCAGAAGAGTGCGCACCTCTACCAAGAAGAGAAATTTTATTATTATTGGAGAATCCTAAAATCAGCTCAAAGTTTTCATAGGTTATCGTCTGAGGTGTTCTCGTTACATTACCATATTTGTCCTGCACTCTGTCCTGGTAGAATTGAATGGCGACAACCACAACGAGAATGAGCGCAATAGCCGCAATCAGGCTTGTCATTTTTATACTTGTTTGAGAGTTGAAAATATCTTTGAAAGACCATGGGATATGATTTTTAATGCTGGCAGTTATGTCACTTTTTGATGCTAGAACGGGACGTATTATTTTATTGGTGTATTTCTCAATATCAGTAACAGCCTCTGAGTCGGATGGGTCAATCATTGCCATTTTAAGAGTATTGTTCTCACCAGCAGCCAGTGGAATAATACTGTATTTGCGGCAAATATATCTGGGAAGAAGCGTTTTCACCTCGCTATTTATCTCGTTTTCAATGGTGACAATGGGTAGATCAAGCTGCTGAGAAAGAACCGTGTGCAGCTGTTCTTCACTTATAAAACCCATTTTGATAAGGAGGTATCCAAGTCGGCGATTGCCGCCTACCTGGAGACGAAGAGCGGTATCTAGGTCCGACTTCGTTAAGAGGTTTGCCTCAACGAGAAGGTCCCCCAGTCGTTTTTTTGAAGTCATTGGAATCCCCCGTGAACTGTTAAATAGAAATTACAATATATGTTTAAATGATTCATGGAACAGGCCACGACCAAATATAGAATATTAAAAGACTGATGGGCCTGATTAGCTCTGCGGAATCCACTGATTGTATTATATGTCACGAAAATCGTTTGTTCCAGGAGATTTTCTTTATTATGCAAGCATGGAATATTAGTGTTGTTGAGCCATGAACCCGATAGTAGTTATTATTGGCCCCTGTTTAGATTTCTCATCAGTTAAGATGGTATCAGGTTTTAAGTTGTTGGCAGTGGACTGTTACGGCCTATGTTTGCTGAAAGAAATGGAGAGGATGCCATTACCTGGATTTCTCTCTGGCCAGCATAGTTGTAAATTTAATATGGTCAGTCAGTTTGCTAATAGTGCTGTAATAAGGTAGCCACCGTCAAATTGACAAATACTAGTGTGAACCTCGGGCTAGAGCTCTGGCGGATTTGCTCGAGACATGCCTGTGTGGAGGATTTTTTTCAAGTGTAGGAGATTCCTTTTTCTCGGCTTTACTTAACAATACTGATTTTCCGGAAAACAGGAAAGAACTTGGGCGCTCAGAATTTCAACTTTTTGAAAACAGTTTATACCGGATTCTTACGTCGTGCGGAGAGCAAAGTTGTGGACGAAAATTGGAAAATACCTTGGTACTTGCAGCAGGAGAATAGCAGGAAAAGCAGAGGGTGAATAATTGTTAGAGCAAATAGCTTCTATCTTCCGTTCCATTGTTCATGTTCTCAAGGAAGGTGTTTAGTTGAGAGCATAAAAAAAAGCCTTCCGTATTCACGGAAGGCTTTTTGAAATTTACATTTGGTGATGTGTGACTCACCTTTTAAATTTCTTTCGACTTACAGCTGCAAGACCAATCAGCCCTGTGCCAAAGAGGAGCATCGTCGCTGGCTCGGGAACCGGCTTGGCGAACAGCTGACTTTGTTTTGGATTTCCATATGCATCTGTTATATTCGCAACCTGTATATTGTCAAGATAGCCTGGAGTGTAGAAGATACTGAAATCATCGCCCATCTGTGATTGAGCATATGTTAACAGATAATCGTCGTCCAATGACGTGATTTCATTCTCTAAAAACCAAACAGTGTCTTGCATAAGGCCAGCAAATTCAGCTTTATTGCGGCCATCCCATAGAGAGTCATAGTTGAAAATATATTCATTCATCAGCCATTTTGTGGTATTGGAAATATAATCTGTACCCGTGCTGCTATTGGCGTCTATTCCCTTACCTCCGTTCTTTGCAAAAGGCTCTATGCTTTCAATTACATAGGTGCGTCCTGGATAGAAATATTCATTTCTTTCCAAACAAAACGTTACAAACGCATAATCGTTACCAGGAGTCGCGCTGGTAAGCAAGAACTCACCCCCGACGCCACTTTGATATGTTCCGATATCCAACGTTATCCGATCATTTACCATTGGTGACGCATCTGCATTCGCAACAACAAGAAATATACCAGCAAAAGCGAAAAGCCCGCTTTGTAAAACCTTTTTAATCATTTGTTCCTCTCCCTTCTTGCAGCCTAGTCTTTGTGTCAACTGCTATTTTTTTCCTCACTTTCTCGGATTAATTTGCTAAACACCACTTGGTATGCACGGTTTATGCCAAAAAAATAAACCCCGGAAGTATAAACATGGATGGAGATATTGAATTTGAGAATTACTTATTTAATCTATAGTGATTGCGCAATGTTTGGAAGGTTCCTAACTTTTAAAAGAGTGATCTTGGGTAAGAAAAAAGGAGATAAAAAAAATTTTTAAAGAAACTAGACATATTTTAGAATAATCGCATTTTATACTGTTATTTAATGTAATATTATATTGTTACATTGATGTTGTGGTGAGAATTGCTGAGTGTCGTGTTTTCCTCTTCAGAGAAATAGAGTTCAGAAATCCGGAATTCTGTGCTATGTGGAAGGAGCCCTTTACCGACTGGGTTGTCTTTTAATTGTTAACGCTTTTTCAATTGTATCTGCTATTGGACTATGCTAAACATATAATGCCATTAGATTGTTATGAAATTAGATATCTAAATATGATTATTTTGAGAAGTTATGCCCTATATTTTTAACAAATATTACCCTCTTCGCAATGTGACTTTTTTCTTAGGCGAAGGGTTTCTTATTACCATGACTCTGATTCTTGTGAATTGGGCTTTTAAGGGCACTGCGATTTTCATGCTTGAAATTCCAGAATGCATTCAGCAGGTACTTCTGGTCACCGCAGTTTTTCAAATGAGTCTTTATTTTTTCGATATGTATGAATTGCGAGAAAATCTCCCACTGCCGGCAACTGCAACTCGAATTACCCAGGCATTTGGTATTGGGTGCATTTTCTTAGGTATGTTCTATTATGTTCTTCCGACAGTTACTATTCCAACTAAAATATTTTGGACAAGCTACTTCATTCTCTATCTTTTTGTACTTCTTTGGCGCGCAGTATATATCTATATTCTGCAAAGAAAGATGTTTATTCAGGAAATAGCTATCGTTGGTACCGGTAAACTAGCCGAGGCAATAAGCAAAGAACTCGATGGAAGACTTGACGCGCCTTTTAGTGTGTGTGCTTTTGTTGGTGAAGAGCACCCTCGGTATAACCCTGGAAACGTGCCCGTTTATGAGAATTTGGACAGCATTCACAGTAAGATCGTTAATCATGAGATAGATCAACTCGTTGTTGCACTTGATGATCGACGAGGAAAAACGCCTATTAAGCAACTCCTCGCCTACAAACTTCAAGGAATCTCTATTGGTGATGGTATAAATTTCTATGAAGAATTAACAGCGAAGATATTGGCTGAGAAAGTCGATCCATCATGGATTGTTTTCTCAGATGGATTCTCTATTGGTAAAATGCAGCTTTTTGGCAAACGATTTTTTGATATTCTGCTTTCGTTGTGCCTTTTTCTTTTGAGCTCTCCAATTATGTGTGCTGCTGCGATAATTATTAAACTTGAATCGCCTGGTCCAATTTTCTACAAGCAGGAAAGGGTAGGAAAAGGACGAAAGTCGTTTAATGTGATTAAGTTCAGGTCTATGGTTCAGGATGCTGAAAAAAATGGAGCAGTCTGGGCTACAGCAAATGACAGCAGGGTCACGCGTTTTGGGTCTTTTATCAGAAAGGTTCGTATTGATGAGCTGCCTCAGCTTTTTAATGTTATTCGTGGAGAGATGAGTCTTGTCGGGCCGCGGCCCGAGCGTCCTGTCTTTGTCGAAAAGCTAAAAGAATCCATTCCTTTTTATGATATACGTCATGATGTCAGACCGGGAGTCACAGGCTGGGCACAGGTTTGCTACCCTTACGGCGCCTCAGAAGAAGATGCGCTCCGCAAACTGGAATATGATTTATATTATCTGAAACACATGTCAATCCCCCTCGATCTGTATATCATCTTTAAAACGGTGAAAACCGTTCTATTTGCCAAAGGTGGAAGATAGAATAAATAAGTAGATTTTAATATCGCAATGTAAATCGAGACAATTCAGAAAACGAGACCCACAGCTTTCCTTAGTCCCTTACGAGATTTTCGACCATATATATTTCCGCAGCACATTAACAACGTAAACGGTTATTGTTTTTTTCGGTATTTTTCCTTGCACAACGATTTAATAGAATTTGTATAATTTAGTTTTTTTTGAGGAATAAATATATTTGGATTTTCTACACAGAAAGAGGATCTGGATGGCACGATAGAGGTTGAAACAAAAAAAGCAGCACCCGTGTGGGTGCTGCTTTTTTTGTTTCGAATTATCGGAAAGTTTATTTTTTTCGTCTACGGCGTAAGCCAGCAAATCCTGCCAAACCAGTTCCGAAAAGAAGCATTGTGGCTGGTTCTGGGACGGGGGCTACGGTAGAAAAATCATCAAGTCCATAACCATCACCGTCCGTAGTGGTAGACCAAACAAGTACATCAAGTATTTCGTTTGGATCAAGCGTTATCCCAACAAAATAGTTGGAAGCATCCGGTTGGTTCCTGAAGTTGATACTATAGCTGAGCGATTCTTCAGAGTTTGCCTCGACAGTGGTCTTTGCTCCAACATCTGAAGGATCCTGGAGATAGAAAAACAGGTTGGTAAGAGAGGAATCAATGTTTGTCAAAGTGAGTTCTGTAATGTCTCCGGAATCAAGCCATTGAGATCCACCGCTAGTGGTGTTCTGTCGACCATACCAGGTTCCACCATTGTAGTTATTTCCGTCTTGAATGGAAAAATACGCGGTTCCAGAATTTCCGCCATTGACGCCATTATAAGAAGTTGCCCCTGTCCCTGGATTGCCTGTAGCGGTAAACGTTCCGACGCCTGTATTTGGCAGGGAATGATACCAGTCCATATTCCCTTCAAGATTATATCCTTCAAAATCCTCTAATACTTTTACCTGTCCACCCAAATTTGAAATCCAAGAGTTTATGCCTGCAGCATTACTTGCGTCATAAACATTAAAAGTTAAAGCAGCAGCCGGCGATACACTCAGTCCGACAAAAATGCCGCTCATAATTATCGCTTTTCTCATTATTTTCCCCTTTTTTTATTACAGTATGATCCAGTAAAATTTGTGCATATAAGTCGTTACTTCTTTTCAGGAGCCAATGAATGCATATAAGATGCCATGTTAAGGAAAAAGCTCTCTTTCCTTTTAAGGCATCCGTTTTGAGCTTTAGAGGAGAGAGTCCAACTCTTGTCGATGTATGTTTGTTTTCGGTTTTCCGGAAGGTCGCAGTGGAGATTCCTATTATCTGAAAAAAGAGTAAGAGGAGTTTGATTCTATTGAATTTGAAATTCTCATGAACATTGAGCCGATCTACTTATTTTACATTATTGTTGATAGCTCATTCCTTTGGGGAATATGGACATAAAGTAATAGTTGGTTTATCCTTTTACCTGATTAATACGACGGATCACAGTTGCCATGAGTAAAAGGTTTACTTGTGTCAAATATACTTGTGATCCGGGAGAAATGATGATTTGTAAATAACTCAACATCTGACCATGCATACAAAGCAGTACCGATATCCTGAGACGAAGAACAATTACATGGTCGAGTTTCGGTTGAGATTGTCAGTAGCCGATGAAAAGGGAGTATTATCCACTGTGAGCTTTTGCTCGTTTTCCCCAAAGACAGAAGAACTTGGAGATAATAATGGTTCGTCAGATACGACAGGTCCTGCAGGGCCAGAAAGTAATTGAAGGCGCTGGAGTGCATCTTCGTAGAGTTTTCGGGTTCGCAAATCCGGAACTCTTTGATCCATTTCTGCTTCTCGATGATTTGAGATCAACCAACCGTGAGGACTTCATAAAGGGGTTTCCATGGCATCCGCACCGGGGGATCGAAACGGTCACCTATGTTTTGCAGGGTGATGTGGAACATGGGGACAGTCTTGGTAATAAAGGGATTATTACCTCCGGTGAAGTACAGTGGATGACGGCAGGAAGTGGCATAATTCATCAAGAAATGCCGAAGGGAGATGAGAACGGCGAATTGCAAGGCTTTCAGTTATGGGCCAATTTACCGGCAGCCAGTAAAATGATGGCACCACGTTATCGCAATATTATTTCAGCTGACATTCCCCTGGTACAAAGAAAGAACGGCGTAACGATACGTATCATTGCTGGAGAAGTCGACGGAGTTAAAGGTCCCGCAGATGATATCATTATCGATCCTGAATATCTTGACTGCACGATGCCACCACTGACCAGCGTTAATTATCCCACGAAAAAGGGATACACTGTGTTCATCTATTGCATCGGTGGTCAGGGAAGAATCAATGGGACTGAGGTGGCAGACGGCAATCTCGTTCTGTTTGATGATGGTGATGAAATTGCCTTGAAAAGCGATGATATGCCACTTCGATTTCTGCTTTGCTCAGGTAAACCGATCAAAGAACCAATTGCCTGGAGAGGTCCGATTGTCATGAATACTGAAGATGAGCTGGAATTGGCCTTTAGTGAGTTGCAGAATCAGACCTTTATAAAAAACAGCAACATTTCAGACGTGTACTGATTCGTAGTAAAGCTGTGCTCTTGTAAACGTATTCCTTAGGGAGGCTTCAGATGGAGACACCCACGCTGTGTTTCTTCTGTCGTTGCAGCGAATCAAAATTCAAACCGCTTTGTGACTGCTCACATAAAGAAAATGGTTTCAAGGGATGATTGGTTCACCACAATTTAAGCTGTTTTTCTTCCTTCTTCTAACAGGCCAGCTTTTCTTGCAGTCGGGGTGTTCCACCGGCCAGGGTGAGAGAAAAAGCAACCAGATGTTGTTTGATCAGGCACATATCCTTACGGATATTAAGGAGTCAGTGTCTCAGCAGCTTCAAATAATACGCGATCAGTACGGTATTGAAGTCGTTTTAGCAACAGTTGAAGAAACGTCAGAGCAGGAAACAATAAAAGAGTTGGCTGTCAGACTTTTTGATTCCTGGGATATCGGCAGAGAGTATGGCGGCAGGGGCCTTCTCCTCCTCATTTCTGAAAAGGATAAGGCTGTTCGGCTTGAAGTTGGCTCTTCACTTGAGGGAATCTATACCGATCTCTTCACGAGTTATGTCGAAAACAAGCAGCTCAAGTCCTACTATCTCAGTGGGCAGCTCTCCAGCGGGATTATTGCATTGATAGAAGAGATTGAAGCTCGTGCCCAGGCTTTTTCCGCAGATCTGGCAACAGAGGAATATATCGCCGATCTTGACATGCGATTTCTTTCTGCTGGGGGTGGAGCCGATGTCCATTTGCATAATTTCAAGGAGAAGATTATCCCTGAATCAGCCATGGATTTTCCTCCGGGAACAACACCAGAAGAGGCGTGGCAGACCCTTCTCCAAAGCTGGAGGGAGAAAAACCGTAATCCAGATATCGGGGTTTATACACCTGTCACCAGGCTCATTTACCGGGCTTTTACAAATCAGCCAGACAGGAGATTTGTAGAAGATGTGAGGACATGGAGCAACAAACCCTATGAGGTTATCCAGAAAGATGGATATGCCGTTATCTTCTTTGGTAACAAGAAAGGGTGGGAGAATGCACCGTTTCTTTTCTGTAGAACGGATGAAGGATGGCAGTTTGACATGGTTCATCAACGAAAAATAGTGCGGATGGGGCGGTCGCCATTGTGGGGAATAGAACGTGGCGAGCATCCCTACATGGAACTGCTTTCCAGATGTCCTTACTACATGGGCCAGGATATACCTCTACAGGGAGATGACCTCTATACAGTCAGAAACGATGCGGTAACAGCGCGCCAGATCCTCGTGCTCGAAAACCGCCTGAAAGCAGAAGGGGAGACTTTTGAGACCCTGCTGCAACTTGGCAGACTGTATACGCTTACCTCCATGGGGCAGCAACGAATAACATTTCTGAACAAAGCCCATAGTCTGAAGCCGGATCATCCTGAAGTGGCCAAACTCTTGGCTATAGCCCATGTTGATGCCTATTATCAGTATGAGTCGGCTCTTTCCCTGATGGAGCAATATGTTAATATGCTTCCTTCGGATTCCTTTGGGCACTTTTTTAAAGGCTATCTTCATCTCATGTTGAAGGAATACTCAAAAGCGATAGGCTCACTCAACAAAGGTCTTGAGATTTCACCAAATGCTATCTATGGGCTTTGCAAACTTGCCCGAGCCTATCATGCGAGAAACCAGAGAGGAGACAGGCAGCAAGCTAAGGATATATTACAGCAGCTTCAGAACACAGCACCGAAGCACATTCGTACTCAATGGTTAGCTGCATACCTTGCTAAATCGAATACGTAAGAGTGGTGTTAACTATGTCTCCATTACATGGTGTATTTCTGCAAGAAGTGAGTATTACTGATTATATTACATTCTGTTTGTCATAAATAAACAACCAGATAGCCTTTTTCTACAATGCCTTGAACATATGACCTATAAGCCGAATATCAAAGAGATAGAAAAAGCATATCTGGATGTTTTCAATCACTGGGAAGAAATAGACAATCTTTTAGATCAAAATAAGATTGGCAGAAAGGATACTCCATTTGACCAGGGATTAATGGACAATTTAATCTGCGCCTGGGATTACCTCGATTTTTTTATTAAAAAAAAGGACTATGACCTTCTTTCCAAAAGGGGTGGGCCGGATATGCTAGAAATTAATAATAGAGTACACTACGGACTGAATACAACTCTGAGAAGCGAGTACAGGAAAGCCATTTCAGCAACGGCAGAGAAATTCACCAGGCAGGTTAAACCGCTACGCTCATACTATAGTAAAAAGACCAGAAACCAGGTATCAGCTACTAAAATTGCCGCAGAAATATTTATTTCAATAGTGGGCCAGCCTCAGCTCTATATAGAGGGCAATCATAGAAGTGGGGCAATTGTATCAAGCTGGATAAACCTGGTAAACAATCGGCCACCTTTTGTACTCACGGTGGAGAATGCAATTTCGTTTTTTAAACCTGCCCAAGAAATTAAACAGTTCGATAAGACTTCACGATGGCGAAGTCTGACGAAACTTCCCAAATATAAAAAATCATTTAGAGAATTTTGGCTCAACCATTGTAGCGAACGGTTTGCCATGAAATAGGGCGAGGGGAGGGAGCATTTAAGGAAGGCGTATTGAAGCTGTCTTTTTGCCTCGTCTTGTCGTGGTTTCCCGAAAAACACTATTCAAATCGTGAGATATTTCCATGAATACAAAGGTATCGCTGGTTCTCGTTCTGGCTGGGTTGCTTGTTCTCTTTATCGTCCAGAATGTTGCTGTTGTTGAAATTCAGTTTCTCTTTTGGTCCGCGAGCATATCCCGGGCTCTGTTAATGTTCATTGTCTTTGGCATTGGAGTCTTATCGGGATGGTTTTTAAAGAGCGTTTTTCGCTCAGATAAAAAGAAACATGAGAAAAAAGACTCCAGGTGATGAGCAGTCTTAAGTGATATTTTCCTCCTTCATCTACTTTTACTCCGTATCCTCATTCTTGTACGTTTTTGTCCGCTTGATTTGGCTTAGCCTGGAAATGCGAACGACTCGCTTGCTCAAGCGGACCTCGTCTGCTCACTGCAGGAGCAGAAGCAGGGAAGGTGTGGGGATGATGGCGGTTCTGGCGTTAAAGACATAGAGGTTTATACTGCCTGGCGGAATACCGCCAGCTTCTCCCCCGGTATTTTCATTAATGATAAAATCCCTGGAGAACAGAGCCGGATCGATTTCTTTGCTGCCAATGACCACTTCCTCGGAGAATCGATTGCTATTGCGAGGGTCCACCGGAGTGCCGTCGGGTGCCTCAAGTCTATATCTGGTGATGCTGTTTACCCTGTCAAAGGGGAGATGAAGTGTCACTGGCGTGTAACCATCACCAAAATTAATACCGTCATGGATGCCGTCGAGTTTACGAGAGAGAACGAAAACCGATGTTGAGTTGGAATCTCTGAGAGCGTAACTTGAAATAAGAGGAATATCCTCACCATCTGAGCTGATGGTAGGTTCACTCGTATGTATTGTATTTATCATTTCCCTGCCGCTGGCATAGCGGTTACGTAGTTTCAGCGCCAGCCAGCCAGGGTGCGGGCGATATCCCCCAGCTTCAGGCAAGGTATGGGATGACCACCATTTCCCCGAGGAAAAACCGAGGTAGGCCTGATGAGTATAACCGTTAAGACTCGAATACAGCCAGGCGTCAAGGGCGGCAACCCCCATGGCCACCGATTTACCATAAAGTTCATCAATTTCCTGATTGTCCTGATTCGTCCAATAGCCGCTTGGGCCTCCCTCGTAAGCGACGATCTGGTAATTCGTATCGCCACTGCCGTTCAGCTGTTCCCGCATTGCCGCTGCATTTTCGATGAGAGTTTTCATACTTGTGCTCATGCCCAACAGGGTCATTTGTACGCCGTGGTCGTCAAATACCGAAGTACCCGGATCGTTTGTTTCCCATTTCGGACCAACATAGTTGGCGTGGCCGGCGTAGCTGACGGTGCCTCCCTGTTGCAGCGCTGATTCGACATAGGAACTGGAAGTGGCAGAATAGTTGCCGCCAAGTGAGAACTTGATCTTGCTTCCGAGATTGTAGCTGGCCCACTCAGGCATCTCTCTGACCTGTTCGTCGATCATATATCGGGCAAAAAGACCATACTCAACGCCACCCTTATGGACGTACCCGGGCCGGCCCCAGCCATGCCAGCCATAGCCGCCAGCACCGTTGTGCCAGGTCTCATTGCCGTACTCTACAATGATTTCACGAAACTCTTCAGTCCATGGTCTGCCGTTATTTCCCCGATATTTGTATCGCAGGTAGGCATAGGGTTTTGTTTGCGGCGTGTCTGTGGCCGGATCATAAGGTACACCAAGGTATTCAACCAGTGCCTTCCACTCGTCCTCGGTATACTCCTCATTGCAGGTCAGAAACGGGACCATCCTGGTTGCAGGACTACTACCGGTCATGTAGGCCCAGTACATGACTTGAGCGATGGTCGTTTTAGGGGCGCTGCCGACACCACTGTTCCAGGCGACCCTGTATTCCGGATTAGCATAGTCGCCAAACATGGCACTTATTGAAGAAGGATGAAAGATAGTGCCGTAAAAGCGCATAGCCGGTTTCATGCCAGTTTGCGGTACCGAATCCATCATTTCGTCAAAACTAACCTGGTGAGGAGTAAAAGGTCTGAATTGATGTTGCTGATCGTTACGATAAAGCACAAAGTTATCGATCCAGACCTTGCCTGGTCCGGTGAATTCAAGCCTGTGCGCGATATGCGAACCGCTGGTCGGATAATCAGGGGCAACAAAATCATAGCTGAAGTGTTGCCATTGATCTGTGACTGTCCAATAGTCCTGCTGGCTTACCGAATTGTAGGCACCACTGAAAGTGAACCGTGCCCGCCCGTTGTCGCCGAGTCCTTCCTGACGCAGCCAGACAGAGACGCGGTAGGACGCACCTGGATGCAGCTGACTGTACCACTGTCCCTCTCCTTGGTCAAAGGGGTGATAGACGTACTGGCCAAGTCGTACCAGACCAGTTTGCGGAAGAGTTACTTCAAGGCAGGTTTCTCCTGGATCCGTGAAGGATTGAGGCAATGGCTCGGGATGAGCCACCAGGGCTGGTTGCCATTCGCCTGAAGTCGCGTTGAAAAACGATTTAAGCCCGCTGTGATGCTGGCGCAGGTCGGGTGGGCTTGTTTCCGGACCAATGGATGTTGTCTTCAGGTAAATATAGGCGTAATCGCCAAATCGAAGATCAAGGTTGCTGTCGGCAATATAGACCCTGGCCATGTCATTGGAACTATTGCCGTCACGATCGTCATTAGCAATATAGCCGCCTTCAGGATGGCTCCCTCCAGGCATAGGAATGGTTGATTCTCCAAGGAAGATGACATGATCTGCCCCGTTGATCTGGGACATATCTGTGCTGCCTGCATAGCTCAATGGGTTGCCGGAAGCATCGACGATCCGATAAAATCTGATGGTGGCACCATTGAAAAGCCCAGTCCAGGCAAGGTTCCAGTAGCCAGGACCACCCTCCTGGTCCCACTCGAACCAGTCATTGCCGGTGCGGTTGATGCGAATAAATTTTCTCAGCACCATGGGTTCAAAACCACTGTTCCAGACATGATTGTTGACAGCAAAATTGGTACCGCCGGCTATACTGGTGAGATTGGCACCGATAGGCTCCACTGCTGTGGCGCGAACATCTGTGGTAACAGTAATGTTCGCCTCTTCGAAAGGTGAGGCTGCATACAGGACCGTTGGCAAAAGGGTGGGGAGGACAATGACAAGGGCGAGAACGAAAAGGGGGATCGGTTCTGAAAAAAACTGTGAACGTGTTTGCACAATGACCTCGGTTTTGTTGTGTTAGAAAAAAGGAAATTGACCAGAGAAATCCCCCAGTACACATTTTCCTCAAGTCGATCCAATGCGTATTCGCAAAAAAAACAGATTTACTCTACTTTTTAGGTGATTTCAAATATTTTGTATCAAATTACTTACATCCATTGGTCAATCCTTGCTCCATTCCATCCCAAAGGTTTCGCCTTTTATCTTGGATTACACAATGCTCCCCCTCACTCATCTGTTGTTTTGGTTGCGGCATTCGTTGCCAATGTTTGGAAGTATCTGTATTATCTTTGACAATATTTTAAAGGGTTTTGTCAAAACGTGAAGAGGCGAGCTGATGTGCGGCGTCCACCCAAGACTTGGCAAAGCGTTTCTCGACCCCTTCCGCATCCTCGGTTTTTCCCTGCATGACCAATGCCTCGGCCAGGCCGAAAAGAGAGTATCCGTTACCAGGATTTTTCCTCAAATCGGTGGCGTATAGATGTTATATGTGAAAAAGTGATCTTTACGATTCCAGCTCGACAGTCAGGGCGATTTTATAAAGCAGGGTAACAAGCAAACACCCAGCTGACCATATTCCAAGAGTAATAGCGATTTCATTGGCGGTTGGGTAATACTCAATAATCTCATTTAGCGGATTAATAGCAAGCCCCCCTAAAACAAATCCAAGTCCCTTATCCAGCCAGAGAGAGACAAAGATCATTGCACACCCGATTGCCGTCGTCACGTCCGTTGAAATCTTCGCTATCCTGAGAGAGGCGAGAAGAGTGATACCTCCAAAACAGAGGACAACAGAACTCCATGTAAATGGCACCAGGTTGTTGTAGAGCTGAGCGTTATGTTTGAAACCAAAAAAAAGGTATTCGAGTGTATGCTTATGGCTTGGAACATTTGAATAATAGGAAACAAAGAATTCAAGGAGGACAAAAAATGCATTTATAAGAGCCGCGTAGATAATGATAGTAATGAGTTTGCCTATTGCCTTGTTCCCGGCATCGAATTTGGTAAGCTTTTTCATGATCAGACAGGCGATGACTATCAAGGCTGGACCGGCCGCGAAGGCGGAAGCAAGAAAACGGGGAGCGGTAATCGCCGAGAGCCAGAAATGGCGACCGGGGAGGCCACAATAAAGCATAGCGGTGACGGTGTGAATCGAGACGGCAAATGGTATTGAGAGATAGATGAAAAAATAGATCCACTTCGGGGGCTGCACCTGTTTCCGTTCGGAGGTAAGAATTACCCAAGCGCAGATAATATTCAGTATCAGGTAACCAATCAGGACCATGGCATCCCAGAAAAGCATGGAACCAGGTGTGGGATGGAGGAAGAGATTGAGTCCGCGGAGAGGCTGGCCGAGATCTACCATGATGAACATTCCACACATGACGATTGAGGCTATGGCGAGAAACTCACCGAGGATGGTAATTTTTCCAAAGGCCTTGAAGTCATGGATATAGTAGGGAAGAACCAGCATAAGCCCACCGGCTGCTATCCCCACCAGGAAGGTAAATTGCGAGATATACAAACCCCATGATAGATCGCGGCCCATACCGGTCAGGCCCAGTCCGAAAACGTACTGCCGCAAATAACATATGCCCGCGACAGTAATAACGACGGACAGAAAAATTATCCATAGCCAATAGGCACGATTGCCCTTGAATGCTTTTTCGATCATGGTATTTTCGCCTTTTCGAAGAGGTTGTAGAAAAAATTACTGAAAAACAAGACCTTTGCCGCCGTCGACCAGGACGTCCTGTCCATCTATTAAGATTTGTGTTGCTCCGGGGATCGCCATGACTGCCGGGATTCCGTATTCACGAGCCACGATGGCAGCATGGGATGCTGCACCTCCCGTTTCGGTGATCACTGCCGCAGCCACTGAAAAAAGCGGCGTCCAGGCAGGATTTGTATAGGGGCTTACCAGCACCTCTCCTTTACGGAGCCTATCGAACTCATGTTCGCTATGGATCATCCTGACCTTGCCCCTGACAGTTCCGGGACTTGCCGCAACACCTTTGAGTTTTTTACCACTGCAAGGCTTTCCTTCTCTTTCAGATTGCCAGGCAGTATTGACCAGTTGGTAGGTTGCACGACGTGTTGCAATCAATCTCTTGGCATCGGCTGGTGCCGGAGGACTTTCGCATAGCCATTTTCGAACCTCATTGTAGGTAAGAAAGCCTATATCGCTTTCGTGCTCCAGGACACCACGGTCTAAAAGCCTGCGAGCCCATTCTTTAGCAAAATTCTGAAGCGTATCCAGTGGGCGGGTGAGGTCATAGTGGCTCTTCTCACGGAATACATTCATCCGATAAAGATGAAACCTCAACCATCGAAAAACCTTGGGCAAACATGGAATAACGTGCAACCGTTTTTCCACCAAGGCAAAAGCAGACATGCGGCGAATACGGGCATGCGTTAGTTTTCCTGTCCGCACATCACTCCCTGCCAAGCTTGCGAGAATTCTCCAAACCTGGTCGCGGTCATGTCGCCAGGTAGGAGTTGTCAAATACCAGCAAGCTCCTTCCCGATGGCCATATTTTTCTATAAATTTGTCGAAAGACTCAGCAAATCTTCGACCTTCTTCAGATTCTTGCAGACGGTCCGGTTCCATTCGTTGCACACACGCCAAGACAGTCGAATCTTGACGGGCGAGGCAGGAAAGCTGCCAGAGATCTTCGTTCATAGTTACTGTTGGTGTCTGAATTCCAGCCAT
Source organism: Desulfocapsaceae bacterium (assembly GCA_050288305.1). Classification (GTDB taxonomy): domain Bacteria; phylum Desulfobacterota; class Desulfobulbia; order Desulfobulbales; family Desulfocapsaceae; genus Desulfopila_A. The sequence continues at coordinate 61,818 of JBNKDO010000059.1, read as the reverse complement.
CAGATCAGCCAAGACCTGCCGATGCTTCTTGGGGCCCACTGCGAGGAACACTATGGATTTCAGCAGGAATTCCCACCTAATACCGCCAGCGGCGCTCATTCTTATGTTTAAATGTCGCTCCCAGGTGGAGAGAATGGAATCTGCCCGGGAGAAGAGTTCCTGATCCTGTAGAAGGGCAAGGTTCTCAGATTCCGACACAGCTCTCAATTCAATTTCTGGGCCGGTGTTCCACCACGTCAACCAATCCGTATTCAATTGCCGGTAGAGAAGTGGCATGCTCTGGAAAAACATCATCCAGAGATGGTGTATAGGCGGCATCCGATAAGCCTGTCTCCAGATTTGAGACTTTACTGCGTCTTCGTCTTCGGCTTTTACTTTGGCCCCACACTCTTTTATTGCATACAGATGGCCGCCGATCAAGAGGCGGACTACGATGTTGTCAAGAGGCTGAGGGGCCACTACATACCTCTCGTCGGCAAAGGGCTTGATCATCTTGTCCAAAAAAGACGGCTTGCCCAGCGGCTCGATAGCTTCAACGGTTGGTCTGGTCAAGGCGGTCATCGGTCGGGTCTGCAGAAGAAAAATCTTCCTGTTCGCAAGACAAAACTCGATATCCTGAGCTCCATTGAGAGCGTTCTCGATCGATAGTCCCATGGAATACAGTTCAGCCACCTGTTCTCTGTCCAGGAGTCCTGGAAGAGTCGGCATAGTTTTTCCCTGAGCTTTGCGATCCACAAGAAGGGTTTTGCTGTCCCTGGTTCCCGAAACGAGCGCATCCCCCAGCCCGGTAATAACTTCAAGTCGCATCTTTGATTGATCATGGGCCAACGGATCGACTGTAAAAAGAACACCCGAAACGTCGGCGGGAACCATCTCCTGTATAATCACGGCCATTTCAACGGAAAAATGATCGATTCCCAAACGATGGCGATAGATCAGTGCTCTATGGTTCCATAATGAGGCCCAACATTGACGAACAGCATGTAATAGATCTTTTCCATTGCCAATGTTAAGAAAAGTGTCATACTGGCCTGCCGCAGATGCCTCTTTCTGATCCTCACAGGTCGCAGAGGAGCGAACAGCGACAGCAGGTGCATTCATTTTTCGGTAGGAACACAAAAGGAATTCAGATAGTTCGTCATTCAACGGTTCAGAAAAAAATGTCTTCCGAGCAATTTTTTCGACTCTCATCCAGTCCGATTTTTCCAGCGATGGGCGTATTTTTTCAATCAAACCGCACCGTCTTGCCTGAGCCGAATAGTATGCCGCTGTTAATATTATGGCTTTTGGGACAGGTATCCCAAGCCGAACCAGTCGAATCAACCCTGCACTCTTACCGCCGACTGCCAGGTTGTCCATAGGTGTAGTTGCATCAAGCTGCAGGATCGTCACCTTGCACTCCTCCTAAGATGAACTGCCACATTGAATGTATCAAAGAGTTGGCATTGCCAGTACCCATGACTACCAGGGCAAAGACCACTCCTTGATACAACAGGAATATATGGAGAGATAAATTTTCTGCGGTCAGATCCGTTCTGATTTCGCCTTCCTGTTGCGCCTGTGATACGAGTTGGGTGAGAATTTCAGAAATGCGCTTTCGAGAAGGAGTTGGATTCGTCATATATGATGGATCGAGTACGCTGTAGGTAGAGATAAGCCTTACTTCTTCAAGGTGGTCCGTGGCTTCCTTGATCATCGACATTAGAACCTGCTGAATCAAATCCAGCGAAGAGGTTCCAGGACTTGCCTGTGCTACAAGCTCTTCGACGATGATCCGTAATTCCTGGCCGTAGTGCCGCAGAACCCCCTGTTTGTTGCCGAAATGGTTAAAAAAGGTGGCACGGCTGTATCCTGCTTTCAGGGCAATCTGATCCACTGTCGTCGCATCAAAACCTTGCTGCTGAAAGAGTTGTATGGCGGCATTGTAAAGAGCATCCTTTACTTGGATATTCTTTTTTTGTCGTAATCCTTTTTTCTGTCCCATAATCTCCCTTGCTATATAATTAGACTGGGGTCTAATATTACACTTGAGTCTAAAATGTCAATATGAAAAATTGTAATATCCGGAAACAATTTTTATCACACAGTACACAGCACCTCTTTCAGAGTGATGCTTTCACTAGTATATATAGGGCCATAGTCGTCAGAACATCACTCTCTCCGACCAATACCAGATTTTTCTCTGTAGATGGATTCTTCTGGAACAACAAGGGGGCCTCTTTTATTCAGATGTCAGATAGCCAAAATCCCGATTCTTTCATAATTTACCAAGAAAGGCCTGCTGGTTTTTGTGACAAAAGTCCAGATAGTTGCATAACCAACTCTAACCTCATTGGGAACAATAAGACCGACAACCTCAAATGTGTGTGCCCAATTTGATTAGAACACCTAAAATGTGCTATTATGCGGAGAGTCAACACTAACAGCTTGCACTAACTATCCATCCTATCTATCTAATATTAAAACTATTAAACGGCTTTGAGAGAGCATCAGAATATGAGCGAAACACTTACGGGATGCCACCAGACGGCCTTCTGGATAATTACCTGTTCCCGGCGACAAATTGACGACGATCAATCGACAAGTGTGTTGAATATATGCAATACGTTTTTATCAGCCGTTTTTGGTTAAGGAGGAATGTCATGCTTAAAATTCTCTCCTCTACGCTCATAGTTGCAGTGATTTTAATGGGATTAAGTGGATGTGACAGGAAAGAGGAGAAAATAATTATTCTTGAACAGGCAGAAACCGCATTGGAAAAAAAACAAGAAAAAGCGAAAGTGAGAATCGCTATCGGCGGAATGATCACTCCGAAAGAAGGAGTCGTCTATTATAGGGACCTCCTTCGCTATATTCAGGATAAGATAGGAGAAAAAATTGAGTATGTTGATCGCGAAAGCTACGCTGAGATCAACGAAATGCTCAAGACGGGGAAACTGGAAGCGGCGTTTGTGTGCAGCGGGCCTTATACAGAGGGCAAGAAGCAATTCGGTCTGGAACTGCTTGTCGCTCCACAGGTATATGGCTCCACTGTTTACTACTCCTATATTCTGGTGGCAAAGGATAGTCCCCTCCACTCATTTGAGGAACTGCAAGGTAAGCGGTTTGCCTTTACAGATCCTCTTTCCAACACTGGCAAGCTGGTTCCGACCTACATGTTGGCAAAAATGAATAAAACGCCGGAGAGATTTTTCAAGGAAGTAATATTCACCTATTCCCATGACAAATCCATCAAAGCGGTAGCGCAGGGAATTGTAGATGGGGCGGCCGTAGACAGTCTTATATGGGAATATCTCAATGTAACCAATCCTGAATTCACATCAAAGACGCGCATATTGAAAAAATCCCCGGCCTATGCCATTCCGCCTGTGGCCGTCCCGCAGAATCTTGATCCAGCTCTCAAGGATAAATTGAAACGGGCATTTCTGAATGCGCACCTTGATGCGAAAGGCCAGGAGATCCTGAAGAAGATGAATATTGATAAATTTGTTGTGATTGACGACAGGGCTTATGACTCAGTAAGGGAAATGGTTGACTGGCTCAAGATAAAAAAGCTGGAGAAATAAGTCATGGCCTCCCTAAGCATAAGGGTCAAGATCCTTGTAAGTCTTTTTGTAGTGACATTGTTTTTCGGCCTCGGGATGATCTTTTTTGCAAAAACAGTCATCTATAATAAGCTGCATAACATGTTGCTTGACAAGGGCGTGGTGTTGACCAGGAGAATCGCCGCTGACTGTGTGAACCCTGTCATCACAGAACGTTATTTCGAGATCACAATGTATTTGAAAGACTTGATGGAAGAGGAGGATGATATCGTCTATGCCTATGTGCTGGACGAGGATGGGAACGATATCGCTCATACATTTACATATCCGGTCGCAAAGGATCTGAAACTGGCTCATCAGGCAGATCTGACGCGGCCCTTCTCCTTAAAGGACCTGTTAACAGACCAAGGATCTGTTCAAGATATTGCCGTTCCTCTCTTGCAGGGAAAAATAGGGGTTCTGCATCTAGGATTATCTGAAGAAGCAATTTTGAAAGATGTGGACGACATCGTGAAGTCCATCGTACTGTTCTCCATCGGTGTGTTGCTGCTCGGCATCATCACATCGTTAATATTTTCTCGTGCCATTACCAAACCACTGCTCATGCTCGCCAGGGCTGTAGAGGCTTTCGGTCAGGGAGACCTGGCCATTCAAGTCGCTATCATCTCAAATGACGAGGTCGGGGAGTTGGCGGGGGCATTCAATTCAATGATAGAAAAGCGCAGACGAATAGAGGCAGAACGGGAAGAGCTTATTCGTGATCTCAAGGAAGCACTTGAGAAGGTAAAACTTTTGAGTGGTTTTTTGCCCATATGTTCTTCCTGCAAGAAGATACGAGATGACAAGGGATACTGGAATCAAATCGAAGGTTATATCAGTACCCACAGTGATGTGGAATTTAGCCATTGTCTTTGTCCTAAGTGCATGAAGGAGCTCTACCCGGATTTAGTCGACGATGATGGAAATGTTAAATAATCCAATTGCTAAATGTTCCACCTGATTAAGCTGATCTCGTTTGATGACTTTGTTTTATTCCTTTTTATTGTAACTTTAAATGACGCCAGATTGTTCACTCTTCTCGGGTGTCAGTATTCTTGGATCCAGAATGAATAGAAAACCAACATACGAAGAATTATTACAAAGGGTTCGGGAGTTGGAGGAACAAGAATCCAGGAGAGAGGAAGATAATGGCGCATTCCTTCATCGTGAAACACTTTTACGTACTCTCATTGAAACAATACCGGATCTTGTTTGGTTAAAGGACAAGGATGGTGTCTTTCTTGCCTGTAATCGAAGATTTGAACGCTTATATGGTGCATTGGAAAAGGATATTGTCGGAAAAACAGACTACGATTTTGTGAGTAAGGAGCAAGCTGACTTTTTCCGCAAGAACGATATGGCTGCCATTGCCAGCGGGAAACCGATGGTGAACGAAGAAACGGTAACTTACACCGATGATGGCCATGAGGAATTACTCGAAACCATAAAAACACCAATGCATGATCATTATGGAAACCTTATCGGCGTATTGGGCATCGCCCGAGATATAACTGAGCGTAATCGCATTGAAAGGAAACTTCGATTTAGCGAGGCGCGCCTGCGGTTGACGCTGGAAGTTGCCAATATCGGAATATGGGATTGGAACGTTACCAATGATACCTGGTATGCATCTCCGATTTATTACACCATGCTTGGTTATGAACCTGTTTCTGGTGCTTCGGACAGGGACACGTGGCTTGAACGGGTGCATCCGGAAGACAGGAAGATGGTCAAGGAGAAAATATACAGTATTCTCAATTTTGAAACCAACGAATATCACTATGAAGCACGTATGAAGCACGCGGACGGCTCTTATCGCTGGCATTACGTCATAGGATATGTGCTTGAAAGGGATAAGGACAATAAGCCTGCCCATTTGACCGGTCTAAGAATTGATATCAACGAACGTATTAAAGCGGAGGCTGAAAAAGAAAAGCTCCAGGCTCAGTTAACACAGTCCCAGAAAATGGAGGCTGTCGGTCGACTGGCTGGAGGTGTTGCCCACGACTTTAACAACATGTTGGGAATTATCATTGGGGAAACAGAATTATTGCTGGATCAAATCGATCCGGCTCAACCCGAATTTGCTGCGCTGCAGGACATTAGAAAAGCTGCTGAAAATTCCGCCGATCTGACCCGCAAACTGTTAGCCTTTGCACGCAAACAGACCATTTCCCCGAAGGTTCTTGATCTGAATAACGTCGTTGAAAATATGATCAAGATGCTGCAGCGAATTATTGGTGAAGATATCCATCTTATCTGGTCCCCAGGGAAAAATATTTGGAAAGTCTTGATAGATTCCAGTCAGATAGATCAGATTTTGGTAAACCTGTGCGTAAATGCCCGGGATAGTATCACGGGCGTTGGGAGAATCGTCATCGAAACAAATAATTGCACTTTTGACGAGGACTATTGCGACGAGCATCCGGGATTTATTGCGGGAGATTATGTGATGATGGCTGTTAGCGATAGCGGTTGCGGTATAGAGCGTGAAATTCTTGACAACATCTTCGAGCCCTTTTTTACGACAAAGGGAGAAGAGAAAGGGACCGGGTTGGGCCTTTCCATGGTATACGGTATTGTTAAACAAAATAAGGGCTTTATAAATGTTTACAGCGAGCCTGCTCATGGCTCAACATTCAAGATTTATTTATCGCGGCATAAGGCTGAAACCGATGAGCTTATGAAAGAAAGAGAGGTTTCACCGCTGGTGTATAGTTCCGAAACTATTCTGATCGTTGAGGACAATGCTAAGATTCTCAAAATTAGTCAGATGATGTTGGAAAAGCAAGGGTATACAGTGTTGACTACAACCTCACCCAATGAGGCCTTAAAGTTGGTGGAGAATTATGCTGGCACCATCAACCTACTCATTACTGATGTGATAATGCCAGAGATGAATGGCCGTGATCTCGCGGAAAGCCTTAGATTGCGATGCCCTCATCTAAAAATACTCTATATGTCTGGTTATACGGCAAATGTTATCGCTCATCACGGAGTGATAGACAAGGGCATCAATTTCATTCAGAAACCGTTTTCAATACGGGAACTTACCATGAAGGTAAGAGAGGTGATAATTAGCAAATAACAGCGAACTTGCCCACTGAAGAGTCTGTTATGCCTTTAAGTAGAGAATTATAAATGCTAAAATGTGTTTCTTCCATCACATGAAAAACCTTGCTTGCCATCAAATTGAAAAGACCACATGCAGCTCAGCCGCTTTAGAATATCTCGCGGTACTTTACCTCAATGGCTTGAATTTCTTTGTCTGTCAGTTTTTCAAATTCTTTTGCCCTGCTGCGCTTTGAGAGCTTTCCTGCATTTTGCGATAAAAAACGGATCAACAGATCAACAAGCTTATCCGGCATGTCGATATAGTTTTTTATGAATTCGTTGAGCAGATCGTATTTTCTCAAATATTCAACTTCGTCAGGCAGGGTTTGAGAGACTGTTTCTTCAACGCATGCGAAGAAAAATTCTGCCTGTTTGGTCGCATCAAAATAGCGATATAGATCGAGTGTGTTGTTGAGCACTTCAACATTGTTTTTCTCTGTGGGACGCCACTCAATTAAGCCAAGTCTGGGCTTTGAAAAATGTTCAAGGGTTTTACGATACTCATCAATGCGCTCCAGGATAACAGCGGACACTGGAAATATTAGCCCCTTTGGTACAAAACCTTTTTCAGCCAGGACATGGTGAAACAAATAACGATGAATCCGACCATTGCCATCTTCAAAGGGGTGTATGAATACAAAACCAAAAGCGATAATCGTGGCCATGAGTACTGCATTGAATTCATCCTCACGCAGAAGCTCGTAGGTTTCGATCAACCCAGCCATGAGCGCTTCCAGATCATCCGGGCGGGCAGAGATATGATCAGGCATGGGCATACCTGATGTCCGGTCATGTTCACCGACAAAACCGCCTTCCCTGCGTAAGCCAGGCTCGATGAACCGACTATCGGTTATCATTTGTTTTTGCAAATACTCAAGCTCTTCGATACTGAGCTCACGGCTTCCTGCCTCTCCGATAATTCTGCCCCATCTTTCGATGCGGCCATGGGGCGGCGTTTCGCCCTCAATGGTATATGATGCTTTGGAATCTTTAAGTAAGAGAAAAGCTGCTGCCCTGCTTAAAAGATCGGGGTGCGTCTGACCAATATTTTTTACGGCTTCTTCGGAAAGTTTTTTTCCCAAATATTGTTCAAGCTTCTTTGTCTTTCGTATTAAGGGGCAGAACTTCTTTGTTCCTGGCAGGTTATCTCGAACGCGATGCCGCCTGGAGAGAGTGGGTTTTCCTTCATACTGCAGCTTACTGTTGACCAGAGGAACAAAGTTCCCTTTTGTGGCGTCTTCAATATCCAGCTGCTCATCTCGCAGCCATTCCCATAAAAACCATATTTTCCGGCTATAGATCCCGGTTGGCTCTGAACGGACTATAGATTCGATCTCTTCTGCTTTGATAGTTTGGAACAAGGCATTGAGGACCGCTAGGTCAATACCTTCATACTTTAGGGCAAATGTGAGGTGCCCATAAAGTGTTTCTTCCGGTCTGTGACGGGGGGTAAAGATATTCCAACGGCCATCTGCATATTTTTTGTGCTTCGTGCCTGTAATGCAGAGGGTATCAGGAGCAGGAACTCTAAGCTCATGCGCCTCAATCAAAGCGGAGTACCCCGCCAGGTGGGAACCCTTCTCTGGGCTGGAAAAGTCGTGAAAAACAATTCTGTCGTGTGAATTTTCGTTATAAATAGCCATTTTTATGAATTCCTATTTTTATGCCGAATCATTATGGCATGAAAAAGGATTATTGGCTATGAAAATTAGTTTGTATCGCGCGTTATTATGAAAAACCATTACAGATAAGCGCATGCAATCTTATTTACTGCATGTCCTTCAAATTTCCTTCAACAATACAGGAAAAGGACTTATAGGAGACGGCGAAAATATCAAAGCGCTGATTGGCCCTGAAACACTCATGATTCATCGCTGACCATTTTACTGAACAGCTGTGGCTTCTATCTCAACAACGCAGCCTGGATGGAAAAGTTCCTTAACACCAATCAGTGATGTTGCCGGTTTACACCGAGCCTGAGCCAGGCGATCTATGAGTACATTTGGGGCTGCCTTGGTAAACGCATGAACATCTGTAGTAAAGTACGTGAACCGGACGACATCAGAGAGCTTGAAGCCACTTTGATTCAACAGCGTCTCCATGTTATCCAGCACCCTTGTGATCTGTTTTTCCATATCTCCTGGATGCAGGAGATTTCCGTCAGCATCAACTGAAACCTGCCCGGCAGTAATCATCATCCGTTTTACATCAGCTACTTCATGCCCCTGCACAAAACCGCGATTGTCCTGCCATGTCCAAGGATTTATAATCTTCCTCTTGAGCTTTGGTTCGTCTTCGTTTTGACAGAAACCACATCCAAGCAAACCTAATAAAATAGTACAGGACAGAATGGTGGATAGAATGTGTTTCATTTTCATATCGTTTCTCCTAAGAATACGGAAACTGTTTCTCTTCAGCCTCCTAAGTATGGACGTCTCATGAACATTGTGTCAAATTGCGATTAAACCGGTTTCATCAGCTCTTCTCAGCAAGAGATGAAATCTTTTAAATATGCCAATGTCCATGAGAAATCGGCGCTAAGATAGTTTTTCTGCTATGACGCCAGCTGTCTGCCAAACTCCTGGGCTTTACCCAAAGTTAACGGATCATCAATCAGCGCGCCGATCTTTTTGGGCGCATTTGGAAAGAGGCAGGAGGTAAAGTTACATGACAGCATATACGCGACGTTTCTCCATTGTTGTTCAAGGAGGTCCAGATTGTTTTTCAGAGCGCCAGTTCCTGTTGTCAGCAGGGCAAATGCTTTGCCCGCCAGCGGTGTGCGGATTTCCCCTGACTCAGTAAATTTCATCAGCGAGCCCATGCGGTCGACAAGCATTTTAACTTGGGCAGGGTAGCTCATCCAGTAGGTTGGTGTCGCCAGGACAATCGTATCGTAGTTGGGCAGAGTGGTCAGTATTGCGGCGAGCTGATCACCAATCACGCATGCAAAGTCATTGGATTGATGGCATTTCATGCAGCTCAAACAGCCAGGCACTTGAAACTTTAGTTGTGTTGCATAAATCTCAGTCACTGCAGCATTTTTCTTGACTGCTTCCTGAATAACTATTGTGGAAATCGCAGCCGTATTGCCATTTTTTCTTGGGCTGCCATGGATGTAAGCAATTTTCTTTGACATCTTCTTTTCTACTCCTTTGTGATGTTTTAAATGTTCATGAAAAATCCAGGTTAGAAAGTATTTCAATTTTAAATATCACAGGACGGAATGGATCCGAACAGGTTGCTATGGCTGTATTTTTGTCCTTCGAGAAAGAAAATGTGCCACCCGACGCGATGGCTAGAATCTGTGGGCGAATGTCAGCCCAGGCAAAGGCACAAATTCCCTCTGGCATTTCGTAAGGATTATTGATGACAAACTCCTGATTGTCTTTCACCTGATTGCAGATAGAAAACTTCTCGGGATTACTTACAAAAGAGTTAACCAGATCCATATCACACCCTCTTTTTATGACCGTTATTTTGCACTTGTGAAACATGACTCCTCCTCGTTGGTTGCTGTTAATATGGTTTGTGTAGCAACTATTAGCTTAAAAAAATTGAATTACAGTTCCTTTTTAATATTGTCACAAACGACATTTAGAGAATCTATTATTTTCTCTATCTGTTTCGTGTTGAGTGACCGCGTGCAGATTTCCTCAGTCTTCCCTGTGATCGGGTTCACTGTTTTTAACACTTCTTTTCCCTCTTCAGTTGCATGTATTCGGTAGAATCTACGGTCATTTTCATCTTTCCGTCGTTCGATACATCCACTCTTTTCCAGTAGATCGATAATCCTCGTTATGTTGGTTTTTTCTTTTTGGCTCTTTTCCGCCACTTCAGTTTGTGACATACCCGGATTCGCGTCAATCACCTTTAATACAAGCCATTGCTCAGTTGTTACACGGCATTCCTCTTCCCTTAAAAGCTTGTTTAAAAGGGTTTTTAGGTACCAGTTTGTTTTACCGATGGCATAGCCGAGTGAATTTTCATTACTGTTTTTTGACATATCTTGATTACGACCTATTTATGGTGGTTGGTGTGGCAACTATAATAATAGCAATTATATTTGTCAAATGTTTTTTCCTGACTTTTCATGAACATTGTATAAATCAGCTACCTTTGAACATCTTGTCTTGTTCATTACAAGCTGGTGCTGGTGATTTGAACGTCAAAAACAATATCGCAAGAATAATGTTCTAATTACTCTGTTGCCTAACAAGGTTGCTTTGTGTATACATTACAAAATAAGGGATAAGCAGTTTATAATTACTGGTTTACTGCGACTTTGCCACTGTGAATCGCGGTGCTGACTTCGTCACTCTGCGATTCGCTGGTAGAAATGGAGATCAATTTGGAACTTAAACAATTATCTGAATGCCCTGAACATTTTGAGACTGTGGGAAATTGGATATATGAGCAATGGTGGAAGAAACCAGGCAACACACATGAGGTAGTTCTTAAACATCTCAGTTCACATGTGCAAAAAGGTTCTTTCCCTTATGCCATTTCACATACGCGACGGGCCATAGCACTTCGGTGAAGGTTCCGTGGGATTGAAATTCATGGGACACAAAGGAATTCAGGGCGGAATACACCAAAGGATTTAATATGGATTCATACTCTTATTGGTTGTTATTTTTATCTGCAGCCATTGCGATAAATATCACACCTGGTCCAGATATGATTTACATCCTTTCTAGGACAGTAACTCAAGGACGAAAGATTGGAATTGCGTCATCCTTGGGGGTTTGTAGCGGATCTTTGATACATATTTTTGCAGCAGCATTTGGCCTTTCAGCTATCCTTGCTACTTCTGCCATGGCTTTCGCAATTGTTAAGTATGTCGGTGCAGCATATCTTATTTATCTTGGGGTGAAGGCTTTAAGGTCGAAAAGAATTTCTTTTGTTATTCCTGTTGAATTAAAAGAGCATTCATCATTCTGGAAAGCCTTCAGGCAAGGAGCAATGATCGATCTCCTAAACCCTAAAGTTGCCATTTTTTTTATGTCCTTTTTACCGCAATTTGTTCGTCAGGAATTAGGGAGCGAACCGGCGCAGATTCTTATACTCGGTTTTCTCGTTAATTTAATTGGTATGGTAATTGAGTTTGTACTCGTTTTAATTGCTGCTAGAACAACAACATTTTTCCGCAACAACAGTCAATTCTCTACCTTACTTGACCGAATATTAGGCTCTATGTTTATTTGTCTTGGAATTCGCCTGGCCTTCATTGAGAATCACACGAATTAGTACAGCATAGGTGGCCATTTCAAAAGAGAAACCTCGTTAATGGGAAAAAGCGGAATAAAGCAAAAACAGGAAATAAAGACAAAAAAGTATAATTATTTATACAACAAGTCATTTCTTCGGGACCCCAAAAACGGTGCGGGTTAGCCGAATTTCACGTTATAGCCAAAATGAAAATATTTGAAGATATAATTATAGAAGATTCAATAGAGGTAAAAGCCAAACCAGACGTTGTCTTTAACTTTATCATTTCGTTGGCTGATGATGAAAGCTATTGTAAATGGCATCCCAGGGATCATATCTCTATGAAATGGTTAAAAGGTAATCCTTGGGAAGAGGATTCGGTTGTTGTTGCTAAAGAGTATGTTCATGGTGTTAAGCATACATTTAAGTTTATAGTAACAAAAGTTATAGCAAACCAATTAATTGAATATAAACCAAGGAGTAAATTTCTGAGAATTTTTATTCCAATAAATTTATTTATTATTCATCCCACGGCAGAGGGTTGCATTTTTACAGCAAAGGGAATTTACAGAATCGGGCGTATAGGAAAGCTTTTAGCAAAAACCCGTATTGAAAAAGGTATTAAATCGATGAAGATACATTTAAAAGAAGAAGGGCAAAACCTAAAAAAAATCATTGAGAAAGGAAACCTATAACAGCCCCTTGCGGCGGATCTCGTATTTTGACCGATGAAGGGCACGCTATTGAGTAAGGGGCTAACATTATGCGAGCAGCATAACAGCAGAAGAAGATTACGCTAACCCACTGGATGAATTAGTGAATAACACAATAGATGATGTGAAGCGCGTTTGGAGGGAGTTTGCATGGATATCTGTAATATTGAAATTTGAGTTGGAAGACAATGAATAAAAAACGAAGACTTGGATTGCTCATTTTATTGATATTGGGGCTCCAGATAATTATTGGTATTGTGTTTATTAAACCATATATTTTTTCTTGGGGGGCGACCGATCAAGAAGTCTCCATGTCGATGCCAGGTGATCACCTGGTGCCATTTATTAGTTCTACGCGCAGTATTACAATCAATGCTCCGATCTCAGATGTTTGGGATTGGATCATTCAATTGGGATCTGACCGAGGTGGTTTTTACAGTTACTGGTTTATTGAAAAACTACTCGGATATGAATATCGGGAAAGGAATCGAATCGAAGCGAAATTTAAAGACATGAAAGTGGGACGCATTGTCAAAGCTTCACTTGATCCATCCTATAGTTTTATTGAGTATAACTTTCCAGTTGTCTCTGTAAATCCTGGAAAGTCCTTTGTTTTAGAAAACTGGGGATGTTTCTTGCTTAATGAAGTGGATGCAACTCGAACACGATTGATAGTTCGAACTCATGGTCAATCTTTATCTAACTGGACAGATTATTTAGATTATTTTTTCATGATGCCTCTTCATTACCTTATGGAAAGGCGAATGCTGATAGGTATTAAGTCACGTTCTGAAGCAGGTCCCGGTGAACCTTTTTCGTCAACAAATGATATTATTTGGTTCTTTGCAATTTTCCTGTCATTTTGTGGAATTATAGCCTTGTTGTTTATTAGCAAGACCATCCAATCTGAATCGGTGGTTGTTTTCTATAGCGTGATTTGGTTATTGATACTTTTTATTGCTGATCCAATCCCAATTTATTCTCTGACTTTATTGTTTATATTGGTTATTTCTATTTTGTGGCAGAACAAAAACAAGACGGGTTAGAAGTGTTCCTGCCATATCTTCGCCATTATGTAAATTTTGGCGGGATGCCTTTTATGATATAAAAATAATTTCGTATAATTCCGGATATATCGATTTTGAGTATTATCAAGTATAAGGTTCTATTTTGCGGGTAAAGTCTTTCGAAGAATCAGGGTACCGACGACACCGGAAAGCAGGGAACCAGTGATGATACCCAGGCGCTCATCAAAGGTCAGCTGGCTGGCTGTCTGATCGAAGGAGAGCGAGCCGATGAAAAGACTCATGGTAAAGCCGACTCCGCAGAGGGTTGCCATACCGTAAAGGGAAGGCCAGGACATACTGCGAGGCATGGTCGATAGTTTCATTTGGATGGCCAGCCAGATAAAAATGAAAATACCGAGTTGTTTACCAATAAAGAGGCCCACAGCGATTCCGACAGGCACACCATGGACGAAAAAATCGACGGTGACGTTGGAAAGATTGATACCGCTGTTGCAAAAAGCGAAAATTGGCAGGACAAAAAACGCCACAGCTGAGTGGAGATCGTGCTCAAGCTCTTTAAGTGGCGAGTGGTTTGGCCTTTGTCGGGAGTGCATGGGGATGAACATGGCCAATAGAACCCCGGCGAGAGTGGCATGGACACCGGATTTGAGCAGGGCCAGCCACATGATCGAGCCAATGAAGACATACATGCTAATGGTTTCAATACCTCGCCGATTCAAATAATACAGGAGACAAAGACAGCTGCCCGCAACAGCGATGGCGGCCAGAGAGATGGCATCGGTGTAGAAAATAGCAATAATGACAATGGCGCCGATATCGTCGAATATGGCCAGCGAGGTCAGCAGTACTTTCAAGCTGTTTGGCACACGCGAACCAAGCAGGGAAAGGATACCGAGGGCGAAGGCAATATCCGTTGCTGCAGGAATCGCCCAGCCCCGCATGGCAACAGGATCGCCGAAATTGACAGCGATATAGAGAAGTGATGGGACCAGCATGCCGCCAAGGGCTCCAAAGGCTGGCAGGAGGATTTTGCTTTTATTCGACAGTTCGCCAATGAGCAGTTCCCGCTTGAGTTCGAGTCCAACCAGAAAGAAAAAAGCTACCATCAGTCCGTCATTTACCCAGAGTAAAAGAGGTTTGGCTACTTCAAGAGGACCGACCCTGATTTGTACCGGGGTGGCTATTATAAGATCGTAAAACCTGCTCAGAGGGGTATTAGCGAGGATCAAAGCTAGGGCTGCGGCACCCATGAGCAAAATTCCGCCAGATGCTTCCGACTGGAGGAATTTCGTCAAACGAAGCGGAATATTGTTGTGCATATGCGAGTCTCCTCGACTTTCTGGCCAGGGCTTTTTTTAAATACCTATCGTATTGAAGATGTAGGGACACCTTATTGCAGCCCTTTTCAGGTGTCAATATTGTCGGCAAAGTAATTGGCTTTTCGTCCACTAGGAATTCACATCTTGTTTCTTAAGGATGAATTTTACGTAAAAAATAAATACAGAGAAGAATTTCGGTAACATTTTATACATTTCACCAATTAAGATTATCAGATCGAAGCGAAACAGAGTCGGTATCTGCGCTTACCCCTCTTTTTGTATCTTCACTTTCAGATGAGAGATAGCACGGATAGTAGCAACGCGTCAATATCTGCAGATAAGCAGCAATGCTATTCGAACAATATGTTAATTTAATAAACTTTGTAATCAGCTTAAAGATTAAACTAAGAATAAAGAATAGTTATGCTTCTCCTTTTTTTGCAAGATGCTTGTGTGATCGAACCAGAGAAGTTCTTCCATACAATCAGCCTTGATCCTGATGGGTGACTGGTGCAGTGGAGGACTCACTGACAAAATACCGAAGAAATAGCGGGTGCAGATAGGAAAGGAAGATTACAGGCAAACAGGGAGTCCAGCTAGTAACCCTTGCAAAAGAAAAAACTATTTTTCTTTGGACGGGAAAATTTATTCTTTGACAAGAGGCCTTTTAATGGGTGACCCCATTCCCGCCCAGGAATTATCCTTAGGTTAAGATGGTTTTACTTTTTACTGCCAATTTGATTCAGACAATTCACGATTTTAAGATCGCCATTAGTAAAGTCATAATAGCTGACGACAGGATTACCTGCTGCATCGAGGGCTAAGGATGTGTATAAACCTACCTCGCCACTGGAATCTAGAACTTTAATGTTCCCGGATTCATCTCCAGCGCAGTTTGGGTCATCACAATGTAGTATTTTCAAGTTTGAATTCGTTGCGTCAAAATAACTGACGATTGGATAACCTTCAGGATCAAGTTTCATAGAGAGATATGCGCCTACATAGCCTGTTGTATCTGGAGAACTGATATTTTTCGATTCATCTCCAGCACAATTTGGGTCATCACAATGCAATATTTTCAAATTACCATTGGTAAAATCGTAATAGCCAACTACAGGGTTTCCGTCTGTATCCAGTACCAGGGATGTGTACCAGCCAAGGTCACCTCTATCAGGTGTAGTGATGTTTGATGATTCATCTTCAGTACACTTTGGATCATCACAATGAAGTATTCTAAGTCCACTATTTGATGCATAGTAGCTAATTACCGGTTTACCGGTATTATCCAATGCTATAGACGAATACAAGCCTACATCACCAGCACTGTCTGGCGTGGATATGTTTTTCAATTGATTTTCTGCGCATTTGGCATCATCACAGTACAACAATTTAAGGTTGCCATTTGACATATCGTAGTAACTAATGACAGGAAAGCCGTTTTTATCAAGGGTTAAGGAGGTGTACATTCCTGTAATGCTCTCAGAGTCGGGAATGCTCGTACTGTATGTTTGGCAATTAGAATTATCGCAATGCAATAACTTTAATACACCATTTGTGGCGTCGTAATAACTCACCACTGGATTATCAGTTTTTCCTAGTTGCATTGAGCTATAGGTTCCTATCATTCCAGTTGTATCCAGTTTTTTAATGTCTTTTTTATCCTTGCAAAGAGAATCTCTGCAAATCATCAATTTGAGATCACGGTTTGTCAGGTCATAATAGCTGATCACCGGATAGTTGTTGCTATCTAGAATTAACGATGGGTTCCTGCCAACATTGCCAGATTGATCTGGTGAGAAGGTTTCTGTTGCCTGGAGAATATTTGGTGTGCATCCCACGATCAAGAAAAACAAACAACCACAGTAACAGATAGTATATAATATGCTGTGAATTGTAGCGCCTCTGATTGTTGTTTTCATAAATGTACCCCATTCAAGCATGCAGTAAAGTGCGTTGATGTTTCGAAAATATGATTGCAGTCCATTATTTCATTCTAAAACTTCACTGTCATTGCATCGTAGGCATGCTGAAAGCAGCCTTCTGGTCCTGTATTTATTTTAGTTGTGTCATAGGCAGTCCAATAAGGCCAGTTTGAAAATTTGAAAATGACTGGACG
The DNA here is from genome assembly GCA_050288305.1 of Desulfocapsaceae bacterium. Classification (GTDB taxonomy): domain Bacteria; phylum Desulfobacterota; class Desulfobulbia; order Desulfobulbales; family Desulfocapsaceae; genus Desulfopila_A. Next base: position 44,736 of record JBNKDO010000059.1, on the reverse strand, counting down.
TATATTCAATGTGCTGTTTTTATTGGTTTTGTCATTATTGACAACAGAGGTCCAACTAGTTTGTGCCTGGCCAATCGGTTGCAGGTTGGTAAGATTAATGCCAGGTTCACCTTTTCCGCAACATTCCTCGTATAACTTTCCTTTAAATGCATAACCAAGAATATGAAACCTATGTGGTTGATTAATCTTGATTTGCCCTTTTTTCCTTTGCCAGCGTATGTATGGATCCACCCCCCATTTATCGATAGCGATACCTAATTTAACCACTGTACCGTCCTGTTCAGGTATATTATGGATTTGTAAACGTACACCACCATTAATATTTTCCATATACCATTTCGGAGAAATATGCTGCCATCCAACACTGCCACACATCAATTTAAGAGTTTGCCAATCATAAAAAATACCAGCGCCAATCGATATGGAAAGAGGAGAAGGAAGTAAATTGAATTGTTTACCTGGTTTTACAATACTAAGATCATCCATTGTCCACTGAATAAATCTTTTTGTAGATTCGTGGCTTGCCCAGTCTGCTACATTAGCACTTGCCGTTGATATAACTTTTTCGAAGAGGGTTGCACCAGTTTTCACAAGAGCACTTCCTTTTAACCCAACTGCAAATTCCCAATCAAGTCCTGAAGATTTGACACCATCCATTTCAGATGGTTTTTTACAGCCGGTAACAATCAGCATTACATGTCCTGTTCCTGCTTCTGCTACAACTCCAATACGCTTCCCAGTTACCAATACGCGAGCAGGCAAGGGATTACCCCCCCCCATATTCCAAATATCTATCTGGTACACGCTTCCACCTGCCACAATTGAGCCGGAGAAGCCTCCACCCACTAGACCTACCCATGTTTTATCGTAATTTAGAGCCATTATTATCCTTTGATATGTATATGTTAGGTTGAAACTCTGGAATAAATTTCAAGTAGCAGGACAATGCTTAGGCGATAGACAATTGCTTCGTAAGCCTCTTCTGATTTTTCCACAAATTATCGCTAATCTGTCATCAATTTCCAAAACCTATCACTTTATAGTGGTCATTTCAATCATTTTATCCCCACCTCAATGCCATACCTTTTTCCAATCTAAGAATTCTGAGGGGCGTAATTGGTAGCGGGCAAAATTTCCTTCATGCAGATTGATAAGCTCTGTCTCAACCACTTCCACAAAGTGAGCTTTATCGCTGGTTGGAATCTCTTTATCTGTCCTTTCGGCTATCCAGTTCGCAGCCTTTCGCTTGTCCATACAATCTCGCACTACTTTAGCCACGAGCTTTTTTATCTGCTGCCGGTACTGGAGCCTGAAAGGGTCGGGTTCACCGAGGGATTGCCGGATAGCAGAGTACCTCTTGCAGGATCGTCCATAGGCCCAGACAAAGACATCACGGAGGAGTTCAACCTTATTCAACTCATAAACAGCCACAATGCCATCAATGTAGGCCTGTTTCGGCACATCAAGGAATGAAAGGGGGCAGAGGTTTCGACGAATCAACGGGATATTGGCGGCAAGGCGAGAAACACGTTTGTTAACATCCAAAAACGGCTGCAGATATGGCAGATGTACCATTTCAAAAAAGGCCTGTTCAAAAGGGTCTTTAACTTCTGATGCAAGGGTAAGGATTTGCCCGAGACATTCATCAATCAGTTGAGGTACTTTCAAGGGATGATACACACTCCCACCGATCGTTACCGGAGATGTTCTTAATCGACCACATGCTCGCGGATCTGCCAAAAGATTGTTGGACAACAGGGCATGCAGATTGAGAATGGTGTATCTGTTGAAACCTACATCAGCTGCCTGCTCAACCAAGAGCTCGATGGCATCCTTATGGTTCAGGAGCATCTGTGTTTCCATGGCATTTTTGCCTTCTGCTGCTTCACCTTGCTCAAGAAGTCGTTCTGTTTCTAATAGTGAATAGGTATTTCCTTCCAATCGGCTGGAGTTCCAGGAAAGGTCGATCAATAATCGATTGAAATTCTGCTGTGCATAGGTTCCTGCAATTTGCTGATCGTCAGACGACCGTCCAATCTCATAAAGCCTGTGTCGAATTTCCTCAGTAAGATAGAATGTCCTGTTGGGGTGGTAGGCATCAAGAAAGGAGCGATTGTATCCCACAGGGTCCCGATTCTGGATGGGTGCACGAATAGCCTTTTTTATCTCTTCACCTTCGGGAGATAAAGGGACGTACGTTTCACCTGATAGAGATGGAATTGGGGGAGAGATTTCGACATTAATGGTATTTGGCAATCGATAGCGACTCGCTCTACCTCTGCCCTCTACTATGAGACGTTTCTGTTCGACTAGCAGTGACAGACGCCGCTGCAAGGTTCGACGAGGTACCTTCCCCTCGAGTGCGAAATTAATTTCTTCAATTCCACCCCCATTCGGTAAGGAACTCACGGCTTTTTCTATACTATCGAGGTCTTTTTGAGAGATTTGTTTTGGCATGGTAAAATTATTATGGCGCAATTTTTGGAATCGCGCCATAATAATTTGGTTTTTTGGCGCGATAAATAATTGCGCCATTTAATAGGAGGGAACAGCTCCTTGAAGATTTTATGCTTTTCTTTTGGTTGGGCGTGGAGAGAAAGAGAGTTTCAACCACCTTGCGTTGCGCGACAAATCACTCTCGTCTTACAGTTCAGATTTTCTAATCTGGTTAGAAATAGGTTAGAAAAACAAAAAGGACTTACAGCGTAAGCCGTAAGTCCTTGAATTTACTGGTAGCGGGGGGAGGATTTGAACCTCCGACCTTCGGGTTATGAGCCCGACGAGCTACCGAACTGCTCCACCCCGCGATGCGAGGACCAATATACAATGAAAATTCTGAATGTCAATGGATAAATTCGATTGTTGACCTTCTATGTTGTTTTTATCAGCTTGTCTAATTTCGCCAGTATATCTTCAGGAAGTTTTACCAATTTGCCTTCACTGTTAATGGAGGCATGGATGGTGTAGCCTTTAACCAGAAGTTTGGGGCGAGACAGCTCAGGGTCATGTCTGGTAATACGGTAGTTGAAACGGCAACTGACTTTCCTGAGCGACTCAATGGATGTCTCGATATTCAGAACATCATCGTAATGTGCCGGGGCCTTGAAACGGCTGAAGCATTCGGTGACGGGCAGGATAATTCCCAGTTTTTCAATCTCCCGGTAGCTGCAGACCCATTCCCGCATCAATTCGGTCCTGCCGATCTCAAAATAGCGCAGGTAATTGGCATTATAAACAACACCCGCAGCATCGGTATCGCCATAGAGAACCCGGCATGTGGTAATATGAACAGGGCTTGACATCTAGTGTTCTTCTCGTTGGAGGAGTTTGTTGATCAACGTGTACCCATTTTGCAAGACGCCTATCCCGTTGTTCTGTGTTGATTTCTCCGAGAAAGGAAGATTCGAACCGTTTTGCTGATTTGTCGAATCATAGATCAGTGTGGGAACCGGATCTGAGGTATGGGTGCGTAGTGAAATGGGGGTGAAGTGATCCATGGTGACCACTGCCCGAAAATCCACTTTTTGGGAGAGGAGATCGGCGGTTATATAACGTACGATTTTTTCATCAAAATCCTCAATTGCCTTGATCTTTTTAGCCACTGAACCCTGGTGACCTGACTCATCCGGAGCCTCCAGGTGGACAAAGACCAAGTCCTGTTGTTCAAGAGCCTGGAGAGCTGCCTGGGCTTTACCCAGGTAATTGGTATCAATGTAGCCGGTGGCTCCCGGGACATTGATAATACTAAGACCCGCATATACTCCAATTCCCTTGAGAAGATCGACTGCGGAGATCATACTGCCGCTGATACCGAAGCGTTCGCCCAGTGAAGGCATGGTTGGCATCTTGCCTTCGCCCCATGGCCAGATGGCATTAGCAGGCAGTTTTCCGGAACTGACACGCCTTGTATTTACCGGATGATTGGCCAGCAGTTTCTCAGCCTTAAGGATCAGCTCTGACCAGGCGGTATCTTGAAAATAGTCGTTGCGAAATCTACTGATGTCCTGGTCCAGATAGTCATGTGGCGGCACGGTCTGCATTTCTGGCAGGGGGCCTTTCACCTTGAGGAGATGGCGATAGCTTACTCCGGCAAAAAAATGGAACCTGTCGTTGCCGCATTCTTTCTCAAGATCGTTCATCAATGCTGCCGCTTCCTCTGAAGAGATATGGTCGGCTGTGAAATCGATCATCACGATTTTTTTGGCAGAAGAATGATCAAGGGTGACCAGATTACAACGAAAGGCCGTTTCGTCGGGTGCCAGGGAAATTCCCATACTTGCAGCTTCAAGAGGTGATCGGCCGGTATAATATTTCTCGGGGTCATAGCCCATCAACGAAAGATTGGCCACATCGCTTCCAGGGGCATATCCCTGAGGAATGGTATTGGTGAGAAACAGTTCCCCCCGGGCGCAGAGTTCATCCATTGCCGGAGTATGGGCGGCCTCAAGCGGAGTTTTATCGCCAAGTTCGGGCAGCGGATAATCCCCCATGCCGTCCCCCACCAGAATCAGATATTTCATGATATTCTCCGCAGTATCAGGCCCTGTTGTTCTCTTCGATGAGTACTCTGATTGTAACCGTTTGATCAGTGCAGACAGTAAGCGCGTCAATTTCGGAAATAGCCTCCTGGACAGCGCTTTCCTTGGCCATATGTGAGCGTAGAACCACAAACACGGCCTCACCCTTGCTCCTGCTCTTCTGGATCATTGATTTGATGGAAATCTCATGTTTGGCAAAAACGCTGGTAATTTTGGCAAGTACACCTGGCTCATCAACGACAGTTATGCGGAAGTAGTAAGGGCACTGCAGCTCACCCATTGGGGTAATATTCGGTGTCGATATGTTATCGGGCAGATAGGAAAGCTGCGGAACCCGGTTTATTGAACCTGAGAGAATGTTTCTGCCAATATCGACAACATCAGCGGCCACGGCACTTCCCGTAGGCATCATGCCCGCACCCTGACCGTAAATTAGAACATCGCCTACGGTGTCACCGGTGAAGTTAATGGCATTGAAGGCACCATGAATATTTGCCAGCATATGTGTCTCGGGCACCATGGTTGGATGTACCCGGGCCTCTATATGGTCGCCGTGGTTGTGGCTGATGGCAAGGAGTTTGATGCGGCAGCCAAACTCCCGTGCAAACTCGATATCAATGGGGTGAATTTTGCTGATGCCTTCGGTGGTCACATCGTTAACATGAACATGTTTGCCGTAGGCCAGTGTCATGAGGATGGCGAGCTTATGAGCGGTATCGATGCCTTCGATGTCGTAGGTTGGATCGGCTTCGGCAAAACCCTTTTCCTGGGCATCTTTGAGCACATCGTCAAATAAATATCCATACTCGGTCATCTGGGTGAGAATATAGTTGGCGGTGCCATTCATAATTCCTCTGATAGAGAGAATTTCATTGGCTACCAGTCCTTCCTTCAGGGCTTTGATGACGGGCATTCCGCCGCCTACGCTTGCTTCAAAGCCAACTTCGACGTTGTTGGCTGCGGCTGCTGAAAAGATTTCATCAGCGTGGTTTGAAAGCAGTGCTTTATTGGCGGTGACGACGTGCTTGCCTTTGTTGATGGCTGTGAGCAAAAATGTTTTCGCCGGTTCGATGCCGCCAATGAGTTCGATGACAATATCAATCTGCGGATCATTGAAGATGTCATCTGCACTCTTTGAGAAAGTTACAGACTGGAACTCTTCAGGAAGTCCGTCAAGGTTGATATCTGCAATTCTTTTGAGGGTAAATGTTGCTCCGGTGCGTTCCGTCAATCGCTGTTTCTGTTCGAATAAAGTCTGTGCCAGACCTTTGCCCACAGTGCCAAAGCCGATAAGGCCTATGTTAATCTCTCTCATAATGTTCGGTATCAAAGATTGAAATGGAGGTAATGGAAGGTATGTGAAGTATCCAATGTAGTTTCTGTTCCAATGAGCCTAGACAGTATTTCAGGGATGAGCCATTAATACTGTAGGTTCAGTATGTTGTTCTGGTTTGTCGTGTGTCATGGTTCTACGCTCAGTCGAGCATTATATTCCAGTATGCAAACCTACCCGCTTTGCGGTGTAATGTCAAAATAATAGGCGAGATATTTTGCTGGCCAGGGTGGCGAAAGTAGTATATAATCTCCCCCTGTTTTGCACTATACATTTGATGGTCAACGTTGTGTTTCAAGGGATGCGACAGAGGAGTGTGTCTTTGCTGAAACCACGTATTCTTTGTTTTGGTGCAGTCTGATTTCAGCCCGTCTGGAGAGTGAGAAGCCTTCTTTGTACGTCTTATATTACGAGCGTTAAAGGAACAATTTTGAGACCGGATTGAAAAGAGCAGACTGCTTACATATTTCATAGAAAAGGAGAAAGTAATGGGTAAAAATATTCTGGTATTCGGACCGAATGGCAGTGGCAAGGGAACACAAGGCGCAATCGTCCAGAAGAAATATGACATTCCTCATATCGAATCCGGAGCGATTTTCAGAGAGCACATTGGCGGCGGTACCGAGCTTGGCAAGAAGGCCAAAGAGTATATTGACCGCGGTGATCTGGTACCAGACGATATTACCATTCCCATGATGATTGCCCGTCTTCAGAAAGACGACTGCAAAGCCGGTTGGATTCTTGACGGTTTCCCACGTTCAAAAGACCAGGCGGTAACTCTTGCTCAAACTCTTGAGAAAGAAGGACTTGCTCTTGATTATGTTATTGAGATCGTACTTGACAGAGCCATTGCCAAAGAGCGTATTATGGGAAGGCGTCTCTGCGTTAACGATAATAATCATCCCAATCACATCGCCTTCGAAGCTATCAAGCCGGTGGAAAAAGATGGTAAGCTGGTTTGTCGTGTCTGCGGTGGTGATCTCAACACCCGTGCAGACGACCAGGATGAAGATGCCATCGATAAACGACATGGTATTTATTATGACGAAACCACTGGAACCATGGCGGCAGTAAATTATTTCAAGAATGCCGGCGGTCCAAAGGTTATCTCCGTTGATGGCTCTAAATCCATTGGCGAAGTAACCGACTCAATCATGGCAGAGCTGTAAGCTTCTATTGTTACGATAGAAAGACAAAGGGTGTCTCCGCCGAAAAGCGGAAGCACCCTTTTTTTTTGCCTTTTGCTCCAGGATATCTTAATATGTCGCCAATACTATGAAACGGACAATTTCGGGCCAGAATATGTTGGTTACTTCCATCTGTTCTGGCCTCTTCAGTTACTGGAGACAGACGACTCTTTTGTCGGGAATGTCGTTCCGATGTCCACCTTTAGGTGCATACAACCAATACTTTGAGTGTTGATCACTAATCATGGAAGAACAAAAAAAGCAGGTCAAATGTGGGAAAGTATACCTGGTGGGAGCTGGCCCGGGGGATCCGGGACTCATTACCGTCAGGGGAAAATATCTTCTTGAGAAAGCCGAGGTCGTTGTCTACGACTATCTGGCAAATCCCAAGCTGCTCAGGCATGTCCCCAAGGATGCGACGTTTATCTATGCAGGAAAAAGAGGCCACGGCGAGCATAAGCATACTCAGGATGAGATCAATCAGTTATTGGTGGATCATGCCCTTGCTGGTAGGACAGTTGTTCGGCTTAAAGGAGGTGATCCCTTTATTTTTGGTCGAGGTGGGGAGGAACTGGAGAGGCTTTTTGCAGCCGGTGTTCCCTTCGAAGTCGTCTCCGGCGTTACCTCGGCAACTGCCGCTGCCACCTATGCAGGCATTCCTATCACGCATCGCAACTATACGGCTTCAGTTGCTTTTCTTACCGGCCATGAAGATCCTTCGAAAAAAGATTCAAATATAGATTGGGACAAACTTGCTACCGGAGCGGGCACAATAGTTGTGTACATGGGCATTAAAAACCTGCCAATTATTGTCGAAAATCTGATTCGTCACGGACGTGCTCCAGACACTCCGGTTGCGGTAGTTCGCTGGGCTTCGACTCCCGAGCAGCGGACAGTGGTCGGCACCCTGGAAACCATTAAGGATGTGGTTGTTGAGTCAGGAATTAAACCACCTTCTCTTATTATTATAGGTGAAGTAGTCAAACTGCGTGACACTCTTGACTGGTTTGAAAAGCGCCCGCTTTTTGGTAAACGGATTGTCGTTACAAGAACGAGGGAACGGGCCAGCGAGCTTGTCGCTGCGCTTGAGGAAAGTGGTGCAAATTGTTTTGAATGCGCAACCATTGATATTCAACCGGTTGATTCCTATACGGTTCTGGACGCAGAACTGGAACGACTTAACGAATATCACTGGATTCTCTTTTCTTCACTTAACGGTGTTACATATTTTTTCAAACGCCTGTTTGAAAAAGGCCTTGACGCCAGAGATCTGAAGGGACCACAGATTGCAGCAGTGGGAAAGAGTACTGCCGATTTATTAATGAGCTATGGCATTAAAGCTGATCTTATACCCGATGAGTTTACCAGTGAAGGCCTGGCCGAAAATTTGCTTGATCTAGGTGTTGAAGGACGAAACATCTTGATTCCAAGGGCTGAAAAAGGCAGAGAGATTCTGCCGGAAACGCTTCGGGGGGCAGGAGCTCAGGTCAGCATTGCTCCTGTTTATAAAAATGTGCTGCCGGAGAAAAGTACAGATGAGCTCAGAGGGGAACTTGAGGCCGGAGTGGATATGGTAACCTTTACAAGTTCATCGACGGTAAGAAATTTCCTGACCTTTATGGGTGGTGAAAACGAAAAAACACCCATTGAACTGCTCGACGGTGTCAAAATAGCGGCCATTGGACCAATTACAGCAAAGACTGTTACCGATAATGGTTTAAAGGTCGACGTTCAGCCTGAAGAACACACTATCGAAGCCATGGTCAATGCGATTGTTGAATACTATAAGACTCCTGAAACAGACGCCTGACCGAAATCAAGCAGTCAACTTTGTAAAATCTTCTGACAAAGACTCTGTGAAAAATGGGAGTGATCTATTCGTTCAGAGAAGACTACAAATCAACTACCGACTCTGAGACTATTGAGCATAGCGAAGAGGAAGCGGAGAGAGCACTGTTATGCAAATTTTGCAGTAACCGCATAACTGTGGTGGCCTCTGCCATTGAGGTCAATGACGGTCATCATCATACTTTTTTTAACCCTGCCGGAATTATTTATGAAATTCGCTGTTTCAGTTCAGCCGACGGGTGTCTTCAGCACGGCCCTTTTTCCGATGAATTTGCCTGGTTTTCAGGGTATTCATGGCGTTTGTGTCTCTGCTCTTCATGTGCAGTGCACATGGGCTGGTATTTCAGTTCCGGTGATTTGGGCTTTTACGGACTGATCAGCAAAAACCTTTCATCCTGACCTTTTTTATCCTTTTCGAATAAGATCTATCAGATCGTCTGAACTCATCTTGGCGCTGATATCGCTGCCTTCCAGGAGGCTTCCGGCAAGGTCTCGTTTTTCCTGATGAAGTTTGACAATTTTTTCTTCAATGGAGTTTTTGCAGACCAGGCGATAGATGGTGACGGGACGTGTCTGGCCGATACGATGAGCTCGGTCGGATGCCTGGTCCTCGATGGCGGGATTCCACCAGGGGTCCATATGGATAACATAATCGGCAGCAGTCAAGTTGAGTCCGAGCCCACCGGCTTTCAAGCTGATGAGAAAAAGATCGCCCTGGCCGGCCTGGAAATCGTCTACCCTTTTTTTCCTGTCCTTTGAAGGTGTGCTGCCATCCATATACTGATAGGAGATTCCCTGACTATCAAGGTATTCGCGAATTATGGTAAGATGGCCTATAAACTGGGAAAAGACCAGCGCCTTATGACGTCCACCGATAAGATCATCAATCACAGCAGCAAAGACGCGTAGTTTTGAACTGTCGATATTGGTTTGGGGACTGATCAGTTTTGGGTTGCAACAGGCCTGACGAAGCTTCATGATCTCAGTGAGTATCTGGAGGTGGCGTCCTTTCTTTTCTCTGTTGCTTTCCAGAATATCAAGAGCATTCTGCCTGAGGGCTTCGTAAAAATGAGCTTCCTCTTTACTCATTTCCACTTCCAATGTGACATCCGTACGGGGGGGCAGCTCTTCAAGCACCTGTGACTTTATACGTCTCAGGATAAATGGTCTAATCAGCTTTTTAAGCTTAAACTTGGCCTCTCGGTCCTGGAAGCGTTCGATGGGTATGGCGAATCGTTCATTAAAGCTATTGATGGAACCCAACAGGCCAGGGTTGATAAAATTAAAAAGATTCCACAACTCACCAAGGTGGTTTTCTATGGGGGTGCCAGTGGTGATGAGCTTGAATTTAGAGTTCAGGGACATTGCCGCTTTTGATCGTTTTGTTGCCGCGTTTTTAATAGCCTGGGCTTCGTCGAGAATGACAGTCTGCCATTTTACTTGAGAGAGGAGTTTCTCCTCCTGCTGTAGCAGGGTATACGTGGTAATAAGCACGTCAAAGCTGCCAAGGTTGCGAATCGCTTTTGCTCTGTGTTTGGTGGGGAGCACTTTCATATTAAGCGTAGGGGTAAAGCGATGAATCTCAGTTTGCCAATTTGTTGAAACAGAGGTCGGGGCGACAACAAGCACAGGCCCTTCAGAGGCGTTTAACAGAATTACGGCCAGAGACTGCAATGTCTTGCCAAGTCCCATATCATCGGCAAGACAACCTCCTACTCCCATGTGGGCCAGTCGTGCCAGCCAGTTAAAACCTTCAACCTGATAGTCACGCAGATCAGCCTGCAAGGTTGAAGGGACCAGTGGAACAAACGACTGCGCCTCACTGATTCTGTCTAACTGTTGCCGCCAGCCGCTGTCTGTTACCGTCTCTGCCTTCTTGGCCAGTTCTTCGAGGGGCAGGGCGGCGAGAGGATGCACTTGAATTTCATTGCCATCGTCTTTGTCGCTTTCCGCGGAGTAAATATTGAGGTCTTCCAGACGTTTCCTGAACTCCTGGGAGAGGGCGAGAAACTGGCCGTCTTCAAGTTGTATAAATCTTCCGGAGGATTGTTTGAGTTTGGCGAGGAGATCCTTGAGTTCAATAACAGTATCCTGGTCCAGCGTTAATTGACCGCTCATGGAAAACCAGTTCTGTCTGTTGGTCCGTATTTTGAGGTTCATATTTTTAAAGGAGGCCTGGTGGGTTACACTCAGTTTTTCTCCTTCCGGCCATTCCACTACCACTTGATCCTGGATTGCCTGCAATTCCATAAGTGCCTGCAGGCAGTCATCGGGGTCATGCAAGTGCCATTCGCGATCATTCTCCTGTTCCATATCGATGGCAAGATCAAGAATGGGGCAGAGCTCTTCAACATCTCGGGCCCGTTCCTCTTCAAGAGCAAGGTTCCTTTTTGTCTGCAACCGTTTACCGTTGACCTCTGCCATGAAGTTTTCTACTCCCTGGCCAGGTTTGAGATAATGCCCACCCTCGGCAAAAGGCTTTACGAACATCTCCAGGCGAAACCCCTCACCATAGGGGAGCAGGTGCATATATATGGTGGGGTCTGATTCTACAAAGGTAATATTGGCCTTATTTCTTGAATTCTGATCGACGGCAATGGCGGAGTGGACCGTCATAAAGGAGCTGATATTACCTATCGCAGTGAGAACATGTTCACTGGCTTCCTTGGGGACAATTAAACCATCTCTACCGGTTATTTGAGCAATCCTTCGATGATTTTCTTCTATCTTGATAATTTTGAATCGAGTTGGTGTTTCCTGGAATACGCTAATATTTCCATTGGTTATTGACTGAGCAAAGCGTATATGGAGCTGATCTCCCAGTTCTTCCACCAGGAGTTCAGGTTCTCCGGAAATGAACTCAACAGGAGTGCTTGGTGACTTGGCGACAAACAACAGGGGATGGTTGACCATATTGCTCAGCAGTTTTTCCATATTAAAAGAGAAGGAGGTGCTGTGAGTCTCCGGATTATGTGTTCGCACTATGGCCCGGCAGAGCTTGCGATCCTGCATGGTGAGGTAAGGAAGTTTTTCGGAATCATACAGTCTGGCAAGGGACAGCGGTTTGCCCTTACTCCATTCACCGGAAGGAGTCAGTTTTTGTTCCCGTGGATGCACGCTCATTTTGCCCTTTTTGTAGTCGACCATCCAGGTGAGCCTGGTGTCCTGCTGACGAACTCCATCACCATGTTCCACCGTGGCATTAATAAGGGCCTGAAGACTTCGCTTCCATGGCTCTTCAGGTTCGAGAATCGATACCAGGGAGATGATATCCGTTTCCTGGCGAATATCACCAAGAAGGTCTCTGAACTCGGCTTTATCGTGACTGATTTTTTCAAGAATTTCTGCAAACCCAAGAGCAATGAGGTTATAGCCGTTTTTTCGAGCTTGTTTGAGTTGTTGTTTTAGCAGTTTTTCCAGTTCCGACTGCAGGGAACTGTTGAGCCAATATTGACAGAGACCGGCAGTGAGCAGGGTCAGACTATGGTGGACTTGGTCATTTTTAAGATTAAGTGATTCCTGGGCACCATTTTTAGTGCGTTGGCTGCTGATAACAATGGCGAGCAGGTTGTAGGCTTCGACTTCGATGGTGTTGGAAAAGTTAGTGATGGCGATGCTGATGCGATCAGCGATACCGTCATAATCATTACTTTCACTATATTGTAGAAGTGCAAAGATATGAAAAATACCGGTAAGGCCAAAAAAAGCTACATTGTCGTCACTGCTGAAGGATTTCAGGACCTCAATATCTTTATTAAAAGCGTCGATGGCGGTATCAAGTTCTCCCTGTAGAAAAAGAATGGTTCCCAAAGCACCGGTGCCTGAGAAAGCCTCTTCATAATCCGAGACCAGAGCCTTTGCTTCAGCTATTCTGCCTTGGTAAATCAATTGATTAAAAAGAAGCCGGTTAAAAGGGAGCATTTCGTCAGAGCTGAATCCCGCAAACTCTTCCTTATTCTTGATGAACTCGGTAATTTCAGGATAATCAAGAAGATTGGCCTGAGCATAGCGGATGACATTGTCAACAAGATAGAACTGAAATGAAACCGGCAGGGAACGGAACCATTCAGGTGAAAAAGGTTGCGTGGTCACCTGGACAGCAGGTGGTGGGGTTTCTGATATTTCGCGGCACTGCTGTTCGAGAAATTCCGTGGCCTCGTCTAGTAAGTCAAACTGCTGAGTATAAATACCGATCCGGATTTCCCGCATTGCCCGCCAGCAGCGAGTTGACCACTTGCCATAATAATAGGAAACCGGGGCTTCTGCTTGAATGACTTTGGCAAAAGCTGCAAATTGTTGTTCCTTGATGGCAATTTTGCTCAAGGATTCGACAATTTCCGGAACACATTGCTGATTTTTATTGACCAGACCAAGCTTCTGAAATTTTGCTATATAGTGATTGAGGTTGGAAATTGTGGGTTTACTGGCCCTTGGACCACGTAAATCCAGCTTCCTCATGCAATTTACTATCAGTGTTGTATGAGCTGGTTCATATAGAACGGAGAGAAATTGGAGGAATTTTTGCTCAAAGGGGTTGAGAGTTGCGTACTTTTGCAGTGGATCTGGGTCAGGTGTCATAATGTATAATATCGGAGAGATTGTTTTTACGTTCTATTGTTCCCTAGGAAATACGAGGGCCGAACATGCTACTATAGCATGTCTGTCTTGGAATTGAACAAAAAAGTTACAAAAGCTAAATCTTCTATTGCTCATCTTCTTTTTTCTTTCAATATGGAGCCAGTTATTTTCACTTTAGGTGTTTAGCGGGCGAAATTTATTGAAAATATTATAAAATGCGGTTGAATATGAAGAGGAATGAGATATAACCGCTAAACATGATGAACAGAGGAGTATGCTAAACCATTCGGAAAGGAGAGGGCATGACCGTTGCGGGCTATATTTTTCAGGTGGAGCATGATCCGACCATTCCTGACCAGAATCGCCAACTGACCGATCTGCAATCGTACGCCGCTCAATTGGGGATGAAGGTGGATTTTTACTGTGTTGAGAAGGGGATTTCGATTAAACGCCCTTTTGGTAAGAGGGTGGAGGGGGCGAAAATTCTTGGTGAGTTGGCCCAAGGAGATATTCTGCTCGCGGGGAAAGCCGAATGGGTGCTCAGCTCGGCAAGGGATGGTCTTGACCTCATAACGCAACTTAAAAAGAAAGGTGTTGCTCTTTATTGCCAGGATCTTAATGAAAATCTATCTATTCCTGAAGAGAGGAAGCTGGTTGTCTCCGAGGGCAAAGCCGAGTTTACTCAAAAACTGCTCAAGGCCCTGGCTGTTTGTGAAAGCAGCAAGCACGGTGAATCCATCAAAGCGGCAAAGAGACAAATGGCAAAAGAGGGCAGATATATTGGTGGTCCCGTACCTTTTGGCTGGAGGGTGAGGGACGGATTTTTAAAAAAAGATGTTGAGCAGCAGAAAGTTATAAGTCAGATAAAAAAATGGCGGGCAGACAGGTGGTCATACCGCGATATCGTTACCAAGCTCAGGGAAAAATTCGGGATTAAACTTTCCCATGAAGGTATTCGTAAAGTTCTGCTTAAAAGCGAATCCAGAAACGGGAAAAGCTCAGAAAACACCTAGGTTAGGCATCGCTTGACTGTAGGGTTTTATGAACGAGTACTTTGGCCTCCTGACGACTGTTATCCAGCCATCCCGAAAGGATCTGCTGCTGTTTTCGTTGGATGATGGCATTTCGATAACGTTGCTTTTCTTCCTCGCTAAGATTACCCGCAGGTATTTTTCTATCAACAAACTCATAGATGTAGAAGGATTCGTTTTCTGCGAGTGGTTCGTCTGGATATTTCGCGTTTGCTGAAAGGTTGAAGGCAGCTTCAACCATGCTTTGCGGTAAATTTGTATCAGGTTTGTTTTTGCCGAGATAATCGGTGGTCTTCATTTCAAGACCTGCCTCCGAAGCGGGATCCTTCAGGCTGTTTTTCTCCTTTGCCTGCTGCAGGAGGTTGGTCGCCACTTCCTTTGCTGTCTTGACGGCTTTGTCTTTCCGGTAATCTGCGGTTACTTTTTCAGAAACCTCAGAAAATGGCGGAACTTCTGGATTCTTTATAGCCTCGGCAAAAAGAATTGCATAACCGGCCGATGTTTCGATGAGAGAGCTTATCTCTTTTTCTTTCAAGGAAAATGCTGCATTCAGGAATTTCTGGTCATTTCCGATATCCTTGGGTGGGTTTGATCTTGAGAAAAACGGAGTTTCCTTGAGAGGAACAGTGGGGGTTGCCTCAAGGTAGGCCTGGAGACTGCCAGCACTGATAATGCCCTCATACGCCTCGTTGGCCATTTGAAAAGCAAGCGTTTTGGCTTCCCGATTCTGTAGTGAGGCCACAATTTTGTCCTTTGCCTCTGCGAAGGGTGTTGTTGATTGCGGAATTATTTGCTCTACTTTGATAATGTGATAGCCGAATGGAGTTTTTACAACATCACTCATCTCATTCGATTTTAGAGAAAAAACTGCATCATCAAAAGATGGGACCATCTGGCCACGTGAAAACTGTCCAAGATCTCCACCCCGGCTTTTGGATGGCCCCTCCGAGTATTCTTTGGCGAGTTGGGCGAAGTCTTTTCCCTCTTTGGCCAGGGCAAGAACGTCAAGTGCTTTTTGACGTTGCTGCTCATGAACCTCTGGAGTACTGTTCTCGTCAGCTCTGAAAAGAATATGTCTGGCCTGGCGTTTTTCCTTTTCCGTAAATTCGTCCAGGTGCTCGTCGTAATATTTTTTGGCAGCATCATCGTCAACAGCGATTTTTTCACCAACTGTTGCATAACTGAAGTCAAGATATTTAAGTTGAACCTTAGGGGCCGTTTTATAGTTTTCTTTAACGGTTTCATACCATTTTTCAACTTCGTCATTATCCACGGCAACTGTATCTTCAAATTCTTTCCCGGTAATCTGCACATAATTAACAGCAACCGTCGAATTTTCCAGGCGATTGAGGTCTTCTATTTCATATTCAGTTGCTGTGGTAGCGAACTTTCCGATGTCAAGACGCACTTTTTGAGCCAGCATGTCTCGTTTTACTTTTTCCTCAAATTTCGAAATAGAATAGCCGTTAAGAGCAAGCAAAGAAGTATATTTGTCCATGCTGAAAGAGCCATTTTCCTGGAACTGAACCATGTCTTTTATGGTTTCGCCGATTTCTTCCTTACTGATGACGATGCCCATCTCTTCTGCTCCCTGCCGCAGGAGAGCATCCTGGATGAGCTGGTTGACCACCTGGTTTTTTATGCCGAGACTTTCAAGAAGTCCCTGGGGAACATTTCCACCAAACTGTTCACGGACATTGTTATAGGTGCGGTCGTAGGCCGATTGAAAATTCTCAAAAGTGATTTCTTCGCCATTAACAACAATTGCGGCCTCACGACTGTTCATCAGATTAGGGCCGACTCCCCAGAAAATGAAGACCAGGGCGATGATAACGACAACTGCTTGAATGACAATTGACTGAGCTTTGTTTCGGAGAATTTGCAGCATAAAAAATACTCTTAATGTAATTTGAGATTTTCAGAATAGAATGAAAAGTGGAATATGTGCATATGCAAAGTTTGTATGCTCACATAACACCTACAGTAACAGGAATTGGATTTACTCTTTATGATTATCGAGTGCAAGGAAAAATCGAATTTTCCTGAAAGGAGGAGTCAATCTTGGCAAACTTTGGTTGTTTTTGCGTGCCAGAACATGTATCTTTGTTAGGAGAATAAGGAGTTTTCGCTCTCAAGATGACGCTTCCTAAAACCTACGAGACAGTACTGGATGCGTGGGAGATGATGAGCAGTGGAATATTTTAAAGGATCGATGAAAAATCCGATTTTTTCAACCGTAATCAGTCAATAAATATATTGATAAAAAACGGCGACATACGGCCAGTAAATAAAATGATTCGTCATTCACTTGACAAACGATTCTGGCTATAGTAATAAGCCTAATTAGTTTTTTCAGTTTGACTTAATAACGGTGAAAGCCATATAGAATAAATTTAAAGGAGGTTGTAAAATGCCAACATTAGAACACAACGGATCGTCCTTCACAGTAGACGAAGATGGTTTCCTGCTGAAAGGAATGGAGGAGTTCAATGACGATTGGATTGATTATGTAAAAGGTGTTGAAGGTATTGCCGAGATCACAGAAGAACACCAGAAAGTAATCGATGCTCTTCAGGAATACTACAAGAAGAATGGTATCGCTCCTATGGTACGTATTCTTTCTAAAACCACCGGTTTCCCGCTCAAGCGAATCTATGAGCTGTTCCCATCAGGACCAGGTAAGGGAGCTTGTAAAATGGCTGGCCTTCCAAAGCCTACCGGTTGTGTATAAGTAAAATTTCTGAAATTCTCCCCAATTAATTTCTGGGGAAGCAATTCAGTAAGTTTCTGGCAGTATTCGAAGAATTCTGGAACAGTTTTCTACATCCTGAAATACGCCAGGCATGAGATAAAAAAGGCGGGTTACCATTATGGTAATCTGCCTTTTTGTATTTACGATGATTTCGACGGTAATATCAGAGAGTGTGTTTGGCCAACCTTTCGACAAGCGAATTCTCAATATTGACTCTTCTGTTCTTGTATTCTTCGCTTGATATCTGCGCTCCATGCAAACCTCCGCGCAGATTAATTTCCGCAAGATACAGTACTCCCTCGGAGGTGAGCATAAGATCAAGATGTGCATAAGGGAAATCGCCCCTATTCATCACTTCTGTACAAAACATAAGGATCTCTTCTGAGATTGAACATGGTTTGGCGCTTCCCCCGCAATGAAGATTGTTGCGAAAGTTATCGGGGTTAAAGCGGCTATATGCTTCCATATAGTCACCCACGATAATAACCCGCATATCGCTGCTTTGTTCCACATAAGGCTGAATAACAATGGGGTATGAAAGTACGCCGTTTGCTGCCTGGGTGTAGATATCTTCAATGGAGCGATAGAGTAATATTCCCATCCCTGCATTTTTTCTATCCTGTTTCAGAACAACTTTTTCTATATTCTTGCGGTTATAGGTGTTGGTTGTTTCAAGAAGCTGATGGGAGTTGTAGATTACTGTGGTTGTTGGCACCATCCAGGGTTGGAGGATAGCAGCCTGGAAGGCTTTTGATTTACTGGCAATCTGTGCTGTTGCCGAGGGTGTGAATTGAATCCCTCGTGCCACCAGGTCAAAAAGGAGATGTTCTTCACCATACTTCAAAGGAAGAATGCCGCAGACAATATCGCCGCGGCAAAGTGTGTTAAATTGGGAGAGTAGAGTTGCTTTATCGCGTATAATGCGGGGAACTCTGCTCAAAATATCATCTCGCGAAATCGTTCGTGGAATTCATCAAGGTTTTCACCACAACTGCCGCAATAGAGGCGGACATTTCCCATGATTTCTGAAGTTTGATCGTTGGCGGTAAAGCTGCCGTCCTGATTCTGGCCATAGTATGTAGTAATGAGTGCATCTTCCGCAACTTCAAAAAAATCGCTGTCATTATCACAATATGGGCAGCTAAGCCGGTTAACTATTTTTGTTGGTTTTGCTACCATTAAATGCTAATTGGAAGAGGGCCTAGACTATTTGTTGTCTATACTGATGCTTGGTTTTGTTTCACTCTTGGGAGGAACTTGAAGGGGAGTGCTCACCTTTGTGTTGCTGGAACTGGATGAATTTATATCCTTCGTTGCGGCTTTGATTTCACCATCCAGGCTTGCCCCTGGTTCAACGGTCAGGTTACCCGCTTTTATTTTACCGTTAATAGAAGAACCCTTTCTGGCCGTGAGAATTTTCGTTTCAATATTGCCGGTAAATGCGCCCTGGCATATGAAGGAGGTGACTCGCACGTCACCGGTGATTTTCCCATCTTTGCTGAGAATTAAATGCTCACCTGTGACATTGCCGTTGATTTCACCGTCAATGCGGGTTTTTCCTTTAAAGGTAATCTCGCCAGTAATAGACATGCTGGCATCAATAATAGAGGAAATAGCCTCACCTTCAACTTTCTCAATTTCCTTTTCCAGCGCTTCCTTCTTGGAAAACATTATTTTTTCTCCGATGGCGTATTGAATGAGCAGGTTAGATTCGCAACTTTCATGAATTTTGATGGATTTATCGGTCTGCCTTTATGGTTGACTTCGTAATGGAGGTGAGACCCTGTCGAGCGACCTGAATTGCCTACCAGGCCAATAACCTGCCCTCTGGTCACATGATCGCCGGAATGAACATTAAATTTACTCAGATGACCATAGCTGGTGGTGTAGCCGCCGCCATGAGAAATTTTAATAAAGTTGCCGTATCCACCGTTTCTAGCAGCATAGATAACTTTGCCATCCGCCGTTGCGATAACGGGATCACCGGTTCTCCCGCGGAAATCAATTCCTTCGTGAAACGCTGCCTTCCTATTGAGCGGATCTATACGTTTGCCAAACCAGGAAGAGACCGATCCCTTAACAGGTTTGCCCAGGGGGAGGGTTTGCATTTTCTCTATGTAATTGTCTGCTCGATACAGCAATTCGTCGTAGGTACTGTCTTCTGCAGCAATAAAAGGACCACCCTTGTTTTTGGAAGATTGCTTTATGACCGGAGGGCGTATATCTATGCCAATGTCAGTTATGACATCTTCTATGAATTTGCTACGGGCATTTAATTGACTTACCGCGGTAGAAATCAGCAGGTCTTTTTCTTCTTTAAAGGCAAGGCTCTGTTGCAGATTTTCCTCTTCGAGCAGGGCAACCTGAGTAGCGTGTTGACTCTCGAGTTGAGAGATCTGTTCGGCATTTTCTTGTGCTAATGCTGCAATTTTATTTCGGTGATGCTCAATTGAAAGAAAGTGCTCCTCTTCAATCTTGGAGATCCGCTGAATATATTGATATTTGAGGGCATCAACCATTTTTTCGCTATCCTGCACTTTTTGTTCAAGCTGTTCTTCCAGGTTCGTTTTGACTGCCAAAGCGTCCTGCATTTTTTCTTTGGCTAAGGCGGTGCTTCTTGCCATGAGCTTGTTTTGAGCATAGAGACCTGTGGTGAAAAAGCCAGTGGAGAAAAGCGCTGAAGCAATAATAAAGAGTGTTATCGCCGTTACGATTACGTTGACTTTGGATATCCTGATGGAAATGGGCCTACGCTGATCGCCAGCGATAATGATATGAAAGTGTTCACTCATTGCAGTTTGTTTCAATTGGTTGTATAAAATGGCGTTTATGCTGTCTGCTTATTACGAAGTCAAATACGCGTAAAATAACCAAAACAGACGCTCCGATTACAAATATGTATACAGGCAAATAATTTAAAAATCAACCGTAAAGGGGCTGACGAAAGCTTGACGCTGAAATGTTTCAGGCTATCGTTCCGAATTTACTCGTTTTTACCCAGTTTTTGTTGGCAATGTCTGGGTATTTCAACACAAACTAACTGCTTCTCAAACACCTGAATTTGTATGTCAAATATTATTGCCTGCAATTTTCTTGCCAAGTCCTTTGGCGCTCAGACCCTGTTTAAGGGGGTAAGTCTTGTTATCCATTCTGGTGACAGAATAGGTCTTGTGGGACCTAATGGTTCCGGAAAATCGACGTTGTTAAAGATTATCTGCGGGTTTGAGGATAGCGACGAGGGTTCAGTCACGGTTCGCAAACATGTTAAAATAGGATATCTCGCCCAGACAGATTATTTTGACGATGAGCTGAGTACGGCAGATAATCTCTATAATTCACTGTCGGGTCAAGATTTTGACGAAGTGGAGAAGCACAATAGAGTATCCGAGCTGCTTAGCAGAGCTGAATTTGGCCAAGACGATCAACCGGTGAAACTCCTCTCCGGTGGCTGGCGGAAACGCCTGGCAATCTGCCGTGCTTTGTTGGCCGGTCCTGATTTGCTGGTGCTTGACGAACCGACCAATCATTTAGATATCGAAGGCATCGTCTGGCTTGAGAATCTCATCCTGGGCGGGCTGACGGATGGACCTTCAGCGTTTCTGCTGGTGAGTCATGATCGGCAGTTCCTGGAAAATTGTACCAACAGAATGGTTGAACTTTCTTCGGTTTATCCAGAGGGCTCATTGCAGGTTGATGGGACGTACACATCTTTTCTTGAGAAACGTGAGATCTATCTGCAGCAGCAGATGGAGTTGGAAACCCGTCTCAGTAATAAGGTGAGACGTGAAAATGAATGGCTCGGACGAGGTCCAAAGGCGCGAACTACCAAAGCACGGTATCGCATAGATGAAGCACATCGCCTTCAGGGAGAGCTTGCCCAGATTCGTACAAGAAACAACTCGATTTCTCAAGTTGATATCGAGTTTGGCGGGACGGGAAGGAAAACAAAAAAACTGATCGAGGCAACAAAGTTAACCAAGTCATACCCGGAGAAATTACTTTTCAATGACCTTGATATTACCCTCACACCTGGTACAAGGCTTGGTCTCTTGGGTAGAAACGGCTGCGGTAAATCAACGCTGATGGAGATTTTAGCCGCTGGTGATGACGGAGTTAAAGGACTGGACAGCGGTTCCATAAAGACAGCTCAGAATGTTAAAATTGTACATTTTGACCAAAAACGAGCCATGCTCGATACTTCGTTGACACTGCGTAGAGCTCTGGCTCCCGAAGGTGATTCGGTGGTCTTTCAAGGCAGGTCTCTCCATGTTGTCTCCTGGGCAAAACGTTTTCTCTTTAAGGTCGATCAACTGGAAACGCCGGTAAAGGAGTTGTCGGGTGGGGAACAGGCCCGTATTCTCATCGCTTCATTGATGCTTCAGCCTGCTGATATTCTCCTTCTTGATGAACCAACGAATGATCTCGATATTAGCTCCCTGGATGTGCTCGAAGAGAGTTTGGCTGAATTTGACGGTGCGTTGGTGCTGGTTACTCACGATCGTTTTTTGCTCGACAGAGTGTGTGACAGCGTGCTGGGATTTGATGGTGCCGGTGGAGTCGCTTTTTATGCCGACTATCATCAATGGCTTAATAAACTTAGCTCAACATCAGAAAGCCTTGACGACGATAGTCAGAAAAACTCATTGAAGGATTCATCTTCCAGTGCCAAAGTGTCAAAAAACCGACCCAAGGCCGGCAGGCTGTCGTATCTTGATCAGCGGGAATATGACCAGCTGGAAGAAAAAATAGAAGCTGCCGAAATTCACCAGGAACAACTCGAAGAGCAGATTGCCAGCCCGGCCTGCGCATCTGATCCAGAGAAGCTTGCTGAGTGCTGGCAGAAACTTGAGAAAGTGAAACAAGAGGTTGAGGATCTCTACAGCCGTTGGGATGAGCTTGAGAGGAAGAAGGAAGCGTCTTGAATTTGATCATCCCGGTGCGAAGGCATAATTGTTTTTGCCTATACGTTTCGTATAATACAGGGCATCATCCGCTTTTTTCATTAAAACCCTGATTTCCTCTCCGTTTTGAGGATAAACTGCAATGCCTATGCTGGCACCGATATTGATTTCGATCCCATCGATATGAAAAGGTTCGGCAATTTTCTTTACTATCTTTTCAGCCACTTTGGAGATATCGGATCTATCGTTTACCTCGGTCTGGATAACAAGAAACTCATCTCCACCTATACGGGCAACGGTATCGGTTTCCCTAAGGCTTTCTACAAGTCTCTCACCGACCACTTTTAAAACCAAATCTCCTACCTCGTGGCCATGGGAGTCGTTGACTTCCTTGAAACCATCAAGGTCAATAAACATCAATGCGGCCATCCAACCTTTTCTGTTAGCAAGAGCTATGGCATTGAGGAGGTTTTCCCGGGCAAGGCGGAGGTTCGGAAGTCCCGTTAATGGGTCATGGTTGGCAAGGTCGCTTACCTTTTCAAGGGCCGCCTCCAGTTTTTGTTCGGTGTTTTTCAGGCTGGTTATGTCAAAGAACGACAGGAGTCTGCCATTGTCTGGCAAAACGGTGCAGCGATATTGCAGGACTCTGCCATCTGTGCGGCGCATCTCGGTTGGTAGAATATCACCTTGTTGTATGGCTTTAAGACGCTGGTCAATATATTCTTGAATATTTTCAGGGGCAACATAATAAATTCCGCTGCTGCTGGTATATTCTATGATTTCACGCATTGTTGGTTTGGTGTCGATAAACGACTGAGGCATCTGCCAGAGATCCATATAGGCTTGGTTGGCGATTCTCACCCGAAGATTACTATCTAAAAGAAGAACTCCGGAATCAATGGTGTCAATCACCGCATTAAATTCCCCAAGAGTTTGGGCAAGTCTGTCCTCGGTATTTTTTTGTAGAGTGATGTCCTGGAGAATACCGATTATGAAAAAATCTTCTGCTTCCGCAACAGCAACGAGGTTAAGGAGAATTTTTCGTTTGTTTACCCGGAGGGGAGGGGAGAAACTGGAGCGAAAGACAGAAGGACCGGCATCGGTTATATGTTCTATCCAGCTAATCACATCCTTCTTCTCTCGGCCCTCAAGAAAATCAACAAACTGGCTCGAAAGAATTTCCAGTGATCCTATGCCAAACAGCCTCTGTGCAGCCATGTTTGCCTGGACTATTTGACCGTTTGAGTCCAGTTCGATGATGGCTTCAGCAACATTGTTGAAAATTGCCTGGTGATGTCTTCTCTCAAGCAGCAGCTCTCTGGTGATCTCACGCGGATAAAGAGTGCTATCTCCAAATGTCTTTGGATTTCTGCGGATTCCTTTTTTGTATTGATCGAGAACATAATGCACATGATCTTTTAAATTGGTTTTTGGGCCCTTGGCGATATAAATATCCGCGTCCATCTCAAGAATCTGACGATTGTCCTCAAGGGATGTTGAAGAATGAACTGCGATAAAAATATCCTTGAGTTTGCTGTTGTTGCGAAGAATGGTGCAGAGCTGATCGCCGCTGACCTTAGGCATTATGATATCGGTAAAAATGATATCAGGGATTTCCTCGTCAAGTTTGACCAAGGCCTCAAGGCCATTTGCCACTGATTTTACCTGGCATCCCTCTGCTTCAAGGTGATGGGACAGCAGTTTAAGAATTGTTGGATTATTTTCGACAATAAGAACGTTTGTCACCATATACTCCGTTATAAATATTCAAGACAGGCTACTCTGCAGGAAGAGAGAACGTTATTCCCTATATTATCACAGCATAGTTCCGCATGTCTAATGTGTTAGATAACAAATATTGGATTCTCTGCGTAAATATTATTGTTTCAGCAGGGTCAGAAAATCGTGTTCGCTGATGATTTCTTTCCCGAGTTGACGGGCTTTTTCCAGTTTTGATCCGGGTTTACTGCCAATGACGACATGGGTAAGTTTTGCATTGACTGATGTGGCAATTTCACCACCATTTTCTTTCACCAGCTTTTTGGCCTCGTTCCGTGAGAGAGCGTCCAGTCCTCCTGTAAAAAGAAAACACTTACCGGCAAGCAATCCGTTATGAACTTCCCCTGTCTGTGCTGGAGAAACTCCTTGCTGTTCAAGCTTTTGAAGTATCTCGATGGTTCGGGGTTCCTGGAAATAGGCAACCAGGCTATTTGCAGTTTGTTCGCCTATTCCATCAATTTCTAAGAGGTCAAGGGTGCTGGCATTGGCAAGAGCACTGAGCGATGAAAACTGCTGTTCAAGCAGCGACGCAGTCACCTCACCGATAAAACGGATACCCAGAGCGGCAAGAAGATTAGCCAGAGAAGGCGTCTTTCTGGCAGAAACCGCTTCAACAACTTTATAGGCGGATTTTTCACCCCAGCCGTCAAGTTCTGCTAACCTTTGTGGGTCAAGGCTAAATATGTCGGGTATATCGTTGATTATTTTTTCCTCAAAAAGTTGTTCAACATACTTCTTCCCAAGTCCATCAATATCGAGACCCGCCTTTGAAGTGAAATGGATGAGTCCCCGTAGCTTCTGGGCTTGGCAAAGGGTGTTGCTGCAACGAAGAATTTTTTCTCCTTCAACTTTGGTCAGAGGGTGACTGCATACAGGACAAGCTGTTGGCGCTTTCACGCTCATCTCCGCACCTGTCCGCTTCTCTGCAATTGGTTTGATTACCTCTGGGATAACATCACCGGCACGCTGAAGCAGAACCATATCGCCGATTCGTAAGTCCTTCCTTTCTATCTCTTCCTGATTATGAAGGGTGGCTCTACTGATGACGGCTCCATCAACCTTTACCGGGTCCAGGAGAGCCACCGGAGTAATGGCACCTGTCCTGCCCACCTGATAGGTGATGTCAATGAGTCTGGTCGTTGCCTGCGTCGAAGGAAACTTGCAGGCGATGGCCCAGCGTGGAGCCCTGGCTTTGTTTCCCAGCCTTTCCTGAAGAGAAAAATTGTCAATCTTGACCACCATGCCGTCGATCTCATATTCCAGTTGGTGGCGGGTGGCAACAAAATCATCGTAGGCGCGAATAACATCGTCAATGGTTGAGCAGCGTCTTGTTAGAGTGTTGACAGGCAGGCCGCAGAGCTGCAGATATTCCAAGAGCTGGTACTGACCGCTACTGTCAACCTCAGATGGAGTAGATATGCCATAGGCAAAGAAACGAAGGGGGCGTTTTGCCGTCACCTGAGGGTTGAGCTGACGTAGAGAGCCGGCCGCGGCATTGCGAGGATTGGCAAAGAGCGGTTCGCCTTCCTTCTCTCTCAACCTGTTGAGAGCCTGGAAGCCTGTTTTGTCCATGAACACCTCGCCCCGCACCTCAAGAAGGTCAGGTGTCTTAGCTCTAAGACGCAGAGGAATAGCACCTATGGTGAGTACCTGCTGGGTTACATCTTCTCCTATCTTACCGTCTCCTCTGGTTAGAGCCCGGGAAAGTCTGCCATTTATATAGATGAGTTCTATTGCCAGACCGTCAAGTTTTGGCTCGACCACATACTCAAGCGGAGCGGAGCTGTTAAGAAAACGGCCCAGTCTTTTTTCAAAATCTAAAATGTCATCTTCGTTAAAGGCGTTCTCCAGGCTGAGCATGGGGACTCGATGTGCCACCTGGTCAAACTTATCTAAGGGCGGTCCGCCAACCCGGCGACTCGGTGAGTCTGCACTGACAAGATCAGGATTTCGATCTTCAAGCTGGAGAAGCTCCTGGAAAAGCTGGTCGTATTCACTGTCGGAGATGGTTGGGTTGTCGAGGACATAATAATTATGGGCGTGCTCACTGAGCTCTTTTTTTAGCTCAGTGAGACGTTTTTTGTCCTGGTTTTGCTTACTTTGGCTCATCAAGAAGCTTTCCTGATTTTGCAATGTTTTCGTGAGCTACTTCATCAATGAAGATGAGGATTGCTTCTGGTGGTTTGTTGGCTATCTCGGAAATTACTTCCGTTACGCCTTTACTTATCTTCGACTTCTGTTCACGGCTCAGCTTGCCAGCAACACGGATATTGACATAGGGCATTACGTTCTCCTTTGTGTAGAATAAAACCGTCACACGTATATTGAGAAAAAATTCAGAATAGGCCAGTGATCGGGTAGTTCAATAACTCTTGAATAATAATAAGAGAGAGACTAATTTGTCGAGAGTTATGTGTCTTTTTATTTTAATTGGTTTTTTTTGAAAAATATTTTGCCGGTTCTTGGTGCAATAAGCGATACTCTCTCCTGCTGTGAAGCCCGATTGAGAAATGCAGGGTGAATATTTGAGCTCTCCCAAAAGATCAATATTGAACTGGCAATATCCACGATAGAAAGGTTAGTAAAATGAAAATACTTGTGACCGGAGGTGCCGGATATATAGGTAGTCACACTTGTGTGGAGCTGCTAATGGCAGGGCACGAAGTTATCGTTGTTGATAATCTTTCAAATTCCAGCCTGGAGTCACTCAATAGAGTCGAGGAGCTGACTGGAAAAAAGATTGTTTTTTATGAAATCGACCTCCTCAACGAACCTGAGCTTGAACGGTTGTTTTCGGAATGCCAGGACATTGATGGAGTAATCCATTTTGCCGGCTTGAAAGCAGTGGGCGAGTCAGTAGCTGAACCGCTGCTTTACTATAATAACAATATAAAGGCCACTCTGAATTTGTGTGAGGCGATGGCCCGCCACGGGGTAACAAATATTATCTTCAGCTCTTCGGCAACGGTTTATGGTAACCCCGCTTCAGTGCCGATTACTGAGGATTTTCCTCTTTCCTGCACCAACCCCTACGGCAGAACCAAGCTGATGAGTGAAGAGATCCTGGCTGACATCTGTACTGCGAGGCCAGGTTGGAATGTTGTTCTGTTGCGGTACTTCAACCCAGTGGGTGCCCATGAGAGCGGGCGCATCGGTGAGGACCCGAAAGATATCCCAAATAACCTGATGCCGTATGTTGCCCAGGTTGCCGTAGGTAAGCTGGAGCGATTATCTGTGTTTGGCTCCGATTATCCCACCAAGGATGGTACCGGCGTTCGTGATTATATTCACGTGGTTGACCTTGCCGTAGGTCATGTTAAGGCACTCAAGAAGATTCAGGGGAATCACGGTGTCTCCATTTATAACCTGGGCACAGGCAAAGGCAACAGTGTCCTGGAGGTTGTCCAGGCTTTCAGCCAGGCTTCAGGTCGCGAAATTGCCTATCAGCTCACCGAGAGGAGACCGGGAGATATTGCTGAATGTTTTGCTGATCCAGGAAAAGCGTTTACTGAACTGGGCTGGAAAGCTGAGCGGGGGATGCAGGAGATGTGTGAGTCTGCCTGGAAATGGCAGAAGCATAATCCCAATGGCTTTGAAAGCGGCGGGAATAGCTGATTCAAGCCGACATAGCTGTGCGAATTGTGCTTGAATAAAAGTCCTTCTTGTGATAAAAAGTACACTTTATCTCAAGAATGGGGCGTGGCTCGCACAATGGCACAACAGAAGTTCTCAGCAATTTTCTCCACGGTTATATTTGGGTGTGGTAATCTGATAATGGGTGATGATGGCTTTGGCCCTGAGGTCGTTACCTGGCTCAATTCCAAGTATTCACTGCCGCCGGATGTCGCTGCAATTGATGCAGGAACTGGGGTCAGAGAGTATCTTTTTGATTACCTGCTGTCACCTGAAGGTCGTCCTCAACGAATAATACTTCTTGATGCTGTTGATTTCGATAACAGAAGACCCGGAGAAGTTTTTACCATAGAAGTATCAGCAATTCCATCACAAAAGATCCATGATTTTTCCCTCCATCAATTTCCTACTGTGAATTTACTCGCAGAGTTGGAAGAACATACTGGAATTACCGTAGACGTTGTGGTTGCCCAGGTTGAGCATATTCCCGATCAGATTGAACCCGGGCTCTCGCAGAGTATGGAAAAAGCTGTACCTGTGGCCTGCAGAAAAGTTATACAGATGATCAGTAAAACAGATAGTGTCTGTTAATAGATAGAAGAGGTGATCCTGCATGATGTACGAATTTAAAGTCAGCGAAATGGCCGAAGAGTTTGGAGTGCATCGAAATACCATAAGAAACTGGATTAATGCCGGTACGTTGCCAGCAACAGAAGGGCCGGGCAGAAAGTATCTTATGAAATTCGATGATTACCAAGAGCTCTGTGAAAAGTTCGGGCGCAAACCGCATATCCGTCCTAACAGTCATGTCGACCTGGAAACGGTCAAGTCGCTGGAAGAAAAGAATTCTGAACTGCCGGTAATTGAACTGGGCGGTTTAAGAGAAAAAATATATGACGATCCCAATTGGGGTGATGCCTGTTTAACCTGCGGCACCTGCGCAAGTGCTTGTCCTATTTCAGGCGTTGATAGTCTCGATCCTCGTAAAATCGTGCGCATGGCCTTCCTCGGAATGGAGGACGATCTTATTAAATCTGATTGGCCGTGGAAATGTACCATGTGTGCGAAATGCGAACATATCTGTCCGGCGAATATAGAGATTGTTCAGCTCATCCGCAAGATTCGCTCCCGTCGCAAGCGTGAACAGGTCCCTGGACCAATCCACCGTGGCGTGACCACCTGTCTGGAGAGAGGCAACAACCTGGGAATTCCCAAAGAGGATTTTATTGCCCTCCTGGAAGGCTTGGGTCAGGAGCTGGCTGCTGAAACATGTCCCGGATTTGTCACGCCAATTGATGTTCATGGTGCCAGAATTCTTATGCAGGTCAACTCCAAAGAACCCTTCGCTGAACCTGATGATCTCAAATGGTGGTGGAAGATCTTTCACTCGGCAGGTGAGTCCTGGACAATATCCTCAGAAAACTGGGAAGGAGTTAACTGGGGGCTTTTCTCCGGAGATGATGCTTCTATGAAGACGGTGGTTGGCCGGATAGTAGACAACATGAGGCGCCTCAACTGTGAGATTCTGCTCCTGCCGGAGTCGGGGCATGCCTACTATGCCACCCGCTATGGCTTGAGCAGGTGGTATCCAGATTCACTGAAAGAGTTTAAGATCTGTACGCTCTTCGATCTGCTGCTGGAATATATAAACGATGGCAAAATCCAGATTGACCAGAGCAGACATCCACAAAAAACGGTTTACCACGATCCTTGTAATTACGGCCGCAAATCACTGCGTGCTTTCGGGCAGGCATATTTTGAGGAAGGGCGAGAGATAACTCGTGCCTGCTGTCTTGACGTCGTCGAAATGGAACCGAACAGAGGTATAAACTATTGCTGCGGGGCAGGCGGCGGTGCCTGGGCTATGCCGTTTTCTGCGGAACGGATTTATTACGGCAGAATGAAGGCAAGGCAGATAACGGAATCGGAGGCTGAACTGGTAATTACCGCCTGTCATGGCTGTAGAGATCAGCTGCAAAAATCATTAATCCAGGAGTATGATCTCGATATTGAAGTGAAATATCTTTGGGAGCTTGTTGCCGATTCTATGATTATCCCGGATAAGGCGTGAGACTATGATTGCCTTTCCAAAGAGAATGAACGATTTTATCCTGGACCCGGCAGGGCATAAAGGGGCAGAGGAGACAGTAAATGATAAATAAAACCATAAGTGCAGGGAAAGTACTCATAGTCGGAGGCGGCGTTACCGGTATGCAGGCCGCCCTGGACCTCGCTGATTCAGGGTATAATGTCTACCTGATCGAAAAAACCGGAGCCATTGGCGGTGCCATGGCGCAGCTGGATAAGACCTTTCCCACCAATGACTGCTCAATGTGCATTCTTGCCCCCAAAATGGTTGAGTGTGGCAGGCATCCCAATATTGATATCTTAACTCTAAGTGATGTCACGGATATCAGTGGAACTGCAGGAAATTTTCAGGTTACCATCAGAGAAAACCCACGATATGTGGATACTGAAAGATGCATAGCCTGTGGTATCTGCACTGATAAGTGTCCTAAATCCGTCGATAGCTCGTATAATGCCTCAACCGGGAAACGTAAGGCTGTCTATATAAAGTATGCTCAGGCGGTACCTTTGAAGTATCAGATTGACCCGCAGTCGTGCATTCGTCTCAACAAACCTGGGAAATGCGGTATCTGCGAGGAAGTCTGTGTGGCAGATGCCATACGTTTTGATGACACCGAGAAGATCCACAAACTTTCCGTCGGAGCGATTATTCTGG
This sequence comes from Desulfocapsaceae bacterium, assembly GCA_050288305.1. Lineage (GTDB taxonomy): Bacteria > Desulfobacterota > Desulfobulbia > Desulfobulbales > Desulfocapsaceae > Desulfopila_A. The sequence continues at coordinate 14,413 of JBNKDO010000059.1, read as the reverse complement.
CACCGGGGTTTGAAGCTTTTGATCCGACGAATGCCGGGGTCTGGGGATATGGCAGGTTTCCCAATGTGATAACCTCTCTCCAGCTTGAAAGGTATCTTTCCGCCACCGGGCCCACAGAGGGACGTTTGCTGCGCCCTTCGGATGGCAAACCGATTCGTAAAATCGGTTTTCTCCAATGCGTCGGTTCACGGGATGAAAATATCTGCGGAAATGGCTACTGCTCCGGGGTGTGCTGTATGTATGCCATTAAAGAAGCGGTAATTTCCAGACAGCATGTACCCGGTTTATCCGCCGCCATCTTCTATATGGATATGCGGACCCATGGTAAGGATTTCGATACCTATATGGAGAAAGCCAAAACCGAAAGCGGTGTTCGCTTTATCCGTTGCCGAGTTCATGGTGTTGAACCATTTTCAAAAAATGGCGATCTGAGACTCCATTATATAAACGAGGAGGGCAGGCAGGTTGAAGAATTGTTCGATGTGGTTGTTCTCTCCGTTGGGTTGCGCATACCTGAACAGGTAAGGGAGCTTGCTGAAATTGCCGGGATTCAGCTTTCAGCGAGCAGTTTTGCTTCTACTTCCGATTTTGCTCCGGTCACCTCCTCTAAAGAAGGAATTTTTGCCTGCGGCTCCTTCTCCGGTCCCAAAGGGATTCCTCAATGTGTTGTCGAGGGGTCAGCAGCCGCAGCAGCTGTTGCCGGTCAGCTGGGTTTACATCGGGGGGAGGTGAAGCAGCATAAAAAATATCCTGAGGAACGTAATATCTCGGATGAAGAGGCTCGCATAGGCGTTTTTGTCTGTCATTGCGGATCGAATATTTCTGATGTAGTAGATGTTGTCGATCTGGAGAATTATGCAGCGACCCTGCCTGGTGTTGTTCATGTTGAGAGAAACCTCTTTTCCTGCTCTCAGGAAACCCAGGAGATATTGGCCGCATCTATTCGTGAAAAAGGATTGAACCGGGTTGTCATAGCCGCCTGTACACCGAGAACCCACGAGCCGCTTTTCAGGGAAACCTTAAAAACTGCAGGACTCAATGAATATCTGGTTGAGATGGCTAATATCAGAAACCATAACTCCTGGGTTCATGACAACAGAGAACTGGCAACGATGAAAGCCAAGGATCTGGTACGGATCGCGGTGGCAAAAATTACCATCGCCGCAGCTCTCCAGCCTATTGCCGTGCCGATTATCCAGAAAGGATTGGTTATTGGAGGAGGTATTGCCGGTATGACAGCCGCGCTGAACCTTGCCAATCAGGGTTTCGGGGTGGATCTCATTGAAAAAACCGATCGCCTTGGCGGTAACGCCCTAAATCTAAAGCATACTTATTCAGGCGTTCATGTTCCCATGCAGGTGGCAAAGCTTATTGATAAAGTACACGATCACGAATTGATCAATCTGCATATGGAGACAGAGGTAAGTAAGGCTAGTGGTTTTGTAGGCAATTTCAAGACCACGGTGAAATCACCCGGCAAGAAGGCCAAGACCCTTGAGCATGGCATTGGAATTCTGGCCACTGGAGCTCAAATTTTCAGACCAACCGAATATGGCTATAAACAGATTCGCTGCGTGGTTACTTCCATTGAATTTGAACGTCTTCATGAACTCAAGGAAAAGCATGTCAAGCAGGGCAAGTCGTTTGTTTTTATTCAGTGCGTCGGTTCCAGAGAAAAAGGGCGGATGTATTGCTCTAAAGTGTGCTGTACCCATTCGGTCCAGTCAGCAATCGAGCTGAAGCGAGAAGATCCGGCTCGAAATGTATACATTCTCTATAGAGATATGCGGACCTACGGAGAGCGCGAATATGTTTTCAAGAAAGCGCGTGAAATGGGAGTGGTATTCATCAACTATGAGCTACATGGCAAACCCAAGGTAACTGAGGTGGACAGACAGATTCATGTTGAGGTCTGGGATCATGTTCTCCATCGTCCGGTGCGAATCAAGGCGGATATGGTCGTTCTGGCAACAGCTATCGTGGCCAACGCTGAGATTGACAGACTTGCCCAGCATTACAGGATACCGCTCGATGAAAATGGTTTTTTTCAGGAAGCCCATGCCAAATTACGACCAGTGGATTTTACCACCGAGGGAATTTTTACCGCTGGTCTGGCCCAGTATCCCAAGCCGGTAGACGAATCAATTTCCCAGGCACTTGCAGCATCGGCACGGGCAACAACTCTGCTCTCCAAGCAGGAGGTGTATCTCGATGCGATTAAGGCGGTGGTGAATGAGCACAAATGTGATGGTTGCGCATTATGTGTTGACGTCTGTCCATATCATGCCATTGAGCTTATCGAGATAGACAGGGATAAAGATGGCCAGCCGGTCAAACTGGTGCGCATCAATACGGCCCAGTGCAAAGGCTGCGGCCTGTGTCAGGGGACATGCCCGGTCCGGGGTGTTGATGTGTCAAATTTCACAATGGAACAGCTGAGCCGGCAGATTAAGGCAGCGCTTGATATATAACGCATGTAATATCCTGGGTAGTGCACCTAGATTTGAGGAGTAAATTTAATGAGTCAGGAACCAAAGATAATCGCCTTCTGCTGTAACTGGTGCTCATATGCTGCAGCCGATCTCGCCGGAAGTTCCAGGTTAAAATATCCACATAATGTCAGAATAATCCGGGTAATGTGCTCCGGGATGGTTCATCCCGAACTCGTTCTGGAATCGTTGTCTCAGGGTGCTGACGGTGTGATGATCATGGGATGTCATCTGGGAGAATGCCACTATATCGATGGCAACTACAAAGCCTTAGCCCGCTCGGATATGATTACCGAGCTGCTTGAGGATTTCGGCTACGAGGAGGACCGGTTCTCGATCACCTGGGTTTCTTCGGCAGAACCGGAAAGATTTGTTCAGGCTGTCATCGAAATGACAGAACGAGTCAAACAGCTGAAGCAGGCGGAGTAGAAATTATAAAAATGGCACTGCGTGTTGCATTCGAATGGCTGGGATCATGTTCAGGTTGTGAAATATCCTTTCTGAATATCGGTGAGGATCTGGTCGGGTTGCTTAGCGATGAGCTGGAAATTGTCCATGCCCCATTGCTGATGGATCACAAATATTCTATTCCTGCTGACGGGAGTGGTGGGGTGAGTATCCCATTTGCCGATATCGGTTTTATTTCCGGTGGCATAAATAACGAAGAACATCTCACCGTTCTTAAAGAGATGCGTCGCAAATGTAATTTTCTGGTCGCCATGGGAACGTGTGCCACCCATGGTGGTATCCCGGCACTGATGAACGGCACAGATCAGCAGCAGAGCTGGGGAGCGATTTTCCAAAATTCGGAAGGCGAGCAAGACGGCGGAATACCGACTCAATGTGTTCCTGCACCTCTTGATAGAGTGTACGCCTGTGATGAAAAAACAGATATTGATCTGCTGTTGCCCGGTTGCCCGCCAAATCCACAGTTTATGGTGCGTATCATTCGTTCGGTAATTGATCAGCAGGAAGCCGATCTGCCAACGCGCAGTGTCTGTGATACCTGTCCGGTTAAAAGGGAAGGAAAGGGGCAGGTTGCCGCCGTAAAGCGTTTTCTGGTTAATGCTGAATATAACAGCAAAGAACCGCTGGAGGAAATGCGTTGTTTGTTGGAGCAGGGCTTCATGTGCATGGGCCCGGTGACTCTTTCGGGATGTGCCAGTGGCGGCTCGCCAAGTTGTATTCAAGCCCGGGTTCCCTGTCGTGGCTGTTACGGGCCGGTACGGAAGGGCGGTAATCAGATGCTCGATATGATGAATGCCATGGCAAGCAATGGAATTGATTTTAAATCGGTTGTCGATCGCCGTTCTTTGTTGCGATTTTCCGGGGCACATGGCCAGTTGCGACCATTGAAAAAGAGGCATAAGTAGATGGGCAAGGTTTTACAGATATCACCGGTTACCCGTATTGAGGGGCATGCCAAAATAGCTATTCATCTTGATGATTCAGGCAATGTTGCCGATGCTTTTCTTCATGTTCAGTCATTGCGCGGCTTCGAAAGGTTTGTTGAAGGCAGGCCTGCCGAAGAAATTCCCCGTATTGTCAATCGGATCTGCGGAATATGTCCGTGGATGCACCATCTTGCTGCCAATAAGGCAATAGACAGAGCTTTCGGGGTGACACCTGCACCGGCAGGGCACAGATTACGTGAGCTGTGTCAGGTGATGGCCCATATCAATGATAAAATCCTTCATTTTTTCTTCCTTGCTGCACCGGATTTCGTACTGGGACCGGATTCTGACTACTCTGTGAGAAATGTCATTGGCATTGTCAAGGCCAACCCTCAATTGGCCAATAAAGTAGTGAAAATGCGTCAACTCGGTCAGATGATGCTGGAACGTTTTGCCGGTAAGGCCATTCATCCAATTGCCGGAGTTGTTGGCGGTTTCTCTAAACCAATGTCGGAGGAAGAGCGGCGTGATCTTCTAAAGGATGCTCGGGTCCTGTTGGATTTCTCCAATTATGCCATTGAGTATGCCAAGAAAAATGTTTTTTCACAGTATGCTGATGTCATAGCCGAATTAGGGAATATAACCACTGGATTTCTGGCAACGATTGATCGGGAAGATGAATCCTTACGTCTGTATGACGGTAAGCAGAGATTGATGCACCCCGATGGCAGTTATCAGGATTTTGAAGCTGAAGACTATGCCGACTATATTGGCGAACAGGTGGTGCCGTGGGGCTATGCTAAAATCCCCTATGCCAAGTCATGGGGAGAAGGCTTCTCTCTCGATCTTGACAAACCGCTGGGGATCTATCGTGCAAATACTCTGGCGCGGATAAATGTCTGCAAAAAAATATCCACTCCAAGGGCACAAGCCGAACTTGAAGAATTCAGGAGCACTTTTGTCCAGCCTGCTCAGCAAACGTTACTCTATCACTATGCCCGGTTAATAGAACTCCTGTATAGTTGTGAGAGATCAATCGAAATACTTGAACGTGATGATATTACCGATACAGCAGTGCGAGCGAAGGTGGAGCCGATTGCCGGTAGAGGTGTCGGCATTGTTGAAGCCCCAAGAGGAACGCTTATTCATGATTACTCAACAGATGATCAGGGCTGCATTACTGCTGCAAACCTGATAGTGGGAACGACACATAATATCGGACCGATGAATATGAGCGTGAAACAGGCAGCACGTTCTCTGATCAAGGGTGGCACGTATTCAGAGGGAATACTGAATAAGGTGGAAATGGCGGTGCGCGCCTACGACCCCTGAATGTCATGTGCCACGCACCGCCTGGATGGCGGCATTCCAATTTCAATAACCATTGTTGATGCTCAGGGAAATGAACTGGCAAAACTTACTAATGAAGATGAGCGATGATATCGCTGTTGCTTTTGAAGGTATTAACTATATAGCTATTTGAGGTTTGATATGGCATCGGAAAAAATTAAATTTAAACGCCGAAAGGTTCGGGCCGAAAATCCTACCGGCGCATGCGGTTATATTGATCATATGACGATAGATGAACTGCGGGAACGTGCAGTTGGTGAAGAATTTGACGCAACGTGTCCCAGCTGTGGAATGTTCCATCTCACACGAAAAGAGATCGATCTGCTCAATAGCGAAAAATTCACCGAGTCGGAAGATTTTGCCAAATTACGTGATGAGGCAGAAGAGTCAGGCTGAAATGAGACCTTTAAAACAGCAGTATGAGAACATGTAAGAGGAGCGTGAGAAAACAACCATCTTGTGGAGTGCCTTACCTCTTTGAAACGATAAAACTTTTTTCGACAACCAAGGTGCCTATTTTCCCCAAGGGGCTACTACACTGAGTTTCGGATTTTTTCCAGTTTCACCAGGATTAGATATATTCTGCCAGTCCCGTGAAAATCATAATAAGCCCGAAGATTTCACAGATATTTCCAATACCATTAGGTTTGCGTTTACGATGGCGAATCCTCTGAAAAATGAAGTTTTGGCGATCTTTGACCGTCAAGGCTTTCTGCAGAGGATGATTAATCCATTCGCCAATTCCAATGAGTGTTATTCCCGCTGCTATCTGCTGTAACCCTCCAAAATATTGTCCGTCCTCAGCTGTAACGAGTGAAATAATCAGAAGAATACCTCCTCCGAGAAGAAGAAAGATAAAAAAATAACTCGATATGCTTGTTGCGGTTGTATTTTCATTTTCAGAAGTCATTAAGGAATACTCCAATAAGAGCAGAATGTTGTACAGAGCAGAGCCGAAAGAAGATTTTTCATCCAGTTCTCTTCAGGATCTATAGTATTGTATCTTTTCAGGATAAAAAAGCAAATATATTAATCATATAGCGATATGCTGTTTTTTTAGGATGAGAGATGGACATATTTTTTTTGGATAAATAACTCGGGTTTGATCGGAAATTGCGATTGGACGAATCTTTATATTATCAGTATGTTGCCGAAAAACAGTAACGCTGTTCATTGAATTGATATCAGGAAAAAGGCTGCAAGCGACGTCGTTATCATTCGTTCATCATTAAAATGCGAAAAATATATCACTTTGTTGAAGTATGTTGCCGGTGGCTGCTCGGCCTGGTGTTTCTTTATGGTGGTATACCGAAGCTGTTTGACATATCTGACTTTACGGAAAACGTTGGAGTCTACGGCATCGTTCCCGATAGTATCCTCCAGCCGGTAGCGCTGGGGATCGCTGTTCTTGAGGTGGTCGCAGGTTTTGGTTTATTTGCCAGGAAAAGGATCGCACAGCATCTGACTGCGGTATTGCTGGCCACATTTATTGGTGTGCTGTCCTATGGTATCTGGTTGGGTCTTGACATCGATTGTGGTTGTTTTGCTGGAGATGACAATGAGCATGGCGCCTTTTCGAGTTTGAAGGAGGCGCTCGTCAGGGACCTGTTTCTGCTCCTGCCCCTCATTATTCTCTACTGCAAACCTCTATTAAACAGAACATCATCAAAGGAGTACAACGTTGAAAAAGCTTAAAAAAATGTCAATTACAGGAATGCTCTGTCTTTTATTTGGGAGCCTGGCGGTTAATGGCTTTGCCTTTGGGACCAACAAATTTGAAGCAGAGGTCAACAAGGAAGAAGCGGCGATCAAACTATTGCGTGAGGTGCAGCGTGGCGATTATAAGGTGATCAGTACAGCTGAACTCCAGGAAGTGCTCAGCGCTGAAAAAGATGTCCTGGTGATTGACGCCATGCCATATGAGGACAGCTACAAAAAAGAGCATATTCCCACGGCAAAACAGTTTCTTTTTCCTATTCCTGAAATGACCGAATGGCAAAAAGAAGAAACTGCAGGCAAAAGCCAGGAAGATTTTCTGAAACTTCTTGGAGCGGATAAAAACCGTAAAATTATCGTCTATTGTGGCTTTGTCAAATGCACTCGCAGCCATAATGGTGCAATGTGGGCAAGAAAACTTGGATATACCAACGTTTATCGCTACCCTGGTGGTATCTTTGCCTGGAAAGGTGCAAAAAATCAGGTAGAAAAAGCAGAATAGTAGATTGCTTCACAAGAAGAGTGTTGGAAAACTTACTAATTTGACTATCTATTTGAAATTCTAAATGAATAAGTCGGTAAGTTACCGATTGGTGATTTACCGACTTACCGGTTTACCAAAGGAGTGGTTCCTTTTATTTGAACAACTAACCGTTGTTTCTTAAGTGTACTTCCTGCATGTTTTTATGCTGCTAGATTCACTGCAGGCAGCATATTATCATATGCCTCATCGGGTGTCATTTTGTCCAGCTTTGAATGAGGCCTGGCCTGATTATACCAGGTAAGATATTGCATAATTGAGGACCTTGCCTCACTTACCGAGTCATAAGCGTAAAGGTAGACTCGTTCATATTTAACTGTTTTCCACAAACGTTCTACAAAAATATTATCCCGCCAGGCGCCACGTCCATCCATGTTGAGCTTGCAGCCCTGGTTTTTTGCTGTCTGTACGAACTCAAAGGCTGTAAACTGACTACCTTGATCCGTGTTGATGATCTCAGGGGTACCATGACGATTAAAAGCCTCTTGCAAAACATCAACTGCATGCGCCGCCTCCAGGGTAATTGCAACTTTGGCAGCCAGAACTTTACGGCTTGCCCAATCAACAACGGCAGTAAGATATTCATAGCCTTTTGCCATGGGAATATAGGTCGTGTCCAGCGCCCAGACTTGGTTGGCACGCTTAATCACCTTGCCTCGCAGTAGATAGGGGTAAATTGCATGGCCCGGATGTTTCTTGCTGGTCCTTGGCTTCTGGTACATGGCTTCAATACCCATATTATTCATCAGCGTTTTAACATGCTTGCGGCCAACTCGGACACTTCCTCTGTTGAGCTGGTCTTGCAGCATTCGGGCCCCCATGAAGGGGTGTTCCAGGTGTAATTTGTCTATCTGCCGCATTAGAGCCAGATCTTTGCTGCTGATCTGGCCTGGGCTGGTAATATACACTACCCCTGCTTATACCAATCAGTTTAGCCTGGCGGCTGATTGAGAGACGGTGATTACGGTCAATCATTTTTTTGCGCTCAGCAATCCCGCCTTGGTGAGCGCGCTTTCTAAAAAATCATTTTCAAGCGTTAATTGTCCTATTTTGACGTGCAAAGTCTTGATATCGACCTCTGGCTCTTTACACTTTCCTGAGCTGAAGACATCAGCTGCCTGCTCATTGAGCTGACGTTTCCATTGGGTTATCTGGTTGGGATGTACGTCATACTGCTGTGATAATTCAGCCAGTGTTTTCTCTCCGGCCAACGCCGCTAGAGCTACTTTTGCCTTGAAAGCTCCTGAATGTTTTCGTCTTATTCTCTTTGCCATTTTCTGCTCCATATTTATGACTATTGGTCAGTCAAAAGGTAGCAGGTTTTCCACTTAACGGCTTGTGTAAATTTATGGGGCCACTTCTGATTTTTCTCTGGCCTATTTATCTACTCTTGCTTTCTATTTTACCTCACCTGCTTTTCGTGTTTTTTGAAAGACAATGTCCAATTCCAGCTCCTGGCCAGCACGGAGTACCGTAACTCTAAAGGGAGTGCCAGCTGCCTTTTGGTGGATGTCTTTTGATATTACAGAAAGTAAACTTTCTGTGGCTTCACCCCATTTTACGATACGATCATCTGCCTTGAACCCCATTTTTTCACCGATAGAATCTGGTGCTACAAAATGTACAACAGGCCCCGGCCATCTGTTTGTGCCCATTGTTTCTTCATTATCGTTGTTAAGAGTGACTCCCCAACGGTATTCTTTGGACCCTGGTTTTGGGCGGGGAGGGGCTTTTATAATTCCTTCATACTCTTTGCCATCCCGTTCATAACGATAGTGCACGTCAAGCCCTTCACGGACATGTTCCATTCTATCCATTATAGTATTGGTTATGGGATAACTGAATAAATCCCAACTGGTTATGATATCTCCAATCTGCATACCTGTTTTGGCAAAGGCGCTGTTCTGTCCATGTATTACCGAGATAACGGAACCCTTATCAGCGTAGCTGAGATCTAACCCCCAACTGTGGTAATAGGGAATACCCTGGTGGCTGAATTGCTTTTCGTTGTGTCTTCTGAACCTGAATTTTTTAAAACCAAAAAGGTATTTTGCGATGCCAGATTGTTCGAACCGTTCCAAATGGAGATACCAAATGTTGCCATAGGTGTGTCCCAATGCTTGCCCAATAGTTCGGAGGTCAATCCGCCACTTATTGTCTTTTCCCTTTTCAAAAAGGAAGGGGTCACATTCTCTTTGAGCCAGATCATAGAGTAGAACCGCCAAGTTGCCGTCCTCATTGTAGACAACCTCATCGATTTTACATGTGTCGTACCTCTTGATACTATTCATTCTCTGGGCTCGTGTGCTGATCATGCTTTGCATATATTTTATGGAGCTTGGATTCAGTACATCCCAGTCACCCATATCACTTTTGCTATAGTTGTCAAACATCCTCTGGAGTGATTCTTCGGGGGTGTCAGCGGCATAGACATTTTTGATGGCGACAGTCTTGGCCTCTTTTGTATTACCTGTGACTTGGCCCACATCATTATTAAGCTTCATCTTGGTCTTGGCGCCACCTCCGATGCTGCCTTTAAAGTCAGTGATCTGGAATTCTTTGTTTTCAGCAGCTTCAACGGCTCGTATTCGTATCAATTCAGTGGTGGCAAAAATACCATCAGCAAGGCGATCATTTTCAAAAAATGGAATCATCTGATTTCGTTCGATGTAGCCAACAAATGCGTCAGTGAATACTGACTCAAGGTTAGCAGATACCTCGATTCGAACGTGCTCACCCAAGGTATCAAGAATAAAAAGAAGTCCCTTGTGTGTTGAGCTGAGGGAACCCACCTGCTCTTTATCGAAGGTCTCAGCTGCGTACAGATCAATATCTACCTGCTTGTTAAGCGTTATCACCCGGATATCAATATCGTGATTCTCCAACACCCAATTGTGATATTCTATTAGGCTGGATATTTGATCATTGCTAAGCAAATTCGCTTCATCGATGATAAGGTTGGCGGGGAGATTGCGCTGGGTGCTTCTTAAAATGGTTGTTTCACTGAAAAGCCAAAAGATTGCACAGCTACACAAAATTAATAGAAGTCCAACTTTTGTTTTCATATATTGATTCGATCTGGAAGAACCTGATTTTTATTCATTCCAGATAGAATAAAGCGATTCAAGGTGTAGTTCCAGAAATTATAGCTTTACCCTATAAGCATGAACGGGTAAGCAGGTGGTCTTAGTTAACCTTGTTCATGTCAAGGTGGCTGGCTTGCAAGGGTAACGGTAAGTTCTGCGGGAGCCGCGTTTTTTGCTGCTTCCGTAGAAATGGTTTGTTGGACCTCATTATTTTTTACACAAAAAGATGGAGAATTCTTCTTGAGTAGCTGGATTCCTCTTAAAATCTTTGTATGTTTCGATAATTTTGAATCCTGCGTATTCCAAATAATTTATTACGTCGTCAAGCCCCATTGCCCGTTGATGCTCCCTATACTCAATTACTTCTCCGGTATTTGTGTCTATAACAATACAGTTTTCATCCCTATATCCATCTTTAATTGATTTATCTGTCAGGATGAACCTGCCGTTTTGTTCCTTCCAGTTTCGTGAGGTGTCGCCTTTTTGTCCGGGAATCAACTTCGGACCTTGAAAGATGTAAAGAAAGGAGGCCTTTGGTATTAGCGCCTTATATATGGTAGAAAAATGACGCTGGATCTCCTCGTTCGACATGAACCCAATCGTATGCCAGTAGGCTAAAGCAAAATCAAATGCGTCAGTTTCCAGCAATTCGGATGCACGTTGGAATCTAAAGTCCACATCCTGTCCAGAGTCTAAGAGCTTCTGCTTTGCCTCTGCAAGGAAACTTTTTGCCACGTCTATCCCCACAACGCGGTATCCACGTTTTGCCATTTCGATTGAATGGCGGCCATTCCCGCATCCAACATCCAGTACGCGGAGCGGCGGCGTGATTCCGACAAAAGCTTCGATTCGGTCAATGTCCTCTGACGTCAAACTCGCGTCCGGAAAAGGACACCATTCGGCAAAAGCTGCCTGCGCGTCCTCGTCTTCCCACGTAAAGTTGACAATTTTTCGTTTCATATTCTTTCGTCCAACGAGTCTGTAGAAAAACCCATATTTCAAAGAAGTTTATCCGCCAGACATATGATTTTTATTTGTGATGCAATCTATTAGTTATTAACTGGTTACATTATATTGGCTGCATTTGCCATGAAAACATAACGGATGCTTGTATTTCATCCTCTAATTCATGCTCATTTCCCTTATTTTCTTTAAATAGTGGCCTCCATCCCATATTTGAATATCTTCTTCAGGTTATGGACAATACAGAACAGTAGCCATTGATTATTCACTTTGGTTTTACCGGGTAAAGCGATCCAGCCCCATCACATGCCTGATATGGGCAAAGGGTGGTTCAGCGGTGGCGATTCTGCGACTATAAAATAAAAGTAAAAGAAAAGTAAAAGGGGTCAAGTAAAAGGGGTCAACGGAAATAAAAGAGGTTCAGCATGACCCCCTGCATGACCCCATGCATGACCCCATGACAAAATATAATTTGGCTGATAATTGCCATGGAATACCTAATCACTCCACAATCATGAGTGCTCAGAGCCAAACATTTCGGAAATTTTTGACAACAGCTTCTTCCTTTTCTAGCTCCAGCTCACCGTCATAAACTAACATGCCGGGTTGACTTGAATCAGATAGTTTCTGAAAATATCGAATCCCCTTTAAAAACTCACTTCTATAAATCCTCGATGACTTAATCTCAATGGGAATATAAGATGAGCCCGATGGGTACAGCAGATCTACCTCATTTTGATACCGATCACGGTAAAAATACAGTCCAGGATCCAACCCTGCATTTGCTCGTGATTTATATGCTTCGGCGATCACCATATTCTCAAATAACCCACCAAAGGCGGGGTCACGTTCAAGTTGATCAGGGTTTTCGATACCCAACAAATAGCAAGCAAGTCCTACTTCCACAAAGTATATCTTCGGAGATTTTGTTAAGCGCTTGCCAAAGTTATTAAAGAATGGTGGCAGTTTGAAAATGATAAAGGAGGCTTCCAGGAGACTGAGCCATTTCTTGATCTGAGGAGCACTGATGCCCACTTGGCTGGAAAGTGAACTATAATTAACCTCGTGTCCGATTCTACCAGCCAACAGTTTTAAAAAAAGTTCAAAAGCCTGTTGGTTTTCAATAGCCATGAGCTTACGGACATCTCGTTCAACATAGGTTTGAAAATAATCCCTATAAAAACGTCTTGGTCTTATTTCTTTATCATGAAGCCTAGGCATAAAACCGTTAAATATTAAAGTTTCCCTATCTTTTTGTGTGTATTCTTTATCTAATTCACTCAGAGCAAAAGGAAAAAGTTCCAAAAGAGCTGTTCTACCCGCAAGGGACTGAGTAATTGCTTCTCTCAATTGGAGTTGATGGCTACCCGTCAAGATATAACTACCTGTCAAACCAGGATTTTCATCTACAGCCACCTGGATCCATGACAAAAGTTCAGGGACATTTTGGATTTCATCAAGGATTACCGGTATCGGATAACGAAGCATAAATGTTTTGGGATCTTCCAAAGCGAGGCTGCGCAATTCCGGATTCTCAAGATTCACGTAGGTATAGTCGTGAAACAGATTTCTGGCCAAGGTAGTTTTGCCAGACTGTCGGGGACCGATAATAGTAACAACCGGATATTCTTTTGCGGTTGTCTTCAGCTCTTTTTCTATTCTTCTGCTCAGCATAGACAATTTAAAACTTGAAGTTTTATTTTGTCTATATATTCGATTTTAGCCGTTTCATCAATAGCATAAATCTTTTCCATGCAATTTAACATTTGCTTTGTCAATGTAAAACTATTGCCAGCACTTTTTGGTTATGATGTTTCCTGTAGAATGAAACGGCTTATCTTACTTGTATTGTTCAAAAATGGAGTAACTATAAGGTAAACATTACCAAAGATCAGTTTCATTCAATGATTACCAAGCTTGACATTGCCACTACGAAGGTGAGTAGTCTACCTACCTGCTCTAATAGAAGGTTTCTACTGATCTTTTGTTACGTATACTCAGGAAATATCTAAATCTCTCTTCGAATGTTTGAGATTAAAATTGCCACAACAACTCTCCTGTTAATAAAATAGTACCAGCATTGTCAGTGAGGAGTTTGCTGCCATCCTGTAAAGTTCACTGATTTTCTATTTGGAGTGCAATTCATAGCTCGTCGTTGGCATTAAAATGTCAAATTGCAAGGGGTGATCCATTTTTCAATAATGCTCTTGCAGTTTGTTAGTGTTTCGTGTTAAGCATAAGCGATTTCTTCTTACCTATTTTAAAATATGCGGTTGTTAAAAGGAGGGATGTTTTGGGTTTATCGATTGAGGGATCAGTTGGTCTTGGTGGCCGCAATAATCCCATTGATGTAGCAGTCATCCAGTGTCTTCTGAAATCTTATTTTATACACAATTCGTAAAGGTAAAAGGAAGATCTGCCAGCGCTGTACCACCGCCCCTTCAGCTCGATGGAGAATGCACACTGGCTTTGATCGACCTGATAAAAAAGGTACAAATCTCAGCCCTTGGCATGAAAAACCCCGACGGAAGGATCGACCCTATGGGCAAGACTTTTAGGCAGATTGCCTTGCAAACAAAACCTACTTTCGCGACAACTAAAGAGCTCCTTTTCGGCCCTGTGCCTGGGAACACTTGGCAACCTATTAAAATCAATCCTAAGCGTTTAAGAAAATTATACATAAAACAAGCAGGGCTCGGGCTTACCATCACCAAGGGTGAGGACCTGCTGGGTTTTTTCAAATTCCTGCAAAACGATCCGGACATCCAGGATATCCGCTGGGCTGCATATATCCTGGCGACGGTGCACAAGGAAACTGAGTTTTCATTCAAACCTAAAGAAGAAAATGGCAAAGGCGGAAATCGTGGATATGCT
>JBNKDO010000058.1:0-4486 GCA_050288305.1 Desulfocapsaceae bacterium | reverse complement strand
ATTGTTATTCATGATGATCTTGGTCGTGAGCGCGAGAAATTTAAAGTCAACTACGGTGCTCAGATACTTGTCCAGGAGGATTCAGAAATTGAAGCCGGGACCATCCTCGCTGATTGGGATGCATACACCATTCCTATCGTTGCCGAGGTTGGCGGTATTATTAAGTATGGCGATGTCCTTGAAGGTGTCACCATGCAGGAGAAGGTTGATGCCGTAACCGGTAAATCTTCAAAGGTCATTGTCCACTCCGCCAGTGGAGCCCAGCTCAACCCACGCGTAACGGTGAAGAGCAAAAAAGGTAAGACCCTGAAGTTGCCAAACTCAGAAGTGCATGCCAGATACTCTCTGCCAGTCGGATCAATTATTTCTGTGAATGAGGGCGATGAGATCAAACCGGGAACGGTTGTCGGAAAGATTCCAAGAGAATCATCAAAAACCAAAGATATCACCGGTGGTTTGCCGCGTGTTGCCGAACTGTTCGAGGTTCGCAAACCTAAAGAGCCTGCAATCATAACTGAAATTGATGGTAGGGTTAGCTTTGGCAAGGAACTCAAAGGTAAGCGAAGAGTTGTGGTTACGCCTGAACATGGTGAACCGCAGGAATATCTGGTGCCAAAATCAAAGCATCTGATTGTTCACGAAGGCGATTATGTTCAAGCTGGCGAGCCGTTGATGGAAGGAACCATCGTTCCCAATGATATTCTCAAGGTTCTCGGAATTAAAGAGCTTGCTAAGTTTCTTGTTAACGAGATCCAGGAGGTCTATCGTCTTCAGGGGGTACGGATCAACGATAAACATATTGAAGTAATCGTTCGTCAGATGATGCGTCGAGTTATGATCACCTCTTCAGGTGATTCAAAATTCATGATTGGCGAACAGGTAGAATGGTGGAAATTTGAGGATGAGCGTGATCAGCTCTTTGCCCAGGGCTTGACTCCTGCTGTTGCCGAACCGCTATTACTCGGGGTGACTAAAGCATCACTGTCCACCGAAAGCTTTATTTCGGCGGCATCCTTTCAGGAAACGACAAAGGTACTTACCAATGCTGCAATGGCTGGCAGAATCGATGAACTTGCCGGTTTGAAAGAGAATGTTATCATGGGTCGTTTGATTTCCGCAGGGACGGGACTTGGCGGTACTATTGCCAAAACGAAATGATATCCCGCGGTATTTTTGTACTTGACAGAGAATTTACTATGGAGTAAATATATCTTCTTTCGTGCTGCGATCAGTGCGGGGAAAAAGAGATACTGTTTTGTCGTAAATTATTCAAAGGTTAATCGAACAGGAGCAGTAAAAACGATGCCAACTATTAACCAGCTTGTTAGGCAGGGGCGTAAGAAAATTGCCAAAAAGGCCAATACTCCCGCCTTAAAAGGATCACCTCAGAAACGAGGCGTTTGTGTCCGTGTTTATACCACAACCCCGAAGAAACCAAACTCAGCGTTAAGAAAAGTCGCCAGGGTACGGTTGACCAACGGCATAGAGGTGACCTCATATATCCCTGGAATTGGACATAATCTGCAGGAGCACTCAGTTGTGTTGATTAGGGGTGGTAGGGTGAAAGACCTTCCTGGTGTCCGTTACCATATTGTTCGTGGTACTCTGGATACCTTGGGTGTTTCTGATAGACGTCAGGGTCGATCAAAATATGGTGCTAAGCGTCCTTCTTAATTAGAAGGCACTTTTAGGAGAGGAAAAAGATGTCGCGAAAGAGATTAATAGATAAACGACCATTAGATCCTGATCCACGTTTCAACAGCGTTTTGGTGAGCAAGTTCACCAACGGGCTGATGGAGAGGGGGAAAAAGAGCCTCGCTCAGCGTATTTTTTATGATGCGATGGATATAATCGCTACTAAAGTTCAAGAGGACGATGCTCTAACCGTTTTTGAAGAAGCCATGGAAAAAGTTAGACCCAAGGTTGAGGTCAAATCGAGAAGGGTTGGAGGAGCAACATATCAGGTACCGATGGAAGTGCGTCAGGCAAGGCGAAACGCTCTGGCAATCCGTTGGATAGTCGGATTTGCAAAATCCCGCTCAGGGAGATCAATGTCTGAAAAGCTTGCAGCAGAATTGCTTGACGCCTACAACAATAGAGGGGCCGCCGTTAAAAAACGTGATGATACGCATAAGATGGCAGAGGCCAACAAGGCGTTTGCGCATTATCGCTGGTAGCAGCTGAGGGAAAAAGCTCAGAAGGGGCAGACGTCAACAAAAGTAAAATTCCAAGGAAATGAGTGATGGCTGCCCGCAAGGATCTGTCGATTGTGCGCAATATCGGCATTATGGCCCATATTGACGCAGGAAAGACGACAACAACTGAACGTATATTGTATTACACTGGCCGATCCTATAAGATCGGTGAGGTTCACGACGGCAATGCTGTCATGGACTGGATGGAACAGGAGCAGGAGCGGGGAATAACAATAACCTCTGCAGCGACTACATGCTTCTGGGATGAAAGAAAAATAAATATAATCGATACTCCAGGGCATGTTGATTTCACTGCTGAGGTTGAGCGTTGCCTGAGAGTTCTAGACGGAGTGGTTGCCGTCTTTTGTGCAGTCGGAGGTGTTGAGCCGCAGTCAGAAACGGTTTGGCGTCAAGCTGACAAATACAGCATCCCTCGGATAGCTTTTGTAAATAAAATGGATCGAATAGGCGCCGACTTTGATCGATGCCTTTCGATGATTTCAACAAAGCTAGGAGCAAATCCGGTAGCAGTTCAAATACCGGTCGGAAAAGAAGCTGAGTTTTCCGGAGTAATCGATTTGATCGAAGGGAACATGCTCGAATTCAATGAGCAGTCCCTTGGCCAGGAAGTTGTTAAGAAAGACATTCCTGCCGAATACAGAGAATTGTTCTCGGCCGCACGTATGGCACTCCTCGAGAAGTTGGCCGACTTCGATGAGGGGGTCATGGAAAAATATCTTGAAGACACTGATATACCTGCGTCCGAAGTATATACTGCTCTTAGAAAAGCAACATTAGCACTGGAAACTGTACCTGTGTTTTGTGGTAGCGCTTTTAAGAATAAGGGCATACAGCCACTCCTTGATGGAATTATACGATATTTACCGTCGCCACTGGATGTTGACAGTATTGTCGGGTTAGACAAAGAAGATCAGGCTGTCACCCGGAAAACAGAGATCGACGGTAAATTCTGCGGCCTTGTTTTTAAGCTGATGAGTGATTCGTTTGTTGAGAATCTCGCATTTATACGAATCTACTCAGGGACATTACGGATTGGTGACAAGGTTTATAACCCTGTCAAAAAGAAGAAAGAGAAGATTGGCAAGCTTCTCAAGCTTCACGCGAATAAGCGTGAAGAGGTGAGTGAAATCGGTACTGGTGATATTGGTGCCATCGTCGGTCTCAAATTCACCACAACTGGTGACACATTATGTGAGAGCGGAGATTTTATCATACTTGAGAGTATGAAATTTGCCGACCCAGTAATCGGAATTGCCATAGAGCCAAAGAGTAAGGCCGATGAAAAAAAGCTTACCGAATCTTTGGCGAAAATTGCTCTTGAAGACCCATCATTTGCCGTAAGGATTGATGAGGATACCGGGCAAACGATTATTTCCGGAATGGGTGAGCTTCATCTGGAAATAATAGTTGATCGTCTCCTGAGTGACTTTAAAGTTGGCGCGAATGTTGGCAAGCCTCAGGTTGCTTTTAAAGAGACCATCACCGCAACAGCCCGAGGCGAAGGTAAATTTGACCAGCACACTGGGGCAAAAGGGCAGTATGGCCACGTTGAGCTTGAAATTGAGCCGCTTGCTCGTGGACTGGGAGTTGAATTTGTCAGTGAAGTTGATGACGAAACAATTCCAAAAGAGTTTTTTGGTGCTATCGAAAAAGGGGTTCGGGATTCTCTTGACTCAGGACCACTAATCGGTTATCCACTGACAGACCTTAAGGTGACCCTCACCGGTGGATCGTATCACGATGAGGAATCCACTGAGATGGCTTTTGGGGTGTCAGCGGCAATGGCAATTCGAAGAGCTGCAGCAGAAGCTGAACCAGTACTGCTGGAACCGCTTATGGATACAGAGGTTATATCTCCTGAAGAATACCTTGGAGATGTAATGTCGGATCTCAACAGCAAGAGAGCCAAGGTAACTGGAGTTGACACATTAGGAGAGTTGCAGATTGTCCATGCTCATGTACCGCTCTCTGAGATGTTTGGCTATTCAACTTCACTGAGATCAGCAACCCAGGGACGAGCTAACTTTACCATGCAGTTTCTGGAATATGATATAGTTCCTGCCGCTAAGGCAGATGGAATAATTAAAAAAATTCGCGGAATTTGACTTAAATCATAATGAGGAAAGACTATGTCAAAGCAAAAATTTGAAAGAACTAAACCGCATGTCAATGTAGGAACAATTGGCCATATCGATCATGGAAAGACCACTTTGACAGCAGCTATCACTCGGGTGTTGTCAACAAAAGGTATGGCTGAGTACACCGACTTC
>JBNKDO010000057.1:0-65341 GCA_050288305.1 Desulfocapsaceae bacterium | reverse complement strand
GAAGTCGGTGTACTCAGCCATACCTTTTGTTGACAACACCCGAGTGATAGCTGCTGTCAAAGTGGTCTTTCCATGATCGATATGGCCAATTGTTCCTACATTGACATGCGGTTTAGTTCTTTCAAATTTTTGCTTTGACATTTTCTTGTCTCCTCAGGCCTAAAATATTAATTCAGTTTATGTTATTTGCCTGTGGAGCCCACAACCGGATTTGAACCGGTGACCTCATCCTTACCAAGGATGCGCTCTACCAACTGAGCTATGTGGGCACCATTATTACATGCAAAAAAAAATGGAGCGGGAAACGAGACTCGAACTCGCAACCCTCAGCTTGGAAGGCTGATGCTCTACCAATTGAGCTATTCCCGCTCACATTACAAATATAAATGGATACAAGAGAGATGGTGGAGGGGGGAGGATTCGAACCTCCGAAGGCTTGGCCGACAGATTTACAGTCTGTTCCCTTTGACCGCTCGGGAACCCCTCCATTCGTGAACATCTGTATAATCAGATGCTGCTATTTAATCTCTCAAAAACACTTTGTAAAGCTTTTTTTTGGAGCTGGCGATGGGACTTGAACCCGCAACCTGCTGATTACAAATCAGCTGCTCTGCCAATTGAGCTACGCCAGCTTACAAAACTGGAGAATATACTTAATTCTAACGCATAAAGCAATATTTTTTTTAGAACGTTAAATTTATTTTGTTCTGCCCTGAACCAATCATCGTTACCTGTTTGGACACATTTGCAGATAAACGGCATGGGTAAAATTGACAACAAAAAAAAAGGCCGGATGAAACTCATCCGGCCTTTGGAAAAATATATGTTGAATAATTATTCAACGGGAGCTTTAGCAAAAGAACTCTCACGATATTTTTCGAAAGCCATGGCAAACGTTCTATATACCAGATGAGCAAACTTCGTATATGGCATATAGAGAAAAAGCATGACAATAGTTACCAAATGCAGGTAGTAAACAATGTGGCCAACGGAAGCAAGTCCCGCCCAGCGACAGATTTCGGCAAGCACTCCGGTTACGCCGACAGCAGTAACTTCCCAGATAAGAAACCAATCATAAAAGGTGCCACCGTTACCCGCTTTTTTCTCCTTCTCGGATCTGCTGGTCCACAGCACATAAACGCCATACAGAAAAGCAATTGCAGACACATTGGCAAGCAGCTTGAATGGACTCCAAAATGCCATGGGACCGTGAAACTGTGGCAGGAAGAGGCCGAGAATATCATTTGCAATCAATGACCATGTGGTAACAATTAATAGCCCGATAAAAGCAAACATCAACGGCTTGTGCCCTTTAGCCCGGTCAGTATTAACTGTACATTCTTCAAATCTGCTATGAGCTAAAATTTCCTTCACTGAAGGCCAGAGAAACTTCTGAATAAACTGAACTACTGAGGGCCGAAAATCAGTGTTGAGTTCATGTTTTTCAGCCATTCCCTTCCATAAATTGCAAACCCCTTTATACGCTGAAAAGACCGCAAGGCCAAATGCGGGGACAGTAAAAAGGACTATAAAAAAGATATTTTTGGCATACCATTGGAAGTGCCAATGGCCGAACATTCGCTGATAACCGTACCCTGCATCAAAATTCGCTTGCCAGTTGTCCATCAGGCCACCTGAAATCAGCCACATCAGCAGGACAATTACAGCTGGAATACCAATCAGCAAAGGTAAGCCTTTGGCGTTTGAAGCAAGCGTCGCGAGTCCTCTGGGCCATGCATAAAAATTGTATGCATAAGCTCGAATTGCTCCTAGAACCTCAGCAGGTTTTGCACCACGTGGACATTTTTCGGTACAGTCACCACATTGATGACATAGAAATACATCGGGATCAGTGAGCAAATTTTCCTTCATTCCCCACTGAGACCATATCATTTCTTTACGTGGAAAAGGTTTCTGGTCACCTGAAAGAGGACAAACCACAGAGCAAGTGGCACACTGGTAACACTTCTTAACAGAATCACCGCCAACACCCTTGAGGTATTTTATAAATTCTACATCTGGTTGGACATTCATTTTTTCCTCTCTGTTATATTATCAATAATAAATCATCGTTCATAGTGACCATTTCTGGTCCATAACTGCAGCGACGCGAGCGCCACTGCAGCGGATGATAAAAGAACAGATTCTAGAAGCCCTTGAATGGGTTTGGCCCCATCTCAACAATCTCTTCTACGAAATCTTCTATTAGTTTTGGAATTTTATCATAATCAGTTATTGCTACCTGCTCAGCAACAACACGTTCTGACTCAAGTCCAAGTGTTGAAAGGGTATCACCAATGTTTTCCATTCGCTTGTTGGCAATTTCAGAACCTTTTACAAAATGGCACTGATAATCATCGCCATAGCTACAACCAAGTAACATTGCGCCATCCATTCCTGCAGACATCGCATCTCTAATCCACGCCATGTTAACAGAACCAAGACATCGAACCGGAATAAAACGAACCATATGGTTGAGTTTATGACGTTTCATGCCAGCCATATCCAGTGCAGGATAGGCATCATTCTCACAGACAAGAACAAGAATTCTCAATCGATCATCGTCATCTTCAGGAACTTCAATGGACTTAATCATTGAGCCGATAAGGTCAATTGAGTAATCGTTGAAGTTGATAATCCTTTCAGGGCAGGCACCCATACAGGTTCCACAACGGCGGCATCGTGTAGGATTAGGCAACGGTGTTCCCTTCTCATCATCATCAAGCGCGCCAAACGGACACTCTTCCGTACATCTTTTACATTGTGTACAGCGTTGCATGAAAAAGTCAGGATAGGTAGTGTCTCCAGAACGAGGATGGACGGAGACGCCTCTATCCGTAGACTCCAGACACTGTATAGCTTTCAACGCGGCACCCGTAGCATCATCGATGGTCTCATCCATTGTTGCAGCCTTGCGAACACCACCACAGGTATAGACACCTGTTCTTCGTGTCTCATAAGGGAAACAAATGAAGTGAGAATCTGCATAGCCGTCAAAAAGTGAGAGATCAGGGAACCTAGGTCCCTGACGGTATGCCAGGTTTATTGAATGTGAGTCTTTGGTAACAGGCTCCATACCGGCCGCAAGAACCACCATATCCACATCAATATCAAGATCCTCTCCCAGCAATGTATCTGCGACAGAGACCTTCAGCTTCCCACCGGCCTCTTCTACACCCATGACATTACCTTTGGTCATAAAGATACCGTCATTGAGTTGAGTGTTTTTATAAAAAAGCTCCATATGGCCAGGAGTGCGCATATGCTGATAAAGGATATATGCTCTGCCATCGGCATTATCCTGACAAACATACTGCGCCTGCTTCAAGGCAACCATTGAAGTTACTGAGTTACAGTAAGGAAAATCTTTGTCACTTTCTGCTCCCCCCGGGCTTTGAACAAAAGCCACATTGGCTGGGACCTTACCTTCCTTTGCAAGCTTCTCAAATTCAGCATTGGTAACTACGTTTTTCAACTTGCCATAGCCAAGATGCTCATATTCTGAAACATTAGCCGGTTTCCATCCAGTAGCAAGAACAACAGATCCGAAAATCTCAGCGTTAGGATCCACGGCAACATATTTCTGCCAACCCTCGTTGGGATCTTCCATTTCACCTTTTTCGATTTTTTCCTGTTCTTCAACGGTGACTTTAGCAGGAGCATCCCATTCATTGCGTTCGCCTGCTTTTTTCAGAGACACTCTGAAATTTCCTGGTGCCCCTGCTATTCGAGCTACTTCTGTTTCTGTCTTGACAGAAATCTTCGCATTACTCTGTACCTGAGCAACCAGTTTCTCAACTGGGTTTTCTTCCAACTCAGTCCATGGAGCCTGACTTGGGAACGATTGCCGCCAGCCAAGTGCCTTGCCACCAAGGCTTGCTTCCTTTTCTATAATGGTGGTCTCATAACCGGCGTTAGCTGCTTCAATTGCTGCCGTCAGACCAGCAATACCACCACCCATCACCAATATCTTTTTATTGGTTCCTGCCTCAAGAGCATAAGGCTCTGTCGGTTTGGTCTTCTGGGCACGGGTACAGGCCATACGCACGTAATCCTGAGCAGTTTCGTTGAGCAGTTCTGCCGCTTCGGCATGAGGTTCTTCACCTTCAGCTGGTTTTCCTTCCGCCCAAACAACCTGCTCTCTCAGATTGGCTCGCACGGTTATGGTGCCTTCGCCAAAACTGAATTCTTTCTGCATTACTCGAGGAGAACACGCTGCAACAACAAATGTGTTCACCCCGTTATCTTTCATATCTTTTTCCATGAGGGCACGTCCCTCTGGACCACAGAGACATTCACCTGTCTTACACTCCATGGACATTTCACTGGTTACAACTCCAGCGAGAGCTTCCATATCGAGAGCTTCGCCGATGCCACAACCTGAGCATAAATATGCGCAATATGTTTTATCCATCGTTATTACCTCCTGGATATCTGAATTGCCTTTAAGGCAGCTGCAGTGGATGATTGGGTTGTCGTTACAACATCAGCGGCTTTTTTGGCACATCCAGCCGATATCATACCTTTTTCAAAATCAGGAATTATAAAACCGCTGTTATCCATATTCAGATCAACAGGAGCGCCATCTACTGCCATTGAAGGCTGCATACCGGTTGCTAGTACTGCCATATCCACCTTTTGATGAATTTTCTCACCCGTGACAGCATTTTCAGCAACAACGGTAACACTTCCGTCAGCTTCAGGTACAATCTCCGCAACCTTGCCTTTTACAAATGTAGCGTTTTCATCATCTCTCATCTTATCACGGAATTTCTCGTATTTGCCTGGACTCCGAAGGTCGATATAGAAAACATATATCTTTGCTTCAGGATACCGTTCACGAACATAGGTCATTTGCTTCAGTGTTGCCATACAACAAATGTGTGAACAGTACTCAAGGTGATTTTCATCACGGGAGCCAGCGCACTGAACGAAAGCTATTGATTCTATTTCTTTGTCATCGCCGGGGCGTAAAATGGCACCACCTGTTGGTCCATTCGCTGAGGCCATTCGCTCAATTTCCATATTGGTGACGATGGCATTAGATTGGGCATACTTGAGATTATCGATTTTGGTTGGCTCGTAAGGAACCCAACCGGTTGCCCAAACAATGGCACCAACATTAATTGTAACTGTCTGTACTGCCATATTGAGATCTACAGCATTATATTTACACGCTGCTTTAACCGCCTCTGCTCCTTCTGCAGAAAGCCCTTCCTTGTTGATGACATAGCGACGCGGAAAAGCCATTTCATGAGGCAAATAAGCAGCTGTGGTTTTATTCATACCAAAGTTGAAATCATTGGCGATTTCATCGGTACAAGCTGCTGCACATTCACCACATGCAGTGCAGTTGCTGTTTACATAGCGGGGAGCTATTTCCAAAGTAACCTCAAAATTACCGGGACTGCCGCTGACTGACTTCACAGTCGTCATAGTATATGTCCTGATCTTGCGGTTATCCTTGATTCGACGGAAATTGATTTCCAGACCGCAGCTAGGCGGACACAGTTTGGGAAAATACTGATTGAGTTGGGCAACACGTCCACCAAAATATGCGTTCTTGTCAATCAAAAAAACATCATTTCCGACTTCGGCGGCTTCGAGAGCTGCCGTCAGCCCGCTTATACCACCGCCTACGACCAAAATTGCACCTGAGGTGCCTTGCTCGTCAGTCATACTTTCCTCCATTGTTACTCTTAAAATATTTTCTATTGATATGCTATCGAGATCCAGTTTTGGTTTCAATCCCTGTATATCAATGATGGAACTGCTTCTCAGAAAATTCTGAGCTTCACCTTATTAGTTCGCCAAAAACTAAGAATATCAAATTCTTAACCTTTAACAAACCAACATCTGCATATAGAAAAAATCTCCAGGAGCAAAAGCTCCTGGAGATTTAGTACACCTAACTCATAGAGTTACAAAAACCAGGCTTACAGCCAAGGATCTGTCTCTACGATGTTCTGAACCTCAACTTTCTCACACTTCCACTCCTGAGTTGCAGGATCGAAAGTGGAGTTGACGAAACACTTCCAGTTTTCATCATCACAGGTCGGATAGTCTGATCTGTAATAGAATCCAGGGTAACGAGATTCCTTACGGAACTCAATGTGACGAATATGAGCCTCAACACACCAGATGCGGTGATAGTTCTCCCAGCAGCGGAGAAGCTCATGAAGATCGCCGGCTGCCATCTTTTCAGCATCTTCGCGGAGAAGCTTGAGAAGATCGAGGCAGATATTGAGAAGCTTGCCTGAAGTCATATAGTAGGTAGCAACACCACCACCATACTCATCGGTAGCTTTCATGAGACGCATCATTAGACCAGCAGGCTTGCAATAGTTAGGATTCACATCTTCTGCAGTTGAGGCACCAACAAATTCCTGGTAGCGCTTTACTGGAGCGTAAATCTCATCGGCAATTTCCTGAGCGGTTTGCTTGAGCTCTGGTTTGAAATCAGCATTGTCACGACAGAATTTAACCATCTGCTTTGCGGCAATACGTCCCTCGGCATGAGAACCTGAGGAGAACTTATGTCCAGAAGCACCAACGCCATCGCCAGCAGTGAACAAACCGTCAACTGTGGTCATGCGGTTGTAGCCCCACTTGTACTTATGAGCACGTGAATCATTAGCTACATCAGGTACCCATGCTTCTTCTGGTCCAGAGGTCCAGATACCGCAGCAGCCTGAATGTGAACCAAGCATGTATGGTTCGGTTGGCATAATCTCAGAACCTACTTTCTCAGGCTCAATGTTCATACCAGCCCAGAGACCTGCCTGACCAACTGACATATCGAGGAAATCTTCCCAGGCTTCAGACTCGAGATGTTTCCAGAATTTCTTCAGGGATTTCTCGTCCATACCTGCTGCTTTTTTATCATCAAGAAATGCGTTCAAAGCAACATCAGTAGCCATGTATATTGGACCACGACCAGCTTTAAGCTCATTGATCATAAGATGGTTACGCAGACAGGTAGGAGTAACAGGAGAAGCGCCGTAAGGCATGAATTTCTCAAGCTCGTCTTTAACAGCATCGCTGTTTGCATAGAACTCGCCAAGACCGTTAGATACTTTAGCTTTGAAAAGAAGGAACCATGCACCAACCGGGCCGTATCCATCTTTGAAACGAGCAGGCGTGAAACGGTTTTCCATCATGGTCAAGGTTGCGCCAACCTGAGCACACATGGTGTATGTGGAACCAGCATTCCATACTGGGTACCAAGCACGGCCTTTACCTTCGCCAGTAGAACGTGGACGGAAGATGTTAACAGCACCACCACAAGCTACCAGAGCGGTTTTACACTTGATTACATATACTTTATTCTCACGGGTAGAGAAACCGGCAGCACCAGCAATCTGGTTTGACTTGTTCTTGTCGAGGAGAAGCTTAACGATAAATACACGCTCAAGGATATTGTCTGCGCCAAGAGCGGTTGCAGCAGGCTCAGCCACAATACATTTATAGGACTCACCATTGATCATGATCTGCCATTTACCTGTACGAACAGGAGTTCCGCCTTCACGCAGGGTCGGTGCAGGCTTGGAACCGTCAAGGTTCTCACCTTGATCATCTTTCTTCCAGATTGGGAGTCCCCACTCTTCGAAGAGTTTAACAGATTCATCAACGTGACGACCACAGTCATAGATCAAGTCTTCACGAACAACGCCCATTAGGTCGTTACGAACCATTTTTACATAACTTTCGATTGGGTTCTCGCCAATGTAAGTGTTGATAGCAGAAAGCCCCTGAGCAACAGCACCGGAGCGCTCAAGACAGGATTTATCAACAAGCAGGATTTTCATGTCTTCTGGAGCCCACTTCTTGATTTCAAAAGCGGCGCCGCATGCAGCCATACCACCACCGACGATCAGGCAATCTACTTCCTTCTCGACAACCTCCGGATTCACTACGGCCTTCAATTCACCTTTCGGTTTATTTGGTAATGCCATATTTAAATCTCCTTATACCATAAAGATTTGATTTTGGATTATACGATAGTAAACGTTTTACTTAGGAGTTGGAAGATCAGCTTCAAGAAGCAGACATTCGTCATCCAGACTTCCACCCTTCTGGCCGACATAGGCATTAGCAGCGCCTTCAGCGGTTGTACGGATGGGGAACTTAAAGCGTTTCATCGCACCATTACGGAATTTGACTGTCCACATAATGGAATCAGATGACCTCATTGGGTGGACCTGGCCGCCCATCGGTACAAAGTCATCATATCCACGTACAAAGATTGCACCTTGCGGACAAATCTTTACGCAGGAATAGCATTCCCAGCACGCATCCGGTTCCTGGTTGTACGCTTTCATCTCCTCAACGTTCAGTACCATCAGATCGTTGGGACAGATGTACATACATGCGGTTTTGTCTCCGCCCTTGCAACCATCGCATTTGGAAGGATCTACATAACTTGGCATTAAACTACCTCCTCAGTTTGTTTTAACTGTTGTGATCCTGCCCATGCAGGATCCAATTAACCTAAACAAAATTATCTTTGCAGCTTTAAAAACATCCTCTAGTTGCAGCACCTAGCTGGAACTTTGAATTAACTGTTTTTATTACATAAAAAGAAGGTCACAACTCATAGTTACAAAAATGAACGGTGACTCATTTTTACGAAACTGACTTATAATTTGTTGCTCAAAAATTGTCAAGAAAATTCAACATCGACTCCTTGTACCACAAGCTACTCATAGTTGGTGCGCACAAGGATTTCGCGAGGCTTTGATCCGTCGGCCGGACCAACGATTCCCTCCCTCTCCATTCTCTCTATCATTCTGGCCGCTCGATTGTAGCCAATGCGCAGTCGACGCTGTACCATGGAGATGGATGCTCCCCCAGCATCACAGACCGCAGCCACAGCTTCATCGTATTTGTCATCATAATCCTCTTCCTCACCAGCGCCGCCGGCTTCACCATTACCTTCTACTTCTTCGATCACCGTTTCATCATAAAGCGCAGCACCTTGTTTCTTCCAAAAATCAATAAGTCGCGAGGTCTCTGCTTCAGAAATATAAGCTCCATGAATACGTTTCAAAGTACTGCTTCCAGGTGCTAGATAAAGCATGTCACCTGCACCGAGCAGATGCTCCGCACCAGATGTGTCGATGATGGTCCTGGAATCGACCTTGGAAGAGACTTTAAAGGAAATCCTCGTTGGAAAATTTGCTTTGATTAAACCGGTCAAAACATCCACAGAAGGTCTTTGCGTTGCCAAAATCAGGTGAATGCCTGCCGCTCTTGCCATCTGTGCCAGTCTGGCAATTGCAGTTTCGACATCTTTAGACGCTACCATCATGAGATCTGCAAGCTCATCAACAATGATAACGATGTAGGGCATTTTCTCTTCCGCAGTTGCATTATAGCTGTCAAAGCTTTTCACTTTGGCCTCTTCAAGCATCCGGTAACGGCGTTCCATCTCCCGAACCGCCCAGATAAGTGCCCTGGAGGCAAGCTTAGGCTCTACCACAACAGGATGAAGCAGATGCGGAATCCCTTCATAACCGGAAAGCTCAATTCGCTTGGGATCCACCATGAGGATTCGAACCTCTTCCGGAGTTGCATTAAAGAGGATTGATGCAATAATGGTGTTGATCGCCACACTCTTACCTGCTCCAGTAGCTCCAGCTATAAGGAGATGAGGCATTTTTGAGAGATCTGCGAGTGCGGTATTACCGACAACATCCAGACCAAGGGCTATTGACAACTTGCTGGAGCTTTGGCGATATACCTCAGAAGCGAGCATGTCGCGTATATACACAACCTGTCGATCAGTATTGGGAATCTCAATACCTAAGGCAGCTTTCCCTGGTATCGATCCAACTACTCTCACTGACTGCGCCTTCAGCCCGAGCGCGAGGTCGTCAGCAAGACCTGCTATCTTATTGATTTTAATTCCAGGTGCCGGGGAATACTCATATGTTGTGACCACGGGTCCGGGTGAGATACCAACCACCGTACCCGAAACCCCAAAATTTTTTAGTTTCTGTTCAAGCTTTTTGGATATCTTATAATAGGTTTCCTTATCTACTTCTCTCTGGACCTGCTCATTTTTTGCAAGAATGGAAATAGGCGGAATTTTCCAGTTTCCCCGGGCAACAGGATTCAATGCAAATTCTTCCTCTGATTTTTCCTGCTCATTTTTTTTAAGTTCTCTTACCAGAGGGACCTGAGGTAATACCTGCTCCTTCGAGACTTCAATTGCTTTTTCAACAGGTTTTTCCTGTGACTTTTTCGCTTTCATTGCCTCTTTTTTCGCTTGCAGGGCCTCCTTCTTCAGAACCTTCGCTTGTTTTTTCTCCTCTTTTCTTCGTCTGCTGCCCGCAAGAAATCGAAAAAACAACATGAAGAATCCACTTATTAACTGCCATATGAGCGCAAAAAGCCGATAGGGAGAAAATTGGGTGGAAAGCATAACTGAAATAAGAAAAAGCAAGCCGAGCGTCAGGATAGTACCCGGTCCACCAACGACAGAGCTCATTAACGAAAAGACTGACTTTCCTAAAAAGCCACCACTGTCAAGCAAATCCTCCTGGCGAAGAGAGAGCGATGAGAGGAGTGCGCAAAAGGAGATAACCGCACAGGTCACCCCTAAGGTTACTTGAGGGAGTCGTTCAAATGACATACTCGGAAAGAAGAACCTTATTGACAGGACAAACATCAGGAAAACCAGCATATAGGCGCCATATCCTGTGAAGCCATAAACAAACTGGGCTACAAGGAGACCTATCTCGCCACACCAGTTCGTCTCTCTGGCAAGAGTATTGGATAAAATACTTAAAAGTAGAAAAATAGAAATAAAAATGCCCAGTACAGCAATTAACTCCTGCTTCAGGCTGGGACGAGTAGTATGGTTTGGCTGCGCCATAATAGAAAAACTCCCGCATTTCCTGTGCCTTATCAAGAATCAACATATATCAGCACAGTATTTCTGCTCTATGGAAAGGCTCATGCAGCACGCAAAACTTTGGCTGCTGCCTATTTATTTTGATTAAGATTGATTTTGAAAAATCCAGCTTGATATCATCACGTGGGCCAGATCCAGATCCTTATTGCACCACACAGGTGTAATAGGAAATTAAGAAAAAAGCAAGCTGAACTGGTTGATGTTAAGCGGAAAAAATAACTTACTGATGGAGACGTTTATGCACGGCATCCAAGATACCATTGACGAATGGCGGCGATTCATCACTGCCAAAACGTTTGGCTATTTCGACGGCTTCGTTTATCGCGACCTGATGAGCAACCTCGGGAGAATATACCATTTCACACACCGCAATGCGTAAGATATTCCGATCGGTGTAGGCAATTCGCTCCAATCTCCAGTTCGTCGCACTCTGGCGAATGAGATCATCGATATGATTCCGATTTTTAAGTGTTTTCTCAAGAAGTTCGGTGGCATACTCTCTGGCTTTTCTGTTTACTT
The DNA here is from genome assembly GCA_050288305.1 of Desulfocapsaceae bacterium. Classification (GTDB taxonomy): domain Bacteria; phylum Desulfobacterota; class Desulfobulbia; order Desulfobulbales; family Desulfocapsaceae; genus Desulfopila_A. The sequence goes on along the minus strand of JBNKDO010000057.1, from coordinate 53,904 downwards.
GATATAAACTGCAGAACATCTCTAAACGTTGCTCTAAATCGGCTAAATCCAATGGATTTTTATCACAAAAATCCTCCTGAAAGAGGAACTGCAGAGCTGCTTCACGCGCTTTTCTTCGTGTACCCATGAGAATAATAGTAAAATAGAAGTGGAGCAATCCTTACGGCTACTCGAATTTTATAATAGACGCTATTTCTGCCTAAAAAGCCTCTTGCAAAAAGACCGTTTTGCAAGAGAGACAAAGATTAAAAGAAAAAAGCAACCCGATTAATCTTCCGCCGCCACAAAAGACACCAACCGTTCCATTCTTGCCGGCTATCTGCCTCTTAAGACCATATACACAGGTTAGAATCAGGAACGGCAAATATCTATTAATTTAAACTACCAACAAGATTAGCCATTTCAATAGCTGCAACTGCGACTTCAGATCCCTTGTTTCCTGCTTTAGTACCAGCCCGTTCGATCGCCTGCTCAATGTTCTCTGTGGTTAATACACCAAAAAGAACCGGAACACCGGTTTCAAGGCCAACCTGGGCAGCTCCCTTGGAAACTTCATTGACAACAACCTCGAAATGCGGGGTCGCTCCTCGAATCACAGCACCGAGACATATCACCGCATCATATTTCTGTGATTCGGCGAATTTTTTGGCAATTAGCGGAATCTCAAATGCTCCAGGCACTCTGGCTATATCGACATCATTCTCTTCAGCTCCAGAACGCTTAAGTGTATCGAGTGCCCCTTCAAGCAGCTTGTCAGAAATAAAGGAATTGAAACGAGCTATGACAATAGCGAATTTTTTCCCGTCAGCCTGCAAATTTCCTTCAAATACATTGGCCATTTTGGTCTATACCTTTTCTTTATAGATTGAATATTAAAAAATGTCTGCTCTCTAATTATCATCAACCTCAATGAGGTGCCCCATACGATCGCGTTTACAAACGAGGTAGTCTTTATTTTCAACGTTTGCTTCCATCTCCAAAGGCAATCTGTCCACCACCTCTATGCCATACCCCTCAAGACCGATTATTTTTTTGGGATTATTGGTCAACAGCCTCATCTTCCTAACCCCGATATCGCGTAGAATCTGGGCTCCTATACCGTAATTGCGTAAATCCGGCTTAAAGCCAAGTTTGATATTAGCCTCAACAGTATCAAGCTTTTCTTCGTCCTGGAGTTTGTATGCTCTTAATTTATTGACAAGGCCAATACCACGACCTTCCTGACGCATATATAAAATAATCCCACTACCTTCCTGTTCGACCATGCGCATCGCAGCATTAAGCTGCAGACCGCAATCACAGCGTGCGGAGCCAAAAACATCTCCGGTTAAGCATTCAGAATGAACTCGAACAAGTACCTCTTGATCATGATGAATATCGCCTTTTACCAAAGCTAGATGCTCATGGCTGTCAACATCATTTGTATACACAATAGCCTTGAATTCACCCGCAATTTCAGTTGGTATCCTGGCCTCAGCAGCTCGATGAATCAGCACGTCTTCACGTAATCTGTAGGCCACCAGATCAGCTATGGTAGCTATCTTGAGATCATGCTTCTTGGCAAAAACTTCAAGGTCCGGCATCCTAGCCATGGTGCCGTCTTCATTCATAATTTCACATATAACACCTGCAGTGCGAACACCAGCCAGCCGGGCAAGATCCACAGAACCCTCGGTCTGGCCTGTACGTACCAGAACGCCCCCCTCCCTGGCCTTAAGCGGAAAAATATGCCCAGGACTGATGATGTCGTAGGGTTTAGCGTCCGGAGCTACTGCAGCTTCTATGGTTCTGGCACGATCAGCAGCGGAAATTCCGGTTGACACCCCTGTTCTTGCCTCTATGCTGACGGTAAATCCTGTACCATATGGGGACTTGTTTTGAGAAACCATCATTGGCAGATCGAGCTGTTTGATTATGTCCGGGCTCATGGTTAAACAGATGAGTCCACGCCCATAGGTGGCCATGAAATTTATCGCTTCAGGAGTCACAGCTTCTGCCGCCATACAGAGATCACCCTCATTCTCACGATCTTCATCATCAACCAGGATGACCATTTTCCCTGCTTTAATATCTTCAACAACTTCTTCAATTGGACTTACTGGCATAACGCTCACACAATTCAGATTTTAATATTTTCTAGCCCAGCTAAGCTGGATAAGTACCTTGGATATACGTACAGTTTTAAAATTTATAATATATTTCCGATTTTTTTGTTTTTTAGCACAAACATTCTGGAGTAAGGTACTAATAGAAACCATGCTCGGCTAGAAAACCGGGATTGATTTTACTGTCGTTCCCTTTACCGGCATCCGGGTCAGCCAGCAACATTTTCTCCACATATTTCCCTATCAGATCAACCTCAATATTCACTTCATTTCCGTTTCTTAGACGCCCTAAAGTGGTGGTCTGCAGGGTATGGGGAATAATTGAAACTGAAAATTTCTCTTGCTCACACACATTAACAGTCAGACTAATTCCATCAATGGTAATCGAACCTTTTTCTATGACATAGCGGCCCAATTTCTCTAAAAGAACAAAAGTAAACAGGGTATAATCTCCTACTTTTTCAATCTCGACCACCTTCGCCTTGCAATCCACATGGCCGGAGACGATGTGCCCACCAAGGCGATCAGATAAACGCAGCGCTCTCTCCATATTAACCGGATCACCAATGCCAAGGTGCCCCAGGGTCGTCCTCGATACACTCTCAGGAGAGACATCAACCGAGAATTTTCTCTGGTCAATGTTATAGGCGGTGAGACAAATACCGTTTACTGCGATGGACTCGCCCTCCACGGGATCACACAGGTCGAAATCGGCTTCAAACCGGAAACCGAGACCTCCACCTGCTTTTTTTTTCTCCAACAGCCTTCCTGTTCCTTCAATTATACCAGTAAACATTGATATTGTCTGTTCCTCAACCTTCCTGCTCCAGTTTTTCAGCTTTTTTCAAATAATCCTGAGCAATCTTCATATGCTTAAAATTGCGATGAATCGAAGCAATGGTTGTATATGCATCAGCTGCCTTGTTTTTTTCACCTGACTGAAGATATATTTCAGCAATCTTTTCGAGGATTTCCACAGAACCTTTTGGATCATTGTTGGCTTTATAATGATCGAGCAGATCCAGGCAGCGATTTATTGCCTCCTTATACTGTTCTGCTGCAGTATAAACAACAACAAATTGTTTTGCCAGCCAGACCAAACTCATGGGATCGCCCAATCCACGGCAGATTTCCTCTGCCTTCTTGAAATGAAGGAGAGCCTTGTCATTATCGCCACGCTGAATGCATACAAGCCCGAGCTGACTTAAGGCGTTGGCCATGCCCGTTTCATCGTTTTTTTCTTCAAAGCCGATCAAGGCATTATGCAGTGCCACCGCAGCTGCTGCTGTTTCGCCTTTTTCTAACAATGCTTTTCCCTGATTATATTCAGACTGCAAAGGGTCGTTGGTCGTGCCCACACTATTTTCATTTAGCGGAGCTATTTCATTTATATTTTGTATCCTATCGCTCATATCACTATCCCTTCTGAATCACTTGTATTGCCTCTGCTGCTTCCTGGGCAACGGTTGTTTCAATACATTCACCATCTTTCCACACCTCGAGAGATGCTTCGTCACCGCTCAACTCCATGAGCTGAATTACCGCCTCCGTTGCCTTGATCCTGCCGAGTAATCGGGCAATCTGCCCCCGCACCTCTGCTTTGGGATGCCGGAGAAAGTGAAAGAGGTTGAAAAATGGCGTATCCCGAATGAGATCGGGTCGTTGCCCGGCAATTTCCGCCAGAGCCCAGATAACCTGAACCTGGGTTGAATCATCACCAAGATAATTAAGCAAATGTTTCGTAAATGCGCCGAAAATATCTGGTCGGCCAGCAATAACAGATCCCAGGGTCTCGACCATACCCCAGTTTGTCGCAGCAGAATCGGAGCACGCCTCGAAAAGCCTGTGCAGAAGTTCTGAAACCTGTCCCGGATCATGGGTGGAAACCCGGGCACATACCTTTCCGATAAGCCAAGCAGTTTTCCAGCGTTTCTCTTCTAACGGATCATAGAGCCTGCGCTGCAGCAGGCGCAGTGTCTTTTTATCATCAAGACATAAGCTCACCAGACCGTCAATATCAAGGTTATCGGCCAACTCGGTCACCTGCTTTTTGTTTGCCCGCTGTTTGACTCTGCGAGGATCTGGAGGCGGCTCATTTTCTATCTTTGGGCTGGTTGCAATGGAAGTATCTTTGTCTTCTCGTTTTTTTGTGCTTAGGCGCTGCACCAGATCAGACATCTCGGTGTGCAGACGAACAAAATACAATACCCCCCTAACGGGACGTCCATCAATATTCCCGGTATCAATTACCTGGTGAGTCATCTCATCATAATTTTCTACTCTTCCTGTGAGATAATCATCTTCAGGATAGAGTTCCCAAGCCAGCTCAGAATTGTTACCACAGGCAAAAATAAGTGTCTCGACCATTGCGGCACCTACATTATGGCCGGTAACATCACAGCTATATACAGCCCCGCACTGACATCTGCCCACGGGAAATTCATGCATTTTCCTTTCAATGGCATCGGTGGCTTTACTCACCTTTTGTCCACAGAACGGACACCAGGGTGGCCTTTTTATAATCCTTTTCTTCATGATCCTCCCAAAATTCTCAAAAACGATGACATGTCTTTACTTCTAGATTTTCCGGGTCTGAGAATTACGGGACTAGTTTAATTTTGCAGCAAGACTGCTTTTAAAATTGGGATCAATTGAATATCCCAACTGCTCAGCTTTTTCCATATGCTGCTGAGCTGCCTTAAAGTCCTCTCCAAAATAAAGGGCAACCGCCAAGTTATTATGGGCAAGCGGAGAATCAGGCTCTAACTCCACCCCTTTACGAGCAGCCTTCAACGCCCGCACATCATCTCCTTTCATGGTGAGAACAGAGGTGAGATTTATCCATACGCTGGCAAGATTTGGGTTATATTTGGCTGCCTTCTCATAGGATTCGATGGCCTTTTCTGTTTCGTTCTGCTGTTGCCAGATGAGACCAAGATTAGCATGGGCCTGAGCCAGCTCCGGGAGAACTTTCAGCGCTCTTTCATTGAGCTCTTTGGCATGGTTTATTTCACCTTTACCAAAATAAAGCGCACCCAGATTAATCAGACTTTCCGTGGATAACGGATCAATTTCAATTGCCTTTTCAAGCGATTGTATGGCGTCATCTACCCTCCCGGCTTTCATGTAGACCAAACCAAGGTGGTGATGGGCAATGACATTGTCGGGACTTTCTTTTATCTGCTGTTCTAATTCCTCAATTACCTTTGCAATATCTTCTTGCGTGTTCTCTGCCATTTTCACTCCTCAACATAGTCTGATAATTCAAGATGAATCACGTATTGTCCATCTTGCATAAATTTAATTCATCAAAGGCCCAATTCGCCTGAGCAGTCTTCAAAGCGCCTACACTATAGACACCTTGGGTTTTGTTGCAAGCAGAATTTCCCCAAGATGAGCACCTCAAGAGGGACATATTTCTGCCTACCAGAGCAAACGCTGCCTATCCTCTGCGGTTTCGGCAAGAACTTCTTTGGCCTTTGTAACATCTTTTGAGATCTGCTCGGACAACTCATCAACACTTGCATATTTCTCTTCTCCCCTGAGAAATTTGATAAGGTTGACCTTAATCGGCTTCCCGTAAATATTACGATTAAAATCAAAGATATGCGTTTCAGCAACAAGTGTCTGTTCACCGAATGTGGGATTGTAGCCAATATTTATAACTCCGCCGTAGCAGACATCATCGCTGATGACCTGGCAAACATACACACCGCACCTTGGCACCAGATCTTCTTCTGAAACATGGAGATTAGCTGTTGGATAGCCAATCTCTCTACTGCCCCGCTGTTTGCCTCGTTGCACCTCGCCACGAATCTGATAGTATCTGCCCAGCAGTTTGCTGGTCTCCACCATCTTGCCCGCAGCGACAAGCTCACGGATTTTAGTGGAACTGACAATCACTTCCCCGCGATAATAGGCATCTATAACCGTCACCGAAAACCCCTTCTCGGCACCCTGGTGTTTCAAAAAATCTATATTACCTGTCCTGCCCTTGCCAAAGGCATAATCATAACCAACAAACAGGTCTTTTACACCGAGGCGATGAATAAGAACATCATCAACGAATGACTCCGCTGTTGTTGCCGCAAAACTCAGATCAAATGGTATAATGACCAACACATCGATACCAGAAAGTTCGATAAGCTCAATTTTCTGTTCTATTGTCGATATGAGTTTTATTCCGCCCGGCTTGAGTATCTGCAGAGGATGCGGGTCAAATGTTATCGCTATACTGGTACCCCGGACGTGATATGCACGCTGCTCCACGACCTCAAAAAGGCGTTGATGGCCAAGATGGACACCATCAAAGTTTCCTATGGTCACGCAAGGGTTTAGAAATGTCTCATCTATCTGGTTAATATCTCGTATTATTTTCATTTTTGATTATAAAAAAAACACTAATTTAAATATCATTACCAAGAAACTCTTGACAAATTCCACGTCAACAAGCATATTCTTGAGCGTTGCCGAAGTGGCGGAATTGGTAGACGCGCTAGGTTCAGGGTCTAGTGGGGGTATCCTCGTGGAAGTTCGAGTCTTCTCTTCGGCACCAAAAATTGTCTTTAGAATATAAGGCTGTTTTCTTGAAAAAGAAAACAGCCTTTTTCTTTCCATCATACCATTTATCTAAAAAACCAACTTGGTTCATTTTTTTCTGCCATCGTATAGCACGATCATCGCTTTACCGCAATCAGACTCTTGACGTATATGTGACTTTTCTCCATAACTCTGTCTCAACTTCGCCGAGAAGAATCATTTTAAATCTTTAAAACTGAGATGAGATGCATATAATGATCTTATGTTATTTTCAGGTACGCACTAACCGTGCTTTCCTTATTTGCCAGCAAGATTCAAAAAATAAGTCAATATGATGTAATTTCATTCTGATAGTCGCATATTTTCGATGCTATCAATTATGGTAGTGTGGGTGTTCAATTATTATGAAAGTATTGACCAATAGTGTTGACGCTCCAATGAAAAAATTATAATGTAGCCAGGATTTCTTTCAGTAACCCCCGGCTTTGCGACGGGGTTATGTCTATATAAATATTACATACTATTTCAATTACAGAACTTTAAGGAGTAACGCATGCTTGAGCTCAAAAAAGGAGATGAAATTCTCGCTGCCGTTGGAGGCATTGAAACATTCTCTGACGCAATGCAGGTAATAAAAGAAAAGCTCGATCCAGCAAATGAGGCAAAACTTGCAACGATTCGCAATGAAGATGTTCTCATAAAAATTGCAAATGCCATTTCAATATGCAAACCGGAAAAGGTGTTTATTGACACCGGCAGTGAAGAAGATATCCAATGGATTAGAGAGTATTCTCTCGAAAAGGGTGAGGAGAAAAAGCTTGCTAAGGAAGGACATACCATCCATTTTGACCTCCCCCAGGATCAGGCCAGGCTGGTCAACCAAACCTATTATATAATAAACGAAGGCGAAAAAATGAGTTCGCTTGCCAAGTCGGTACTTCGTTCTGAAGCACTTGAATATGTTAAGCAGCACATGGTCGGCATAATGAGTTCTAAGGTTATGATGATCGGCTTTTTCAGCCGCGGACCTGCCGGTGCCGAAGCTGCCATTCCTGCCATCGAAATTTCCTCTTCCACCTATGTAATGCACTCAGCGGAAATACTCTATCGAAACTGTTATGCCGACTTTGATGCCGAAATAGATCGCGCCGGACTCTTTTTCACTAATGTCCATGCAGAAGGTGACAATACCCCGGCGGACGTTCCCAATGCACGAATTTTTATGGACCGCAGCTGGCAAACAACATTTTCAACTTTCTGTACCTACGCTGGCAACACTCTGCTTCTGAAAAAAGGTAATCACCGCTTTTCCGTCGATTATGCCACATATTGCAAACTTGAAGAGCAACTTTCCGAACACATGTTTATAACCGGCCTTACCGGACCCAATGGTCGAAAGACCTTTTTCGCCGGAGCCGCTCCTTCAGGCTGCGGCAAGACCACAACAGCAATGGTCGGTACCGACTTTATCGGCGATGATCTTGCCCAGATCTGGATAAGCGCTGACGGAACGATTCGTGGAATTAATCCAGAAAAAGGCATCTTCGGAATCGTCGAAGATGTCAATAGAGAAGGCGACCCCTATCTCATGGATTGCTTACGGGGTGACGGTACTGAAGTTATCTGGTCAAATGTTCTTATTGATGACAAAGGAGTCCCTCATTGGGTCGGCAATGGTGAGGAGTCACCGGAAAAGGGAGTCAACTTCCAAGGCGACTGGTATAAAGGCAAAACCGACAGTGAAGGCAAACCGATTCCCATGTCTCACAAAAACTCACGGTGCACACTGCTTGCCTCAGCAATAAAAAATCATGCATCTGAATATGCTGAAGATCCCGCCGGAGTGCCTCTGAAAGTCTTTACCTATTCAGGGCGTGATGCCGACACTATGCCTCCGGTGTGGGTTGCCAAATCGGCGGACGAAGGCGTTGTCATTGGAGCATCCATTGTCTCCCAGGCGACAGCGACTGAAGTAGGAGCAAGTGGAGTACGTCGTCAACCCTGGGCCAATGCCCCATTTATTCCGGGGGCACTGGCAGATTACATGGATGCCCAATTCAAATTTTTCAACTCTGAGAAGATAGCTGCCGAGGCCAGACCTCTATTGGCCGGTTTGAATTATTTTCTCACCCATGAAAACAGAGGCGGATCTAGTTCAGGCCTTTTGGGAGAGAAAAAAGATGTGAAAGTCTGGCTCGGCTGGCTGGAGCTCTATGCTCATGGTGATGTTGAGGCAATAGAAAGTCCAATCGGCATGCTTCCTAAATATGACGATTTGAAAAAACTTTTCAGCGAAATAGGCAAAGACTACCCTAAATCGCTGTATGATATGCAGTTTGCCATTTATGTCGATAATATCGTCAAACGCATCGATCTGCAACGAGAGGAATACAGCAAGGAGCGTGACATACCGGAGAGACTCTATGAAATCTATACCGAGCAGAAAAAAGCTCTTCTTGCCCTTAAAGAACGCCATGGCGCTGTTGTTGCCATTGATGATATTGCAGCCTAATAATTTTAGATGTGCATACTGCAATGAACCTTGGCCGGCTCAGGCCAGATTCATTCACTGTTGAACACTTGCACCCATCACAGAAAGGTCACCGGTTTCGCTGGTGACCTTTCTTATTGTTGCACATTGTCATCTGCCAAAGTAATACTTCTCAGTCGAACGACAACCAGCCGTAGCTCACCATAAATTTGCTTTCCCATTTTCTCATCTTCAAGAAAACACCTGTCTTGAAAACTCCGAACACACGTCTATAGTATCTGCATGAATATTTTCGACGAAGAAGAAATAGAGGTGATGAAGACAGAGAACCAAGATCAACTCTCTGTATGCTCCCTTGTTCTTTCGGCTATGGAAATTCCACATAGCATATCAACGAAGGATTCCATGGGTGTTCTTCTGGTGGCAGCAAATGATGCGGAAAAGGCCACACATCACCTCTCCGAATATCTGATAGAAAATAGAGACTGGCCCCCCCAAGCCCTTCCTGCAGATGAAATTTCCACAGGAATTCAACCGCCAACCGTAATCATTATCGGTGCTCTCATGCTTTTTTATTCCGTGACCGGGCAATGGGATAGCCATTCCATCTGGTTTGATTCAGGGGCAGGAGACTCAAGCGCAATTATTCATGGAGGCGAATATTTCAGGCTGGTAACCGCACTGACCCTGCATGCCGACCTGACCCATCTTCTAGGGAATTGCTTCATTGGTGGCTTTCTCCTTCATTTTTTTTGCAGACTGGTTGGTTCAGGTCTCGGGCTCGCTGCAACTTTAGCAGCAGCGGTTATGGGCAACGCTATCAATGTATATATTCATGGTGATGGCCACCTATTCATCGGATTTTCAACGGCCGTTTTTGCAACCATCGGCATGCTGGTTATGGCAAGTTATCGGAACCAAAAATCACTATCTCGCTATCAGATTTTCCTTCCTTTCATGGCTGGTGTTGCTCTCCTTGCCATGCTTGGAAGCTCAGGAGAAAGGACCGATCTTGGTGCCCATTTTTTCGGATTACTAAGCGGTATTATAATCGGCCATATATTAATGACTGATATTTTCATTCGACTTCGCAACTCAAGTATTTTACAGTTTATTCTGTTTCTATGTTCAGGATGTGTTGTTTATCTCAGCTGGCAGGCTGCTCTTACTAAAATATCCTGAGAGATCATGATGCGATGAAAGACAATCTTCTCTTTTCATCATGAAATTTTCATGTTAGCCTGACCTATTATCCATTTTTGATTTGCAAACCAGTATTTAAATACTTAATCTGCTACACAGTTATTCAATCTATCATTGCTTGATTTTCCGATAAGCAACATTCCCTGTTGCGCCGGCCAATACGGCGTTGGAAAATAAGGCATAAATTGCATTCAGGAGAATTGTATGTCCAATCATGATCAGCAGCCTCCATGGGGGAAAAAGAAACCCCAGACTCCAGAAGAGATGGTGGCCCAGATTATTAAAAAATTACAAAACTATTTTTCCGACCAACGAAAACCATCTGGAGGCGGCCTGGACAATGAGGAACCAAGAAAGCCGATAAACCCACTATCAGGAATTGGTATGATTCTGGCAATTGTTCTCATTGTTATTCTTGGCTCAGGAATCATGTCATCCATCTACAGGATTAACCCCAGTGAGGTGGGTGTTATTCTTCGATTTGGCAAATACAACAAAACAACACAGTCTGGCCTCCATCTCAGAGTTCCGTATATCGACCATCTTTTTAAAGTGGATGTTCAGAACATTTTTAAAGAGGAATTTGGCTTCCGTGTAGTTTCCCCCGGGCAAAGAAGCACCTTCTCGAACCGTGACTACGGTATGGAATCCCTGATGCTCACTGCTGATAAAAATGTCATCAATGTTGCCTGGATCGTCCAATACAGAGTTAATAATCCCAGCGATTTTCTCTTTCAGGTAAAAGATCCCAGACAGGCTATTCGCGATCTCTCTGAAAGTGTGACCAGAAGGGTTGTCGGCAATATGGACTTTGATTATGTTCTCAGCAACCGTAATCTCCTCGCCGCTACAGTAAAAAACGAATTGCAGTCCGAACTCAACGATATCAGAGCCGGCATCGGCGTCGGTACCGTACAGTTTCAGGACATCAACCCACCAGACCAGGTTAAACCGGCATTTAATGAGGTTAACGAAGCTGACCAGGATATGAAACGGCTGGTTAACGAAGCTGAGGAAACCTATAACAGAATTATTCCCAAAGCACGTGGTGATGCCAAGAAAATACTGGAAGAAGCCTATGGTTATGCAACTCAGCGCGTGAATGATGCCAAAGGTGAAACAACTCGTTTTCTCGATATTCTCAAAGAATATAAAAATGCTCCAGACGTAACCCGCAAACGGATGTACCTGGAAACCATGCAAGTAGTCATGCCAAAGGTTCAGTCAGTCTATGTTCTCGATAAAAATCAGCAAAAGCCAATCCCTTTGCTGAATCTAAGCGGCGAGCAGGGTCTGAATTTCAATAAACCGCAAAAATAGATAATCAATAAAGGACTGAATGATGAAAAATTTTGCTCAATTCCTACTCGTAGGCCTTGTTGGGGCAGCCATCCTGGTAATCTACGATGGTTTTTTTATACTCGAAGAAGGTGAGCAGGCTGTAATCACACAGTTTGGTGCACCTGTAGCCTCAATTACCGATGCTGGATTCCATTTGAAAAAGCCATTTTTTCATAAGGTTGAACTCTTTGACAAAAAGATACTCATCTGGGATGGTGATCCAAATCAGATACCGACAAATGACAAGACCTATGTGTTCCTTGATGTTACAGCACGATGGAGGATTACAGACCCTTTGCAGTTTCTCCAGGCAGTCAAAACAGAGATGCGTGCCCAATCTCTTCTCGATGATATAATCGACGGTACCGTAAGAGATATGGTTAACAAAAATGATCTCATTGAAATCATCCGCAGTTCCGACTGGTCGGAAGCGACAATGTCGCCAACTACTCAAAATATGGGTAAAAAACCAAAGCTTGGAAGGGATGGGATATCTGCTAAAATTCTTGAGGTTGCCTCAAAAGTCACACCGCAATATGGCATTGAACTCACCGATGTTTTACTCAAACGAGTAAATTATATCGAGTCCGTTCGTCTTAAGGTTTATGATCGTATGATCTCGGAGAGAAAACGTATTGCTGCAGAAAAGAGATCTCTGGGTGAGGGTCAGAAAGCTGAGATCCTGGGTAAAGTGGATCGGGAGTTGAAAACAATCACTTCAGCGGCCAACCGTGATGCGCTAACTATCAAGGGCAAGGCGGATGCTGAGGCAACTAAAATTTATGGCCAAGCCTACACTCAGGACCCTGAATTTTATTCATTTCAAAAGACACTTGAAGGATATGCTAAAGTTATTGGCTCAAATACTTCACTCGTGCTCTCTTCAGACTCAGAACTGTATCAGTACCTGCAAAACGTACTTGGCAACAAATAGAACAATTTTATAAAATGGTCAAGAATGGGTGGGGGTTGCTGTAATCCTCACCCATTTCTTATTCAAGACTACTCAGTATCCTCTCCCCCTGCTGTGGGATATGCAGGAGCATGATCTTCGGAAAATGGAACCCTACCTTTATCGTTGAGAAGTGTTTCCAGACGGTCAATTTCACTTTCATCAGTAATTTCTTCGACTCCAAGCTGCTCAAATCGGCAATTACAGATATTCAATTGTCCATCACACCAGGGGCATATTTCAACGGGACACCCCAGTTGATGATACTCACCTGCCGGAACTGCGCAGGCTGGACAAAAAGAACTCACCTTCCCTTTGAAATCAGCATACTTATGACTTCTGTTATCCACCGTTTTTAAGAACTCATCATTTGTTTGGAAGCCGAAAAAACTAAGCACTTCGTTGTCGCCTATACCATCTTTTTTTTCGCCGAGGTAAAATGGGGTATTATCGTTGAAAAAATAGAGATATTGAAAATTTTTCGTAGCAACGCCAAGGAGATATGCGCCATGCCTGGAGACGATACGGGTAACAGTAGTCACAGCTTCCTCCCTAAACTCCGGTAACCGGGCATAAAAATCTTTGATGACACTCAAGGCGATAGTATTGTTCTCGTATTCTTTAAGAACATTCAAAGCTGTTTGTCGCTCAGCACGTTCCACTGCATACTCAATAAAAATCTGAATGTCCTGAATCAACTCTTTATTTTGCTTCATCGTCCTGTCTTGCCGATCTGTAATTATCTGATATATTCTTCTTGTATATTGACTAACCGTCCAGTTGATTCACCAGAGTTTAGCAATGCAGATGAATACTCACGAACATCATAATTCCTTGAAAATCATCAGAACCATAAACGAACTCATTGGCCAATTTTCCTGTTCCGGATTTTCACCAACACTGTAGGTACAATAAACAATCCACTACCAGCAAGCATTTTTTTTCTGAGCAACACCTGCCGGTTCCTGGCAAAAATAGGAAAAAGAGGCTTATCTACTGCTTTGTTCACTTATAAATAAAGAGAGAAATTCACAACTTTCATTATTATTACAGCTACATACATTGGCAACAAAGTTGGGATTGCATTTTTTCCTCTTTTTAATTATCATTCATTTCTGTAGAACGCTCAAGAGACAATCGTCTCGTTTCTGCTTTTGATTGGCACGGTGTCCACAACCTTCGCCAGAAACATTCCCCCAGGAATGACACGAATCATTCCACGCTGCCAGACAGCTATCATATACCCCCTTTTACAGGTGGTGCAGTGTTGCATTTGTATGGTGTGTATTTCAGTAGGACTACCTGGGGCAGAACAGACAAGGTTGCATGAAAATGAAAGATGAGGGATAAATATGTCAAAAAAATATGCTCAGCTGACCATTGATGGTCAAACACATCAATACCCTATTATAGAAAGTACCAGGGGTGAAAAGGCTATTGATATCAGCACACTGCTGAAAGACACCGGCCACATAACTTTGGATCAGGGTTACGTAAATACTGGTTCCTGCACAAGCAGCATTACCTATCTGGATGGCAAAGATGGAATTCTTACCTATCGCGGCTACGCCATTGAGGACCTGGCAGAGAACTGTTCATTTGTCGAAGTTGCCTATCTCCTCCTTCACGACGATTTACCAAATCTGGATGAACTCAATGCTTTTCGTCAGCTTATGTCAAGCTATGCTCTTATTCATGAGGATATGATCCATTTCTTTGATCATTTTCCTCCCAATGCATCGCCAATGTCCATTCTGTCGACGATGGTCAATTCTCTCCATAATTTTTATCCAGAGCTGACCACCCACCCTGACCCCTCCGAAACCTTTGATAATGTGACCACTCGTCTGCTTGCGAAAGTACGCACGATAGCCGCATTTTCTTATAAAAAATCAATCGGGCACCCATTAATTTATCCTCGATATGATTTGAACTATTGCGAAAACTTTCTCAATATGATGTTCGATACGCCGACAAGACCATACACCATCCTCCCTGAAGTAGTGTCGGCCCTGAACAAGCTCCTCATCCTTCATGCCGACCATGAGCAGAACTGCTCAACCTCAACAGTGCGGCTTGTTGGCAGCGCCGGTGTCAATCTCTATGCCTCCATTGCTGCTGGGATTAACGCCCTCTGGGGTCCTCTGCATGGCGGAGCAGCCCAGGCTGTCGTGGAGATGCTGGAAGACATTTATGCAGACGACATGGATTTTGTGAAATATATCAACAAAGCAAAAGATCCGGATGATCATTTCAGACTTACTGGCTTTGGCCATCGGGTGTACAAAACCTTTGATCCCCGTGCCAAAATAATAAAAAAAGCCTGTGATGAAACCCTGGCGGCACTGAATGTTGATGACCCCCTACTCTATATCGCTAAGGAACTTGAAGAAAGAGTGAGAAGTGATGAATTTTTTGTCAGCCGAAACCTGTATCCCAATGTCGATTTCTACAGCGGTATTATCTACAGAGCAATGGGAATTCCCACAGATATGTTTACAGTAATGTTCGCGATTGGCAGACTACCAGGATGGATCGCACAATGGCGTGAAATGATGGGAGATGATAAATACCGAAGAATTGGACGACCGCGACAACTCTATGTTGGCAATCCCGCAAAAAAGTTTATTCCTATCTCAGAGCGCTGACAATCCAGACGATCCATGGTCCCGACAATGCCCGGACCATGGATGCGATTATTTTGCCAAAGAATTGGTAACCTCTAAGTTAACAACGAGGGGCACATCAAGAGGCAAAGCCGACTCCATTGCCTGGCGGACATGGAGAGAGACCTCTTCAACGGCCCTTTCCGGCAGTTCAAATACCAGCTCATCATGTATCTGTAGAAGAAGATGAGCTGGCAGGTTTCTGCTTTGAATTACCCTTTCAACTTCTATCATTGCCAGTTTGATAATGTCTGCGGCTGTTCCTTGAATAGGCGTGTTCAAGGCTATTCGCTCGGCAACATCACGTAGATTTCTATTCTTGGCGTGTATATCAGGAACCGGGCGACGACGTTTACACAGAGTTGTAACATAACCGTCTCTTCTGGCCTGTTCGACTATTTCCACCATAAATTTCTGCACACCTTTATAGTGAGCAAAATAGCGATCAATAAAGGTTTGTGCCTCTTTTCTGGAAAGCTCCAACTGATTAGCAAGCCCATAACTGCTCATTCCGTAAACAATGCCAAAATTGATGCTTTTGGCAACCCGTCGCATCTCTGGAGCGATAAACATTGGGTTGGAAAAAATCTGTCGCGCAGTGATATCATGAATATCATGGCCATTCTTAAAGGCATACAGAAGAGCCTCGTCCTGAGAATAATGGGCGAGAACGCGAAGATCAATCTGCGAATAATCTGCCGAAAGAAAAACCATTCCGTCACCTGGAACAAATGCCTTCCTGATTCTATTACCGTATTCAGAACGTATGGGAATGTTCTGCAGATTTGGATTACTACTCGAAAGCCTCCCCGTTGCCGTAACCGTCTGGTTGAAAGAGGTATAAATTCTGCCCGTCTCGGCATCCACAAGTGAACCCAACTTCTCCACATAGGTTGACTGCAGCTTTGTTACGGTTCGATATTCGAGAACCTTTGCAGGGAGCTCGTGTTTTGGTGCCAGCCTTTCCAGTACTTTGACGTCGGTGGAATACCCTGTTTTGGTCTTGCGACCATATGGCAAGTCCAACTTCTCAAAAAGAATAGAACCCAGCTGTTTCGGGGAGTTTATGTTAAACTGTTCTCCGGCAATACGATGAATTTCCTCTTCCAGACTGGCTATTTTCTTTTGAAACTCAATCGAGAGTTCACTCAGAGCAGCAGTATCAAGACACACACCCCTATTTTCCATCTCAGCAAGGATCGGCATGACTTTCATCTCAATTGAGCTGAAGAGCTCCATCAGGTCCTCTTTCTGTAGCTGTTCTTCAAAATGCTGCCACAGAAAAAATGTTCCATAGACATCCTCGCAACTGTAGTCACATGCCTCGTTTTTATCGACATAGGCAAAACTGTCTTCTCGTTCGTCATCCCGGACAACTTCTTTGAATGATGTCAGTTTAAGGTTTAACTCGAGGCAGAGATCATCAAGTTTGTACCCTCTCCTCACCGGAGAGAGCAGATAGGCGGCAATCATCGTATCCCTCAATGGTCCTGCCATTTTTAAACCAAGAGTCTCCCAGATAACTGCATAGTCATACTTAAGATTATGCCCAAGCTTAATAAGCCGATCCGATAAAAGAAATGGTGACAAAAAGTCTCGAAGATCCTCTTTTTTGAGCTGTTCTTCCTCGAGGCTGCCATCACTTTTTTTATGCCCTACGGGGATATACCAGGCTGTATCAAGGTCAATACAGAGTGACACACCAACAAGTTCTGCTTTCCTGGTATCCAATGAAGTTGTCTCGGTATCAATAACCAGAACGGTGGCATCCTCAATCATTTTGGTAATTTCTGCCAATTGCTCACGACTCTTCACAATCTCGAAGCCGTCTGTCGGGACTCCATCAGAAACGCTTATTTCCTGAAGCAAAGAGGTAAACTCAAGTTCGGTATATACCTCCGTTAATACTGCGGCATCTATGTCCCTGACTCGAAAATCCTCTATCGAATCAGCCACCTCAACATCTTCGCGCAGACGAATAAGATCCTTTGAAAGATAGGCGGACTCCTTATGTTCTATGAGTCTCTCCTTCATTTTGGATTTTTTCATTCCATCTATGTTTTCATATATCCCTGCCAACGATCCGTATTCATCAAGTAAACGGGCCGCCGTTTTGGGACCGATCCCCGGAACGCCTGGCACATTGTCCGAACTGTCACCGATAAGGGCAAAGTAATCCAAGAGCTGGGTGAGAGAGACACTGTATTTCTCTTCAACCGCTGCCGGCCCCATACGCTTATCCTTCATTGGGTCCCACATGACCACCTTCTCACTTACCAGCTGAAGGAGATCTTTATCCCCAGATACGATGACAACATCATGGCCATTTTCACTCATCTTCACAGCAAGTGAGGCAATAATATCGTCCGCTTCAAACTCCGATTCTTCAAGAAGAGGAATATTAAATCCCTTCACCACAGACTTGATATAGGATATCTGTGGTACCAGGTCTTCAGGCATAGCAGGTCTGTTTGCTTTATATTCCGGACACATATCATGCCTAAAAACTGGTCCTCTACTATCAAAAGCAACACAGACAAAGCCTGGTTTTTTCTCTTTTAACAGACGACGCAACATATTAACAAAACCAAAAATAGCGTTTGTCGGAAGCCCTTTACTATTGGTCAACGGCGCAATTGCATGATATGCCCTGTAAATATAGGCACTGCCGTCAACAATATACAATGTCTCTTTTCCCACGTGGAGTTACTCCTTATATGTATTCAGGTACGCAATCCTTTTTCTCAAACAGCTATACCATACCGGGTCCCTGGCAATAAATCATCGATAATTAAGAAAGAAAAACCATGAGGCCAATTAACTGTACGTAACACTCTCTACTTTATTTTTCAGGGTCTTGAGTCTGTCTCTTCATGGCTTTTCAAATCTTGCACCCTGGTTGCATGCAAAATATCAAACAATTTTCCATAAAATATCAAATCATTGCAGAATATAGCCATAAAGATGACACCACCTTAAAATTCATACAGATATAAAAAAATGTTTAGATATATATAAGATGCTTAAAGCTTCTTGCAAAAATTGTCGAAACACAATATGAACAAAATAGAATTATTGATATAGAAAACCAAACAGGATCGTATGCTTGCTCCTACCATTCATCTCACAATGTCAGTACAGCTATCATGAAATCCGCTGTAAGTTGCATATCAATACTCCTTTCTCGTTTCCTCGTTTTTTTTCCTTTTTTGTGTCCTATCATTACCGAAAGAATATCGCTTCCGGGCAAATATTATGTACCGTTTTTCATAGAAGTATTTTATCCAGGCATGTTCACAGATTTTTTTAGTCATTTTGAAAATCGACATCTTTGTATTTGGCAGTTCAAACCTAAAGAGTCATTATTATGAAACCGCAACTTCGTAGTGATTGTGATTGTCACAACGCCCTTGACAAGCAAACCCTTGACCTCATTTCGAACTTAACTCACGATACCTCAAGTCAGTCCTTAAGCATTAATGGCGAGTTGAGAAACGAGATTTCCCAACTCTTTTGGAAGGCCTGCAAGAAACAGCTTACCCAGCCAATTATCCTGCTTTTCAAGAAGCTTTTTCAGCTTCATTCAAAAGGAATTAGCATTATTAATTTTGGTATTTACAAAACTGATTTATGTAATCTTGCCTTGAAACACCAGCAAATAGACAAGGATAAGGTATCGCTAGGAAGTCGGCTCAACCTGTTAACTTCAACTTCTCAGAAAGTAGAAAGGTAAAAAGGAGCGTTCCGCATATCCGACCGGTTAGGTTATTCAAGTACCACTTCCCATAAAAAAACCCGGAGCATGAATGCTCCGGGTTAAGATCATTGTAGTTCTTTATTAGGCGACGAATCAACTGCTATTTAGCGAGACGGACCCATGAGGCTTGAGGCCCTTTGTCTCCCAGAGTTTCTCCATAGAAAACTCCATCGCCCTCGGAAAGCTGCTCCATTTCTACATTTTTCAGTGCATTTTCGTGAAAATACACCTCTCTTTCATCGAACGTTGTTATAAAGCCATATGATTCATGTGGTGAAAGCTTACGAATGGTGCCATAGCTGTCGCCATCAGCCAGCGCCTCAGGTCCTTTTTTGTTTTTACGTTTTTTTCTGAGATTCTCTTTGAGCTGAAGGGACAATACATCAAATGCTTCAACAAGAAGTGGACGAACGCCACCTCCTTTCCTTGTCACAACGACGGTATCATTTGGTATCGATGCAACCAGTTTGATCTCAAACCCTCCTTCCTTATGATGAGTGGTGGCTTCAATTACTACGCGAAGATGCAATAAATAGGCGGCAAAGTTTCGAACGAGTTTTTCTTTTTCCTCCTCTATTTTTTCCTGCCAACCTTTTCGCAACTCAACATTCCGGGTTTCGACCTTTAGTTCCATAGAGTTCCTCCGATTAATACTTAGACGATATATTTCTATATCGCCACCTCTATGCGCCGAGGGCACACACCTCGATGAAACTGAGTGAGCATAAAGATGATTTATTGACTGCTCAGGTTTCATCTCTTATTTAGATTATATTTCCTGGTGCTGGAGAATCAAGCTTGGTGAGCTCTTTTTCATAATCGTAATAAAATATCTCATATTTTCACCGGTAGATTTTGCAACATCAAACATCTTCGTGTAAGCTATCTTTTCGAATATCAACTCAAAAACCAGGATTCACCTATGCATCAAAAAATTGGGGTAGTGCTCCTCAACATGGGCGGTCCGGAAAAGCCTGAAGATGTCGGCCCATTTCTTTATAATCTTTTTTCTGATCGTGAACTCATTCGCCTTGGCCCGAAGTTGATGCAGAAACCATTGGCCTGGTATATTTCACGAAAAAGGACTCCAAAAAGTCTCAAGACATATGAAAAAATTGGCGGTGGCTCACCACTGATTCGAATTACCACTGAGCAGGCCCTGGCACTTGAGAATGAACTTGCGGATTCTGGTGACTTTTCTGTAGTTACCGCCATGAGATATTGCCGACCCAGAGCTGACGAAGCTCTTGAAAGTCTTGCCAAACAGGGTATTTCTACAATAGTCGCACTTCCTCTCTATCCCCACTACTCCTGCGCCACCTCTGGATCGTCCCTTGCTGATCTGCAACGGGCAGCAGCTAAATTAAAAAATAAATTTCACATAATTGAAATACATGGCTGGCCGGACAACCCTCTCTACGTCAAATGTTTCGCCCAAAATATCCTAAACGGTGTTGCCAAATTCTCCAATGAGAAAGCAGAGGTTGTCTACAGTGCACATAGCTTGCCGGTTTCGTACATAGAGGAAGGTGATCCGTATTGTGACCACCTCAAAATCACCATTGCAAAGATAGAGGAACTTACCGGAATTAAAGGAAGGCTCTGTTTTCAAAGTAGGAGTGGCCCTGTTGAATGGCTTTCGCCCTCTACTCCGGAGATGATTGAGACTCTCGCCGCCGAGGGGTGTAAGAATATTCTTCTGGTGCCAATCAGTTTTGTTTCGGACCACGTCGAAACCCTCTATGAGATTGATATGCTATACCGCGAAATGGCAAACGAAAAAAGTATGCGCTGCCTCTCCTGCACATCCTTGAACACTCAGCCTCTCTTTATTCAATCTCTGAAAGACCTTATTCTGAAAAATACTTTAAAGATCTCACAAATATAGCTTTTGTCGCTGAAAGGCGATACGAAAACAGGATTTAAGATAGAGATGGTTCAAAATACCACCATATACTCGACACATAGTCCACGCAAGACTATAAATAGATGTACTTAGGACAGGCTGTTAAAAAAATACTAACAGAAAATCTGGAGGATACCATGAATCGAAGCGCCATCATCACTGACAAAGCTCCTGCCGCAATTGGCCCATATTCCCAGGCCATCACCTACAACAATCTCCTCTTTACCTCAGGTCAAATTCCTCTTGACCCAAACACTGGAAAGATTATTGATGGTGAAATTTCTGCTCACGCCCACAGGGTTTTCAAAAATATTGCCGCAATTGCCGAGGAAGCCGGCACATCTCTCGATAAAACAGTAAAGACCACCGTTTTCTTAGCCGATATTGCCGATTTTCAAGCTGTAAACGAAGTGTATAAGGAATACTTCAGTGAACCTTTTCCAGCACGAAGTGCTTTTCAGGTAGCAGCATTGCCATTAGGCGCCAAACTCGAGATCGAGGCAGTTATCGCTTTGTAAACGTAAGAGGAGTCCGGCACTAAATTTCTTAAGCATAACGCAGAGTATGGGCCAAAAGTCATTATTGCAAAAGACTTAAAAGAATTCCAAAACCCTGATCAGCCGTTGGGCTCCTGTCCTCTGCCTGGTTGAAACCTGCGCATCCTCACATTTATAAGAATGCCCAAAGCCAGCAAGGTGGTTAACAGGGAAGATCCGCCATAGGAAACAAGAGGCAGCGGGATACCTACCACCGGAAGAAATCCCAGCACCATCAAAATATTGATGATTGCCTGCCAGAAAATCAACATCACTACACCATACGCCAGCAACATACCAAACCTGTCCCTTGCGTGCATTGCTATCCGTAAGCCCCATAACAGCATGAAGAAATAGAGTCCGAGAAAAAACATGCTTCCAAAGAATCCCCACTCCTCACACCAGACTGAAAAAGCAAAGTCGGTATGTCTCTCAGGAAGAAAATGCAAATGCCCCTGAGTTCCCTCCAGATATCCTTTGCCAAATTTTCCCCCACTGCCCACCGCAATCTTGGACTGCATGATCTGGTAACCATGCCCCATAGGATCATTCTCAGGGTTAAGAAATGTCTGCACCCGCTGCTTTTGATACGGCTTCAGCAGCTTATACCAGGCAAAGACTACTGCAAAAAGCGCACTGCCACCAAGCGTCAGATAGGTTGATATTTGCAATCTCACAAACACAGTCATAGAGACAAAAATAATAGCCAGCATCAATGCTGTTCCAAGATCAGGCTGCATGAGAATCAACAAAAATGGTATTGCCGTCAGCACGATGGGGGTAATAAGCTGCTTGATTGAATACCCTCCGACAACCTCTTTACGGGAGTAATAACTCGCCAGGGTAATTACCAGCATAAGCTTTGCCGGTTCAGAGGGCTGCAGGCGAAAAAAGCCCAAATCTATCCATCTCTGTGCACCACCGGCACTCTGGCCAAGAAAGTAGGAGAGAGCCAGGAGGAAAATGATCAGCATATAGAATGGATAATTCCAAAAATGCAGCTCGTTATAGTCAAAACTGATCACAAACAGTATGGCAGTAAAACCCATCAGAAAGAAATAGCTTTGCTTGAGATACGGAGGGGTTCCCCAGGCTTTGGGCGGATACGAAGCGCTGTAGAGGTTCAAAACAGCCATTCCGCAAATAATAAGGAGGAAGAGCAATAATACCCAGTCAAAATGGGTAATTAGTCGTCTATCTATGCGAATCATTGTACCTGGCTCCCGGTTTTTTCAAATCATATCTGCCGCAATGAAATTGAATCTGCTCTACGTTACCAGTTCGGCACGTACCTGCATCTCTATCATTTTTTTGTTTCATCCTCTTTCTCTAAAGCCAAACGCTCAGCAAAATAAGATTCCAGCACCGCTTTAGCAATAGGTGAAGCCCCTGAACTACCATGCAATCCATGCTCGACCAGTACTGTCACCGCAATTTCCGGTTTTTCCGCAGGTGCATAGCAAGTGAACCAGGCATGATCTCGATATTTATAGGGAATGTCCTCTTCCTTAAGATGCCTGTACTGGGCAATTTTGACCACCTGTGCCGTTCCTGTTTTACCAGCAACATTTATTCCTTCAATATGTGCACGTCGCGCTGTCCCCCTCTTTCCCTGAACAACCTCGAACATCCCCTCCTGAATTAAACGAATATATCCATCGACACCTTTAAGTTCCGAAACCAGTATTGGCTTGAATTCCTCGACGATCTTCCCATCAGGACTCACCACTTTTTCAATGATCTGAGGACGAAATTTCTTCCCCCCATTTGCCAGCGTTGAGGTCATTACCGCAATTTGCAGAGGTGTGACAAGATTAAACCCTTGACCAATTGCGACAGACAAGGTTTCACCTTCCTGCCATTCGATCTTGTATCGCTTCCTCTTCCATTTCTGGGTTGGTATTAATCCTTCTTTCTCATTTTCAATTTCAAGGCCCGTTTTTTCACCAAGGCCAAGTTTTTTGGCATATTCAGCAAGTCCATCAACTCCAACCTGCTGACCAACCTGGTAAAAATAAACATCACAAGACTCTGCTATAGCCCGCTTGAGGTTCACCGCCCCATGTCCGCTATGTTTCCAGCAACGATAGATTCTGTTCCCGAAGGAATAATATCCGGGACAGTAGAAGACAGTATCAGCAGTAATCACTCCCTTATCAAGACCAGCAAGAGCTGTAATCATTTTATATGTTGAACCGGGTGGATATAGTCCTTGCACTGCCTTGTTAAGTAATGGCTTCTTAATATTTTGAAGATAGGCGTCCCAGTTTTTCTGGGAAATTCCGCCGATGAATTCATCGAGATGAATGGTTGGTGTGGAGGCAAGGGCCAGAACTCTTCCGGAATTGACATCCAGGGCAACCACGGCTCCGGAATTCTCTCCAGCGTTCATCATCGCTTCTGCAACCTGCTGCATCTTCACATCGAGAGTAAGGTGTAATTCCTTCCCCGGTAATGGATCTATGCGCTTGAGAAGCTGTTGTTCAAACCCCTGGGCATTTACCTCTGAATAGCTGGTTCCCTTTTCACCGCGAAGGTCATGTTCCCGCAGTTTTTCAAGACCCATCTTGCCAATTTTGTCAGAGCCTATATATACTCCCTCAGGGTATTGTGTCAGTTCGTGTTTGCTTATTGTTCCAAGGTAACCAATCAGGTGAGCTGCAAGATCGCCATAGTGGTATACCCGCATGGGCGTTACCTCAATGCGAATGCCTGGAAAATCATGTTTATGATTTTCCAGATAGGCAAGCGCTTCCCAGTTTATATCTTCCTGAAGCAGAATAGGTAAATGAAGAGAAATATCCTCAGACTCACGGATACGTTCCCATAACTCTGAAACATCAAGATTTAAAACCGCAGCCAATTTCTTCAACAACCGTTCGTTATTATTTGAATTCTCACGAATGAGCAACACATTAAAGGAAGGCCTGTTGGTAACAAGAGGGACATGATTGCGATCGAGTAAATGACCTCGCGGGGCAATGAGTTGACGGACCCGTACACGATTATTATAGGCCTTATCAATAAATTCCTCATTGTTTGATATCTGCAGGAACCATAACCTGCAAAACACAAGGATAGCAAAAACAATAATTATTCCGGCAGCTAAAAGGAGTCGTGGTCTCAGCAGATCAAGGGTACTGCCGTCATACTCGGTGATCTCTTCAAGTTCTTTAAAAAAGGATTGCTCTTTCTTCATATCATCTAACGGAACTGATTGCTGCCGCCACGTTTTCGCATTACCCGATGAATAACCCGCTGTTTATCAAAAAATTCATACACTGCGTTGAGCAGAAGAAATGCGGGAATAGTTGCCAAAAGGAGAATAAACGTTTCCTGGATCATTCTGTTCCATGACCAGTCTGGTAACGTTTCAGGCATAATCATTGAATAAAGGAAATAAAAAACCATTTGGACGAAAAAATAACTCACACCCACAAGTGGTACCTGATAGGTGTTTTCCTTCAAAGGGCTATTTTCCGTGAGCAATTTAAGACAAGAGAAGACAATAATATTTTCAAGCGGATACAGTCCCAGATGGATTCCGGAAACAACATCCATCATCCAGCCAAGGACATACACATAAAGAAGTCCCGTACCCCAGCCAAATCTATACGCAGCGAAAACGATAATGATATAAAGAAAATCAGGATGCCCCAAAGCTCCAGGCAATAAAGGGAAAAATGTGGTCTGAGCAACGATGAGAAAAATGCCCAGTATGAAAAACATTCCGAATAACATCAGAGCCCCTCTTCAGGGATGTTTTTCATCTCTGATTCCCATACCAGCTTTTCGGTAAGGTTTATGAAAACTGTCTCCAAACGTTGAAAATCAACTGCAGGTTCCACTGTTATTTCCTGAAACATGCCGCGTTGTTTTTTTCTGACCACAGAAACCGTGCCGAGAGGAACTCCCGTAGGAAAAACACCACCGATACCGGCGGTAACAATTTTATCACCAACTGCAACGTCAGCCTTTTTCAGGACATAATACAGTACATAACCATCCTTTCCGGCTCCTTTGAGAATTCCCCTTACCCGATTTTTCTGAACCATCGCATCTATGGCACTACTGGGAGCATTGGCAAGGAGAATTTTAGAATAATTCGGGGAAACCTGGATAACCTGGCCGACAACCCCCTTTTCATCACGGGCGACCATGCCTTTGACGATACCATCATTCTCGCCACGGTCGACGATTACCGTTTGAAACCAATAGGAGGGATCTTTTCCGACTACTCTCGCCGTTATTGAAGGAAAGGGTTCTTTTTCCTTGTAGTTCAGTTTTTTCGTCAGCGCAATATAGGTAAAATAAGCCTCATTGTATTCGTTGAGTTTTTCACTATATTCGTCAACAATACCACGCAGTCGCTTATTCTCATCACGAATTTCCCACAGAGCAATATAATCATCCCAAAATGAATGGGACCCGCTGGAAATACTGGTAAAAAAAGATTGAACAGGTCCAAGGAACTCGAGGGTGATTTGGCGAAAAAAGCCGAAACGCCCCCCGAATGAGGCAATAAAGAGAACAAGGCAGCCAACCAGGACAAGAAGGAGCGCTGCCTTCGTCATCGCCGGTTTTCTCTGCCTCTTTCTTGAGGTGGTATTTTGTCTCACAACCGGTAAAAAAGTTATATATGCAAAGGCTTATTTGCTTTGTTGAGCGTTAGCAAACGGCACTCAGAAGTGCTACAAATATACATTTCCCATGGTACAACATCGGCGACAGAATGTACTGCATAGATATCCTTCGGCAGCTGCACTCAGGCATGCAGCAATCACACGCGCATCCTTTTCAGGTGATAGTAACCTCTTTCAGAATATCTAAATTGTCGAGAGCCTTTCCAGACCCGAGAACAACGGATGAAAGCGGGTCCTCGGTCACTATAATCGGCATTCCAGTCTCATTCCTGAGCGCCAGATCAAGGTTCTTCAGCAATGCTCCTCCGCCGGTGAGGACAATACCCTGATCAACAATATCGGCGGCAAGTTCTGGAGGGGTGACTTCAAGTGCTACCTTTACCGCTTCAATTATAACATCCACCTGTTCAGAGATTGCTGATTGGATTTCGTCTGCAGTTATAGTCAACGTTTTGGGGACACCGGAAACAAGGTCCCTGCCCTTAATATCCATGCTTTCAAAGGGCTCTTCAGGTAAAACGTTACCGATACTTGTCTTTATGAGCTCGGCTGTTCTCTCTCCAATCGCGAGATTATGTTTACGTTTGATATACTGAAGAATAGCTTCATCCATTTTATCACCAGCTACTCTCACAGATTTGGCATACACAATACCTGCAAGGGAAATAACAGCAACCTCGGTGGTGCCGCCTCCTATATCAACAACCATATTGGCAGTAGGCTCGGTAATTGGCAGGTTGGCACCGATTGCGGCAGCCATCGGCTCTTCTATCAAATAGACCTCTCGTGCCCCTGCTGATTCTGCAGACTCTCTAACCGCCCTTTTCTCAACCTGGGTTATTCCCGAAGGTACTGAAATCATTATTCGCGGATGCACAAGAGTTTTACGATTATGAACTTTCTTAATGAAATAACGCAGCATCGCTTCAGTAACTTCAAAATCGGCGATAACACCGTCTTTAATCGGTCGAATTGCGGTAATATTACCAGGAGTTTTACCAAGCATCTGCTTAGCTTCCTGGCCAACGGCGAGCACTTTGCTGCCACTTGCATCCCGGCGCACAGCTACAACAGATGGTTCCCTCAAGACAATTCCTTTGCCTTTGACGTAGAGCACAGTATTTGCAGTCCCCAGATCAATTGCCAGATCGTTGGAGAGCCAGCCAAACAAAAAATTAAATGGTGAAAACATGAGATCTTTCCTTTTTCGGAAACACGTTAACTGAATATTTTATATTAGAAAAACTCGTTTGTGATCATCTTGTTCCAGGAGATTATTCCTTAAAGTTACAAAACAATATACACTAACAGAACTCATGAATATACGCAAGAAATATGCTTTTTTGTCAATATAATATATCAAATTTGATTGACACCAAACAGAAAGCCTGTTATTCATTGTCGTCAAATCTGTGGAGAGCTTTTGGGGCTATAGCTCAGCTGGGAGAGCGCTTGACTGGCAGTCAAGAGGTCGTCGGTTCGATCCCGTCTAGCTCCACCAAATATGTAAAGCACCTGTCTTGTTATCAGACAGGTGCTTTTTTTCTTTTATACGACATCCTAGGCAGAAAGCAAGACGCGAAGTTGTAACCGTGATCGGACCTGTCTGCCTTTCCCCTTAATTGTCACATTTTTCAACCAGTAATGACATCTGAAAACCCAGCATTTCCATGTGACAGAAAGTAGCATACAACAGCTTCAGTTCTTGGCTATATAATTGTCTCAAAAACGGCAATTACCTGGGATTGATCAGGTTAAAGCCTCCGTCACTCTGCCAATGTCACTTTAAGAACTTTTGAAAGATCAGGCAATTTGTAAGGCTTTTTAACTATATTGCAAAAACCAAATGACTTGTAATTATCAAGTACCGGATCATGAGAATATCCGCTGGACACAATCACCTTTGCCCCTGGGTCAATTTTGAGAAGATGCCTGGTAGCTTCCACACCACCCATACCTCCAGGAATGGTGAGATCCATAATAACAGCATCAATATCCAGACCTTGCTCAAAGTTCTCCCGATATAAGGAAATCGCCTCATCGCCATCAACCGCCTCAACGGCCTGATAACCAAGATGAGTCAGCATACTGCAAACCACCTCCCGTATCATGTCCTCATCATCCATCACAATAATGCGTCCCCTGCCTGCGGTGATTTTTTCTTCTTTCAAACTCACAACAGGGGCAATACCATTCATGGCCGGGAGATAAATGGTGAATGTGCTGCCTTCTTCCAGGGAAGAATCGACTAAAATTGCACCACCATGTTTAGATATAATCGAGTGAACGATGGACAGTCCGAGCCCGCTGCCTTTGTTACTGTCCTTTTCTTTGGTAGAAAAATATGGGTCAAATATTTTATCGATTATTTCCGGACTGATACCAGCCCCTTGGTCCTGTACAGAGACCCTGACATAACGCCCTTTTCCAAGTCCATGTATCTGTCCCGGTTGTAACTGGACATTCTCGCAGGTGATAGTTACGGTTCCACCATCAGGCATGGCCTGATCGGCATTGAGAACAAGATTCTGAATTACCTGGTTTATCTGGGCTCTATCCATTGCTACCGGCCAAAGATCGTCAGGGTATTCAAACACACATTTGACATTGCTGCCGGAGAGAACAAAAGTTGTGGATTCTTCAAGTAGGCTGGGAAGGAATTCCGTTAATTTAACCGGTTCGCCGCCACTGGAAAAAGTCAGAAGTTTGGCGGTCAGATCCTTGGCTCTCTCCGAGGCTTTATATGCCGAATCGAGCAGGTCAAAAATCTCACCCTCTTCACCTGTTATACGCTTAGCCAAGGAAATGTTGCCGATGATAGCCAATAGAAGATTGTTAAAATCATGCGCAATTCCTCCAGCAAGAACACCAATTGACTCAAGTTTTTTCACTTTGAGCAATTCTTCTTCCATCCGCAGGCGTCTGGAAATATCCTCAAGACTCCAGACAACTCCATCAACGCCATCGTCACCCGCAATTACCTTGCCCCGCCAGTAGCAGGTCCTGAGTTCACCATCCCTGGTTTGAATTTCTACCGTGGTCTGACAAAAACCGTGCTTTCTCAAAACCAGATAGTTCTTCTCCCCTTCATTGAGGTATATCTCTTCAGAGACAAACAGTTTGCGAGTAGTATGACCAATCAATTCATCTTTGCTGTACCCGGTAATTCGCTCAACTTCCGGATTCACCCGCTGAATAATCCTGTCAAAGTTAACAAAAAGAATGCCAGCAGGTGAATTATCAAGCAATGCCTGAAGTTCAGCACCTACTATACTGAGATGTTGACTCATTTTCTCAGCTTCTGTTTTCGCAAGATACAGGTCTGCTGTACGCTCCATCACCTTCTGTTCCAGCGTTTCGAAGCTGGCTTTCAGCTGAGTG
This sequence comes from Desulfocapsaceae bacterium, assembly GCA_050288305.1. GTDB lineage: Bacteria > Desulfobacterota > Desulfobulbia > Desulfobulbales > Desulfocapsaceae > Desulfopila_A. The sequence continues at coordinate 24,384 of JBNKDO010000057.1, read as the reverse complement.
GCCATGGTATTAAGAGCTGAAGCCAATTGAGCAAAATCATCGTTCCCGGAAATCTCAATATTGCTCTCCAGGTTGCCCATTGCCACCATCTTGGCATGACTCTCAAGGCGGATAAGAGGAGTAAAAATATACTTTTTTGTTATGAGCATTGAGGTTAAAATGATTGCTGCACATAAAATCACAGCCAGTCCAATCACAACAACAATTGTGACTAAGATCCCCTGCCTCACTTTTGCCCTGGAAATGGCGACTTCGAAGTCGCCAACTTTTTCACCCATACGGAGAACTGCAAGCGACTCAACCGTGAATGTATGTGAATTCCGAAAAGAAGCGAACTCCATATCGCTATATTTTGACTGCATTTTCTCTGCGACCAACGAACCTTCGGTATAGATTCGGGCTGCAGCGATGGAATCATTAATGAGAATTGCCCCGAGAATGTCATCCATGGAACCATAATCCATCTGCCATACTGCAGTGGGAAGACTGGTTTCGGCAAGCCTGAGTGTTTCTGTCAGCTGTTTATCAAGTTCGTTTTGCAACTTATAATAATTATAGAGAACCGCACTTATTGAAAAGAGGAGAAGAATACCAATGACAACAAGGGAAAGTGCACTACTGAAACGGCGGCTAAGGCTGCGAGTTTCTCCTGGCAAGGGATATGACGTGGTATCCATATTCATTTTCTATTGCCAGGCCCTTGCTATTTCTTCCAGGGTGCCTTTCTGCTCCAAGAGCTCATGTCCACGATCATAGTCAGATATTATTTGAGCTACGGCAGGATTATTTTTTTTGCCCATGAGAAATTCATCAACATCCCCTAGATATCCCGCTTTTCTATAGGCAGCCATTTTCCCTTCCGACTTCAATACATAATCATAGGCTATTTCATAACCAATGACCGCATCAATTCTCTTTCTATCCAGCAATGAAAAGCTTTGTGAAATGCTATCAACCAGCTCTTTGGTGATGTGTTTGCTGCTCTCCCATTCCTTACCATAAGCCCAGCCTCTTACCGCACCTACCCGTGCACCACTTAACGAACCTGGACCCTGCCAAACGAGTGAGCTATCAGCAGGGACATAGATAGCAATTTGAGTGTGATCGACATATCCACGAGAAAAAATATAATCGACCTCCCTCTTTTCCGTCCTGTTTGCAGGAAAAATCGCATCAATCTTATTATTGGTCAAATAATGCATAGCCCTTACCCAGGGAACAACATAGAGAACAATGGTATAATCAACCTCATGGAAACTTTCACGTACCACATCCCAACTATATCCCTGTAACTGGGCTGAATCAGAACCGGGAGGGATAATCTCTTCGGTTATCTGCCTGGAGTTCTCAATTCTGAAACAATATGGTGGGAAGTCTGTAAGTGTTGCCAGAACGACCGTTTTTGACTCGGAGCAGGCTTGTTTAGTGTTAACTGCAACAAGCACAATCATCAATCCAAGGATAAAAATGTTTTTCTTCATTTGTCCTCATGTTTAGCTTAAAAGCAGGAAAGTCAATCCGATATTACATCATTTCCCCACGAACTCAAGGATATACAAGTCTCCTTCAATCCACTGTTTTTTTTCTTTACGAATACCATGGTCACGCCTCATAAGCACCTTAAAATCAGCGCTCTCTGCCATGGCTATCAGATAGTCTGGCTGCTGGGCATATCTACCGGAATTACGGAGGACATAATCTTCCTCCCCATCGTGACGTTCAATCGAGCATGCTAAAAGGGCGCCCTGAGACGCACGTTTCTTTACTGCCTGAAAAAAGGAATCAAGTCTTCCCATATAAATGAAAAGATCTGTTGCCAGAAAAAGATCATAGCTTTCGGCCACTCTCTCCAAATACACAAGCACATCTTCACACTCAAGATGGACATATATCTCTTTCTTTTTGGCTTTCTCAAGCATCTTGGGGGAGAGGTCAACGCCGGTTAGACTCTCGCAGAACTCCTTGAAAGCTATACCGGAAAGCCCCGTGCCACAGCCCAGATCAAGGCCCGCCTTGAATTTCGGTTGCTCTTTACCTCTGGTAATCATTTCAGCAAGAACCACGGGGACATCATATCCCAGAGCCCCCTGGAGATGATCATCAAAGCGACCGGCATACCTGTCAAATGTCTCAACGATATATTCCTTCGGAGCAGTGTCGGTTATTCCACCCTGCAAAGCTGCAAGCATATGGTTTGCTGAAGCATGATCCGGCTTCAAAGTGAGAAGTTTTTTCAATAATTTGCAAGCGTCTTCCTTCTTGTCTAAACAATTGTAGACTCCGGCAAGATTATATAAGGTTTCTCCATTAGCCGGATCGAGTTCATGACTTTTCTGCAAATATTCACAGGCATGCTCATGATCTCCCTGTTCACTCAGCAGTACTCCGGCATTGTTAAGAGCCAGCGGATACTCCGGCTCAACGGCCAGAGCTCTATTAAAATGAGCGAGAGCCTCTGCTGTTTGCCCTTGCAAATGCAGAATTTTACCAAGGTTATTGAGAGCTTTTGGATGTGCAGGAGCAAGCTCCAAACTCGTTTCATAGCACTTACGAGCCTGGGCCAGATCATCTGCCGCTTCAAATACAGCGCCAAGATTGAGGTGCTGGGTAGGATCCTGCGGGGCATCTGCCACCGCCCGCTGACAATATTTCAGCGCTTCCTCTATCTGCCCAAGATCCCGGCAGACTATACCAAGATTTCCCAAAACATTCACATTACCGGGTAAAGCCTGGAGAACCTGTTGATATCTTTCTTTGGCCTGTACAAGCTGTCCTTGCACATGAAGCTGAATTGCCTCGCTAAAAATCTTTTGTAAATCCATAGAATACTTTTTTCGTAAGACATCATGATGATGCCGGTTTACCCCGGTAGTACATATCACGACAAAGACCGGATCGTTTGATCAGCTCTCTCAACTGGCCTGAACAGCAGCCAGAGCGGTATCCAGTATCCTGTTGGCGTAGCCCCATTCGTTGTCAAACCAGGCAATAACGGTCACCAGATTCTCTCCGCTCACCAAGGTCTGGCTACCATCAATCACTGCCGAACATGAATTGTGATTGAAGTCACATGACACTAGTGGTAATTCCGTATAATCGAGAATTCCCTTGAGTTTTGCTAACGAAGCTTCTCGCAGCAGATTATTCACCTCTGTTGCTGAGGTCTTTCGACCGACGTTGACGCTGAGTTGCATCATTGACACATTCATAGTCGGAACCCTCAAAGAAACTGCTTCAAATCGACCATTCAAATGAGGAAAGAGCCTTTCAATGCCCTGAGCAAGACCGGTACTCACTGGAATTATCGAGTGCAGCGAACTTCTGCTTTTACGCAGATCGGGGTTATGATAGGCATCAATTACCGGTTGATCATTCATCGATGAATGTACTATTGTCACAACTCCCTGCTCAAGGCCAAAGCTGGAGTCCAGCAAATGAATAACATGCGCAGAGCAGTTTGTAGTACAGGAAGCATTCGAAATGATCTGATGTTCCTTTTTAAGAATATGCTCATTGAAGCCATAAACCACAGTTGCGTCAACATCGCGTGTTGCCGGTGATGAGAATATGACCTTCCCTGCGCCGCTGTCGAGGTGCTGCTGTGCCTTTATTCTCTCGGAGAAACTGCCGCTGCATTCAAAAACAATATCAACCCCAAGATGATCCCAATCAAGGCATTGAATATCTTGCTCACAAAAAACCTTGATTTTATCACCATTAACATACATTGCTCCTTCCAGATAAGTAACCTCGCCTGCAAATCGTCCATGAGTGGAGTCAAACCGGGTCAGATGAACCAGTGATTCCAAACCGGAAAGTTCGTTAATGCCGACAATTTGAATCCTGTCGCGATATCCTGATTCATAGACAGCCCTGAGAATGCACCTGCCTATTCTGCCGTATCCGTTAATTGCTGCTCTGATAGTCATGCTAATGAGTGTTTTCCGCCAGGTCTAATTATTATTGAGGGGTGATTTTACTCTTTGCTTCCAGAATGGAAATCACATAGGGTTCGTTTTTTCCAAGAAAAGGGGGGAATTGTTCTTTTATCCGATTCGCTGATTCTCTATCGGGAAAAGCACCATAATACACGAAGAACGTCGAACTATTTTTACTTTCAAGGATGTATAGATTATCCGCAATTTCTTTATACTGTTGTCTGGAGAAAAGCTCCCTTAAATTCTTCTCGGCCGACTCGCCGGTAAGCGCCATCACCTGAATGGTTTGAGCACCTTCCATTTTCCGGGAAAACCACGCTTTTCCCGCGGCAACCCTTTGTTCATATAGGTTACCATCAGATATGGCTGGTTGTTGCTGAGCCTTTTTAAGAGCTGCTGTCCCAGAAATCGGCAGTTTTACTTTGGCGACTTTGAATAATTGTTTAGGAGCGGCGATACTCTGAACAGTATTCGGCACACTCATTTTGGCACCTTCTAAAACGGTGGAAATTTCCTGTTGCTCCAACTTTTCTTTTTCGCCTGCTCCTATTAGTATTTTCTTTTCCTGTTTTTTAATCTGCTCAGGTTTTTGCTGAGCACCCTTTTCTTTCTTTTTATGCTGAGGGATGAGATTTCCATCCACTTCCTCTTTCACCGAGAGCCCGGAAACCTTGACATGGCTGTCGGTCTGCTTTTGATCTACAACCTCACCACTCGGAACCGCTTTTTGCACCTGACTTTGTTTGGCGGCTATTGGTTCTGAAAGTGTATCCTTCGATTTTCCTTCTGTTATACCGACTCCATCTTCAGGTACCTCTTTACTCAGCAGGTCTGAACCTTTGCTCTCAATACTGTTTTTTAAAGAAGGATCTATCTTGGAAGACGTGTTATTTTCCAATCCGGATTGATTTTGGATTGATGAGGATTCAACTTGATCGGCTGGCCTAAGCATTGCGGCCTGTTCCTCTCCTTCCTTTTTAAAAACTATTGATGATTCGTCGATGCCTGATTCCAATATTGGCTCTTCTTTCAAACCGGTATCAGCAGGCTCTCTTTCGGAAAGAGAAGATGAGGACAAGGATTCTATATCCTGGTCTGTTCCAGTGCGTATCTCGTAAGGTCTTGCAGGTTGTTGCTGAGACGTTTGTTTATTTTCATCACCGTCCATAAGCAATGCTATCAGGAGAACACAGATGAGAAGCAACAGGGCACCAGTTATCAGCCATCCACTTCTCCTTCTCACGCCAGCAAGAAATGATTCGTGAAATACGTCAATGCCAGTATCCTGGACGCTGACGTTTCTGGGAGCAACCACAAAAGACCCTTCAGCATCTGCTGATTCAATTGATTTCGCTGCCAGGATGTTGGTCGTTTTAAAATTTCCCCGAGCAATATTAAAGATTTTTTTCGATGCCTCTGGAGTGAAGAGCGATTTGCCCTTAGCCCGGGATCTCTGCCTTGCACAATGGTTGAGATAGGCATAGGTCTCCGACATGTCCAGATAGTCTAAATAGAAATGCGTTTCCGCCGCATCTGCAAAATCACAGATAGCAAGTTGGTCAAGATTTTCAAGAAGAACTCTTCGACCGGCAAATATAAGCTGCAACAGGTTTTCATGACCATTCATTTTATCCAACAGTTTACGAAGACGCTCCAGCATAGCCAGATACATTCTCTCTGCCTGGTCAAAGATGACCACAAGCCGTTGACTTCTTTGAATAAGGGTATCAATAATTGATGAAATAGTTTCGTCGATTGACTGAGATTGAGCGATATCTCCTATTCCTGTTTCACTGGCAAGAATCCCTATCACCTCGTTAAATGATTCCAGATTCTCTGGCAAACAGACACATACAAACTCTTCAGACAGTTCATTTTCAACCATTCTGCAGAGCATCGTTTTGCCTGTCCCCTCATCACCAATTATAGATAGAACGGTAACACCATCGGCTAAGGACTTTTTCAACTCATCAAGCAGTTCTCTTCTTTCGGCTCCAGGAAAAAACAGGTTTATGTTGACACCTGTTTGAAATGGAATCAATTCTTCCTTTTCCCTGTTCAAAGTATTCTCCATAGCTTGTTTGTTAATGATAAAAAAGCATTAAAGCTCTATATTTCTGATAAAAAGATACCCTCAGGAACATTAGCAGGCGTATAATAGCATCAAGACTCTGGTGAATCAACTACAACCATGGGCACTGCTTATAATTACTTCGACAAACCTGAAACACAACAGCTACTTTCAAGAATGTAAAGCTCAACGGTTCTCTTTTTGGCAAAGATGGTATAATCCATTCTCCGAAGCTTTTGCACCCCAACAACTTCATTTTCAGATGGCGAGAGGAATGACTTACATATGCCGATTTTTCGTTTAACCGAGGACATCATTTTCCCAGATCCTGCCCTTGCCGAAGAAAACGGCCTGCTTGCCATAGGTGGAGATCTGACTCCAGATCGTCTTCTGGCTGCTTACCGTCTGGGGATATTTCCCTGGTACTCTGCCGGGGACCCTATTCTCTGGTGGTTCACCTCTCCGCGCTTTGTCATCTTTCCCGAGCGATTCAAGATACCGAAAAGGCTTGCCAGGTACATAAAAAAACAGTTATACAGGGTGAGTTTTGACGAAGCATTCGCTCAGGTCATCGCCTCATGTGCTTCTGTCACAAGAATGCATGAAGAAGGGACCTGGATCACTGAGGAGATGCAGGAAGCATACATCCATCTTCACTCTCTTGGCTTTGCCCACTCGGTTGAATGTTGGCATGGGACCACACTGATCGGCGGACTTTATGGAGTTGCCATGGATCGAGTCTTTTTCGGGGAATCCATGTTTACACTAATGTCCAATGGATCTAAAATAGCCCTTGCTTCGCTCGTACAATATCTTAATATGAGAGGATTCAAGCTTGTTGACTGCCAGATGAAAACTGACCATATGCTTCAATATGGTGCTTGCGAAATATCAGGCTGGCAGTTTAGAGACTACCTTAAAAAATTTATAGCCAAAACATCCCCACAGGGAAAATGGAAGATATGAGCCCAACAACACATCCGGAAGTATGCGACAGCTGCGGAGACAATAACAATGTCGAAGAGCTTGGTGGCAATGAACTATGTAGTGATTGCAGATTTATTGCCGAAGCACTGACCAAGGACCCAAGCAAAGTCGCGCGAATAATCAAGCTCGCCAATCTTGACATCTCAGCAGAATCGCTTGCAGGCAAAGGGGAAGGAACGAAAGTATTCAGGGGCCTGCCCGAAGTGCTTGATGCAGTTCGTTTCCGTACCCGCGACCGTGACATGAACAAGTGGTATGTCTCAATAAGTGAAATTGACGGACAGCCCGTTGAAATTTTTGCCTCAACTGCCTTTGACAGGGATCATCATCTGCAGTCACGAATATCGAATTTGACAACGATCACCAGATTGATTTCCCTTATTCTCCGTCATGTCTTTTTGGGCGAAGTTCTCACCCTTGAGAAGACTCTAAAACAATTACATAGAAGTTCTCGCCAGCAAAACGATCTTCCTGACATGCTCACCAGAGTATTAGGTAAGTACTCGAGGATATTCCAGAACAAGCAAGAATAGCGAAGCACCCACACTCATGTCCTCGAACTGAAGTTTTTCCAGCACAATCGCCAGTAACCACTGTTCGGTGGGAGGAGCAGTGGGCAAAAAAGGTGGCTGGCGTCAATAGTCGAACTCGAATTCAAATTCGATGGCCGACTTTTCAAAATGCTTGAGGACGTTTTGCAGAACCGCAAGATTGGGAACAGAGAAGACCATCTGCCATGCGGGTGTTTTGGTGGGAGCCGAGGAGAGAATAGAGAGTTCGGTAATGGCCATTTCCCTTGGAGCCACACCTGCAATCATCATCAGTCTCTGTCGTTTAGCTGCCAGGATGTGAATAGTCTGAGATTTCTTTACTGCCGTTGCTTTTGGATTCCAGGTGACATTAACAGCATCTTCACGCTGATATTTTATTTCCTCAAGACGAGGACAATTTCTTCTGTGAATGGAGAGTCTTTCCCTGGTCAGCAGGGCAACATTATTCTTTTCCGTTGGCAGCGGTTTACAGCATGATGACAGTTTCACCGATACCGGGTCCAGGGTTGATATTTCGATGTTGTTATAGTCAGCACCCTCGGCGACAGTTTTAAGGTTTTCCAGACCAAACTCATGCTCAAAGCGATGAATCACATCTGGAAGACGCAAACGGCCATCGCCAATATGCTCATACAAGTCATCACTATCCTTTAAGGCAAAATGATTATAGACCTGCTGCATTTCAAAGTTGACAAAGATATCTTCAGCAATTCCATATCTGGCCATTTCCTGCACTAATGTAGCACAGCCAACCTCCCGAGCCACCTGCTGCCTCCGGCCCCTGAAAACCTTGGTGAGTTCAGTGCGAGTTCGGGGAACTTTGGCCGCTTCCAAGATGTCAGGATCAAACTCCAGAACCTTCCCTGAACGGATAATCCGCACGACATCACCATCTTTCAGCACATGGTCGGCACTTCTGCGGGTATGTCCTACCATTGCCCCCAAACAGGAATGACCTATGTCGGTATGTACCCGAAAGGCAAAGTCGAGAACAGTAGAATTAATGGGAAGACAGATCAAATCTCCCTTCGGCGTGTAGGTGTAGATTTCCTTTTTTCCACTTGCTGCGATAAGATCGCGATACGAAACGGATACATCAGAACCTATTACGTCAAAAAGTTCCTTGATCTCGTGGATAAACCTCCGCTGATTGCGGTTTTTCGAGCTCCAGTTACGAAAAAGGCCGCGCTGAGCTCGGCGAGCCATATCCTCCGTTCGTATTTTAAAAAGATATTTCTGCCCTTTTATAATTGCCCGTGCATGAAGCCCTTGATACCCCGTTGGTTTGGGATTGGCAATGAAATCACGGATGGTCCGGGGAATGGGCCTGAAGGTCTGATTAACTATACCAAGAGCGCGATAGCAGGCAGAGGTGTCATTCACCACAAAGAGAATCTCATATGGAAAATCAATTTCCTGAAGCAAAATATGGTTATTGTGGTCATAATACGCCCACAACTCCTTCACCCGTAAATCAACCTTGCCTTCGAAGTTTTCTTCCTCAATCTTGTCCATGAGTGTTTCAACCACTTCCCGGGCTTGAGGCGATTTTCTAAGATCATCAATATGAGCGGCCAATTTGATCCACTGTTTTCTAAACTTATAGATGAGCGCTAGGTTATACATCTCGCGCTTCATATTGAACAGTCCAAAAACCGTGGCAAGAGGAGCATATATATCGAGGGTTTCATCGGCAATTTTTTGCTGCTTCCGCTGTGGCATTGCCTTCAAAGTACGAAGATTATGCAACCTGTCAGCCAGCTTCACCAACATCACTTCCGGCCGTAAAGCTGCACCAGAAAAAATTTTCCGATGTATTTTTTTATAATGGGATTGCTTATCCCCCGAAGACTGCGTCACCTTAGTACAGCCCTCGACAATAGCCTGAACATATTTCCCGAATTTTTCACCAACAAGCGGGGCTGTTATTTCCTCAACGTCTTCGACGGTATCATGGAGAAGTGCTGCGGCAAGAATCTCTGGATGGTGGATATCCATCTCAGCGGCAAGAATCTTTGCAACTGAACAGGGGTGAAGAATATAGGCATCACCGGACCTTCGCCACTGGTCATCATGGGCCTCGGTGGCAAAATCAAGCGCATCCCAGAAAATATTTTCGTCTTTTATACCGCTTAAGTAATTACGCATTTGACTGCGGTAGAGTTCCAGATCGAAAGGGATATGCTGCATATTCGGTGTCGCCTCGTTCATTCAATACAAAGCCAAAGAGTGTAACTCATCCCATCACGCAAGAATATGTCCCTCCAAAAAAAATTTTCCGTTGAATTTAAGAAAGGCTCACCTTGAACACTAATGGCTTTTGCTGAGTGTGTCAGTGTGTTAATATTGTATATACTTTAGCATCTTTTTTCTATTCAATATCTGTTATGGTTGTTTTCCAGAGCGCAACACTTCATCATCCGGCGAGGTGTATTACCCGGCTTGGTAAAATGTAATACATTACGCAGATATTGTCTGAAACCAGTACTCAAGAGGCCCGTAGGATGATCCTCTTTTATAGCAGAACAGGAATATACGGCATCTTTGCTGCTTGATCTTTGGGTATTTTCACTTCTAAGTCGCCAAGACACATCCCGCCTTCAGTGTTTAGATGCCGCTATTTATCAATTTAACAAAATTCCACTTTCAGGGAAGAGAAAAAAACTTTATGCCGAAAAAAAGAAACATTTCAAAAAGAAAAATACGATCGCACTTCCGGCACAAAACGACTCATGATCATCTTAAAGCCACGACTCAGAGCCCGGCAAAAGATATTTTAAGGTTTGTTTATAATCAGGAAGAGTCGGTAACTCTAGCCCAGATACACGCAGACGTTGGAGATGACAGAATCTCAAAAAAGCAGGTTCAGAAACTTATTTCCAGTCTGGTGGCAAAAGGAGACATCTCCATCATTGGAAAAAAACAGTTTTTTAAAGCGAAAAATGGCAACATTTTTACCGGTATCATCGAAAAGAATCCCAGGGGTTTCGGCTTTGTCACAGATCTCACCCCCCGGCTCCAGGAAAAGCCTTTTACCAAAGATCCTTTTCTTTCCATAAAACGTATTGGCACAGCCAATCATGGCGACAAAGTGCTTATTCGGATTAACCGAGTAAGAAAGGACGGACGACCAGAAGCTGAAGTTATCACTGTCCTTTCCCGTTCCTCAGACAGGCTTACAGGTTTTTATAAAAACGGAAACCCTCCCAGGGTTATCCCTGAAGATCCGCGCTATCCTGCAAACATTCACATAATCAGTGCTGTTGAAGAAGATATCGTCGAAAACACAGTGGTGATAGTTGAGGTACAGCCTGAACAAAATCAAAACGGTATAGTACGTGGTAAAATTACAGAGGTGCTTGGACCTGTCGACAATGTAGATGTGCAGATGAGAATGGTGATTGAAAAAAACAACCTTCCTCACATTTTCCCACCTGAGGCTCTTGCGGAAGCAAATAAACTCTCTATCAACACGAAAGAAACCAACTCGAGACTCGACCTGCGCAAGGTCTGCCACGTCACTATAGATGGCGAGACCGCCAAGGATTTTGATGATGCGGTGGCCGTGGAAAAAACGGGGAAAGGATACAGACTCTATGTCTCCATTGCCGATGTTGCCCACTTTGTTCAGCAAGGCTCAGCTCTTGATAAAGAAGCATATCTTCGTGGCACATCCATATATTTTCCGGGAAGGGTTATTCCCATGCTGCCGGAAAATCTCTCAAACAATCTTTGCAGTCTGGTTCCACATGAAGACAGGCTTACCTTTTCCGCCATTCTCGACTTCAACTGGTCCGGTAAACTGATTCACAAAAAATTCAGCAAGAGCGTCATCTGCAGCAGACAGAGATTTACCTACACTACCGTTAATGCAATCGTCATTGAGCAGGATCAACAGTGCCGGGAAACTTATAAAGATTTTGTTGCATCTCTGGACACAGCTAAAGATCTTGCCACGATTCTCAATAAAACGCGGATGCAAAGAGGTTCTATCGGCTTTAACATCCCTGAACCTGAAATTTCCTTGAACGATGAAGGAAGGATTACCTCCATTGAAAGGAAAAGCAGAAACTTCGCCCACCAGATAATTGAAGAGTTCATGCTGGCAGCAAATGAAGCTGTTGCCTCAACATTTTCATCCACCAAACGTCCTTTTATCTATCGTATTCATGAGAAGCCAGAAGAAGAGAAGGTTGCTGAATTTGCCGAATTTGCCGGGACCATGGGCTTGGAGTTACCTGCAATAGAGCCAAGTCCTCATTGGTTTGCTAAAGTTCTGGAGCTTGTCAAAGGTCGACCTGCAGAATATGTGGTCAACAATTTGCTCCTCCGTACCATGCAGCAGGCGCGATATGCTGCAGACAACCTTGGTCATTTTGGACTTGCCGCCACGGACTATACCCATTTCACATCACCGATCAGGCGATACCCAGATCTCATTGTTCATCGCCTCCTCCACCTCTTGCTGGAAAGCAAGACCTATAAAGAGACTACCGGCAACGAACTTTTAGCTGAGCAGGCGGATCATCTCTCCAAGCGTGAACGAACTGCAGTCACCGCCGAGAGAGACATGGCCGACCGGCTCAAAGTTTTTTTTATGGAGCAATACCTGGGAGAAAATTTTAAAGCGGTTATCTCAGGTATCAGCGAAGGAGCTATTTTTGTTGAACTCATTGATCTATTTGTCAGCGGTTCCATCGACATAGCTCTTCTCAAAGACGACTATTATCTCTATGACATCAAGCGACACAGGTTTATTGGAGAAATTTCGGGAAAAACATATCAACTTGGCGCTCCAATTGAAGTTACCCTTATCGATATTGACCATCGACGTCGCAGAATCTATTTCGCTCCAACAAAAATTTAAGATATAATTTGTAAAAGGTCATATTTGTTGAGAAACAGCACTTTCTTTTTCCACTATGACTTGGTACAATGACGACCAGGCAGGGGAGCAAAAACGTATACCCATAGTACACCCCATATATTACTACAAGAGGCACCACCTGTAAGTACAGGATAGCCAGGTGTAATTACTCACTTTGGAGGAGCGCAAAAATGGAAGAAACCAGCTGGCTCATGACAATCATCGATAATCCTTTTGCAAAGGGGTTGGCTTTGGGCATTATTTTCTGCGTGATCATATATGTTCGCGGTTATTTACGTCGTCGGGAATTAAGCAAAGAGGTTGACAGGTTACGAACTCACCTGCACACCAAGCTTGAGATAGACTCCTCCGATAATGAGCGCAGAAAGAAAGAGCTCGATAGATTAAAGCAGGAAAGAGATAATCTGCAGATTACTGTTCAATCATTGAACCAGAAACCTGGGCGTAAAGAAATACGCCAATATTACGTGTATCAAACAGCGCTGGATATAATGTTTGAGAAAGCTCCTGGTTTCGCTCCCGCCTGGCAGATAACGGTCAAGGAAGCAGAAGAACTTTTTGAGAAATCAGAAAGAGGCATAGTCCCTTTGCTGAAAAGGCTCCGGCCGAGCAGCCCTGATAAGCAGGCTGAGGAGTATCAAAAAATAAGTCGTATTTCCATTGAAGATGGAGTAAAAGCAGGCCCGACTCATAATTAAATTCTATTTTTTTTATCGTCTCCTCTACTGCTCTTCTTGATTTGAAGAGCGGTGTTTACATAATACCGCCTATCCGCGGTAACAGTTGCAGATGTGTTATGTCGACAGATACTTCCATCCTCGATAATGTGGCCATCGTTCTCGTCCATCCGAAATTCCCTGAAAATATTGGTGCAGCTGCACGCAGTGCTTTCAATATGGGCTTATCTCGTCTCATTCTCGTTGCCGATGAGGAACCTGAGCACCAGGCGATGGCAAAAATGGCAACACACAAAGCCGTCCATGTCATCGACAACATGGAAATTCACCAAAACTTGGAGGAAGCACTTGCTCCCTTTGCCTATATTGTTGGCACCACCGCGCGCCGAGGTCGTCAGAGAGGGTCAGAACGCAGCCCACGACAGATTATTCCCGAACTGTCTGATTTCCTCCCTAACAATCAGGCAGCTTTTATGTTTGGTCCTGAAAACACCGGCCTCTCCAACGATGAGCTGAAGTATTGTCACGCTGTTTCAGCGATACCGACCGCAGATTTTTCCTCGTTAAATCTCGCTCAGGCCGTGGCTATTCATTGCTATGAACTTTATTATGGACTTATCCACCAGAAAAAAGATTTGGCGCCCGTTCCCCAATGTGCCACCTCCTTTGAACTTGAAGGCATGTACCGCCATGTAGAAGCGGCCTTGACGGAAATCAGCTTTCTCGAGAAAAAGAACCACACATATTGGATGAATAATATCCGGAAATTTTTGGGCAAAATGCAGCTGTCTTCAAAGGAGTCAAATATTATTCGGGGAATATGCAGGCAGTTTATGAGATACCAGGAGCATTACGAAGAACGGCAAAATTAGAGGACAGGCTATGCAGGCAACATTGACACCGCTTCATTCTTCCATTCCTTCAAACAAGTTCTATCCGCCTCATATTGATGAGAACCAATCTCTATTCCGTTCTCGGCTCATTGAAACAATCCTGCCGGGTAAACCCCATAAGCATAAGATTATAGCGATAGAAGCTCAAGCCGGACAGGGAAAAACCACTCTCGCGTATCAATACATCACCTACTATCAGCACAGCCATATCTGGTACCAGGTTGGTAAAGAAGACTCTGATCCTGTGCTTTTGCTTTCAGGTCTTCTCCACAATCTTAACTTAACGTTGACGGATTTTTCATGCCCACGCCTGGAAAACATTATCAACCAGGGAGAAATAGGACCGCTTGATCTTTTGAGATGTGCCAACCTGCTGCTTAACGATATCGACAGGTGTCTCAAGGATAATCTCTACATTGTCTTCGACGACCTTCATCTCATCCATGATGCTGAGCTTACCAACAACCTGGTGGCCTATCTGCTTGACACTTCTCCACCAAATCTTCATTTTGTACTGACCAGCAGGCACCCTTTCGAGCTGAAATCAAAGACCATCCGTAATCGTAACAATGTCGCATATCTTAACACCAAAGATCTTGCCCTCAACAGCGATGAAATTGAAACACTTTTCAACGACATCTTCAATCGCAGCATTTCCATTACCGATGCAAGAAAAATAGAGGATGTAACCAGCGGTTGGGTAATGGGGATTGTTCTGGCGGCGCATCCAATGTCCGGGAAGAAATCCATGGAAAAAAGCGATGTCGCAGCTATCCCCCTGCTCGGTTCGCCTAGCCAGAAAGACATGATCGAATATTTTCAGGACGAAATTTTCAGCTATATCCAGGAAGATCTCCATGTCCCCTTTTTGAAACTTTCCTTTCTTGATGAAATTCATGTGGAGTTAGCCGGCCGCATCACCGGTATCCCTGATATTGATATCATCCTTTCAGAATTAACCCAGGAAAACCTTTTCATTTACAACCTTGATCGCGAATTCAATACCTTTCGCTTTCACCACCTTTTCCAGGAATTTCTCCAGGCCCGTGCCAGAAAAGTCATTAACATAGAGGAAATCAACACCATTTATGCCGAATCGGCAGAGTATTTTCTTGAGAAGAACATGGTTGACAAGGCGCTCATTTGTTACCAGCAGGGCAACGAATATGACAAGATGGACCAGCTCCTTTATCAATACGGTTTGGGTCTTCTTGCTCAAAACAGGACTCTCACCATTCTTACGCTTCTCCAGTCCATTAAAGAGGAAACTCTTCTGAAGTACGGATGGCTTACCTTGTTTTCAGGTCTGCTTGGCGGCGATTTCTATCCCCAGAGGACGCTTTCACACCTTGAATCAGCCAGGTATCTTTTTCAAAAAACAGGTGAGGAAATTGGTGAATTGATCGCCCTTGCCCAGATCATTTACTATCATTTCGTTGTTTCAGGAAGATATAACACAGGGGTTGAACTTCTCCATAGAACTGAAGAACTTCTTAACAAGCATTATGACTCACTTTCCAGTCACATCATTATTCTTGTGTCACGCAACCTTGCAGCAGGTTACTGTTTCTTTACCGGAAATACAGAGAAAGCCGGAACATACATTGAACAAGCGAGTAACATGGCCACAGAAAAAGGGATACGTAACTTCATGGCCTCCACTGTATTCATAAAGACCTACATTGCTCTTCTTACCGGTAACCAAAAGAAATTTGCAAGAGAGGTTGAATCTTCCTATTCGTTGCTTAATGACCACTTGGTCGGCATGTCAAACAAACTCACCCTGCGAGTAATGCATATCTGCAATCTGTGTATGCATGGAGATTTTACCAACTTCTTTAATCAGCAACAACTCATCCAGGAAAGTATTGACAAACAGGTCGTCAAACAGACAGTGGCTGCCCCCTATTTCTACATCTGGGGGGCAAGCTGCTTGACCTCAATGGGCGACACGGTAAAGGCCCTTGACCTCCTTAATGCCGGCGTCAACATTTCATCTACAGCCAAGACAGAACATATGCTGAGTCAACTACTGCAATGGCAGGCATATATCCTGGCGATGCACGGTAACAGCAAAAGTGCAGCTATCAAAATTGAAGAGTCGGCTCAACTTCGTGAAATTGCCGGAGGACCATTTTATCAGGCTTTTCACTCTATACTGGCCGGAACCGTATATGGTCGCCTCAAGAAAAAACAGGCTGCAAAAGATTCTTTCGCCAAGGCACTCAACCTCTCCGAAGCCATCTCATCTCCATATCTCACCGCATGTGCACTGATACAACAAAGCTATTTTGAATTAAACTGCTATGGTGAAAAACAGGCCCTATCTTCTCTTGAGCAAGGTCTGGAATTAATGGCAAAACATGGATATAATCATTTTTGGAGCTGGGAACCATCAACCATGCAGCAACTTCTCACCATTGCTGTAACCAACAACCTGCACAAACCTTTCAGCAGAGAGCTTGCGCAAAAAAGATTAAAAATATGTATTGATGACGATGGCAACAGTGTGCCTCTGCTTCGGATTACCCTCCTTGACGGATTTTCACTTAGTACCGGCAACAAGATGCATATCACCGTGGAACAGTTCACTCCTCTGCAACGGGAGCTCCTCTGCCTTCTTTTGATTGCCAAGAATAAAAAAATAGGTCAGGAAAAAGTTCAGCTCCTCCTCTGGCCAGACAGCAGCCCCGACAAATCCAGAAAAAAACTTGACACACTCCTGGGCCGACTGCGCAACACATTGGAGGAACACCTCTCCGTCTCTCCAAAGAACTATATTGTACTCAACAAAGGGATTATCAGCCTCGAAAACTCTGAGAGCGATGTGGATGACTTTTTCCAAAATTGCGAAAAGGGCTTCAAACATGTTCAGCGAGATGAGTTCTGGCAGGCAGGAAATCGATTTAATGAAGCATTACAACTCTGGAAAGGTACTCTGCCAACTGATACTTTCCGAAATGACTCAATCTATTCTTACGAGGATGTCCTTATTGCAACCTTTGAGAAAATGTCCTTAACCTGGGCACAAATTCTTGCCGATGCGGAACGGCAACAAGAGGCGATACCACTGCTTACCAGATTGCTTCGCATGAATCCACTAGCCGAACCAGCAGTCACTCTGCTCTGCAGGTTATATACTACCACCTATCAAACCCTCAAGATACGTGAAACATTGGATGCTTACAAAAATGCACTGCAGAATGCCGACTATGATAATGAAGAAATCGACGAGATGATTGAAGGCGTCGTCACAGCCATAGAAGACCAGAAACCATCTTCTGCCAGAAAGTAACATCATCTCATTGAGTATTTCAAAATACCTTATCGTAACCGTAATTACAAAATCGAACCTTGTTTTCTCCTGTCAGCTACACGGCAGGATTCCGGCTATTCGCTGACTCTTTTCAATAAGGCATTGACAAAATTAATGAAAAAGTGCGTTTAAGATCTCTTCCGCAATACCTCACGAACCAGATATCATCTTGATATAACTAACCTTTAAACTCATCTCCACATTTTGCTATTTTTCCTAGTGCCATCCAAATTATGCCATTCACAAAGCACCATATCTCACAAGATCATCCACTCAAAACATATATTTAATTCATGGGTGATTCTGCAAATAGATGAATAATGAGTTGAATAGATAGATAATAAGGAGAGATGCTCTCCTCACGTCAATCCAAGTAGGCACAATTATTGCTAGGATTATTAAAAACAATAAGTGATATCAGGTAATGCATTATGATTTCAGCACTCCAGTCAGCAGTAAGCGCACTCCAGGCCTTTGGTACCAAAATTGATGCGAATAGCAACAATATAGCCAATAGCGCCACACCGGAATACAAACGTAGCAGAGTTACGTTAAGCAATGTCGAGCCGACAGGTGTGAAGGCAAATGTAAGTAAGTTGGAAACGAAAGGACCGCAGATTTACGAGCAGACAACTAAAGGTCTTGAGCTTATAGAACAATCAAATGTGGAGCTTTCCAGAGAACTTCCTGAAATGATGCTGAACACCCATTTTTATAAAGCGAATCTGAAAACAATAGCAACAACAGATGAATTGTTAAGTAGTGTCCTTGATCTCAAGGCATGAAATCTCTCCTCCTCAGCGGGTGATGCCACTCTCCTCTCCAAGGCGTCACCCGTCCCTCCTTTCAAAGTTTATAAATACTTTTCCAAAGGACACTTCTGACAGCACGGATTGGTCTTTTTACAATACTCTTTAGCAACTCTGACAATAAGTGCATGATATTCGTTAAATAGAGATATTTCCCGAGGAAGACTAGCCATAAATGCTTCCTGAATATCAGTGTAGCTGCATTCTTCTTCTAACAAATTGTGCCTGGAAAAAACTCTATATGTATAGGCATCAACAACAAAGATAGGCTGCTCTGCGGCATAGAGAAGTATCGAGTCGGCTGTTTCTTCGCCAATTCCATTCACCTGAAGCAACCGGGACCTGGCACGATCAAATTCTTCATCAAATAACTGCTGCAGATCACCGTTATATTCCTTGGCGACCATTTGCAATAGGTTTTTCAACCTTTTTGCTTTGAGGTTATAATAACCCGCAGGCCGGATATAAACAGCCAGCTCATCAGGTGTCAGAGCATTCAGGGAATCAAAGTGAAGAAGGTTGGACTCTTTTAGATTGGCAAGAGCCCTGCTAACATTCTTCCAGTTGGTGTTCTGGGTAAGCACGGCTCCAACCACCATCTCAAGTGGAGTTTCCGCAGGCCACCAGTTCTGAGGACCATAGTGTTCGAAAAGAGTAGTGTATATATCCAGAAATTTATTTACCGCCATACAACGCCTTAATCACCAAGACATATACCAATATCTCTAGCCGTGAGTACTTTATCACTATTTAGGTTGACCATTTTTCTCGATTTTACAGCTTCCTCAATTGGCACCGCACCCATTTTGGAAGACTCAAGAGCCACCATTTGGCCAAAGATCCCCTGTTCAACGAGGCGAACAGCGGCGGCGCCAAATCTCAAGGCTAAAAGCCTATCAAAGTTTGTTGGCGAGCCGCCTCTTTGCAAATGACCGAGAACCAGAGATCTGGTATCCTTCTCTGTTCTCTTTCTGATTTCCTGGGCAACGAATTCACCGACACCACCGAGAATCACTTCTTCTCTGCCAAGTTCCCCGGCACCTTTATTAAAGACCCTTCCCCCTTTTTCTATAGCACCCTCAGCAACTACCACTATGGCATAATGCTTTTCATGAAGTTCATTATCTGCAATTTTACCGCAAACCTTCTCCATATCAAAAGGAATCTCCGGTAAAAGAATAATATCTGCTCCACCTGAAATACCGGAATAGAGAGCTATCCATCCAGAATCCCGGCCCATTACCTCAACAACCATTACCCTATCATGAGATTTTGCGGTGGAATGCAATTTATCAAGTGCATTTGTTGCTGTGGAAACAGCCGTATCAAAACCGAACGTTCTATCAGTTGCCTCCAGGTCGTTATCGATAGTCTTCGGCACTCCGATGACCGGCATTCCCTTTTCGGCAAATTGCTGGGCCAGGCGCAGGCTGCCATCGCCACCAATGGCGATATGACAGTCAAAACCGAGCCGTTTAAAATTGTTCATTATTTTATCTGACACATCAACAATTTGGACTTCCCCAGCCAGATTACGAACAGGCTTGGCAAATGGATTACCTTTGTTCGTGGAACCGAGGATAGTACCACCCATTGAATAAATCCCTTCCACGCTCCTCAGGTTGAGCTGAATAAGATCATCCATATCCAGAAAGCCGGAGTAGCCGCTTTTACTTCCATATACTTCCCAACCTCGACGGATACATGAATGCACCACAGCATAGATAACCGCATTGAGGCCAGGGGCATCACCTCCGCCTGTTGAAATCACAACCTTCTTCATAATTTAGTATACCTTCGATTTTCTTATAGAATTGCTATTAGAATAAATGAATCTCTGTCGCAATCGAATCATGCTCTCATCCAAAGCGATCATCCTCTTGCATCTCATACAGTAGTAAACACTTCAATGATAAGCAATGAAATCGATTATTTTCCCGTATCTTCACCGCCTTGTCTCTCACCTGCATATAGCCGAAACACCAGGGTAAAAATTGAATATTTATAGGAATTACGAACAGTAAATCCTAAATTTGAAACAGACAATCGTGTTGAAGCCCACTCCCCTGTTGAATATATGAAAAAGATATTCTAACAGTTCATTGGTAAAATAAAAAATAACAAAATAGTTCTGACAATATATACTTACTATCACTCAAGGATAATATCATCTCGCTCCAACCTCAGGCAAGAAAAATAATAATTCAGCCGGTTGTCACAACATTTAGAAATTTAACTAAAATCTAAAACACCCGTTGTTTTTCACCACAGAACCAATTGACTTCTAAGGCTAGGCACATTATGTTTTCCCAGAGTCAGGAAATTATGCTCAAGGGCATAAATGTTGAACAGCAGTTATTTAGAAATTTAAAACAAGGAGAAACTTAATGTCTGAGTTTACCGTAACAGACTTGGCTGTTGATAAGCTTAAGGAATATCTGGCGCAGAATAATATTGATTCTGCGCTTAGAGTTGCCCTGATGCAGGGTGGATGATCTGGCCCATCACTGGGATTGGCTCTGGATGAGCCAAAAGACAATGACAAAGTCTACAATAATGATTCCCTTAAGTTCTTGATCGAAGAGAGCCTTTTAGAGACTTGTGGAGCTATAAAACTTGAATATATTGAAGCTGGACCACGTTCCGGGTTCGGTATCACCTCTACCAACCCCGTTGGCGGTGGCGGAGGTTGCAGTAGCGGATCCTGTAGCTCTGGAAGTTGCGGTTAAGTCTTCCTGTCACATTATAGAGTTCAGAGAGAGTTTGCAATTCGCTCTCTGAACTCCTTTTCTTGCTTTATTGTTACCACTTTTTCCTATTATATAAAAACATGTGTCAAAATATTGACACAACGATATAGCAGCCTTACTTTCTCCTGTGTGTTGATATTGATTGTTGCACTTTAATCAAGCAAAGGAGAGAGAAATGCAATTTGAAAAATTCACCCTGAAATCCCAGGAAGCCATACAGGTTGCCCAAAGGCTTGCCCAGGATAAAGGGCACCAGCAAATTCAGCAAGCCCACCTACTCAAGGCCATTCTAAGCCAGACCGACGGTGTTATCCCCCCGGTGCTTCAGAAGATTGGAGTAAACCCTTCAATTATTCTCAAGGAGACTGATCAGTTGCTTGAGCAGTCCCCACAGGTTTCCGGATCGGGCGCTGGACAGGTATATGCTGCGCAAGAGCTCCAGAAAATACTCAACTCCTCTCTTTCAATCGCATCAAAAATGCAGGATGACTATGTATCCCAGGAACATCTTTTCCTGGCCATCCTAGATGATTCTTCAGCCTGTGCCAGAATGTTAAAACTACAAGGAGTAAAGGAGAAAGATTTTCTCAATGCACTCACCTCCATTCGAGGTAATCAGCGAGTCACAGATCAAAACCCTGAAGAAAAATACCAGGCCCTAGAGAAATACGGGAGGAATTTAACTGAAATAGCACGTCAGGCCAAGCTTGATCCAGTTATTGGCCGTGATGAGGAAATACGACGTATTATCCAGGTGCTCTCCCGTCGAACTAAAAACAATCCCATTCTCATTGGCGAACCTGGGGTTGGAAAAACCGCAATTGTTGAAGGACTTGCCCAAAGAATTGTCAATGGCGACATCCCTGCAACACTTAAAAACAAACAGGTAGTTGCGCTTGACCTTGGAGCCTTGATAGCTGGAGCAAAGTATCGTGGCGAGTTTGAAGACAGACTCAAAGCTGTTCTGAAAGAGGTAGAAAAACGGGCTGGGGAAATAATTCTTTTCATTGATGAAATCCACACCCTGGTCGGAGCCGGTGCGGCGGAAGGTTCGATGGATGCCTCAAATATGCTCAAACCCGCACTCGCCCGTGGCGAGCTGCACTGTGTAGGAGCCACGACAATAGATGAATATCGAAAATATATCGAAAAGGACACAGCCCTCGAGCGCCGCTTTCAGCCCGTTCTTGTTCTGGAACCAAGCGCAGAAGACACCATTGCTATTCTTCGTGGAATAAAGGAGAAATATGAGGTTCACCATGGTGTGCGCATTCTGGATGCAGCCACCGTTGCAGCGGTTACCCTTTCAAACAGGTACATCAGTGACCGGTTCCTGCCAGACAAAGCAATCGATTTAATTGACGAAGCAGCATCCTCTCTTCGCATTGAAATTGATTCCATGCCAACGGAGATAGACGAGCTTGACCGTCAACGCATCAAGCTTGAAATCGAACAGGAAGCACTGAAAAAAGAAACAGATCAGGCGTCTCGCAAACGGCTGGACGAGCTCAAAAAAAAGCTGGCGGATCTCAATGATAACCTCAATGCCATGAAAGGACAGTGGAGCCTTGAGAGGGAAACTATCCAAAAAATCCGCAAAATCAAGGAAGACATCGACAAGGCCCATAATGAGGAACAGCGTGCAGAGCGGAACGGTGATTTTAGTCGGGTTGCTGAAATACGCTATGGCCAAATCGTTCAACTCAACAAACAACTCGAAGAGGAAAACAGTAACCTGCAAAAGATACAGCAGGATCATCTGATGTTGAAAGAGGAAGTTGCTGCTGAAGATATTGCCTCCATTGTCGCCAAGTGGACCGGAATCCCTGTCGACAAACTCCTGCAAGGTGAAAAAGAAAAGCTTGTTCAAGCAGAAAAATTTCTCCAAAAAAGAGTGATTGGTCAAGAAGATGCCATCGTCTCGGTTTCCAATGCAGTACGTCGAGCCAGGGCTGGCTTGCAGGACCCCAACAGACCTCTTGGTTCCTTTATTTTTCTTGGCCCAACGGGTGTTGGCAAAACAGAACTCGCCAGATCTTTGGCTGAATTCCTATTCGACAGCGAACAGGCCATGGTGAGAGTCGATATGTCGGAATTCATGGAAAAACACTCAGTCGCCAGGCTCATAGGTGCCCCCCCTGGATATGTGGGCTACGATGAAGGCGGGTATCTCACGGAGGCTGTCCGACGTCGACCCTACTCTGTTATTTTGCTTGATGAAATCGAGAAGGCTCATCCAGACGTATTCAATGTACTACTACAAGTGCTTGATGACGGCAGAATGACAGACGGCAAAGGCAGAACTGTCGATTTTAAAAACACAATCCTCATAATGACTTCCAATCTCGGCAGCCAGCTCATTATGAAAATGGCAGATGAAAATGCCAGCGGCACGGAAATTAAAAACAAGATAGAAGAAATCCTCCAAGGCCATTTCAAACCTGAATTTCTTAATCGCATAGATGAGACAATTGTTTTTGGAAGTCTCACCAGAGAAAACATGCTCGACATAGTTGATATACAGCTTAAAAGCTTAATGCAAAGGCTGAAAGAGAAGGACATTTCTCTCCATATCCGTCAAAGCGCAAAGCAGCTGATTGTAGAATTGGGCTATACCCCGATTTATGGGGCACGGCCTCTCAAGAGAGCAATTCAGCGAGCATTAGAGGACCCATTAGCGCTACAGATTCTTGACGGCACATTTTCTGACAATGATCATATAGTAATTGAGGCGGAAGGTGGTCAGATGAAATTTATCAGACAGCAGAAATCATAGGATTTTTAGATTTCCTCTTTACCTTATTATGCGAATATGGTTGCATAACTTTCCAAAATTTCAAAGCAGCGGCATACGACTCCCCTGCTTTTCTATAACTACTAACGAAAAAGGATGTTCATGAGCAAAACAGTTGATGATATTACAATAAGCTACGAGGAAGATGGTCAGCTCTTAGTCAAGGAAATTGACAAAAAAGTCCTTTCCAAAGGTGCCTGGGCAACTGTTATTTTTCGCTATCAAAATTGGAACAAGGCTAAAGGCGAATTTGGTAAAGACATGTTCACCGTCAGACGTTATCAAAAGCGACAGGGAGAGTATATCCCAAAATCAAAGTTCAATATTTCAAGTGTTGAGCAAGCTCAAAAAATAGTTGAAGCCCTGCAGAGCTGGATATAATCTTTTGCCAATACCTAAGACTAATTGTTTGTTTTCAAGCCATAGAATCTGGATCTTTGCTCGACACTTTCTGTAAAAACGAGCAAAGATCCGGCCTTTTTGCGATGATGATACAGAGCCTTTCATTACGACTAGCTAACAAACATTCATCGAAAGCATCTATCAACATAAAAAAAACCAAAAATTCATCAAAAACTCATTGACAGTACACTGGTGATCATGTAGGTTTGCTCGGTCTTGACGTTACGGGGATTTTAGATACGATCTTTGTGGAATAAAGACATGTGAGGTCAAAGAAATTAGTTGACAACTTGTCAGAATTTAATTAG
>JBNKDO010000056.1:0-11971 GCA_050288305.1 Desulfocapsaceae bacterium | reverse complement strand
CTATCGTCCGCAGTTCTACTTCCGGACAACAGATGTAACCGGTATAGTAACTCTGCCGGAAGGAGTAGAGATGGTAATGCCAGGAGACAATGTCTCCGTGAGCGCGGAACTCATTACCCCGATCGCCATGGACGCCGGACTCCGTTTCGCTATCCGTGAGGGTGGGCGTACTGTAGGTGCCGGTGTTATTAGTGAAATTGTAAAATAGTATTACCAAATAGGTGATGCATACCCAGCTCCCACACCTGAAAAGGTAGGGAGCCGGGTTCTTTTTTTTAGAGGGACAATATCGTAATGAGAGACATAATCACTCTAGCTTGCGGAAAATGCAAGCGTCGTAATTATACGACCACCAAAAATAAGAGAAATACTCCCAATAAGCTGGAGTTCAACAAGTATTGTCCATTTTGTCGGGAGCATACTCCCCATAAAGAGACGAAATAGGATTGTGCAGGCCAGTAACTCTAATTGGTAGAGTGCCGGACTCCAAATCCGGATGCTGGGGGTTCGAGTCCCTCCTGGCCTGCCATCTAGGTTGACTACAGAAATGGTAGCTGATGTGAAACTACCTTAATGGAATTGCGAAAAGGAAGGATAGCGGCGGGTATGGCAACTAAAGGAAAATTAAAAAAGAATCCTGATACGAAAACGGAGAAAAAGTCTCCATACTCACCTGCGGAAATAAAAAAGTTTTTTGGGGAAGTACAGGTAGAATTTTCCAAAATTGTCTGGCCCGATAAAAAAGTGACAATGGGTCTGACAGGGATAGTAGTAGTGCTCACCATTGTTGTAGCGGCATATCTTGGGACAGTGGACCTGTTTCTTGGTAAACTAGTCTCATATCTGCTCCGTTGATAATAATGATGGAGGGAAACAGTATCTTTGGGCAGCTTAATGATGCTGAAAGACTAAATCTCAGGCTGGGTAAACGTTAAGATGGCAAGACAATGGTACATACTGCAGGTTCACTCCGGCTATGAAGACAAAGTTAAGGCAACCCTTGAAGAAAGGATCAAAAGAGACGGACTAGAAGAGTATTTCGGAGAGATTCTTGTTCCGACCGAACAGGTTGTGGAGATGATCAAAGGTTCCAGGAAAACTTCTGCGAGAAGGTTCTTTCCTGGCTATATGCTGGTGAGCATGGACCTCAATGACACCACTTGGCATACCATCCATGAGAATATGCCTCGAGTTGTCGGTTTTGTTGGTGGAGATAAGGATCCTACACCACTTTCCGACGAGGATGCCGGTAAGATCATCGGTAGAATTCAAGATGGTTCTGAAAGACCACGGCCTAAAGTTATATTTGATATTGGTGAAGTGGTTCGAGTGATTGATGGACCTTTTGCTAATTTTCAGGGTGTTGTTGACGAGGTTTTCCCCGAAAAGGGGAGAGTCCGGGTAATGGTTTCTATCTTCGGTAGAGAAACGCCTGTTGAATTGGAGTTTGTACAGGTCTCAAATACGTAGACTTGTTATCATAATAGAAGAAATGAGACTGCTGGAATGCTTCCAGCAGAGCTTTTAGGTTTTTAATACACTGATAGTGGAGTGAACAATGGCTAAAAAAGTTAGTGCATATATCAAATTGCAAATTCCCGCGGGAAAGGCCAATCCTTCACCTCCTGTTGGGCCTGCTCTTGGTCAGCATGGGGTTAACATCATGGAATTCTGCAAAGCATTTAATGCTAAAACCCAGTCCATGGGTGACACCATTGTCCCCGTTGTCATAACTGTTTATCAAGATAGATCTTTCAGCTACATTACCAAAACACCTCCGGCATCTGTGCTGTTGTTTAAAGCTGCTGGAATTAAAAAAGGTTCCGCCAATCCTAAATTGGAACGTGTAGCGAAGATAAGCAAAGAGAAGATTCGTGAAATTGCTGAGATTAAAATGCCGGATCTTAATGCATATGATATTGAAAGTGCAATGAAAATAATTGAAGGGACAGCACGTAGTGCTGGTATAACCATTAAAAATTAATAAATTCTATTACTACTTCTAAGGGTGAAAATACCCTTAGATACAGTAGGAGGCTGATATGCCGAAACGCGGAAAGAATTATAGAAACAAGTTAGAGAAAATTGAAAAATCATCACTTTATACCCTCTCTGATGGTATTGAAAATGTGCTGGCATCATCATATGCAAAATTTGATGAAACATTCGACATCGCAGTTAAGCTAGGTGTTGATCCAAGACACGCTGATCAGATGATTCGTTCTTCTGTGGTTTTGCCACACGGTACCGGTAAAGAGACAAGGGTTCTTGTTTTTGCTAAGGGTGAGAAAGAAGCCGAAGCCAGAGAGGCTGGCGCTGACTATGTAGGTTCTGACGATCTTGTGGAAAAAATTCAGGGAGGTTGGCTTGAGTTTGATAAGACGGTGGCCACTCCAGATATGATGGGAACTGTTGGAAAAATCGGTAGGGTTCTTGGCCCTCGTAATCTTATGCCGAATGCAAAATTGGGAACAGTTACCTTTGATATTGCGAATGTTGTCTCGGAAATTAAAGCAGGAAAAGTTGATTTTCGTGTTGACAAAGCCGGTATTGTTCATGCCGGTATTGGTAAAGCTTCGTTTGGCAAAGACAAGCTCTATGAAAATGTTGTAGCTTTTATAACCAAGCTCATTCAGCTTAAGCCAAGTTCCAGTAAAGGTATATATTTGCGTAATATTTCTATTTCAACGACAATGGGGCCTGGCTTCAAAGTTGATACGCTGGATGTTCGCGCCATAGTAAAATAACAACGTGAGGTTCTGCGCCAGCATGTTGTTTGGTGCAGTTTTGAGTCGAAGACAGCAGGCACTGCACAGTTTAATCGGATTTTGCCACCTGCCGAGACGGTTTACAACCTCTTTTTTTGTGAACCTTTTTTCTTTTGTAACTGCTGTATCTTACGACATTAACTTAAAAGTAGGAGGAGTGCTTTGAATCGTGATGAGAAAGCGGCAATTATCTCGGAACTGAATGAGTCCTTCAGCAAATCAAAATTTTCTGTAGTTGCTGATTACCGCGGACTGACCGTGGGTCAAATGCAGCAGATCAGGATTGAGTTGCGGAAGTTTAATTCAGAGCTTCGAGTTGCCAAAAACACTCTCCTTAAAAGAGCGGTTACAGAGACAGATAGTGCTGTTCTGAGTGATGATTTCACTGGAACTACAGCCGTAGTAATGGCCTATGACGACCCTGTCGGACCTGCAAAGGCATTAGCTGATTTTGCCAAAGATCATAAAAAATTTGTTCTTAGGTCTGCCGTTCTTGATGGAGAAAAAATAGGTCCTGAAGAGTTGATTGCCTTGTCCAAGCTACCGAGTAAAGAGGCATTGCTTGGCCAGTTGCTTTCCGTACTCAATGGTGTGCCTACAGGTCTTGTCAGCGTACTTTCAGGAGTACCGCGAACCTTTGTATATGCATTACAGGCACTTAAGGACCAGAAAGAACCGGTCGAGAATTAACATACCAAATTACGGTACATAAAAAATTATTTTAAAAGAGGTATAACAATGGCTGTAACAAAAGACGATGTTATTGAATTCATTTCTAATATGTCAGTTTTAGAGCTTTCTGAGCTCATCAAGGAATTCGAAGAAAAATTTGGCGTTTCCGCAGCTGCACCTGTTGCTGTTGCTGCTGTAGGAGCTGCACCAGTTGCTGAAGCTGCTGAAGAAAAAACAGAATTTGATGCAATACTGACTGGCGCAGGAGATCAAAAGATCAAAGTTATCAAAGAAGTTCGCGGCATCACCAGTCTTGGACTGAAGGAAGCCAAAGCTCTTGTTGAAGGTGCACCACAGCCGATCAAAGAAGGTGTAACCAAAGAAGAAGCTGAGGAAATCAAAGGCAAGATCGAAGCAGTTGGTGGTACAGTCGAAGTTAAGTAATTCAGTAAAGCATAAGATATCTCCTAAAACGGGATATCTTTCTGTTTCTGGAAACACGCTACGGGCTTTGCCACGTAGCGTGTGGTGTTTCTGCATTTAGGAAGTGTCTGAGGTTTTTTAGTTTGTAATTTCAATCATATAAGGCTTTTAGTCTTTTTTAAATTGAACATATACAATCAAGGTACATGACCACTACTATGACCTATTATACTTTTAATCGACAAGTCTCTTCCGGAATTGATATTGAGCTCCTCCGCATTTATAATACAAATATGGGCAATAAACCATATTTCACCTACCTAACGAGTTAAAACATTATACAGTACGTGTGTCCATTCGATTCTACTGTATTTATACGTAAAACGATCTATAGGCACCCTTGAGGACGATTTATGGAACGAATTAGAAAGAAATTTGCCACTGTACAAAATATCATTGAGCCTCCTCACCTGATATCAATGCAGAGGAAATCCTACGAGAAATTTCTGCAAATGAACCGTGAGCCGGATGATCGTGAGGACTATGGTCTTCAGTCAATACTGCAAAACGTTTTCCCTATTAATGATTTCAATGGGATGTGCTCTCTTGAGTATGTAAAATATAAGTTCGGTGAGCCCAAATATACTGTTGAAGAATGTGTTCAACGTGGGATGACGTATGATATTCCGTTGAAAATCGTTGTCAGATTAATAACCTTTGATGTCGATGAGGAAACAGGCGTTCAGACTATCCGGGATATAAAAGAGCAGGAAGTGTATCTTGGTTCCTTACCGCTGATGTCAAAGGACGGCGTTTTCATTATAAATGGTACCGAAAGGGTTATCGTCTCTCAGCTGCAGCGCTCCCCTGGTCTTTTTTATACTCATGATAATGGCAAAAGTCATGCCAGCGGTAAGCTGCTGTATTCCGCTCGAATTATTCCTGTTCGTGGTTCATGGATTGATCTTGAGTTTGACATCAAAGACGTACTTCACGTCCGGATTGATAGAAGAAGAAAATTTCCTGTTACCACCCTGCTGAAAGCTCTGGGATTTACCTCCAGTGAGTTGCTCGCTGAATATTACCCGATAAATGAGATTAAATTTGATGGTGATCAGTACTGGCTGAGTTTCAATTCGGAGACGGCAGTTGGTCAACGACTTCAATTTGACCTCATCAGTCCACAGGATGGCGAGGTATTAGGCAAGAAAGGCAAGAAAGTAAGTAAGGTTCTGGCCAAAAAAATTGAATCAGCAGAGATCGAGTATCTAGAGATTGAAAAAGATGAGATTATTGGCAAGTTTCTCAGCGAGGACATCTACAAACCTTCCTCGGATGAGCTGCTGTTTTTTGCCAACACTGAGATCACAGAAACAGTACTCGAATCATTGCAGGAAGTAGGCATTGACCGGATAAACGTCATTTTTATAGATGGTGTTCATTATTCCGATTCGTTCCGAAAGACCCTTGCACTTGACAAAGTTACTACCACGGAAGAAGCGCTTCTTGAGATTTACAGAAGGCTTCGACCTTCAAGTCCGCCGACGATTGAGGTCGCCCAGACTTTTTTTGACAACCTCTTTTTCAATGCAGATCTCTACGATCTCTCAGAGGTTGGACGATATAAAATCAATGCCAAACTTGGTCTTGATATAGATATCAGTCAGAAGGCGCTGACCAAAGACGACATCGTTAAATCCGTAAAATACCTTGTTCGCCTCAAAGATAATCAGGGCGGGGTTGATGATATTGATCATCTTGGTAATAGAAGGGTGCGAACTGTTGGTGAGCTTATCGAAAATCAGTATCGCATGGGACTGGTAAGGATGGAGCGTGCCATCAAGGAACGCATGACCTTGCAGGACGTAGAAACACTTATGCCCCACGATCTGGTTAATCCCAAACCAATATCTGCAGCGATTAAAGAATTTTTTGGTACTTCGCAACTTTCACAGTTTATGGATCAGACCAATCCTCTTTCTGAAGTAACCCACAAACGAAGGCTTAGTGCCTTGGGACCTGGTGGGCTTTCTCGTGAAAGAGCGGGGTTTGAGGTCAGGGATGTTCATCCGACCCATTATGGGAGAATATGTCCGGTTGAGACACCGGAGGGACCGAATATTGGTCTTATTGTTTCCTTGGCGACCTATGCTAAGGTTAACCCATATGGCTTTATCGAAACACCCTATCGGAAGGTAGAAGACAGAATTGTTTCCGATCAGATTGAGTATTTTAGCGCACTTCAAGAGCAAAAGCACATTATTGCTCCTGCTTCCGTGGAGATTGATAAGAATAAGCGGATTGTGCCTGATTCGCTGATTGTCCGTGAGGATGGAGAGGTTGTTACCTCATTGAGTGATAAGGTCACATATATGGACATAGCTCCAAATCAGCTGATAAGTGTTGCTGCATCACTTGTTCCCTTTCTTGAAAATGATGATGCCAACAGGGCACTCATGGGATCCAACATGCAGAGGCAGGCGGTACCTTTATTAAAACCCGCCGCTCCTCTTGTCGGAACAGGCATGGAGCGCTATGTAGCCAGAGACTCTGGAGCATGTCTGCTTTCTGGTGGTGATGGAGTTGTCGAAGAAGCAGACTCCAACCGTATTGTCGTTCGCTATGGGACTGCTGGTACGGACGGGTATGATACAGGTATTGCCGTTTATCGTCTGGAGAAATATAAAAAATCCAATCAGAATACCTGCTTCAATCAGGTTCCCCTGGTTGTTCCCGGACAGAAGGTAACCAAGGGGACTGTCCTGGCCGATGGACCCTCAACTGAAAAGGGTGAACTGGCTCTTGGCAAAAATGTTACCATTGCCTTTATGCCTTGGCGAGGCTTCAACTTCGAGGATTCGATTCTGATCAATGAACGCTTATTAAAGGAAGATACCTTTACATCCGTTCATATTGAAGTATTTGAGACCATGGCTCGGGATACCAAATTAGGTAAAGAAGAGATCACCCGTGATATCCCTAATGTCAGCGAGGAAACTCTCAGAAATCTCGATGATTCCGGTATCGTAAGAATTGGTGCAGATGTACGCGCCGGTGACACGCTTGTCGGTAAGGTAACGCCAAAAGGTGAAACCGTTCTTTCTCCGGAAGAGAAGCTTTTGCGTGCAATCTTTGGTGAAAAGGCTCAGGATGTTAAAGACTCCTCACTCCGAGTGCCTCCTGGAGTAGAGGGCGTTGTTATCGATGCCAAGGTATTCTCACGAAAAGGTGTTGACAAGGATGAGCGCTCTTTAATCATTGAAGAAGAAGATGTAGAGCGTCTCAACCAGGATAAGCTTGATGAGCTGGCCAGTCTTAAGCGCGGTATCTGCCTGGAAATAGGTGATATAATGCATGGCCGCACCGCCAAAAAGGATATCATTGGTAAGGATGGCACTCTACTGGTGAAACTTGGTAAGAAGATTGACGGAGCTGTTGCCAAAGATGTTGGTTTTCATAATCTTAGTACTGTTGAATTCTCGGAAAAGAATAAATTTACTGAGCAGATCGACACAATTTATGAACGTTATAAAAACCAGTCCCGTCTTATCAGCGAGAGATATGATGGTATCATTGAACGCATGACCAAGGGGGATGATCTGCCTCCAGGTGTTGTGAAGATGGTTAAGGTTTATGTGGCAACAAAGCGGAAGCTCTCCGTTGGTGATAAAATGGCTGGACGTCATGGCAACAAAGGTGTCGTTTCAAGGCTTCTTCCTGAGGAGGATATGCCATTTTTCGCTGATGGTAAAACAGTTGATATCGTCCTCAATCCTCTTGGTGTTCCTTCACGTATGAATGTTGGCCAGGTACTGGAAACACATCTCGGGTTCGCTGCCAAAAAGCTTGGAGAGCAATTGGAAAAACTTGCGAATCAACAGGCTGTTGAGGCGATTAAAGAAAAAATAGCCAAGGTCTATAGCAGTGAAGAAACCGCATTGATCTGTAAAGACAAAACGGATGAAGAAATAATCGAGTGGGCGCGTGAACTTAAAGATGGGCTGCATATGAGTACTCCTGTTTTTGACGGTGCCGAAGAAAGTCAGATTCGACAGCTGCTTGTTGAGGCAGGAGTTGATGAAGTTGGCCAAAGTCAGCTTTACGACGGATTAACCGGTGAGCCTTTTGACAATCTGGTGACGGTTGGAGTCATGTATATGCTCAAACTCCATCATCTTGTTGACAATAAGATTCATGCCAGATCAACCGGTCCATATTCTCTCGTCACTCAGCAGCCACTCGGTGGAAAGGCTCAGTTCGGTGGACAGCGCCTTGGTGAGATGGAGGTATGGGCCATGGAGGCATATGGTGCAGCCTACACCCTCAAGGAATTTCTTACTGCCAAGTCAGATGATGTCGAAGGCAGAACAACAATGTATGAGCGCATTGTCAAAGGAAATAATTTTCTTACAACCGGTTTACCGGAGTCATTCCACGTTCTTGTCAAGGAGCTTCAGGGCCTTTGTCTGAATATGGAACTCATCGAAGAATAGAGGTCTCAGTCTGCTGTGGTGGAACCCATGGCAGATTGATGAGCATATTTTACCCTTCGGGGCATAATCTCTTCATGCCTGGTTCATAAGAATCAGGCGGATATAATACTACGCAGAAGAGGTGATTACGTGGAAGAGCTATTCAATTTTTTTCAAAAACCGAAATCTCCCATTTCTTTCAAGAGTGTCAGGATAACCCTGGCTTCTCCTGAAAAAATAATGGACTGGTCTCATGGTGAAGTAAAAAAACCTGAGACGATTAACTATAGAACATTCAAGCCGGAAAGAGATGGCCTTTTCTGTGCCAAAATCTTTGGTCCTGTAAAGGACTTTGAATGCAACTGCGGCAAATACAAACGGATGAAACACCGCGGTGTTGTTTGTGAAAAATGTGGTGTGGAGGTTATTCAGTCCAAAGTACGACGTGAGCGCCTTGGTCACATTAAGCTTGCTGCACCGGTTGCCCATATCTGGTTTTTGAAAAGCCTGCCCAGTAAAATTGGTGCTGTGCTTGACATGACGTTGAAGCAGCTGGAAAAAATTCTCTATTTTGAACAATACGCAGTTGTCGAATCAGAGGTTGAGGAAGTACCTGCCGGTAGTTTGCTCACTGAAGAAAAATATCGGAATGCAAGAGATCTTTATCCTGGAAAATTTACCGTTGGAATAGGAGCCGAAGCGATTAGGCAGCTCCTTGAATCCCAGGATTTGGAAGCTCTTTCCAAAGAACTGCGGGCAGAAATGTCTTCGACCAATTCTCAGACCAAACGCCAGAAACTTGGCAAACGGCTCTATGTTGTAGAAGCTTTTCGTGACTCTGGGAACAAACCTGAGTGGATGGTACTCGAAGCCATTCCTGTTCTTCCTCCCGATCTCAGACCATTGGTTCCTCTGGAAGGTGGTCGTTTTGCAACCTCTGACCTCAATGATCTTTACCGTAGAGTTATCAATCGTAATAACCGATTGAAGCGGCTATTGGAACTTGATGCACCTGATATCATTATACGTAATGAAAAAAGAATGTTGCAGGAATCTGTGGATGTTCTTTTTGATAATGGCAGACGCGGCAGGGTGATTGCTGGAGCCAATAAGAGACCACTGAAATCTCTCTCCGACATGCTGAAAGGTAAACAGGGACGTTTCCGCCAGAATCTATTAGGTAAGCGAGTTGATTATTCGGGTCGTTCCGTTATCGTTGTTGGTCCAC
This sequence comes from Desulfocapsaceae bacterium, assembly GCA_050288305.1. Classification (GTDB taxonomy): domain Bacteria; phylum Desulfobacterota; class Desulfobulbia; order Desulfobulbales; family Desulfocapsaceae; genus Desulfopila_A. Next base: position 2,408 of record JBNKDO010000056.1, on the reverse strand, counting down.
ATCTTCGCCTGCACCAATGTGGTATACCAAAAAAAATGGCCCTCGAGTTGTTCAAGCCCTTTATCTACAACAAGCTTGAATCACGAGGATATGTTACCACCATTAAGAGCGCCAGGAAAATGGTGGAGAAGGGAACCAAGGAAGTCTGGGATGTGTTGGACGAGGTCGTCACTGAATATCCGGTAATTCTCAACAGAGCTCCAACCCTTCATAGATTGGGTATGCAGGCCTTTGAGGCAGTTCTCATTGAAGGTAAGGCAATTCAGCTCCATCCATTAGTGTGTATGGCTTTTAATGCTGACTTTGATGGTGACCAGATGGCTGTCCATGTGCCGCTTTCTGTCGAAGCTCAGGTAGAAGCTCGTGTGCTAATGATGTCGACCAATAATATTCTTTCTCCAGCCAATGGCGAGCCGGTCATCATTCCTTCTCAGGATATCGTACTTGGTCTTTATTATATGACAAGAGAACGGATTAATGCCAAGGGTGAAGGAAAGGTTTTCTCTGATTCAAAAGAGGCGAGAATTGCCTATGACCATGGCATTGCTGATTTGCAGGCCAAGGTAAGAGTCCGCAAGGATGGTGAAATATATGATACGACCATTGGTCGTACTATATTAGGCGAACTGCTGCCTTCTTCCATCCCCTTTTCCGAGATAAACAAGGTGATGAGTAAAAAGGCGCTTGCAGGACTTATTGATTATACCTACAGGCATGCAGGTACCAAAGACACCGTTATTCTTGCAGATAGACTGAAAGATACCGGGTATGAGTACGCAACTCGTGCCGGTATATCTATCTGCATCAACGATATGAAGATTCCTTTGAATAAGGAAGATTTGGTTGAAAAGGCTGAAAAGAATGTTGTTGATGTCGAACATCAATACAATGACGGTCTGATAACCTCTGGCGAGAAATACAATAAGGTTGTCGATATCTGGTCAAAAGTCACTGAAGAAGTTGCCAACGAGATGATGGATGAAATCAAGGTCGATTATTTCCGTGATAAGGACAATAACCTGGTTGAGGCGCCAAGTTTCAACTCTATCTTCATCATGGCTGATTCAGGAGCAAGGGGGTCACGAGATCAGATTCGCCAGTTAGCTGGAATGCGTGGGCTTATGGCTAAACCCTCTGGTGCCATCATTGAAACACCAATCAAGGCGAACTTTAGAGAAGGTCTTGATGTTCTGGAATATTTTATTTCCACACATGGAGCCAGGAAGGGTCTCGCTGACACCGCTCTGAAGACAGCAAACTCTGGTTATTTGACCAGACGACTAGTGGATGTTGCTCAGGAGTCAACAATCGTTGAAAAAGATTGCCGGACAATTGACGGAATTGTCGCAGAACCGCTTTTAGACGGTGGTGAGATTATTGTTCCAATAGGTGATAGGATTCTCGGTAGGGTTGCCCTTGAGGATGTGGTTGACCCGTATACCGATGAGGTTATTGTAGCCGAAGGTAAAGAGATAACTGAAGATGTAGTGACAAAAATTAATACTGCAGGTATTGATAGGGTTCTTATTCGTTCTGTTTTGACCTGCCGCTCCCGCCGTGGTGTATGTGCTTTGTGCTATGGTCGAGATCTTGGCCGCGGGCACATGGTGAACATCGGTGAAGCTATCGGTGTTATTGCCGCGCAGTCCATTGGTGAGCCTGGTACCCAGCTGACTATGCGTACTTTCCATATCGGTGGTACAGCAAGCAGATCGGTCGAACAGGCAGAACTGAGAACACAACGGGGTGGTAAGGTCGGTTTTAAAAATCTTCATTCAGTTGTCAATTCTGAGGGGATAAAGATCGTCATGAACCGTAATGCGGAGATTGTTATTCATGATGATCTCGGTCGTGAGCGTGAGAAATTTAAGGTCAACTACGGTGCCCAAATACTTGTTCAGGAAGATTCAGAGATTGAAGCCGGGACAATCCTGGCCGATTGGGATGCATACACCATTCCTATTGTTGCCGAGGTTGGCGGTATAATAAAATATGGTGATGTTCTTGAAGGTGTCACCATGCAGGAGAAAGTGGATGCGGTAACCGGTAAATCCTCAAAGGTTATTGTTCACTCAGCCGGAAGTTCACAGCTTAATCCACGGGTTACGGTAAAGAGCAAAAAAGGTAAAACCTTGAAGCTTCCTAACTCCGAAGTTCATGCCAGATACTCTTTGCCTGTGGGATCTATCATTTCGGTAAATGAAGGCGACGAGATCAAACCTGGAACCGTTGTTGGTAAAATTCCAAGAGAATCTTCAAAAACAAAGGATATCACCGGTGGTCTTCCACGTGTTGCCGAGTTGTTTGAAGTTCGCAAACCCAAAGAGCCTGCAATAATCACTGAGATTGACGGAAGGGTCAGTTTTGGTAAAGAGCTCAAAGGCAAGCGAAGAGTCGTGGTCACTCCT
>JBNKDO010000055.1:0-19408 GCA_050288305.1 Desulfocapsaceae bacterium | reverse complement strand
AATCCCAGTGTATAATTGCTTCATAAGGCACCTCCTTATTTTGTTTTATGTCTACTATTCCATTGTATCACCAAAGTCGGTGATATCGGGAGGTTCTGTAGAACTCCCCATAGGAGGTGCCTTTTATATGATTATCAAGTCGTCTTTTGGCTCATGTTGGTTTTCCGCTGGAACTCTTGGGAGATAGTACATTGAATCTTCCCCGCCAATGAAGAGTTAACCGGCTCCGCCCGGTTTAACGGCTGATTGGCATATCCCAAACTCTCGATGAAAGCGGTTGAGAAGAAAATTCCCAGCCGCTTTTTTCTTTTTTTCCTTGCGGAAATCCGTGTGAAAAAGCACTTCCACCTCAGGATTCTTGGGGACTCTGCAATAATTTCGCTATCCTGTGGTAATAGGCTTTTTCGTCTGTCGTGAACCGTTCTTTGAGCCCATATGGATAGGTGGTGACCGAACTTGCGGCAATATCCAGACAGGCGTTGAGGATGTCGATCCGGGTTTGCTCTGCCGTTTCAAAATCCTTATTGGCGATTCTGATTGCCGGAATCACCTCGCGGATCGTGTCGAGCAGGTCCTGCTCCGGCCGTGCGTCAAGGAAGCGCGTAATAAATTCCCTGGCGTCTCCATATTCCAGGATTTCACAGCCGGCCAGTCGGTTGATGCTGTCTACATGGCGGTCCAGGTAGTCCATGAGAATATCTTTCTCCGCCACCTGTATCTTACCATCTGCCCAGGCCATTTCGACAAGTAAAACCAGATCGATGAGATAGACCTGTTCCTGCCTGATGCCGAATCTTGCCAGCTTTTTTGCTGCGTCTGAAAAACTGAGTGGTTGCATTACCTTTCTCCCCATTTTGGATTTCGTAACAATACGGGAACTATAAACCATTTGCGGATGATATGAAATAACCAACTCAGGCGGGACAACCCTTCCTTTTAGTTGAAGTGATAATGGCCAATAGAACCGTTATCGAGCATGGAGCATCTTTTATTCACCCAAAAGCAGGTAAAGAAAGCTGAGAATAGTTCTTTTTGGTGTCAACACCGCATCTAGTTTCACAACCCCCATTGAGGAACTCATAACAGATGTCCCCGTTGCAGGATCATTTGACACAGTCAGCTTTGAATTCTTGAAATTATAGTAATACGTTGATAAAGGTCGTAGATTGAAAATAAGTCCCTCAGCGGGTCCATCCCCATGAATCTCCACCGTAAAAGATGTTCCCTCTTCTTTTTTGTCGGCAAATAAGACGAATCTGTTACCGACCACAGCACCCGAATAGCCGCCTCCCGAGATAGACTGAACCACCGGCTTATCAACTCCCGGATCTTTCAGGGAGATGACATTGAGGAAAATACCATCTGTTGCAGGCGTTAACGGCTCTATTTCAACAGTCCAGCGACCGATATCATCTCTTTTCCTGTATCCATCATCCTGCCCGTCAGTGTGGGGAGAAAAGCTATAGACATTGCCGTAGGCATCTTGGGTATCGAAATAGTGCGGGATGGAAACGACGAGGTTTTGCACATCCATATCAGCTGTGGTAATCGAATCAATCGATGTCCAATGATAGTAGCTATTGGCAATGGGCCGCATGATGTAATATCCCCAGACGCCGGTATTCTTATAACTACCCTGGAGAAACAGGGTGTTTTCGGTGTTTCCTGCAATGACAAGATCTTCTCCCCCACCACTTCTTCTTGTTCGCAACATATATCCCGCCCACTGGTCCGCTTGCCAGTGCTGGGATGTATCCTGAAGGGTGGTTGTGGTGGTGTCCGTGGGGCTGGAGGTCACCGAGCTGTCTATATTGGCGGCCGAGAAGGTCACCGTCTCGCTGACACCCTGGCCTTCCTCCGCATCGCCTGAGATGATAACGCTGCCGTCAATATCACCGCCGATGGCAAATAGCTCAAGCCATCGCGGAATATCGGTCTCAATAGGGTCACCCGGCACAATGGGGCTTGAGGGATTCAGTCCATTGCCCTGAAACAAAACGGTATCTCCTCCGCGTATCCTTATCCGGTTTTTCTTAGGGAAGACGGTGTCAATATAGGTGATGTTCTCACTATTGTTGATAACCGTCTCCAGTGCATTGTCTGCCGTTTTCAAACCCATACCGCGGTATGTTTCCCCCTTTGCCTTGGGCTCGTCTGCCGTATGGATAGTCCACACCTTCCTATAAGAGGGATCAACACTCTTCACGCGATCAAAAATGACGAAGATATCCGGCCGGAGAAAGAGGAACTCCCGTTCAAAGTATTCGATCTTGTGTGTATAGGCTTGGGTTGCATCTCCCACCGTATAGGTGTAGTCGTCGGGGACGTGTTCAAATTTGACCACATTGCCCATTTCCGTGTATGAAAGCCCGTTGTCCTGTGGTGAAGAGGCAGGATCATAGGCCATTGAGAATTCTCCATCGTAGCTGGAAGTGGCGGTTTCGAACATCTGCCCTCCGAGATTATCGCTTGCGACCAGTTGCGGTCCGGAATGCAAGGGGCCTCGAAGTCCGCCATTGCCATCGTCCCTGTCCTGGCATTCTTCCGGATCATAAATTTTCAGTGTATTCTTGGAGGCGGAGCGGATATGAAACCAGTGATGCCTGCTGTTGTCCGGGTTGAATCGGATTCGGGCGCCGGCCACGGGAATGATGTTCGTTTTGCGGTGCAGAATAAAGGAGTTCGCATCTTCATAGCGCCGGCTGATGCCTTCTCCACAGGTGAAAACTGCAAATGCTGCGTCATTGCTCCAATCGCTTCGCATGGAGACAAGCCCCGGACCGCTGGCATAATAGGCAGTCGGATTGCTTTGCGGGGAAGCTGTAGACAGACTGTCATCGAAATACATGAGATACCAGAAAGCGAGGTCGTAATTGTAGCCCGTCAACTCCACATCGACCCCATTGACGGCATAGTCCTGCATTCGCTCATCACGGTATAGCGCAGCTGTAAGAGGTGCACCATGTGATGCGGGCATATAGGCGTCGGTCTGGGTAAACCATATTCTGGCCTGGGTATGAATTTCAGTCCCTGCTCTGTGAGCCCACTGATCCCGGTCGAAATGGGTGAACATATGAGGATATTGGAAGTTCTGATAGTAGGTTCCACGGTATTTGTCGTGGAGAAAATCATCGGCAACGGAATTATCAGTGAGATTTTCATACTCGTGGATCACATGAATCGAATATGATTCCTCACTCTGGTCATAACCAAAATTGTCATACATTCCCCCGAAACTCCCCGGCAGGGCGTCGTTATTTGTTGGATCTCCCGCTATTCTTCTCTCAATCCGGTAAAAGTAGCCGGTTGGCGAAAGTTCCTGATGGACAAGATTGAGGTAGTTGAGGCAGTTGAAGGGGTACTGCTCGGGGTCTTTATTCTCTTCGAGGGGAGTGAGAGCGAAGATCCCGGCATAGGCAAGGGCCCTGGAAACACCGATGGCGTTGTGGTAGCCCCAGGTTGCCTCGGTATCATTGGATTGTGCTACCGAATTCCAATACCAGCAATTGCTGTTTGCACCTACCCGGCCCATGATATTTTGTTTGATTGAGTCCGGAATCTCATCAAAAACAAGATCGAGGGCATAGAGCTCTTCAAGGGATGGGTCTCCCGATGTAGGCCACCTGTTGATCAGCCTGGCAAGGTAGTCTGAATTTCCAGTGGCCAAGTAGATCAGGGCCAGGTTGCATAACGAAACTGAAGCGCTGCTATCCTCCTTTTGTTTAACGAGAGAGAACCAGCGAGCATAAGGGTCCCGGGCGGCAGAGCCGCTCATGCGAGCGAGTATAACATTCAGCTTTTCCGGGGTGGTGACGACCCGCGGATGCTCAAGACGGATCTGGAAATCATATGGAGTAGCAAGCCATTGGGCCGCCAGATTGCTTGTTGTCAGGAAAAAACAAGCAAAGACCACAGACAGACAACAGAAGAGTTTTTTATTCATGGTACGATTTTCAAAAATGTAGGACATTGTTGAGAGTTTGGGGGCTACAATTCCGTTAGCAGGTTAAAGGCGATGCAAGTTGGAATTCCATACATGGTAGCTGTTCCGTCCTGATCTTGCAAGAATTCTCATTCCTCTCTTCCGGCCCATTGTTATTTTTGTCGTTTATTACTGTGTATCCCGTAGAGAGCATTTTTTAATAGGACAGATTGAACCCCCGCCGTTTTAACGGACACTTTTTTTCCAACTGATTTGGTTCCCCCTCTCATAATTGAGTTTTTCCCAAAAATTGATTTACGTTAGGCAATATTACCGGACTTTGCAAAAGCAAATGAAATTAAAAATGTTTGTTAGTGGTGAAGTTGGATTATCCCGAAGATGTCGCCAGGAACCTGTTGGGGAATAGTCTTTCCTGGATTCTTTTTCTACAGCCATCTTTTCGTTATTAAAGGATATATTGTTATCTTAGCGCGCTTAATGCTCCGATGATGAGCTTCAGCGGTACTTGAAATATTGAGTGGGGCGTTCGATCAAAAAAATGGTAAATACCAGTGTTTTCAGGAGGGATGTTGGAAATAATTCAAATAATCATTCAGAATAATGAATAATATTGATAAATTTGATATATTGAAGCATGATTATGCTTTTTGTTGTACCCTTGTCCACGGTTTCAGACAGAAAAGCATAAGTAAGGAAATGGGCAATCAAGAGGTGTTTGTTTTTTACAATTTTGGGATAGAGATATTGTCTCCAGCTAGTTTTGTGAATGTCAGTTAATGTTTAGGGATTCTAAGAAATGGAAAAATTAAAAGATGTGTACTTTCGAAAAACAGGTCTTGCTTCAAATGAGAGTATGACATTCGACCAGAATATGCTGACACTGCTCCTGGCAATTGAAGAGGATAAAAGCATTCTAGAAATATCCAGGGAAATAAAACTCAAGCCTGCGGTTTTTAAAGAGTGTTTTGTTAAGCTTTACAAAATGAAGCTCATTGAAAAAGTAGACAAAGGTGTTGAGTATATCGATAGTGAGGTACTTGATACTATTCAGGACACTCTTGTCAGGTTGCTGGGACCTATGGGCGGAGTGTTGATGGAGGATGCTGCAGAACAGTTCGATGCAGATAAATCAAAAATACCTCAAAAGAATGTACCGGAATACATTATGGCCATTGCCAATGAAATTCCCAGTGAAAAACAGAAAAGAGAATTTCAGAAAAGAATGCTCGAGCAGATAAAAGACATGGATGAAAAAGCACCAAGGAGATACTTGAATATTAAGAAATAACAATATTATGGAGAGTTAGCGAGCATGATCTTTGCTAAAAAGTGTACTCTCAGGCACTGTATCAGTGTGTGTGTTTGCCTGTTTTCGATATGCTTTTACACTATTGCAACGGCTGAACAGATTTCGGAATCCGGTTTCGACAGGAAGGTTCTGGAAATGGCAAAACAGTGCCGTGCTGAAATCATCAATGAATTCAATGATATGATTTCCACAAACGAGCTCAGCTTCAACCAGCTTTTTGATACCTTCTATATACCGATTCCAAACACGAACCCGCAAAAATATAAAACCCAGTATGATGACATAACGGATAAACGAATTCGAATTATTCTCGATAAATATCTGGAAATGGATGAGAGAATACTCTTTGTTGTTGCCGTTGATCGCAATGGGTACCTGCCAACGCATAATTCAAAATATTCAAAGCCGTTGACCGACGACCAGGACTATAACACCAAGAACAATCGAACCAAAAGATTGTTTAACGATAGGACAGGTCTTGCCGCTGCCCGTAACCAAAAAGAATATTTGTTGCAGAAATATGAGAGAGATACCGGAGAGAGTTTTTATGACCTCTCTTTGCCTATTTTCGTTAAGGATAAGCATTGGGGAGCGATACGCATTGGGTTCAAGAAGAAGTAAGGGGAATTAAACCAGGCGATAATAAGAGGAACATTGAATATGGCGAATTTGATTACTGGAAGAATTGGAGTAAAGGTTTCGTTGACGGTCAATATCGTCATCCTGGTGGTCATGGCTGCCGGAACCTATGTGCTGCTCTCCAAACAAAGCAAAAGCCTGGAGACGGAATTACTTAATAGCGGCAAGATCGAGTCTATTGTGGGCGCCAAGATGATTGGCAGGATAATAGAGGAGGCAATTGATAATGGTGTTTTTACAGTAAAGGAAGCGTTTGACACCAACTATGAACAAATTGGAAATTTTGATCCGCCAAAATATCATACTCTATATGACTCGTATCTGGACAAAGCAATTCTTGACGTGCAGGACGAATTTCTTGATGATAAAAATATCGTTTTTGCTGTCGCTGTTGATGTAAACGGCTATCTACCGACCCATAATTCCCGTTACCAGAAACCTATCACCGGCAATGTGGAAGAGGACAAGGTGGGCAATCGTACCAAACGAGTTTTTAATGACCCTGTTGGTCTTGCTGCTGCCAAGAATAGCGAGAAAGGCTTTCAGCAAGTGTATAATCGCGATACCGGTGAAACCATGTGGGATATATCCTCACCTGTTTATGTTAAAGGGAAGCACTGGGGGGGATTTCGTATCGGTCTTTCGCTTGTCGAAATCAATAAGGCAAAAAAGCATCTTATGGCCACGCTTCTTGGCATTATGGCTGCTATTCTTCTCATCTCGATTGTGCTGACCTTTCTCATTGTTAACGCCTCTCTTGCACCAATAGAGGATTTGACCGATCGTGCCGGTTACCTTGCCGACGGAAAACAGCTTGAAGAAGATATTCAGGTAACCAGAAAAGATGAGATAGGGCGGCTGCAGGCAACGCTGGATCGGCTTCGTCTGAGCATGCTTATCGCATTTAAGCGTAAGAAATAATTGATGAGCGCAGAGTAATGAAGACAAAGCCCCATCCTGCAGGATTGTCCTGCGGGATGGGGCTTTTTAATTACTGACGGTCGAGAGCGTTTTTGCTGAAACTCAGGTCGGGGGCGACGGGATAGTTCCCATCGAAACAGGCCAGGCAAAAGTGATCTTTGGGAAGGCCGGTTGCCTCCACGAGTCCTTCTTTACTGAGGTAATAAATGGAATCAAGCCCCAACTTTTCAGCAATTTGTTGTGTGGTATGATTGCAGGCGATCAGCTGGTCGGTTGAGGGGAAATCGATGCCATAATAGCAGGCATGTCGTGTCGGAGGACAGCTGACCACCATGTGCACCTCTTTGGCTCCTGCGTCACGCAATGAGCGCACCCGGCTTTTACCGGTTGTCCCCCTGATCACCGAATCCTCAACGATGATGACCTTTTTCCCTTTGAGGAAAGAACGCACCGGATTGAGTTTGACCCGGACATTAAAATCCCGCATGGACTGAGTCGGCTGGATGAATGTCCTGCCCACATAGTGATTACGTATAACCCCGAATTCCAGAGGAATTCCTGATTCCTGGGAATACCCCAATGCCGCATAATTGCCGGAATCGGGAAACGGCATGACGAAATCGCCATCAATCGGATATTCGCGGGCGAGTATCATCCCCATTCTTTTACGGGCTTCATAGACGTTGATGCCGAAGATTTCGGAATCAGGTCTGGCAAAATAGACGTTTTCGAAGATGCAGAAACTGGAATTTCGCTTTGACCAGGGAAAAATGGAGAGCATTTCCTTTTCGTTGATAATGAGTATCTCACCAGGTTTAATATCGCGAACATAGGTGGCTTCAATCAGGTCAAGTGCACAGGTTTCCGAGGCCACAATCCAACCGCCGTTTTTCAGCTTACCAAGGCACAGAGGACGAAAACCATTGGGGTCACGCACCGCAACCATGGTATTTTCGGTCATCAGCAGCAGGGAATAAGCACCTTTGAGCGAGGAAAAAGATTCCCACAGTGCCCTTTCAAGACCAAGATGTGCTGATTTTGCCATGAGGTGGAGGACAATTTCGCTATCCATGGTGGTCTGAAAGATTGACCCCTGTTCTTCTAAATTTCTCCGTAGTTCAATGGAATTGACCAGGTTGCCGTTGTGGGCAACTGCAAGAGTAGTTCCCTTATGATTCACCATCAGAGGTTGGGTGTTAATGATGTTCGATGCCCCTGTGGTTGAGTAGCGTACATGACCGATGGCGAGATGGCCGGTGAGCTTTTGCAGGGTCTCCTCGGAAAAGACCTCTGGAACCAGGCCCATGTTCTTGTAGATATTTACTTTCCTGCCGTCGGAGCTCACGATGCCTGCACTTTCCTGGCCGCGGTGCTGGAGAGCATAGAGGCCGAAATAGCTCAGTTTGGCAGCATCCTCGTGTCCGAAGATACCGCAGACGCCGCATTCGTGTTTAGGGTAATATGAGGAATTTTGGTTGTTTGTATAGTGTACCATGTTATATCCTTGTGGTGCCGCTACGTGTCGGGCGAACTCATCCAGTAAAAAACAAAAGGCACAAAGCGTATGCTCTTTGTGCCTTTGTCACAACAGGAAATTAACCTTTAAAACAATTGGGACATAAATTCAACAAGAAAGAAAAAATGATTGTTGCCTTCATTTCCCGTTAACCGATGGTGCCGTTTTTCTACTCTGCCACAGGCTCTTTAACCAGAGCAAGAAGGAGCTCGGTCAATTCAACCATGTCACAGAGATCAACGCATTCGTTGGTGGTGTGCACATTTGTCATGCCGGTTGGGATGATGGCTGTTTTCAGGCCTCTTTTCGAGAAAATATTGGCATCACTGCCACCACCGGCGATAGCAAAACGAAGGTTGCGGTTGAGAGACTCTGCCGCACGGCGTAATCGCTGGACAACAGGTTCTTTCTCGTTGAGAGACATGAGTGGAAAATCTTCTTTGACGTCCATCACCATTGTAGGCTTCTTTTGATTGTCCTTGACGGGCCAGTTTTCGACAACATCCTGAAAGGTTTTTTCAATCCTGCGGGTATGTTCTTCCAGAAGAAGTGGGGAATGGCTGCGTACTTCACCCTGTATTTCAACACGTTCCGGAACTATGTTGGTGGCGCTGCCGCCGCTGATTACCCCAAGATTAGCAGTTGAGGCTGAATCCAGCCGGCCGAGTTTTAATCTGGTGATTGCTTTTGCTGCAATGACCAGAGAGCTTACCCCGCTTTCCGGGGCTAAGCCGGAGTGGGCGGCCAACCCTTGTATGGTGACCTTGATTCTATTGGCAGCAGGTGCTCCGGTGATGATGGTGTCTTTTTCGGTGGAGTCCAGGGCGTAACCATAGGATGATTTGAGCAGTGTCGGGTCAAGGGCCTTGGCGCCGAGAAGACCGATTTCCTCACATGTGGTGAAGAGTAGCTCGATGGGACAATGGGGAGTATCGCTTTCCCTGAGCACGGAGACAAGCTCAATAAGCGCGGCAATACCGGATTTGTCATCTGCTCCCAGGATGGTATCACCTTTGCTCGTAAATATATCGCCATCTCTGACCACTTCGATGCCATCGGTGGGGCCAACCGTGTCCATATGACAGGCGAAGAGAAGCGGAACGGTAGCGTTGTTTCTTCCTGGAATGGTAATAATCAGATTTCCGGTTTCAGAACCTGTAATCGCCTCACTCTCGTCAATAATGATGTCGACGGCTCCAAGCTGTGAAAACTGTTTTTGGAGATACCTTGACATGCCATCTTCTTTTCTTGAAGGGCTTTCTATTTCGCAGAGTTCGGTGAAGGTACGAGCCAGTCTTTCTCTGTTAATCTGCATATGATTCATTTCCCGGTGTGATTAATAGTGTTTGAGGTTAAGAAAACCACGGCATGACAACTGATGCCTTCCTCTCTGCCGGTGAAGCCCATTTTTTCTGTCGTTGTCGCCTTCACGTTAATGTTTTCCAGCGCGGTGCTACAGGCGACAGCCAGTGTTTTCTCCATGTTTGCAATATATCCTGCCAGCTTTGGTGTCTGGCAGACGATGGTGATATCGACATTGCCAAGGCCGAAGCCGTCTTCGTTCATAATGGCAATGACCTGTTCAAGGAGTCGTATCGAATAGATATCTTTGAATTCTTTTGCCGAATCCGGAAAATGCCGGCCGATATCTCCCTTTCCCAGTGCTCCAAGAATAGCATCGCAGAGGGCATGGGTGACGACATCGGCATCGGAGTGGCCAGCCAGGCCAAGGGTGTGCTTGATCTTGACACCGCCGAGAATCAATTCTCTGTCTGCTGCGAACTGATGTGCATCAAAGCCATGGCCGATTCTGAATTGATTTGTAGTATTTTGCATAAGCAGGGTCCGGGCAAGGGTAAGGTCTTCCGGGCGGGTGATTTTAATATTGGTTTCCGAGCCAGATACCAGCCTGACTTTGTATCCGGCATGCTCAAGAAGCGAGGCTTCATCGGTGAAATCTAGATCCATGCCTTTGGCAAATGCCTGCTTCAACAGCTGAAGACCAGCAGCCTGTGGCGTCTGCGCCTGCCAGAGTTTATGACGGTCAACAGTTGCAAGGATGGTGTTGTGGCCGTCGGTTTTTTTCAGGGTGTCTTTGACCGGAATGGCCGCAATAGCAGCGCCATGAAGAGAGGCCTCTTCCAGGCACCTGCGGATCAATTCATCTGAGACCAGAGGCCTGGCCCCGTCGTGGACCAGCACTGTCGTAATACTGTCATCGAGATAATCAAGTCCTGCCTTCACCGAATCCTGACGTCTGGTTCCTCCGGCAATAACAACTGCCTTGTTATCAAGATGCCAGGTGGAGAGCATTTGCCTGGTTTCCTCAAGGTATTGTTTCGGGGCAACCACGACAATGACAGCCACCTCAGGATTGCTGTGGAAGGCGGTGACGCTATGGATGAGTATTGGCTTTCCGGCCAGGTCAATAAACTGCTTGGGACGGGAGGTGTTCATCCTGCTGCCGCTGCCGGCGGCGGGTATGATGGCGGCGGCCTTTGGTTTCATAGAGAATAGTTGTGATAGAAAAAATTGGAGCGGGGAGTAAGCCGAATTCTGTTACCCGCGAGGGCCATGATCATTTAACTGGGATGCCGGTTGCCCGACACCTCTTGCAACCTACCCGGAGGAATGGACGGGCCGCCCTTAATACCTCCCTATTTGGTCTTGCTCCGAATGGGGTTTACCCTGCCATCCATGTCGCCATGGATGCGGTGAGCTCTTACCTCGCCGTTTCACCCTTACCTGCATGCAGGCGGTTTGTTTTCTGTGGCACTTTCCAACGGTCGCCCGATGTTCGTGTTACGAACCATTCTGCCCTGAGGAGTTCGGACTTTCCTCTCCGGTCAAGCCGGAGCGATCATGCACCCGCTCCAAAAACTGCGTCAATTTCCTGTATATATTACTCTACTTCGGCAAATTTATGCATCCTGTAAATTTCATCAAACGATGATTCCATACTTTTGCCGCAGCAATCCAGAGACTGCCTATTCGTCCACATCCATATGATAAATAATACGCTGGCAGGTCGGGCAGTCGTGCATTTTGTCACCTTTCAGTATCATATTGTACTGTTGAGGCGGCAGGTTCATGAAGCAACCCTGGCATACCCCCTGGTTAACATTGACAACGGCAAGACCATTCCGTCGATCGCGCAGCATATTGTATTTTTTGATCAGACGGGAATTGATGTCCTTTGCCTGTTTGTCACGAACTGATGTTTTTTCCTTCTTGCCTTTATTGATGTCCTCGATAGCTTTGCGAACCTTCTCGGTTTCTTCCGCCACCAGAGTTTTCTCGCTCTTCAGTTCTTTTTTCCCCTGATCGGCTTCGGTTTGCAGGGTCTCGATCTTTAACATGATCTCGACGATCCGCTCTTCACTATCTTTAGCTTTTTTCTTGGCGTCCTCAATTTCCTTGAGAAGGGCAGTCTGTTCGCGTCCGGTCTGAACCTGCATCATCTTTGACTGACGCTCTTTTACATGCGTCATGTGGTCAGCCATCTCATCTTCCAGGGTACGGCGCTCTTTTTCCAACGTGTCAATTTGCGCTGTCAGATCATTGATATGAGTCTCTTTTTCGGCAAGTTTTTTCATGCGTTTGTTGAGTGCTTCCTGTTCTTCCTGTATCTCATCATTGATCTTGTCAATCTCAAGATCCAGATCCTGCAGTGAAACAAGTTGGGCTATTTCAGCGTTCAAGATTTTCTCCTTTACGTTAATGGGTTATTCTTCAATGTTATTAATATGTAATGAAACAAAGGGATGTTTCTCCGTTTCAGTGAGTTGTATTTTTATCTGCCATTTTTTATCTGCGGCAATTTCTTCCAGCTTACGGGCAAGGTAGAAGGTTGCCGGTTTCTCAGTGGCGTAGTGGCTGCCGTCGATGATGGCAAAGCCAGCCTCCCTGGCCCATATGGCGGTCGAGTGTTTGATTTCTGCAGAAAGGTAGACATCGGCGCCACGCTGGTGGGCAAGAGGTGCAAGGTCCGAGCCACTACCCCCGCATACAGCGACGGTGGTTATTTCTTTGGGAAGTGAACCGGCGATGCTCAGTGACTGGACACCTAGAAGATGGAAGAGCTTTGTTAGAAATTCTTTACGAGAGACGGGGGTTGCGTAGTTCCCTATCCTGCCGAGTCCGGTGGTAGCTTCTCCGCCATCTTCAGCCGGCATAAGCGGCACGAGATTGGTCAGTCCCAGCCCGTTTCCAAGAACATCATTAACACCATCAACTGCGGAGTCGAGATTGGTATGTGCTCCTATGATGTTGATGTTGTGGCCAAGTGCTTTTTGCAGGAGTCTTCCCGAAGGGTCACTGGTGTTGATTGCTGAGAGCGGCTTAAAAATAACAGGATGGTGAGTGATAATTGTATCGGCTGAAATAGCGATGGCTTCCTCCACCAAGGTTGCAGTTGGGTCGAGGCCAATGAGGATGGAGTTTACACTGTTGTCCGGACTTCCTACCAGGAGACCAACGTTATCCCATTTTTCCGCCAGTGCGACCGGGGCAAAACTATCAAGGATTTGTAAAAGCTCTCTGATATTTGGTTTCATTTAAAAGTCCTGGTTGTTGACCGAAAAAACCAATAAAAAAAGGTACTTTCCTGTGGAGAAAGTACCTTCTGGTCTACTCGGTCTCAACCCCGGAGAGTGTGCCCGGGGTGACATCGCCTATGGCGGCAGTCCATTGTTCTGCCATCCTGTATGTGTAAAAAAATAATCTTTTCAAGGAACCTGGAGTTAAGGATCAGATTCAACAGTTGAGTTGGTTGACGAAATTCGTGATAACCAACGCCTAAAAAGTAATTATAATGCGTTTTTCTTCGTGTTGCACCTGCCACCTTGCAAAATTTTAACAAGATAGCCTATTTTGGTGGGCGCAGTAGGACTCGAACCTACGACCGACCGGTTATGAGCCGGTGACTCTAGCCAACTGAGCTATGCGCCCATTATGAGCAAATAAACACACAAATATACATCGACAATAAAGAAAGTCAATTAAAAAGCATTTCATACTGTTTGGATGAGGAAGGATATCCTGAAAAAGCAATAATTTCAGATGGGTGAAGAAGGTTTGATTTGCTGGCTGATACAGTGAAACAGGGTCTTGATGATAGAGGGTGATGGTGAAAATCCCAATTAGCACTACACAATGATAAAAAAAAGCAATACTGTTTGGTCAGACTATTTCAAGATTTATCATATAAGAGATACAAGATAAGTCTCAGATCCGGAAACATTAAACGAGAATGCAGGAACCGTCGTGATATATACCAATCTCCTCTATTTTTTAGTAGCTATATTCACCTTCAGTATGGCAACTGTGCCAGCGAAGGCAGGTTTGGCAGGTATCCCTGCGTTTTTCGCCTTTGTTCTTGTTGCGGTAATTTTTGATCGATATGTAAGTGTGATATTTCGTCGTTCAGGGACAAGTTCTGCAGGCTATTTCCGGGCTGAAAAACATGCATCCATCGCCGCACTGGCTGTGTATGCCCTGATGATTTTCGGACTTGATCTGAAATATTATCTCTCCTTTTTGTCACTGGGGGAGACCATTCCAGCGCTTGTGAATATCGGCGGCCTTGTCGTTTTTCTCTGCCTGTTTGCAATTGTCTGGGGCCGGGCCTGCAAGAGTTATGAAAGGGTCTTTGCCAGAAAGTATCGCAGCAGTGTCTTTATTTTCTCTAACCTCAAGTCAAATCTTCCCATTGTTATTCCCTGGATGGTGCTGACGTTCTGCTACGATATAATTTTGTTTATAGATATCCCTTGGTTTCAGGAGCTTATGAAGTCGGCTTGGGGGGATGCCATATTCTTTGGTATGTTTTTGGTGTTTGTTATTACCTTTTTCCCTCCTCTGGTACGAAAGCTCTGGGGCTGCAAAAAACTCAACTCCGGCCCTCTCTATACTCACCTTAAGGAATTTTGCCGAAAACAGAATTTTAATGCCGATCTCTATGTCTGGCCGCTTTTTGAAGGACGCGTGATTACTGCCGGAGTTATGGGGATAGTTCCGGGGCTGCGCTATATTCTGATTACCCCGGCCTTGGTCGAAACCATGACCATTGAAGAACTTGATGCGGTAATGGCCCATGAAATAGGCCATGTTAAACGCTTTCACCTGCTGCTCTATGTTTTTTTGATTGGCGGGTTTGTACTCGCTGGCGGATTTCTTGGTGAACCTCTCTACTACCTTTTTTTCTCCAGAGATTATTTTTATTCCTTTGTGGGCATGACTGGACTTTCGCCGGAGGTGTTACGCAATATAGCCGTTGCTGTTCCAGCGCTTGTTTTCCTGCTTGTCTATTTTCGTTATATTTTCGGTTACTTCATGCGAAATTTTGAAAGACAGGCAGATCTTCATGTATTTCCGGTGCTTGGGAGTGGTGACGCCATTATTTCCGCCTTTGAGAAAATTGCCATACTCAGCGGCAATATTCGCGACAAACCAAGCTGGCATCATTTTGGCATTGGCGAGAGGATAGATTTTCTGAAGAAATGTGAAAAGGAACCTGTTGAGATACAAAGGCATAATCGCAAAGTGGGGCTGAGTCTGCTTGTTTATATTGTTATCTTACTGGCAATGTTTCTGACTGTGCGAGGGCTTTCTTATGAAGATGCAATTGCCAGTTATGAACAAAAGTATGTTAAAGCCGATCTTCTCTATGATGCAAAGAAGGAGGAAAATCCGACACTATGGCTCTTTGTAGCCGGTAACTATTTCCTTAAGCATAACTATGAAAAAAGAGCATTAATTGCTTTTAACCTTGCCCTGGAGAGGTCGCCGTTGCAGCCAGATTTCCTCAACAATTTATCCTGGCTGTTGTTAACCAGTAAAGATACTTCGCTGCGCAATCCACAACGAGCCTTGGATCTGTCAAGAATGGCGGCACAGCTGAAACCACAGGGATATATTTTAGATACCATGGCGACCGCTCTTTGGGCCAATAACCTTGTTGCTCAGGCTATCGATATGGAGGAGCAGGCTATTCTTGTCGATTCAGAACAACAGGATTACTATCAGGAGCAGATAAGTAGGTTTAAATCATCAAGCTATGCCGAAGAACTGAAAACCGGGCTGACTGATACCATGCCTGCATCGCCTAAAAAAAAACTGGAGAATGAAACTGATGCCACATCTCGGCGCACATGAATCGGTAAGCGGCGGGCTTCACCTGGCATTCGAACGTATTCACAGTGTCGGCGGCAAGGCGTTGCAGATATTCACCCGCAATCAAAGGCAATGGAAACCCAAAGACCTTGACCTTGAAGAGATTGATGCCTTCAAGGCAGAATGGCGTAACTGCCCTGAAATGGAAGTTGCTTCCCATGGCTCTTATCTGGTCAACCTGGCCACGGATAAGGAGGATCTGCTGGAAAAATCTATACAGGCTTTTGTGCTGGAGCTTGAAAGATGTCAACAGTTGGGTATAGGAAAGGTCGTGCTCCATCCGGGCTCTCATGGTGGCGCGGGTGTAGAGGAGGGGCTTGAACGCTTTACCCGAGGGTTGGATAAGGCAATTGAACGGGCTCGCTCCGAGACCCTGGTTCTGTTGGAAACTACTGCCGGGCAGGGTACTGGGCTGGGGGCTACTTTTGCCGAGCTCGGAGCAATCCTGGCACAGTCCAGATATCCCGAGAGGCTCCGTGTTTGTGTGGACACCTGCCACATTTTTGCTGCCGGGTACGATATTATTTCACCTGAAGCGTATGATAAGACCATGGCAGAATTCGAGAAAGCTGTTGGTTTGGAAAAAATTGCCTTCTTTCATCTCAATGATTCTAAAAAAGATCTGGGCAGTCGTGTCGACAGACACACCCACATCGGTGAGGGGTACATTGGTTTTGACGGTTTTCGTAACCTGCTCAACGACCCACGTTTTGCTGATTCTTCAATGACCTTGGAAACTCCCAAAGATAAAGACCTCGAAGATGATCGTAAAAATCTGCAGAAATTGACCGATCTTGTGAATGAAAATACCTCGGAGTGGTAAATAAGACGTCACTCAAAGAGATCCCGATTATATCAAACCTGCGAAAGATGCTTGCGAAAATTTGTATAAAAGGTGACAATGCATCCTTCATGGTATCAATATCGTTGGGAAAAGGTGAGGTAAATGAAGTTTCTCTACAGTGAATCCCTGCTTGAACTACTGGTGAAGGCCAAGCTGCTCACTAATAAGCAGGCCAAATTTATCATCCTCGAGAAGGGCAAACAGCGCCAGAAGATACTGAAAAAATTCGGTAAAGACGACGAGCTCGACCCGAATTTCCCGGATTTGATTGACGTTATTGTCTCTTTCAGGCTGGCAATTGGCGGACAGGACAAGAAAGTGCTTGATGAGGAAACCATCATGCGTGCCGTCAGCGATGCCCACAGAATCCCTTTTAAAAAGCTCGATCCGCTTGAGCTGGACATGGATGTCGTCACCAAGACCATTCCCAAGAACTTTGCCATTCGCCAACTCATTCTTCCCTTTAATATACATAATGGAGTTCTTGATGTAGCCTCATATCATCCGGATAACCGGACGGTGATGGCAGATATCGAGCAGGCCAACCAGATGAAAGTGCGGACCCATCTGGCAACAAAGGCCGAGATCAAGAAGATTATTTCGGAGTTTTTTGGATTCCAGAGTTCGATTACTGCGGCGGAAACGCAGTTTGGTACACCGCTTGGTGGTGGCTCAGTTGATATTGGCAATCTTGAGCAGTATGTCAAAATTACCTCGGCGAAAGGAATCACCTCTTCGGACCAGCATATCAAAACTGCGGTCAATCATCTGTTTCACTATGCTCTTGATCAGCGGGCCAGTGATATTCATATCGAACCAAAACGGGATATCTGTATGGTCCGTTTCCGTATAGACGGGGCGCTCCATACCATCTACAAATTACCAAAAGCGGTGCATTCCGCCATAGTCTCCAGGATTAAATTTCTCTCCCGTCTTGATATTGCCGAAAAAAGACGGCCCCAGGACGGCAGAATCAAGATTGAAAGTCAGGACGGAAAAACCGTAGAAATTCGTGTCTCCACCGTCCCGGTTTCCTTTGGCGAAAAGGCGGTCATGCGTATTCTGGACCCGGATGTCATTTTTCAGGATCTCAATCAGCTTGGCTTTTCCCAGCGGGATCGTATCGTCTATAACCAGATGGTCAAATCACCGCATGGTATTGTCCTGGTAACCGGTCCCACCGGTAGTGGTAAGTCAACGACGCTGTATTCAACACTCAAAAACATTGCCACTCCGGAGAGAAACATTGTCACGGTGGAAGATCCTGTGGAGATGGTATACGAGGATTTTAACCAGATTTCGGTTCAACCCCTGATTGATGTGACCTTTTCGACAATCCTCAGAAATATCCTCAGGCAGGATCCGGATGTGCTGATGATTGGTGAGATTCGTGATCTTGATACAGCGAGGCATGCGGTTCAGGCTGCCATGACCGGACATCTGGTGTTTTCCACCCTGCACACCAACGATGCTGTTTCTTCAATCGTAAGGCTTGTCGACCTGGGTGTGCAGCCCTTTCTCCTGGCTTCCACGTTGCTTGGTTGTATGGCGCAGCGTCTGGTCAAACAGATCTGCCCGCATTGCCGTGAGCAATTTGAAATTGAGGGTGCGGAATTATATAAGCTTGGCTTTCCTGTTTCCCGAACAACAACTCAGAAATTGTCGCGCGGTAAAGGGTGCCGCGAATGCAGACAGACCGGGTACAGGGGCAGACAGGGAATTTTCGAGATTTTTCCGCTCTCCCAGGAGCTGAAAAAGATGATCACAGCTCAAGCTTCTTCTGCAGAGATGCGACAGGTTGCTATTCGCGAAGGAATGACTACTTTACGCGAGGACGCCTGGAAAAAGGTTAAAGAGGGTATAACAACCTACGAAGAAGCACTCAGAGTAACGGGAGAAGAGTAGTGTACGAGCACTGCCAAGCAATATGAGCGGGAAAGTTGTCTGCAAAAATAAAAAAGCCTATCACGATTATGCTATCGAGTCGACGATGGAAGCTGGAATGGTACTCACCGGTCCCGAGGTCAAGTCTCTCAGGGCTGGCAAGGCCAATCTGCGCGATGGCTATGCCGCTGTTAATAATCAGGGCGAGGTGGTATTGCATAATGTTCATATTTCCCAATATAATTTTGCCACCCATAATCCCAATGAACCCATTCGGGTGCGGAAATTGCTGCTGCATA
Organism: Desulfocapsaceae bacterium; assembly: GCA_050288305.1. Classification (GTDB taxonomy): domain Bacteria; phylum Desulfobacterota; class Desulfobulbia; order Desulfobulbales; family Desulfocapsaceae; genus Desulfopila_A. Next base: position 880 of record JBNKDO010000055.1, on the reverse strand, counting down.
AGCGGGAGATAAAAAAACTCATCGGTAAGCTGCAGGAGAAAGGTCTTGCTCTGATTCCTCTGAAGATATACTTTAAAGGTAACGGTAAGGCAAAAATTGAACTTGGCCTTGCCCGTGGTAAACGACAATATGATAAACGAGCAACTCTGAAGAAAAAGCAGAGCGATCGTGATGTAGAGCGCGCCATGCGCCATAACCAGAAATAGTTTCGAAGTAAAAAGGGGGCGAAACGGCTTCGACGTGGATGTGTAAGCTTGAGTTGCATGCCGAGCGTTCTGTCAGCTCGTAAATCCGGCGGAACCTTAAATATAATCGCAGACGATTATAACTACGCAGTAGCTGCATAAACAGTCATACTGCCGTCCCACCGATCTTCGCCCGCAAGATCGGATTCGGGGCGTCGACTCAGCGGGCTGGTCAATTGATGGTGTCTATACATCAGGCGATGAGAACTAAATAGACTAGCAGATGATCCGCTCTGTTCCCGCGGCCAATCATCTGCGAAACTTCAAGCCGGGAACTAAGCATGTAGATACGAGAGGGGAGCATTTGCGGACGCGGGTTCGACTCCCGCCGCCTCCACCATTTGAAAAAAGACAACCCGTCTCTCTAGAGTGATTCTCTGAGTAGGCGTGTTTTCTTTTTCCCCTTGTAATCAAAGGGTTTTGGCTGTTGTGGCATCTTTCCGGAAGCTCTCTCCAGCCACTAGATTCTATCCATTCTCCCGACGTTCGTTCTCTGTTTGGGCCTGTATTCTCTGTTTTCTTCGGACAGGGTCCGACACGCGTCCGGTTACAGATATCCTTTTAGATTAATCATTTAGCCGAATGACGGTATTTTGCGGTTGTGTTAAGATATCAAATGGTCGAGTCAAACCACC
>JBNKDO010000054.1:0-4585 GCA_050288305.1 Desulfocapsaceae bacterium | reverse complement strand
CCGCCGCGCGGTTCGAGACACTCGCTACGCTCGTTCCTCACCACAGCGGCTCTGTTTCCCTAAATTACTGGCCCAACTTAATTCTGTATCCGAATTGTTGCATCGTCTCGTTTTCGAAATTGGTACACCTCGAATAGCTCCTATTATTATGTGCTTGGCCGGTCATACTTTATGCTTAGTCTGAGCATATCTTTGAGTTGTACGCCTTCTTCGTAAATAGGTTCGGAATAATTATCGACAAAGAAATTTTTACGAACATTATCAACTCTGAATCCATACCGTTGATAAAACAACAATTGATAACCAAATGTGCCAGTTCCCAATTCAAGCGATTTTGCACCTATCTCTTCAAAATAATTGATTACAAATTCAAGAAGTTTTTTCCCAAACCCTTGTTTCTGTTTTTCCGGAATAACCACAATATTATATATTTCCCATACATCAGCACCATTCGAATTTGTTACACATACGCCAACTAAAGAGTCTTCAACAAATGCGCCAAAACATTTAGATCCGTGAAGATATAGCTCAATGCATTTTTCTGATGGGTCGGCATGACGCAACATACTCATCGGCACTTCTTTTTCCGAAATTTGTCTGATGATTGTCATCTGCTTGTTCACATTTCCTGTTCGCCATCCGGGTAGATCAGGGGGGCTTACGCCCCCCGTCGCCCCCTAAGAACCGGACAAGATAGTTTCCCATCATCCGGCTCAAGCCCCTTTAAGCCTTCGTTTCACGGAAGACCGGTGATAAGTTAGTTTATAAGAGAAATATACGTCTCGCATTTATTCTACACCAGTGTAGAATCTGGTCAGTATTATGTAAAGACGGTTTGGTTTTGTCTTTTTTATACTTTCCAGAACAAGAAGCCTTTTCACTCAAAACCCAGATCACCTTCGTTATACTCGCCCAAAGCTTTCTAATCCGAGACCAATGGACTCGATATTCAGAGTAGCACCAGTATTGAAACACTGTCATTTGCTTGCTCCGTTAAGAAAGTTCCGTGGACTTTCTCCCGATAAGGCACCCACTGGAATTGGGCTCCCTTTCGGGCCGGGTGACGTTGAAACCCGTATCTGCTCCGTTACAAAGCAGCATTCGCTTTCTCCAGATTCATGCACGCGCTCATCCAACAGTATGCCTTGCGGTTTTACCTGCCTCAATCCGTTGAGGCGAATGAACGCGCTTACCACGTTCCACTTTTGATACATGATTTGTGACTTAGGTCCATCTTGTACACCGGAGGTACTGCATTCACGCATGCCAACGTTATAAAAGCATGTCCTGACCTCAATCCCTTTTGGGAACAAGCCTTTCAGCCGTTTGGCTTGCCGCACATTACGATGCTTAATGATGTTCACTTCTGTTAACCATATCACTTCATTCTAGCCCTATCCCGATTTCGGCTATCAGGAGTGTCTCCCCTCACGGTTCCACACAGAGAAAATAATTCTCTTCGGTACATTGTCGAAAGGGCTTCAGTCCTGTACGGTTGCACCATAATCAAAACTGCCTTCGAGAATACCGGCGGTGAAACACCGGGTTTGATCGCGAATCTCATCACGTCAAACAATATACAAAAGCGACTTCGTGTCGCCAATAACGCTGTGCTTCAAAGGCGCCGTGACCGCGCGGAAGCGCGGGTATGGTGTCCCGTTGAAACACTTGTTATCGCGATTTTTCACGTTCAGATAAGATGTAGTTGCGAAGCTGACGCTCACCTCTCATAATGTAGAGGATATAAATGGACTCATTTTCGACACGGTAAAAAACACGACAAGGCCCAACAATTTTTTCTCGATATTGAGTTCGTTTTAATTCTGGAGGCCTACGTCCCGAATCAGGAAAATCCTCTAATCTCTCAACGACGCTAAATACATTTTTAACGAGACGTTTCGCGGCACCGACATCATCTATTGCAATGTATTCTGCTATTTCTTCTAAATCTTGAAGAGCTGGTTCGGTCCAAATTAGTCGAGCCATTTCTTCATAACTTTTCTTGCGTTTGTTTTTGACACAGTCTTTTTCTCAAGAATTGCACGTTCACCACGAGCTATTCCTTCGAGAATTGCCATACGATTCTGCATCATTTCATAATCATCCGCATCGACTAAGTATGCTGATGGTTTACCATGTTCAGTTATTAACACGGGCTCACGATTCTTATGAAGATCTGCCAGAATCCGTGTTGCTTCTCTTTTTAATGTTGTTACTATTTCAGTCCTCATGATACTGATACTATAGTATCACTTTTGGGCAAGTCAAGCACAATCTTTCGGGCGGCGATAACGCTCTGCTTCAGCAGCGCCTGACCGCGCGAAAGCGCGGTTGGGTGTCCTCGTGGACCTATTATTATCGGAATCATTGAGTAGTCAATATCTTTATGCTTATTACAATTTCTTCGATATCTGATTGCGAACCATTAGGCAGAAATGCGGCAATAAGCAATCGGCGTTTTGTTCCAGAATCGTCCTGTCCAAAAGTTCTCATATCAAGAATCTTTCTTCCTCTCTTGACCTGTTCCTCCATGTCAAAATTGCTCTCTGGAGTGGCAGATGGTTCGACTTTCTCAGAAACATCAGCTTCATACAATTGACCTTGTCTACCAAACCATTCATCTGCAATTGGGCCATTTACACCACTATCACAGTTACAATCCTTTGGAATAAAGCTTTGCGCCAGTCCCGAGGATACGTAAATGCTAAATCGACGCATTTCCATACTTAGACTCATGCGTTCATCTATTCGCGCAACCATAATCAGAACTGCGGCACTTCCATCATTTTTTGACAAAAAGTACTCTTCTTGTTCAGGCGGATTTGGCCGAGTCGGTGCAAGCTTCCAACTAGTAGGAATTTTGAATTGAACCCGTTTAGATTTAAAAATCTGCGGAGCTGTTGACGAATCTGCATCAGAATTGTGAGTAGTTTCTGGGATGGTATCATTGTTGTTTTCGGCAAATTGTGAATTCTTAGAATTGCTTGAGGTTGATGCACATCCGTACAGCACTATTAATATAGACAAAAAAACTAATTGTTTCATATTCTCTCCTTTCTGTTCAGTCAGCTCTCCGATAACGCTCTGCTTCAGTAGCGCCTGACCGCGCGAAAGCGCGGTTGGGTGTCCGCTGCAAGCAGTTGTTATCGCAATAATCCAGCTAGATCATCCAGACCAACAATCCTACAGCCTTTACTTTCATAGTACTGAATCATTTCCGGTATCATCTTCTTACTCCAACTGGTAATGCAATCCGACAGGACAGAAACTTCGAACTCCGCCTTGCGCAAATTGAAGCAGGTGGACTTAACACAAATTGTTGCGTCTCCACCCAATATGTAGAACTCACCTATACCATTATTTTTAATAAACCCTGTGAATGCTTCACTGGTTAGTGCATTCCCTTTGTTCTTTGTAAAGACGTTCTTTGACACAATGTTCAAGTCTGAGGCCAACTCAGACCCGACTGTATCGGGCTTGAAGTTTTTGGAGCCGGCAGATAAATTCTCATGCCGTATATAGACAACATGTACATTGCTGCTGACAGCACACTTGATAGCACTGTTAATATTGTCAATTACTTCCTTGTAGTTCTTTGGTGTGTCATTCTGAATGTCTATTACCACCAGAGCTTTCTTCTTCATAGTGAATCCTCCAGACATGTATTCGTTTGTCTTTGTTTGTCGTCCGGGTAGATCAGGGGGGCTTACGCCCCCCGTCGCCCCCTAAGAACCGGACAAGATAGTTTCCCATCATCCGGCTCAAACCCCTTTAAGCCTTCGTTTCACGGAAGACCGATGATAAGTTAGTTTATAAGAGAAATATACGTCTGGCATTTATTCTACACCAGTGTAGAATCTGGTCAGTATTATGTAAAGACGGTTTGGTTTTGTCTTTTTTATACTTTCCAGAACAAGAAGCCTTTTCACTCAAAACCCAGATCACCTTCGTTATACTCGACCAAAGCTTTCTAATCCGAGATCAATGGACTCGATATTCAGAGTAGCACCAGTGTCGAGACACCGTCATTTGCTTGCTCCGTTAAGAAAGTTCCGTGGACTTTCTCGCGATAAGGCACCCACTGGAATTGGGCTCCCTTTCGGGCCGGGTAACGTTGAAACCCGTATCTGCTTCATTACAAAACAGCATTCGCTTTCTCCAGATTCATGCACGCGCTCATCCAACAGTGTGCCTTGCGGTTTCACCTGCCTCAATCCGTTGAGGCGAATGGACGCGCCCATTTTTAAACGCTCGGAGTGATTTTTCCCGCTTTTCAAACGTTCGGAGTGATTTTTCCATTTTCAAACGCATTTTCAAACGCTCGGAGTGATTTTTCCATTTTCAAACGCTCGAAGTGATTTTTTTTCCCTCTGAGCGCAGAAATTCTGCAACAGATTTAAAAAGCATCCGAGCAGGGGAAAATCGTTTTTCCCTGCGAAGGAGGTTCCCATGGGACAAAGACCGCGCTGGTTCAAACCGGATACCGTTTACGAACAGACACAGAGAACCGTGGACAGACAGTTTCTGTTTGCCCCCATCCCCGGCGTTCGCAACGCCATTGGCGCCTCCGCTGCCAGAGCCCTGA
>JBNKDO010000053.1:0-453552 GCA_050288305.1 Desulfocapsaceae bacterium | reverse complement strand
CTAATTAAATTCTGACAAGTTGTCAACTAATTTCTTTGACCTCACATGTCTTTATTCCACAAAGATCGTATCTAAAATCCCCGTAACGTCAAGACCGAGCAAACCTACATGATCACCAGTGTACTGTCAATGAGTTTTTGAGAAAAAAGCACAAAGATGATGTACAGGTGGAAGAAGTTTTCTAAAGTAGTGTTAAAAGTGAAAGATCTTGCTTTTCAATATCAATAACTTTACCATGATGAATGGCATTCACCATGGATAAAACAACTGCTGTTTCACTCTATATAATATCATTTTAGAAAATATAATGGAAAAGAAAAACGCCTTGCTGAGGTCGTTACCAAAGGTCGATGAAGCTATGGTAATGGTCGAATCTGAAATTGTTAAAAAAATTCCAGCAGCACTTCTGAAAAAAATTGTACGTAAGTGTATAGACGAACAACGACTTGCTATTTTGGCGTCACCCGATACCTACGAGGAGCTCAGTGAAGTCCAATGGCGACAACTTTTTATTAACAAGGCTCACGTCGAAACCCGTAATAACTTGAGAAGAGTAATAAACGGTACAGGCGTAGTTATACATACAAATCTTGGCAGATCTTTACTGTCTCAAAAATCAACTCAACAACTATTTCAGTGTAGCCAACATTATACCAACCTTGAATTTGATCTCAAAACTGGAAAGAGAGGGAGCCGTTATTCATTGGTTGAAGAATTGATATGTGACCTTACTGGAGCCGAGGCAGCTATAGTCGTCAATAACAATGCGGCAGCTGTTCTCCTCGTAATAGAAACCCTCGCCAACGGAAGAGAAGCGATAGTATCCAGGGGGGAATTGGTTGAAATAGGAGGATCTTTTCGCATACCTGATGTAATGGCAAAAAGTGGGGCTACTTTGGTGGAAGTTGGCGCTACCAACAGGACTCATATGTATGATTATGAACAGGCTATTACTGAACAGACAGCACTTATGTTAAAGGTGCATACCTCTAATTTCAGAATGCTGGGTTTCACCAAAGAAGTGACCACTGAAGAATTGGTAAAGCTGGCCCAAAAGTATGAGATTCCCGTGATGGAAGATCTTGGCAGTGGCTGTTTTCTGGATCTTTCGCCATTTGGCTTACCAAAAGAAAGGACTGTTCAGGAGGTCGTTCAGGCAGGTGTTGATATAGTGACTTTTAGTGGTGATAAATTGCTTGGGGGGCCGCAGGCAGGTATTATCGTTGGACAAAAGCATGTCATTGACATGGTGAAAAAGAATCCTTTGAACAGGGCGTTACGCATTGATAAATTTACCCTGGCGTCGATGGAATCTATTTTACGAAACTATTACAGTCTTGATGATGCGTTAAAAAATATCCCGACTCTGGCGATGCTGACCATAAAGAACGAAGAGATAAAAAAACGGGCACAGCGAATACTCCGAAGAGTACGAAAAGCAGGAATCGGTAGGGAGATCGCTTCACTCCAGCCGACAATTTCACAAACCGGTGGAGGTGCCATCCCCGAATATGGGCTTACTAGCTGGGCAGTACAGATTGCCCCAAAGGGAGTATCTGTAAACAGCTTTGAGCGAGACATGCGTGCAAGAGATCTCCCCCTGATCGGTCGTATTGAAAATGATCATTTCATTATTGATTGTCGAACTGTCCTAGAAAGTGATGTGGCTGAGCTCTCTTCAATTCTTATAGATTATTTTAAATAATAGTTCAATGCAGCCATATACACATCTCGAACCGTTGGAAATCCTTGTCCGGAAAGACTTCAAAATATGGTACCATTCCTTCAGAAATGTAGTTGAAGGGAAGATTCCGAATTTTGAAAATCTCCTGTTTCTTAACTCCGATGACAACCTTGAAGCCTATTTCCATTCACCAAAGCTTATCAAGCGCTTGAATGAATTTTTTAATGAAGATCAGGGTGTAAAAGATCTCTTTCTTAGTGTGGACAGCTCTGTCCTTTTTACCATACCAGCATATGGTGAGCGTATAGTTGCTGTAATAATGGGAATGGATAGTTATTTCGCAAATCGTGTATCTATGGATTGGCTTAGCGATTTGAGTGCACAGGTTACTGAGTTGTTCCTGCTCATTAAGAAAGGCGGCAGTGACTTGGAGACAGGCCTTCCGAACAACACCCATTTCTATAGTTTGTTGAAAACGCTAACTCATACAGCGTCACCTTCGCTTATCCTCATCGAACTTTTTCCCAAAGCTCGCTCGGCACTGGACGCGCAGATCCATAAAGCCAGAGCTGTGCGATCGTTCAAAAGCTGTCTTGGCCATACGTCTTCGCTATTTTACCTGGGACATCACGTCTATGCCTTGCTTTTAACAAACGTTGAGAAATCAAGTTGCCAAGCAATATGCAAAAGAATTTTCTCGTGGTTGAGAAGAGATGGGTTCAGAAAAATACATATTGGCTTACGATGGGGAGGTGGGGATCACTCTGGAAAAGAAAGAGATAATTGCAACATAGTATTTGAGCAGGCCAGTTTTGCCTTGCATGTAGCTAGAAGAAGGGGACCCTTCTCATTATGTGATTATTCGCACCTCAATCATCCGGAGGAACATCCACTGAGAAAACCTTCGAAAGCTCTGCTGACAAAATTCCGGAGAAGGTGGAAAGACTCCGATTCATTTACCGTTATTGAGCTGAAATCAGCATCTCAGAAAGATATATCCATCATTCACTCAGCGATTTCTGAAGAATATCTCATTGCTGGAGATGAGAGCATTTATCTGTTCTTTGCAAACAAGAAACCGAAAGATGCCATTACGTTATGTGGGGAGCTGCTCCAGGAGCTTGAAGTCGGTGATATTCAGCGCGGTATTGCCTATTACCCGCATTTGTCATTTAATAAGAGTGCAGTTATTTTCAATTGCCGTAAGGCTCTCTGTCATGCTGCTTTTTTTGGAACAAACGCAAGTGCAGTTTTTGACGAGGTAAGTCTCAATGTCAGCGGAGATATTTATTATGCAGAAGGTGATTTAACTGCAGCGGTAAAAGAATATAAAGGTGGTATTGTGTGCGACCCTGATAATGTGAATCTCCTGAACAGTTTGGGTGTCGCCTATGCTGATATGGATCGGCATCAATTAGCACGAAAATGTTTTGAGAGGGTTCTTTCCCTGGATTCAAAGAATTTTATGGCCTTATATAATTCCGGTCTCGAAGCTGAGTTGACGGGAAGGCCTGCAGAAGCACTGGCCTTTTTTGAGGAGGCTTTTAATCTTCATTGTGAAGATGGGGATGAGGATATTGAAACGGACCTTCAATATCGATTAGGCAGGTTGTGTTCAATAGAGGGACGATACGAGCAAGCTGTTGATATTTTATTGAACTGGTATAACAGCTCATCTCAAAACGTGACAAACGAAAGGGCGTTACCGTATCTAGGTTTGGCCTATTACGGGCTTAAAGAGTATCGAAAGGCGGTTACCTGGTTACAAAGAGCACTGCAATATAACGAGTTTGACGCCGAATCCATGGGACTGCTTGGCCTTTGCTATCTTTTGCTAAACGAGGGCAATGAGATTGCCCTTTCACTGTGCCAAAAAAGTGTTGAGTTTGCTCCCGATAACAGTATTTTACAAATATATCTCGCAAGAGCTCAAATAGCATGTAAATTGCATGATGATGCCAAAATAACTTTGCGAAAATGTCTTCGCCATAAAGCGACCAGGCTGGAAGCACAGCTGCTGTCTTCAATGAATTTTAAAGAACAAGGCAAATTTAAACGAGCTCGCTACTGGTTGGAGAAGATCTCGGAAGATGAGATAGTGGATAAAGATATAGCGAAACAGACTCAACGATTGCATGAGGAACTTAATGAAATTTAACGGTAAAAAAGAAAGAAGAAGAATCGCCCGTGAACCCAAATACAATTTGGATAACACCATGGCTTCCGATTCATGGCGGATGTTTAGGATAATGGCCGAATTTGTTGATGGCTTTGAGGCGATGTCTTCCATTGATATTCCTGCGGTGACTATCTATGGTTCAGCCAGAACTCCGAGCGATGATCCATATTATAAAATGACTGAAAAACTGGCTGGAGAGCTCGCAAAACTTGACTATGGAGTCATTACAGGAGGTGGCCCAGGCATCATGGAGGCTGCCAATAAGGGAGCTTTTGAGGCTGGCGGGGTTTCCATAGGTCTGAATATTTCTTTGCCCCATGAACAGGATGCCAATCCTTACACAAATTTCCCGTTGAATTTTAAATATTTTTTCGTCAGAAAGGTTATGTTGATGAAGTATTCATCCGGCTTTATCTGCATGCCCGGCGGTTTTGGCTCAATGGACGAGCTCTTTGAGTCTTTGACTTTGATTCAAACGGAAAGAGTTCGACCATTTCCTATTGCTCTGGTGGGTTCTGAATTTTGGTCCGGCCTTGTTCGTTGGATAGAGGATAGGGTGTTGATTCACGGAAATATTAATAAAGATGATCTTTTACTTTTCAAAGTTCTTGATGATGTCGATGAAATATTAGAATATATAACCAACAAAGTTGTTATTTAGTTACTAAAATGAAATAGCATCTAACCACTATGAGCATTTTTCATTTATTCTCTGTAAATTTAATGAGGTTTCTTTTAATCTTTTGTTGTTAATGGGTCGATAGAGTTATATTAATCGGAAGGCGAGGCAGGTTTTTACAGAAAAAATTGATTGGACATCCATAACAGTCCATTAGAGTTAAAGGGGTTATTACATGGCTCAAATTGATGCGTTTTTTAAGCTTATGAATGATGAAGGTGCATCCGATCTTCACATGGTCGCAGAACAGCAACCTATTCTCCGTATTCGTGGCGATATGGAAAGGGTTAAGTTTAAAAGGCTGAATAATGATGAGCTGCGTGCCATGCTCTATGAAATCTGTCCTGAGGAAAAGATTAAGGTATATGAAGAAAGTGGGGATGTCGATTTTGGTTATGAAATTCCTGGACTTGCCCGCTATCGCTGTAATTTTTTCAGACAAAAATATGGTGTGGGCGCGGTTTTCCGTGAGATTCCCAGTGAGATAATGACCTGTGAACAGCTTGGATTACCGAAGGTCGTTCCGAGACTGGCTCATCTTCCTAAAGGTCTTGTGCTGGTAACCGGACCTACCGGATCAGGCAAATCAACAACATTGGCCGCTGTGGTTGATGAAGCTAACAAAAATCGTAAAGATCATATTCTCACCATTGAGGATCCAATAGAATTTGTTCATACCAGCCAGAAGTGTATTATTAATCACAGGGAGGTCGGTACCCATACAAAAAGTTTCTCTGCTGCATTACGTGGAGCTTTGCGTGAAGACCCTGATATAATCATGGTAGGTGAGATGCGCGATCTTGAAACAATAACGCTGGCAATGGAAGCCGCCATGACCGGTCACCTTGTTTTCGGAACTCTGCATACTATCAATGCCATGAAAACGGTGGACAGGATTATTGAGATCTTCCCGGCAAACCAGCAAGGTCAGGTTCGCTCAACTCTGGCTGATGCACTTAAGGCTGTTGTTTCCCAGACTCTTTTTAAACGCGTCGATATAAAAGGCCGATGCGCGGCTCTCGAGATCCTGATTGCAACTCCAGCTGTTCGAAACCTGATACGGGAGGGAAAGACCTATCAGATTCTCTCAACCATGCAGACAGGAAGAAAATACGGAATGCAGACGCTTGATGATGCAATTCTTGAATTTCTTGAGAAAAAAATGATCAGCGCCGATGATGCATATTCCAATTGTGTTGAAAAAGCTAAATTTGTTAAATACCTAAGGAAACCGCCGACCGACTTTACCGATGTATAAGGCCTTTTATTACCGGTTATTACCTTGCTTTTCCGAATAATAGGTCTCTACAGAGTATTCCTTGTTTTGGGTTCGTATAGCAATGGTGCCTGCCGTATTTGTGGTGATAACAGGGATGCCAAGTTCACTGCATCGTGTGGTCACCACTGCAGCAGGAAAAAGAGCTCTTTTCCTGCCTGAAGAGACTACCATCATCTCCGGTTGAACTGCTGTAAGGAATTGCAGTGAGTTCGAAGTAGCAGAACCATGATGCGCTGAAAGGAGAATTGTTGCTTTCATATCTATAGCAGCATCAACGAGCTTTTGCTCCATATGCATGGAAATATCTCCGGGAAATATTGCGCTAAATTCTCCATGAACATATTTTAAAATCAAGCCGTTATCATTATCTGCAGAGAGCGTAGTAAGATCATTTGTGTTGGCGAGCACCTCTATCGACATGGTGTCATTTTGCGCTATAATCTCATTTGATCTGGGAATGTTTATCGTAGTGCCATGCTTTGTTGCAATGTCGAGAAGATGTTGCCATCCTTCCTCATGTTTCCGTTTCGAATTCACCCAGATATTTTTTACGCTGAATTGAGCGAAGATAGAAGCAATTCCATTGTAATGGTCGCTGTCAGGGTGAGTAATGACGACATCGTCAATAATCAAAATTTTCTTCTTTAATAAGAAAGGAGCAATAACTCTCTTGCCAATATCGAAGCCAGGTGAAGTGAGTGCGCCACCATCAATTAAAATTCGCTTTCCTCCAGGTGTTTCTATCAGGGTACAGCTTCCATGACCAACATCTAAATAGGAGATCGTAGATTCCTGTTCATATCCTTTCGTCAGCTCTTTCACCGGCATGATGACAGAGGCGATTGTTAGTATGAAAACTGTATAAACAATGACTCTGAACTTTATCTGCAACGAATGCTGACGAACAAGCAAAATTAGAACGAGATAATAAAGAACGATCTGCAAAATTGATACGGAGGGAAGCATTAAAGATGAATAGGGCAAAGAGCTTAAGAAATGAGCGGTACCAATGGCCAGGGAAATACCTTTGCCTCCAAGATTAAAGAAAAACACTGACAACGATGGAGAGACAAATATAAATGCAACGGCGATAAAGCCAATGACAAGGCTCCACAGACATAAAAGAGGTTCTACGAAAAGATTTGCAATAATACCAATGAGAGAAATCAAGTTGAAGTGATAGATGAGCAAGGGAGCTGTGCCCAGTGTGGCAGCAATTGAAATGACAAGGCTGGCTGTTATCCAGGTTACTACCGTGATAAGGTATGAAGTATTGAACGTGCTTCTAATAGCCGCGTTTATACGCGCCAGGATTGGAAAGGTAGCAGCAATTGAGATAACCGCAGCAAAAGTCAGTTGAAATGATGGTGTGCTCAGCTCGACTGGTGAAAAGACTAAAATAAGTAGAGCAGCAAGGGATACCATTGATGCGAATGAGTGTTTTTTCCCATAGCAGATGGCGACGATGACCACCAGACTCATGATAAATGAGCGTACCACCGGAATCTTCGCTCCGGCGATAAATGTATAGAAGAGCAGGGGTACAATACACAGGCAGACAGCAGTTTTTCTTGTATTAATTCGATTAATCAACCATGTGGAACGGCGAAGCAGCCAGAAAAAACAGATATAGAGGACGAGTCCAAGCAGTGACATATGAATGCCGGAAATGGCTAGAATGTGTAAGCATCCAGAATTCTTGAAAGATTCGAAAAGATTGGTTGATATGGATGACCTGTCCCCGGTAAGCAGGGCCTTGTAGACGGCTGCATGTTCTCCCTCAAGGTGGCTGTCAATAAAAGTGTTGATTGACGTGCGTAAAACTTCAGGAGCAAATCGAAAAGTATGATAGAGAGGTTGTTCTAAATGGATTGGCTGGATATACAGTGGCGATTCAATAAAGCTGGTAACGTATATATGCTGTCTGGCCAGATATTTGGGATAATCAAAACTTCCTGGGGTTGCGTATTTGTTAGGTGTGTTGAGTTTTGCGCGAATGGCGAAGGCCTTCCCAGGAATAATGGTAACGGGAAGACGGCCTTCCATGGTGAAGCGAACGATACCGTGGACCGGTTCAAAGGCAGTATCAACAGTACGTCTGGCTGAAGTCGCAACATCGAATTTTGAAGTTTTGCCGTTAAATCCAAATACCTGATGAACTGTGCCAAGGACAATAGTTTCTTTGGCATTGTTAACATGTGCGAAAATATGGTGTGGTGAATCTGGAGGAGCCTGGTTCAGGCAGCCGTTTTGATGACCCGCCAGGAAGAAAAAAATCAACATCGCCATCTGAGCATATTTTGATTTAAGGAGAATTGTCAGCACAACAGCAAGTCCTGTAAGTACGAGAACGAGGTAGAAGTGTTGATTGGGAAGAGTCAGATAAAATGAAAGCGTTATTCCAGTTATATAGCTGAGGGTTATGGTGACAAGAGGATGGTGACGGAAGTAAGGTAGAAGATTCAAATGATATCCTTAATCAGTTCTACATGTTTTTTCAGTACTCCCTTTGCTCTTATCACGATCTCCTGTGCTGTTCTTCCGCACTGTTGGCGATATCCCTCGTTCTTTAAAAGGCTCTCGACGACGTGTAGCAATTGATCCTGGTCGGTAACGGAAAATGCCCCTCCACCATGGACAAGATCCTGACTGATTTCTTCGAAATCGGTCATGTAAGGTCCAAAAATGACTGGTTTACCGTGGTAGGCCGGCTCTAATGGATTATGACCACCCTCGTTAACAAGACTACCGCCAACGAAGCAAATATCACCAGCTGCATAAATAGCGGTGAGTTCACCTATGGTATCAAGGATGAGCAGGTCTGCTGTGAAGGGTGTTCCGGCGGATCTTAATTGCACGGAAATGTTGCGAGACTTGGCTAAAACGGCTATGTTGCCAGCCCTTTGAATGTCACGTGGAGCGATAATGAGTTTGACGTCATAGTTCTTCTTCAAGGACAGGAAAGCTGTGAGTATATACTCTTCTTCGCCGTGATGGGTAGAGCCAGCAATGAAAATCGTTTTATTTTCTCTTTCTGGTATCGGTAATATGACATTGTTGTGGCTGTCGACAGTTGGCTCGTATTTTAGGTTGCCGAGTTTCAGGACTTTGCCTGGAGATAATCCAAGATCGATGAATCTTTGTCGATCAGACTCGGTCTGCACACACAAATAGGCAAGGGTGGTGAACATCGGTTTGAAAAAAAATGAATACTTTGAGTACTGTGCCATCGATTGCCTGGAGACTCTGCCATTGACAAGTACGGCGGGGATTTTCTCTCTTTCAAGAATTCTAAGGAAGTTTGGCCAGAAGTCTGTCTCGACAAGAATGAAAAGATCTGGGGAGACGGTTTTGATAAAATATCTGCATACCGGTAATAAATCCAAGGGAAAGGGAAGTATTGATGCACAGTGTGGAGATAGTAGTTTCTTTCCTAGTTCATAACCCGATCTCGTTGAAGCGGAGAAAATAAGATTACTTTCGCTGAATTCCTTCTTCAGGGCAGCTGACAGCGGTAGTGCGGAGGTGACTTCTCCAACTGAGAGCGCATGTATCCAGATGGTGTGTTTTTTGGGAGTAACACCTGCCAATGCAGCTTGTAAATTTCTGCCCAGGCGTAATGGAATCCAGCTGCGATACTTTTTACGGATACCAATATAGATAATGATAATCGGAAAAAGCAGGATGAGTAGAATGAGCTGGAAAAAGTTATAGAGTATGTGCATTATCGCTCCTTTGTGGCGCACGATATTACCATATAGTTTCTCTTTGGCAAAGTTTTAGAATACTGAATTGTTCAGCCAGGAACCTACTTCCTAGACATAACGGCTTGTAGCTTAAAGATGTTTCGGGTAAATGGAACATTATGAATCTTATAATCGTTGACAACAATGAAATAAAGGACAACATGGTTCGTCTCACCGACAGAAGGGCGAAACATATAGTCAAGGTATTACGCTGTGAGCCTGGAGACCATGTGAAGATAGGTGTTTTGCACGGGAAAATTGGTGTTGGTACGGTAACACTGATTCACAGGAAATATCCTTTTATGGTGGAGATTGATCCTGATTTTTTTTCTTCACCCCCGGAAAAAGTTCCGCTCGATCTCATTCTGGCACTTCCCAGGCCAATAATGATGCGCCGGATATTTTCCCAGATAACCTCTTTGGGGATAGGCACCATACATATAATAAATGCAGCGCGTGTCGAAAAAAGTTTTTGGAAAGCCGGGATTATTGAGCCAGATGAATATATGGAACACCTTCTTCATGGTCTGGAGCAGGCCGTGGATACGGTGCCTCCAACGGTCATGTTTCACCCGAAATTCAGACCGTTTATTGAGGATATATTGCCTGAAATTAAAAATAGATATAACGATTTGCTGATTGCTCACCCATTATCTGAAAAGATGCTGCACCAACATATTAATGTCCATTCCAAAAAGGTTTTAATCGCAATCGGGCCAGAGGGGGGATGGGTAGATTTTGAAGTTGAAAAATTCCAAGCTCTTGGTTTTTCAGGTTTTCATCTGGGGCGGCGAATATTAAAAGTCGATACCGCTGTAATCAATATCCATGGACGAGTAATGAGTGAGCTTGAGCGCTACCTTTAGTACTACCTTACTTACACACAAGTCTGTCATTAACAACAGGAAAATATGAAAAGGTTTCTGCCACAATTGGCATTGGTAGGCGCTACGATTCTCTGGGCAAGCTCTTTTATTGCATTGAAGTTTGCCTTTAGAGCGTATGATCCCATTGTCGTTATATTCGGAAGAATGTTTGTTGCCAGTATATGTTGCCTGTTTTTACTAGGATTTCGCTCCAGAAGTCCGGTTCATTACCAGAAAGGTGATTACAAACTCATTCTATTCATGGCCTTTTGTGAACCTTGTCTCTATTTTTTGTTTGAGGCCCAGGCAATTGTTTATACGACTGCTGCCCAGGCTGGCATGATCACTGCTGTTTTACCAATTCTTGTGATGATCGTTGCCTCGATGACTCTTCATGAAAAGACCGGGACTCAAGGGTGGATAGGTGCTGCGGCAGCAGTCGGCGGAGTTTGTTGGCTAACGCTGGAAAGCAGCCCAGGTGAAAATGCCCCAAACCCCATTCTGGGTAATTGTTTTGAATTTTTTGCCATGATTTGCGCCACAGGTTATATGGTGACTCTTCGTTACCTGACTGTGCGGTATTCCCCATTTTTTCTTACAGCAATTCAGGCCTTGGCTGGATGTGTTTTTTATTTTCCGCTACTGTTTATACCTGGAACACAATTACCAGATCATATTAATTCGTCATCTGCTCTCGCTATCGTCTATCTGGGAGCAGCAATAACCTTAGGTGCATATGGATTGTACAATTATGGACTAAAATATGTTTCAGCCAGCCGTTCGGCAGTTTATATCAATCTCATTCCGGTTATCAGTGTGTTTCTGGCCTGGCTGATATTGGGAGAAACATTTGTCAGAAACCAGATATTTGCCGCGGTAATTATAATGTTTGGCGTGTGGTTGACGCAAAAATCACCTGCAGTTCAAGTTAAATGATCTTTTCTGGTTTTGTGTCCGTTATTACCTTAATAATTCCGCAGGACAGAATAATACAACAGCCAACTATTTGTAAAAGGGAAAGTTTTTCACCAAAGAGTATCCAGCCAAACAGGATGACAGCTAAGGGTTCAAAGTAGGCGAGTGTACCAAATGACGCGGTATTGAGATTCCTGAGAGCCAGTACAGCCAAGAGAATGCCAAGAAAACCTGGGAAAAATCCAACTGCCGCCAGCAGGCTTAACTGATGCATTGAGATTGAAGTGGAGTTGATTATAACCAATGGCGCAATAATGCTACCACCCACCAGAAGTTGATAAAATGTACTGTTGAAGACATGAACAGAAATCTTTCTGTTCATGAGGATAAATCCACTGTAGCAAAACATCGCCAGTAAAGCAAAGGCCATCCCTAAAGCCCTGGCTTTGTCACCATGTACATTGAGTTTGAACTCTAATATCATTGCAAATCCGAGAATTGCCATAACAATGAGTAGCACTGAAAATAGCTGCAGTCTTTCTCTCATAAAAAAATGTGCAATAACTGCAGAAAAAAGCGGGGCAAAATATACCAGCATAATGGCATTGGCCATGGTTGTATAATTCATTGCCTGCACGTAAAAAATGATGAAACCAGCGAGTAAAAATCCGTTAACGATAACTGCCCAAGGCGGCTTTTGTGCAAGAAGTGAGAGTCTGCCCTGTACCAGGAGAAAAAGCAGCATGAAAAAAGCTCCGACTAAAAGTCTGAAACAGGTGATGGTGGCGGCATCTAATCCAATAAATTTTGAAAAAACACCAATTGTAGCCATGAGTATGGCTGATGATATGGCGAAAAGCGCACTTTTATATTTCGATGAGGCATGCATAGGTCTGGGGAGGAAAGAGAGCAAATAGTGGCTTTTTAAATACTAAGATAGTCTTCAGGCATGACTTCAACCATTTCGAGGTCATCAATTGAACTTTGTATGTGAGCTGCCACAGCTTGAGCCGCACCATCCTGGTCATGCCTTTCCAGAGCTTCGACGATTTTCTGATGATCTTTGAGAGACGGACTTATTGAGAGTTTGCTAAAAGGGTCAAAGAGAATCAAAAAGATTCGAGTCCTGTCAAGCAGGGTATTTACATAGGAGGTGAGCACTCCATTGTTAGAGAATTCGGCAATTTTAAGATGAAAAGTGTCATTCACCAGATAATATTCGTCCAGGTTCTGCTTTTCAAAAATTATAGCCTCCTTTTCAATTAATTCATTAAGAATGGCAATCTGTCCAGGATTGATTGATTGCGCTGTCAGGGCGGCTGCCATCTGTTCAAGATGACCACGGACTGAAAATGTTTCTTCTATTTCTCTAAGAGTGGGGGTAATAACAAATGCACCTCTATTGGGAACGCTTTTTACCAATCCATCAGCTTCAAGTCTTCTAATGGCACTGCGAACGGGTGTTCTGCTGACGCCAAGATTTTGAGCAAGACTGCCTTCTACAAGCTGGTTTCCCTGCTTGATATATCTTTTTCGTATGGCATTTTTGATTTTCAGATAGACGGTATCCTCCGAATTGCCTCTTATATTCTCCATAATTTTTAGATTATAGCTGATGTTAGTATTAAAAAGTGTGTGCCCGTTGAACTGGCGATAAAAAGATTTTCATAACATTACGGATACAAGTCCAACCACATGATATTATCCGATAAAAATGAATTAAATCTGTCTCCAGGAGAAGAAGCTGTCAAAAAAAACAGACCCTTATGCGGCTTTCTAACTCATGTAATGAAACTCTAAACTCCAGAGTATTAATAAACAGAGAAACTCACAATGTAGCAAGAAGATTCAATGTGAAAAAAATGTAGTTTGGCTATTTTCATGCTCTTTTCAACTGTTGATATATTCCATATATTTCATAAAAATAATGGCCTCTTTGATCAACCTATTACTCTTTCTAAAAGTGCTTGACAGTCACAATTCTATAGCGTACAAGTTATGTATTCATATATTGTATACTAAAATAATATGCAATAAAAATGTAATTTAAATTTGAGTTTGGAAAAATCTGGGAACTCAACAAAAGGTTGGTCAGCTCATAGGATCGCCATGGAAGAGAGGAGAATGACGTTTAGGTTTATTCAAATCGGATGCTACTCTCTTATGTTGCCAATAGTTTTATTGACATTTTAATTCTCTTTGGTGCTGAAACGATTTTGTTGTAAAGAATTAAATATTGATCGATAGAGCGTGTTTTGGCGGAACTCCTGTCTGGATTTATTTGAGTGTTTCCTGCTATAGTGTGGTGGTCAGGAAACTCACCATATGGCTATCCCTGCGATTTTGGCAAACGGAGACCAGACAATGCAGATAACGAGAAGATACACCTCACCTGAGAATTGACTCAAGCGTGCCCATTTAGCAGAATGGGGGCTGGCCGTATTGTACAAAAGTGAAAAATAAAACCTAATACTGACTTTTACTTGGAAGAAGAGAATAAATGTTGAGTAAAACCATATCAAGCCTTTTGCCATACATGCCCAAAAAATTAGTTTGGCTGTTTTCTAAAGATTATATTGCCGGTGAAACAATCGAAGATGCGATCAATGCGGCCAAGAAACTCAATGAAGAAGGGATAATGACAACCATTGATGTCCTTGGTGAATTTATCAAGAACCTTGATGAGGCAGAGGCCAACAAAGAAGAATATCTCCATGTTATTGAGGCAGCTGAAAAAGCCGGAATTTGTGGAAATTACAGTCTGAAGCCCACCTTTTTTGGTTTGCTGATTGATAAGGAGGTTGCCCACACGCTTATCAGGGAGGTGGTTGCCAAGGCAGCTTCCTATAATAATTTTGTCCGCATAGATATGGAAGACTCTCCATGTACTGATTTGGAGATAGAACTGTTCAGAAAATTAAAAAAGGAATTTCCTGAAAACGTTGGTTTGGTTTTACAGGCATACTTGAAGAGAACGTACCAGGATATAACAAATCTCATGGATTTGAACAGTGAAGATAATCCGCTGAATTTTCGCCTCTGCAAAGGTATATATGTAGAACCTGCCTCAATTGCATATAAAAAGTATGAAGAGGTCAATAAACATTTTATTGATGACATTGAGCTAATGTTTCAAAACAAAATGTATCCGGCCATTGCCACCCATGATAAGCCTATTATTGAAGGTGCCTACGAGTTGATTGAAAAATATAAGGTTCCCATGGATAGGTACGAATTCCAGATGCTTTATGGAGTAACTCCTGGTTTACGAAAGTCAATTCTTGAGAAAGGCCACCGGATGAGGGTTTATGTTCCATTCGGAAAGCAGTGGTTTGGCTACTGCACTAGAAGAGTGAAGGAAAATCCGCAAATGGCTAGCGTTATTCTCAAAGCCTTGTTTTTTAAAGGATAAAGTGATTATGACAGGAGACTTTTGACTGTTTTACCTGCATCTATCTATATTCATAACGACATAAGACTGCATTTCAGATCATATAACTCTAAAAGGGAGTAAGCCAATGTTTTCCATGTTACGAATCAACACAGCAAACGGTGAAGTGAAAAGGGAAAGTCATTCTTCCAGGGAGTATCTTCTTGGTGGAAGAACTCTTTCATCGTACCTGGTAAGTCAAGAAACTCCTGCTGATTGTGAAGCACTTGGGAAAAAAAACACATTGTATTTCTGTAATGGTGCTCTTAGTGGCACCACGGTATCAAGTTCCGATCGACTGAGTATCGGAGGGAAAAGTCCTCTCAATGGTGGAATAAAGGAGAGTAATGCCGGAGGAATCGTTGGTAACCGCATGGCTCAGCAAGGTTTGCGCTGCATAGCCTTAGAAGATGCTCCGGCACAAGATGCTTCCTGGCAAATCATAGTTATCGGAAAGGCAGGTGTTGAAATTATCGATGGAGAGTTTCTCGCAGGCAAGGGAGTGTATGAAAAATCCGAGTTGCTCAGTGAAAAATTTGGTAAAAAAGCTGGTTGTATCACCATCGGTCCAGCTGGAGAAAAACTTCTCTATACCGCAGGAATTGCCTGCTCAGATCCTCATGGCGTCTGCTCTCGCTATGCCGGCAGAGGGGGGCTTGGAGCTGTCATGGCCTCGAAGAAAATCATTGCCATGGTGGTCAGGGATGATGGTGAGGTAAAGCCTGAATTTATTGATCCAGATAAATTTAAGGCTGGGTCCAGAAAAATTGTCCAGTTACTGAAGGAAAATCCGGTATCATCTAAATTCACCAAGTATGGTACCGCAGCAATGGTAGATATCTGCCAAGCGCTAAAGGTATTGCCCACCAGAAACTTTACTCACGGTGTAATGGAAGGTGCAGAGAAAATTAATGCTCAGTCCATGTACGATATTATTAAGGAACGTGGCGGGGAGGGACTTACCCAGCACGCCTGCATGCGCCCTTGCGCTATCCAGTGTTCGAATGTGTATCCGGACAAAGATGGCAACCTGCTCTGCTCGCCTGTGGAATATGAGACCATGGCGCTCATGGGTTCCAATCTTTGCCTGAAAGACCTTGATACCATAGCAACAATGAATCGTATAGCCAACGATGCCGGTGTAGACACTCTTGATTGTGGCGCGGCGATTGGTGTTGCCATGGAAGCTGGTTTGGCAGAATTTGGCGATGATGCAGCTGCCATCAAATTCATGGTGGAAATACGAAACGTTACTCCATTAGGGCGAATACTTGGCTCAGGATGTAAAATTGCCGCTCAAGTTCTTGGAGTACGTCATGCTCCCCATGTTCTTAGTCAAGCCATTCCGGCATACGAGCCAAGGGGAACAAAAGGGATGGCAATGACCTACCTCTCTTCACCGATGGGAGCGGACCACACGTTTGGTTTCACCCTTCGCGATGAAGAAAATTTATCAAGCAAAGAAGGTAAAGTTGGTTTGTCTAAAAAATTTCAAGTCATCGGCTCTCGAATGGATGCCATGGGTATGTGCAATTTTGTACGCTATTCCGTACGGAATGATATGGGACCATTGCTTGATCTTCTTCAGGCTCGTTATGGTGAGGAGATCAGTGCCACAGAATTTGATGATTTTGTAAAGGCAACACTCAGGGCTGAGCACCAGTTTAACGCCAATGCCGGTATACCTGTTTCCGCACATAGATTTACCGATTCATTTTACCAGGAGATGCTGCCTGAAACCGGTGAACGAATGGATATCACTGACGAAGAAACTGCACAGGCCATGCAATGGTAACGGTTTGCTTTAGACTTTCCGATGCTGGTGAGGTGGAGGTGGACATGGTTGGACCAAAGACACTTGAATGGGTGCTTGCAAAAAGTGCCGCTCAAGCAGGAGTGGAATTAGGCGGTGTTATTGCTGTCAGAAATGGTACGGTAATAACTGCGCAGACGCTCCTTAAAGATGGCGATAAAATAGATGTATTTCCAGCTTTATCCGGCGGATAAAACGTTATAGTGCTTTCATTTACAGGGGGAGGGAGTCCGGCCCCCTGTACGCGAAATCATCTTTTCTCAATACAAGAGATCTGTTTGTTTCAAAGAACATCACCTAACACTAATAACTTGGTCATTGAATAATAAAAATTTTGAGAACTTGTGGAGAAGTATTACTTTTTTTTACATATCGTCACTCAACAGAAGGAGGCTTTTAAAATCGATGATAGTCGATATTCTTTAAAATAACCTATAATTACAAAATCATACAATAGATATGTTGTGCTGAGTCGAGGTGATGATCTTCGAGAACATTACATCAAAGCCTATCATTAACATGAATCACATTCAGAAAGGTTTAAATATGAATTTAGTCAATAACAGTATTATCCATTTAGCAGAGCCAACAAATGAACCGGTCTATGACTTTGCTCCAGGAAGCAGGGATCGCCAGCAGCTCGAAAAAGCATTGCAGAAAACTGCAGCTACTCATCTTGAAATTCCCTTGATCATTGGAGGAAAAGAAATCACCACCGGTGATATAGGCCAGGTTGTTATGCCTCATAATCATAACCATGTTTTGGCCACGTATCACAAGGCTGGAGCCAAAGAGGTGCAGCTGGCGATAGATACAGCAGTACATGCACAGAGAAAATGGCAGGAGCTGCGCTGGGAGGAGCGTTGTGCCATCTTCCTTAAAGCTGCTGAGCTCCTGGCTCAAAAATATAGGTTTCGTATGAATGCCGGATCAATGTTAACTGCTTCGAAAAATGTCTATCAGGCTGAAATTGATGCGACATGTGAGCTTATCGATTTTCTCCGCTTCAATGTCTATTTTGCTCAGCAGATATACAATCAGCAGCCAAAATCTTCACCTGGAGTATGGAATTATGTTCAACATCGGCCACTGGAAGGTTTTGTCTTTGCGGTTACCCCTTTCAATTTCACGGCAATAGCCGGTAATCTGGCCACTGCACCAGCCATTATGGGAAATACGGTTGTCTGGAAACCGGCCTCTTCCTGTGTTTATACCCCATATCTGTTTATGAAAATTCTTGAAGAGGCAGGGTTGCCAGCTGGAGTAATTAATTTTGTTCCAGGGGCAGGCAGCGCTGTAGGAGATATCTGCCTGGCTGATAAACATTTATCCGGAATTCATTTCACCGGCTCTACCAGGGTATTTCAACAGATGTGGAAAACAGTCGGTGAAAATATTGAGAGGTATATTTCCTATCCAAGAATTGTTGGAGAGACCGGAGGAAAGGATTTTGTTTTTATGCATAACAGTGCGGATGTTGATCAGACAGTAACCGCTCTTTTACGTGGTTCTTTTGAATATCAGGGACAAAAGTGTTCAGCTGCAAGTAGGGCTTATATCCCCAAAACTCTTTGGCCTAGATTGCGTGACCGTCTCCAGGAGGAGTATGTAAAAATTACGGTAGGTCCGCCGACGGATTTCAGTAACTTTGTGAATGCGGTGATAGATAAAGCAGCTTTTGCATCAATCGTAGAATACATTGATTTTGCAAAAACCCACAAGGATGCTGAGATACTTCTGGGTGGAGGCTACGATGACAGCATCGGTTATTTTATTGATCCAACTGTGATTGTAACCGATAATCCGAACTTTAAGACCATGGTTGAGGAAATATTCGGTCCCGTTCTGACCATCTATGTTTACGATGATGAGAAATATGAGGAAACGCTAAAGCTTTGCGATACATCCTCAATTTATGCACTTACTGGAGCAATCATGGCTAAGGATAGAGGTGCTATCAGCATGGCCCTAGAAAAGCTTGAGCATTCTGCAGGCAATTTTTACATTAATGATAAGCCGACGGGTGCTGTGGTAGGGCAGCAGCCTTTTGGTGGAGGTCGGGCGTCCGGGACGAATGACAAGGCCGGTTTTTATACCAATCTGCTGCGTTGGGTTTCTCCACGAACAGTTAAGGAAACCTTTGTGTCCCCAACAGATTTTTCATATCCATTCATGAAAAAAGAGCAGTAAAAGTTCCATGTTCAGAAGAACGCAGAAATACAATAACTGGGGAAGAAAGAACTTTTCGCTTTACTGCTTGGTTCTGAAATAGCTATAAATTTCAGCAGCGAGATCAGGTCCTATTCCTGTAACGCTGCTGAGATTTTCAACCGATGCCTGTTTGATTTTCTTGAGACTGCCGAGCGTTTTCAGCAGATTCTTTTTTCTTGTGGGCCCAACACCGCTGATCTTATCAAGTTCCGATGCGAGTGTTGCTGTATTGCGAAGTTTGCGATGAAAGGTGATCCCGAAACGATGTGCTTCATCACGGATGCGCATTAAATACAGGAGCACCGGATCGTGAGGAAGAAGGACAATTGGATTTTTTCTCCCTGGCTTATAGAGCTTTTCCCCCTCCTCTTTTCTTTCTTTGGCAATACCCAACCATTCCATTGAATCTTCTATGCCCAGTTCCCTCGCAACTCTCAAGGCCATTGCCAGTTGTCCTTTACCTCCGTCGACCATAAAAAGATCAGGAAGATCACCTTTTTCAATACCCTTCGTAAATCTTCTCTGCAGCACTTCCGCCATCATTCCATAATCATCGGGCGTGTCTATACTGCGTATTTTATAGTGACGATAATTCTGTTTGGCAGGCTCGCCTTTTTGAAAACAGATGAGAGAACCAACAGCCATCTTTCCACTGATATTGGAGATATCCAGGCATTCAATGGTTTCTGGTGGCACTTGAAGTTTCAGTTTCTTTATGCATGATGCAGAAAGACTGGACCAGGACAGCTCCTTTTTCTCTTTTTCTTCAAATAGTTGAGCCGCATTTGCCTCAGCCATGCGCAAGAGTTCGGCCCGGTGACCCTTTTGAGGTGTAACAATTTCAGCTTTTGCCTGCCTAAGCTCGCTAAAGCGCTCCTGTAATAGCAGGGCATCTTCAACCTCAAAAGGGATAATTATTTCTCGAGGTATGTTATCACCGTGATAATAAAACTGGTTGAGAACCTGAGCCAGAACAGAGCCGTCATCACCTAAAGGATTCGCCAGAAAATAATTTCTACTGCCGCCGATCAGCCCACCTCTGATGATCAGTACTGCCACGGCTACCGAGGTGTCTTTCCGGGAAAAACCGAAAATGTCCTGATCTATGATATTTCGAGCGGCGACTACTTGTTTTTCCAGAGTTTTTGAGAGTGCTCCGATCTGGTCTCTGATTTTTGCTGCCTTTTCAAAGTCGAGTTGTTCGGCATGGTGGTGCATTTTAGTATTCAGCGTGGCGATAAGATCGGTATTTCTGCCTTCTAAAATCATCATGACTCTGCCAACGTTGTCCATATATTCATCATGGTTTGCTAGGCCGGAGCAGGGGGCGAGACACTGGCCCATCTGATGATTCAGGCATGGGCGCTTGCGGTATTTAAGTTTTCTTCCTTTACAGCGACGAAGTGGAAAAAGCTTACTGATGAGTTTCAGGGTCGACCACATCGCCGAAGCTGAAGAATATGGTCCAAAATATCGTGCGCCGTCCTTACGACGTCTGCGTGCCATCATGACTCGCGGCCATTCTTCCTGAATTGTAACTTTGATTAATGGATAATTTTTGTCATCCCTCAAGATAATGTTGTACTTTGGACTGTGCTTCTTGATGAGAGATGCTTCCAGGATGAGTGCTTCTTTTTCCGTCCTGGTGATAATGGTATCAACTTTCTCAACCTGGGCAAGCATTATGGCAGTTTTACCATGAACTGTATCAAGTGCGCGAGTGTATGATGAGAGACGTTTCTTCAAGTCCTTGGCCTTGCCAACATAAAGGACAGCAGATTTGTTGTTCAACATCAGGTAGACGCCGGGAGCATGTGATACGGAAGAAATAAGTTCAGTTGAAAACATGGCAAAAAGCTATCAAAAAAATAAAGCAGGAAGCATTTAAGTGTGTCTGGTCAGAGGGATTATCCATAATGATCAGACATGCCTACATTTATGCTTTACAGAGATACATTTTTTCAGTAAAAATTGCATGAAATAACTTTCAGGTGTCACCGCTTCAGGTGATGAAAAGGGAATACGGTGTAAATCCGTAACGTTGGGCCAGCGCTGTAAGCGGGGACAAAGGCTGTAATATGCCACTGTCGAGACTCATATAAAGAGTGTGGGCGGGAAGGTGCAGCCGGAGAATGATCCGTAAGTCAGAAGACCTGCCGGAAAGATACTGACTTTGTAGTCCAGACAAGTCCATAAAAGAGATACATTTCTTTTATGGACTTTCTTTTTGCCCATCCCATGGCTACATATTTTTAACAGGATAAAGAGGGAAAAAGTTATGAAAACACAGATTGAACTGGCAAAAGAAGGCGTGGTCACCGAGGCTATGACAAAGGTTGCAAAGGACGAAGGATTTGATGCCCTGGTAATCCGGCAAGGCGTAGCTAAAGGCCACATAGTTATTCCTATGCACCCGTTAAGGAAACACCAAAAAATTGTAGGAATCGGCAAAGGGCTGCGGACAAAGGTAAACGCTTCAATCGGTACTTCATCGGATATTTGTGATGCTGAACTGGAGGTGCGTAAAGCGCGAGTGGCCGAGGAGGAAAAAGCAGATACCCTGATGGAACTGTCAGCGGGTGGTGATCTTGATCTTATCCGCAGAGAAGTTCTCGCTGCCTGCAGCCTTCCAGTAGGAAATGTACCTCTCTATCAGGCATTTGCAGAGGCTGCAAGAAAATACAATAATCCTAATAAGCTTGACAGTGAATACCTGTTTGAGCTTATTGAACGTCAGTTGGCGGATGGGATATCGTTTATGGCCATTCATTGCGGCATAAACAGATATACCATTGAGAGGCTGCGCAATCAGGGGTTCCGCTATGGTGGACTGGTTTCCAAAGGTGGCACTTTCATGGTGTCCTGGATGGAGTATAACAATAAAGAAAACCCATTGTATGAACAGTTTGACCGGGTTTGTGAGTTAATGAAGAAATATGATGCGGTGCTGTCTCTTGGCAATGGTATTCGCGCCGGAGCTATACATGACAGCCATGACCGGGCGCAGATGGCTGAAATGGTCATCAACTGCGAACTTGCTGAGCTTGGCAGAAACATGGGTTGCCAGATGATGGTTGAGGGACCCGGTCATGTTCCATTGGATGAAATTCAGGGTAACATTATGCTGGAAAAGGCAATGAGCGGAGGCGCACCATATTATGTTCTTGGTCCGCTGCCAGCTGATTCAGGTGCCGGGTACGATCACATAACTGCTGCCATTGGAGCGGCGAGTTCAGCCTGGCACGGTGCAGATCTTATCTGCTACATAACGCCCGCCGAGCATTTGGCGCTTCCCGATGAAAGCGATGTGCGAGAAGGTCTCAGGGCTACCCGACTTGCTGCCAGAATAGGTGATATCGCTAAATATCCGGAGAGGCGTGAACAGGAAAAAATGGTGGCGTTGGCAAGACGTGATACTGACTGGGAAGAGCATTTTAAACTGCTCATGTTTCCTGAAAAGGCTGAGCAGATTCGGCAGAGTAGAACGCCTGAAAATGCCAGTACCTGTACCATGTGCGGCGATTTCTGTGCAATGGAGCGAGGTGCAGCAATATTTAAAGACTCTGTAAGTCAGGAAAAATGCAGAAAGAAAGGCAATGGTAAAAATCTCGCTCTCTGATTTGTAAAACAAGAGGAAGGAGATTTGTATTGTGGAGATGATTGAGGACTGCCGGGGAAATGAAAATATTTCCCCGGCAGGGGCCTGATCACTTGTCATCGTTTATGAGTATCTGTAATTTCAGAGTATAATCTTGAAATCATTGTAGTTCATGTCTCCTTCAATTTCTTTATATGAAACATTGACCACAACGGAATGGGGAGGGCCCTCTTTGAGCCAATTTTTCATTTTTTGTAACGTCTCCTCTTCACCCTGAATAACTGTTTCAACTGCTCCATCCGGCATATTCCTTACCCAGCCGGTCAATCCCAGGCTTTGCGCCTGTCTCCTGGTTGAATCACGGAAGAAAACACCTTGAACGCGACCTTCAACGCGGGCATGTAATGTTTGCATGGCATGTTTGCTCTCGAGAGATTGTGATCCCTGTTAACCACCGCCAATCATGGGGAAAATACCAAGGATATCATTTTCCGACAAGATGTCATCAAGCTGGCAGTGCCGCCCATTAATCATGGTGACTCCAACTTCATCAACAGGTATTTGAAAATGTTCAATTACCTGTTGAACGGTTGTACCTTCTTCAAAGAAGAAATCCTGGACCTTAAAACGGTTATCTCTAAAGAAGGCAAAGAGTTTTATTGTAAGGCGCATTTAGAAATTCCAAAAGCTGTCAATTTCTTCATCTTTCAAATCCCAGACAACATTATGTGGAGGCAGTTTTTCAGTGCTGAAAAACTCTGGCAAACGGTCGTCTTCTTTTCCAAATCCAGCACCTTCATTAAATTTCTTCTCTGTTTTGAGAATATACTTACCCAGGTTGACAACATCATCTCCTGTGAGACTCAGGCCAAACCGGGCGTTGATTAAATCTATCAATGCGGGAAGACAGGTTTCATCATCAAGGGCGGCAAAGGCGATAAAAAGGCACATTCCCGTAGAATCTATGGCCGCTGTCGCAATCTGCAGATTTCTGGAGAGCTCGACCTGTCCTTCGTTGGAAAGAGGATCAACAGAGCCGCCAACATTCAGTATATTGGTAGCAACCGAGTAGCCCATGGTGTGATCAGCTCCCATTGTAGACGTGGCATAGGTTACCCCCATTCCTTTGATCGCTCTTGGGTCATAGGCCGGGATAGCCTGGTTTTTTACTACCGGAACCCTGGTAACTCCGAATGATTTTCCAACAAGAGCAGCACCACCGCCGATAATTCTGCCTAGTCCTGTACCTTTGCCGACCTCGTCACGGAGAATTCGACATATACCATCGCCATCGCCAAATTCGAGGACACCTGCTTCCATGGCAACACCCATGGCAACAGACGTCTCAATAGTGTCAATACCTAAATCATCCATGATGCTGTCAGCTTCGGCTATCTTGTCAAGGTCATCAACGCAGCAGTCGGCACCCATTGCCCAGATAGACTCATATTCAAATCCTGAGGTTTTGTATTCCTTGTTTGCATCATTATATACCTGCGAACACTGGATAACACATCCTGGATGGCAGCCATGTTTAGGTTTGCCACCGCGTTCCTGGATAATATCGTACATTGTTTCTCCGGAAATCTTCTCGTGACCTTCAAACTGCCCAAGAGTGAAGTTTCTGGTAGGAAGGCCACCGGATTCATTAATGATGTTGACAAGAACATTGGTGCCGTACTGGCCGAGTCCCTGGCTGATCGGATGATTTGTGAGCGCCTTGGCAAAAGCTTTATTAGCTGCTTTGAAGGCTTCAGGTTCAGCAATTTCAACCTTGCCGTCTTTAGGATCAATCGTAATGAATTTCACACCTTTGGATCCCATGACTGCGCCGAGACCACCACGCCCGGCAGATCGCATCCGGTAATCAGGATCCTGAACGGATATGTTCGCGGAGGCCATTTTCATTTCTCCGGCAACCCCTATGGAGATAACACCGCGTTTACCTTCAAAACGTTTATTTAAAACCTCCGCTATTGCAAAATTACCTTTGCCGACAAGTTCTGTTTCTTCATTAATGGATACGGTGCCTGGGGAAATGGCAATGTTGTACCACTTTCCTTCGGCTGGATTGCCTTCGATGATAATAGCTTTACAGCCACATCTGGCGAGAAGCTGAGCTGATGTTCCGCCGGCGTTGGATTCTTTAATTGTCCCGCTTAAGGGACTTTTGGCACCGACAGAGATGCGACCGGAGTTGGCAGCAGGAGTTCCGGAGAGTAGTCCGGGCGCAATTACAAGTTTATTGTTTGGTCCCAGTGGATGACATGCGGGATTTACCTCGGCAGCAATGATCGTTGAAGTGAGTCCGCGTCCACCATATGCTGCCCAATCCTGTGGTACATCCTCAATGGACGCAGAAAGATCGGTCATGTTAATACGAAAAATTTTATCTGACATGGCATTCTCCTCTTTGAATTATGGAGCGTTGCTCCTCTTGAAAAGTCTTTTTTGTTTTATTGCTCATATATGATTTTACCACTATCACGCAGGTTATATCCGCCCATATCCAATATTTTGTCACGAAATAAACTGTTCGAGCGAACAAGATCAAGTAAGGCCTCAACTTTGAAATCGGTATAAAACTCATTTGGAATTATCAGATCATAGCGTTCTTCCGCTATTGGAATAAAATCAAGTCCAAGTGCTAATGCCGCAGCTCGTATTCCGACGCCAGCGTCAACTGATCCAGAGGCAACTGCAGCGGCAATTGACATATGAGTATACTCTTCATGGCCATACCCTTTGATATCGTCTGGATTGATATTTTCATCCTTGAGAATCTTGTCGGTGAGCAGGCGGGTACCGGCACCGCCCTGGCGATTAACAAAGGTCAGTTTTTCCTGAGCTATTGTGGTAAATGAAGATATGTTTTTCGGGTTGCCTTTTGGTACCATGAAACCCTGTTCTCGGTAACAGAGATTAACGAGTTTAAGTTTTTTGCCAGGAAGGAGCCGCTGAATGAATGAAATATTATATTCACCAGTTTCCTCGTCGAGCAGATGAGTGCCGGCAAGATGAGCCTCGCCTCTGCGAACGGCCATGATACCGCCCATGGAGCCTACATGGGCAGAAGAGATACGTACGCTAGGCCTGTTTTTGTGCAGATGATTAGCAAGTAGATCGATGATATTATCGTGACTGCCAATCATGACAAGAGTGGCTGCAATCTCACTCATTGGTCGAAGCAGTTCGATGGTGACTTCTTCTCCTGCACC
This sequence comes from Desulfocapsaceae bacterium, assembly GCA_050288305.1. Taxonomy (GTDB): domain Bacteria; phylum Desulfobacterota; class Desulfobulbia; order Desulfobulbales; family Desulfocapsaceae; genus Desulfopila_A. The sequence continues at coordinate 427,934 of JBNKDO010000053.1, read as the reverse complement.
AAGTCCCTCACTGCCAACCGGGATGGTCAATAACCCGTCAGCCCTGACCATGGACATAACCGCTCCAGCTCCCTTACCGGAGGGAGTACACATCAGATTCTCCCCGACGTGACCGAGGGTCACTCTGACAAACTGATCTACACCCATGGAGGAGTGTACAGGCCTGGACATTATTGCTTTGGTCAGCTCTGGAGGAGGAAGCTCCATTCCTATAAATCTGCTTATCATTTCTTTCAGGAAAAGCCTCATGGTTAACAGCGCCGAGACAGGATATCCGGGAAGTCCTATGACCGGGGTGTTGTTGACAATTGAAAGAATGACGGGTTTACCGGGCTTTATCGCAACACCGTGAACAATAACTTTACCTAATTTTGCGAGCACGGAGGAGGTGAAATCTTTGGTTCCGGCGGATGCTCCGGCATTCAGCACAACCATATCGTTGACCTTTGTGGCTGCGATAATTGCCTTTTCCAGGAGATTTGGGTCATCCGTTACCGGCAGTGATCTTTGAGCTTTTGCTCCCCATTCTTCCAGGTAGCCTGCAAGTATGCGACTGTTGAATTCAATGATCTGACCGGGCAAGCCTGACTCTCCCGGCTGAATGAGTTCCGTGCCTGTTGGAATCACCAGTACTTTTGGAATCTTTTTAACTTTCACTTCGGTAACACCGGTGGCGAGCATTGCTCCCTGATCTATTGGCCGGATCCGGTGGCATTCCGGAAGAATGAGCTCAGTTGCAACGATATCTTCTCCAATGGTGCGGACGTGCTGCCATGGGGTGGCGGGAGCAATCAGCTCAACTTGGCCATCCCCAAGCTCATGTACATCCTCGATCATTACGACAGCATTGTAGGGTGATTGCAGGGCGTTTCCAGTATTTACTTGCTGATATTTATCTTTGCTCAACACAATTGGGTTGGCTTCACTTGCTGCAGTCAAATCAATGAATCTTACGGCAATACCGTCCATGGCAGCACCGTTATATGCTGGAGACGACTTTCGGGCAACAACCGGTTCTGCAGTCAGCCGGTCTATGCTGTCATCGACAGGTATGGTTTCTACCGTTTCATAGTCAAAAAAACCGATACTCTGCAAAGCTTGATACCACTGCTGCTTTGCTTCTGACAGTGGCTTGTTCTTGAGGTATATATCTTTCTTGCTCATGTATATAAATGCACCTTAACGTGTGATTCTTCTGATACTCCCTGAAGAGTTTCCTCTATGACTATATAACCATGCGAACGTGAGAGTGTGGAAATGGAACCGGATTTTCCTAGTACCGGATATGCCTTGAGCAGACCTCGCTCAGAGACCAGCTGAACGCGAACGATGTCTCTTCTGCCCGGGGCGGATGCTATGTTCCTTCCTAAAAGAGCATCTACATATGGTTCATCGACCGGAGCAGTCTTTTGGGTACCATTGAGTAGTTGGATTGCCAGTTTGACAAAAAGATCGAAACAGGCCATAGCGGAAACCGGGTGTCCAGGTAAACCGAAGATAGGAGTTCGAGAGTGCAGCCCTATAAGGACAGGTTTTCCAGGTTTCAGGGCAACGCCATGTACCAGTACACCAGGAGTACCCAGAGTATCTATGGCTTTTTCTCCAAGGTCCCGAGTTCCAACGGAACTGCCACCTGAAAAAAGGACCAGATCGTTCTCAGCTACCGCTTTTGTAATAGCTGGAAAAAAGCTTTCCTGCTTATCGACAACAATTCCATAGTCGGTTACTTCGGCTCCAAGCCGTCTTGCCTGTCCGGAAAGTGCTATGGAGTTAATGTTTCGTATTTTTCCCGGTGGGCATGGTCCGGCGTAGGGAACAATTTCATCACCTGTGGAGAGAATACCAACCTTTAATTTTCTTCTTACTTCTATTTTTTGTATACCTAATCCTGCTAAAAGCCCTAAGTCCTGAGGACGGAGCTGATGACCTGCCGGCAGGGCAAGGCAGTTATTTTTAATGTCATCACCCGAGCCAATCACATTAGTTCCCTGACCGACACCTTTAACTATTTCGAGAAGCCGATTGTCAACAGGTACGGTATGCTCAAACATGACAACGCTGTCAGCTCCATGTGGGATAAGGCCACCGGTCGCGATGCGAAAACAATTTCCTCTGGTCAATGTCCCCTCGGGTTTTTGTCCCATGAGTACTTCACCTTGGATGTTCAGATAACAGGGCATGGATTCTGAAGCGCCAAAGGTGTCTGCCGCAATCACCGCATAGCCATCCATGGTGGATCTGGGGTAATTGGGCAGATCTTCAGTTGACATAATATCTGCAGCGGTGATTCTATCCAACGCATCTTCAAGGGAAACACTTTCACTGCCTACGGTGCATTGCAGGTGTTTCATGAGAATTTCCCGAGCCTTATCAACAGAAATAAGAGGCTTGCGGCCCAACATGTCCCTGCTGTCTGACTGTTTGCTATCGGCCATTATCTTGGTTCCTGTTGTTCGGAAGTATGTATTTTTAGATAATATGGACCTGCGCCAGGAAGAGAGGAGAGAAAATCTTTAACGGTCTGTATTTTTTCATCAATTTTAATAGATTTAATAGAGTCCAACAGAGAAGGGCGCTGTTGAAAAAATGAGAAAAGGATATCTCCGCTGAAAATGCCCCCGGATCGTAATAGTTCCCCACCTTTTTCCAGGGCGATGGTATTAAAAAGTTTAAGAAGAATAAAAAGATCGTGGTTACTCTTTTTATTGGTGCTACGACTATCACTCCGTGTTCTCAGAGCGGCACAGAGGCTGTTTCTTCTGAAAATCGCCCCGGCAAGTCCAGGCATTGCTGCCGAGAGTGCGAGCACATGGTCCTGCCGGGTAAGAGGATGTTCTAAATCGTCCATGGCATTGCCGTCGAGAAAGATTGTCTGAATTGTGTTTGATATATACTCAAGATCAAATCCTGGAAGGGAATCAATGAATACGCCAAGGGGCATACCGGATTCCACCGGGAGATGTATTCCAGATTGAAGAAGAGTGGTAAAACGATCAATCTTTGCAGCTGAAACGATAAGATCTATAGCAAGCGGACGAGTTTTATTGTTTGATTTCATGATTTTATCAGACCACCATTAGTAGATATGCTCTAAGCTGTATTTCAGTGTGTTGTACATGCTGCGGCATTTGGTATACGCTGAAAATAAAGTGACGAGTTAGATTCTACCGACGCGTCGTAGTACGTTATTATGAAAAATAAGTTGTAAATTTGAAGAAATGTGCAACCTTTATTCTAAAATATTCCTTGGTAAATAGCAAAACAAACAACGAGGATTTTAAAGAATAAAGGAATACATAACGACTGGAAATAACCCAAAAGGAGATCAGATGACAGATCTAGTCTTGAAACCGTTACCTGGTTCTGAAATATCAGGCCCTCTTGTATTTGTTGTAATGGACGGTGTTGGTCTTGGAGCGCAGGATAATAATAATGGGGTCTTTATGTCCTATACCCCGGTGTTGGATAAACTGATGGAAGAACCCCTTCAAATCAAACTTAAAGCGCATGGTCCGGCAGTTGGTTTACCCACCGATGATGATATGGGCAACTCTGAAGTCGGTCATAATGCCCTTGGCGCTGGACGTATTATTGCACAGGGCGCCAAGTTGGTAAACGAAGCTATCTCGAGCAAGTCCATATATTCCGGTGCTGGGTGGAAGGGGATTGAGAAAAGAAGTTTTACCGGAGGTACCGTTCATTTTATTGGTCTCATCTCCGATGGTAATGTGCACAGTCATATACACCATCTGTATTCCCTTTTGGATCACTGCTTTGAAACCGGGGTGAAAAGGATTCGTGTTCATGGTCTTCTCGATGGACGGGATGTCGGACAAAAAAGTGCATTGCAATATTTCGAACCATTGGAGCAGCGTTTACAGGAATTATCGGTTGAGGGTAGAGATTATCGTATAGGTTCAGGTGGAGGCCGGATGGTTACCACCATGGATAGATATAACGCGAACTGGGATGTGGTGGAAAATGGCTGGAAGGCACATGTTCTTGGAGAAGGCCGGCGGTTTACATCTGCGTGTGAAGCTATCCGTACATATTACCAGGAAAATCCTGATATGACTGATCAATATATGGATAGTTTTGTCATTGCTGACGATGGGACTGCTGTGGGAACCATCGAAGATGGTGATGGTGTTGTCTTTTTTAATTTCCGTGGGGATCGAGCAATCGAATTATCTCTCGCCTTTGAGGATAAGGATTTTAACAAGTTTAACCGGAAAAGAGTGCCCGATGTATTTTACACAGGAATGATGCAGTATGATGGCGATGCCATGATACCTAAAAATTATCTGATAGATCCGCCCTCGATAAACAATACCATTGGTGAATATCTGTGTAGTGCTGGTGTTAGCTCCTTTGCGGTCTCGGAGACGCAGAAGTTCGGCCATGTTACCTATTTTTGGAATGGTAATAAATCTGGATATATAGATCAGAATCTTGAAAAATACGTGGAAATACCGTCCGACAAGGTACAGTTTAATAAACGGCCATGGATGAAAGCAGATGAGATCACCGATGCAGTAATTGAAGCAGTGCAAAGCAAGCAGTATCGATTTATTCGCCTTAATTATCCAAATGGAGACATGGTAGGCCATACTGGTGTTGAAGCTGCAATACGCATTGCCGTCGAGACAGTTGACCTCTGTCTGGGAAGACTCGTAAAAGCAGTAGAAAAGGCAGGTGGGATTCTTGTGGTTACCGCAGACCACGGCAATGCCGACTGCATGTGGACAGAGAAAAACGGACTGCGAACGCCAATGGTTGCACATACTAAAAATCCTGTACCATTTATCATTCGTGACTTTGGCGGTGTTGATCGATTTTCACTGACAAACCAGGAAAATCCAGGTCTTGCCAATGTCGCAGCAACGTTACTTACCTTATTGGGATATCAGCCTCCGGTTGATTATGAGCCATCCCTTGTCAAGAAGGGAGATGGTGGCAGCAATGGTTGAGAAAATAAGCAGATCTGAACAAAAAAGATTGTTTAAACAGGTTGAAGCATTGGCGGCTGAACTTGCGGAGCTGAGTGACAATGATTTAAAGAAATTTCCGGGTAATCAAGAGGTTAAAAATGAGATTATTGGTTGCCGCGGCTTAAAATCCGGGGCGAGAAAAAGACAGATAAAATATCTGGCGAAGGTGTTGCGCCAATATTCGCTGGAAGAAATCTATCTCTATCTCAAAGCACGAAAGGGATCATCTTTGCAGGAAAATCAGCTTTTTCATCAAGCTGAAAGATGGCGTGATGTGATTATAAATGACGCGATGGAAGTGCATGACGATTGTCGCAGAGAGAGAACTGTCTTTGAGCCGGATTTTTACAGTGAAAACATTAGCGATTTGACAGAGGAACTGCAGGATATTGATGAAAAGGATCTCAGGAGATGTACATATCAATATGTCAGCACCAGAAACAAAACATATTATCGTGAGCTTTTTCGCATGATTAAAGCGGCTATTGAAGTCCAGGGACGCAATAAAATGGACGATGGCCAGTAAAAAAAATGAATTTTGGTTACACCTTTATCATGAAAAAAATACAAATCATTACCTTTGATGGTTGCGGTACAGCCAGAAAACTGATTGCTGATCTAGAAGAATTACAGAAAACCAAAAGCTTTCATCTGGATGTAACAATTGTTCCATCGGCAGAGGAAGCTGGTGAAATGGGGTTGTTCGGTTCTCCAACGATTTATGTCGACGGCATTGAGTACCAAGGGGATAAGAACAGTAGTCCTGGTTTTTACTGAAGAACATTCCTAACGTCGGAAGGATTCCGGCCGGCTCCATTAGCCGAGGAGATCCTTGCTGTCCATGATGACATTATGGATCCAGCTAGCTCTCATGAATCAATTGATACTCTTCACTATCCAGTCCTGATTATTTCATTGGATTGCGCCTTTTGTCCACCTGCTAAAAATTTGTGGTCGAGAATTGCAGACGAGATGGGAGCTGATCTTCAAGTGATTGTCATCGAACATGACAAAGAGGCACAGAAAAGATATGGTGTTTCTGGCGTTCCGTGTTTGGTGTGCGGACCGGATCATAAAGCCTATGGCCTGCATTATTCTCATGAGGAGGCTAAGGAAATTCTGTCAGGTGCTTTTAAACAAAAATAAGAGGGGAAAACGGTTCGGGCGGTTATTTCCTCATCAGCGCATCTCGTTGCTGTCTACATAGGCATAGGCGCTATGTTTGTGGATGGATTCGAAACTTTCGACTCCTGCGGAAAACCAGGTAATATCAGGATGTTCAAATGCTGAAATGGCAACTTTTCGGACAACATCCTCGACAAACATGGGATTTTTATACGCCTGTTCGGTGACAAACTTTTCATCCGGTCGTTTCAACAGTGAGTAGAGTTCACATGATGCTGATTTTTCAATGAGCTCAACCAGATCTTCCACCCAGATAAACTTTGAAAATTTGACATTGAGACAGACTTCGGCACGCTGATTGTGAGCTCCGGCTTCGCTGATCTCTTTGGAGCATGGACAAAGTGTGGTAACCGGCGCGCATACCGAAAGCAGAAAATCCTTCTCGCTTCCGGAAGTTCCGGTAAAGGTACAACCATATTCCATCAACCCTTTGGTGCCGGTTACGGGAGCTTTTTTCTCAATAAAATAGGAGAAATTCATCTCAAGCTCAGCACTCTTGGCATTGAGTGCCAGCTTTACATCTTCGAGAATTTTAGAAAAATTCGTATAGGTGATATTTTCCAAATATTTATTAAGAACAGAGGTAAAAACCGAAAGACAACTTTCTCTGTATTTTCCAGGCATATTCACCCTGAGTGCCATGGTTGCAACTGTGTCCTGCAGACCACCACCTTTTTCTTTCACTTTAATGGGAAGCTGAATATCTTTGATCCCGACGACCTGTATTTGAGCTGACATGGTAATTTCGCTTAAAGAGGATAATCCGAATGTATTGCTTTCAATAATCTGATGTTTGGGTGTATGCTGTTTGCAGTTCTGATCAGCTTCTATACTGCTGATACGCTCCTGCAGTGTAGTGAGTCTACCTAGCACTATTCCACTTCTGTACTACTCTTTTCCAATTGATTCAACCTTATTTATCATACTCTTTGTCATAGAAATATTTTCTCAAGCGTTTATGATGTAATCATTGTAATCTATGGACTTGTCCTGGGATATGCCAATGCAAAAATGCACCATTTAAAGATATGTCTGAAACCGAAATTAAAATACGAATTGATAAATGGCTGTGGGCAGCCAGATTTTTCAAAACCCGTTCGCTTGCCTCACAAGCTGTCAACGGGGGCAAGGTTCATCTTAATGGGGCTAGAACAAAGTCTTCCAGGGACGTGAAGGTTGGTGACAAGTTGTTGATAACCAAAGGTTACCTTGAGTTTGATATCGTTATAGAGGGTATCTCAAAATATCGCCGTCCTGCAGCAGAGGCCCAGCTATTGTATGAAGAATTGCAGGAGAGTATAGCTAAGAGAAAAGCACTGATTGAACAGCGTAGAATGTTTCGTGCCGGTCAGCCAGCACCAGAGAAGAAGCCGGGAAAAAGAGACAGGAGAAAGATACGCGAATTTACACGTAAAAGATAGGAGAGAAAGATGAAGAAGATGGAACGTGCGCTTATCAGCTTAACGGATAAATCTGGAATTGAAGGATTTTGTACTCAACTGCAGGAACTCGGAATAGAGATTCTCTCGACCGGCGGTACGGCAAAAAAAATACGGGAAGCCGGAGTAGCGGTCAAAGATGTTGCAGAATTCACAAATTTCCCTGAGATGCTTGATGGCAGGGTAAAAACCCTGCACCCCAAAGTTCATGGCGGAATACTGAATCAGCGCGATAACGATAGCCATCGTCAGCAATGTCTTGAGCACGGCATAAAGAATATTGACCTCGTTGCCGTCAACCTCTATGCATTTGAAAAAACGGTGGCTGATCCAAATTGCAGTTTGGCTGATGCTATTGAAAACATAGATATTGGCGGTCCGACACTGTTGCGTGCATCTGCCAAGAATTTCAATGATGTTACAGTAATAGTTGATCCTGCGGATTATGAACTTGTACTTAATGAAATTCGCAGTACCGGAAACACAACGCTGAAGACCAGGTTCTATCTTGCAACCAAGGTTTTTGCCTTGACATCACGGTATGACACTGCAATTTCCGAGTGGCTAGAGGAAGTCAATGTAGATAAAAATGAATACTTTAAGGGGAAATAGGTTATGCTGAAGATGGCGGTCCTGTTGTCCGGCAGCGGTAGAACTCTGGATAATTTTCACGAAGAAATTCAAAAAGGAAATCTTCGTGCTGAGATTCAGGTGGTTGTTTCCAATATGGCAGATGCCCTTGGTCTGGAAAAGGCTGAAAAATACGGATATCCGGCATTTCATGCGGTTGGCAGTGAGAGCACCAATGCTATACTCGCTGACTATGATATTGATATTATTTGCCTGGCCGGCTATTTGAAACTGTACACTCCGCCACTGGGACTTGAGAAATCGGTTATTAATATCCACCCCTCTCTTATTCCCACATATTGCGGAGATGGTTTTTACGGATCAAAAGTGCACCGGGCTGTAAAAGAAAGAGGATGCATGGTCAGTGGATGTACCGTACATTTTGCCAATGAAGTATATGATGACGGCCCGATAATATTACAGAAGTGTGTTTCACTTGGTTATGATGACAGCATTGATGAAATTGCATCGAAAGTTTTCGCGGCAGAGTGCCTGGCTTTTCCTGAAGCAATTAATTGTGTAGATGAGAAGGGAATTGAATTTTTCTGGCAACGGGTGGCAAAGTGAGTGTGAACAGCAAAGTAATTATGAGCGCCGAAGATATCGCACTAGCACTTCAGCGCATCGCTCTACAGATATTGGAAAATAACCATAATGTTGACAAGATAGCAGTTGTTGGAATCCATACCTGCGGTGTATTTCTTGCTGATCGACTTGTCAAAATTATCAAAGAGAACAGCAATACCAAGGTGGATTCCGGTAGCCTTGATATAACTCTGTATAGGGATGACTGGAGTCTGATTTCTCAAAGTCCTGTGGTCAAACAGACTGATATTGTTTTTACGGTTGAGGGCAAGAGCCTCATTCTTGTTGATGATGTCGTCTATACCGGTCGTACCATCAGAGCTGCTATGGATGCCATTATGGATTACGGCAGACCAGAGTCCATTCAGCTTGCCTCTCTTGTTGATCGTGGTGGGCGCGAACTTCCCATTCAGCCAGATTACACCGGACTCGTCACCAGCGTGCGTGAGAATGAACGAATTCGTGTGGTCATGAAAGAATTGGGTGGCTCTGACGAGGTGATAATAGAGAGTTGAGATGGAATTGCTTGCTCCCGCTGGGAATGTAGATAATTTTTATGCAGCATTGGAGGCAGGAGCGGACGCTGTTTATGTCGGAGCTCCAGGTATCAACGCCAGAAATCTCAGCCGTGATCTTTCCATGGGTGAAATCGGAGCAATGATTGACTATGCTCACGAGCGCGGCAAAAAAGTATACATAGCTGCAAATAGCCTTATTCTTGAGCACGATCTTCGCATTCTCATAAAAAACCTTGCCACACTTGACTCCCTGCGCCCTGATGCCTTGATTGTTCAGGATCTTGGGCTGCTACATGTGGTTCGTGAACATTTTCCTGCTTTACCCCTGCATGCTTCAACCCTGATGGCTGTCTGTAACAGTCAAGGTGTTGAGTTCCTGGCTGATCAAGGCTGTAATAGGGTGGTGCTTGCCAGGGAACTTACCTTGAAAGAAATTGTCGATATTCAAAGAAGGGTTCACGCGGAGCTGGAAGTTTTTGTCCATGGAGCAATGTGTTACTCGTTCTCGGGGTTATGTCTTTTTTCATCATACCTTGGAGGGAAGAGCGGGTTACGGGGACGCTGCGTTCAGCCCTGTCGCAGAGCCTTTACCTGGCAAGGTCAGGGAGGGAAAAAGAAAAAAAACAAGAGCGGTGGCAAAAACGTTGGAGGAGGAAACTTTGTTTTCTCAATGAATGACCTGTCGGGATTTGAGGCTTTGGCGGTAATGAAAGATGCTGGTGTCGCCTCGGTGAAAATTGAAGGACGTCTGCGTTCGGCCAATTATGTGAGCAAAATTGTAACCGCCTATAGGCTGGTAATGGATGCGGAACATGGAAACAGAGAGATTGCCTATAAGGAAGCTGAAAGATTATCGATAGAAGCACTGGCAAGGAGAACCTCTTCCGGGTATTTTTTTACACCTCAGCCCAAAGAAGCTATAACCCCTTATCATTCAGGAAACATGGGACTTTTTCTTGGCAGTTGTACACCCAGCAAAGAGAACTATTTAGCTCTAAAACTAAAAAATGAACTTTACCTGGGGGATAGACTACGTCTTCACCTGCATGCCACAGGAGACCGACATCCCTTTACTTTACACCGGATGAAACTTGGGCAGAATTTTGTTGAGTTTGGATCACCAGGAGAGACCGTGCACATTGAGGTGCCAGGTGAAAAAGTTCAAGCAGCAGGAGGAAAAATTGATATCTACAAGCAGGATGTTCGTGAAAATCCTGAGGGTAGAAAGGTAATGACAGAGCGGGTCGGCCTTTTTCAAAACGAATTAGAAATAATTGAGAAGAAGCAGGTTCAGCGCATCCGGTCAATCCAGCAACGATTGGGATATTTATATCATGAAAAGGAGAATATATCAGATTCCCCAAAAGCAACTCTGCCCCGAGCCAAAAAGGGTGGCAGCAAAGGGAGAAAACTTGAAGTCTGGTTGAAAACAGATTCAGCGAGACTTGTCACCAGCCAGCTTCCCTTTGCTCCCGATTATTTGTTGCTGACCATGAATAAAAAATTACTCAGCCAGGCGGCCGGTATCAAGAAGTATCTTGGTAAAAGAAGCCGTAATATCATCTGGGCATTACCACCTGTAATCTTTGAGCGAGATATCGGCATATACAAAAAACAGATTGAGCAGCTCGTGCGTTCTGGTTACAGAAGTTTTCAACTCGGCCATTTTAGTCAGAAAATGTTGTTTGCTGACAATAGAATACGGCTGTTTGGTGATTATACCATCAATCCGGCAAACTCTCAGGCACTGGCAATGCTTGCAAAGAGCGGTTTAGAGGGAACCCAGCTGGCAATAGAACTTGATCGTACGGCTTTGAGTACACTTTTACAGCACTATCACGCTTTAGAACAAGAAAGTAATAAGGCAAAAAGAAACAATCAAACGGGGCACCTGAGGCTAGGGTTCACCGTGTATGGCACTCCTCCATTATTCACTTCGCGGTTGAGTGGTTCTCACTTCCAGTTTAACAAAACGGTCATCAGCCCCAAGGGAGAACAGTATCTATTAAAAAAAAGAGATGGTCTCATTTTGACGATACCAGCACAACCGTTTTCGTTGCTGCCATATCTCCAGGAGCTGCAAAATATTGGGCTTGATTATATCGTTATCGATACCAGCTTAATGCCTGCCGGAGATAAGGAAATGGCAGTTTTGGCTGAGCGTTTCAGGGGACCGGGGAAATATAAGAAATTGCCAACATTCAATTATCTTGGCAAGCTCCAATAGATGAAAGAGAATAATTGACCTGAAAGGATGGTTTGCTTTAAGGGGTTGCTTCATCCACTCGTCTCATTCCCTCCATCAGCAGTTTCATGAAATAGCCGATTTCCGCTTTTTCAAAATCTTCCGGAGGGATACCAGGAGTAAATCGAAATCTGCCGTTGTTCTCTTTTAAAATCTCGTAAAAAGCTTCTTCATCTCTCAGTTCGTGGTATTTCGCTTTAATCAGTGCACCCTGTCGAAAAGAAAACATCGCAGAACCTTTGGGCAACTCGTTAATTGTCAAAATACCAGTTTTTGAATTCATGTTGAGGGTTTGAAAAAGTGCTTCAGCCGAAATTTCGGAAAGTCTGCCGATCATTCCAGAGGAAAGATCGGTGGCCCTGATGGTATTTGATCTGGTGAGTCTTTCTGCCATCATCCTTGAAAAATATAGCTGAACGGTTGGGTATCTCTCAATAATTTTGATGAAGTTATTCCTGTCCATATAGAGCACAGAGGCAACATCCTTTACTTGAATAGTTGCACTGATTTTCTCATTGCAGATGAGGCTCATCTCGCCAAAAACATCGCCTTTGGAGAGGGTCGATATTGCGATACCGTCATCGTTAAGCACGTTAACGGCGCCTGAAGCGATAATAAAGAAATTTCCACCGATGTCACCTTTGCGGATGATAATTTCCCCTGGCGAAAACGTTTTCAGACGAAAAAATTGTATTACCTTGTCAAGACTATTTTGATCTATGCTCTTAAAAAAGGCGAAGCTGCTGACAAGATGTATCATGGAATTGAGTTCATCCGAGAGAATCGCATCAACTGTATCATCGTTAAAGGATTCGCTTTTGTTGTGTTCAAGCCTGATTGAACCGGTACAGCCACTGCAGTCTATCATGCATGCCGGGATCTGATCACCACGTTCATACTGAATGATGAGACGATTGAGATCGGCACAAAGTATTTTGCATTTTTTTTTATTAAACGGAGTATGAACAACAGACGAAGTAATGGATGAGTTGTCTTCTTCTGATTTCATCGATATTGAAATTCCTGATATGCTGAAAATATCTCCGTAGTCGTATAGTGGGCACTTTTTTATCTCAACAATCCTGAATTTGACTTCTGGAAAACCCATAACTCTATCTCACTTTGAGAGGAATTTTTTTCAGATCTTTTTAGACTTTAAGTCCGATATAGAGAATACATTCCAGATATGAATAATTATTCTATAATGATATACATTATTTTAGAATATCTCAGAAAGAAGTGTAGTGTCAATTGTCATTATAGAAGAAAAAAGCTGATATGTGATGATTGTTGTTGACTTTAACACAAGAGTGTATTAATGATTTACCTCTTTTTCGTAGCCTTTACAAAGTAACAGAGATAGCTTTTTAACGTTTCGAAAAGGTAACATAAAAATTCATTTTCCGAGGATATCGGATACCCAATATCGAGAGAAATTCAGAGGAGGAATTAATTCGTGGCTAATCATAAATCTGCAGAAAAGAGGAATCGCCAGGCCCAGGTTCGACGGATGCGAAACCGGATAAACAAGACCAGAATAAAAAGTGCGATTCGCAAGGTTAATGAAGCAATAGCAGCAGGCTCTGCAGAAGAGGCAAAGGTTGCTTTACAGGAAGCAATTCCAGTTATTGCTAAAACGGCCTCAAAAGGTACGATCCATAAAAGAACAAGCTCGCGGAAAATTTCCCGCCTTACCAAGCGTGTAAATAAATTAGAAGCAGGTGCTTGAGTTAGAGACACAAAAGACGAACACTTCATTCACCTGGAGTATTTAAGGGTTAGAAAACCGTTGTTTTCTAACCCTTTTTTTATTGTATATACATATTTGATTTACTCGCCATCTCGGTTCTTGCTATACTGCCCTGTCGCTCATTGACCATCGTTGTTTCAATAATGTATAGGATGAATACCATTTTTTTCTGAGTGCCACAGATCCGAAAAACAAACCCAAGAGATGTGGTAATTTGTAAAAAATATGGTATGTTGGCAATGTATTCAGCTACCAAATTAAACCCTCAAAGTGAACAAACATGTCCCATATAGAATATTTTCCGGGTCTTAAAGAGTTCAGTAGCGCCTGTACTGATAAAGACCTCATCCCTGTCTGTCGCGAAATAGTTGCTGATCTTGATACTCCTTTGACGCTTTTTGCAAAAGTTTCAGAAAAGCACGATAACATTTTTCTCTTCGAATCCATGGAAGGAGGAGAGAAATGGGGCAGGTATTCGTTTATTGGCTTTGATCCCCTGTTCAAATTCACCTCACATGGGGATAATGTTGTGTTGGAAATGTGCGAAGAGGGTCAGGAGAAACACTATTCCAATGTCAACCCATTAGAGATACTAAGAAAAGTTATTTCTGAGTGTAATGCCTTTGAAGATGAACGGTTGCCACGTTTTTGTGGTGGAGCTGTTGGTTTTCTTGGCTATGATATGGTTCGGTTTATGGAGGATTTGCCGGACAGGCATGAAAATCTCGATTTCCCTGATTCTTCATTCATTGTTCCACGAATTGTTCTTGTTCACGATAGCTTTAGGCAGACGGTAACGGTGGTGTGTTGGACCTTAAAAGACAACAGTACTGGGGCCGCTGAAGCTTACGAAAATGCAATTGAAAGAATAGAAGAGATTATACGGAGAATTCGCGGTCCTGTACCAGCTTCCTTTTATGGTGAAAACACTCAAACGAATAAAGAGTCTCCAGTATTTACCTCAAATATGGCAGAAGAGCGGTTTCACCATATGGTTGAGGCTGCCAGAGAATATATTCTTGCCGGAGATATCTTTCAGGTCGTTCTTTCTCAAAGGTTTCATACTAGAACTGAGATTCCGCCACTACAAATCTACAGAGCACTTCGTCACATTAATCCCAGTCCTTATCTTTTTTATCTCAAACTTGGCAGACTGGTGCAGATTGGTTCCTCACCAGAGATTTTAGTAAGAAAGGAAGGGGATTCCATTGAACTGAGGCCAATTGCCGGAACGCGGAGACGTGGAAAAGACAGTATGGAGGATAAGGCACTGGAAGAAGAGCTGCTCGCCGACCCAAAAGAACGAGCTGAACATACCATGCTGGTGGACCTTGGTCGAAACGATGTTGGCAGAATAGCCGAAGGCGGCAGCGTGGAAGTTCGAGATTTAGCAGTTATTGAACGCTATAGTCACGTTATGCATATTGTCTCAGGAGTCCACGGTAAGATAGCTTCAGACAAGGATCAATTTGACGTCATGGCTGCATGTTTTCCTGCTGGAACCGTAAGTGGCGCTCCGAAAATTCGTGCCATGGAAATAATAGACGAACTTGAGCCGGAAAAACGCGGTCCATACGCCGGCTCAGTTGGATATTTCGGGTTTTCAGGTAACATGGATTTCTGTATTACCATCCGTACGGTAATTATGCAGGATAAGGATCTCTGGATTCAGGCAGGTGCTGGTATTGTTGCTGATTCTGATCCGGAGAGTGAATATGAAGAGACCATTAACAAGTCAATGGGCCTGAGAAGGGCGGTAGAGCTAGCTGATAAGGGATTTTAGAAATGCTTGTTATAATAGATAATTACGATTCATTTACCTATAATATTGTACAGACCATTGCCGGCAGCAATAAAAAGGCTGGAATAGCGGCGGAGATTCTTGTCTTTCGAAACGACAAAGTTACAATCGCTGAAATAGAGGCATTGCGGCCAGAACGACTTTTGATTTCTCCTGGTCCTGGTGTTCCTGCAGATGCCGGTATCACCATAGAAGCGATCCGCTATTTTTCTGAAAAGATACCTGTCTTGGGAATATGTCTCGGCCATCAGGCAATAGGTGAAGCTTTTGGTGGGGCAACCATCAGAGCCGGGAGAATCATGCATGGTAAAACGAGTCCCATTCATCATGATAATAATGGGGTTTTTAAGGGACTGGAAAATCCCTTCACCGGGATGCGCTATCATTCCTTGGTAAGTGAAGAGGCAGTTCTTCCATCCTGTCTGATGGTTTCAGCGCGAACAGAACAGGGTGAGTTGATGGGGCTTCGTCATAAAAGCCTGCCGGTCGAGGGAGTACAGTTTCATCCTGAATCGATTATGACTGCGGCGGGTATTCGTCTGCTGGAAAACTTCACTTCACCTGAGTATCCCAAGGTAATGAGAGATTTCCAGAGCACACTTACGTAGTCCATCAAAATAAATTGAGAATAAATTGAGGGTGGAATGGACATTAGAAAAGCAATTGGTTTGGTAATAGATGGTACCAATCTCAGCGAAGAGCAGATGGTTGCCGTTATGGATGAGATAATGAGTGGAGAGGCAACTCCTGCTCAAATTGCTTCCTTTATCACAGCCCTTCGCATCAAAGGTGAGACTGTAGAGGAAATAACCGGTGCAGCCAAAGTGATGAGGAGTAAAGCCACTCATATTTCCACAGGCATAGATACAGCGAACCAGGGAATTGTTGTCGACACCTGTGGTACAGGTGGGGATAGTTCCGGGACGTTTAATGTGTCAACGGCTTCAGCATTTGTGGTTGCCGGTGCGGGAATAACTGTTGCCAAACATGGTAACAGATCTATTTCCAGTAAATGTGGAAGTGCAGATGTTCTCGAAGCAGCCGGCGTAAAGCTTGATCTTGGTCCCGAAGAAATCGGTGAATGTATCCAAAAGGTGGGCATAGGTTTTCTGTTTGCCCCTGCATTGCATGGTGCTATGAAATATGCAATTGGGCCGCGGAAGGAAATAGGGGTAAGGACTATTTTTAACATCCTTGGACCACTGACAAATCCGGCTGGTGCAAATGTTCAGGTTTTAGGTGTTTTTGCCAGTGAACTCACCGAACCACTTGCCGCCGTGCTAGGGAGATTAGGTACCAGGCGTGCACTGGTTGTACATGGTGAGGGGAATCTTGATGAGTTAACAATTACCGGCAAGACCAGGATATCAGAATTAAAAGATGGCAAGGTCTCAACGTACTTTGTATCGCCAGGTGACGTTGGTCTTGAGACTGCTTCGCTGAGTCAGCTGAAAGGTGGTGATACTGCCGAAGAATCAGCCGCACAGCTGCGAGCCATTCTCGGTGGGGAGCAAGGACCTAAAAAGGATATGGTCGTACTCAATAGCGGAGCAGCATTGATGGTTGCAGGTTGTTGCCAAGATCTGCAGGCCGGAGTTGTAATGGCAGGTGAGATTATCAATTCCGGAAAAGCCATGGAAAAGCTCGATGCGTTGGTCGCTTTTTCCTCAAGGCTTGCGGAGAACCATTAATAACGGATGTGCCACGAATATATGTTGGATTAAAAACGAATAAATCATGATACTTGATACGATAGTAGATAGAAAAAAAGAGGAAGTAGCCGCTTTACGAAAAAATGGCATTCATCTTCCCACAGAATTTGTCAGTAAAGAAATTGAGCGGCCGCGGGGATTTCGTAATGCCCTTTTAGATTATAACGGTGTGGCGGTAATTGCTGAAGCCAAAAAAGCTTCTCCATCAAAGGGAGTGCTTTGTCGAAATTTTAACATCGAAGAGATAGTCACCCATTATGAAAAATGTGGAGCTCAGGCAATCTCCGTTTTAACGGATATGGATTTTTTCCAGGGCAGTCTTACCTATTTGCTTAGAGCTCGAGAAAAAGTGAATTTGCCTGTCCTGCGTAAGGATTTTATAATTGATGAACTGCAGATACGGGAAGCTTCTCTATATGGGGCTGATGCAATTCTTCTTATTGCCGCTATACTGGACGATTATCAGCTCAATGATTACTTTTCATTGGCAAAGGAACTTCATATGGATGTCTTGGTTGAGGTTCATGATGAAAAAGAGCTAGAAAGAAGTCTGCGGTCCGAATGTGATCTCATCGGTATAAACAATCGTAATCTTAATGATTTTTCCGTCGATATTAACACCACTTTTCGTCTTAAAAAACTGGCACCTGAAACTTTTCCAATTGTCAGTGAATCCGGGTTACAGGGGAAAGAGGATATGCAAAGGCTTCACGACCATGGAGTGACTGCAGCATTGATAGGAGAAACACTCATGCGGGCAGGAACAGGTAGTTCCGTGCTTGCTGAAATACGTCCATAATTTCGATAATAGCGAGCATGTATCAGCGTACACGTATAAAAATGTGTGGCACAACCAGTATTGAGGATGCGCACAAAGCAGTGGAACTTGGTATTGATGCCTTGGGTTTTATCTTTGTAAGTACAAGTCAGAGGTTTATTGCCGTTGAAAAGGCCAGGGAAATAACGAAAAGTCTGCCACCGTTTGTAAATAAAGTTGGAGTTTTCGTCAATGAAGGATCCACTGAAATTGAAGAGATAGTTGATTATCTTGGCCTTGATGCCGTTCAGCTGCACGGAGATGAGGGTCCTGATTTCTGTGAAAAGGTCGTTCGGGCAGTCCCTTCGTGTACAGTAATAAAAGCATTTCGTGTAGGAGAGCACAGCAGGGAAGATGATTTTCTGCCGTATTACAACTGTGTGAGTGGATTTGCGCTTGATACCTATGTAAAGGATCAAGAGGGTGGTACCGGAGTAAGTTTTGATTGGAAAATATTGCCCAGACTGAATCTGCAGATGCCTTATATTCTTGCTGGCGGCCTGCATTCTGAAAATATTGGCGAGGCCCTGCAATTAGCTTCACCCTATGGGGTTGATGTCAATTCGGGTGTTGAGATCAGTCCCGGAATAAAAGATCATGAAAAACTACAACGTTTTGTGGAGAGGGTGACCGCATTTGACGCTAGTTTGCGACGGTAAATGCGCCTGAGTAACCTTTCTTCAGCAACGCTTCTTCTGCAATCTTAGCCTGTTTGAGTTGTGTCCCAGTATATACCTGAACACGATAATAGGTGTCGTTTTCCTGTGAAAATTCTTTAATAACAGCAGTATGGCCGGCAGTTGCAAATCGATTTTGTAATCGCAGCGCATTCTTCTTTTCTCTGAATGAACCTATCTGGACATAAAATTCGCCTTCGTTAAAGTCTGGTACAGAGGCGTATACTCCATTTAGAGAAGGTGCCATGGCAGTTATCCGTACTTTTGCTGTTCCTTTCTTGATTATTCCCAATTTTTTAGCAGAACTGTAGCTCAAATCAAGTATTCGACCCCTGACGAACGGACCTCTGTCGTTTATTCGCACAACCATTTCCCGGTTATTTTCAAGATTTCTCACAAGCACCATGGTATTCATCGGCAATGTTTTATGTGCAGCAGTATCTGCATACATATCATAGCGTTCGCCATTCGAAGTGCGTCGGCCATGGAAGTAGCTGCCATACCAGGAAGCTATTCCTGTATCAATATAGCCTGCAGAGGAAGATATGGGATAATACTTCACGTGGTTAATCACGTAGGGTCTCTGGGTTGCAGGAATTTGTGCTCTGGTGACGTGGGACGGTGATTTGGCTCCGTAACTACAACTGCTTAAGAACAATAGAATAAAGAATAAAAAGGAGTGTGAGAGACTTTTTCTAAAATTAAGAACATGCATTTGTTGTTTCAAATAGGAAGATTCTTGGTAAATAATTTATTTTTCCATTGTTCTATACCATATTCTTTGCATACACCTATAGTTTTTTTATAATTATCTTTTGGTAAAAAGATGAGCACGCATAATGTGAGCAAATGTTATTGGAGTTGTTTTTTACAAGATAAACTGATATATAATTTTGTCGTTGTTGTGAGTGAGTATAACTGAGCAATGTATTTCTCAATAGAATCAAAATGCCACTTTAGCTCAGATGGTAGAGCGGCGCTCTCGTAAAGCGTAGGTCAACGGTTCGATTCCGTTAAGTGGCTCCAATAAGTAAAGCGGTTATAGCATTTTGCTATAACCGCTTTTTTGCTGCATTGGCAATTTCTCTGGAGAAATATCGCATGGTTCCAGGGAGAAAGGAACAGGAGGTATCTGATTAGGAATGCCTCTAATCAGATGTAACATCGGTTAATCAATAAGATATTCTCTCTGCATGAGAAATTCTGCTTGATAATCTTCAAGTGCAAAATCTGCAGCAATGGCCTTGAATGGGTGTATCTTTTTATAGGTCAATTCTTGTTTTGAGGTATACCAGCGGGATTTACCGGGCATGGGAACTATAAACCTGATGTTTGCATCAGCAAAGCTCGGCCCCTGAGAACTTTTCTTGACTGATTGCTGATTTTTTCGATTCAATTTCTTCATGACCCACCTACAGAGTAATGAGTATTTATTAAAAATAACTTTTAGATTTTCTTGTAGCAGTCTTTGTTTTTTCTGTAAATAGGTAGGAATACAGTAGGTTGCGTAGGTATTAATACCTAAGGATGAACCAGGAAGATAATAAAAACAGCTATCTAGTAGTAATTATATAACATTATGAAGGAGTTGAAGAATTTTGATTTTAATCAAAATTTATTTGGTAATTTGCATTACAATGATAATTCAAGTGATTTCCGGGCAGTCTTGAGCAGATTAGGTACGATATTATCTGTCTTTGTCAGCCTGACAACATTTCGTACTCAATCCTTGGGTGTGTTCCATTGCTACAAATCCTGCCTTTTACCGAGAAAACCTCTTCAAGTAAAGCAGTGTTAAGAACTTTCTGTATAGGTCCTGAATCATGAAGAATAGCATCTTTCAAGACCAGGAGTTCATCACAGAAGGCAGCGGCGAGATTCAAATCATGAAGAGCAGCAATGACGGTTTTTCCAGATGTATCAACTCTTTCTCTGAGTACACGTAAAATTTCAATGGTATGCTCTATATCAAGATTTGATGTGGCTTCGTCAAGCATGAGCACCTCGGTGTTTTGTGCCAGTGCACGGGCAACGATAACGCGCTGTTTTTCACCACCTGAGAGATGAGTTACTGGTCGATGTTTGATCTGGGTTATATCTAGAAGATCAAGTGCATCGTTAACAATGTTAAGATCATTTTGGGTCGGACGAGCAAAACGAGGGATATGAGGGTGCCGTCCCATGAGTACTATATCATAAACGCTGAAATCAAATCCGATGCTTATGTCTTGAGGGACAAGCGAGATGTGCTGTGCGAGCGTTCTCTGGTTGTAACTTTGGATTGGTTTATCAGTGAAGATGATTTTGCCGGAATATGGCTGTCGTACCCCCATCAGCAAGCTAATAAGCGTACTTTTGCCACTGCCATTGGGACCTATCAGACCATAAAATTTTCCTGGTTTCAAATTTAAGTTGAGATCCTTCAATATTTCGGTTGTACCGTAACGAAACGAGCAGTTCTCAACAATGTAAAGTGGAGCGGAGGACATAGCTAGTGGGCTCCAAGTTGTTTTCTTCGAAATATATAGCAGAAAAACGGCCCACCGATGAGTGAGGTCAGCACGCCAATTGGAAGCTCTGAAGGCAATATTGCCCTGGTAATTGTATCGGCACAGAGAAGTAAAATTGCTCCGGCGAGAAAACACGCGGGAAGTAAGACTCTGTTATCAGCGCCAATGATCATCCGCAGAAGATGCGGAATAATAAGACCAACAAAACCGATAATTCCTGATACTGAAACACAGGCTGCTGTAATTAAAGAAGCACTCATGAGAAGAATTCTGCGTACTTTTTGGGTTTCGATACCAAGACTGTCAGAGGTGGTCGAACCAAGAGACATGATATTCAGATCCCGTGAGAAAAACATAATAATAAAAAAAGAGGGGATGAAGAGGATACAAACCAGTGCTATGTCAAGCCAGGAAGTACCTACAAGACTACCCATGAGCCAGAATATGATGATACTTACCTCCTCATCAGCCAAATACTTAATAAACCCTATTCCCGCAGAAAGAATAGCAGAAACAATGACTCCGGCCAGAATAAGAGTATTAGATGAAAAGCTGGTATCGTTGGAAGCAAGAGAAAAAACCACATAAAGAGTAGCAATTGCACCTAAAAAGGCAAAAACAGGAACCGATATCCAGGAGGGCAGGATAATACCAAATATATTGAGGATGAGCGCAACAGCGGCCCCGAAGGCAGCACCAGAGGATATGCCAAGAGTATACGGGTCTGCTAGAGGATTAAGAAGAATAGCCTGAAAAACACATCCAGCAATAGCAAGCCCACCACCAACCAGAACCGCAAGCATTATTCGTGGTAACCTGACATCAATGATTACAAAAGGAAAAACATCATCGATTCCATCAGGAAGATTGCCATGGAAAAACTGGCTGAAAATGACCTTGATGACTTCGACAGGGCTAATTTTAAGGTACCCCATTCCAGTGGCCGTAATGATGGTGATTATTAACAACAAAGAGAGAAATGTTGATATATATGCTGAACGATTTTTCATACTGAGAAAGTCCTTCTTCCCTGAAGGATCATAAAATGTCTTTTAACGTAAGGGTTCAGCATAGCTATATCATTCATCAGTAATAGTTGATAAGACAATGGGCATATATGCCTTTGGGGTCCTTAAAAAGGAGTAAATCTGTTGCTGAATCTGCCAAGAATCGGAGCTTCGAAAAGGTTTTTGTCTCAACTCCCAGGCGGGTCAAAAATGAGCGTATGTCGTTTTTGAAATAGCTTCGAAGCTGCTCTGAGACAGATTGACTGCTCCTGATGTAATAGGCTGCATAATCATCGAGTTCTGCAAGATCAGCTGCAGCTTGAATAGCATCTTCGAGGTTGCCAAGTTTGTCAACCAGACCCAGTTCCTTTGCGGTTGTACCTGCAAAGACTCTGCCTTCGGCAATTGCATCTACCTGATCAACTCGCATTTGTCGGCCATTGGCGACAATTGTCAAAAACTGTTTATAGCCATGTTCAATGTTCATCTGAACGGCTTTTTTAATTTCGGGAGACAGTGGACGAGTTATATTAAGACCGGCGGCAAGTTCAGAAGTACCTACACCATCGCTGTATATACCAAGCTGTTCCAGAGAATCTTCAAAAGTTGGAATAGCACCGAAAATACCTATCGAACCGGTAAGTGTTGTTGGGTACGCCCAAATTTCATCTGCTTCCGCAGCAATCCAATATCCACCTGAGGCGGCCATACTTCCCATGGAGACAACTACCGGCTTGCCACTCTCACGCAACACCTGTATTTCTCTGCGAATAATCTCAGAGGCAAAGACAGAGCCGCCACCGGAGTCAATTCTAAGAACTACAGCCTTAATATTGTCATCGTTGCTTGCTGTTTTTAAAATCTCAAGGAGAGTATTGCTTCCTATTGTTCCTGGAGGTTGATTGCCGGGAAGAATGTTTCCCTGCGCAACAATAATTCCTACTGCATCATTAGAGGAATGAGTGGTATAAGAGCGTGTTATCATGCTCAGGTATTGCTTGAAAGGAATATATCTAAAACTGTTTGAAAATGATTCTCCTGTAATTTCTGTGAGGTAGCTATTTAACTGATGACGAGTTTTCAGACCATCTACAAGGTTGGTTTCAAGAGCAAGCTGAGCAGGATCTCCCTGGGTTTTCTGAAGTAGCGATGAAATATTATTGGTATAAAGATTAAGGATTTGAGGTGAAATCTTCCTGCGGGATAAAACGTCCTGGGTGAACTCCTGCCAGAGGGCATTCAGCCATAATGAATTCTGGGTTTTTGCCTCATTGGACATCGAATTCCTGGTCATCGGTTCAAGGGCTGATTTATAGGTGCCAACCCGGAACACATGATAATTGACTTTAAGCTTTTCCAGAGCATCTCGAAAATAAAGGCGATAAGCACCAAGGCCATGTAAATCTATAACACCAGCCGGATTGAGATATATTTCATCAGCATAGCTGGCCAGAAAATACATGTTCTGTGAGTAAAAATCTTCTGCGGCGATGACTTTTTTGTCCTGTTTCTGAAAGCTTTGCAGTGCCTTGCCAATGTCCCTGAGATGATTGAGAGAACCGCCTTTCATTCTGCTCATGTCAAGGACAATAGAATTTATTCGGCTATCAACTGCTGCTGCGTTTATGCAGTCAAGAACATCTTGCAATAAAGTTTCCTCGGGAAGCTGTGAAAAACCGAATGAGTCGTTGAGGATTTCACTGACGGGGTCGCTGAGCTGTTTTTCATCTACGATATTACCGGATATGGAAAGGAGCAGTGCACTGTCTTTTTCTACTTTTACTTCATGTTTTGCTGACAGCATAATAAGCGGCACAATAACTATGATGACAAGGAATATGATGTTTAGAACCATATTTCTAAAAAATGTGATTATTTTGCCGGCATACGTCAGGATATTAAAAATTGTTTTAATGAGGTCTGTCATTATGGCCTTTATTTTATAATCTTTTGGAACAACGTTATTTGCATACAATTGAGTTTATTGTAAAACGAACTTTTTGCTCAAAGTCTGCGTTATGCTCAAGACTTTTCGCATGCCTTGATTTTGAACTAAAATCCAAATTTTCAGTAAAACTCACTTGAAAATAGATTTTAAGGCTGGATCACTATAAATCACCTTGGGCCATAAATCATATTCTTTTTCTACAATAAGTTCAGACTAATCAAACGGCAGCATGAGTTGCACAGGTTTTCTTTTTTCTTTAGAGGTAAGCTTGGAGAGAGAAATGCCCAGCAGTCTTACTTTTCTTTGCCCCAGATCCGTTGCACCTTTGAGCTTGCTGATATTCTCCAAAATCCTCTTTGCTGAATAAAGCGGTGAAGGTAAGGTAATCGAGCGTGTTATTGTGGTAAAGTCGTGATATCGAACTTTGAGAGTTACGGTTGAAGCCTCACTGTTTTTCTCCTCAAGAACCGTTTCAATTTTACCGGCAAGGATTGAGAGAATATCGTCGATCTGGGAAAGGTCAGACGTATCCTGCTGCAAAGTGGTTTCACTACCAATGGACTTTCGCTCGCGCTGAGGTTTAACGGGCCGATTATCTATTCCCCTTACTATGTTATAATAAAAACTTCCGGTTTTACCAAAGTGATAGATGAGATCATCTTTACTGAACCGGCGTAAATCTTTACCCACATTGATTCCTAAACGAGCCATTTTCTGTTCGGTGACTTTACCGACTCCAAAAAATTTGCCTACAGGCAGATTATCCAGAAATGAAAGACCATTTTCCGGCAAAATAATAGAAAGACCGTCAGGCTTTTTGAGATCTGAGGCAATTTTAGCTAAAAACTTATTGTATGAAACACCCGCCGAGGCTGTAAGACCAGTATCTTTTTTAATTCTCTGGCGAATCAATTCGGCAAGCCTTGTGGCAGAAGGATTTTTCAGAGTATTTATGGTTACGTCAAGAAAAGCCTCATCAAGAGAGAGAGGTTCAACCAGATTGGTAATTTCCCTGAATATCTCCATAACCATTTGAGAAACCTCTCTATAACGCCACATCCTGGGAGGAGTGAAAATAGCATGGGGACACCGCTGTAAAGCCCTTGAGCACGGCATTGCAGAATGAACGCCATATTGCCGGGCTTCGTATGAACATGCTGCAACAACACCTCGCTTTTGAGGGTTGCCGCCGACGATAACCGGCTTTCCCCGGAGTTTTGGCTGGTCAAGCTGTTCCACAGAGGCGTAGAAGGCATCCATGTCGACGTGTATTATTTTGCGTATGCCATTCATGTGTCGGCCAGTTAATTCATTAAAATGGTGATACAATATCTATGGTATGATATTACACAATCTGTTTTGATATACGCATATCAAATTTACAATAGAACGGAACTTGCGAATAGTGAATTAAACAGGCATACCACATATCATCAGGTCATTATCATGAAAAAATCAGAGACCATTAGGCAATGTACCCTTTTTAGTGGATTGACGGAGGAACAGATCCATGAGGTAATGGCGATAAGCTTTGAGAAAAACTTTGGTAGAGGAGAAAACGTTTTTTTTGAAGGTGATGATTGTAATGGGCTTTACATCATAGCGGCAGGAAAGGTAAAGGTATATAAAATGTCACCCGATGGCAAGGAACAGATCCTGCATATTTTCGGTCCAGGTGAAGTGTTTGGTGAAGTACCGGTTTTTCACGGTAAACCGTTTCCTGCATCGGCGGAATGTCTGATCAAAAGCCAACTCCTGTTTTTTCCACGCCAAAAATTTGTTGATCTGGTCTATGCCAATCCTTC
Organism: Desulfocapsaceae bacterium; assembly: GCA_050288305.1. Taxonomy (GTDB): domain Bacteria; phylum Desulfobacterota; class Desulfobulbia; order Desulfobulbales; family Desulfocapsaceae; genus Desulfopila_A. The sequence goes on along the minus strand of JBNKDO010000053.1, from coordinate 402,314 downwards.
AATCGCCCTCAATATGCTTGCCTTTTTGTCCATGCGGTTACGACGGTTCACAACTCAGATTGAAAATCTCTCACTTAAAGAGGTTCCTGGACGTCTCGCCGGTTATCTTTTATTTCTCCAGGAGGAGCAGGGGAATAGAGAATGTGTGGAATTGGAGATATCAAAAGGACAGCTTGCCAGCCTGCTGGGCACAATTCCGGAAACGCTTTCAAGAATATTTGCTAAAATGACAGACGAAGGCCTCATAGAGGTCGATGGTCGAAAGATACTTATAAAAGACAAAGAAGCATTGAGTTATAGATAGGCTTATTTCCTTTGCTCGGGATAAAAGGAGATTACGAAAGAGATCTTCTTGAAGGTACGATGTGGTTCAGTTTTTACCCGATTAGCTAATACAGTAATCGGGTCATAAATGAAGGTTGCGGTTCTTCTATTGGATCAATGGTTTCCTGTGGGGTCATTTTTGCACCAAACATAGACATGGTGTCTTTGTTGAGAGCCATGATGTAATCGTTTGATGAAATGATATTGGAATTTTCAGGGTTTATCAATCTTGCCGAAATATAGATAGCATCCTTTGTCAACGAGTAAGTGCCAACGGAAATAGCCTGAGCCTTTTGAGTTGGTTGAATGTCTTCAAGTCGGCGGGAAAGAATCTTTTCACCTTGCCCTGGTTCAATCTGTAAACTATTGCGGAGCTTTATTTCCCGTACGGTGTATCCCATCTGGACAAATCTGGAGGTAAGATGCTCCTGGAGTATTCTGCTGAATTTTGATGTTTCATCCAGATTATTGTTGCTGACGAAGGTTGTGGTCAGAATGGGCTGTTCCGGATTTCTGGGAGTGAGTGGCGGGTATGCCTGGCTTTCAAGGTCTTCGGCGATGCTATAGGCTAAATCAATAAGATTGTGATGAGTCCCAAGTAAACTCTCCAGTCGTGTACCGTTAAAGGTGGAACAACTACTCAAAAGCAGCAGGAACATGACGGCGAAAGTAATAGTACAATACCTAAAACGCAATAAATGATGATTCGATGAAGACGTGTGTTTCCCGGATTCGTTGTTCATAAATATTCCAACCTTACATTTCCTGGGCACTTGTCAGCTGTATTTCTTTAGCTGTGCTCTTATTGTTTTGATAATGATGGTAATCCGCGTTATTTATATAATAAATGTCAGATGACCTGAAAAAATATTTATTTCTGAAGACCATTGAGGTGGTGATTATAGCCTCAATATCAGTTTTTTTAGCGTAGGAGCTGTTTGCATAATCAACTCCTCCGGCTACGGCGAGTGTTAGTAGTTCAGGAGAGGCATTGCGCAACACTGTCACTGCCGCAGAGAGGGCAGTAAAAAAACCGGGTTGGATTGTTCGTAAACGGTTGGTATTGTGCCTTACCAACTGGACTTTGTAGTTGACTGTAATAGCATCCTGTTCGGGGACTGCACTGGTGGGAATACCGTAATTGACAAGTTCAGTGATCAGCAGGTCACGAAAGCCTTCATTAAATTCTGAGGTTGAACCTTTGGTACAGGGGGTGCTGTCATCACCACATGTTTCTTTTACAAAAATTGAGGTATTAAGAAAATCACTGCGGATAAGCTCGTTGTTGATTCTGTTGGAAAGATCCTTTGCCAGGACATCCCAGTGATGGGCAGCTTGCATCTTTTCCTGAGTGGTATAGGTGTAGCCTACCGGCTCCGGAATTCGACCGCATGCACTTACCAGCAGAAGTGCTGTGGCAAGAAGTAGTAGGTTTCTCATAAATGCTCCAGATGAAATTCAATGATATGTATATATCGGATGAAAACTGTGAAGATATAGTAAAAAAAGAGGTAATTTACGTTATTTAATGAAAAAGCCATGTATTTTTCTGAAAATACTCATAGTGTATATTTCTATATAACCAATCAGGCCTGCCGGTTAGTGGCTATAAAAAAGACAAGCAAAGAGGGATACAGTTTTCACATGGGGAAATGTAATTGTTATGTCAATTGACCTTCATATTCATTCTTTTTTTTCTGACGGTACTTGCTCGCCAGCAGAATTAATTAAGCTTGCTCAAAAAAACAGATTAACAGCAATCTCAATAACTGATCACGATACCGTTGCCGGAGTGCCGGAGGCATTATCCGCTTCCCTTGGCTCTGGTGTTGAGGTTATACCAGGAGTTGAATTGAGCGTTGTTTTTCATGATCAGCATTTCCATCTTCTTGGCTATTTCTTCGATTATAAGGATAAAAAGCTTAACGAGAAACTGCAGATTCTTCAGAGTGCCAGAGATAAGAGAAACACAGCGATAATAGGCAAGCTGCACTCTCAGGGCATTAACATAAGCGAAGAGGATATCAAGAAAATATCGCAAACCGGTCAGACGGGACGTCCTCACATAGCCAAAGCCCTCTGTCAGCTAGGAGTTGTGAAAAATTTTGATGAAGCGTTTGAAAAGTATCTTAAAAAAGGTGCCTGCGCATATGTCTCAAGGTTCGTTTTTGGAGCAGAGGAGGCGATAGAGATGCTCAAGAAAACCGGAGGGTTGACCATACTTGCTCATCCCGCACAGATTGCGACGTCTTTCGCTGAAAAACAGGCACTTATTGGCAGACTCGTTGATATTGGACTCGATGGACTCGAGGTTTATTACCCAACTCACACACCCAAAATACGTAAAAATCTAAAAAAAATAGCGAAAAGATATGATATGGTTATAAGTGGAGGGAGTGATTATCACGGACACGTAAGGCCAGGTACCGGACTTGCTGGATATGGTAACTTTTTTGTCCCTGAAGAGATACTCCAGTTCATGCATGAAAGACGTGAAAAACTAAAAACCGATTCTATCAGAATTATCCATAATTAACATCTAGTTGAAAGTATAATGTATTCTATTCTCATAGTCGACGATGAACCTAATTATCTGATTGTGCTCTCGGAGTTGCTGCGCGAAGAGGGCTTTGAGGTCTACACTGCTCCCGGCGGAAAAGAAGGACTGGATATTATCAGGGAATATGATCTCGATCTCGTCATAACTGATATGCAAATGCCGGCAATGGATGGCCTACAATTTCTTCAGGAAATTAAAACGATAAATGCTGATCTACCGGTGATTATTGTCACGGCATATGCCGAAGTGGATAAGGCCGTTGAGGCCATGCAGTCTGGAGCATTCAGTTATCTCGCTAAACCTTTTTCCAACGATGAGCTTATTGTCAATATAAATAAAGCTGCGCATCATTACTCGTTATTGCGTGAAAATATACGATTGCGCAAAGAGATTCAGGGAAAAAACAATTTTGGCGGAATGGTCGGTAAAAATACTCGTATGCTTGAAGTATATGAGTTGATAGAAAAAGTTGCTCCAACTCCGGCCTCTGTATTGATCTCCGGTGAGAGTGGTACCGGTAAAGAGTTGGTAGCGAAAGCTATTCATATCAACAGTCCCAGAGAGTCGCAGCCGTTTATTACTGTAAATTGTGCTGCCTTATCTGACAATCTTCTCGAAAGCGAACTTTTTGGCCATGAAAAGGGGGCATTTACCGGTGCAGTTGGTATGCGCAAAGGTCGCTTTGAACTCGCCAATACAGGGACAATCTTTCTTGATGAAGTGGGTGAAATACCACTTGCCTTGCAGTCAAAGCTGCTCCGTGTTCTTCAGGAAAAATCATTTGAACGGGTGGGTGGAACAAAAACTCTTTCAGTTGATGTTCGCATCATTAGTGCCTCAAATAAAGATCTCAAAGAAGAGGTCAGCCTCGGTAATTTCAGAGAAGATTTGTTTTATCGGCTTAATGTTATTCATGTTTCATTGCCACCATTACGTGAACGCATGGATGATATGCCACTATTGGTGAACTTTTTTATCGAAAAATTTGCCGAACGGCTTGGTAAAGAAGATCTCAGCATTTCACCTGATGCTCTCAGGCTTCTCCTGACTTTACCATGGGATGGCAATGTCCGGGAATTGGAGAACACTATTGAAAGAGCTGCAATCCTCTGTGATGGCAGCGAAATTAAGGCTGAAGATGTACAGCCAGAATCAGTAAGTGAGGTTAATCGTTCGAATTGGAGCGAGGGTGTTGATTTTTTTCAGTTTATTCCTGTGAATATAGGACTGAATGATGTGCTGTACTCCGTTGAAGAAAAAATGCTGGTGCGTGCCCTGGAAGAAACTGAGTATGTTCAGGCACGGGCTGCTGATAAATTGGGGATCACCAAAAGTCTTCTTCAGTACAAAATGAAAAAGTATAAAATAAAGAAAAGGTAACAGATATAGTGAGATATAGATTTAGCGCATTCCCCATAAAAGTTTATTTCGGAGAATAGAAAAGTAATCTCTGTGGGGAGGCACAATGAGTTGCAATGGATGTTCCGCTTTCTCAATGATTATTCGTTCGTTTTTATGGAGTTTTCCTCCAGGTCGCCCGTCAATTATCAGATTGGCGTTTTCGTTATGATTCTCTTCGTCGAATATGGTTGATATGCTTATTTCCGAGGGAAGAAGAATTGGTCTGCTTCCCAGCATAAATGGGCAAATAGGTGTTACCAGAATGGAAGCGAGTCCCGGATAAACCAAAGGGCCTCCAGCTGAGAGATTGTATGCCGTTGAACCAGTGGGAGTAGCGAAGATCAGTCCATCAGCCTTGTAGGTTGTAATGAGCTCACCATTAACGCTGGTGGACAAATGGAGAATTCGATCGTAGGCATTTTTGTTTATTACCACATCATTTAAAGCATAGCCAAGTGTTGTAGTCGTTGTGTCGTCCTGCAGCAAGGCTTTGAGCATTAATCTGTTTTCCACATTCACACTGTCTGAAAGTATTGCATCAAGTGTTCCTTTGGCCTCTTGCCTGGTGAGTTCCGTGAGGAAACCAAGATGGCCTAGATTGATGCCGATGACAGGGATTGAATATCTTGCTGCCTGTTCAGCTATTCTTAAAAGAGTACCGTCGCCACCCAGGACGACAAGAATGCTTAAATCAGGAGTGATACTATTTAGCGTTACAGAAACATTTTTTCGCTTTAACCAGTTTTTCAGTTCTTCAGCAAAGTTAGAAGTATCCTGATCGCTGCTTTTTGTTATAATTCCCGCAGATTGTACTGAAAAATTTGAGAGAGTCCGAAACTGCGAGGGAAAATGTGCCATTATAGTTTACCAAGCTCTTTTGATCTGTTGACTGCAATTTCGACTGCATCCATGATGATACCGTTGAAACCTTTCTTTTCGAGAAAATGGTGGGCGGCAATACTGGTCCCTCCGGGAGATGTAACCATGGAACGAAGAACAGCAGGATGCTTCTTTTCTTTCTGCATCAATTTAGCGGATCCGAGCACCGTCTGGACGGCCATCGTTTCAGCAGTATAGCGGGTCAAACCGACTTTTATGCCAGCATCAATGAGAGCTTCTATGAAGGAAAACACGTATGCAGGACCGGATCCGCTTAATCCAGTAGCCGCATCGAGATAGACTTCGTCAAGAAACACGGAAATGCCAACTGCATTAAAAATACTCTCAGCGATCTTTAGCTCTTTATCGTTGACATTATCATTACAGCAGATGGCGGAAGTTCCTTCCAGAACGAATACAGGGGTATTGGGCATAACCCTGATAATCTTAAAACCATTACTGCCGAGAGAGGTTTCATAAAAGCGTATTGGTACGCCAGCAGCAATGGTTATAATTATCTTTTTATTTGTAACATAAGGTACTGAATCAGCTAATACTTTTTCCATGACTTGAGGTTTCACTGCAAGCAATACTATGTCACAACATTCCCAGAATTTTTCATGAGATTCAACACACTGTACACCATATTTTGACTCCATCAGTTCACGACGGATAGAATTTGGTTCGATCAGGTAAATGTCTTCGGCAGAATAGAGTTTGGCTGACAGCATTCCTTTGATAAGGGCTTCAGCCATTTGCCCGCCACCTATAAATCCTATTTGCTTGTTCATTTGTTGATACCTCTTGGCAAGGGCAAGTGTTGCACCTGCGATAAGTAAACAGTGTTATGTACAATTGAAATTGACCGAGTGACTTTAACACTAATAATAAAAACAGTCCATATATCTCAAGGATGATAATACTCTTTGTATAACGAAAAAGATCATAATGCGAAAGAGGCATTGAAATAACAATGCAATAGCGCCAATACCAACGTAAAGTAATATGTTTTTTTGAAATAAGTATTACACTAACATAGTTGGTCCCGGAAGCTCAATATAGTTCAGTTAGTGGCACCTGGTATTTATAAAGAGATAAGCATTGCAAAAAATAATATTGTAATATTGCCCTTTAGATTAAAAAATATTGGAATTTTAGACGAATCACTCCCGTATCTTCGCTATCTTGTGGAGTCGTTCGTTATTGATATAATGGTATAATTTTTCTTGATAAAACATACAAATAATAGGAACTACTATGATTAGCAAAGATCTTCTTGATATTCTCGTGTGCCCTAAATGCAAAGGACCTGTGACTTTAACCGAAGCTCGCGACGGACTTGTATGTGGCGCTTGCAAACTGGAGTATGAGATTCGGGATGATATCCCTATCATGTTGATTGAAGAAGCAAAAAACTTAGAGTAGTAAAAAATTAAATAAATTCCCTTTTTTGTCATCAGGAAGACAATCAACCCATATGAATAGTTCTGGATGGAGGAGGAAATCCATCTCTATAATCATTGAGAGTGTAGCATAAACATTTGGGAGTGAAAAATGTCAACAGCTGAAAGTCTGCAGCAGAAGATTGAAAATTCATTAGCCGCAGAAGATTTATCATCATGTGATTATTTCGGTTTGATTTCCGAACTTGCGAAGAAAAAAGATGCTAGCGGATTAGACTGGAAGAAATATATGAACAGATTGTATGTAAAAGTGCATGAAGAGATAATCTCTAACAGTGGGCAGCCAGTCTCCAGGGTTTCTTTTGGAACCTCAGGATGGCGCGGGATTTTAGGCAAGGATCTCTTTTGCAAATCGGTCGCCCAGGTTTGTCTGGCCATTGTTGAAATGTATAAGGAACTTGATGTTCAGGAAGGGTTAAGAGGTGTACTCGGCGTTAAAAGTTTCCTTGAAGCATGCAGTAAAGGTTGTGTTATAGGATTTGATAATCGTTTTGATGGTGATGTGTTGGCCCGGGTTGCCGTGAGGGTGTTTACCAGGGCTGGGATAAAAGTTTTTTATGCAGGTGAGTCAACAACCGGAGTATTATCTGCAACAGTTTTGCAACTTCAAGCAGCATTTTCTATCAACTTCACTCCATCTCACAATCCTCTTGAATATGGGGGGTTGAAATTTAACGCTTCTGATGGCGGTCCGGCGGCAACTGAAATTACCAGTCGTATTACTGAAAAGGCCAATAACATAATAGCTGAAAACCGTTTACCCGAAGGCTTTCTTGTTGAAGATCAATTGGATGAAAAGACGCTTGAAGGTGTTGAAGATATAGATTCCCTGGAGTTATGGAAAAAGCATGTCGCAGAAAATTTTCCTGCACATGGGGTGAAATATGGTGAAATCATAAAACGTTTTGAGGAAAAGAATGATCTTGTGGTCGTAGTCGACTCGGTGCACGGAGCAAGCAGGCTTCATGTGAAAAGATTGTTCAACAACACCATGTCAGAGCGGCTTATTCAGTTACGTGACGGCTCTGATGTAACTTTTGGCGGAGTTGCCCCGGAACCCTCAAGTGAAAATATGGCTAGGACTGTCACTACACTTCAGAACAGAAAAGAAAACTTTAAGCTGGGAGCAATCATAGATCCGGATGGCGACAGGATACGCTTTACCGATGGGACCGTTGAAATAAGCATGAACCAATTTGGTGCTATGGTGTATCATTTTCTCCATGAATGGAAGAACAAGAAGGGAATGGTTGCTAAAACCGTTGCTTCCTCCAATCTGGCAAATAGTTTGGCATTACAATTCGGCGAAGAAGTCTTCGAACCAAAGGTTGGGTTCAAAGAATTTAAACCGGTAATACATAAGGCATTAGTATGCTTTGAAGAATCAGATGGTATTACAATCATTGGACATACCCCTGAAAAAGATGCATATATTGGATTGATTACCGCACTCGATATGGTCATAACGACAGGAAAAAATTTGGGTGAGTACCTCCATGAGATAGAAACCCAGTATGGTTTTTTCTACCCTGATCGTGGCGGGATAACTGTCTCGTTACGAGGTGATGAGCTGCACGCAGCATTGGCAGGACTTGCAAAATATAAAAAGGGTTCTGTCGTGGAAGTTGATGGTGAGCAAAAACAAATAGAGAGAGTTCTTGACATTGACGGTAGGAAAATTCTCTTTGAAGATGGCTCATGGTTAATGATTCGACCTTCCGGGACCGAGCCTAAGGTTCGTTTTTATGTGGAATCAAGAACGGCAAATGGAACTGAAGGGTTAATCAAAACCGCTAAAGGAATGCTGGCGGACGTAGGGTTGATATAACCATGCGGGGAGCATTTAAAAGTAAAAATCATTGATGAATCATTAGATTATGTTCGGAACTTTTACATCTAGTTATTATCAGTTGATTTTTAAACATCCGGTATTATTTTCAACAGGTGTGAAAGGACTGAGATATTAATTTTTAGGAGCTAAATATGTGGGAATATACAGATGTTGTTCAGGAGCATTTTCTTAAACCGCGGAATGTTGGTGAGGTAGAAAAACCAAGCGGGACTGGTGACGTAGGGTCGCTAGCCTGTGGGGATGCATTGAAGCTCACCATTAAGGTAGATGAAAATGACATTATTGTAGATGCAAAGTTCAAAACCTTCGGTTGTGCCAGTGCAATAGCATCTTCGTCAGCACTGACGGAAATGATAAAGGGCATGAAAATTACAGAGGCTGAGAAGATCACGAATGAAGATATTGCTAATTTTTTAGGTGGTCTGCCGAAAGAGAAAATGCACTGCTCGGTAATGGGACGTGAAGCGCTGGAAGCAGCGATCGCTGACTATCGTGGTGTGGTTTTACCCATGGCAGAGGGAGAAATTGTTTGTGAGTGTTTTGGCGTAACCGATCTTGAAATAATACGCGCCATTAAGGAATCCAATCTTCGTTCTGTCGAGGAAATCACCAATTTTACCAAAGCTGGCGGCGGTTGTGGAAAATGTGAAGAAAAATTACAGGACCTTCTCAATGAAACGGTTGGCAAAACCGGAGAGATAAAACAGATTACCAAAAAGCCTCAGAGAATGACCACGCTGCAGAAAATCAAAAAAATTGAAGAAGTCCTGGAAAGAGAAATTAAACCGGGATTACGGCAGGACGGTGGTGACATAGAATTAATTGATGTGGATGGTGATATTGTTCTTGTTTCGATGCGAGGAGCCTGTACTAGCTGTACAAAGTCTCAGACAACCGTCAAGCAGTTTATCGAAAAGAAATTACGTGAGCTTGTTCTGGATACCTTGACTGTGGAGGAGACGAAATAATGAAAACACCTCCAGGCAAAGAAATATATATGGACAATAATGCAACCACAAAGATAGCTTCTGAAGTAGTAGATGCCATGATGCCTTTTTTAACTGATTATTATGGCAATCCTTCCAGTATGCACGTTTTTGGAGGACAAGTTGGAGAAGCTGTTCAAAAAGCAAGAAAGCAGGTAGCGGATTTATTAGGAGCAGAGCCTGAAGAAATCACCTTTACCAGTTGTGGTACTGAAAGTGATTCCACAGCTGTACTGTCGGCTTTGCAATCTTTTCCAGACCGGCGACATATCGTAACAACACGAGTGGAGCATCCAGCAATTAAAACCCTCTGTGAAAACCTGGAGACGTTAACCGGACATAAACGAAGAGTAACGCGCCTGAAAGTCGCAGCAGATGGAACACTTGATTTAGATGAGTATGAAAAAGCTCTCTCTGAAGATACCGCCATAGTGAGTGTCATGTGGGCCAATAATGAAACAGGAGTTATTTTTCCTGTTGAGAAAATGGCAAGGATGGCAAAAGAAAGAGATATTCTCTTTCATACCGATGCAGTTCAGGCCGTTGGCAAAGTGCCGATTAATCTGAGGGACTCAGCAATCGACTTTCTCTCCATTTCCGGCCATAAGCTTCATGCACCTAAAGGTGTTGGGATATTATATATTCGCCGAGGAACCCCATTTGTACCGTTCCTGGCCGGTGGACATCAGGAAAAGGGAAGACGTGGGGGTACGGAAAATGTAGCCTCTATTGTCGGCATGGGACGCGCTTGCGAGCTTGCTGCTGAGAAAATGGGAGAAGAAAATACAAAAGTTAAGGCTTTGCGGGATAAGTTGGAGGAGGGTTTGCTGGCTTCGGTTCCGCGCTCAATTCTTAACGGTCATAAGACGGACAGACTCCCTAATACCAGTAATATCAGTTTTGAATTCGTTGAGGGAGAATCAATTCTGTTACACTTAAATGAACATAATATCTGTGCTTCTTCAGGATCAGCGTGCACCTCTGGTTCTCTTGAGCCTTCCCATGTTTTAAGAGCAATGGGAGTGCCTTTTACTGCAGCGCATGGTTCAATACGCTTTTCTTTGAGTATCTATAATACTGAGGAAGAGGTTGATTACGTTCTTGAAAAAATTCCTGCCATAATAGCTTCGTTAAGAGAGATGTCACCGTTCTGGACAGATGAAGAAATTTCAAAAGAGTAATTTTTGAAAATTTCTTCCGCTTAAAATGGAAGAAATGATCCGAGGTAAAAAAAACCCGATCACTTGGTGTGATCGGGTTTTTTTATTGACGTTGAGTGATGTTAAGGCGTTTCTATTTAGAAAACACCTTCAACTTCACCGGTTTCCAGGTTGACATCAACACGCTTGAATGCAGGGTTGGATCCTGTACCTGGCATAAGGCTTATTGTACCGGCAACTGGAACAATAAAACCTGCCCCTCCATAGGTTAATACCTCACGAATGGTAAGACGCCATCCCTTTGGTACTCCTTTCAGGGAAGGATTGTCAGAGAGTGACAGGTGAGTTTTTACCATACACATTCCAAGCTTAGCGAGTTCCGGATCAGCTTGAATTCTTTCAATTGCCTTATTTGCATCAGCTGAATAATCGACTCCATCTGCTCCATATACTTCTTTGGCGATAAGTTCGATTCTTTCTTTGATCGGCATATCAAGTTCGTAGAGGAATTTAAATTCAGTCTTCTCTTCACATGCCTCAATAACAGCTTCGGCAAATTCAATTGCACCTTCACCACCTTTTTCCCAATGACGGGAGAGGGCGACCTTCGCTCCCTCTGCTTCACAAAGTTCGCGTACCTTGGCAATTTCTGCATCGGTATCAGTATAGAACGCATTGATACAAACTACAGGGCTGATGCCAGCTTTACGAACGTTTCTGATATGGTGAATGAGGTTATCACATCCTTTTGCTACCCACTCAACATGCTCTTCGCTGTACTCTTTAGGCATTGGTTTGCCAGGAACAGGTACAGGAGCACCACCGTGACATTTCAGCGCACGAATTGTTGCTACGACAACAGCACAGTCTGGTGTAAGACCGGAGAAACGGCATTTGAGGTTCCAGAATTTTTCAAAACCAATATCAGCACCAAAACCGGATTCTGTGACATGATAATCGGCCAGTTTAAGGCCAACCTTATCTGCAATTACGGAACTTTGACCAATTGCAATATTAGCAAAAGGACCAGCATGAACAATTACCGGCTGACCTTCCAGAGTCTGCATCAAGGATGGATTAAGGGCATCAACCATCCAGGCAGTCATTGCTCCGGCTACCTGAAGATCTTCTGTGGTAATAGGCTTGCCTTTTTTGCTGTAGGCAACAACTATTTTACCCATTCTCTCGCGCATATCTTTGAGATCATTAGAAATAGAAAGAATAGCCATTACCTCAGATGATACCGCAATGCCGAATTTTGATTTCATCATGAAGCCGTCTGATTTTCCATTTACCCCATCAATACCAATAATGATATTACGTAATGCCTGGCAACAGAAATCCATGATCCAGCCCATCTCGACATTTGTAGGATCGATATCAAGGCGCTTCATCCCTGAGAGTCTTTCAAGCTGCTCGTCGGTATAGTTTCTTTCATGCTGCAGTCGTGAGGTGAGAGCAACCATAGCGAGGTTATGAGCATTCATGATAGCATTAATATCACCAGTAAATCCAAGAGAAAAAGGAGTCAGCGGGATACATTGTGCTAGACCACCACCGGCAGCTGACCCTTTGATGTTCATGGTAGGTCCACCGGAAGGCTGACGGATAGCAGCACAGACATTCTTGCCTAACTTTCCAAGTCCCTGAACAAGTCCCATGGATGATGTGGATTTACCTTCACCAAGAGGAGTCGGAGATATTGCGGTAACATCTATGTATTTGCCATTTGGTTCGTCCTTTAAACGCTCAAGAACCTTCCTGAAATCAATCTTGGCAATGTAATGACCTTGGGGAAGAAGCTCTTCTTTTGTAAGACCAAGTTTCTCACCAATCTCGTAGATGGTTTTCATGTTCTTTTCCGCAGCCTGGGCGATTTCCCAATCCGCGTGTTTGGTTGGATCTAATGGCATAATTCACTCCTTTAGTAGAATTAGACTATGGTGTTTCTTTGCTGTTATTAAAAATAATAATTAGGTATATTCTTTTTATTTTCTGCAATTGATGTAACCCGTAACTATCAAACCAGGGTGTGTACGCCAAACGTTTGAACATAAAGGTCTAAATTTCAGAGACCAAAGGCACAACATCTGCCGAGAAATAAAAAGAACAGTTTACCGAAACCAATTCAATAACATTTGCCTCAGGATTCTCTGCCATACCAGGAATGGTAGGCTTCCCTCTGGCATGCTCTCTCCAATATTACTCTCTACTGCTTCAACAACAAGACATCACATAATAATTTTGACAAGCTTACATAGGAACTATGTATCTCGCGTTTTTAATTATTGCTGAATTAGAAAACTGTTTTTACTCGTCCTGTAAGGTATGGGACTGTGTCAATAATCGTCCCTGTGTTTAGCAAGGTCAATTTTCTAATTACTTTTAGGAAATGAATGGGTAATACGCCAGCTATCAATCATATTTGGCTGGTGATGATAACCGCATCTAATCTATTTTAAATGCCAAATTATATCAACATTCTCCTACCATAAAATATGGCTGGAGGCAATTTTTTAGATAATATATGTCGAAAAAACTGTAATCATTTGAGGTTACTAACTGGAGTGAAAAGAACGCTGATTTCAGTATGATGCATAATAGGCATAAAACGTACAACAGCTTTTGACGAAAGTTCTCGAAGTTCTCTTTCTTTAGGATGTAATCGTTTGTGGATTGTGCCTGGAGCGTAACAAAAGTGCACAGTGTGTGCGAAAAAAAAGATTACGTATTGTGGAGATGATAGGTATGAAGAGTAAGAATCTGCAAATCTCTGCTCATCGTCAAATCATACTGTCGATTGCTTGCTTGATTTTCTAAATTTCCTCATGACTGAAATGACATATATCACCATCAAGTGTGATCACTGTCCAGTTGCCGTCTGCATCGCTTGCTTTTACGAGGCAGGCCAACTCCTTACCATCTTTTAATTGTATTGAACAGTTACCTTCAGTGGACATGCTTTCTACAGTAGTAAATTTCTTTTCGGCAGCAATTTGCTTAAAAGCTGCTGAAGCTTCCTCTATTTTGAGAATGTTCTGGTATTCTTCAGGTGATATTGCTTCTATTTCATCACGGAGGTTGACAATTTCATCTTTAGCCTGTGCAATCTTGTGGATAACTTCCTCTATCTCTTTCTTATTGTCCGATGGTATTGAGAATAGAATTTGCTTTTGAATTTCTACTTCTGCTTCAATATAATTAATTTTTTTTAATAGATTCTGTACTGTGTTTTTCATTTGTGTCTCTAATGTAAGGGCAAGGGGAAAAATATACAATTAATAGTAATTTGTGCTTAATAGCATGGGTTATTAATAATGAATTTCAAAACAAAGAGGTCAAGCAAACCATTTTAAAAGGTTATCGTTCTCAGGATTGTTGTTTTTTATAAGAAAAAAGAAGTTTTATTCGCGTATAACTTGTACTATAATCTGTTAAATTCATAAAGTGTTAACTAAAATTTCTAAATGGTTGCTTAATGACTGTGAAAACAAATATTGCCGCTAGAAAAGCCTCTATTAAGAAAACTGTAAAGGATCAGTCTGGCGCAGGGAAAATTAAAATTGGCGAACTACTTAGTAAAGCTGGACAAATTACGCCTTCTCAGCTTGAGCATGCCAAGAAAGAACTTAAAAAACAGGGTGGGCGATTAAGCTCTATTCTTGTTCAATTCGACTATATTGATGAGAATACAGTTTTTAATTTTCTATCAAGACAACACAATTACAAACCGGTAGTAATAAGGGATGAGCCCCCCTCCAAAGAAGTCTTAACCATCCTGCCATACGAAATTGCCAAAAACTATCTTGCCTTTCCGCTGCGCATGGCAGGAAACACGCTTCAGCTTACTATGGCAGAGCCATCTGACGCCGCTGCCGTTGAAGAACTCCAGGATCAGCTGAATAAGGAACTTGCCGTCTGTGTCTCTACCGAGAAGGACATAATTGAGGCATATGTAAAATATTACAAAATCAGCGACGAAGAGGCAAAATCCCTCACATTGAGTTCAGCCGCAGATGATGAGGGTGAACTGACAATTACTCAGGTCGATGATTTTGGCTCCATAGTTGCCGATGCAGCTGACGAATTTGAGATTGAACGATATGAGGAAGACGAAGAAGCAGATAAATTTGCAGCTTCTGACGCTCCTATTATCAAACTGGTAAATGGTATACTCATAAAGGCAGTTCAGGATGGTGTCTCTGATATTCATGTGGAACCCTACGAGAAGACCATGCAGGTTCGATATCGAAAGGATGGTTCATTGTTTAAATCCATGAATCTTCCTTTGACCATAAAGAATGCGTTGATTGCCCGCATGAAAATCCTTGCCGGTCTTGATATTACCGAGAGAAGAGTACCACAGGATGGTCGTATCAAGATGCGTATGGGTCGAAATCGATCTGTCGACTTTCGTGTCTCTTCGCTACCGACATTGTTCGGAGAATCAGTTGTTCTGCGTATTCTTGACAAAGGCTCATTGAATGTAGACTTGACTGCACTGGGTTTTGAGCAATCAACTTTCGATATGCTGAAGAGATGTCTTTCAAGACCACAGGGACTGCTCCTGGTTACAGGACCGACTGGTTCCGGTAAAACCGTTACGCTGTACTCTGCTCTCAACTCGCTGAATAGTGAAGATATTAAAATTCTCACCGCTGAAGACCCTGTTGAATTTAACTTCCGCGGGATCAATCAGGTGAACGTTCACACCGAAGTAGGCATGACATTTGCCGCAGCGCTGAAGGCGTTTCTGCGTCAGGATCCGGATATTATCATGGTCGGTGAGATTCGAGACATTGAAACAGCAGAAATTGCCATAAAAGCGGCCATGACAGGCCATCTTGTTTTTTCAACATTACATACCAACGACAGTGCTGCAACCATTGCTCGTCTCGTGGATATTGGTGTACCTTCTTACATGCTGGCATCATCTGTAACAATGGTTCTTGCCCAAAGACTTGGCCGGCGGTTGTGTCAAAAATGCAAAAAGGAAGATATTCGTGAAGCCGATGAATTGTTAAGTCTAGGTTTTCGTGAAGATGAAATTGATAATCTTGTAATATATGGTCCCAGCGGGTGTCCTGAATGTAATGGCTTAGGCTATAAGGGGCGGGTTGGTTTCTTCGAATTAATGGAAATGACCGATGAAGTAGCCAAGGCGGTTAGTGCTGAAGTTCCAGAAGATCAGCTGCGTAAAGTTGCTATACAGGAGGGAATGACACCACTGAGAGACGCCGCTTTGAATAAGGTTCGCCAGGGGATAACCAGTATAGATGAAGCTTTGCGCCGCACGGTTGCCCATAAGGAAAGCCTGCCAGCCTATTTGGTAAATCCCGATGTAGAAGAATATGAAGACGGTGATGTTATCATTCGTGAAGGAAATCAGGATATTGATTTCTTTAAATTAATTCGCGGTGGTCTCACCGTTGTTAAAAGTGGAAAAAAGATCGCCGAGCTTACTGAGCCTGGAGAGTATTTTGGCGAAATGGCAGCTATTTCCGGCGAACAACGCACAGCCTCGATAATATCACAAGGTAGAAGCACCGTGAAAAGGTTTCCCGGGGATAAACTCGACGAAATTATCGAAAAATATCCAGATGTTTCTGCGCATCTTTTTAAAACCATGACTTCTCGTCTGCTGAAATCGAATCAAATTCTGGTTAAGCTGGCTGGTGGTGGGGTGCGCAAACCACCTCCTCCAAAGTAACAACGACTATTTCCTATCTGTAAAAATATTCTTTTTGTAAAATTGCAGGCGTGTCTGATTTTTTTCCTAGAAATTGATAATCACAGGTATTCATAATGATCACATCCGGGATGACGATCTCATGGAGCTCATAACTGAGCATGAGTAAGCATGGGACATATATTATCGGAGCCTTTTTTGATGGCAGACCTGGTCATGAAAAACAAACTTCGGGAATTTTAGATCAACTGGAGCGTAAGAAACACGTCAAAATAATACCAGTCACGATTGGCAAAGAAAAAGTATCTCAACAGATCAGTGGCTGGATAAAATATTTTTGTTCTTTTCGAGGTCCAGCTAATCCTGATCTTACCGATTGTGATCTTCTCATTGGTACAGGAACCCACACCCATCTGCCAATGCTTCTGCAAAAGAGCCATTTCCACATACCTGTAGTGACATGCATGACTCCGGCTACTTTCATTCAAAACAAATTTGATCTTATTTTTGCTCCGCAGCATGATGATATTAGTGATGAAAAGAATGTGTTTAGAACCATAGGTCCACCTAATCAGAACTACAATAAAGGGGTTCATCTCGCCGAGAGGACCCTTATTCTAATTGGCGGTGTAGATCCACAAAGTCATTATTGGAGTAACGAAGAAATAACTGATCATTTGAAAAAATTAATTCCTCATGAGGCTGGTCGGGAAGTTATCATATCTTCGTCTCCTCGCACTCCAACTGAGACAGTGGCGAGCCTGGAAAGTATTGCTGAAGCATTTAAAAACGTCAGCTTTTTTAATTACAAAGATACGCCTTCAGGGTGGGTGGAAAAAGAATATAGCCAATGCGAGCAGGTCTGGGTCACTGGAGATTCTATTTCAATGGTATATGAAGCACTGAGTTCTGGCTGTAAAGTCGGTATAATTCCTGTGCGATGGCGTAGGAAAAAATCAAAGTTTATTACCAGTGAAAAATATTTATATGATCACGAAATGGTAATTGATCTTCACGGATATCTTTTCCATGGAAAAGAGTGGAAAGATCATAATGTACTGAATGAAGCGAGCAGGTGTGCCGACGAGATTATCAGCAGATTTTTGTGAAACCTATGAATATTGTTCAAATTCTTCCGGAAATGGATGAAGGCGGAGTAGAGGGCGAGACCCTCGATTTTGCAATTTATCTTGCTAAGCAGGGGCATAATTCCCTGGTTATCTCCGGGGGCGGCAGATTGGTTGATCAGCTTGAAGAAGCTGGCGTGAAACATATAACCTGGCCTCATATCGGTGAGAAGAGTTTTCGCTGCCTCAAATATATTACTAAGCTTCGACGGTTCTTTGTAAATGAAAACATAGATATCATTCACCTACGTTCGAGATTGCCTGCCTGGATTGGTTATTTAGCCTGGAGAATGATTCCATCTGTAAGGCGGCCTAAACTGATTACAACATTCCATGGATTTTATTCAATAAATTGTTATTCAGCTATTATGGCCAAAGGTGAATATGTCGTTGCCGTATCACAGGTTATTAAGGATCATATTCTAGAGCATTATAAAGTGGATGCGTCTCGACTGGAAATAATTCACGGCGGCTGTGACATGAAGGCTTTTAACCCTGAATCTGTAAGGCCGGAGCGGGTTGAAAAGCTAAAAGAGCTGTGGCAGGTTCCCAAAGACAAGACTCCAATTATTATGCTGCCTGGACGGCTGACCCATTGGAAGGGACAGCATGTGTTTATAGAATGTCTGAATCGTATCAAGGAATTGCCTTTTTTGGCTGTTTGTGTTGGAGAAATAGCGGAAGGTTCCTCATATGTTGAGAAGCTGCGGAACGCTATAGTTCAATATGGGTTGGAAAAGAAGGTCAAGCTGGTTGGGCACTGTTCAGATATACCTGCGGCATTACTGGTTGCAGATGTTATCGTATCTGCTTCATCAAGCCAACCTGAGGCCTTCGGTAAGGTCGCAATTGAAGCCATGGCCATGAGAAAACCTGTTATTGCCACAAAGCATGGTGGCAGTCTTGAGACAGTTGTTGACAACATAACAGGTTGGTTTGTTGCTCCCGATAATCCTCAAGAAATGGCAGAGGCACTTAAAAATGTTTTGATGAATCGAAAACTGATTGACCATGCTGGAAAAATGGGAAGACAACGGGTGCTTGATCATTTTACAGCTGACCGTATGTGCGAAAAAACTTTTTCTCTGTACAAAAAAGTCCATGGTGAATAGAGCACAAAAAGTAAATGGAAAAGCCATTAAAGTTGTGCAGATGCTGCCAGAGTTAGAGAGTGGAGGGGTAGAGAGGGGAACTCTGGAGATGGGAAAACACCTCGCTTCATCTGGCCATCACTCCCTGGTGATCTCGGGGGGCGGAAGAATGGTGAAGCAACTGGAGCAAGAGGGAAGTAAACATATACAATGGGCCGTGGGATCCAAAAGTCCTCGATGCCTTGCCTATTTAAAGCCTTTGCGCAAGCTGCTTCTTGATGAAAATGTGGATGTCCTTCATCTCCGTTCAAGGATGCCAGCATGGATTGGCTACTCTGCCTGGTTAAGTCTTCCCAAAAAGAAAAGACCACTGCTTGTCACTACTTTTCATGGTTTTTATTCTGTCAATACATACAGCAGTATAATGACCAAAGGAGATTGTATTGTCGCCGTATCCGAAAGTATAAGACGACATATTTCCCAGAACTATAAGGTGAGGGGCAAACTGAGGACCATTTTCAGGGGTGTCGATAAAATGACTTTTAACCCTGAAATTGTCGATGAACAAAGGATTGCAAATTTACATGATGGCTGGGGAATAAAAAAAGGAATCCCTGTGCTTATGCTGCCGGGAAGGATAAGCCGTATTAAAGGACAGGATGTTTTTTTAAGGAGTTTGCTGGAAGTTAAAAAGGAGCTCTTTCAAGCCATACTTGTTGGTGATTGCCACGAAGAAAACGGTTTCATCATTGAGCTGAGAAATTTCATTAAATCTCATGGTCTGGAAGAAAAGGTACAACTCGTAGGGCATTGTACTGACATGCCAGCAGCATATCTCCTCGCTGATATCATTATCAGTGCTTCCTCCAAAAAGCCAGAAGCTTTTGGTCGTACAACCATTGAAGCAATGGCAATGGGAAAGCCAGTTATTGCTACCGCCCACGGCGGAAGTATAGAAACAGTCATACATGGTGAAAATGGCTGGCTGGTGAAGCCCTCAAACCCAGTAGAAATGGGAAGACAGATAGCTGTTGCATTACAAAATAGGGAAATTCTTAAGCAGATGGGTGGAAATGGAATGAAACGTGTTCATGAACGTTTTACCACAGAGTCCATGTGTGAGAGTACTTTTCACCTCTACAATGAATTTCTTGAGAAAAGACACCTTTAACAATAAGGAAAATGTTTGAGGAAATAGCATGAACGGACCTGTCTGTCACACATGAAAAAAAAGCTTAAAATCCTGCAGTTCATGGCATCAGAGAAGTTCGGTGGTGCCGAAAAAGTATTTGTTGACCTGTCAAATGAATTAAGCAAAACACATTGTGTGATAGCACTTGTGCTGAGAAATACAGAATATTTAGAGAGGTTTTCCCCTGAAGTTGAAATTGTTGAACTAACATCCCACCCAACCCGGAACAATCCTTTTCTGCTTTATGAAATATATGGAACTCTAAAAGAAATTCAGCCAGATATAGTTCATACCCATGGTGGTAAAGCCGCTATTTTGATAAGCAGGATCACCTATTTTGTCAGGATTAACCATCTGGCAACAAAACATAATGGTAGAAAAGGCAGGGTTTTTAACACTCTCCCTTACGTTTCTGTGGTCTCACAAGATGCAATGGGATCAGTAATATCAAAGGGCAGGAAGCAGATACGGCGGATATATAACGGCATTGATCCATGCCCTGTGGAAAAGAACCTCCAGCATTCTGTCTTCAAGATAGTCGCAATAGGCAGGCTGGATAGAATTAAAGGATTTGATCTTTTGATAAGGCAGTTGGCTTCAGTCCGTTTTCCCTATCAATTGATAATTGCCGGAGAAGGTGGTGAACAAGAGCATCTTGAAAAAATAATCGCACAGTTGCAGATGCATGATAGGGTGAGTCTTGTTGGATTCTGCAATGATATACCAACGCTTATGGCAAGTAGTCACCTCATTGTGATGGCTTCCCACAGTGAAGGTTTTCCCCAGGTGATGGTGGAGGCTTTGTTCTACGGAAATGTTTTTATCTCTACTCCTGTGGGAGGTTCCGTCGAAGTATTACCACCACTTTTTTTAACCGAACATAAAAAGATTAGAAGTAAGATTACAGACGTTTATCAAAACTACTCTCATTACTGCCATCAATTTGAAGACTTGAGAAAAAGGAAAGCAGGACAGTTTATCTTATCGAAAATTACTACCGAATATGAAGCGTTTTATCAGGAGATCCTGAGCTAATGTTGCTTGGTGATAATATCATCATATCCAGGACAAATACATCTAACCCCGCTCAATAAAAAGAAGACCGGGAAAAGACAGAATGCCATGCCCACTCCGTCGATGGGAGTCTCTTTCAGAAGTAATGCACTAATGATTCTGAATAGTATGCAAAAGTTCGTATTCGCCATGGAGTGCAAGAAGGGCATCATGCGTTCCTTCTTCAACGATCCTGCCGTCTTTAATCACTATTATTCTATGGGCATTCTTGATGGTTGAAAGTCGATGTGCGATGACCAGGGTTGTCCTGTTTTTCATCAGATTTTCCAAAGCTTTTTGCACTTCACGTTCTGACTCAGTGTCAAGGGCCGAAGTGGCTTCATCAAGTATGAGGATCGGTGCATTTTTGAGGATGGCCCGAGCAATTGAAATTCTCTGGCGTTCTCCACCTGAAAGACGGCTTCCTCCTTCACCAATAATGGTGTCAAAACCGTCTGGCAGCCCGTCAATAAAAGAAGACGCATGTGCTGCTTTTGCAGCGTTGAAAATTTGTTCATCGCTGGCATCAAGATTTCCGTAGGCAATATTGTTTTTTACAGTGTCATTAAATAATATGGTCTGTTGGGTAACCATACCAATCTGGGATCGCAATGAAGCAAGTGTACATGTTTTGATATTGGTCTTGTCGATACAAATTTCACCTTCAGTGACCTCTAGAAACCTTGGAATCAGATTGGTCAAGGTTGTTTTGCCACCACCGCTCGGTCCAACAATGGCAAGCGCCTCACCGGCTCGAACTTCTAAATTGATGTCGTGGAGAACCTTCTCTTCGTCTCTATAAGAGAAAGAAAGATTTTTGAAGTGAATCGAGTTTTGAAAGGATGGAAGCTCAATAGCATCAACTGCATCTGTGATTTCAGGCTCAATATCCAGCATGGTAAAAACACGATTTGCTGCGGCCATACCCTGCTGAATTGTTGAATTTATCCTGCTTATTCCTTTTATCGGATCGTATGCCAACATAAGAGCAGTCAGAAAAGAAAAGAATGTACCGACAGTTGATGCCCCTGCAATAACTTGCCTGCCGCCATACCATAAGATAAAGGCAAAGGCTATACCACCGATCATTTCCATAATAGGGTGTTGTATGCACCTGAATTTGCCCTCGGCTATAGTCACAGAGAAGAGTTTGCCTATCTGGTTTTTAAAGCGAGATGACTCGTATTGCTCTTTACAGAAGGCCTTGATTATCCTGTTACCGGTGATTGTTTCATATAGCATGTTTGAAACATGGGCGGTTTCTTCCTGGCTTCGAGTACTGTATCTCCTGAAAAGTTTGCCGAATTTCACAATGGGATAACCGGCAATTGGCAGTATGATAAACGTAAACATAGCCATTTTCCAGTCTGTATAGAAAACATATCCCAGAAGAATAATAACCTGAAAGAAATCACGAATAATGTTGACAAGTGCATTTGAAACGGCCTGTTGCATCAACGTAATATCAGATATGATTCTGGATATCAGTGTACCAGTCGGCATTGAGCTGAAAAAGGAGAGTGGTTGAGCATGAATATGCTTAAATAATTGGATACGCAGATCACGAATGACGGTCTGGCCCACCACTTCCAGGAAAAAAGAATAGGTATAATAGGAAATTGATTTTAAGCCAAAGACGAGTATAACAATTAAAGGCAGGAGGTTGAGGAAGAAGTCATTTTTTTCTAAGAATATCTTATCAAGAAGATCTTTGACTAACTTTGCCTGAACTCCTGTCATTGCCGAAACGATTATCATGGCAACAATGGCAATTCCAAGTTTGACCTTAAAGGGTTTCAGTATCTCAAAAACTCTTTGAAGAATCTCTTTGTTTGTCATTTGAATATATGTGGTTTTATTGGAAATAAAATAATTTTATTTGATTGAATCAAAAGATTATTAAGCTAAAAATTGCCTATACATCTACACTACTTTGTCATAATTAAAAAGGGGTAATATAGAAGGTTTTAAGACTAATCTAGGGAGAGGTGCACGAAAGGACAACGATTATCGAGGTGAATGAAAATGGTTGGAAGATCCTATTAAAGATTACATGAGATGTAAGAGGTGCTTCTTTAATAGAAAACTATGCATTTCATGATTTATTGTTTACGGTGTAAAAATGATTATTTATATAGAATATTGAAACAGAATTTTAATAACGAATTACCAAACTGAGGAGTTTTATCATGCAGGAAAATGTCAAACAAATAACACTTAGTCAGGCAAGGACTGATGCCTCTTCTATATTTCTCGCCAAAGTCTTCAACTGGATGGCTGTCGGACTTGGCGTAACTGGAATTATTGCTCTTATAACAGCAGAGACCGGCTTGGCACTTTCCATCGCCAGCAGTCCCATATTCTTTATTCTTCTTATTGCTGAACTAGGACTCGTTTTTTTTCTCTCTGCAAGAATAGAAAAAATTCAGTCTGGTACAGCGTCAATGCTCTTTTATGGCTATGCGATACTTAATGGCTTAACGTTATCGGTGATTTTTTTGGCTTATACTCGGACGTCAATTGCCG
This sequence comes from Desulfocapsaceae bacterium, assembly GCA_050288305.1. Classification (GTDB taxonomy): domain Bacteria; phylum Desulfobacterota; class Desulfobulbia; order Desulfobulbales; family Desulfocapsaceae; genus Desulfopila_A. Next base: position 379,011 of record JBNKDO010000053.1, on the reverse strand, counting down.
GGACCTTTTTTATTACTGCCGGGATGTTTGCCGCTATGGCTGTATATGGAACGGTAACTAAACGTGATCTTTCCGGATTTGGATCTTTTTTGATAATGGGACTTTTCGGTATAATCATAGCAAGCATTGTCAACTTCTTCCTTAAAAGTTCCAGCTTATATTGGGCAATTTCGTTCATTGGCGTATTCATTTTTACTGGTCTTACAGCATACGATGTTCAGCAAATAAAAAATATGGGGGAGAGGGGTATTCTCGAACAGGGTGAAGATGCAATCAAGAAAGGTTCAATAATGGGTGCTTTGCGTCTCTACCTAGATTTTATTAACCTCTTTCTTATGCTTCTCCGTTTTTTTGGTTCCAGTAGAGATTAAATAATCAGATTCTCAAGATTAAAAGCATGTTCGAATTATATCCGGACATGCTTTTTCTACGTCCAACTGCTGATCAACAGGAATTATTCATGAGTAAAATACTTGCCGGCAAACGAATTGTTGTTGGGATCACGGGCAGTATTGCCGCCTTTAAAGTAGCCGGCTGGGTTAGCAAGCTTGCCAAGGAGGAAGCACGGGTTTCCGTCATCATGACTGAATCCGCCCAGCAGTTTATCGCACCTCTCACTTTTTCAGCACTCTCGGGAGAAAAGACCTACTGCTCAATGTTTGATGGTGATTTAAGCAGCGCCATGACCCATATTGAACTTGCTCAGGAAGCATCCCTTTTTATAATTGCACCCGCTACTGCACAGAGCATTGCAAGACTTGCCAATGGTATGGCTGACGATTTGCTTAGTGCCACAGTTCTTGCAACCAGAGCGCCGGTTATCGTCTGTCCGGCCATGAATTCAAAAATGTTTCTTCATGCGGCAACGCAGGCGAATATAGCCAGGTTGCGTGAATTAGGCTACATCGTCGTTGATCCGGATTCTGGGATGATGGCGTGTAAAGATGACGGACCCGGGCGCCTTGGGGAATATGAAAATGTTCAGGAAGTGATCTTAAGGTATTTATCAGGTGATGATTTGAAGGATCAAAAGATCTTGATCACCGCTGGCCCCACCCAGGAAGCAATTGACCCGGCTCGGTTTATCAGTAATAAGTCATCTGGGAAAATGGGATATGCATTAGCACGATCCGCATTTCGTCGTGGAGCCGAGGTTACCCTCATTAGTGGACCAACTGCACTGGAGTGCCCTTATGGGGTGAAAAGAATTCAAGTGACTTCTGCCCAGGAGATGTATGAAGCTGCCAAGGAAGAAGCAAAAAGAGCTTCCATTATCATAAAATCGGCAGCAGTGAGTGATTTTAAACCTGTTGTCTATCACACCCATAAGATAAAAAAAGACCAAGCTGAGAGTGCCATTGAGCTGCAGGCAAATCCGGACATATTGTATGAACTTGGACAGCAGAAAGACAGGGCCAGACAAATAATTATCGGGTTTGCTGCAGAAAGTGAGAACATCGAAGAAGAAGCAAGAAAAAAACTGCGCAGGAAAAATCTCGATCTCATAGCTGTAAACGACATAACTTCAAATAATGCTGGCTTTGCCGTTGATACAAATCAGATTACCCTGATCGATTCAGAAAAAACTCAACGTCTTCCTCTCACTTCCAAAAGTGATACGGCCGACCTGATTATGAATGAAGTTGTCAATATTCTTAACAGTAGAAAGAGTTAGGACACTTTTATTGTATTGTGAATACCAACGAAAAAAATATTCTTCAAGTCACCTGCTACGGGCATTTTTTAAGTCATTTCAATATGCTTGTTTTTCCCGCAGTTCTTATTCCATTGGCGGAGTCATTGCACCTTTCGCTCGTTGAAACTCTTTCGCTTTCTTTCTGGATGTATCTGTTATTCGGTGTCTCTGCTCTGCCATGGGGGTTGCTGGCTGACAAAATAAGTGCCAGGGTTCTACTCATTATTTTTTATGGTGGAGCCGGTTCATGTGGCCTGCTAGCAGCATTTTCCATAAATAATAGTTTCCTGCTCAGTCTTGCTCTTACCGGAGTGGGACTGTTTTCAGGAATATATCATCCAGTTGGGCTTGGATGGATTGCGCGAAATATAGAAAACACCAGCCTGGCAATGGGATACAATGGTATGTTCGGTAATCTTGGTCTTGCTATTGCACCGCTGGCTGCCGGTTTAATAAATTATAGTTTTGGGCTTAAGGCTGTTTACGTAACGTTGGGGATATTGAATATTGTTGGAATCGCTCTGTTATTAAGAACAAAAAATAACAGAAATCAAGCTGCTATTGAGCGGAAAAACAATAAACATAACACCTCACTGACACCTTTTTGTATTCTTCTTGTAGCTATGATGCTTGGCGGCATAGTTTATCGTGGAACATCAGTGACTTTACCCGCATATTTTCAGTTGAGCAATCAACACCTTTTTGCTGCACTACAAAATCTCTTTGGAGGAATTGGTACAGAGAACGTCGTTGCAACAATAATTACTTCAATGATTTATCTGCTTGGTATGGTTGGGCAATTTGTAGGGGGAAAGATAGGGGAGCGATATGATTTGCGTAGAAGTTATTTTCTATTTCATCTGATAACCATCCCCGCTGCCACGGCAATGGCGTACTCTTCAAATGTTCCGCTTATCGGTTTTGCCATGGTGCATTCATTCTTTTTGCTTGGCATGCAGCCAATAGAAAACACGCTGGTTTCAAGGCTGGCGCCTCCTGGACTCATGAGTTCTGCCTATGGTTTGAAGTTCATTCTCACTTTCGGTGTTGGGGCTCTCAGTGTAAAAGTCATTGAAGTAGTCAAGTCATCGTTTGGCTTTTCCACGATTTACCTGGTTTTGGCTTGCGTATCAGTTGCCCTCGTCGGTGCTATTACTGTATTGATAGTTAGAACTGCTCCATTAAAAGTAAATAGCATTTAGAAAATATTCTTCTGTGGTTATCGCTGATTCGAGATAAATTAACTAAAGCCTGCAGCAGCGCTTGTATTTTTTTCCAGAACCGCATGGACATTGTTGTTTGAGGGATATCGCTGTTTTTTCGGTAGCAAGATCACCATTCAAATAGAACCAAAGACCTTTTTCTCGTAAAAAAACAGATTTTTCCTTCATTGTAACAATAGTGTCATTTTGAATGAATAATGCCTGGAACATTACAAAACCTGTGCTATCATCTGGCAGGACGCGTGGTGCATCCTCAATTATCAGTTGTAACCAGACGATATCTCCTGAAAAACTAATCGAAGATGGTCTGGAGGAAATTTCCCAACTACGCAGAAGAAATTCCGAGTCCTCAAGTACGAAAGCTGTATATCTTGATCTCATTAGCATTTCAGGGGTTATAGCCAACGAATGATCAGCCAGAACCGGTGAGCAGCATGTTTTAAAGAGCTTACCACCATTGCAGGGACAATGGGTATCTGGGAATATGGTATGTTGTTTGTTTTTTAGCATAAATCATAGATATCTGATAGTAATGAGCAAGAGTATTCATTTGCAAGAGCCTGCAGAGAAGGCAAACTGCGTCAACAGGGGTGACAACTATTGCCGCCTAAAAAAGCAAACGATGTTAAGATTATGATTTCTAAAAAGTACACTCTGTTTACTCTTTTTGAGAACGAATGAAAACTATAATCCGTCATATATTTACCATCTCTTTTGTAGCTTTTGCTAAACGTGTATATCTGAAAATATCAGGAAAAGAATATCTGGTGACTGGAAAGTGCAACTATTGTGGGCAGTGTTGTGAGCGTATAAATTTACGTTGCCGCAAGGGCTGGATTCAAAATGAGCGTGAGTTTCAGGAGCTTGTTAAAAAATCTCCTGAATATGGCAGGTTTTCTGTGGTATCAAAGGATAGCCAAGGATACTTGCAATTCACCTGTGCCTATTTAATCCCTGACAATGGTTGTAGCGATTACAATAACAGACCTGAGATCTGTAAAAAATATCCGAGTAAATCTCTTGTTTTGCAGGGAGGCAAGCTTATTGATGGCTGCGGTTATTCAATTCAGCTAGGTACTTCTTTCTCAAAGCATCTCTCCGCAGTAATACAAAAGAATAGCCTCACAAAACCGGAAAATAAGACGAGATAAGGACCTTGGATATGAATGCCGTTCTATGATTTCCTGTACAGTTCCTGTTTGCATGATTTTTATGACAAACATTCAACAGCACGGTACTACAAAGAATGTATAAAATTCTTGTTATCGAACCATATTTTGGAGGTTCGCATCGCCACTTTCTTAGGAAACTTCAGCAAAATATTAACGCTGAATTAACATTTCTTACCCTTCCTGCACGAAAATGGAAAATGAGAATGCAGTTATCGGCACCGTGGTTCGCCAAATGCATTGAAAGTCTGCCAAATAAAGAATTTGATACGGTATTATGTTCAACATTTGTCGATGTTGCGGTTCTTAAGGCTCTGTTAAGCACCATTGATGGCTGGAACACAACATGCCTGTATTGCACCTATTTTCATGAAAATCAATTTGTCTATCCCAATCGAGAAGAGGATAGCTCAGGGCATCAGTTTACAGCGATTAATTTTAATACAGCATTGGTGAGCGATCGGATTGCCTTTAATTCACATTATAACATGACGACCTTTTTCAACAATTGCAGGAAGTTCATTCAAAAGGCTGTCGATGTTGATTTAGAAGATATAATGAACATGATGGAAGATAAAGCATCAGTATTGTACCCAGGTGTTGATGTTGTCGGAACCACTCGAGCCGCCAGGGTGGAAAATACAATACCGGTGATTTGCTGGAATCACAGATGGGAGTATGACAAGAATCCCGAAGAGTTTTTCCACAGTTTGGCGGAGCTTGATAGCAAGGGATATGCTTTTAAGCTCGTCATTTTAGGTCAAGCATTCCGTGATGTACCTCCTGTATTTTCCTGGGCCAGGAAGAGATTTGCTGGGCAGATACTTAATTTTGGTTATGTTACGTCAAAAACCGTGTATTTTAGCTGGTTACAAAGAGCTGATATTGTAGTGTCCACGGCTCTTCATGAATTTTTTGGCATATCTGTGATGGAGGCTGTTGGCGCCGGATGTGTACCCGTGGTTCCAGACAGACTCTCATATCCTGAACTGTATCCTCATAATTTCAGGTATCAGAACGGAGAACTGGTTCAAAAATTAACAGAGGTCCTGGATATGGTCATGAAGGGAGAATGGCCACCGATAAACATTGATGCAGGACGATATAGTTGGAATTCCCTGCGGGATGATTATTCCCAATGGCTCATGAAATAAAAATAGGATTATTCTTGAAGCAGGATGTTGAAGTTAATGGCCTGGAAAATCATTTAAACAATATGGTTGAGGTAACCTAGAGATAATGGCGAAAAATATTGTACTTGTTGGATTTATGGGGGTGGGAAAAGGTCAGGTTGCTCGCGAACTCGCTACTCAGATTTCATCGTATGCGGTAGATTGTGATGACCTGATTGAAAGTACCATGAATATGAAGGTTAAACAGATATTTGCCGACTACGGCGAACAGAAGTTTCGCGATTTGGAAAGACAAACAGCACGCTGGCTGGAGAAAAATGTCAAAAAAACGGTAATTTCAACAGGAGGGGGATTTGTCAATGTTCCAAATTTAAAGGAAATTGGAACAATTGTGTATCTTCATGCGGAGTATCAGTTTATCATCGATAGAATTATAGCCCACCCTAATGCAGCAAAAAAGATGAAGAAACGACCTTTGTTACAGGACCTGTCATCAGCAAAAAAACTCTACAAGACCAGGCTGCCAATCTATCGCAAGGTAGCTGACCATGTTATTGATGTGACGGGAAAGAATGCCGCCACAGTCGCTGGTGATATTTGCAAAGCACTTAAAATTTCTTGAGAAAGTATCTTAGCTTTTCTTGTTTTTGGCAAATTCAAGCATTCTTCCAATGGGAATTTTTGCCCGTTCTGCCAGCTCTTTATTGACACAAACCTCGTTTTTTCCGGTTTGTAAAACGTCTAAAAGATTATGCAGTGAGTTCATTCCCATCCATGGACAGTGGGCGCAGCTTTGGCATGTAGCTCCGTCTCCAGCCGTAGGTGCTTCAATGAGTTCTTTTTTCGGGGCCAGCTGCCTCATTTTATTGAAAATACCCGCATCTGTAGCGACAATGAACTGTTTGTTCGGCATATTTACAACAGCATTGATAAGAGCGGTGGTTGAGCCGACAACATCTGCCTCCGCGATAACAGCACTTGTTGATTCTGGATGGACAAGAACGGCAGCATCGGGATATAGCCTTTTCATTCTCTGGAGGGCAATTGACTTAAACTCTTCATGGACAACGCATGATCCGGGCCAAAATGTCATCTCTGCGCCACTTGCTTTCTGGACATAGCTGCCCAGATGTTTGTCCGGGGCCCAGAGAATTTTCTCACCTTTACTGGACAGGTGTTTAACGATATCCAATGCTATACCTGAGGTCACAACCCAATCGGAACGTGCCTTGACCTCCGCGCTGGTATTGGCGTAGACAACGACAGTGTGGTCCGGGTGTTGATCGCAGAAGCGAGAGAAAGCTTCAATTGGGCAACCTTCATCAAGAGAGCATGTTGCCTTTAGATCAGGCATCAGAATACGCTTTTCATTGTTAAGTATTTTTGCTGTCTCTCCCATAAAACGCACACCGGCGACAACAAGCGTTTGAGCTTTGCTCTCTGTTCCGAAACGGGCCATCTCCAGAGAATCAGCTACACACCCTCCAGTTTCTTCGGCCAAATCCTGAAGTTTGCCGTCGGTATAATAGTGAGCCACAAGAACGCCGTTCTGTTCTTTAAGAAGAGATTTAATCTGCTGTCGTATATGTCTCTCTTCGGCCTCAGTCATCTCAGGCCATACAGGATTTTCTGGGACTTTTACCACCGGGATATTGTCAGTAATTTTACTCATCTTATCGTATTAACAAAAATAATTAGGCATCTCTTTGAGTTTCTGCCCATTGGATTATAACCTTCTCTCAATTGTAGGAATGCATTTACACCGTCAGTCTATACAGGATTTATCGTTATTTTTACATACATTTATAAAAAATCCTCTGGCTGAGGTTGTAGTTTCTATGGATAATAGTAGAAACCTGATGCTCACGGCTATAAAAAAGATAAGTATTACAGTATATTTTTGCTGAAGTATTCAAAAAATAAAAAAAGGCTATCCCATTTTAGGAATAGCCTTTTAGTGTCTTACTACTTGAAAATCCTTCAAGAAAACAAAAACATGAGACAGCTTTGAAACAGGAAAACTGTCTCAAGAACCAAGGCACTTATGCCCTCAAGGAGGGAGCTAAAAGGGTACCCTTATTTCATGAACAAGAGCGGTTCAGCCGTTGTGGATAAGTGCTGTGGAGAAGTTTTTAGAGAAGGTCTGAAACGGCAGTTCTCTCTCCAATGAGTTCTTCTTCAGTCACCTTCATGCGCTCACGACTGAAATCACTTATCTCAAGACCGGAAACCTCTTTCCACTCACCGTTTTCACAGATTATTGGAAAAGCATACATTATGTCTTCATCAATTCCGTATGAATTACCGGCACTGTAAACACCCATGCTCACCCATTGTCCGTTACTGCCGAGAGCCCAGTCACGCATATGATCAACGGCTGCGGAGGCAGCGGAGGCGGCACTGGATGCGCCACGAGCTTTAATGATGGCTGCACCACGCTGCTGAACCACTGGGATAAAAGTATTCTTATTCCACTCATCATCAACAAGATCTTTCACTGGCTTTCCTTCCAATGTCGCATAGCTGATGTCAGGATATTGGGTTGCAGAATGATTCCCCCAGACAACCATTTTTTCAATTTTAGTGGTATGACTGCCTGTCTTTTCGGCGACCTGAGAGAGAGAGCGGTTATGATCGAGACGCATCATGGCCGTTACGTTTTTAGGATTAAGATTCGGAGCATTTTTCAGGGTGATGAGGGCATTTGTGTTAGCCGGATTGCCCACAACAAGTATTTTTACATCTGGATGTGCATTATCGCTCAAAGCTTTACCCTGAACTGAGAAAATCTGGGCGTTGGCCATAAGCAAGTCAGATCTTTCCATACCCGGACCACGAGGACGGGCACCAACAAGGATAGCGTAGTCGGTATCCTTGAAGGCAACATTGGGATCATCAGTTGCCACAATTCCTGCAACGAGAGGGAAAGCACAGTCGTTGAGTTCCATGACGACACCATTAAGAGCATCCATTGCCGGTGTGATCTCAAGCAATTGCAAGATCACTGGCTGGTCTGGTCCCAGCATGCTTCCGCTGGCAATGCGGAAGATGATTGAATAGCTGATCTGACCAGCTGCGCCTGTAATTGCCACACGTACGGGTTCTTTCATCGTTTTTCTCCGTTTAAGATTAGGTATGTTTCCTGAAATTTCCGATTGTGTTGGGGATCAAGGAGAACCGAACGTTTTGCTGAAATGCATGTTTCTAAGGGATTTGGAGACATTATCCAATCCTTAAGAAAATCAGCGAGACTCTTTGATCAATCGAAAAAATAAGTTTGGATACACACAAGTTAATTTGCTGTCGTTCTGTCAAATATGCAAAGTAATACAATCTTTGATACACCTATTAAAACCGCATGAGATCATATTAAGGATATGAAAATTATCAAGGTTTGAACTTAATAAGCCAGCACAAAAAAAGCTACCAGTAATGTATTGGAAATTAACTGTATATTAAGATATTGTGAACTTCTGAAGTGGGTATCTCAACTTTATAAAGTACGATTTCTAAATTGGTATGCTGGTAAGACGAAAACTGCTTGTAAATTACAGTGTCTTGTTGAGAAAATTATCCCGACAGAGAGGCTTTTAAGTAGACCAATTGGCGATCTCCCGCAAAGGTTTGCCGGAGGAACCGCATTTATGAATGATGTGCTTCAGTAATACTAAAAAGAGTATTAGATAAAACTTATATATCCACAGAAGTTTGATTCCGATAACACTTGAAGGAGGAACAGAATTTCTTGCCCGACCAAGTACTTTACTTTCCAAAAGCTGTAAGAAAAAAAAGAAATCGAAAACGGTTTTTCAAAAAGATAAGCAGAGAGGGGAAAGTCTGACCAGGTTATTGGAGGAATCTTGCCTTTAAAGCTTGACAAAGGACATCAAGATCGGCAAGTGGTTTCAGAAAAATGTCATTTTGCGTGATTCCATAAGTCTCAAGTGCCTGGGGTAACTGATAATCAGCAGAACCTGTGTGAATGAGAAAACAGGCTTTACAGCCAGACTCAATAGCTTCAAGTATTACCTCATTGCCGTCCTTTCCGGGAAGCCTGATATCAATGATAACGGCATCAAAATGATCATATTTAAGATTATTGAGAGCTTCTTCACCAGTGGAAGTGGATTGTACTTGATAGCCCTCATCTTCGAGGAATGCAGTTAGACTGTAAAGCAAGCCGGGCTCATCATCTATAAGTAGAATTTTCGTTTGGTGAAGCGGCATAGTAACTATCTTATCTAGTGATTCTGAACAGGTTCTCAGGTTACAGGTGAATTATTAAAATCGACATGACTATATCGGATGATTTTCCAATAGAAATTAATTTTTTTTGAGATGACAGGAGAAATCAGATGACAGGACTATATTGATGCTATTTTCATTTCATACTTGGACATTACCGTGTTAAATGTAAGGTAGATGGATTGCAAGTCATAAAAATTCAATAGCTTAACAGGAGATGGAATGCAGGAAGTTTCAAAGTCACACAAGGCAAGAATTGCCATTAGGACGTTTAAGGTTTTGGCGGATGCGTTAACCCTTCGAGGCTACTATAAGCCCTCTGGAAAAACCGGGCTTAAACTGGCTGAATCTCTTAAGGCATTCAGCCCTGAGATTTATGGCTCGATGAGTGATCCTCGTATCGTTGAGTTGAAAGGGCTTGAGTATGTGATTGACAGGATGCCCAGAGGAATTGAAAAATGCAATCGCATTATCCTCACGGCCAAAGAGGATTTCGAAAATACTTCCTTTGCCAAGGTAATACCGCGTAAGAGAAGACGCGCCTGTTATATAGTTTCTGAAAAAGAGATATGTTTTATTATCACCAGGGGATTAACCGAAATATACGATATTCTTACCCACATTACCTTTCTCAATATTGAGTCACAAAAAATATTTGAAAGAATAGGTGAAAAAAGTGGAGGCGTAACTCAGGAATGGCTTGAACTGGAAAAAGTAGTTGCTCGGGGCGACAAACCTCTTGATGGTGCTGAACTTGATCAAGCTATTTGGAATGTTTCCATAATTCTTGGACGAACATATAAAGAAACCAGAGAGGCGTATGAACATATTGAAATAAATAAACAGGAGGGGAATCATAACAGTGGCTTTTTTCAGATCATTTATGATCTTGGACAGCGAATTCTTCTTGAACAGAATGTCGAAGAAGAACAGCTGGCAATTTATTTTACCCCTTCACTGCATGAGATGATCGGACATCATCAATATGCTTCAAGCTGGGCTGAAAATATTAAAAGGACCCTGTATGAACGAGGCTTACATGAGAGACCTGTTCATATCATCAGTGCTAATATGCACTCTGTTAAAAACCTTCTTTATGGGTTTGCTGCTCTCAGAAAAAAGATAAAATCATTGCCTGAGCCGCTCTATGAAATGATCGGAGCGATAAGAGAAGAGGAAGATGTTATTGATGAATATGCCAGAAAACATGGCCTGATATACATTGAAGACACTTCAGGGTCCAATATAAACGTTCACCTCATTGATACTACCAAAGTGGATCTTACCGCTCTGCGGCCTGAAATAGTTTTTGACAGTAAGTTTATCAATTCAGAAAAGCCAGTGATCGTGGTAATGGACTATGCCTTTGGTACCCAGGCGTTTCAACTCATGGATGAGCTGCTTTGTCCTGGTTATGTAAATGGTTCGCAGATAAAGCTCAATTTTGAGTCAATTTCTATCATGGGAAAGGCCGGAATTCTCCCAGGGAATAAGGGCGATATCATGTTAGCTACAGCACATGTGATGGAGGGCACTCCGCACAACTATATTGTAAACAATGATCTAAGATTAGAAGACTTTGATGAATCAATCGATGTGTACTGCGGTCCCATGCTGACGGTCCTTGGAACATCTTTGCAGAATAAAGATGTGCTGCAGAGATTTCATTGTTCATCTTGGAAGGCCATTGGTTTGGAAATGGAAGGTGCACATTTTCAAAGAGCAATCAGCGCAGCCGTTATTCAAGGTCACATAGATAATGATATGAAAACGCGCTACGCCTATTATGCTTCTGATAATCCGTTAAAAAGTGGCCAGACTTTAGCTTCCGGGTCAATGGGTGAAGAGGGGATAGCGCCAACATACATGATTACCAAGGTCTTTCTCAACAGGATATTACATCCTAAAAGTAACTAGTTTATGAAAAAACAGATACTTGCCAAATTTTCACCATGGCTTCTAGCTGCAGCATGCGCCCTATTGACTTTGATTATAGGAGTTTTTGCCATCAGCAATTATCAGCGTGAGAAGCAATTAATGACCGAAGCGATGCTGCAGCAGGGTATAACAATCACTCGTTTTGTAACCTCAAGCACCAGGGCCTCTCTTCGTGGAAATTTGCGAAGTATTCGGGTTGCCATGTGGCAATGGACTGACCATGTTCAGCAAGCTATTAATAATAGTGCAGATCAACCTGGCTTGCTTTTTCTCGGCCTGGTAGATGCCTCCGGTGATATATTGGCCAGCACTGATAGTACAATGGTTGGAACGAAGATAGCCCCTTCAACTTTAGAATTTATAAAAAAAATAGACAACAAGACAGAAGAAACAGGTCAGTATCGATTCAGTACAGAAGAAACCGGAAAGGTGCCTGTTTTCCAGGTTGCCACATCCTACCATCCATTTGGTCAGAGGAATTTTATTTTTAGAATGCATGGTCGTGGTTTCATGTCACCGGAAAATCCCAGAAATATGAGGGGGATGCGAGGACTTAGAGGACTGGAGGACTCCAAACTACTTGAACAACTGGAGAATCTCAGCAGTCAGTCTTTCACTCTGCTTGTCGAACTTGATCTTGCTCAATACAACAAGGCCATACGAGGAAAATTATTGCAGATAGTATCTCTTTCCCTGGTTCTGCTTCTTGTCGGTATCGGCGGCTGGATATCCCTAATGACCCTTCAAGGCCTCAAGGGATCACAGATACGACTCCGTCAAATTCGTGAATATACAGATCTTCTTGTCAGTTCGTTGCCCATCGGTCTGATCGCCACCGGGGACGATAGAGCCATTCGGATTTTTAATACCTCTGCTGAAAAAATACTTGGAGTTGCCGCTGTAAATGCAATTGGTAAATTTCCGGAAAATGTTTTGCCTGTTGAACTCTCAACCGAATTCAGGACGGAAAATGCTGATTCTGGAGGGGTGATACAAAAGGAAATAGTTCTGGGAGACGGCAGCAGACGTAACCGTTCACTTATGACCATTTCTTTGCCTGTGGTTGATAGTGAAAAAAGATTTGCTGGAAACACGTTATTAATCCAGGATGTTAGTGATGTCAAAGAGTTACAGGTAGAATTAAGACGAAATGAACGGTTAGCCGCTCTTGGGAAAATGGCCGCTGGCGTAGCTCATGAATTACGTAATCCTTTAAGTTCGATCAAGGGACTGACTCTCCTGCTTAAAGGGAAGATTACCAACGATGATGATGGCCATACTACTGCAGATATTTTAGTTCAGGAAGTAGAGCGTCTCAACAGAAGTATTGGAGAATTGCTTGACTATGCCAGACCGGAAAAACTTGAACTTGAAAAAGTAGATATTCTAGATGTTATTGAAAAGGCGGTTTCTCTCATAGCAGTTGATGTTGAAGCAGCTGAAGTTTCTTTACAAATGGATTGTGCCGAAGGGTATCATGTCAAAGGCGATAGGGATAAGCTGAATCAGGTTTTTCTCAATCTGCTCATTAACTCTCTGCAGGCAGTGGAATCAAAAGGTACTATCACGATCCAGGCGTTCAGGCAGGAAGATCATGTCGTTTGTTCCATTGAAGATGATGGCTGTGGTCTGGACGAGGAAAATATAGCAAAGGTGTTTGACCCATATTTTACTACCAAAAAAGATGGAACTGGACTGGGACTTGCCATGAGTGCAAAAATAGTTGAGGAACACTCAGGTTCCATAGAAATCAGGAGCAGACTCGGTGCAGGTACTACGGTGAGTGTGCGTCTTCCAGTCTATTTGGATGAAAGTTGAGGCGGCGGCTCTTCTTTCTGTTTGTCACTTGAGGAGAAAAAAGATCTAATTTTAGCGAAAAGTATTTTTATACCTCTCCACAGTTTTGGAATAAGCCATATTGAGAGAGCGATGAAAAGAATAAAAAACACAACGAAGACCAAAGGATAGTGCAGCGCCGTATATAAACCTCCGAAAACGGCAAGATCTTCGGTTATTGAGGCGACCCAGTTAGAGAATGGTTCCGGACTGGTGTTGATGAGCACCCGGCTACCGGCTTTCACCATATGACTTGTGGCAGATATTGACCCTCCGAGAATACCTGCAACAATAACCATTGCTGGATTAACATCACCAACAGCACCGGCCGCCAGCATTACCCCGGCAGGTATGCGGATGAATGAGTGAAGCGTATCCCAGCCAGTATCGACACCTGGAGTTTTATCGGCAAAAAATTCAACTGCATACATAAATGCAGCAGCACCAACGATCAAGGGGTCCTGGAGAATCTGGAGCTGATCTGGAAGGACAATGTTGCCAGTTAATCCAAGGATTCCCAGCATACCGATGGTCGCATAAAGATTAATTCCACTGGCCCAGGCAACTCCCATGGTAAGGGAGATAGTTGTGATTAACTGCTGATAAGCATCCATGACGATTCCTTTACGTTGAAGGGCAACCTATCATTTTTCAGCTTTGCTGGCATCTGCAAAGTGTTTAAGGAGGAATTCGCATTCAAGAGGGGAAAGGTCATATTTGATAACCACCTCATCCAGAATTGCCTTTCTTGATTTTTGGGGATGATGTTCCAGTAGTTCTGAAAAACGGGAAATTGCCTTCTTAATTTTATCGCCTTTGACCTGTGTTGGTAGTGATGAAGACATAGTGCAAATCCTTTAATTATGAGAATGGACTGGTTTCAGCATCATGCCACCAAGAGGCGGTAGGGTTAAATAGGTGTGGCATGAAGCTTGGGCAAATGGTTCGTTTATCGGTTCATATATGCGATTTTCGCAGGCTCCACTTCCACCAAAAGATATATCATCTGATGAAAACAATAATTCATATTGTAGCTGAGAGGGGAGACCTACCTTATAATTATAGAGTGTTTGCGGAGTGAAATTCAAGATACAAACCAGATGGTCGGCAGAGTCGTCATCATGTCTTGCAAAGGAAATAACTGAATTCATTCTATCTTCAAAATCCAGCCACTGAAATCCTTCATGGCTAAAATCATTTGCCCACAGGGGTTTATTGTTGTGGTATATTGAATTGAGCGTTGCGACCAAATTCATTAGCTGCTGATGCATGGCATCTTGCTGAAGAAGATGCCAGTCAAGGCTTCGTTTGCAATACCACTCAGAGAATTGGCCAAATTCACCGCCCATGAATAATAATTTTTTCCCAGGATGACACCATAGAAATGTGTAGAGAAGTCTCAAGTTAGCAAATTTCTGCCATAAATCGCCCGGCATTTTATCAATCAATGAACACTTGCCGTGAACTACTTCGTCATGGGAGAGCGGAAGGATGAAATTTTCCGAAAACGCATACATTAATGAAAAGGTAAGATCGCTATGGTTATATTTTCTATAGATAGGATCTTTCGAAAAATAGGCCAGGGTATCGTTCATCCAGCCCATATTCCACTTGAAACCAAATCCTAAACCGCCCATATTGGCAGGTTTGGAGACTCCGTAAAAACTGGTTGACTCTTCAGCAATCATGAGAGTGTTTGGATATTTTTCATAGACGATCGAGTTCAGATGACGAATAAACTCAATCGCGTCAAGATTTTCTTTGCCCCCATAGATGTTGGTTTCCCATTCTCCAGTTTTACGTCCATAGTCAAGATATAGCATCGAAGAAACGGCATCAACCCGTAAACCGTCGATATGATATTTATCTATCCAGAAAAGAGCATTGGAAATCAGATAGTTACTAACCTCTTTGCGACCATAGTTATAGATAAAAGTGCCCCATTCCGGGTGGGCTCCTTTGCGTGGATCTTCATGTTCGTATAATGCGGTACCGTCAAAATGAGCAAGACTATGACTGTCCTTTGGAAAGTGAGCAGGAACCCAGTCGAGAATGACGCCGATATCAGCTTGATGGCATGAATCGACAAAATACATGAAATCCTCGGGAACTCCATATCGGCTGGTAAAACTATAGGGAGCTGTCACCTGATATCCCCAGGATTCGTCGAGAGGATGCTCCATAACAGGGAGAAGTTCAATATGAGTAAAACCAAGTTTTTTTACATGAGGAATAAGGCTGGCTGCCAGTTCTCTAAAGGTCAGGAATCTTTCTGGTTCTGCAGGGTCGCGCTGCCAGGATCCAGGATGGACCTCATATATTGACATTGGCTGATTATAAGGGGAGACGTATGCTTTGTGTTGTTGCCAGTCATGATCGTTCCATTCATATCTATCAAGATTGCGAACAATTGATGCCGTATTGGGCCGTATTTCCGCATAAAACTGGACGGGGTCGGATTTGGTTAAAATGTTGTTATTCTGTGCCTTAATCTCAAATTTATAAAGTTCATTTTCATTGATTCCAGGGATAAACAGCTCCCAAATACCACTTGCTCCAAGGGATCTCAGAGCATGGATCCTGCCATCCCAGCCATTGAAATGGCCAATGACAGAAACTCTTTTTGCTGACGGTGCCCATACCCTGAAAACAGTACCAAACACATTGTCAATAGTTTTGAGATGGGCACCGAAATGATCGTATAATCTATAATTGGTTCCAAAGTTGAAAAGATAGGCATCACTCTTATCAAGCTGTGGCAGAAAGCGGTAAGGGTCGTTTATTGTGTGCTGTACGCCGTTGAAGAAAGTTATCCTGTATTGGTAATTGAAAGGAGGCAAATCAGGGTCACTCACACTGTTGCGTTTGATGTCTATGGCGAATAACCCATCTTCATGCACACGTTTCATGGCATATTCTTTGCCGTCAAGAAGCAGTTCTACTTTGTTGGCATGGGGTTGAAAGGTTCTGATGGTAGCCATTCCGGAAACACCTTCATGAAAATGTACGCCAAGCACAGCAAAGGGATCATGGTAATCTGCCTTGAGGATTTTCTCTGTAATCTCGATCATCAGTTATTTTAATAGGTATTGATGAAGAATTCATAATTCAATCGGTTTGGTTTGAAAGCTTTAGGAATGAGCAGTTTTGCCGGGTTGCAACCCAAATCAATTGATAGTACATTTTATGCTGCCTATACAATTACGCATTAAACGGCAAAATGCAAAATATGATTCCAAAAGTGAGGTGGTTCACTCTATTTATATCCTGGAAGGAGAAGAATATTTGGGGACATTGCTGTGGTATGCAACTTGACTTGTATTTTGAGTTTTTGATAGTATAAAGCCAAGAGAAAAAACAATTTAGGTTTACTCAAAGTGACACTTACTTTTATAGATAGAAGATTATGAATATACAGTCTCCACCTATTCTGGATTGCTTGACAGGATCTTTTCTCATTTCCACTCAAAAGATGCCGGACCCGCGATTTGAAGAGCAGGTCATATTAATTTGTGCCCATAGTGAAGATGGTGCAATGGGAGTTGCAGTCAACAGGCCCAACAGCATGTTTAGTCTTGCCGAAATTTTGAAAAGTGCGCAACTGCCAATACCGGAGAAGCAGCTGCCTCCCGTGCATATTGGCGGACCTGTCGAACTCGAATCAGCATTTCTTCTTTATTCATCTTCATATAGTACCGAATACCAGCTTGAGGTGACTCCAACTATTTTTCTTTCAAGAGAGACAAAAGTGCTCGAGGACATTGCCTATTCAAGAGGTCCTGAAAAATATTTATTTATTTTAGGATATGCCGGATGGGGACCTGGACAACTTGAGCGTGAACTTCTTGCTGATGGATGGCTTACTGTACCTGGTAACGATTCGATTATATTTGACACAGAAGATGATGAAAAATGGCGTGCTGCAGCGATGCAATTTGGTATCGATATCTCCGTTTATGATGATGTCGCAGGCCGAGCATGAAAGCTCGCCTTTAGAAACAGGACTCACCCTCTCGAGCTCATTTATTTCATCAGGGCTCTGAAAAGAATTACCGCTGCAGGTGTTCATCTAAAACGAATCATACAATAATCCCTCTGCTCAGGTGGTGGCTAAAATCGACCTCTTAGCCAATGAATCCCGTTGTGGCTCGTCAAAGAAGTTGGTAGACTACTTAGCTCAGTCTTCTATTTGCTCAAACAATTAATGTACATAAAGAAGGAATGATGAAAGATATATTTTCCTGCATTCGCTGTGGGTATTGCTGTCATGGTGAAACCACAGTTTCCCTTGATGACTGTGATCAACAGAAAATGCTGAGTTTTTTGAAAATATCAAAAGATGAGGCTTTTTCTAACTATTGGAGCCTTAAAGACGGTGTGGTACAGATGAAAATTAAAGATGGTCACTGTATCTTTTTTAAGGATGGCTGCAGTGTTCACCAGGCCAGGCCTTGGAGATGTCGGCAATGGCCAATGGTACCGGCAATTTTACATGATCGGACGAATCTCCAGATTATCCAGAATTCCTGTCCCGGATTGAGTAAAGATGCCGAGTATGAAGTTGTCTGCGCTGTAGTTCGCAAGGAAAATCAGAGTCATGGATTAAAAAGATAGATCTTTATTGAATTTGAAAAGCGCAGATGAAATACGAAATTCTCCTCCTTGGAAAAACCAAAGACTCTTTCCTTGCTGAAGGAATAGATGAATATACCAAACGTCTGCAGCATTATGCCGATATCAATCTTAAAATAATAAAGGTAAAAAAGAATCAGGGTAGTGATCAGGTTATTATAGAAAGAGAAGCTGATTTACTCATTAGCAATCTATCGCCTTCAACGTATGCAATAGCTCTTGATTCTCAAGGAAAACAGCTTAGTTCAAAGGGGCTGGCCTCAAAAATTGAACAATTTGAGACCTCAGGAGTACGGTATATAACCTTCATCATCGGCGGTCCGTTGGGGCTTTCTAGACGAGTTATGGAAAGGGCTAATATGAGTGTTTCGCTGTCAAAAATGACCTTCACCCATGACATGGTGCGTATGATCCTTATTGAACAGCTTTACCGGGCGCATACCATTCTAAGCGGGAGTAAATATCATAAGTGACTCATCAGGTATACATCAAATCTTCCGCTTTTCATGGTGATTTGATGTGACGGTGATGGCGAATTACGGATAAGTGGTGCATGTTTTGGTCGTTTAATAACCACTCGGTTAAGAGCAACATTCAGTGCTGCTGTGAAAAGTTGATCTATGTCTTCATCATCGCCTACCATATCGCGTAATATTCTCATTTCTTTCCTGTTCCGTGGATTCTTTGAGTCAGTGGGGTACATGGGATCCAATAATACGGTGTGTGGAGATGATGAAAGAGTTGCTAAAGTCGCAGTTGAATCACCGGCAAGAAGACAAATATTGTTATCAATTATCCCACATAGCTCTTTATTTTTTCTGGCTCTTTGCAGGCCGTCTTCCAAAAGTACATAGATTATTGGTGATCGCTCAATAAGAGTTACCTGGCAACCAAGCCAGGCAAGTTGCATTGCATCCATACCCAAACCTGCTGTGGTATCAACGATATGTGGTCGAATGCCAGGTTTTACCCCGGCAGCTTTCGGCAGCGGATCTTTTATAGTCGTGGAAGAGAGGCGGGGATGAACTCTCTCATTTTTAAGAAAATCAACAATGATCGGTAGCACTTTGAAATTTGTAAGATGTGGATTATGATGAAGTTCTAATCGATAGTCTGTAAAGACGAGATGATATTTGAACAAATTGTCATCATTTTTACAAATAGGTAAGGCCAGGCCACTGGCGAGAAACTCTGCTTGCTCTTTCCGACTGTGGTGAGAGCTTGCAAGCATAATGCAAATGTCGGTTGCCTGAGTCATTAGAAATATCCGAGATGGATGGTTTGAACTGATCAGAAAAGCATACATTGATGAGTTAAAGTATCATTATCATGGGAAATGAGAAAATGGAATCAAATATTGAAGTAGTTGCTATAATCCCGGCCCGATTCAAATCGAATAGATTTGAAGGAAAACCACTCGCCTTGATTGCTGGAAAACCCATGATACAACATGTGGTTGAACGGGCTCAACGAGTGAAAATTATTTCCAGAGTGGTTGTCGCCACGGATGACCTGCGTATAGGTGAAGTTGTTGCTTCCTTTGGTGGAGAATATGTACTCACCAGGGAGGATCATGTTTCAGGTACCGATAGACTTGCAGAAGCAGCGGAGAAAATAGGAATTTCTGAACATGATGTTGTGGTCAATATTCAGGGAGACCAGCCGCTTTTTCCTGAAGAGGTAATAGAGCAGGTGGCCAGACCACTTCTTGTCGACCCCGCCCTGCCGATGTCGACCCTCATTTATAAAATAATCCGTGAGGAGGAGATAAATGACCCGAATCATGTGAAGACAGTTTTTGATCGAGATAATTATGCCCTTTATTTCTCAAGATCTCCCATTCCATTTCAGCGTAATCCAGATGATGTCGAACGCCCGACATATTACAAACATCTTGGCTTTTATGCATACAGGAAAGGCTTCTTATTATCCTTTGTTGCGTTGCCGGAAGGAGAATGGGAACGATTTGAAAAGCTTGAGCAATTGAGAGCACTTGAATTTGGTTATAAAATTAAGGTCATGTTGACCGAACACGACTCCATTGAAGTCGACACCCCTGAGGATTTGCAGCGCGTTGAAGAATTTCTCCGCACTCATTCTTGACATTCTTGAATATGGTGCAGAGCCAATGAAAGAGAGAAAAAAATCATCACTGGCAGAGAGTGTGGCAAATCTGGAAAAGTGTTTTCTCTCGCCGCTGGATCTCATACCTCACTCTGATTTTCGTGAGAAATGCATAGATCTGGTATTAAGAGGCATCCCGGAAAATATTGACCAGGAAACCTACACAAGATTTCATGAATTAAGACATTATCTGCGGGAAACACGTGTAGAAGACAAACGTGTGGTCGTTTTTGGTGGTGGAACCGGCCTATCGAATGTTATCGGGGGAGACAGTCGTTTACAGAGTTGGGCAAGACAGCCATTTACCGGGTTGAAAGAGCTTTTTCCAAAGACTCAGTCCATAGTATGCATTACCGACGATGGAGGGTCTACCGGAGAGTTGATAAAGGATTTACCTTTAATCGCTCTTGGTGATATACGACATGTTCTGCTTTCTTCCATTCAGGTCCAGCTTCTTCAGGAAAAATATTCTCTTTCCCTGACAGATGCACGAAATGTGGTCTCGGATCTGGCTACAATTATCAATATACGATTTGGGGCCAATGAAATTACCAGACAAAAAATTGAGGATACGTTAGCTGCCAATTCGCAACATTTGCCACTGCCTTTAAGAGAATATTTTAATACTCTCATCGCCAACCTGTTTTCAGATAGCCGTCTTGCCACAACTCTTGAGAGATCCCATTGTCTCGGTAATTTATTTCTTGTTTCAGTAATTTATAAACATATTAACTCCGGATTTGATAATAGCGAACTTGAAAAAGAGCAGAATCTTATTCGAGAGGGCATATATAGAGGTTTAAATAGTTTTTCAAAAAATATAGGTGCTCCCGAGCATGCTGTCATGCCATGCACCACTACACCGTCTCAGCTGCGTATTCGCTATACAAACGGTGTCGAAGCAACAGGTGAATGTAAATCCGGTCGAGCTTCTCGCGGCTATCCTGTAGAGCAGGTAACTGTTGATTTCTCCGATGAAATATTTGTATTTGATGAGGTTCTAAGAGATATAGCCGGCGCAGATATAATAGTCATGGCTCCAGGGAGCCTTTACAGCTCAATTATACCTATCTTTCAGGTACCTGGTATCGCTAAAGCCGTAAGGGCAAATAAAGGTGCCAGGAAAATTCTTGTCTCAAATTTGTGGGTTCAGGCTGGCGAGACCGATATCGCAATTTCAGATCCAGAGCGAAAATTTCATGTCTCCGATATGATTAAAGCATACGAACGCAATATTCCTGGAGGGACACGTGAGCTTTTCCGTGAGGTGCTGTGTCTTTCCTTAATGGATGTTCCTGCTTCCATCCTGCAAAACTACGCCCTGGAAGGAAAAATCCCCATATATCTTGACAAATCCATAGTCAAAGGGCAGGGCTACGTTCCCCTGGAGTGTGGCATATATTCTAAAAATGCGCTTTCCGAAAGGCATGTTATTCAGCATGATCCAGAGATGCTGGCTCAGGCTGTAAAAGCTGTTTATCTTGGCTCCAAGATTGATATCGCTATTAAAAACGATGGCTCTTCCGGAGAAATGAGAAAAATTCTGGAGCAGTATGATTTACCTAATTTAGAAAGCAGAAGAAGCCTGTACCCATCGTGTAAATACCGCAACCTCAAGGCTCGGCTGGATGGTTTGTCAATAACCAGCGCATCTGAACAACTTGATAAGCGAAAGCTAATGGAGATACGAGATACAATTGTGGAGATCATCTGGAGACATCAGGATATATCTCTAGCCCATTTGCAATTAGTCAAAGGATTGGTGTTCATTGGCAAGGAAGAATGGAAGAGAGAACAGATCTGGGATAATGTATTCTCCTTTTTTGATCCGGCAGATTTCTGCATCAAAATACGGTCTGACCAGATTGATAATGCACGAAGCTTGGAAGTGGCGTTCCTTATTGCTCTTGGTCAGTCTCTATTGGGAGATTATGCGAAAGAAAAAACGATGGAAACAGTGCGCTGGGATAATGTGGTAGTTGGCAAAATATACAATCTGCATATCCGTTGCGAAAATGAGAGGTTGTGTTATTTTACCGCAATTGAGCTTTCAACCTACCTCAAGTTGGCGAGAATGTGCCAATCAAGCAAAGACGAGATGTATTATACCAGAATAATAAACGGCGATGAGGGGTTTACTCCACCGGGACTGCTGATGGGATTATTATATGCCTGGTATCTTGATAATCGATTTGCCTCACATATTGAATACAAGATGGCTCTCATGAAGATAGGGCATTCCAATCTTATCCCCGAGCAGCAGAAACTTCGGAACCGACGTAACGCTCTCATCGATTTTTTTCGGGATACGGTTTTTAGAAATAAGATATCCGTATGGTAGGGTCGGCGGATGTGTTAAAACAATTGGGTTAATGGAAGTAACTTTATTTACGTCTGTTTTTGTGCATCATCAGAAATATTCCGACAATAAACATAGGCAACCCAATAAATGGCTGGTTCTTATTCATCAGGTAGATGGAGACCATTGCCAAAACAAGCCCTATCGTAACTTTATTAATCAACCCTAAACCCCATAATCTGGACTGGATATTTCACAGGCATTAAACTTATGTGTCTGGTTAGCATATATTGAGTAATTCATGCCATGTTTTTTCTAACATTTTAGCGGAAACTGCAAATTTCGTTTTTATTTCCGGGGAGAAAAGAGAAATTCGCCACTCTTGAATTGACTTTTGGTACTCTTTGACCTTTTCAATACAGTCTTTACTAAGATTTTCTTTTTCTCGTAGTGTTTCAAGGTTTCGGAGATGTTGAACAAGGTGCTCAGCTTTTCTTAGGTCTTTGCTATAATCTGAGTGGGCCCTCTTTATGCGGATCAGTAGACTTTTCATGTATCTCTGGCAATCTTCAAGATCTGTATATGACAACGTATCTAAAAAATTGCTTGGTAATATTTCGTTCAGAAGATCGATGTATTCCTTATATCTTTGTACCGCATAGGTCCGAGAAGTTTTCGAGAGCTCCTGATGACGGTGTATTTCGCCGAGTACTTCTCTGCGCTGGCGAAGAAGTGCCATAACCGTATCACAGATTCTTTTGCTTTGATCATAGAGATTTTCTCTATGCACTTTTTGGAGCAGGTTGTTGTACTCAATAAGCGAAGGGATTGTACCACTGTTAGTAGCAAACAAGGTATCAAGTGTGAAGTTAAGCAGAGATTCAACCGCAGCAGCTTTCGATGAAAAAAATTCGACAAGCCAAAGTGATGATGGACCAGAAAGGGTGGTGGAGTACAATTTTTTTAAGGATTTGAACTGTTGGCTAAATTGGAGCTGGAACAGATAACGCATTCCCCTCCGATTTTCATCTTTTACCTGATCAAGTCTGGCTCCAAAACGGATTGTTACAGCCTGTTGTTCAGCAACAGGATGCACTGCTGGATAGAGATATCCTGAAACATCATTGTTTTTTGAAAAAACAGGTAATTTCTCAGGAAGGCCATCGAATGCCCATACTTTGGTCGTGATGCCTTCCCACCTTTCAATAACATCAAGCTCATGCTGCGCAGCGTCCTTTGTTGAAATCGTTGGCAAGTTGATATTTGTATGAGATATCTTGGAAAAATCTCGACCACTGGAGACTATTGCGCCGGAGATGTCAAAAAATTCATATCTCATAAGCAGATGTTGCGGGATGGGATCAGGCCAGTCCGAACTTCTTATGGTAATGTTAAAGTGTTTAAAAATTGATGACTCAATAGCTCGATAGAACGACCCTTTATAAAGTTCAATATCATCGAGAATTCTATCAACGGTGACATTGAGAGGTACAAGCTGTTTACGTATCTTTTTCGGTAATCCTTTGAGCAGGACGGTCGTTTTTTCGCGTAAAAGGCCGGGAACAATCCATTCAAAAATGTCACGTTGAAGAATATCTATCAATTCGATTGGAATACTCACTGTCACCCCATCTGCTTCATTTGCCGGATCAAAGAGATAACTCAGTTTGAATGCATATGAACCAACGTTGAGTGTCGGCGGGAAATCTGCCAGCTCTTTACCCTCCGGGTGACGATTTACAATATCTTTCTCATCTAAAAACAGGACCTTTTTAGATGAATGCTTTTTTAAAAACTTATTCAGACTGGCTCGATCACATACCTGCTCAGGAACTTCTTGATCATAAAAACTGAATATCTCTTCGTCGCTTACAAGTATATCTTTGCTGCGCAGACGGTCTTCAACATTGCCCCATTTTTCTCTGAGCATAGTATTATGATGAAGGAATTTATAATTACCGTTGAGATTACCTTCGACGAGTGCGGACCGAATAAAGATGGACCGAGCTTCGAGACTGTTTTTTTTGCTGGTCCTGGCGAAATTTACTTTTCTTGATTGTATAATGGCTAGACCAAAAAGCGATACGTGTTCGTTTGCCAGAACCTGGCCGGATTTTTTATGATATCTGGGTTCACTCCAGCTGTATTTGCACAAACGCGCAGCTAAAGGCTCAAGCCATTCTGGCTGGATAGAGGCAATATTAAGAGCATATAGCCGGTTTGTTTCCATAAACGATGAAGCTAACAACCATTGCGGGCCTTGTTGAAAAAGGGATGAACCGGGGAAAATCATAACCTCTTTCCCTGACGACCCAAGGTAAATATTATCCTTTTTCTTCAGAGCGATATTCCTGAGAAATCCTGAAGTCAAAGATTTGTGGATTTCATCGTATGTTGCATCCCGACGATTGAGGGTAAATTGTTTATGTGACTCTATAATTCTCAACATCTGATCATGCAGATCAATCCATTCACGCATTCTTTGAAATGAAAGAAAATTGGCTTTACAGAATTTTTTCAATCTGGACCATGAAGTTTTTGCTTTGACATGATGAAATTCGTTCCAGATCTTGAGAAAGCTAAGGAAATCAGATTGAGGATGAGCGAATTTTTTGTGGGCTTCATCGGCAACTTTTTCATAGTCGGCCGGGCGTATTCTGGGGTCCTGTATTGCCAGAACTGTTGCTATAATAACTATCTCCCTGAGACAGTTGTTGGACGCTGCTTCAAGTATTATCCGAGAAATACATGGATCAATAGGCATTGACGCCATGATTTTACCAATTTTAGTAAGATTTTTCTTGTCATTGATAGCTCCTAACTCATGGAGATGTTGATAACCTTCTTTGATTGCCGAGGGATGTGGAGGATCGATAAATGGAA
This sequence comes from Desulfocapsaceae bacterium, assembly GCA_050288305.1. Classification (GTDB taxonomy): domain Bacteria; phylum Desulfobacterota; class Desulfobulbia; order Desulfobulbales; family Desulfocapsaceae; genus Desulfopila_A. Next base: position 353,833 of record JBNKDO010000053.1, on the reverse strand, counting down.
AGTCGTACGGATCTCCTAAATTAAAAGAGCGCATCTGCAGTATTACTTCGGCAAGATTCGAACGTTTTATTTCAGGAATGCTATATTCGTCACGACCGATATAATCATCTTCTTCGTATAACCGTATACACACACCAGGACCGACTCGACCACATCTGCCCATACGCTGATTGCAGCTTGCCTGGGAAATTTTTTGAATTGGCAGGCTGTTTGTTCTCGCTTTGAAATTATAAAAAGGGATTCTCGCAAGCCCCGAGTCGACAACATAGCGAATACCAGGAACTGTAATCGATGTTTCGGCAACATTCGTTGCTATGACGATTTTAGCCCGGCTGGCAGGTTGAAAAATTTTCTTCTGGTCTGCAGCTTGAAGACGGCCAAAAAGAGGCAATATTTCAGCCGTGGTGATTCTTTTTTTCAGAAGTTCAGTGCAGGTGCGAATATCTCTTTCTGTTGGCAGAAAAACGAGCATGTCGCCTGGAGGTTCACGTTTTGCGATGAGAGATACGACTTTGACACAATTTTCGATGTAGTTTTCATTATCTCCATATTCATCTTGTTCAGGGGGGGAATAGCGGACCTCAACAGGATATGTTTTACCGGCAATGTTGATGATTGGGGCAGTATTGAAGTGGGCAGAAAAAGCATGTGTATCAATGGTTGCTGAGGTAATAATAACTTTGAGCTCAGGTCTTTTTGGCAAAATATTTTTGAGATGACCCAGAAGAAAATCAATATTAAGGCTGCGTTCATGAGCTTCATCGATCATTAGCAAGTCGTATTCACGGAGATAACGATCTCGACGGGCCTCGGCAAGTAAAACACCGTCGGTCATGAATTTTATCCGTGTCCTGCTATCCGTACGATCTCGGAAACGAATTTTATAACCGACAAGAAAACCGTTTTCTTCAAGTTCTTCTTTCACTCTTGCCGAAACAGTTTGGGCGGCAATTCGGCGCGGTTGGGTACAACCGATACGGCCGTTTGAAGTTTGGAGGTATTCCAGACATATTTTGGGAATCTGAGTTGTCTTGCCAGAGCCAGTATCACCTGCCACTACAATAACTTGGTTACTCTGCAGCGCCTCTAGAATTTCACCGTGATGATGGGTTACTGGAAGAGTTGTTGGATAGTTGAGAATCATGAAAATAATAGATGTTCAATAGCTTTTATGGTAAACAATCATATCGCAGAATGCTGTTATTTACCATACTTGTACCATTTCCGTTATTATAAAATAAGGAGTTTTCATGAAGGTTAGAAAGGCAGTTATTCCGGTAGCAGGACTTGGCACCAGGTTTTTACCGGCCACCAAGGCCATACCTAAAGAAATGCTAACCATCGTTGATCGTCCCACAATTCAATACATTGTTGAAGAAGTTGTCGCCTCCGGCATCGAACAGGTCATATTTATTACCAGTGAGGGTAAGTCAGCCATTGAGAACCATTTTGATTATAACTATGAGCTGGATTCTGTTCTTCGTGAAAAGAAAAAAATAGTTTTGGGCGAAGAACTCAATATGATTTCCAACCTCATTGATATCGTTTCGGTAAGACAAAAAAAACCTCTCGGATTAGGGCATGCTATTTTGACTGCGCGACATGTAGTTGGAGACGAACCTTTTATGGTGTGTCTGGGAGACGATCTGGTTTTAAGCGATGTTCCCTGTGCGAAGCAGATGCTTGAGCTTTACGAAGAAGTCGGCGAGCCGATAGTTGCCGTACAGCGGGTTCCACTTGATCAGACCTACCAATACGGAATAGTAGAGGGCGAGCAAAGTAAACGTGAACGTACCCATTTGATTACCAGGATGATTGAAAAACCTGCCCCGGGAACAACCGAATCCGATTTGGCTATTATCGGCAGATATATACTGATGCCGGAAATTTTCGAATTATTGAGTCGGACCACACCGGGGCATGGTGGTGAGATTCAGCTGACCGATGCTTTGCTAGCCCTGTCAAGAAAACGTCCCATGTTCGCCTATGAATTTGAGGGTACAAGGTACGATGCCGGAGACAAACTTGGGTACCTTAAGGCGATAGTCGCATATGGACTCAGCCACAGCATCCTTGGTGGTGATTTTAAAGCTCACCTTAAAAAAACCTTAAAAGACCTATGATCCATCTTGAGGTAGCTGTTAATGTACCTCTGCATACAACCTTGAGTTATCTTCTTCCACCGGTTGATCAGCGCCCAAAGGTTGCTACTGTCGATGAATATATTGGCAGGCGTGTCCTTGTGCCTTTAGGGCGCAGAACAGTCACAGGATATGTTATTGGACTGAAGACTGAGGAGGGCGTGGCGTATAGGCTCAGAAAAATAGAGCGATTCGCTGATGACCGGCCGCTTTTTTCAGCTGAAATAGTGCCTTTTTTTCTGTGGGTAGCTGAGTATTACCAGCATCCGATTGGCGAAGTGATTACTACGGCGCTTCCTGCCGGATTGTCCAGAAGCTCACATAAGGTAATCCGCATCAGCGATACAACTGTAGAAAATAATGATACTTTCCAACAGTATCTGGATAGAGCACCGGAATGGTTTGAACAACTTCGCGGTAGAGGAAAATTAAGTGCAGCTTTAACAAAAAAAATATTCGCTGACAAAAAGCAGTACAAAGCTCTTCAGAAGCTGCAATACGCTGGTGTTGTTGAGGTGGAAAATGAACTGAGCGATTCACTCATCAAGGAAAAAAAAGAGCCATGCTTCACCGCTCAACATGATTTTGAACCACCTGAACTTGGTGATGAGGTTGATACAAATGTTCTTAAAAATTTCCAGCAGCAGCTCAAGAGCAGCTTTCAGATGGATTTTAAATCATCTGAAGTAAAAGCTCTCTATTATTATGGTCGTTTGCGGAAAGATACCAATAGCCTGGTCCCACAAAAAGATATCCTCAAGTTATACACTGCTGGGCATTCACCTTTAAAATCTTTATGTGAAAAAGGGATACTCACTAAAACAGCAAAAAGAGTATACAGAAATCCCTTGGGTGAAATTCCTCACTTTCAGCCCCGGCCGGAGAAATTAACTGCTGAGCAAAAAACGGCCTGCTCTGAAATACAAAGCGCATTTGATAGAGGCAAATTTACTCCATTCCTGCTACATGGCATAACAGGCAGTGGCAAGACAGAGGTTTATTTGCAGGTTGCTGAGCATTGTCTTAGCAAAGACAAGGATGTTCTTGTGCTTGTTCCGGAAATAGCTTTGGCCACTCAACTCGAGTCACATTTTGTATCACGTTTTGGTGATCATGTCGGTCTTCTTCATTCAGGTCTTTCAAAAGGTGAAAAATATGACCAGTGGTCGCTCGCTGCGTCTGGACAAGTCAAAATCATAATAGGGGCACGATCCGCAGTTTTTGCACCACTAAAGAAAATTGGGATAATCATAGTTGATGAAGAGCATGACGGCGGCTTCAAACAGCATGATGGTTTGAAATATAATGGACGTGATCTTGCTGTTCTTCGGGCCAAACTGGGTGATAGCATTGTTGTTCTAGGCTCCGCAACTCCGTCCATCACCAGCTATCATCATGCCAGAAATGGAAAATATCGCCTTCTCAAAATGAACAATAGAGTTGGAACGAGCAGCCTGCCACAGGTTGAGATAATCGACTTAAGCAATGAGGTTAAAGGAAGAAAAACGAGAATTGTTGCTGATAGATTTATTCAAGAGCTGGAAGAGAATTTAAAGAACAATGAACAAAGTCTTGTACTTATAAATCGGCGAGGATTCTCAGCGTCATATATATGCCAGGAATGTGGTACCGCTGTACAATGCAAACATTGTAAGGTGACTCTTGCCTATCATAAACAAAAGGGTGAACTCCTTTGTCATTATTGTGGATACAGTGTCAGTCATCGACTTATTTGTGAAAATTGTCATTCAGAAACCTTGGTGCCGTTTGGTATAGGAACAGAACGAGTGGAGGAGGAATTACTTGCACATTTCCCTTCGGCAACAATTCAAAGGCTGGATTCAGATACTGCAGCAGATAGAAAAAAATTCCTTAAAATTCTCAAATCGATGAGAGACAGGGGAATAGATATTCTCATCGGTACACAAATGATAGCCAAAGGACACCATTTCCCGTTTGTAACGTTTGTTGGCGTTGTCTGGGCCGATGGCGGACTTAATATGCCTGATTTTAGAGCGGCCGAGAGGACCTACCAGCTCCTTTCCCAGGTGACAGGAAGAGCAGGACGTGATATTAAAAAAGGCAGGGTAATTATTCAGACTATGCTACCCAATCATTATGCCATAAATTATGCGAAAAACCATGATTATGAATCTTTCTTCCAGCGAGAAATACTCTTGCGCAAGCGTCCTGCTTTTCCACCATTTGTGCGCCTGGCCTGCTTCAGGGTCTCTGGTGAAACGGAGTTTGATGTGAGAAAAACCTCGGAGAAAATTGCTGCTGCATCCAGAAAAATAGCAAAAACAGAAGAACACCACCTGGAAGTGTTCGGACCTGTACCGTCACCGCTTGAGAAAATAAAAGATAAGTACAGGTGGCAGATTCTTTTAAAATCACCAAGTACCAGTACTCTGCATTTTGTGGGAAAATATATTTCCGAAAACATGAAACAGGTCGTTCATGGCAAGACCAGTTTTGGGTATGATCTGGACCCTGAAAACATGATGTGAGATGTCTTTGCTCACATATTACGAAAAATCAAACCACTTTTTCTTTGGAGCGTATCTGGCTACCCTGTTTCTTCCATCTTCTTTAGCGCTGTAGAGGGCGTGGTCAGCCTTGCTGATCAACTCGTTTTTGCTGAAATTATCTTCCACTGCCGGACGGCAACCGGCGACACCAAAACTACAGGTGACTCTGTAGCTTTCATTGTTGTCATCAAAGACTTCATCTTCAATAGCTTCACGTAACTTTTCAGCGACTATCAGGGCTTCACTCTCCTCGGTCTCTGGCAGAATGATAACGAATTCCTCGCCGCCATACCGGGCCAGCATGTCATATTTGCGCAGGTTTTCCTTGAGTATTTTACAGAATTCTTTCAGTATAAAGTCACCGGCCTGGTGACCGTACTGGTCATTGAAATTTTTAAAATTATCAATATCACACAGTATGAGGGAGAGATAATTGTCATTGCGTTCTGCCCGGTTTATCTCCTGATCAAGATCATTTTGGAAATATCTGTGATTAAAAACTTCAGTCAAACCATCGATGTTAGCGAGATTATCAAGAATTCGGTTTTTTGCCTCCAGCTCCTCAGTGAGTTTTTCCAGTTCGATTTTGGTTTTAATAAGCTGCTTATTCATTTGGTCATAATTAAGATTTAACAGGCTTAGGCGGATATTCGCCTCCTGCAGAATTTCCTGAATTGAACGGGTATGCTGCATTTTTAGACCAAAATATTTTCCGGCCATTTCAACATGATTATGGATGTCGCTGAGGATTTCTTCGATGCTTTCAGGAGTTAACTTGAGTAGTTTTCGAGCCTCTTTACGAAATTGTTTATGATAATCTTCCGGTTTATCAGAATTGAGTATATGAGATAGAACATCAGAAAGATAAACAGCACTCACTGTCTGCCTGATTTTTACATCATTCCCTTCGTATTCATCTGGTGAATGATGATACAAGATCGGAAAGAGCAAGACTTCAGGGAAACCCCAGTTTTTTGCAACTTCAAAGCCAATATAACAATGGTTCGAGCCAAGAATTGTTTCTTCTGCTTCCACTATAGAAAGGTCATCTTCTTGGTTTTTAGCTAAAACCTGGTCATATTTTTCTGGAAAGGTGCGGGCAAATATCAATTCGCCGAGATTCTGGAGAAGACTTGAGATGAATATTTCCTCGGTGTCGGCATTTTTTACTTTTTCGAGAATAAGTTTTGCGGAAACAGCACGTGATAATGAGCGCTGCCAGAATTGCTCAAAATTAAACTGACTGGCTTTTGCGCCGGATTTAATTGAGAGAAAGGAAAAAGACAACACCAGGCTTCTGACCGCATTGGTTCCAAGAATTGATACGGCCTGGTGAATCGAGCCTATTTGCTGAGGAAAACTATAAAAAGCTGAATTAGAAACCTTAAGAACTTTAGCAGAAATTGAAATGTCTTGAGAGATAAGATCAGCTATATCAGAAAGTGTTGCATCTTCTCTTGAAGTAAGGGTAATCAGTTGTGAAGCAACGGTCGGCAGAGTTGGAAGTTCTTCAGATTGCAGTACAGCCTCCAGTATCTCTTCTTTTTTCATGATCAAGTCCCTATTTGTCTGAGAAGTTAAAAAAATAGCAAAAAATATGTCTGACTCCTGTTACTCTATAGAATATGCAAAAAAAGAGCACCATTCAAGATAAGTGGAGATTATTTTAAAATGAATCAATCGCTTCAGGATAGGTACATGTTTCTCCGCGAAAATTCTTAAAACAGAGATTTTCACCTCTATCTAAAATGTAATCCGGGGTTAGAGGGATTTTTCCCTTTCCACCAGGTGCATCTATTGCGTATGTCGGAAGAGCCAGGCCAGAGGTATGGCCTATGAGTTCACGCATTATCTCGATCCCTTTCTTCGTTGTGGTTCGAAAGTGATTAGTACCGCAGGTGAGATCTGCCTGGAAAAGATAATAGGGCTTGACTCGTATTTTCAAAAGACCGATAAAGAGTTTTCGTATTGTATCCACATCATCATTCACTCCTTTTAAGAGTACGGTGTGATTTCCAAGTGGAATTCCTCGATCAGCAAGGGTGATACAAGCTTTTTGTGCTTCCGGTGTGAGTTCAAATGGATGATTGAAGTGGGTATTGATGTAAAGTGGGTGGTATTTTTTCAGCATGTCGGCAAGCCGGGTCGTAATCCGCATGGGGAGAGAGGAAGGTATTCTGGTGCCGATACGTATGATTTCAATTGAAGGAATAGTCCGCAGTTTCGCAAGAATTTCCTCAATTTGCTCATCTTCAAGCATGAAAGGATCTCCGCCTGATATGAGAATTTCACGAATTTGCGGGTTGTCCGCAAGATATACATAGGCATCATCAAGAGTTTTTGCAGATATGATCATTCTATCTGTACCTACTTTACGCTTTCTCGTGCAAAATCGGCAATACATTGCACATTTATTTGTTACCAGGAGGAGGGCTCTATCGGGATATCTGTGAACCAGATTTTCAACTGGACTAAGATCTTCTTCGGCCAGTGGATCTATTTGACCAACAGAATCATATAGTTCTTGAATATCAGGTACTGCCTGTCGATGTAGGGGGGCACCATATTTGTGGATGAGATTCATGAAATATGGATTAATGCGCATGGGGAAAGTTGATATTACATCCTCAATTCCATCATTATCGCAATTTAAATACTTTTTAAGTTCGCTGAAAGTTGTTACACTTTGCCGCAAAATATTTTTCCAGGAATCCATAGTAGCCTGATATGAGAGAAGAACAATAATAACAATAAACCAAAATATAATTTGACTTCGAGTACCTGAACTTTTGCGCAATGAGGATAATACATGGCTGCCAATCAGTACAGATTTAAATTTGATGAATACGGTAATACCAGAGAGATTCTTGTGTATGACAGTGGTCCTTCGGTACATGGAATTAGTTTTGTCAATAAGGGAACTGCGTTTAATAAAAAAGAACGCAAATTGCTGGGGCTTGAAGCAGTGCTGCCTCCGACGGTAAGATGCTTGGACAGTCAGGTTGAGGCAACAAAGACAAAAGTTGATGCCCGTCAGGACCCTGTAGCAAAATTTCGTTTTATTCGAGAATTGTTCGACAGAAACGTAACGCTTGCTCATGCTGTGATCCAAAGTGATATAGAAAAATACATTGGTATTATATATTCACCCACGGTTGAACTTGCAGTACAGCAGTACTCCTCAATGTTCAGGCAGGCTAATGGAATTCATCTCTATCCGGGCAATATTGAAAATGCTGAAGATATTCTCAGAATGTATAGTCATAGAGATATACGCATTGCCGTCGCCACAGATAACCAGGGTGTTCTCGGTATAGGAGATCAGGGAGTGGGAGGTATTGCCATCTGTCTGGGCAAACTGATGCTCTATACCCAGGGAGCAGGTATTGCCCCTTGGCATTGTCTACCTATATCTCTTGATGTCGGTACTGATAACAAAGCGTTATTGGATGATAACGAATATTTAGGATGGCGACATGAGCGCTTGAAAGGAGAGGAATACCTCCAGTTTATCGGGAGATTCGCTCGGGCTTTCAGGAATGTGTTTCCTAATGCTATTTGTCAGTGGGAAGATTTTTCTAAACAGAACGCCTATTCCACAAGAGATGCCTTTATTGATGAGCTGATATCATTTAATGATGATATCCAGGGTACTGGAGCTGCAGTTCTCTCATCAATTCTTACCGCAATGAAAATTAAGAAGGAAACTCTCAAGAATCAGGTGTTTCTCATTCATGGAGCTGGTACCTGTGGCATTGGTGTTGCCGAACAAATCGAACAGGCTCTAATTGAGGAAGGTTTGACTGAAGAAGAAGCAAAAGAGAGAATATTTGCTCTCGATTCGCATGGAGTAATTACAGACGAAAGAGATTGTGATCACTACAAGAGAAGATTTGCCAAGAAGATTAAGGACTATCCATGGCTTAAAGATGATTTGTTGGACCTGGAAGAAGTCATTAAACAGAGTGGTGCCACGGTTCTGGTTGGCACTTCGGGGCAGGGCGGCTGTGTGGGCTGTTTCACCCAGGAAGTTGTTGAAGCTGTAGCCAAAAATACATCAAGACCGGTAATCCTGCCGCTTTCCAATCCCGAATCGGTCATTGAGGCTCAACCTTCTGAAATTTATCAATGGACATCAGGAAGTGCACTGGTAGCTGCAGGAAGTCCTTTTAATCCGTTCCATTACGAGGGCAAGGTGTATAATACTCGGCAGGCCAGTAACGCCCTCATTTTTCCTGGCATAGGATTAGGGGTTCTGGCATCTGGTGCACGTGAGATTCTGCCAAGCTTTTTTACTGCAGCGGCAAAAGCCGTTTCAGGATGTGTTACCAAGAAAGAAATGGCGGAAGGCTGTCTTGTGCCCAGAGTTGCTTCATTAAAAGATGTGTCGTTAAAAGTTGCACTTGCTGTAGCAATGAATGCTGTAGAGCAAGGAGTGAGCCGACCCTGTGTGTTTTCTGATTTTCAGCATGAAAAGGATGAACAACGAATGAAAGAACTCATTAGAAAGATGAGGTGGGAACCTGATTATCTGCCTCTTGTTGCCATGTAAAACACGCCTTGGTAATGAATATTTGACATATTCGTCTTGATATAATGTTTTAAAATTGTTTAGCATTTTGTGTCATTGCATGGTATTGCACTCATTGTGTAATCTTTAAAGAAAATACTCTTCCATAATAATCAGCCGGCCCTAAGTATTGGGAGATACCGGTCGTATAACGTTGCAGTATGATTCAAATTTGGTATTGAACTGTAAATGCGGCAGTTCGAAAGGCGAGGGAGATTCATTTAAGATAAGCTTTACAAAGAGGTGAAAAAATGACAGCTAAGATTGTTAGCGGTACCGAAGTTGCTAAAGAAATCAGAGAAGAGCTCAAAGCGGAAATTGCTGAGTTGAAAGAAAAGCATAATATTGTTCCCGGTCTGGTTACCATACTCGTTGGCGAAGATCCAGCCTCACAATCATATGTTGCCGCTAAAAACAAGACAGCCCACGCAATAGGTATCCACTCCGAGCAAATCACCCTTGATGCGGATTCATCGGAAGAAGAACTTCTTGCCCTGGTACGCAAATACAATGCAGACGACAAAATAAATGGTATTCTCGTTCAACTGCCTTTACCTAAACATATTGATGAGAGCAAAATCCTCAACGAAATAAATCCAGACAAAGACGTTGATGGCTTTCATCCGGTTAATATTGGCAGGATGGTGCTTGGCGAGCAATGCTTTCTTCCCTGTACGCCACATGGTGTTCTTGAGCTTTTGGCCAGGAGCGGTGTTGAGACAAGTGGCGCCGAGGTTGTCATCTTGGGAAGAAGCAATATCGTCGGTAAGCCTATGGCCAACCTGATGCTTCAAAAACGACAATCTGGCAATGCCACAGTGACACTTTGCCATACCAGGACAAAAGACATGGCTGAGCATTGCCGACGGGCGGATATCATCATAGCCGCCGCTGGCGTACCTAAGCTGGTAACCGCTGATATGGTAAAAGAGGGCGTTGCTGTTATGGATGTTGGTGTCAACAGAATCGGTAAAACTGAGTCAGGTAAGGCAATTCTTGCAGGAGATGTTGATTTTGACAGTGTGAAAGAAAAGGCAGCTGTGATAACACCTGTTCCTGGTGGAGTTGGCCCAATGACAATCACCATGCTGATGAAAAATACTCTGCAGTCCGCTAAAATGGCGGCAAAGCTCATCTAACAGCATTCCTTGTCATTTGCTGGCTGTTCGTGGACTTCCTTCTGCAACAGCCAGTAACCACCTTTTTAGCTATGCCACTCGAGTTACAGTTTTTCCGAATAATTACCGTTTCATTTCTCTGGCAAATTTGTTGTCATCAATTCTGTTAAAATGTTCTGCATTTCTGAAAATGATCTACTGTCATAAACCTTTCTGCGCAAAATTGAACTTCCAGGAAGATTTTTAAAGTAGCGGCCTATATGGTTTTTTATCAGCGCAAGCAGTTGGTGTACATCAAGATGGAGTTGAATTAACTCAAGATGTCGTAAAGCACCTGATAAAATGCTTTTAAGATCAGATGGCCTGCCTCCACTACTGAATATCCATGGGTTTCCGAGTGCTCCTCTGCCGATCATAATCGCGTCACAACCCGTTGTCTGAAGCCGGTGCTGGGCGCTTTCAAAAGTTAAAATATCACCATTCCCGATTACGGGAATGGTGATGCTCTTTTTAACAAGATGTATCCATTCCCAGTCGGCTGCCCCGGTAAATCCCTGGGACCATGTTCTCCCATGAACTGTTACAGCAGCAGCTCCACATTGTTCAGCCATTTTGGCAAAGTCCAAACAATTGATTGAGGTGCTATTAACGCCTAGACGAAACTTTACGGTAACCGGACTGTTACTGTTTTTAACAACCTCTGTAATAATGTTTTCAGCAAGCTGTGGATCAGCCATTAGAGCGGCACCGGCACCTTTTTTGGTGACTTTCTTTACAGGGCATCCCATGTTGATATCAACAAGATCGGGAGAAAACTTGTTGAGAATATCGGCTGCTGCAGCCATGGTTTCTATATCTGCTCCAAAGAGCTGGAAAGATACTGGGCGTTCGGCAGAATTAGACGCAAGCATCTGTAACGTCTTTTTCTGCTGATAAACCAGTCCGTGACAGCTTATCATTTCAGAAAAGCATAGACCCGCACCAAATTCACGACAAAGCAATCGAAATGGAAGATCACTGTATCCGGCAAGAGGAGCCAATACAAGTGGGGAATCCAGGTGAATATTGGCAATGGCTGACATCAAGGAATGGACAATAGAAAGATTGAGGGTATTGAAAGTGCTAATGCACGTAAGGTGCTTCACACTCGAATTGTTTTATCGCAGCGAATAGAAATAGACTACTTGCTTACTCTTCTGGCAAAATGGCAAGGGTGCGAGTATAGATATCCTGGGATAATTCATCAATTATCGTTGCCAAGGCTTCGGATTCTCTGTCTGAGTCAGCCGTATTATCATTGGTGACAACATATTCTTCGGTGCGCTGTTCACCTGGTTCCTGGAAGAGAATCGTCCCTGCTTTAATATCCTTGAGTACGTAACGCACCCGTAACTTGAGTTTTACTTCACGGGTAATATTGTTAGCACCATAGGAAAGACTTGGAATATCAATGGAGACAATTTCGCCTCCAAGAACAAGATCAGCTTCCTCTTTGTTCCGGACAACTCTGGTAGCAGGATTTCTCTGGTACCAGCTGAGCAAAGATTGATAAATTTCAGTGCTTAGCTGTAATTCACTGGTTCGGTTTTTCCAGGTGGCAATATAAATTGTTTTTGCAAGACCACTGTGAACATAAGGATTGTGATAACCGCATGATATCAGCAAGGGTAGAGTAACAAAAAATATCAAATATAAAAGAATCCTGTATATTCCGAGTTTCAAATGAGCCCTCCATTTACAAGGGAAAGATTTTTTTAGTAATATCCTTGGATCTCTCAGCAGCAACATAGATCACTTTCCCTATACAACAGGGAATGCGTTAGACAACAATATTGACCAGTTTATTCTTCACAACAATAATTTTTTTAGCGGCTTTATTATCCATGAAACGAAGGATTTTTTCATCTCGTAAGGCCATTGCCTTTACTTCATCATCCGCGGTATCGGCCTCGACCTCAACTCTAGAGCGGACTTTACCATTTACCTGAACAACAACTGTTACCAAATCATCCTTGGCAGCTTCCTCGTCAAATTCAGGCCAGGACATTGTTTCAATATGGTTTTTATGGTCACACCTTTGCCACATTTCCGCAGCAAAATGTGGAACCATTGGAGAAAGGAGCAGGAGAATTGTGTCAACGACCTCACGAATGACTCCACTGTCCAGTTTTTCCTTTTCCTGGTCGGCGGTCATTGAAGATACTTCATTAAAAAGTTCCATTATGGCACTGATAGCCGTATTAAAATGAAAACTGGACTCAATATCCTGGGTCACTTTACGTATCGTCTGATGATATGCTCGGTGGAGGTCGCGGCTTTTTCCTGAATATGGTTTTTTATTTTCACTTCTTTCCCGCAAAATATCAATGTTTGCCTGAATATATCTATACACGCGATTTAAAAAGCGTGATGCTCCCTCAACACCTTGAGATGACCACTCAAGATCTTTTTCCGGCGGTGCGGCAAAGAGACTGAACAACCGTACTGTATCAGCTCCGTATGTGGCAACAAGGTCCTGCGGATCAACAACATTTCCTTTGGATTTCGACATCTTCGCCCCATCCTTTATAACCATGCCCTGGGTTAGGAGATTGGTAAACGGTTCAGATATTTGAAGGTATCCTAAATCTCGGAGTACTTTAGTGAAAAAACGCGAATAAAGAAGGTGGAGGATAGCATGTTCGACTCCGCCAATATATTGGTCGACACTTAGCCAGTAGTCAGCTTTTTCACGATGAAGAGGACCGTTGGTAAAATCAGGACAGGTATATCTGGCAAAATACCATGATGATTCAACAAAAGTATCCATGGTGTCCGTTTCCCGCTGAGCAGGACCTGAGCAAGAAGGACAGGTGGTTTCTTTAAATGATTTTCTGAGATGAAGAGGGTCGCAATCACCTGTGGAAGAACCTTTGTCCTCAGGCAAAAGAACGGGTAGTTGATCCTTCGGGACAGGCTGGATACCGCATGAGTCACAATATATCATCGGAATGGGTGCACCCCAGTAACGTTGTCTGGATATACCCCAGTCTCTAAGTCGATAGGTGGTTTGAGCAGAGCCAAATCCATGGTTTGTGGCGTATTTGATAATAGCCTCTTGAGCCTCCTCGCTTGGCATACCATCAAATTGGCCAGAATTTTTCAAAGTTCCATGAATTGTCGAAGCTTCCTCCATGGAGTTGCCATCAAGTGTTACTTCTTCTGGTATCACTACGGGGCGGATTTCCAATGAATATTTTTGGGCAAATTCAAAATCTCTTTGATCGTGTGCAGGGACTGCCATGACAGCACCTGTGCCATATTCCATGAGTACGAAATTAGCCACATATATCGGTATTTTTTCGTTATTAAAAGGATTTATGCAATACCTTCCCGTAAAATGACCTTCTTTGACCAACTCTTCTTCATAGCTGTTGATCTTTTTTTCCTGGATGATCTTTTGGGCAAACGACGCAACTTCTTCGGCATGTGGGTTGTCGGCCAATAGTTTCTGCAGTATTGGGTGTTCTGGAGCTATGGACAGAAAGGTGACTCCATAAATAGTGTCTGGTCTGGTGGTGAAAATATCAATTGCTTCATCAAGTCCATCAATCTTAAAAGAGCAGTTCAGTCCGGTGGATTTACCAATCCAGTTCTTCTGCATAGTGACAACTTTTTCAGGCCATCCGGTAAGAGAATCAAGATCGCTGAGCAGTTCTTCTGCATAATCGGTTATTTTAAAGAACCAACCGCTCATTTCTCTTAAGGTCACAGGCATATCGCAACGCCAGCAGGCACCCTCGATAACCTGCTCATTAGCAAGAACTGTCTGGCATGATTCACACCAGTTTACCTTGGTAATTTTCTGATAGATCAGGTTCTTTTCATACATTTCCAGAAAAAGAAGCTGTTCCCAGCGGTAATATTTTTCGTGACAGGTAGCAATCTCCCGATCCCAATCGTAGGAAAATCCTAATTGTTTAAGCTGAACACGCATATAGTCAATATTCTGATATGTCCATTCAGCTGGATGAGTATTGTTTTTAATGGCAGCATTCTCCGCAGGAAGACCAAAAGCATCCCAGCCCATGGGATGAAGAACATTATAGCCTCGCATCCTTTTATAGCGGGCAACAACATCGCCGATGGAATAATTCCTTACATGTCCCATATGTATACGGCCGGACGGGTAGGGAAACATTTCGAGGACATAGTATTTTTCTTTTTCCGCGTCCTCGGCTACCCCGTGAGTCTTCTCTGATTGCCAGTTATGCTGCCATTTTGCTTCTATATTTTTAAAGTCATACCATATGGTTTCTGTTGTCTTTTCTGTCATCGAAAATCTCTCTTGATGGGTGGTGGGTTGGTATCTGATCGGTGAAATTGGACTGAGGAGCAGTGCTGTTTCGCTGTTTGCATAGCCGTACAAGTATCGATGCAATCAGACATGGTTGATGATATCTGAATCACTTTCGCTCTCACTCTATTTATCTGGAGTTCATAATTATCGATTATCAGAGTGAAATCTGGTGTCCTGTCAAGCCTCAACCGTTACATCTTACTCGGAGTCTTCGCTGTTCTTCCCATTTGAATAACTGACATCGTTACTCCTTCAGTTATTTAGTGCTGCTATACGTCCTCTCAGTCGTGCCTCGCAGTAAGCCAAAATTGTGACACGATTTTACAACAATTAACAGTTGACATGACACTAGTGCAAATCAGGATCATCATAATTACTCATGTTCTCAAACATAGTGAATTCTTTAAGAAATGTCAATTTAACAACACCAGTAGGACCGTTGCGCTGTTTACCTATGATAATTTCGGCAGTTCCCTTGTTGGGATTGTCTTCAGCTTTATTATACACTTCATCACGGTAAATAAAGCATATGATATCAGCATCTTGTTCAATAGCTCCAGATTCGCGTAAGTCCGACATCATTGGGCGTTTGTCAGTTCTAGATTCCAGACCTCGGTTAAGCTGAGAAAGGGCGAGAACCGGAACGTTATGCTCTTTGGCAAGTGCCTTAAGTGAACGTGATATGTCACTGATTTCCTGAGTTCTGTTTTCAGATTTACTCCGGCCTTGCATCAATTGGAGGTAATCCACCAATATCATACCAATAGGGTATTGGGAAGCAAGACGCCTAACTTTTGATCGAACCTCCAGGACAGAAATAGCCGGTGTATCATCAATATAAAGTGGGGCGTCCGTTAACATCCCCACGGCCCGGGTAAGTTTGGGCCAGTCTTCATCGTGAAGCTTACCTGTACGGATGCGTTGAGAATCGATTCTTCCAACGGAGCTAAGAAGCCTCATGGTTAGCTGCTCCTTGGACATCTCAAGGCTAAAGATTGCGACTCCAGTTTTTTCAACCAAAGCGGCATGCTGGGCGAGGTTCATGGCGAATGCTGTTTTGCCCATTGAAGGTCTTCCAGCAAGAACGATGAGGTCAGAAGGCTGGAGACCGGCAGTCATTTTATCGATTTCAAAATATCCGGTTGGTACGCCAGTAATCAGTTCTTTGCGCTTATAAAGCTGTTCTACTTTCTCAAAGGCGACCGGAATAATATCTTTTAAAGGAGTAAAGTTTTGACCGCTTTTTTTGCCGGCAATATCAAATATTGCCTGTTCTGCCTCATCGACAAGCTGGTCAATTTCGCCTTGTTCTTCGTAACATCGGCCAGCAATATCAGTATTTACTTCAATAAGTCTGCGTAGCACAGACTTCTGTTTGATGATTTTTGCATACGAGGCAATGTTTGCAGTGACGGGAACAATGGAGGTGAGATTGGCAAGATATGCAGCACCTCCTATCTCGGTAAGTGTATTTTCGTCTTTGAGGTGGTTGGTGAGTGTGATTATGTCTTGTGGATCGTTTTTCTCAAACAGAGTGATCATCGCATTGAAGATAATTCTGTGTGCTGGAGAATAAAAGTCATCAGGGGATAATATTTCTAAAACATTGCCAAAAGCATTGTCTTTAAGGAGAATAGACCCAAGAACGGATTGTTCAGCTTCGAGATTCTGCGGCGGTACTCGTGATAGATTTTGAGAGGGTTGTAAACTACTCATCATACCGTTATTGACTGTTGAGAGGTCAAACAAAAACACACCATGCGATTCCGAGATCCCATGGTGTGAATGCTTTTACAAAGGAGCACAGAGAAAGTAAATCTTTTGACTGAGTCAAAAAAGAAACTTCCTGATGTGGCCGTCACAATTACTTTATTCTTTTTCGGTTTTGGCGTTTACTCTCACCAGGATATCAGTTGTGATGTCAACACCAACCTTAATTGTTACATTCTGTTCACCAAGGGTTTTGATCGGTTCAGGCAGGAGAATATTGCGTTTATCAATAACAATATTAAGCTCTGCAAGTTTCTCGGCTATATCCGCACTGGTAACAGAACCAAAAAGACGCTCATCCTCTCCGACAAGTTGTTCGGTCTCAATTGTGATGCCGGCGAGTTTTTTGGCCAATGCTTCTGCTGCTTTCTTTTCTTCGGCAAGACGAGCTTCAATTGCGGCGCGATTTCTTTCGAAAATTGCCTTGTTCTGAGCATTGGCCAACACAGCTTTTCCCTTAGGTAAAAGATAGTTTCGGCCATATCCCGGTTTTACGTTGACGATATCGCCTTCTCTACCCAATGCGCTTATTGTTTCTTTTAGAATGAGTTCCATTTTTTGCTCCCTCAAGATAGTAACTGTAAAGAATATGCGTTGCCGGTGATTATGTTAATCAGCATCGCTATTTCTGTTATTTTTTATTTGTTTCATCCTGCGTAAGTCAAACCAGACATCGGCAATACCTGCAACAGTGAGCAGGATACTACCAAATGATTGCAGAATTATCATTATATAGATGACTCCACGAACAAATTTCGGAACATTCAACTTATTCAGGTAAAAAACAACAATAGCCAACCCCTGAAAGCTGTAAACCAAGGCTATCAAGATAATACAATTAATGCCTGTTTTCTGGAGTATCCCGTTGCCAAAAGCAGAGAGTAGTCCAAAAAGAATGAATGCCCAAATAAATTTGTCCGGAAGCTTCCAGTATTCATATGCTGACCACGGTTGCCTGCAACCGAAGCGAGGCAAAACAGCATTGCCAAGAACAATTGTTGTCCAGACAACAAGCAGAAAAACAATACCGAAAATAGCCGGTAAAATCAAAGGTGCAATGTGTTTTGCCTCTAATAGTGTACTTTCAAGAATCGCATATTTTTCAGGAGATAAAGTGCCATTTTGGCCATATTGTCTCAGTGCTTCATCTATTCCTGCATTAAGTGCTGTTGTAATAGTCTGAAGAAACGATACCTCGCTGTTGGCGGTGAGAACACTGAAAAATATAAAAAACAGACTACATAATGCCAACCATCCTTTGAGTCCAGCTCGCCATGGTTTTTCTTCATGTTGAGCCGAGTGCGCTATCATATACCCTGCAGGTAAAAAAATTGCTGTGAAAACTATTAATTCTACACTATGGGTAAAATAACCGGCAACTAAGGCTAAAGGTATTGCTGCAAAAAGGTGTTTGTTCGTATTCTGCCAGCCAAATTTTTGAATGTACACAAAAACAATCAGGGGAAAAAAGAAGCTGATCCAGCCGAAAAGCATCCACAAGGTGCTGGTTAGTAGTAAACTCATACCCCAGGCAACAATGTGGAGCAGATCTTTTCTCCCCTCAGGTTGTTCGTCAACCTGTTTGGTCACGATTGTCTTGTCCTTCTGCTTAACCCTGTATTGAGCCTGAGTAAGGCAGTAGCGCAATATGTCGTGCTCTTTTGATGGCTTCGCAAAGTTGTCTCTGGTGAGAGGCACATGTTCCAACAATTCGTCTTGGAATGATTTTACCTCTTTCAGATACAAAGTTTCTTAGCGTTTTTACATCTTTATAGTCAATGTTCAGTTCTTTGTCAGCGCAGAACCGGCATACTTTTTTTCTTGAAAACAGTTTTTTAGGTGGTCGTTGTGCCATTGTTCACTCCTGTATGTATAGATGAGGTTTTATTCGTCTTCAGTGTCTTCGGTGTCTGAGTCATCTTCAGTTGTGGTCGCAACATCATCTATCTCATCTATTTCACCATCTTCACCATTATCAAAGTCAACATTTTCTTCAGCTTTTTCAACCGCAGCAGCCTTCTTTTCGGCAACCTGTGCGGTGGCTTCTGCTATTTCCTCATCCGTTATTTCATCTTTTGTTTTCAGAGTCATGTAACGTAAGACCGCATCATCAAGACGAAATTTACGTTCCATTTCCGCAACTGCATCTGGAGTGCTGCAATAATCACAAAAAACATAATAACCCTGCAAATCCTTCTTGATTGGATATGCAAGTTTTTTCATTCCCCATTTATCAAGCTCAATTATCCGACCATCAACCTCTGTCAGGATATTACTTGATCTGTCAATGATTGCAGTGATTTCATCCTCATTTAGGGAAGGTCTGAGAATAAAAATCGTTTCGTATCTGCGCATGTGTTCCTCCTCGTGGACTCATGTTTAGTGGGGAAAAACCCCGATTGGTGGCTCTCGCATTACAAATTGAGCAGAGAGCGAAGAGGTGGTGTCGGAACACCCGACACTCTTTCAGTTATTCATACAAAAAAAAGGTGGCGTGAATAAAAGAAGTATTCTTCAGTAAAAAACAGCGCAATATAGGATAAAATTGTACACCTGTCAAATATTATGTTTTTTCTCCTCGTTCTTGATTTTTTCCCATTGTTGCCGTAATTCATCATCATTGTTAATCGTCACGTTAGAAAACACATGGGGATGACGTCGAATAAGTTTTGAATTAATTGCTGACAAACTGTCTTCGAGGTCAAATTTTTCAGAGTCATTGTAGATTTCAGTTAACATCAGGAGTACATAGAGAACATCGCCTATCTCCTCACAAATATTTTCAAAATCTTCATTTTGAATTGCCTGAATGAGCTCCTCAACTTCCTCTAATAAATATTTTTTAAGAGAGATTGGGGTTTGCTTGATGTCCCATGGACAACCGCCTTTTCCGCGTAATTTCCGGATGGTTGAGAGCAATTGATCAATATCTGTTTTATTTTTATTCATTGTTTGTAATTATTTTCTTATTGAATTTTATTTTAATATGGCATAAAAAAAATAATGCCTTAACTTGTTAGATACAGGAAAGGGTAGGCCAGATTCAATTAGTAATAGGAAAATACTTGACATTCTCAACCTGACCAACTAAATAGGTTTGTCCAGTGGACTTTAAAGTGGAAATAATCAGCAACCATACCCTCTTCGTTAATATCAGTGCAATACAAAAAAATGAAAAGGTCGGCCTGGATCTGGTTTTAAACTATTAATTTAAAAGCTAAAACAGAAGGAAACAAGATGGAAGATGACAACAAGCAAAACATTCTTTTAGAAAAACACAAGGACATCGCCAGAATTGATCAAGAGTCAAAACGAACTCATGGATGGTATGTGAGAGTACGTTTTCTCGGGAAAACGCACTCGAAATTCTTTTCAGATAAAAAATGCGGAGGCAGGTACTCAAGTTTACTTTCAGCCATTTCCTGGAGAGATAAAACTGAAGCCAAACTTGGAAAAATTCGCACCAATAAACATATGGTGACAGTAAGTAATTCTGGAACTGGTGTGGTAGGTGTGCGTCTCAATGAAAAACTCAATCGATATGAAGTCAGTTGGGTTACAGAAAGTGGCAAGCAGGGGAAAACATCTGTTTCTATTTCAAAACATGGTAAGAAAAACGCATTCAACAAAGCTTGCTCTATTCGTAAACAAAAAGAAATTGAAAGGCTTGGCTATACTACTTGATTTGAGTGAGTTTAGGCTTTTGTAGAGTTGGAGCATTAGGCGATTGCCTAATGCTCCTTTTTTTTACCCTCCTTTACAAGATATCTTGTTTTGTCTGGAGTATGGTGTTTCACCAAATCAAAGGAGTGAGCGGATCGAAATTACGTTAATAGGTAAGTGTTTAAAGGCAGGAAACCATCGTCGATGACGTGGTTTTTGGCAGTGAATACAAATTATTTGGATAAATTAATAGAATTCACTTCAAAATGCTGCCTACCTGAAGTAAAAAAACATTGACATAAATATATATTAAGTGTCATATTGTCCGTTTGGGTTTAATAGAATATCTATAACAGAATAATGCGTTAAAATGAGGCTTATATAATGTATGCGATAATTCGTACCGGGGGGAAACAATACCAGGTTGCTCAGGGTGATCAGCTCCGGGTAGAAAAAATTGATGGCGAAATTGGTGAGACCGTTGAAATCAACGATGTCCTTATGGTCGTTGATGGAGAAACGGTTTCAGTAGGTACACCTCAACTTGAAAAAGCCATCGTAAAAGCAAAAATTGCTGAACAAGGCAAAGCTAAAAAGATCGATATTTTCAAGAAGAAAAGAAGAAAGGGATATCGATTGAAAAAAGGCCATAGACAACAATATACTGCGCTTACCATAGAGGAAATCTCTGCGTAACTCTGTTGTCCCTTTGATGACATTATAGAAACAGTTTAAGATAGCAGTGGGTAAGGAGTAAAAAAAATGGCACATAAGAAAGCTGGCGGTAGTTCCAGAAACGGTCGCGATAGTAAAGGGCAGCGTAGGGGCGTAAAAATATTTGGAGGGCAGGAGGTAAGAGCAGGTTCAATACTTGTCCGACAACTTGGTACTAAAATCCATCCTGGTACAAATGTAGGTTGTGGAAGGGATTACACCTTATATGCCAAGATTGATGGTTTTGTTAAATACGAAGATTTCGGGAAAGATAAAAAAAGAGTGAGTATTTACCCCGAAGCTTAGAGATTAATATATTGCTTTTTGATATACGCGGAACATTCCGCTTAGATTAGAAACTCGACCTCAATTTTTTGAAGGTCGAGTTTTTTTTTAAGATGTATTCATAGTATTGGCTAAGACCAAAACTGTATTTGTTTATCGGGTGCTTGTTATAACAGAAAAACTTTTGTCTTTGGACGAGGCGCGAGAAATAACTTACGAATTATTTAAATAATGTTTGAGAAATATCAGAAATATAGAGTGCTATTGAACATTATCCATGCTTTGTTCAGATGAAGGTTTGTGGCCCTTTAAGAAGCTGGCCGACGAGCTTTTTCCCATTCTGCAAACCAGCCTGATAAGAGCATTCTCTTTGTTTTCAACAACTCGTCGCAGATATTGAAAAAACGAAGAGAAGGAGTATTTTTATTCAAAACTCTTCTCCCGTATCTATTAAAGATACCTGAAGGTTATCTCTTTCTGAATTATTCAATATAAAAATATTTTAACATTGTTCTTCCATTGGTGAGAGGAAATGTCTTTTATAGATGAAGCAAAATTTTATATCAAGGCCGGAGACGGTGGCAATGGTTGTGTCAGTTTTCGTCGAGAAAAGTACGTCCCTAGAGGCGGTCCCAATGGTGGCGATGGGGGGCGTGGTGGCAACGTCGTCATCGTAGCCAGTGGTAAATTGCATTCGCTTATTGATTTTCAATACAAATCGCATTTTAAAGCAGAAAGAGGCATGCATGGACAGGGAAAGGATATGCATGGCCGAAAGGGACGTGATTATATTATTGAGGTTCCTCCAGGTGCAGTTATAAAAGATGCGGATAGCGGAGATGTCCTCATCGATCTTTGTCATGACGGAGACAGTTTTATTGCCGCAAAAGGAGGTTCCGGCGGGCTTGGCAATAGTCACTTTGCCAGTGGTGCCAATAGAACACCGCGTATTGCGACAAATGGTGAAACAGGTGAAGAGAAATGGCTAAAAATTGAGCTTAAACTCATCGCAGACATTGGCCTTGTCGGACTTCCCAATGCTGGAAAATCGACCCTTCTTTCCAGATTGTCCGCCGCCAATCCTAAAGTAGCGAGTTACCCTTTCACTACATTGGAACCTCAACTCGGAGTATTATATTTTCCTTACGAAAAAGCATGCATAATCGCTGATATACCAGGATTAATTGAAGGAGCAAGTGAAGGAGTTGGGCTCGGACATTCGTTTCTAAGACATATAGAGAGAACAAAAATATTATTGCATGTGGTAGATGCCTCGGATGAAAATACAATTCCAGATTATAAAAAAATTACCCGGGAACTGGAAAAATATCAAAAAGAGTTGTTGCAGCGAACACGGTTGGTTGTTCTTAATAAAGCTGACTTAACAGATGTACGAAGGCTTTCAAGTCTCAAAAAGTATTTTATTGATCATGATGTACAATCGCTGGAAATCTCTGCATTGAAAGAAACAAATATTGACAAATTGAAACACAAAATAGGAGAGCTGCTTTTCGAAGATACATTGTCGTAATGTTGTCACAGGCATCTCATCTTATTTGATTTATTATACTTTCACGCACTATTTCAATAGAATAGTTCCGAAAATCATAATTGATAATCATGATATATACCTCGACAGAAGAAGAGCAAAAGAAAGACCGACTTGAGCTCATTAAGGCATCCAGAAGAATTGTTATCAAGGTTGGCAGTGCGGTCTTGACCACCGGGAATGGTGTTAATATAGAGGTCATCGACAACATTGCTCGAGATATCAAATATCTTTATAATCTTGGGAAAGAAGTCATCCTGGTCTCTTCAGGTGCGGTGGCAGCCGGAAGGAAAAAAATCCGTTTAAGAGATGAAAATGCGATCACCTTAAAGCAAAAACAGGCTCTGGCTGCGATTGGCCAGTCTCATCTGATGCATATTTACGATACCGCTTTTGGTGCTCATAATATCAATATCGCACAAGTTTTACTTACTCATGCTGACCTAGCTCACCGCAGCAGGTATGTTAATTTTAAAAACACTATTTTCACACTGCTCAACATGGGTGTTATTCCAATAATCAATGAGAATGATACTGTTTCCACAGAAGAACTCCAATTCGGAGACAATGATAATCTTGGTGCTCTGGTAACCAATCTCATTGAAGGAGATTTGTTTATTTGCCTTACGGATGTTGATTGTTTGTATACCGGAAATCCGCAAACAGAATCTGATGCTAAGCCAGTTTTTATCGTAACAGAGATAGATGCAGACGTTGAACAAATGGCAGGAAACAGCAAGAGTATCCTCGGCACAGGAGGAATGCAGAGTAAAATAGCAGCAGCTAAAAAGGTTGCCGGGGGAGGGGGAGCTTCGCTGATAGGACCTGGAAGGTTGCCCGGGGTGATTCAAAAAATATTTAACGGGGAAATAGTAGGGACCTATTTCAAGCCATATCGCAAAAAGCTGCAAGGACGTAAACAATGGATAGCTTTTGTGCTTAATCCCAAAGGGGTTTTAGAAGTTGATAGTGGTGCCTGTAAAGCAATATGTAATGCAGGAAGAAGTCTGCTCCCTTCAGGAGTAACCGGAGTAATAGGAAGCTTTAATGCTGGCGATTCTGTTGAATGCCATGATAGCAATGGTAATGTCATTGCAGTTGGTACTGTAAATTATCGTGCGGAAGATGTTAAGAGAATCAAAGGACAACACTCTGATGCAATAGAAGAAATATTAGGATATAGAGATAGTGATGTTCTTATCCATCGTGATAACCTTGTTGTTTTAAGTTGAAATAACCGTGGAGATAGAAAATGACAGAAGTAGAAAAGATCATCTTGGCAATCAGCCAGCGAGCAAAGACCAGTTCACGATCACTCGCATCGGCCTCAACTGCAACGAAGAACGATGTACTTTTGAAAATGGCTGTGCTTTTGGAAAGTGAAAAAGCATACATTATCAGTGAGAACATGAAGGATCTTGAAAATGGTCAGAATAAAAATTTATCTGCTGCGATGCTTGATCGTCTCACTCTTTCAGATAAGGTTATTGCTGGTATGATTGAAGGTCTTCATGAGGTTGTTGCACTTTCTGATCCGGTTGGCCGGATTGGAGAGCTGAGCAAAAGGCCAAATGGTCTGAAAGTCGGTAGGATGAGTGTTCCACTTGGAGTGATTGGCATGATTTATGAGTCACGTCCTAATGTTACAGTTGATGCAGCAGCTCTGTGTTTAAAAGCGGGAAATAGTGTTGTGCTAAGAGGTGGATCCGAGGCAATTCACTCTAATCTTGCTCTAGCGCGAATACTCCATGAAGCTCTAGAACAGACGGATATCAGTAAAGATGTGGTACAGGTTATACCGGTCACCGACCGAGAAGCCGTCAATGTGCTACTTAAACAGCAGGACTTCATTGATCTGATCATTCCAAGAGGTGGCGAGGAACTCATACGATTTGTTGCTGAGAACAGTTCTATTCCTGTGCTAAAACATTACAAAGGTGTATGTCATATCTTCGTCGACAAGCAGGCCGACAGAGCAAAAGCGTTGCCAATTGTTTTGAATTCAAAAGTTCAGCGGCCAGGGGTATGCAATGCCTTGGAGGGGCTTCTTATTCATGAAGAGCTCGCTGAGAGTTTTCTACCGGAGCTCGCTTCTGCACTGGTGAGAGAGGGTGTAGAGCTACGTGGATGTTCAAAAGCTACAGCAATTTCCAGCCATATATCAAGTGCTGCTGAAACTGACTGGGGAACTGAGTTTTTAGATCTTATTTTATGTGTCAAGGTTGTCTCCGGATACGATGAGGCAAAGGAATATATTGAACGTTACGGATCACAACATACAGAGAGCATTATCACAGAAAACTATTCGCTGGCACAGAGGTTTATTGAGGAGATAGACGCATCAGCGGTTATGGTCAATGCATCAACCAGATTTAATGATGGAGGTCAGCTTGGGCTTGGTGCTGAAATAGGAATAAGCACAACAAAATTACATGCCTATGGTCCAATGGGACTTGGTGAACTCACTACAAAGAAATTTGTGGTATATGGTGCAGGGCAAACCAGAAAATAATGAAGCGTGTTGGTCTGTTGGGAGGAACATTTGATCCGGTTCACTGCGGACATCTCGAACTTGCCGGTAAAGCAAAGGACAAGTTTGGTCTGGAAAAGGTTCTTTTTTTACCAACGGCTTCACCTCCTCACAAAATGGTCGGGAATGTAGCGTCCTTTGAGCATCGGGTCGAGATGATTCGCCTGGCAATAGAAAATCACCCACAATTCGCTCTCCTGGAGATTGAATCGAAGATTCCTGCTCCTAATTATACTATTGACACCCTTTCTCTCTTATTGCGGAAGAGCGAAGGTGAAAAAGAGTTTGTCTTTATCATCGGAATAGATGCATTCCTAGAAATACATCTCTGGAAAAATCATGATCGTGTTCTCCGCTCCATTCACTTCATAATAGCGGCTCGAGCTGGATATCGAAGGGATGAATTGCTGGATTACCTGGAATTGCTCAAATATAAAAAAAATGGTAATCATTGGTATAATGATGCCAGCCTCAAGAAAATATACTATCTTGATTGCGATATCACAGATGTTTCTTCTTCTGAAGTTCGATTGAAGCTGGCCAAAGGAGAATCCCTTGATAATGTGGTTCCGTCTAGTGTAAGGCGTTATATAAGCCGCTATAATCTCTACAGCTCAGGGGGAAGAGGAGAATAAAGAGTAGCTTTCCTGCTGCGTAACCATTTACGATAAACGGCATTTGTGTAATACACACAAATGAATGCATGTATATGGATGACCAAAAAAAGAAAATTGAAGTAGTCATCGCTGACGACTCCGTTCGATACAGAACCATTTTGCATCGGCTGCTGGCAGAAAATAAGCAGATTGAGGT
This sequence comes from Desulfocapsaceae bacterium, assembly GCA_050288305.1. GTDB lineage: Bacteria > Desulfobacterota > Desulfobulbia > Desulfobulbales > Desulfocapsaceae > Desulfopila_A. The sequence continues at coordinate 327,810 of JBNKDO010000053.1, read as the reverse complement.
AGTGGGTGAAGCTGTCAACGGAATCAAGGCACTTGAGCTCATTTGGGAAGTGAGACCGGATGTTGTTCTTATGGATCTTGAAATGCCGTTAATGGATGGCATGACCGCGTTGCAGCATCTTATGATTCATGTTCCCACTCCTACTATCATGTTTTCAAGGTTGAGCAGGGAGGGGACGGCGCGGTGTTTTGATGCTTTAAAAAACGGCGCCGTTGATTTCTTCAGTAAAGATTCGTTACGTTATGGCTCCAAAGAAAACTACCTTAGTGAGTTATTGGCTGAAAGAGTTCTCTGTGCTGCCAATGTATCCATGAAAGCGGTAGAACCTGTCTTTCCAAAGCGAATTTTACCGCGAGATCGCAGCAAACAAGTGAAAACTCTCGTTTTTTGTGAAGAATGCGGGTCAAGGGAAGAAATCATTGTCTATGAAAATGAGGACCAGGGCGGGGTTCTGTGTAACCGATGTGGTGAGTATGTCTCACTACAACAGAGAAACAGATACCGAAGGGCGAATTGTTTAACCGTTGTTGTTGCCGGCGAAGGTGCGTATTTTAACCTCCTTAAACTAGTGCCGCAGCTGCATCAGGATATTAACGGAGCATTGCTGATTATTATTGACGGTACCGTGGAGCATGTTGACGCATTCACCCGCTATCTAGATGCGATAAGTACTATTGCTGTGGTCAGAATTATTGACGGAATAAAGCTTCAAGGAGGCACATGCTACGTGGGGTGTGATAATGAAAACATACATCTACGACCGTATAGTGCAGATTATACGCTAAAATTTTCGTCCATGCCGTTCCAGGAAAAATTTCCTGTAGATCGTACTCTCTCAAGCGTGGCCAAAGTATTTAAAAATCAGGCTACTGTGGTTTTTCTCTCCGGTAATGAAAGACAGGGAGAATCTGGATTAGAGCAAGTGATAAAACAGCAGGGCAGTGCAATGATACTTGAACCCCAAAAATGTCTCTACAAAAGAATGGGGCGTCATATTCTGGATGGGTTTAAAGTAATGACTCTTGCAGATGAGTGTGCTGTTGCCGTTGAAATAGATATTATTCACCGACGTTATCGCGATACCATAGTTACTGCGTGATTTCTCACAATTAAGGAAAAAAACATGCTGTGGGAAGAACAGGTCCCGCTGTTGCAACAGGGATATCATAAATCCTTAGCGGAAAAAGCGTACGGGAAACTCTCCAAGGGACGGAAGGTTTACCCCAAACGAGAGCATGTTTTTGATTCCATGCGTCTGACGAATTTCGCCAATGTTCGCGTTGTAATTATCGGGCAGGACCCTTATTTCAACGAGCATTCCGTTCATGGTCCTGAAGCGCATGGGCTCTGTTTTTCCGTAAAAGAAGGGATTCCAGCACCACCGTCACTGCAAAATATATTCAAAGAGATTCGGCAAAGTGTCTATAAAGGTGAAACAGAAAGGGATTTTTCGACGGATCTTACCCGCTGGGCAAAGCAGGGGGTGTTACTTTTAAATGCAAGCCTTACGGTAATAGCTAAATCACCTAATTCACACGCGGACATAGGCTGGCATACCTTGACCGATAATATAATTGAAACGCTTTCCCTTAAAAAGCAGGGACTGGTATTTATGCTGTGGGGAGCATTTGCTCAGAAGAAAGCGGTATTAATTGATGGCCAGAAACATCTGGTTCTGAAAACCAGCCATCCTTCACCGCTTTCTGCACACCGGGGATTTCTCGGCTCAGGAATATTCGTCAAATGCAACGATTATTTAACGAAATCGGGAAGCCAAGCTATTCAATGGTGAGATGTTTCGATATCTTTTGGAATTTCATTAGGATATAAGTGTTCGAATAATATCTTTCTTGCCAATAACACCAACGATACTGTCATTGTCCATAACCGGGATGGTGTGGATATATTTTTCTGCCATAATCGTGGCGATTTCGTCGATAGGGGTTTCGAGTGACACAGTCTTGACATCCCTTGTATAGATTTTTTCAACTGTTAATCCGGAAATTTTCTCCATTTCTTTTTTCATCTTCTCCTGGCTTTCCAGGTAGATGAAAGAATCAAGTATACTTATTACAGTTGGTATATGGACTTTCTTTTTCTGAAAGACAAGATCATTTTCGGTCACGACTCCTATGAGTTTACCATCATCATCAACGACAGGTGCACCGTTTATATTGTGCGATGTCAAAATCTGAGCAAGCTCGCTAACGCTCGTTTCAGGTTTGACTGTAAGCACTTCTTTTGACATTATATCCTTTGCGTACTTCATTATGTCTCCTGGTAAAGGAATCTCTTTAAAGTTATTGGAAGGCGATTAGCAACCTCAGTGGCCGTATAACCATATCCTGAGTTGACATGGAGATCGTCGGCGGCAATGCCATGTAAAAATACCCCTGCTGCAGCAGCTTCAAGACATGAAAGACCCTGGCTGATAAGTGAACCGATAACGCCGCTGAGCACATCACCCATACCACCCGTTGCCATTCCTGGATTACCGCTGGTATTGATCATGGCATAGCCGTTATCCGAAACAATAACAGTACCATCGCCTTTGAGTACGATAATAACCTGCTCGTCGTTATCAAAGGATTTATGAGCCTCACGGGCAGCATGCAACCTATTATCTTGAATAAGTTGAGGGGTCGAATCAATAAGACGTGCTAATTCTCCAGGGTGTGGGGTGAGAATCCTGGGACCGGCAGGTTTGGTGATTTTATCTCTATTGGCGGCAAGAATGTTAAGAGCATCTGCGTCGACCACCATTGGTCTGGAGACGTTATTGTAGAGATGAATTACCAATTCTGCAGTACGTTTGTCCTGTCCGAGACCAGGGCCTATGACAATGCTGTTTTTGTCTTCAAGATGCCTTACTATAAAAGATAGATCACTGACATTTATAATTGATGATGATGTCGGCAAAGGTAGTGTCATTGCCTCAATCACGCTTGTTTCAAATATTACATTTAAATCGTATGGTGCTGCAAGTGTTACAAGTCCGCAACCACTTCTCATGGCCCCTCGTGCAGCCAGGATGGCTGCTCCGGTTTTTCCGGCAGATCCTGCTATTATGAAAACATGTCCATGGATCCCTTTATGTGAAGACTTGTCCCGTGTCAGCTTTCTCAACCAGGTTCGGGCAATGTCTTCAGTAATAAGTTCAGTGGGAATTGGAGATTTTATGAACGCTTCAGGAGGAATGCCAATATCAATGATGTGGAGCTTGCCAGTAAGTTCAGAACTGCCCTGCATTATTTGTCCGGGTTTGGCACAACCAAAGGTAGCGGTCAGATTAGCCACCACCGAAGTACCATGAATTCTACCGCTGTCTGTATCCATTCCCGATGGATTGTCTACCGAGACAACCGGTATATTATGGGCAAAATCGGGACGGTTGATAAGATTGATAGCATCGGCAAAGTGACCTTCCAGACCTCGGGTAAGACCTGTACCAAAAATTGCATCAATTACGCAATAACAAGGTTTCCCGCGGGATTCTATCTGCTTATAAAGGACCGGGATGGTTTCAACCCTGGTACGATTATCAACAATATGAAAAGGCAGCTTTAACTGTCTCATAATATGGAGGTTCGTCGCTGCATCGCCTTCAAGAGAGTCTGGACTGACGAGAAAAAAGAAAATTGGCAGACAACCACGTTGATGCAGGTGACGTCCTATTACGAGGCCATCGCCACCGTTATTTCCAGGGCCAATAAAGATTATGGCAAATTTGCCTTTGCAGGGACCAAGCTCTCTATCCATCATTAAGACGGTGCCGAGGCCGGCATTTTCCATCAAAACAATTCCGGGAATTCCAAAATTATCAATTGCGCATCTGTCCAAAGCCTGCATTTCATGTGCTTTTGGCAGTTTCATATAACTCTCCAGGATAGGTAATTATCTCTCTTTAAAAATGGATGAGACCAATCAATTTGGGAATTAGTCGAGTGCTGCAGTTTTGTTATGGTAATAACTGTTTATATTTTAACGTAATTATGGATTGACTGCTATATAATTTATGAAAACGATATAGAGATAATACATATTTAGACATTTCTAGAACAAAATTTAAGCAAGATCTAAGTGACAGTTTGGCCACATCTGGTTATTGTTGTTGGTGTTATTGATCGCTAATTACAACATGAATAGAGAAGGAAATTATGAATATTGTTGTGTTTCAGCAGAGCGGGTCTGCAGAAAGGAAAACCGCGGGAATCAAAGAGTATGGGAAAGATATTTTCATTAAAGAAATATTTTCCATAGATGAAACTTTACCTGAAGTCCTCGATCATCCGGAAAAGTATATCACTGAAGAATTCTCAGGAGATCTTGTACTTAATTTTCTCAAACATCCTGATCTTTCCAGTTACCTCGTCGACCTATGTGAAAAGAAATCTATTCCAGTTGTCACCACAGGAAAACCGGGAAAGGGATATACACCTTTTACCTGTTGCGGTCTCGGTAGAGCGGAGAAACTTGGCACATATGGCGAGCAATTTGGTTTTCCAGAGTACCGTGTGGATATAGAAAATGACAGAATATCACATATAGAGGTTTTACGCGGTGCCCCATGCGGTGCAACATGGGCGGCTATATTTGAAATTACCGGTATTTCAGTAGAAGAGTCTTTAGCTAAACTTCCTTTAAAGGTGCAGCAGAACTGTTTTGCCAATCCCTCTGCTTTTGATCCAATCTCAGGGAAAAGTCCTGTGCACTATGCCGGCTATGTTCATTTGGCAGCACTAAAAAAGGCTATCGAAACAGCCTCATGCCAAAAAAAGGAAAAACAACGGGAGTGAAGGGTAAACACTGTTGCGACCAATCCAATTAGGGAAACGCTTCTAGGAGTTTAATTGTTCTCTTTCTCTTTTTTCCTGTCTTCAAGTTTTTGTCTGAGTAATAAGATTCGATTATTTACCGATTTGGAGAGAAGTGGTTTTTCATTGGCTACTCTATAAATGGCGACGGTTGTAACGCCAAGGAAAAAGATATTGGCAAGCCACATGGACACCCCCACAGGTATAGTTGTGGTTTCTTCAGCAAGTATTTTGCCAAAGGTATAGAGTACGTAGTAAATAATAAAAAAAGCCAGTCCGAGAGGAATACCATTTGCTCTTTTTCCTGGGCCAGACTGTAATCCCAGTGGTAGGGCCATAAGGCTCATAATAAGACATCCAAAGGGAAGCACGAGCCTTTTGTGATACGCGATCAGGCATATTCTTCCTGCTAGAGTATTGAGCCCAAATTGGTCAGCTTTTTCTTTGAGTTCTTTCATCGACATCGAGTCGAGACCAATGGACGTGTTCTGATCCCGGGGAAGATTCACAGGTATCGTGACCTTGTAGTTCTTGAACATGATTATCTGATTTTGTCCTGTGTCTGTACGATGCAGGCTGCCGTTGTATAAATCAATACTTACCGCCATGGTATCAAGATGAGTTGACATTTTGCCCGTCTTCGCCATGGTGATTGTCGGGGTTTTCTGATCCCGTGCATCCGAGACCCAAACTTTTTGCCATTCATTTGTGGTCTTGTCAACGTTTTCCACATAAACAACCAGATCTCCAAGAGCGGCAGTGAATTGTTTCGCCTTGATGCCCTTGTCAATTTTTTCTTTGGTGAGCTGATAGAAAAGTTGTTTCATGGAAATTTCGCCAGCAGGAATAAGGTAGATCGATACATAGGCCGAGAAAAGGCCAATCACAAGAGAAACCAAAAAAACAGGGGGAAGAATATTGTAGAGACTAATTCCGCATGCTCTAAAGGCGAGAATCTCTGCATCACTGCTCAACCGGGTAATTCCTATTATAATTCCCATCATTGCTGACATGGGAATGGAGTAGAGCAGCATGTTCGGCAATAAGTAGGCCATTGAGCGGATAAAATCTGTAAACTGAATATCAAACTCTAAGACAAGGTCCAGAAATGGTATGAGTTTAACCAGGAAAAAAATACAGTTCATGATAATGAAACTTGCAAAAAATGGAGCAAGCATTTCCGTTGCAATATAACTGTAAAGGAGCTTCGGTCTAGGTTTGAGGTAGTTCATGTGAAAGATATGTCACACCATAATTTTTTATTATCAAACAACCGTATACCTTAGAGTCTTTTGAGGGAGGCGAAAAATCCTGAAAAGAAAAAAAGATTGACTCTATAGTGTTGTTCTGATCACGCCTTCAAGGTATGTTCCGACAATACAGAATACTGCACCAATCAACAAGCATGAATTCGAATTGATTTGTAATTCTAATTGAATGTGGTCATGAAAAAGAGGGTTAAAGATGATTATTCTCCCTGCAATTTGCAAGGATTGGCATCAGGGGAGTAGGAAAGCAGTACACCTTTCAAGACCTTCTTGGAAAACGTTCTTTTTCCCAAGAGTAAGCATTATGGTCAACATTATATATCTGCAATATCAAATGCATAGGTGGAATGAAATTTTTTGCATGGCTTGAGTTTGAACGAAAAACTTATTTTGAAAAATGTACCTTTGATAAAAATAAAAAAAGAAAGATCAGCTTTGTAATGGAAAACAGTGTTTTGCCAGATACGGGTAATAATTTTGTTGATTATATCTCGAAGTGAAGGAAGAGATGTGTTGATAAAAAAAAATAAATACAATAGTATTTCCGCAATTTCCGGTAACCACATTATTCAAAAATATTACGTGAAAATATGAGTGTATCTGCTGATATATACGATGAGAGTAAGATAAAAACACTGAGTTCGCTCGAGCACATTCGCAAACGTCCTGGTATGTATATTGGTCGTCTTGGAGACGGCAGTCATCAGGATGATGGCATCTATATTTTGCTCAAGGAGGTGGTGGATAATGCCATTGATGAATTCATTATGGGTTCAGGCAAACGGATTAATATTACCATCAGCGAAGACGGTCGAGTCACGGTCAGAGATTTTGGCCGGGGAATTCCACTGGGTAAAATTGTTGATTGTGTGTCCACTATCAATACCGGAGCAAAATATAATACCGACGTTTTTCAATTTTCCGTAGGATTGAATGGTGTTGGTACCAAAGCTGTGAATGCCCTTTCCAGACGTTTCAAGGTTACCGCTTATAGGGAGGGCGAATTCGCCACCGCAGTTTTTCGCAGGGGTAAACTGGTTGAGGAGGAAAAAGGAGAAAGCGAAGAAAAAAATGGTACCTTGATTGAATTTGAACCAGATCCGGATTTATTTCCAGAGCTTTCCTTTGATCAAGAATACATAGACAAGCGCCTGTGGCGATACGCCTACCTCAATGCCGGACTAAAGCTCTATCTTAATAGAAATTGTTATTACAGTTCCAGGGGATTACTGGATCTTCTCGACAAAGAGCTTAACGGGGAATCGATCTATACGCCAATATACTACAAAGACCCAACTCTCGAATTTGCTCTGTCTCACATCGACAGTTATGGAGATACCTATTACACCTTCGTTAACGGTACCTATACAAGTGAGGGAGGCACTCATCTTTCCGCATTTAGAGAGGGTATTCTGAAAGGAATCAATGAGTATTCAAATAAGAAATTTGTAAGTAAGGATGTAAGAGACGGTGTTGTCGGTACCCTTGCCATCAAAATAAAAGAGCCTGTTTTTGAATCCCAAACGAAAAACAAGCTTGGCAACACTGAAGTCCGCTCCTGGATTGTTAACACAGTTAAAGATGCGGTCTCCAGTGCAATGTACAAAGATACAGAAGCTGCTGATACCTTAATTGAGAAAATTCTACGCAATGAAAAGGTTCGCAAAGAGCTGCAGAGTGTTCGTAAAGAAGCGCGCGCCAAAGCCAAAAAAGTTGCATTAAAAATTGCTCAGCTTAAAGACTGTAAATATCATCCTGCCAAAAATAAACCTTCAACAGAAGGCAGAGAAAATATGATATTTATCACCGAGGGGCAATCTGCTGCCGGATCAATTGTATCTTCCAGGGATCCAATGACTCAAGCGGTTTTCTCTTTGAAGGGAAAACCGATGAATGTTTTTGGACAGAAACTTGCTTTGCTTTATAAAAACGAAGAAATGTACTCTCTCATGAGAGCTCTTGATATCGAAGATTCAATTTCCAATCTGCGTTTTGATAAGGTCATCCTGGCAACGGATGCGGATGTGGATGGCCTGCATATCCGTAATCTACTTCTGACATTTTTCCTGCATTATTTCGAACCTTTGGTCAAACTTGGACACATCTACATTCTGGAAACGCCAATTTATAGGGTCCGTAATAAAAAGGAAACAATCTACTGTTATTCAGAAAAAGAGAAAGAAACAGCAACAAAAAAACTCAAAGGACGGGGAAAAGTCACCATAAATGTTGAAACCACGCGTTTCAAAGGTTTGGGAGAGATATCACCTAAGGAATTTAAACAATTTATAGGACCTGACATCAGGCTAAGAAATGTCACAATGGACTCGGTGAGCGAGGTCACTAAAGTACTTTCCTTTTACATGGGAAAAAACACCCCGGACCGTAAACATTATATCATGGAACACCTGGTCTAATAAGATCCTCTACTTTTTACTCAACTACTTCTTCTTTCTATGTATACACCATACGGAAAACTTCATAAGCTTTTTGATGAGAACTTTCTTGAATACACCTCATATGTTATTCGAGAAAGGGCTATTCCAGATATAGATGACGGCTTAAAACCCGTCCAGCGCAGGATACTCCAAACTCTTTACAATATGGATGATGGCCGTTTTCATAAGGTGGCCAATGTTGTCGGTGAAACCATGAAACTCCATCCTCATGGTGACGCTTCTATTTTCGCAGCACTCGTCAACCTTGCCAATAAAGGTTTTCTCATTGAAACCCAGGGCAATTTTGGCAATATTTTTACAGGTGATGAGGCCTCTGCAGCAAGATATATTGAATGCCGTCTTACGCCGTTGGCAAAAGAAGTACTGTTTAATAAGGATTTAACTGAATTTGAAGAGTCCTACGATGGACGAATGCAGGAACCTGTCTCTCTTCCTGCTAAAATACCAATGCTTCTACTGCTCGGAGCTGAAGGTATTGCCGTGGGTATGGCAACAAAAATCATGCCCCATAACTTTACTGAGCTGCTTGAAGCCCAGAAGTCTATTTTAAGAGAAGAGGAGTTCATTCTATATCCTGATTTCATTAAGAAGGGAATGCTGGATGTAAGTCAATATGAGGATGGCAATGGTAAATTACGATGCCGGGCAAGAATTGAGGAAGTAAACGAAAAGACAATTACCATACGGGAAATACCGTATACGACAACGACTGAATCGTTGATTGATTCGGTTGAAAAGGCCGCAAAAGCAGGTAAATTAAAAATTACCTCAATCAATGACTATACTGCGGAAGACGTTGAGATAGAGATAAAACTGGCCAGGGGGATTTACGCGAAAGATACTATCAAGGCCCTGTACGCTTTTACCGATTGTGAAGTGTCTATAAGTCCAAATCTCACCCTTATAAAAGAAGAAGTACCCGAGACATCTTCGGTCTCGAAAGTCCTCCAGCATAATACTTCAAAGCTCGTAGCAGATCTGACAAGGGAACTCGAAATTGAGCTGAGCAGATATTTGGAAAAACTTCACGCCAGAAAACTGGAGCAGATTTTTATTGAAGAACGTCTCTATAAACAAATTGAAGAAGAAACAACCTACAGTTCTGTTGTCAAAACAGTTGAGAGCTCATTATTACCGTTTCGGGAAGAACTTGTTAGAGACGTAACTCGTGAAGATGTAGAGAGGTTATTAGAGATCAGAATTAAAAGGATCTCCCGCTATGACATTGAAAAACAACATAAAGAAATACGGACAATAAATAAAGAAATTAAAACATTGCAAACCCATTTACAGGATACAGTTGGTTATACCATTAATTACCTTGATCATTTGCTGGAGAAATATGGCAAGTCGCATCCAAGACGTACAGAGATAACCGAATTTAAAGAGGTGAGCATTAGGAAAGTTGCCTTATCTAATCTTTCCGTGGTTTATAACAGAACAACTGGATTTCTTGGCCACAGCATTAAGAGTGATGATGAAAAAGTTGATATCACAGTTCCATGCTCTGAATATGACAAACTTTTTCTCATATTCAGTAATGGCATGTACAAGATTATTCCAGTCACAGACAAGCTCTTTGTTGGTCATGAACTTGAATGGTTTGGCACTGTTGAAAAGGATATATGCTTTAATATGGTATATCGGGATGGTCAGGAAAATCTGACCTATGTAAAACGGTTCCATACACCCAAGTTTATCTTAGAAAAGGAGTATTTCCTTTTTAATCAACATAAGCGTTCCAAGATACTCTTGCTCCTGCTTGGCGAAGAGAAATATGCGAGGGTTAGTTTGATGCCATCTTCCCGAGCAAAATCAAATATTGTCGAAATAGACTTTAGCGCCTATCTCATAAAAGGTGCTACAGCCAAAGGCAAACGGGTTTCAAATAGAGTGGTTCGGCGTGTGGTTGAAGCAGACGGTTTGGAAAATCCTGTTCAACCGATAAAAAACTTGCCGCTTCCGGGTCTTGGAAGCAACGATGAGGAAGAGAAGGTCGAGCCCAATGTGCAGGCAAATGATGATCCCGAGGAAAGTTCTGACGAGTAAAAAAGAATAATTATTGCACCAAGTGTTTTTCAATAGCGATCGCCAGAGCTATAAAATCTTTGATGCCAAGATTTTCAGCCCGTGTCTCGGGTTTGAGACCAGCTTCAATGATTGCAGAGATTGCTGCATCCTTGTTTTTTCTTTTTTCTGGAAAATTAAAAAAGTTGCCACAGGCTATGTTATTCTCCAGTGTTTTTCTGCGTTGAGCAAAAGAGGCTCGAACGACCTGTTGAAAAATCTTAGAGTCATATGGAGGTAGCTTACCTAGCTCTGTTGCTGGAGACGTAAAGTCTATCCGAATAACGAGCGAATCAATTTTAGGACGCGGATGGAATTCATGTGGACTCAGACGCATGAGTCTTTTGACAGTAGCATGAGCCCCTAGCAGCACTGTCGGAATTCCATAGGCTTTAGTCGAAGGTGAAGCCATAAGCCTTTCGGCCATTTCTTTCTGGAGCATGACGACGACCCAGTCTATATAGTCACTGTTTTCGACGAGTTTGAATATGAAAGGGTTCGAAATAGAGTAGGGCAGATTAGCCATAAATTTTAGGCGGCCACCACATTTCTTGGCAAGTTCAGCAAAATTTGTTTTGAGAACATCGTCATGCACCAGAGTAACATTTTCAGGGAGATTGTTGTTTTCCTGATGAAATCGAACTAGGCCACTATCGATTTCGATGCCAATAACTTCCTTTGCCCTCATGGATAAAGGAATAGTTAAAGCCCCCAGTCCTACGCCGACTTCGATGATAGTGTCATTTTTCTGCACACAACCACAATGGGCAATGGCTTCGGCCGTACTCCGATGAATAAGAAAATTCTGACCAAATCTCTTTTTAGGAGCAAGCTGATTGAGCAGTAAAGTATCTCGAGTATCTTTCTTGGACATAAAATTTAGATAAAGAAATAATGAAAATGGTCTTGCCGTTATTTGACGTGTTTTTTTAGCCTTCTCTCACGGATCCGGCGAAATAAATGTAGTGAAGAGTAGTAACTTGCAATGGTAAAAGGCAGGGCAAGAACCAGACCGCCAATGAGCATTACTACTATTGTTTCAAAGCCAAGCCCGGCAATTTCATGAAAAGACTCTAAAAATCCCTGATGTGAGGTGAGGGCATTCATCGAATGCTGTATTCTTTGCCAATTGAGCTCATAGGGCGTCACAAAATTGCCAATAATCATGGAAAAATAATATATTGGGAAATACGTCAGCGGGTTGCAGACGATCCAGCTTGAGATGATACCCGCTATCGCGGATGATCTCGTTGTCATGGTTGCCCCGAGGATGATAACAGTATGGAGCGGCATGGTGGGGGTGAGACCCACGAATACACCTATCGCAGTACCCAATGCGAGAGAATGCGGTTCACCTTTTAATCGTATAAACTTCAGATAAAAATATTTGCTCAGTCGAGTAATTTTCATCAAATATGTTTATCCCAGTATCGATCGAGAAAAAACATCATCATTGTAAGGAGATGTTGAGTATGATTGTCTTTGTCTGTATTTGTATAGTCCTGCAAGAGCTATCATGGCTGCGTTATCAGTACAGAAAGTAGGTCTTGGGAAGAAAAGATCAAACTTTTGTTTACAACATTCCTCCTTCATCGATTCACGTAGCCTTGTGTTAGCTGAAACGCCTCCTCCCAGCACGATGGTTTTTATGTTCGTCTGTTGTGCTGCTAGGATCGTTTTTGTCACCAGAACATCTATTACTGCTTCCTGAAAAGAGGCACAGATATCTGCCGTTGGAACAGCACCCTCGTCCTTAAAACCATTATATTGATGAAGAACTGCGGTCTTTAGGCCGCTGAAGCTGAAATCCAGTGAATCTTTGTCCAACCATGCTCTGGGAAACTGAAACGCATGACTATTGCCTTTTTCTGCAAGTACTGAAACAGCAGGCCCACCTGGGTAGCCAAGTTGAAGTATTTTGGCAACTTTATCAAAAGCTTCACCCGCAGCATCGTCACGTGTTCTGCCTTTCAAGTGAAAAGAGGTATAATCCTCACACAGAAAGAGAGAGGTTGTACCCCCAGAGACAATGAGGGAAATATACGGAAAGGAGGGGGATTCGCTTTCGAGAAAAGCAGAAAGGAGATGTCCCGTCATATGGTCAACGCCGACATATGGTATATCCTTCACATAGGATATTGCCTTGGCATAGCTGAAGCCAACAAGTAAAGATCCTATAAGTCCCGGACCTTGAGTTGCTGCAATCAGGTCAATATCGTCCAAAGATACTTTTGCCTGGGCTAATGCTTCGTCAACTATGGGCTGTATTGTTTCGAGGTGTTTTCTGGATGCAAGTTCAGGGACTACACCACCATATTTTGCGTGAATCTCATCCTGGCTACTGACGATATTAGAGAGGAGTTCTTTATCGTCTTGTAAAACGGCAGCAGAGGTGTCATCACACGAGCTTTCGATACCTAGAATTAACATGGAGGGCTGAATTTTCCGGTGAAAAAACGATTAATATTATTTTAAATAGTCTTTTAATGTACGGTGATGATTAGTATATCATCTATATTGCACTTCCTGTATGCCTCACAAGCAACCGCTTTAGTTTTATGCAGAGACAAATATGGAAACGAAAACTGGTGTAAAGACGGCGCCCAATATAAATGCCTTAAGTTGTAAAGTCAATCACCGTTAAGGCATATTCCATATGAGATTAAGTGTTCTTAAGTTTTTTCTTAATTAGAGGTGATAGTTACGTCTGTTTTTAGAAAAAGCCAAAAAAAAAGTTTATGTTGTTGAGTAAATACACCTAACCATAACATCATAAATCTGAAGTGGATTCGTCAGCACTCGGATAGGAGCCCAGCCACTCAAAATAGGAGCAATGCTGGCGAACCTGTTCACAGCTTCTCCTGATTAATTCATCTTCGATGTGTCCAAGCATATCAATAAAAAATTGATATTTCCATAACTTACCTTTAACTGGACGAGATTCAATTTTTGCGAGATTGACATTGTTCACAGAAAGTATGGAAAGGATTTCATTGAGTGCACCAGGCCTGTCCATCAGTCCTAGCAGTAGCGAGGTACGGTCTGCTCCGCTAGGTGTGGGCGACTGGTTGCCAATGACAAGAAAACGTGTAGTGTTGCCGCTGTAATCCTCAATCCCGCGGACAACGACTTGAAGTTCGTATGTCTTAATTGCGAGGGAGGAGGCAATCGCGCCAATATTGGGGTTGTTGGCTGCCATTTGAGCTGCGGCGCCTGTCGAAAATACAGGGAGCGTAGGAATTGACGGCATGTTTTTTCTCAACCATTCTCTACATTGGGCGAGCGGTTGAGCATGCGAAGCTACTGTCTGTATATCTTCCAAGTCACCGGAACGACATACCAGATTATGAGTAATTGCTAGTCTTACCTCACCGCATATTTTCACCTTGTATTTCATGAAAGAATCGAGGGTGGAAAAGACTGCACCTTCAATGGAGTTTTCTACCGGTACAATGCCATATGTTGTCCTACCTTTCTCGACATGGGAAAACACATCGTCAATCGATTCCATGGCGAGATATTCAGCAGAGTGACCGAAATACTTGACCCCGGCTAAATGGGTAAATGTCGCCTCTGGACCAAGATAGGCGACGGTGGCCTGTTTTTGTGATAATCTACAACTGGTTATTATCTCATGAAAAATTGATCGTAATGACTTTTCGGGAAAGGTACCATTGTTGAGTCGCAGCAATTCTTCATATATCTGACGCTCACGTTGCGGATCCCATTTGGCTCGCTTTCCTTTGTCCTTAAGACGGCCAATCTCCTTTGCTAGATCCAATCTTTCCTTGAGTAAATTGACTATCTGACTGTCAATGCTATCTATTCTGGAACGTACTTTCTGTATACCCTTCTGTGGGGTGTCTGACATAATATTACCTATTTAATAGTAAGGGGAATGTTTCTAACTGCTGAACACGTTGAAAATCTAGGGTATAGAGATTGCTCTGTCAAGATATTAAAGCGGATAATCTATTGGAAAAAAATATCAGCTGGAGTAAGCTAGCTTGCTGAAATACTTTTTTTCGCTGGCTACTTTGTCAGCATGCCCTGTTTTTCAAGTTTTGCCTGGAAACAATTTAAATAAAACTTTCCTGATAGAACGAACATTTAGAAGAATGAAAATAACATGTTGTTACGTTCATAATAGAAATAAGAATACTTAAAGAATTTGTGATCAGATATGCCAAAATCATATGAAGAAATAAATGCCAAAATTCGTGCTGGCGAAGCTGTGGTTGTAACTGCTGAAGAGATGGTAGATATTGTTCAGGCAAAAGGACCAGAACAGGCTGCAGAACAGGTTGATGTTGTAACCACCGGTACCTTTGCACCTATGTGCTCATCTGGAGCTTTTCTTAATATAGGACAGATGACTCCCACGATAAAGACTTCAAAGGTGTGGTTCAACAAAGTTCCAGCATATGCGGGACTCGCAGCAGTAGATGCATATCTTGGAGCTACTGAACCGTGCGAAGATGATCCTCTTAATAAAATATATCCGGGAGAGTTTAAATATGGTGGCGGACATGTGATTGAAGAACTGCTCCGGGGGGAAGAGATCCTGGTGGAAGCTAAAGCCTATGGTACAGATTGTTACAAAGCGAGGAAGCTCAAAAAAACAGTTCGCCTCAGCGATCTTCCCAATGCACTGCTTTGTAACCCCCGCAATGGATACCAGAATTATAATTGTGCTGTAAACCTCTCAGAGGAGACAGTCTATACATATATGGGGATGCTAAAAAGGAAATGTCAAAATGCAAATTACTGCAGTGCCGGTGAGTTGAGTCCTCTTCTGAATGATCCTTTTTATCGTACCATTGGTATTGGTACCAGGATATTTCTGGGTGGGGGAATTGGTTATGTTACCTGGCATGGTACCCAGCACAACCCCAATGTTGAGCGAACAGAAAAAGGAACACCGCGATCGCCAGCAGGAACTATTATGGTGCAGGGAGATCTCAAACAGATGTCTGCGGATTGGATAAGAGGCGTATCCTTGTTGGGGTATGGCAATTCAATAGCTGTGGGGCTTGGTATTCCTATTCCAATTCTTGACGCTGAAATGGCAATGTATACCGGGGTGTCTGATAAAGATTTATTTACCAAAGTTATTGATTATGGAAGTGATTATTCAAATAGAATAGCTCGGGATTACGGAGAGGTGAGCTACCATCAACTCAAATCCGGATTGATTGTTGTTAATGGTCAGGAAGTGACAACAGCACCTCTTTCCTCAATCGTAAAAGCAAGAGAAATCGCTGAATCTTTAAAAAAATGGATACAGGAAAAACGATTTTTTATTAATAAACCTGCAGAAACGTTGCCAGGGTCTCCATGATCAACAGTTCGGGAAATAATCTGTTTCAAAAATACGAGAAGCTGAAGCACACTCTAAGATCCTACGGCAAAGTAGCCGTAGCTTTTTCAGGAGGCATAGATTCGTCGCTTTTGTTGTTTGCTGCTGGCGAAGCATTGGGCAGGGACAAGGTTATCGCTGTGCATGGAAGATCAGTGCTCAATATTTATGAAACTGAGATAGAAGAATTTTTTTCAAGTTATTTTGAAAGCAGCGCAAGACTCAAAGTAGTTGATTTGCAACCTTTAAACTGGCCGGATTTTGTGAATAATGATGCCTGGAGATGTTATTATTGCAAAAGAAAAACATATTCTGCCTTTTTAGATGAACTTGCAGATAATGATGTAATGCTTATTGATGGTACAAATCAGGATGATCTTAGTGAATCCCGTGCTGGTCTGGCCGTTATAAAAGAACTAGGAGTGAAAACTCCACTTGCAGATGCAAGACTTAATAAAAAGGAAATTCGATTTTTAGCACACTCTTTTGGACTGCCAAACTATAATACGCCATCCAATTCATGTTTGGCAACCAGGATGCATACGACTACCAAAATTCGTGCTAAAAGCCTTAATATTGTAGCAGCAATTGAAAAAAAACTTCATGATATGGGTTTTTCCGGTTGCCGTGTAAGGCCTGTGGATGAAATTGTAATAATTGAGCTTCGTGAACAGGATATTTTGAATATTTCACGTAAACACAATAGGATGGATATAGTTCATTTTTGTAATTATCATGGTTTCAAAAAGATTTTGCTTGATGTCAAGGGCAGGAGATAAGCAAGAATAGCAAAAGAAGATTAAAGAAATCAAATTATTGCTTGATTAAGCAGAATTATTACATTAAGGTACCTATGTTTTGCGTAAAAGCCTGATTATAAAGGATTGTAGCAAGAAAGTTTTAGAGAAGAAAAAGAAAAAAACTGTTTTTTTCTTTTGACAATTTGATGCAGTTTGAGTAAAGCATCAGACACAAGGAGAAAGGGAACAGGCTATTTCTGGCCTGTTGCTAAGTATGAACGTTTTAGTAGGGAGGAATTCATGAATAAGAAGGAACTGGTTGAGTGTATTGCAGAGGCTGCAGACATCAGTAAAGCCGCTGCCGAAAAAGCATTGAATGGTACTTTGGCTGCAATTGCAGACACCCTGAAGAAAGGCGACAAAGTTACACTTGTTGGTTTTGGTACATTCTCTGTGTCTAAACGTGATGCTCGTCAGGGAAGAAATCCCCAGACCGGTGCTGCTATAAAGATACCAGCGAAAAAAGTAGCAAAGTTTAAAGCCGGCAGCAAACTCTCCGAAGCAATCAACTAAGCATTCGGTATTCGTGAATTTCCAAACAGTCACTGAATAGGTATCTCAGTTTTGATAATGACGAGAGGAGCACACTCTCAGGGAACCTGATCAAACCGAAAAGAAATTTACACGGCAGTCACTATTAGGATTGCTGTTAGTCCGGTCTTTAAACGTTGGCGCGTTTTAAAAGGTCATTCCTACCCAGGAATGACCTTTTTTCATTGAAGTATCTCCAAGCATTTGTAAAAGAAATGATAAGAACCGCTATTTTACCTGGCTGTTGAGTTCATGCTCACCGCTTCAAGGAGACTGCTATATTAATCTGCAACAAGCCCATGATAACGAAAAGGATGTTCCCAATAGGAACACTTGCTGGATGAATGAAATTTATAAACAAAGGTATCCTTCAGGGAAGAAACACTATCCGACAAAGATTTTAGGTTATGATTACTAACAATTAGAGATTATAATATAGCTCAAATATTGATCGGATTTTCCATGAGATATTGGAGTAGAGGAAGTATTCAATATATTAATATTAACTTAGTGCTGAGTGATGATTAAACTGCTTGATTATGGCGCTGGTAATGTTCGCAGCGTAAAAAATGCTATCAGAAAGCTTGGGTTTGAAATCGATGAAATACACAATCCTGATGAGATATTAACCGCTGAAAAACTCATCTTTCCCGGGGTTGGTAATTTTGGTGTTGTCATGCAGCGCCTTCGAGAGGCAGGCTACGTTGAGCCTCTTATCCAACGAATTAAAGAAGATAAGCCATTATTGGGAATCTGTGTCGCGTTGCAAACATTTTTTCAGGGAAGTGAGGAAGCACCCAATGTCCCGGGATTAGGGATAATCCCAGGAATGGTTAGAAGATTTGATGATAGTCATCAGGCTGTACCTCAGATCGGCTGGAATAATCTCAGCATTTGTAAACCATCGTCACTTGTCTCCGAATATGAGGATCAGAAGCTCTATTTTGTTCATTCATTTTATGGCGAAATTCTTGATACAAACCGTTCATGGATACTCGCTACTTCAGATTATGGGGTGAAGTTCATTTCCGCTGTCCAAAGAGGAAATATAGCCGCATTTCAATTTCATCCTGAAAAAAGTGGGGCTGCAGGGCTTGCTATGCTGCAAAATTTTCTTGAGGATACAAATTCTGAAACAGAAAGGACAGCCTCGATCAATATCCATCCCAAAAATACCAAGATAGCTAAACGGGTAATAGCCTGTCTTGATGTTCGTTCCAATGATGCTGGTGATTTAGTTGTCACCAAAGGTGACCAGTACGATGTCCGGGAACAGGGGGAAGTACGAAATATGGGAATGCCTGTAGAGTTGGCAAAGCGTTATTATGAGGAGGGAGCTGACGAGATCACCTTTCTGAATATCACAGGTTTTCGAGACTTTCCCATGAAGGATCAACCAATGCTTGATGTTTTGAAAAAAACATCCAAGTCAGTTTTCGTACCGCTGACGATCGGTGGGGGGATTCAGGAGTTCACCGATGCTGAGGGAAAATACTATAGCGCACTTGATGTTGCCTCGTCATATTTCAGGTCCGGCGCTGATAAAGTTTCAATTGGCAGTGACGCTGTATATGAGGCTGAAAAATATTTACAAGCGGGTAAAAAATCTGGAAAGAGTTCCATTGAACAAATTTCTATTGTCTATGGTGCGCAGGCCGTGGTGATTTCAGTAGATCCACGACGGGTATATGTAAACGATCCCAGGGAAACTGAACGGCATACAATTAAAACATCACTTCCTGGTCCAAATGGTGAGGAGTATTGCTGGTTTCAATGCACAGTCAAGGGCGGAAGAGAAGGGCGCGATATCGATGTCATAGAATTAACTCAAAGTTGCGAAATTCTTGGTGCCGGAGAAATATTACTCAACTGTATAGACCGTGATGGAACAAACAGCGGTTTTGATGTAGAGCTAATCAATCATGTACGCGATGCAGTCAGTATTCCTGTAATTGCTTCGAGCGGAGCAGGGGCTGCAGATCATTTTGTGGAAGTGTTTAAAAACACCAAGGTTGAAGCTGCACTTGCTGCAGGTATTTTTCACCGTCATGAAGTGAGTATAGATGAGGTTAAAGAGGCCATGCGCCGGAATAATATTGAGGTACGCTAGCAGACATTTTACCAGCCATGAAAATGGCTAGTTTCTGATGTTTATTCAAACATTCAGCTTGAGAATCTGCCTGATGTTCTTTAAAAATTAATATTTTCGATCATTATATTGATTTCGGAAATCCTCTCTCAATCACTTAAAAACCGTAGATTTATTTCTTTCAATCAGGAATACCAGACATCAGGGAAATAGTATCTCCAGTATTTCCCTGATAATAGTCTGAGCATCCTGTCTATTTTCACTTCAAAAATTTTTACTCTCTATTTATCTTTAGTCTCGTTTTATATTGAAACGAAACGGAAGATTGGCGTAGAGCCGGTTTTCGTGCATGGAAGCTGGTTGGAGAGTTTTTAATGTATTTGTTTTGAAGGATAAGGTAGTTTGTCTCATATATAATCACGAAAAAGAAGGTCCTACACTTTTGAAATTAATAGCGTGGAGACAAAACGATAAACCCAGTATCAATTGTGATGAAAAAATTTAATAATTATATAAATTTCTCAACATCATATGCAATCATGATGAGCATCTTCATTACAGTGGTGCTTATATATGTGGCAAAAATCACTTACCGGCAGGGATTGGAGACTCTTGCCAGTGAAGGAACTGTAAAGCTGGAACTACACACAACATATTTACGCGGACTTCTTGAAAAATATGAAAGCTTGCCGGAACTTCTGGCTACAGACAAACGGCTGATTAACTATCTGGTAAAACCAGGAGGACGTGAACGAATAAATGCACTTAACAAATATCTAGAAACGGTAAATAGCATTAGCGATGCATCTGACACCTATTTAATGGACAAAGAAGGTCTTACAATTGCCGCATCTAACTGGAACGAACCTCATCCCTTTGTTGGCCGAAACTTCAGTTATAGGCCATATTTCAAGGAGGCGATGAGAGGGCAATTGGGTAGATATTTCGCTCTAGGTACGACTTCTGTCCGCCGTGGGTATTATTTTGCTTATCCTGTTCGGCATCGGGGGAAAATCCTTGGTGCACTGGTTATTAAAATAGGTATAGATTCCGTGGAACAATCCTGGGGGCATGAACATCAGTCCTTTTTAGTCACTGACCCTGACGGAGTTATCTTTTTTACCACAAACCATGATTGGCGTTTTCGAACCTTATTTCCACTGCAGGAGGAAGTTAAAAAAAGGATAGTAGAAAGCAGAAGGTATCCAAATGCAACGTTAGATCCAATAAATATAGTGAACGAACAAATAACTCCCTATGGCAGGATAGTAAAAATAAAATTTAATGATACCAAAAAGGTGAGAACGTATCTGCTCCAGAGTGAGTATATGGAGCACGCTGGGTGGAATGTTCAAATCCTTTCAGAAACTGATAGAGTAGAGAAAATTGTCATCATAGTAATAATGATGCTGAGTTCGAT
The DNA here is from genome assembly GCA_050288305.1 of Desulfocapsaceae bacterium. Taxonomy (GTDB): domain Bacteria; phylum Desulfobacterota; class Desulfobulbia; order Desulfobulbales; family Desulfocapsaceae; genus Desulfopila_A. Next base: position 307,003 of record JBNKDO010000053.1, on the reverse strand, counting down.
ATTTATCCTCGGGGGGCTTCTTCACCTTCTCGTTTGGCAGCGAAAACAGAGAGTTATAGAGGCAAAAAGATTTGAAGAACATTCACGTAAAGTGCTGGAAGAGGCCAATGAAAGATTGGAAAGCAGAGTCAGCGAGAGAACGGCTGAATTAACTCAAACCAATGTTTTGCTACGACAGGAGATCGATGAACGTCGAAAAGCAGAAGTGGCATTGAAAAATACCCGTTCTGAACTCGTTCATGCAGCCAAGCTTGCCGCGCTTGGTCAAATGTCTGCGGGAATTAATCACGAACTCAATCAACCTTTGGCAGCAATACGCAGCTATACAGATAACTGTAAACTTTTTCTTAATAAAGAACGTATCGATGAGGCTAAATGGAATCTTGAACAAATTGCCGAGCTTACCGATCGAATGGCAAGAATCGGTGTCCAACTTAAGTTGTTCTCGCGAAAAAGCAGTGGTCAGATGGCCATTGTTCCACTCCATGGCGTCGTTGATGGTGCACTGGAAATATTAAAACCGGCACTGCGGAAGGCTGATGTCAACATCAAGGTCAAAATTACCCCTGAATCATTAGAGGTAAAAGCTAATAATGTGCTTTTGCAACAGGTATTGGTCAATTTAATAGGTAATGCCCTCCAGTCGCTTGAAGGACAGGAAGAGAGGTTTGTTTATATTACTGCACAGCGTCGTAAAAATCAGGTTATGGTTGCCATTGAAGATTCAGGTAAAGGGATTTTACCTGAGCATCTTCCTCATATTTTTGAACCGTTTTACACAACAAAGACTTCAGGTGAAGGTTTGGGGCTGGGACTTACAATCACTGAAAGAATTATTAAAGATATGAATGGTTCAATAACAGTCATGAGTAGTGATTCTGGTGCTAGATTTGAATTTTTTTTAGAGGAAGCTCAGAAGGATGAATAAAGGTAAAAAGGTTGTATTTGTTGATGATGAAAAACATATTCGTCAGGCGAACAAACAGACGCTAGAATTGGCGGATCTGGAGGTTACCTGTCTGGATTGTGCCGAAGATGCCATGCCCTTTTTAACGACTGATTGGCCAGGTGTTGTCATTTGTGATATTCGTTTGCCAAAGATGGACGGTCTTGAATTTTTAGGGTTTGCTCAAAAAATTGATCGGGATTTACCTGTCATTTTAATAACCGGACATGGTGATATCTCAACCGCTGTAAAGGCCATGCGAGATGGTGCCTATGATTTTATCGAAAAGCCATATTCAGCGGAAAGACTTGTCAAAACAGTCGAACGCGCCCTTGAAAAAAGGGCTTTGACCCTGGAAAATAGAACTTTGCGAAGAGAGCTTGAAGCGCATTCAATGCCAGGGCCCCGTATTATTGGTAAAACCCCGTCCATGCAACGTTTGCGTGCAACTATCGGACAAATAGCCAACACCGGTGCAGATGTGCTTATTCTTGGAGAGACCGGGACGGGGAAGGAGCTTGTCGCTAGGTCATTGCATGAGCAAAGCGAAAGAAGAACTAAAAACTTTGTTGCTGTGAATTGTGGTGCCGTAAGTGAATCTATTATTGAAAGTGATTTGTTTGGACATGAAGCAGGTGCATTTACCGATGCCAGGGAAAGAAGAATAGGTAAATTTGAACATGCCAATGGTGGGACAATTTTGCTTGATGAAATAGAATCCATGCCTCTCCGGGTACAGGTGCATTTGCTCCGGGTTCTTCAGGAAAGATCACTTGAACGAATGGGGTCTAATAAATTAATACCTCTTGACGTGCGTGTGGTAGCTGCTTCAAAGACAGATCTACTCAAAGCAGCTGAAGAGGGGACTTTCAGGGAAGATTTGTATTACCGTCTTAACGTTGTGTATTTAGAAATTCCGCCATTACGAGAAAGAAGGGAAGACATACCATTACTTTTCCATCATTTCCTCCTGGTTGCCGGACACAGGTATCAGCAGGAAGTGCCACTTCCGAGCCATTCTCAGATGAATTCGCTGATGTCTTATTCCTGGCCTGGAAATGTACGTGAGTTACGTAATCTTGCTGAGCGATACGTTCTGCTCGGAAGCCAGTGTGGTTGGTCATTAGACCAGTTGTTGTCTGGTGCAGAAAAACAACAAAAACACAGTCTTCCACAACAGGTTGAGGATTTTGAGCGGAGTTTAATTGAGCAGGCCCTGGTTTCAAGTAACGGTGCCATCAAAGATGTTATGGATACTCTCGCTATCCCAAGAAAGACGCTGTATGATAAAATGAGAAAATACGGGCTTGATAAGAGTGATTATAAATAGGTGAAATATCATACTTAATAATACTGCACTTTCCAGCTAGATCATCTCCGCATAAGGTTCTCCAGTTCCAGCAAAAAGTAATTTTTTGGTGGATATCCCTACATCAAAAAACCGGAATAGGCGGATATCCGCCTATTGTTGGAACTGAGAAAGATCTTCATTTCTTGAATTAATATAATGATCATTAAACCTTATGTGAAAAGTCAAAAATTGGTCTATTTGTTGCACATGTTGTATTGAGTAGAGGAGAGTAACTTCACTCAAATCTGAACACCATTTATTCTAAACGGTGTTCCTATTGTTAGGGTAGGTTTAGTGCCTGCCTAATAACGCTTAAACACTCAATTTTTAGGAGGAAAGTGTATGTTCCGAAAAATGACTACTGCAATCGCAGCTTTCGCAATTTCAGCCGCCTTTTTGGCGGGGCCTGTATTTGCGGCAGATCCTATTTTGATCAAGTTTTCACATGTTGTTGCTGAGAACACTCCGAAAGGTCAAATGGCAAATAAGTTTAAAGACCTGGTTAAAGAGCGTTTAGGTGGTAAAGTTGTTGTAGAAGTATTTCCTAACTCTCAGCTTTTTGGTGACAACAAGGTATTGGAGGCCATGCTGTTAGGTGATGTACAAATGGCAGCTCCTGCTCTTTCTAAATTCAGCCGTTACACTGATACTCTCCAGCTCTATGACCTGCCTTTCCTGTTCAAAGATATTAAGGCAGTTGATCGTTTTCAGCAGTCAGAAGCCGGACAGAAAATGCTTGCTTCCATTAATAAAAGAGGTCTTGTTGGTCTTGGATATCTCCACAATGGTATGAAACAGCTTTCTTCAAGTGATCCGCTAAAAGTTCCTGAAGATGCTAAGGGCAAAAAATTCAGAATCATGTCTTCTGACGTACTTGCGGCCCAATTCGAGGCAGTAGATGCCGTTCCTCTGAAAAAACCTTTCTCTGAAGTTTTTACTTTGCTCCAGACCAAAGCAATAGACGGTCAGGAGAACACCTGGTCAAATATCTACTCTAAGAAATTCTTTGAAGTTCAACCTTACATTACGGAGTCAAATCACGGGCTTCTTGATTATATGCTCGTTACCTCAAAAGAATTCTGGATGAGTATGCCTGAGGATGTAAGAGGCGAAGTCAAGAAAGCTCTTGATGAAGCCATTGCTTTCGGAAATGAAGTTGCCTATAAAAAATCTGTTGCCGATAAACAGAAGATTTTAGATTCTGGTCGTACAGAAATAATTGAACTCACCGATGCAGAAAGGGCACAATGGGTTGAAGTAATGAAGCCAGTATGGAAGAAATTCGAAAAAGATATTGGAAAGGATCTTATCGATGCAGCGTATGGATCAAATATGTAAGATCGGTTTCGAATAGATAGTTAAAAATAGACGGATTTTCCGTCTTGTACCAGGGAGCAGAGGCATCTCTTTGAGAAACGTTTCTGCTCCTTGCCTTGTAAAGAGAAGAGGTTCGTTTATGTTACGTTTCCTAAATCGTGCAGAAGAGGCTATTATCTCGCTGCTTTTGCTGGCTACGACCTTACTGGTATTTATTGATGTCGTCATGCGTTTTGGTTTTGGTGCCGGTTTTATGTGGTCTCAAGAACTCACCCTTCACCTGTCCGCTTGGATGGTTTTATTTGGCGCTTCTTATGGAATAAAAGTCGGTAGTCATATTGGTATGGATGCATTTGTTCGTCTGTTCCCATCAATTGGCAGAAGGATTCTTAGTGGTATAGCTTGTATACTCGCACTTATTTATTGTGGTTTGATACTTTATGGAAGTTTCTTTTACCTCAAAAAGATGCATCTAATAGGCATTTATCTCGAGGATATGGATGTACAGGCCTGGAAGGCACATTCAATTCTATTAGTTGGTTTTGTTATGATCACAATACGACTTTTGATTGTTCTCTGGCAGTTGATCACAGGTCAGGCTGAAGGCTTCAAACATGTGGATGAGGCAAAGGAAAGCATAAAAATGGTAGATGAATTAAAAGAGGAGGGAAGCAAATGACAACAGCGGCACTTTTTATACTCCTCTTCGGCTGCATGCTCCTTGGAATGCCAATCGCTCTTGCGTTAGGCCTTTCAAGCATTGGTACAATTCTGATGTTTTCCCATGATTCACTTGCTTCAATCGCTCTTAAGCTTTTTGAGTCTCTCTCAGAACACTATACCCTGCTTGCAATTCCGTTTTTTATTCTTTCATCTTCCTTTCTCTCAACTGGTGGAGTTGCTAAAAGAATTATAAGATTTGCTTTGAGTATCGTTGGTCATGTTCACGGCGGTATCGCCATGGCTTCGGTAGTGGCATGTATGATCTTTGCTGCTGTTTCCGGTTCGTCCCCAGCGACTGTTGCTGCTATTGGTACGATCGTCATAGCTGGTATGGTTAAGGCGGGATATCCTGAAAGTTTTGCTGCTGGTGTTATTGCTAATGCAGGAACACTCGGAATCTTGATTCCACCTTCCATTGTTATGCTGGTGTATGCGGCAGCCACAGAGGTATCTGCGGCACGTATGTTCATGGCTGGTTTTCTACCCGGCCTGATGATGGGATTTCTGTTGATGATAGCCATCTACATTGTTGCCAGAATACGAAAAATTCCCTGTCAACCATGGGTTGGATTTGGAGAAGTAATTTCTTCTGGGTTCAGCGCAATTGGTGGTTTAATGCTCATCATCATTGTTTTAGGGTCTATATATGGTGGCATAGCCAGTCCAACGGAAGCTGCAGCCGTATCTGCTGTGTATGCATTCATGGTTGCTATTTGGGGGTACAGAGATATTGGGCCGATGAAAAATATTCCTTGGCGTAAAGATGGCGAAGGAGCCGGCCAGCTTGTTATTAGAAACAGTTTTCAGATCGTCACCTCTTTTCCAAAATGCTTTTTCAATGAAGAGGTACAAAGGGTGGTACGGGATGCATCCAAAGTGAGCATAATGCTGCTTTTTATCATTGCCAATGCCATGCTTTTTGCGCACGTTCTGACGACAGAACGCATACCTCATACCCTTGCAGCACTTATCATGGAAATGGGGTTGTCACCATGGATGTTCCTCATTGTTGTAAACTTAATGTTATTGGTAGCAGGAAACTTTATGGAGCCTTCCGCCATTCTTCTGATCATGGCCCCAATCTTGTTTCCTATCGCGGTGAAACTTGGTATTGATCCGATCCATCTTGGTATAATTATGGTTGTGAATATGGAAATCGGCATGCTAACGCCTCCGGTTGGGCTCAATCTGTTTGTAACAGCAGGTATAACTGGAAACAGTATCGGCTGGGTAATCAAAGCAGCATTGCCCTGGCTGTGCATCCTGCTCTTTTTCCTTATGTGCATTACCTATATCCCTCAAATATCATTGTTCCTGCCGGAACTGATAGATAAGATCCAGGGATATTAACATATAAATAAAACCTCTTCTCCATAGCCGGTTTTCTAAGGGAAACCGGCTATTTTTTTTGAAAATAGTTTTGATTTAATCGCGACTGATTATAATACAGCGATATGAGTATAAACAATCGGCAATAACCATAAAGAAGACGATATTTTCATCTTTTGTGAGCGATAAAAAAATCAATTAAGTAGAATGGACGAAAACAAAAAACATATTATTGTTGCCTCTCCGCGAGGCTTTTGTGCTGGCGTTGTTCGCGCAATCGAAACCGTAGAGAATACTCTGAGCAAATATGGGGCACCCATATATGTTCTTCATGAGATTGTTCATAATAAGCATGTAATTGCCCATTTAGAAAAAAGTGGGGCGGTATTCGTTAAGGGGCTGGAAGACATCCCGGAAGGAAAGATTTGTATTTTTAGTGCTCATGGGGTGGGTACGGCTGTTGAAAACGAAGCCGTTGAGTATGGATTCCGGACAATAGATGCAACGTGCCCTTTAGTGAGCAGCATTCATCGAATTGTGGAGAGTTATAGCCGCAAGAATTACGACATAATCATTATTGGTCACCATAATCATCCTGAAGTAGTCGGTACAGCGGGTCGTGTACGAACAAAAGTCCATATCGTGGCAACTGTGAAAGAAGCTGAAAATCTCACCTTAAGTCGCCCCGATCAATGTGCGTATGTAACTCAGACGACGCTTAGCCAAGACGATATTGTGAAAATACGAAATGTACTCATACGTCGTTTCCCGCTGATAGAAAGTTCTAAGTCGAATACCTGCTATGCCACTCAGAACAGACAGGAGGCCGTTAAACGACTCGCCAGACAGGTTGATGTAATACTGGTAGTTGGTTCCAAAAACAGTTCGAATTCCAACAGATTAAAAGAAGTAGCTATTGAAACAGGTACACCATCCTATCTCATAGATGACAGCGACGATATACATCGTCATTGGTTGGAAGGAGTTGCAACTATTGGCATTACTGCAGGTGCTTCAGCACCGGAAAATCTGGTTTCCGGTGTGATAGAATGGATATCGGCGAGGTGGCCGACTTCACACACTGAACTTGATGGTGAGGAGAAAAAAATTTATTTTAAACCTGCCGATATACGTTGAGAAGCAATGGGACACGAGTAATTTGTAACTACGGTCCCATTGAAGTTAGTCTTGAGGATTATTTGAGTTCCTGGCGAATTCTTGCCATAGCCTCATCGACATTTACGTGGCTGTTGAATGCAGAAATTCTGATATAACCAGCTCCACATTTACCGAATCCTGCACCAGGAGTGCAGACGACGCCGGCTTTATTGAGCAACATGTCAAAAAATTCCCAGGAATCTCTTTTCCCATCTATCCAAATATAAGGTGAGTTTTTACCACCATCATATTGATACCCAAGGGCTTCAATTTCTTTACATATACAGTCAGCATTACGGAGATAATAGTTGATGAGTTCTCTTGTCTGAGTTTTTCCGGCATCACTATAAACCGCTTCAGCAGCCCTTTGGACGGGATAAGATACTCCATTAAACTTGGTGCAATGGCGGCGATTCCATAAACTGTGGATCTTTTGAATATTACCGTTACTGTCAAAAGCCCTACAATCTTTTGAAACAACAGTATAAGCACAACGCGTTCCTGTAAAGCCGGCACTTTTCGAAAAACTTCTAAACTCAATGGCTACCTCACGTGCACCTTCAATTTCAAAAATAGATTTTGGCAGAGATTCATCTCGAATAAATGCTTCATAAGCGGCATCAAATAAGATCAATGCTTTGTTCTCCCTGGCATAATCGACCCAGGTTTTCAGTTCATCCCTGGAAATTGTCGATCCTGTCGGATTGTTTGGAAAACAGAGGTATATGAGATCAACCTTTTGTTGAGGAAGCTCAGGAACAAAGTCGTTTTTACGTGTTGCGTCAAGATAAACTATGCCATCATATCTGCCATCAGAGTATGATCCGGTTCGACCGGCCATAACGTTGGTGTCAAGGTAGACAGGATATACCGGATCAGGGATGGCAATAGTGATATCTTTGGAAAATATCTCCTGAATATTTCCAGTGTCACATTTTGCTCCATCGCTAATAAATATTTCATCAGCAGATATGTCTGCCCCTCGTGACTGAAAATCATTTACGGCAATTGCCTCACGCAGAAAGAAGTATCCTTGTTCAGGACCATAGCCCCTGAAACTTGTATCTTCTGCCATTTCATCAACTGCCTTATGGAAAGCTTGCACACAGGCTTGCGGTAACCCTTTGGTTACATCACCAATGCCTAGTTTGATGACTTTTCGATCAGGATTGTTCTCTTGAAAGGCAGCTACTCGTCTTGCTATATCTGAGAAGAGGTATGAAGCCTGGAGTTTTAAATAATTGTCGTTTATTGTAATCATGGTTATTTCTCGAAATAGGTGTGATTGACTGCAATGGCTTGCAGCTATAGATTGTTGAATATTGCAAATATACTGTAATATTGGTGACTGTCAACGACCAATGTTTACACGATAACAGAGCATGTAAGGATAAAAACATGAGTTCTACTGAACATGTAACGAAATATAGAAAAGATTACCAGCCTTCATCATATCTCACAGAATCTATTGAGCTGATATTTCAGTTGGACCCTGTGAAAACAAAAGTGATTGCTACTTCAAAATTGTACAGAAACGAAAAGTATAAAGGTGATTTTGATGTCCTGCAACTTGATGGGGAAGAACTAAAACTTCTCGATATCAAGGTCGACGAAGTGCCTCTTCCTGAGGAGTCATACAGCGTTGATGAAAAGAAACTTACGCTCTTAAACCCACCTGAAAGGTTTGTGCTTTGTATTACCACTGAAATACATCCGCAAAAGAATAAGAGTTTGAACGGGCTCTATCGCACCAGCGAAAATTTTTGTACGCAGTGTGAAGCTGAAGGGTTCAGAAGAATCACGTATTACCTGGATCGTCCTGATGTCCTGGCGAAATTCACAACCAGAATAGAAGCCGACAAAAGTGTCTGCCCGGTGTTACTCTCCAATGGAAATCTTATTAGTGAAGGAGATATGGAGAATGACAAGCATTTTGCAATCTGGCAGGATCCTTTTCCAAAACCATGTTATCTTTTCGCCCTTGTTGCTGGAAACCTTGTGTCGCTTGATGATATTTTCACCACAAAAAGCGGCAGAGAAGTTTCTTTAAAAATATATGTAGAGCCTCGGAACAGTGATAAGTGCGAACATGCAATGGTCTCTCTTAAAAAAGCGATGAAATGGGATGAAGACATCTATGGACTGGAATATGACCTTGATGTCTACATGATTGTTGCCGTAGATGATTTCAACATGGGAGCCATGGAAAACAAAGGGTTGAACATTTTTAATTCAAAATATGTACTGGCCTCTCCTGAAAGTGCAACGGACCAGGATTATCTCGGAATAGAAGGTGTGATTGCTCATGAATATTTCCACAACTGGACAGGGAATAGAGTTACCTGCAGAGACTGGTTTCAATTAAGTCTTAAAGAAGGGTTGACGGTCTTCAGAGATCAGGAATTTTCAGCGGAGATGAATTCCAGGGCAGTGCAACGCATAGAGGATGTAAGGATACTGCGAAGTGCACAATTCCGGGAGGATGCCGGCCCGATGGCTCATCCGGTGCGCCCGGACTCCTATGTGGAAATAAATAACTTTTATACGGTAACAGTATATAACAAAGGAGCTGAAGTAGTTAGAATGCTTCATAGAATAGTTGGTAAAGACTCTTTTCATAAAGGTATGAAGCTCTATTTTGAAAGGTTCGACGGACAGGCTGTTACCTGTGATGATTTTGTCGATGCCATGGCTGATGCCTCAGGTAAGGATTTGCAGCAATTTAAACTCTGGTATTCCCAGGCGGGTACTCCAATTCTCGACGTTATGGAAAATTGGAACAAGAAGAATAAGAAATACACTTTGAAAATTTCCCAAAACTGTTCATCAACACCAGGTCAGAAAAGAAAAGAACCCTTTCATATTCCAATTGAAATAGGACTTATTAAAAGCAGAAGCAGCGAAAAAACAACACAGTCTTCGGATTTAGAAAAGAATTCGTATTTCCTTGAACTGCGTGAGAAGACTAATGAGTATGAGTTTACTGGATTGCATGAAAAACCAGTGCTTTCATTTTTGCGGGATTTTACTGCTCCGGTGAAGGTAAAACCCTTTCATAGTAAGGGGGAACTCGCCTATCTTATGGCCAACGATGATAACCTTTTTAACAGGTGGGAGGCTGCTTTCCAATTATCTGTTGAAGTTATACTTGATGTTTTGGAAACAAAGAAGAAAGGGGGAATACCTTCCCTAGATAAGGAGTACGTAGCTGCCTTTGCTGATTGTCTAAACAGTACGACAGATTTAGCGTTAAATGCCGAAGCAATAACACTTCCAAACGAGACATATTTGCTTCAACTCCTTGATGTAATTGAGCCAGACTTGCTTTTTGAATCAGTTCAATACGTCAAAAGAACATTGGCAATTGAGCTTCAGGATGATTTTATGAGGGCATATCATAATTGCAAGGGTGATGATTCTCATTCACTTTCAACTGAATCAATGGCCAGGAGAAGCCTGAAAAACAGGTGCCTACTTTTTCTCATGACGCCTGGAGCTGAAAGTAAAAAGAGCGTGGAGATGTGTATCAAGCAACTCAAAAAAAATAACAACATGACCGATGTAATGGCGGCGTTATCAGCTCTTTCTCATTATTCATCTGTTGTATCAAGCGATAGTTTTAACGATTTTTATGAACGTTGGAGAAAATATCCGCTTGTTGTTGATAAATGGCTGATGCTGCAGGCTACCTCATCTCATGAATCAACACTTTCAAGGGTAAAAAGCTTGATTGAGCACGAATCATTTTCCTTAGAAAATCCCAATAAGGTAAGGGCACTTATTGGAGCATTCTGCAGTCTCAATCATTATCGCTTTCATGCCGAAAGTGGTGAAGGATATCGATTTCTTACAGAAAATGTGATTCGAATAGACAGAATAAATCCTCAGATTGCAGCAAGGCTTCTGACCCCATTGGTTTCATATAGAAAGTACAGTCAGAAACTCAAAATAATGATGGAGGAACAGCTTCGATTTTTACTTATGCAGCAGAAGATTTCCGCTGATGTTTATGAGATCGCAAAGAAAAGTCTTGAAAATGAGTAGAAAAACAATTCATGGGCTGTTGTCGGAATCGACGATAATGAAAGATAATGGGTTCATCTGTCTCTCATAAGAAAAAAACAGTCGTGTGGCTTCTGTGAAGTTGTTCGCAATGGGCGAACTGTTCATTGTCATTTATTGAATTCGTTTATGACAAAAGAGACATCGATATGAGGGGGGGTGATTTTGGGGAAGAGCATTATTCTCACCTGGCCCATGGCATTCGTTGCAATATTTTTCTGCTTCTTTTTTACTTTTGATTGAATAAAAACGAATATGGTTGCTATCCTTTGGAACCTTTGCTGTGCTTTCTTCTGGTGCCTTCAGAAGAAAGAGAAGTATGGATCCGCAAATCAGGATAAAGGCGATGTTCACAAGTCTTGTTATTGTTCTTTTCTTCATTTTCAACATTTCCAATAAATTCTGCAGATGAAAGGACTATAATCCTTATTAGTAAAATTAGTCTCTGTGACTGTTTTTGAGAAATATTAAGGTGAAGCCAATACCCCCTTTCCTATACTATATTTTCAGTGTAATTGCCCGAAACAATACCCTACAAGGGTAATCAGGAACAGCGTTGTTTACCCGTCATTCCTTTCAGCGGATATCCAATATAACCATTGTAGATGAGGAAATGTGCATATTTATTGATAAATTTAACATGAAGTGTGCTGGGTGGGACAACTTGTATTCTGCATAAATCTCAAATATACTTATACAAGGTTTGTTTCTTTTTAACTGTCTTTTAAGGGGGATAGAGTATGAGCACTAAAGGGTCTCAGGCACAGCAACCATGGTTACAGCGTTATGATTCAGGCGTTCCCGCCCATCTGGAATTTGAGACTCTTCTCATCTCTGATTTTCTTAAAAACAGTGCCCAAAACTTTCCTAGAAATATGGCACTCCAGTTCCAGGGATATGAGATGACTTATAAAGAACTCGACACTCTGGTGAACAAATTTTCATTAACCCTGAAAACATATGGAATTTGTAAAGGAGACAGTGTTGCAATCCTCCTTCCGAATACAATACCCTGCGTCATCGCCTACTATGCAATTCTTCGTATTGGTGCAATTGCTGTGATGAATTGCCCGCTCTATTCAGATAGGGAGTTGCTGCATCAATTCAATGATTCAGGAGTAAAGGTGCTTATTACCCTTGATCTTCTTGGGAACCGAATGATTGATCTTCGGCCTCAAACGAGCATAAAGCAGATCGTTATCACCTCTATCGGTGACTATCTGCCATTCCCTCAGAATTATCTTTTTCCGCTGATAGCCAAACGTAAAAAAATGTCAGCAAATGTGAAAGAAGCAAAAGATATCTTTTATTGGGGAGAGTGTCTTGATAAGAAACAAGCACATGAAATAAAAGAAGATATTAGTTTTGGTGATACTGCAATGTATCAGTACACTGGTGGTACGACTGGACAGGCAAAAGGAGTGATCCTTTCCCACGGCAATATTAGTAAACAGGTTCAGCAAATAGCTTCCTGGTTTCCTCAATTTGAAAAAGGTACTGAAACCCTGTTGGGCGCATTACCCTTTTTTCATGTTTTTGGTTTAAGTGCAGCGATGAATCTTGCAGTATATCAGGGTTGGGGGAATATTCTCGTACCAAAGCCAGAACCACAAAAACTTCTCAAAATAATCAAGAAGTACAGACCAACTTTTGGACCCTTGGTACCAACAATGTACATCGGTATCCTTAATTCCCCTGACATAAAAAAGATTGATATGACATGTTTTAAAGGATTCTTTTCAGGGAGTGCGCCCTTACCATTGGAAGTGATACGAGAATTTGAGAAGATTACGGGGGCAGTAATTGTTGAGGGGTATGGTTTAACAGAGAGTTCTCCTGTTACGCATATAAATCCCTTTGAAGGCGAAAGGAAGGCAGGGAGTATAGGGATACCTTTGCCGGATACGGACTCAAGGATTGTTGATATTATCGATTCTAAAAAAACTATGGAAGTTGGAGAGTTGGGGGAACTCGTAGTAAAAGGTCCGCAGGTGATGCAGGGGTATTTGCATCTCGAGGAGGAGACACATGCTGCGCTTGAGGGTGGATGGTTGCATACTGGAGATATTGCCAGGATGGATGAGGATGGTTATTTCTACATCGTTGATAGAATGAAAGATATGATAATATCGGGAGGATACAATGTCTATCCCAGAGAAATAGACGAAGTCTTGTATCTGCATCCCAAGGTGAAAGAGGCTTCTTCTATTGGTGTCCCGCATCCAACCAGGGGAGAGCAGATAACGAGCTTTATTGTTGTCACTGAAGGGCAAACTTTGACACAGGAAGAATTGATTGAATTCTGCAAGAAAAACCTTGCCAAATATAAGTTACCAACAAAAATCGAATTTATAGAAGAATTGCCAAAGACAGTGGTTGGAAAAGTTCAGAGAGGGGAGCTTCGAAAACAAATTCATTAGCTGTAGTTGCCGTTATTTAGAAAATATGTGTCAATTACGTTGTGCAAAGTGTTCTGTAAGGACGATATTGTGCCGTTTAGGAAAATAAGTATTATTTATATTAAAAACGCAGATGTTTTATATGCGGTCGCATTCAAAAAGTCATTTTTAGTGCTAAATTCCATGTTGGTCACTGGCGATTGAAGGGGGCTGTTTCCTGCTGCTCATACTGTTCAACGTCTGGTTGAGCCACTGTTGTGAGATGTTGCCAGTACGTTCAGGATGCAAAACCTGTGCGCAGCCCTCAATCCAATAGTCGTGCATGTTAGTTTTAGGAGTTTCTCTGGGGGTTTCAAGCTGAGATTTCCCTGCTTTTCTTTTCCAGCCGTTCCTTGATAAAATCCTGTAGATTGTTGATTTTGGAACTTTTTTATTGATATGTGCCTCATAAGCATCTTTTATCTCAGCCACATTCAATGGCGTACCTTTGGCTGCCTTTGTGAAAAATGGTTCAAGAAACAGCATTTCTTCATCTCTGGTCAAATGGTAATTCCTGCGACCACCCCGGTTTTTCTCAAATAATGCCACAGCTCCCTCACGGAGATAGGTCGACCAGATTTTTCTGACTGTACCCGCTTTTAACTGGGTGATCTTTGCAACCATATCTGCTTTCATATTCATTTCCGCACGTAAATAGACACACAGGATTCTCTGGAAATCTGATCTTTTTTTTGTGGTTGAAAGCAATTCTCGCAAAGCTGCTTTTGTCGTGGAGCTATTTATTGAGTTCTGGCCCATGTTTTTTCCTTCATCGGTATGTAATTTAATGTGTATTATTGAATGCTACTATTTGTAAAAAAAAAAGACAACCATTGATTTTGTTATAAAACCATTGATTTTTAAGCTCAGAAAAGGTTATAGCTACGCTGTATCTTTCAATTTATAAAGGGAGAATGGTCTTTTCCAATTGCTGAATTGATCAGCTGATGATGTAAGGGAAATCAAAAAAATGGCAGATTGCTCAAAATCAACATCTATGGATACAAGAATAGAGCGGAGTTTCTAATTCTCTTTCAAGCATCATATGATCTGATCATACGGCCCCATTTTTTTTAAGAAAGATCGTTTATTCACCATGTAGGCAACTGAAAAATCATATGTCCTCTGCTTCTGAAAACGAAAAATGTGTGGTAACGGTTCTTCCTCATAATCGAAAGATTGAGGTTAAAACTGGTACAAATCTTATCCGTGTTGCGATGGATGCAGGCATTCACATTAATGCTTCATGTGGAGGTGAAGGCGTTTGTGGAAAGTGTCGAATTGTTCTTGAAGAAGGTGAGTTGGAGAATGGTACAAGCGAAAGATTAACCACTGAAGATTTCGAAGCTGGGTATAGACTGGCATGTTTAGCAAATGTTAAAGAGGATATCACCATCCGAATTCCTATCGAATCGGATGTGGATTCAACAATGCTGAGCATGACACCTCCACCTCGATGTACTGCAGCTGTTCAGCAGGTTGATATAAACAGTCTAAAAGAACAGGGATTATTTCTGAATCCTGTGAAGAAAACCTATTTAGAAATTCCTGAACCTAATAAAGACGACAATCTCTCAGATGTTGGCAGACTCATACGATCATTGAAGGAAAAAGCCGATTGGCATAAGCTTGAACTTACTATACCTGTAATCAGAAAACTCCCTGATATACTTAGAGAAAATGACTTTAATGTTACCGCAACACTTGTACGACCAGTTCGGGACAACGGTAAAACTCGAATTACCAACATTCAGGGTGGCGATACTTCGGACCATAACTTTGCAATTGCTCTTGATATTGGCACTACAACGGTATATGGGCAGCTTGTTGATCTGATAACTGGAAATGTGATCTCTGAGAAAGGTCTTTTTAATGACCAGATCAGTTATGGTGAAGATGTAATCAGTAGGATTATTATTGCAGAAAAGCCCGGAGGGCTGGAAAAGCTCCAAAGTGTTGTGATTAAAACCATCAACGAAATATTGTCGCAAATTTTCGAAGAAAGCAAAATAGATAAAGAGAATATCTCGACTATCACTATTGCTGGCAACACCACAATGACGCAATTGCTGCTTGCCATCACTCCCAGATTCATCCGTAGAGCTCCATATGTTCCAGCAGCGACCCTCTACCCACCGTTTCGGGCTGCAACCATAGGTATAGAATGCAATGAACATGCAATAGCTCTGTTGTACCCAGAAATATCCAGTTATGTCGGTGGTGATATTGTTGCAGGGGTAATGGGCTCTGGCCTTTACCGCTCTGAAGAGTTGACCCTGTACATGGATATAGGCACAAATGCCGAAATAGTGATCGGCAACAAAGATTGGATGGCCTGTGCAGCCTGTTCTGCCGGACCGGCATTTGAAGGTGGAGGAGTTGAGTTCGGGATGAGAGCCGCCAAGGGTGCTATTGAAGATTTTCTGATCGATCCGGTGACGTTTGAGCCAATGATTATAACAATTGGCAATGTCAGCCCAAAGGGTATTTGTGGGTCGGGACTGATTACCATGGTTGCGGTCATGTTTGAGATGGGTGTGCTCGATAATAGCGGAAAATTCAATCGTGAAAGTAACACTGAACGTATTCGCCAGCGTAATGACGTTTGGGAATATGTAATTGCCTGGAAAGAACAGACCCAAATAGACAGGGATATATCGTTAAGTGAAGTTGATATAGATAACCTTATACGTGCAAAGGCAGCAATATACAGTGGCTGCATGACGTTGATGGATGAAGTTGGATTGTCAATCGATATGATTGAACATATTACCCTTGCTGGCGGCTTTGGCAGTTATATCGATCTGGAAAAAGCCATGACCATTGGTTTGCTCCCCGAGATCGATACAGCCCGGGTTACCTATCTAGGAAATGGATCGATGCTTGGAGCGAGGATGAGTTCACTCACCAACATAATTCGTAAGGATGTTGTTGAGGTAACTAAAAAGATGACAAATTTTGAGCTTTCTGAAACACCGTCTTATATGGAAAACTATGTGGCAGCAATGTTTATACCTCATACAGAGGTGGATAAGTTCCCCAGACTGAAAGAGAGGATGGATGCCCGTAAGCGGATTGTTAAAGGATAGTTGTTGTTATTAAATAGAAAGGAGAAATCTTTTAAGGCGTTAGAGTTAGATAATGGATGACTAGAGAAAAGCGAAAGTCATGTGAATGCAGGTAACTGTTGAGCGGAACCAAAATTCAAAATGGCTTTCAGCAGACTAATTTTCACTTTTTAAGGAGGCTAAAGTGGGATTTGAAAT
Source organism: Desulfocapsaceae bacterium (assembly GCA_050288305.1). Classification (GTDB taxonomy): domain Bacteria; phylum Desulfobacterota; class Desulfobulbia; order Desulfobulbales; family Desulfocapsaceae; genus Desulfopila_A. Next base: position 290,413 of record JBNKDO010000053.1, on the reverse strand, counting down.
TAAGAAGGAATCCTATACCGGAGGAATCAAGGCAATCTCCATTGGAAAAGGAGACAGTGCAATTACCGTTGGCGGTGAAACTTGCTACCCTTTTCATTCATTTGAAGGGGAAATGCCAAATAAACCTATTATAGCCATGGAAATTTGGGACATGGAGCCCACTGACTGGCCAGCACCTGCACTTGAGCCCTTTAAAGACGTTGTTTCTGACCCTGCAAAATGGGCAAAGAAATGTGTCGATGAGTATGGCGCTCAGGCGATCTGCCTACAGCTGAAATCTACCGATCCTAATGACAAGGATGCCAGTGCTGATTCGGCTGCAGAGACCGTCAAAAAGGTACTCGAAGCAATCAATGTCCCACTCATCGTATGGGGTTGTGCAAATCCCGTAAAAGATGAGGAGGTTTTGAAGGCGGTTGCTGAGAAATGTCAGGGTGAAAACCTGCTGCTTGGTCCGGTTGAGGAGAAAAACTACAAAGGTATCGGTGCGGCAGCCATGGGCTATGGCCAAAGCATCATTTCATCTTCGCCAATTGATGTAAACCTGGCGAAGCAAGTCAACATTCTGCTTGAGAATCTTGGTATGCCAATGGATCGTGTTATTGTTGATCCAACGACTGGTGGACTGGGATATGGTCTGGAGTACACCTATTCAGTCATGGAACGACTGTATCTGGCTGCAATGAGCCAAGGTGACGAAAAACTTCAATACCCAATGATCAATAATATCGGTAACGAAGTCTGGAAGTGTAAAGAGGCCAAACAAACAGTGGAGGAGGCACCCATACTTGGTGATCCTGAAAGACGTGGGATCCTTATGGAAGCTGTAGCTGCAGTTACCTACCTTATGAGTGGCGGTAACATTCTCATTATGAGACACCCAGAATCAATCCGCATGACCAAAGAATTTATTAGTATCATTTCTGAAGGTGGCAGCGCCAAGGAAGCTGCTGGTATTAATAAACAACTCGCTGATGTTTCAATTGATTTTGCAAGTCTGGCCCCTGAGCTTGATTTGACAATAGAGGAAGAGAAGAAAGCAGCACCGGTTAAAAAAGCAGCACCAGCGAAGCAAGAAGCCCCAAAAGTGGAAGCTAAAAAAGAGGCTCCAAAAGCTGAAGCTAAGCCTGTTCAAGAAGAAAAACCTGTAGAGACTGCAAAGCCAGCAGCTGATCCAGCAGCGGAAGCAAAAGCTAAAGCTGAAGCCGAAGCTAAAGCTAAAGCCGATGCAGAGGCAAAAGCCAAAGCAGACAAAGAGGCTAAAATAGCTGCCGAAGCAAAGGCAAAAGAAGATGCTGAAGCAAAAGCCGCTGCAGAGGCAAAAGCTGAAGATGATGCTAAAAAGCAAGCTGCTGCAGATGCAGCTGCCAAAAGAGAAGCGGAAGAGGCTGCCCTCCGTGAAGAGAGGAAAAAGGCTAAAGCCGCAAAAGCCAAGAAAAGTGATGACAAGCCCATAGAGGCAACTATCACACCTGCGGCCATCCAGTTTACAGAGCAGGAAAAAATAATTCAGATGCTGAACCGATTTCATAAGCGGTAATTCATATAGCCGCTGGAACTGAAAGTTCAGCATGAGCTATTTATAGTAATATTTATGAGGAGGAACCTCAAATGGCAGAAGCAACAAAAGCACCCGCTGCAAAGACCACTAAGTTAGCAGATCCAATGGAAGCGTCCATTGAAGTATCTACCCAGGAGATGATCCGACGCGCACAAAGGTTACAGATTGACACCGTATTTGACAGAGCGGTCACCATGAAGCCTTGTGCCATTGGCCTGCAGGGCATATGCTGTAAAAACTGTGCCATGGGACCATGTCGTCTTCCCTTACCAAAAGACGGAATAGAAGGTGAGGATACACGTAAAGGACTTTGCGGTGCCACCGCAAATACAATTTGTGCAAGAAACTTTGCAAGAATGATCGCCGCTGGATGTGCAGCTCACTCCGACCACGGACGTGGCGTGGCAGAAACCTTTCTAGCGGTTGCCCGTAAAGAATCAGAAGATTACACTATCAAAGACCCTGCAAAACTTATCCAGATTGCTCCCTATTTTGGTGTGGAGACAAAGGTTGAAGTTGATGGGGAAATGCTCGACAGAGAGTTAGACGAAATCGCTTTAGGTGTAGCTGAGGCTGCCATAGCTGAATTTGGTAAAACCGAAGGTACCCTGGCTTATCTCAAAAGAGCGCCAAAACCACTCCAGGACAAGTGGGAAAAAGAAGGCGTAATGCCAAGGGCTATAGACCGGGAGGTCGTTGAAATCATGCACCGAACCCATATGGGTGTAGATCAGGATTTCAAAAATCTGATGAAGCAGGGAACCAGGTGCTCACTCGCCGATGGTTGGGGCGGAGCAATGATGGCAACTGATCTCCAGGATGTCATGTTTGGCTCTCCTTCACCACTGCAATCAGAAGCAAATCTTGGAGTTATGAAGGAAGACCATGTAAACATTATCGTCCATGGCCACGAACCTCTGCTCTCAGAAATGATAGTTGCTGCAGCCCAGTCACAGGAAATGATTGACTATGCAAAAGAGCAAGGCGCAAAGGGCATTCAGCTTGGCGGTATCTGCTGTACAGCAAATGAGATTCTTCAACGTCACGGAGTACCACCTGCAGGAACATTTCTTCAGCAAGAGCTTGCCATTATAACTGGTGCCTGTGATGCAATGGTTGTCGATGTACAGTGTGTTTTCCAGAATCTCGCTAATGTCGCCAAGTGTTTTCATACCAAATTGATAACAACTCATCCAATTGCCAAGATGGAGCAGGAGAATGTCATCCATATAGAATTTGATGAGCATTATGCGATGCAGGATGCCAAACGTATCGTCAAAATGGCCATTGAAAACTATAACGAACGTGGTGCGGACATTATGATTCCTCAACACAAAACCACACAGATTGCCGGTTTTGGTGTTGAGTCAATCCAGTATCATCTTGGTGGTAGTTTCCGCGGAGATTATTTCACCCTTAACGACAATATTATAAATGGTCGTATACGTGGTATTGCTGGTGTTGTTGGTTGTAACAATGCCAGAACCAAGCATAACGAAGAACATATCCTTCTGATCAAGGAATTGATCAAAAACGATGTAATTGTTTTAACCACAGGTTGTAGCGCTATTGCTGCCGGTATTCACGGCCTGCTTACTCCAGGTGCTGCAGCAGTTCACTGCGGACCAGGTCTCGCCGAAGTTTGTGAGACGGTAGGTATTCCGCCGGTTCTTCACCTTGGCTCATGTGTAGACAACAGTCGAATCCTTCTTGCCGCAACAGAGGTAGTTAAGGCAGGTGGTCTTGGCAACGATATCTGTGATCTTCCTGCAGCTGGTAGTGCACCAGAGTGGATGAGTGAGAAGGCGATTGCAATCGGTCAGTACTTTGTTTCCTCAGGTGTGTATACGGTTTTTGGTTATCACATGCCTCTTGAAGGTGCTCCTGTATTCAAGGATTATCTCTATAAAGAGATGGAAAATATTTATGGTGGAAAATGGGATTGTGAACCAGATCCAATCAAACATGCCCATAAGATGATTGCCCATATTGATAAGAAACGAGCTGAGCTTGGTATCGACAAGGCACGTGAAAGGGTACTCATGGATATGGCTGACAGACAAGCCCTTGGAATGGAATAACTCTGAGGACTTGAATAGAATTTTTATTTTAGCCATAGATAGTATTGAAAAAATAAATCCTCAAAAAAGGAGGAAAGCATGTCTAGATTAGTAGCGTTCGCAGCAATTCAGGGCGGCTATAAGGTTGTATCGCAGGTTGAAGGTGAACTTGAGAGAGCTTTACAATCATATGACGCCAGTACACCAATTGGTTTTCCAAATACAGCATATTATCTACCGGTAATCTATTCACTTACCGGTATGAAATGTGAAACACTCGAAGATCTTCGTAAGCCAATGGAATTCGCCCGAGGCTTACTGCCACCCCATATGAAGGGTGCAAATCACCTTCCTTATCTTGGTCCTCTTCTGGATGCGGGTATGGCTGGTATCTTTGCCTATGAGGTAAAGGAAGCCCTGAGAATTCTTAGAGAACCTGATTTTTATATTTCTCAGGAAGATCCGGATATTGAAGCCGGTAAAATCTGGGTTGGACCTGCTGATGATACCATTTTGCGAAAGCGTGGTGTTGAGTTCGTTGACGGCTCTGCTCCAGGTTTTGCCGCCATCGTTGGTGCAGCTCCAAATCCAGAAATTGCCAAGATGATCGTTGAGGATTACCAGAAGAAGAGTCTGTATATCTTCTGTGCAGCAAATCATTACGGCAAAACAGTCATTGAACAATGTCTTGAAGCAGGAATGCAGGTAGGTTGGAATACCCGTATTGTTCCTTTTGGACCTGATATTTCTTCAGCTGTTTTTGCTCTTGGTTTTGCCAACCGTGCTGCCATGGCATTTGGTGGTGTGCAGCCTGGAGATTATCGCAAGATGCTCATGTATAACAAGAATAGAATTTTTGCCTTTGTTAATGCTCTTGGTGATGTTGGTACCGAGTGGGCTGTTGCCGCTGCTGGTGCTGTTAACTGGGGCTTCCCAACGCTTGCTGATACTGATATCCCTGAGATTCTGCCAACAGGTATTTGTACATACGAGCATGTAGTTGCCAATGTACCTCACGATGAAATTTGTCAAAAATCCGTTGAGGTTCGCGGCCTGAAGATCAATGTTACAGAGATTGACATACCATGTGCCTTTGGACCTGCATTCGAAGGTGAACGTGTTCGTGGAGCAGATCTTCACTCTCAAATGGGTGGTGGGAAGACTCAGTGTACAGAGTTAGTGAAGAAGGCAGAAATGAACGAGATTGAAGATGCCAAAGTTGTTGTTGTCGGTAAGGATATTGGCGATCTTAAAGAGGGTGATACCCTGCCACTTGGTATTTTTATCCAGATCGCTGGACGTGAATTCCAGGATGACTTTGAACCGATTATGGAGCGTCAGATTCATCACCTTATTAACTATATTCAAGGTATAATGCACATCGGACAGCGTGATATTTCATGGGTTCGTGTTAGTAAGGCAGCAGTCGAAAAAGGTTTCACCTTTAAAGATCTTGGCGTTGTCCTTCATGCTAAATTTCATCAAGATTTCCAGAAGATAGTCGACAAGGTTCAGGTAACGCTTTATACAAATAAGGAAGATGTTGATAAACTTACCGCAACCGCTAGAGCAGAGTATAAAATGCGCGATGAGCGAGTTGACACCATGACAGATGAAGATGTTGAAACCTTCTACTCATGCACCCTGTGTCAATCTTTTGCACCTAGTCATGTATGTACTGTAAGCCCTGAAAGGACTGGACTCTGCGGAGCGTACAACTGGATGGACTGTAAAGCGTCATTTGAAATAAACCCAACGGGACCAAACCAGCCAATTCAAAAAGGTAAGGTTTTAGATCCAAAACTTGGACGTTTTGAGGGTGTTGACGAGTTTATCAAGTCTGCTTCCAAAGGTGCAATTGACACCTATAACTTCTACTCAATGGTTAATGCTCCCATGACCACTTGTGGTTGCTGTGAGTGTATTGCAGCTATGCTCCCAAGTTGTAACGGAATTATGACCGTTGGACGTGACTATGCTGGCGAAACTCCATCTGGCATGAAATTTACCACCCTCGCTGGTGTTATGGGTGGGGGCGCCTCATCTCCTGGATTCGTTGGCCATTCAAAATACAACATTACTCAAAAGAAATTCATAACCGGTGACGGTGGACTGCTGAGAATGGTTTGGATGCCGAAGATTCTTAAAGATGAAATAAGAGATCGTCTCAATGCTCGTGGCGCTGAACTCGGTGTGGAAAATTTTGCTGACATGATTGCTGATGAAACTGTAGGCATCACAGAAGATGAGATTATGCCATGGCTTCAGGAGAAGAATCATCCTGCATTGAGCATGGATCCTCTAATCGGCTAATATTATGAAAACAGGGATGAGAGTACTCCCATCCCTGCTTCAATAACAAAGGAGAGTAAAACAATGGCGTTAACTGGTATTCAAATATTTAAACTCCTGCCAAAAACAAATTGCAAGGAGTGTGGAGTTCCGACTTGTCTTGCTTTTGCTATGAATCTCGCATCCGGTAAGGCCGAGCTTGATGCTTGTCCATATGTTTCAGACGAAGCCCGGGAGCAACTTGCTGAAGCCTCGGCACCTCCGATCAGGCCAGTAAAGATTGGTAAAGGTGTTCGCCAGGCTACTGCAGGCGGCGAGACGGTAATGTACAGGCATGAAAAGACATTTTTCAATCAAACAATGTTTGCCGGCACAATTACTTCCGATACTTCGGAAGCCGATGTCGAAAAGAAAGTCGCTGTCTGGAATGCTTTGCAGTATGAGCGTGTTGGTTTTAATCTAAGACCTGAGCTTGTTGCCTTAAAAGATGTCAATGGTGATAAGGCTGCATTTGCCGGTCTTGCCAAAAATATTGCCGAGAAATCTGAATTTAACTTAATTTTGATGAGTGAAGATGCTGATGTCATCAGTGCTGCAGTCGAGACAGCAGGATTTAAACGTCCTCTTCTCTATGCTGCTACTGATGCCAATGCAGACGCATTTGGTAAAATTGCCCTCGATAATGATCTGCCTCTTGCAGTAAAAGCTGATTCCATCGATGGTATTATCGCCCTTACCGAGAAACTTACAGGCATGGGGTTGAAAGATCTGGTCATAGATACTGGAAGCAGGGACCTCAAGCAGGCTCTGGAAGATCAAGTGGCGGTACGCAGGGCAGCTCTGAAGGACGGCAATCGCTCCTTGGGATTTCCGACGATAGCGTTTCCTGCTGAAATGGCTTCCAATCCAGACATGGAAACCCTTATTGCCAGTATGTTTGTAGCAAAGTACGGCGGAATTGTTGTTCTGTCGGACCTGACCACCGAGGCTATTTTCCCGCTTCTCCTGGAAAGGTTGAATATTTTTACAGATCCACAGAGACCAATGACCGTAACCGAAGGTATCTTCGAAATAGGCACACCTAATGAAGATTCACCTGTACTGGTAACAACAAATTTTGCACTCACATATTTTATCGTTTCCGGTGAGATTGAAGCCAGTAAGGTTTCAGCCTACCTGCTCATTAAAGATGCAGAAGGGCTCTCAGTACTTACTGCTTGGGCTGCCGGAAAGTTCGGTGGAGATGATGTAGGCATGTTCGTAAAGAAAAGCGGCATAATGGATAAGGTAAAACATAACGAGCTCATTATTCCTGGATATGCAGCCGCCATTGCCGGTGATATTGAAGAGGAATTACCAGGCTGGACAATTACAGTGGGGCCTCGTGAGGCTGCACATTTGCCGGGTTTTCTGAAAGCACGTGTATAAGTTTTTAAACTATATGAGGAGGAAGGATTATGATTTTGTTTGGAGAAAGCCTAAATGTTATTTCCAAGGTTATTGGGAAAGCATTCAAGGAGCGTGACCCTAAGCCAATCCAGGAAGAAGTTCAGGACCAGATTGAAAAGGGCATGGATTATATTGACATTAACCTGGGACCTGCGAAAAAAGATGGCCACGAATTAATGCCGTGGGTTTGTCAGGTTGTTCAGGAAGTTTCCGGTAACATTCCATTGTTGCTTGATACCTCTAACATTGCAGCGATTGAAGAGGGCTTGAAGGTGCTTAAGCCCGCCAGTAAGCCACATGTTGTCAACTCTATCATGGCCCGACCTGAGCGCTATGAAGCAATGTTGCCGATGGCTGCAAAATATGAGGCTGATTTTGTTGCGCTGATGTGGGGACCAGATGGACTGCCTCGTGACGAAAACGAGCGTGCAGCGCTCTGCGTAGAACTCCTCTATGCAGCCAATGAAGCGGGAATTCCCAATGAAAAAATCTGGGTTGATGGTATCGTTACCCCTGTTAATATTCAACAGCAGCAATGTATGAGCTTACTCAACTTCCAGATGATGATTGAGGATATTGCTCCTGGTGCCATGAGTACCTGCGGACTTTCAAATATCTCTAATGGTCCTCCAGTTGAGCTGCGTCCTATACTCAACACCACCTATATGATCATGCTGGAAAGATATGGTATGAAATCCGTCATATCTGATCCTCTTGATACTAATCTTACCGCAGTTGCCAAGGGTAAACGTCCAGAAATAGTCGACATAGTCCATCAGGCTATGGACGGTACTGCACCAGATCTGAGCACACTGGATAAAGAACTAGCCGATTATGTTAAAACTGTAAGAGTTATCACTGGCGAAAACCTTTTCTCAGATTCATATCTGGAACTGTAAAATAAAATAAAGCTATACTCCAATGGCCTCATCACCCGTGATGAGGCCATTGTTGTTTGCATTGCCCTAATTTTTATTGACATTGAAATTCAAAGCCTGATGTTTATGAGTATGTCAATGGCAGCATAGCGATGATGCAGATTTTAATTAAGCCTTTATCAAGCTGTATTTTCAGTTAAATATAAAATCAGAGGAAAGTGCCGATGGAGGAACAGGTAAAGGGGAAGGCAAGTGAAAAAGGTTGGGTATATGTCGTTGTTTGTGATCCTGATAAAGATGCAACCTTTCTCGGATTACATAATAAGAAAAAGAAAGTTGATTTTATTCCAGCCTTTGAAACAAAAGATGCCGCAAAAGATTGTTTTCTCTCCTTACCAAGGGAGAAGGGAAAGAAATATGAAATTCAGGCGGTGTTGCTGGATGAGTTGTATGCCGATGCTGAACAAAATGGTTTTATAGTCGCCATTGTAGACAATGATGGGAATGTGGTTGAAGAATCTTGAAATTTCAATATGTTTAGGAGCGTAAAGTGAGTCTGAAAGTTGCTTTTGGCGGAAAGGGCGGAGTAGGTAAAACAACGGTCACTTCTTTATTGGCCAGGTGTCTAGCAGCAAAAGGTGAAAAAAAAGTAATTGCAATTGATGCTGATCCTGTCACTAATTTGGCTGCTGGGCTTGGTATTTCTGAAGATAAACCAATCACACCTATTGCTGAATTGAGAGATCTTATTGCCGAAAGAACTGGGGCTGAGCCTGGAACCATGGGAGGTTTTTTTACGCTCAACCCAAAAGTAGATGATATTCCTGATCGTTTCTCTTTAGAAAGAGATGGAGTTAAGCTTTTGGTTATGGGAACAGTGAAGCATGGAGGCTCAGGATGCATATGTCCTGAAAGCACAATTCTTAAAGCATTGATGACACACCTTGTTCTTTATCGCGACGATATTGTTCTAATGGATATGGAGGCTGGTGTTGAGCATCTGGGAAGAGCAACTTCAAGCTCGGTTGATGCTCTGGTAATTGTCGTTAATCCAGGGGCAAGGAGCAGGGCGGCAGCAGGTCAGATCCGCAAACTTGGTGAAGATATCGGTATAAAAAATATCATTATTCTTGGTAACCGCGTTCGTAATGAACAGGATAAAGCGCTTATTTGTGAAGCATTTTCTGACCATACAATCCTTGGATATCTCCCCGAAATGGATGAAATTGTTCAGGCTGATAGGGAAGGGCGCAGACCGTTTGAAGATATTAATGATGCTCCTGAAGTGCTATTCGAAATCGCAGAAAAACTTTCCACACCATAGAGGAAAAATCGTATCAATAAGTCGTTCTCAAATTATCTCTGAAAAATCGCCATGGAGTAGTACTAGTACCCTGACAAACAGGGGGGTTCTTTCCACGGAGGATTTTGTCCCCCTTTTTTATTCCAACATATCAATATGCTACAATGTGGTGATGTGGGAATATGTAGCTAATAACACGTATTTTTTGATTGAAAAATCGAATAATTGATGGAGTGCATATCTTGACTTTCGCAGTAAATGAGAATAATATCTAATCTGTTGTAGTAAAGTGTATTAATAACTCTTTAAAGCCAATTTAAATTTCACATATATGCGTAACATCCTGTCTTCTCTATAACTAATTTGTAGTTATTACGATTAGTGTCAATCTCTACTTCTTTCTGGAGGTATCATGGCTAAATTAAAAGAACTTATCAAGGTTGAAGACATTACTACCTGTGAGTCGACAGCACAAATGATTTCCAAAGCTCGCAGAGATGGTGTCGAGCTCTTTTTTGACAGAGCAAATGATATGAAGGCCTGTCCAATTGGTGCGCAATCTGCCTGTTGTAAGCACTGTGCCATGGGACCATGCCGAATGAACACTAACAGCCCCTATGACCGTGTTGGAGTCTGTGGAGCAACTATTGATACCATAGCTGCACGGAATCTTGGTCGAATGGTCGCTGCCGGAACTGCAGCACATACCGATCATGGTATGGCAATGCTTGAATTATTTAAAGAGGTGATTGAAGGAAAGGTAATAGGATATTCAATCAAAGATCCTCTTAAACTTTATGAAGTTGCTGAATCACTTGATATAGAAACAAAGGATCGTGAGCTAAAAGACATTGCTCTTGAGCTTTATAAGGTACTCGAATTAACCTATACCCAGGTTGATGGCGAGATCCCCCTGGTTAAACGGGTTCCTCCAAAAACCCTTGAATCGTGGCGAAAAGAGGGTATTGTGCCACGTGGTGCAATGCGTGAAATCATGGAAATGATGCATCGAAGCTGCATCGGAGTTGATCAGGACTATGAGAACATCACCAAACAAATCTCCAGAACTGCCTTGGCAGACGGTTGGGGAGGTTCGATGGTTTCTACCGAGATTAGCGATATCCTTTTTGGTACACCCTCTCCTGTTGAAATTGAAATGGATATGGGAGTTATTAAAGAAGATAAGGTGAATATTATTGTTCATGGTCACGAGCCCATTCTGCTTGAGGCTATGATGGTTTCTGTAAATGATCCAGATCTTCTGCAAATGGCGAAAGATGCAGGTGCAAAAGGTATTAACCTCGTTGGTATGTGCTGTTCAGGCCTGGAGGGATTATCCCGTCATGGAATTCCACATGCTGGAAATTTTTCTTCTACTGAGGCGGTGCTGGTCACTGGAGCGATTGATGCAATGACTGTTGATATACAGTGCATCAAACAGGATATGGTCAGGGTCGCCGATTGTTATGACACTCCGTTTATAACAACAAACTACAGAGCTAAAATAGAGGGTGCAACGCACATTGCATTGAACGAGCATGATCCGTCGGAATGTACGGATGAGATCGTACTCAAGGCTATTTCCAGGTTCAAAACACGAAGTAAAGAGATTGAAATTCCACGGAAAATCGGGCGTGGCGTCCACGGTTTTTCACACGAATATATTAAGTATATGCTTGGCGGATCATTCAGAGGGGGATATAGACCTCTCAATGATAATATCATCAATGGTAAGATTAGAGGTGTTGCCGGAGTAGTCGGATGTACCAACCCTCGTTCCAAACAGGATTACTCTCATGTCGAATTGGTTAAAGAGCTCATTAAAAACAATATACTGGTATTGCAAACAGGGTGCTCTCAGTCTGCACTTGCCAAGGCCGGTCTGACTGTCCCTGGTGCTGCGGCTTTAGCTGGAGACGGACTGGCCGAGGTTTGTGAGACTGTTGGTATTCCTCCGGTACTTGGACTTGGATCCTGTGTTGATAATACCAGGATTTTGATTGCTGCCTCGGCAATGGTTGAAGAAGGGGGCCTGGGTGATTCCATAGCTGATCTTCCCGCTGCTGGCTGTGCCCCTGAATGGATGAGTGAAAAAGCACTTGCAATTGGTCAATATTTTGTGGCTAGTGGTGTTTTTACTGTTTTTGGCCACACCTTTCCGATTGTCAATGGAACAAACTTTGAAAAGCATCTTTTCGAGGAATTGGAAGGTAAAGGTTTCGGAAAATGGGGATTTGCCGATACACCGCATGAAATGGCACGATTAATGATCGCTCATATAGATAAAAAACGGGAAGCTCTTGGAATAAACACGAAGAAGGAGCGTGTACTTCTTGGAATGGAAGACAGGAGAAGCCTGTAATTTAAAAAATATATTACAAACAGTTACAATAATGGTCCATGTGATTATGTTTTTCACATGGACCATTTTATTACCAACACCTGAGTCTGAGAAGACTGTTCCATAGCAGGAGGACAACATGGCCATCTTTCACGGAAGATATAGCTGGGATGGAACCAAAGCCGATAATAAAGAGCCTATTTCATGGTTTCCTGGAGCATATGATCTAACGATAACCGATCTCTCAGAGTCAAGAGAGCGCCTGACTTTTATCCGTCCAATCCTCTGTGTATTTACCAATACCGGCAGGGGATACTCTGTCTCTGCTAATCCAGAAAAATTTGCAAAAAGAATATGCGAGGACTTCTCTTTGCAGATTGACAAAGTTCTTTGGGTTGAGCGTAAAGAACCGGGAGGCGAATCTTTTGATATAATAATTTTTAAAAAAAAGGGGCAGATGGGAGACACGGCCTTTTATTCAATGGAAAAAAGACAACCATTGCCAAATGAACTGATTATGATTCAAAGGCAACTTATGATTAGCGATGGCCAAGAAGACAAAAGGAATGTGCAACGTGGCTAGTGAAAAGGAAATTTTAACAAAGAAGATAGATGAAATTACAGAAGTTATTAGAGAGACGAAGAAGCGACTTCCAGCACATTCTACTAAGCCGCCAATAATGATGGAACTTTTAGAGTTAGAAGATCAATATGATAAACTCGTAGATCGGCTCAAAAGGCTTGATATGGACGAAAAGTGATGACACATCAAAAAGCAAGGGTGTTTGAGGAGACGTATCATGATTATCTCTTCAGGCTACAACAAGTAAATATAATGGACCGGGCTCAAAAGCTTGGGGCTGCAATTATCGGGGATGAACTCGCTCTTCCCTTTTTCAACAGTGAATTTCTTGTTTCTGCTGAAGGTATCCGCAGCAGTAAACATGAAAAAGTACCATTTGCAGTGAAAGTTGTGTTGTCACGCTATATTCTCATGTGCCCGCAGGATATCGAACAATGCGATGCGCATTTGGTGAGTTACCGAGAGTTCAAGGATGCTGCACCGCTTATTTCATATTTCACCACCAATACCAGTAAAACTATTGAAATCGCTCATTCAGGAGATCTGCCTAATCTCTATGAAAAGTGTTGTAAAGCAGGGGGAGTAGAACAGGACCATCCGGGTTATGATCTATCAATGATGTTTCATGCCTTGCCCAGGATACCGTTGTACCTCAATTTCAATGATGCTGATGATGAATTTCCGGCAAAATGTGTAATCCTTTATAAGTCTGATGCTGAAAAATATCTTGATATGGAATGTCTTGCCATCACAGGAACATACCTCGTTGGGCAGCTGCTGTGAGCCAATTTTTTATTGTGATGAATTAGGAAGATAGATTAATGGGCAAATGTAAAAATCATGAAATGAGGGAAACGGGGTATCATTGTCAAAAGTACAATTATTATCTATGCGAAGAATGCTTGAAATGTAATGATCGTAAGCTGTATTGTAAATTCAGGACATCGTGCGTTATCCATTTTATGGATAAAAATGGTAACGGAAAAATAAAGACTGAATATTGTGCCGTAAAAATTATTTAGTCTAACAACATCAGTATTGCAGTTTTTTTTGAACAATATGTTACAATAGAACGTTAGAGTATGACCATCTTAAAACCACAAACCACCACATAGAGGAGAGAAAATATGTCTAATTCAGATCAACATTGTCCCGGATTTGAAAGTAACAAAACATTAAACGAAATTCAATTGAAGTGTCCTGAATGTGGCGTCAAGTTTGAGATATTTTCCGACGAAATTGATAAAAAAGCAAAATGTACTGGTTGTGGTACTACAGTGGAACCCAAGGAATGCAAGGTATAAACAAAAAAGGCTGCTCACGCTGGTTTTCCTGGGTGAGCAGCTTTATATTTTGTATCGTTAAATCCTCTCTCTAGTTCAACAGTGATTGGCGCGCTTCTTTCCTGGCCATATCCGATTCTAGATCCAATATACCACTTTCTATTTCTTCCTTTGTGAGATTTTTTTCTTTGTGTCTGCTTTCAAGCAATGCGATTTTATATGCGTCGAATACCACGCTAATGGCGGTTTGTTCATGCTCTGAATCCGAGGCCCGGTTCGAAATAATACGACAAACCTGGTCGATGAGCAGTTCATTTGCTCCGACACCCTTGAGTACTTCCAAAGCGACATCTGCATGAGAACTCTCAAATGTCTGACGACCAATAGCAGTATTTTGCTCGATTAATTGAGGGTTGGAGAGCAGAAGAAGATATGAAGAACATAAAATGATGGCAAGATTCGCTCCATCTGTTGACCTGCCAATTTTTTCTGCATGGCCAGCAATTTGAGTCGTAAATCTGATACTTTTGAAATCCGTTTTGAAATATCTTTTAACAGCAACTGCCACCTTATCCTTGAGGAGATTGTCCTGCTGAAGTACAAACTCTTCAGGAAGCGTCCCAAGACATTGCTCAGCAAACTGGCAGTAGGTTGCACAGCCAAAATCCATTTTAGGATTTACGAAACGATGATTGCAATGATGACATTTGCGAGTGGTGTCATCCTTATAAAACTCTACCATTTTGCTGCATTCCGGGCATTTCACCTCGTAGATCGCATCATTTTCCCAAAATTGCATGTCTTGCCCTGGACATTTCATGGTTCCTTCCTCCGTTCAAAGTATATGGATTTTCTAAGTACTATTACAGTAATCATTTGGAGCTTAAAATCAGTCATTCAAAGCAGCAGTATGTATTGCTCACTTGACTGAAGAGTATACCAAGAATTAGGTGATGGCATTGACATAGGTCAAGATGCTAATGGTCGATTTTATATTACAGAAATCAGGACGAGGTTGGGTGCTTGCTTGAGGGTGGGGCAAAAGGACTTTTCCTATTGCCCCTGGAACTATTATGCTGGGCAGGTTTCGTTAAGCATTTCATCGATGGCTACAACGGAAAGTGAATCATCTGGAAGGTCAAGAAGCGACTTACGTTCCATATCAAATTCAAGTAATGCAGGATCCTCTGGGATGATTGCTGCTATAGGAACTCCAATTTCATCTACCTCGTCAAGAAATGGTTTGCTCAACTCTTGAGGACCTCGGGATACCACGATGCCGATATTGCCAATTTGAAGTTTAAGACTGTCTAACATCTGATGAATTCGTTTGACTGCACGCAGGCCTCGAAGAGAATAATCGGTAACCAGATAAAGCATATCAACCTTACCACTGGTTCTGCGGCTGAGATGTTCCATGCCAGCTTCATTGTCCACAACGAGGTATTTGTAATTTGCTGAGAGCTTTTCGGTAAAATTATGCAAAATGTTATTTACCATACAATAACATCCCTGACCTTCCTGACGACCCATGACCAGCAAGTCAAAAGCAGATTTTTCTATAAGAGCCTGTTCTACAAGGGTTTCAAGATAATTAACTTTGTCCATACCGGATGGAACACCCTGGGGATCCTTCATATATGTTTCCCTGATCTCACCGATTGTTGTGGTAACTTCAAGGCCCATCGTTTCTCCAAGATTGCTGTTTGGATCTGCATCTACAGCGAGAATTGGTGTTTTGCCATTTTTCGACAAGTTGCGGACAACAAGCGTGGCGACTGTGGTTTTGCCAACGCCACCTTTACCAGCAAATGCAATAACTTTACTCATGTAAATCTCCTAAAAAAAGAACTGGTTAACTAGACATTCCCGATTTGTATATTCATCTCAACTATAACCCTCAGAGGACCATTCCGGTAAAGAATATAAGGATTCTAATTCATTCAATAATTACCTATTAAATTGTTACACATACAGTCGCTATTATAATCATGAAATCATAAAATTAAAGCACGGATATTTAGGCTATAACCATTTATTCCAATACTCAATAACGTTAAAAACAACAAGCAACGAAGCAGGTAGATGACCAATAAATTGAGTTGTAAATCTGTTGTGTTCATGCAATATTCTGAAGGTGTTATAAAATAATTCCTGAGATGAAACTCTACCTATAAACTGACATGAAAAAATATTTGATATCTCTCTTTCTTTTAGCTCTTGCTGTTAATGCTAATGCCGCGGAACATTTACGAATTGGCGTATTGCTCATAGAAGATTCCGTACCCATGTACGTTGCCCAGCATGAACATTTTTTCACCAAAGAAGGTGTCGAGGTAGAGTTGTTACCTTTCCTCAGTGCACTTGAAAGAGACAGTGCCATCACTGCAGGTGCAATAGATGGTGCTGTTTCCGATCCTGTTGGAGCCATACTTTTAGACAAAGGAAGAGGACTTATTAAAATTACCTCACTGTGTCTTGGTAAAACCCCTGCAGAAGGAGTATTTGCAATTCTAGCCGCACCTGAATCGAACTTAACCAAGGTAGAAGATCTAAAGAATGTACCAATCGCTGTATCTAATGCCACAATTGTTGAATATGTAACGGAGAGGTTGCTTGAGGGACAGGAATTTACTCCGGGGCAGATTTCGACCATCGATGTTAAAAAAATGCCCATAAGGATGCAGATGCTGCTCTCCAACAGTGTCGCAGCAGCCACCTTACCAGAGCCACTCGCTTCAATTGCTGTTTCAAAGGGGGCTCGTGTTCTGCTTACCGATGCAACAAGCAAAAAAAGTCTGTCGCAGACGGTAATAGTTTTTAGAAATGATGTGCTTAAAAATAGAAAGAACGATGTTACTGCGTTCTTTCGAGGTCTCCATTCTGCTGTTCAAGCAATTAACGAAAATCCGGAGTCATATCGAGCGCTCTTTGTTGAGAAAGGGCGAATTCCACCATTTCTTGCGGACAGCTACATCATTCCAAAATTTCCAACGCCAGAACCATTCAGCAAAGAACTCTATATTCCTGTCATAAAATGGCTGAATGCAAAAGAACTCATTGATCATTTATCCTACGCATCCATGGTCTCTACAGATTTTCAGGATCAATAGAACTTCAATGATAAAAGTAAATTCGGTCGATCTTTCTTTTAACAGAGAAGGGGAGATCAATACAGTACTTGAGGGCATCTCTTTTCATGTCAAGCCTCAAGCCAGCTGTGCAATTATTGGACCGTCGGGTTGCGGCAAGACATCACTGCTGTTTCTCCTCTCGGGTCTGCTCCAGCCCGACTCAGGAACAGTTTCTATTTCCGGCAATCTGCGATGTGGTACTATTTTGCAGAATTATGGGTTATTACCTTGGAAAACTGTAGAAGATAATATTGGACTAGGCCTTTTGCTGCAGAAAAAGTCAAAGAAAATCATTAGGTCTAAGGTTGCGGGCTTAATCATGGATATGGGACTCAGCGGATTTTCTCAACATTATCCGATTGAAATTTCTGGTGGAATGCAGCAGAGAGTTGCATTGGCTCGGGCTCTAGCTATTGAACCACAGATCTTATTAATGGATGAACCGCTGTCGTCTCTAGATGCCTTAACCCGGGAGCGTCTACAAAATCTCATTGCTGACGTCTGGATTTCACAGAAACTGACAAAAATTCTGGTTACCCATTCAATTGAAGAAGCCGTCTTTCTTGGGCAAAAGATAATAGTTCTCAGTCATCGACCAGCCAGAGTAATACATACTGTTGATAATCCGGGAGCTGGAGATCAATTATACCGTCAAAGTGAGATTTTTTTTCAACGGTGTACACAAATAAGAAGAATTCTGGAAAACGAATACCATGGGTAGAAAACGTGATATTCTCATTGCGGCGCTGATCTTATTGATTCTTTGGCAGATATTTGCAATTTGTCTTGACTCCATGGCATTACCGTCTCCATGGCTGGTAATTATAGATGTGTTTCGAAAATGTATTGATGGCAGTATTCTTGATGATCTTGTCATGAGTTCGATAAGGGCACTTTTAGGAATTTTACTTGCTCTTATCTCTGCTGTCCCGCTTGGCCTTGCCATAGGTGCTGAAGAATCACTTAATAAACGGCTCTCGCCATTTATTTATTTACTTTACCCCATACCACATGTGGTTTTACTGCCTCTGGTAATTATTCTTTTCGGCATTGGTAATCTTTCAAAGATCTTTTTAATTGCCCTGATTGTCTTTTTTCAGATTCTGGTAACCACCAGGGATGCAGCAAAAAATATCCATCGAAATTACTTTTATTCCATGCAGACTCTTGGCGCGAATCGTCTGCAAATATATCGTCATGTCATTTTGCCGGCAACATTACCAAAAATTCTCACTGCAATGCGTATCTCAATAGGTACTTCAGTTGCTATTCTCTTCTTTGTAGAATCCTTTGCCACAACTAGAGGTCTCGGTTATATCATCATGGATTCGTGGGGTAGAGCTGATTATATCGCTCTTTATACTGGAATCTCGTATATGGCGATGTTGGGTTTTGGCTTATATCTGCTCCTTGATATTCTGGAAAAACGATTATGTCGCTGGGGTAATACTGGTTAAATACTTCATTGCATGGAGTGCATTAGTTAGTTATGTTATCCGCTCTTCCATCTCTAATTGGGAGATATCAAAGAAGCACGAGGTATTGCTGAGGCTCAAAGAATAAAAAATTCTATCTTGACCTTGAATTATTTACAGCATGAAGCAATAAATGCACAATTAAAGATGGCATCATCACCGAATCATACAGCTGTGTATGTACCTTTGGAGCAAACGGCATTCCTATGATTGAAACAATTCAAAAATAGAGACAAATTTATAGTAAAAATATATGATTATCTTTTATTAAATACCATCAGGAGAACAGCAATGTTTAACCAAAAAAGATTTGGACATAAAACAGCAGTAGGACTTGTTGTTGTCATCTTTAGCGTCGTTTTTACATTGCTTTACTTCACAAAGGCCACAGGTATACCGTTTAAATCCATCCAGGAGACAGATGTATTGGCCATCCTTACTTCAATGTTTGTCGTTGCTGTTTTTATGGAACGATCAATTGAGGCTATACTCACTCCTGTTCGTGTTCCTGATCGACAGAAAATTGAACGGGATTTAGAAGATTGCCAGCGTGCAGCCAAAACCGATGAAACGAAGGCGAATGATGTAATCGCCAAGCAACGAGAACTTGAGACATATAGATTGAAAACAGCTCAGCGAGCGTATTGGCTGAGTTTTAGCTTTGGGCTTATAATTAGCCTTGTAGGTATCAGAACCTTAGCTGGGCTTGTTGAACCGGAGGAAGTAGAAAAGTTAGGCGACTTGCAACGAACAATGTTTGAATTTGTAGATATTATCCTTACCGGAGGGGTGATCGCCGGTGGCAGTGCGGCCATTAATAAAATTGCCAGCGCAATCAGCAATTTTTTCAAACTCAAATCTGCAACCGATTCCAAGTTTCCAAATAATTCTGATTCATCATCCTGATACTCCCTGGAGAAGAACTCGTGTCATTTTTTCAGGACAGGAATACAGATCATCAAATCTGTCATGTTGCTCAACTTCAATTTGGTAAACATAATTTATCCATGCACAATTAACTTCCCAAATGTTGTATTTCGCCTACGGATCGAATATGTCCTCGACGAGATTCCTATCGAGAGTTCCACGTGCTGAACGTCTCAGCATAGGTGCTGTCAAAAATCATGCACTGCGTTTTCACAAAATAAGCCAGATTGACGGATCGGGAAAATGTGACATTTATCAAACTGGTGAATCATCTAACAGCGTTATTGGTGTTCTTTATGAGGTATCATTCGAGGATAAAAAAAAATTAGATAAAATTGAAGGGTTAGGAATCGGCTATGATGAGAAAGTAGTCGAGGTAATGCTCACAACAGGCGAGGTCGAGGAAGCATTTGTTTATTACGCTATCCAAATAGATCCATTAGTGCAACCATTACACTGGTATAAAGAGCATGTGCTGCGGGGAGCGGTGGAAAATAATTTACCCGGATGGTATATCGAGGAGATCAAGAAGGTGGTTTCTGTCGCCGATACAGACCTGGAGCGACATGATAAGGAGATGTCCCTGTACCGATAATACAGGGACATACAAAATCATTAAGTTTAAAAATGAGACAGTTCGCGCTATTGTGCTGTCGTCTTACAAGCCTCTTGAAAATAGCCTGTTTTACAAGAGGCTCTTGCCTATATCATTTACATTGGAGAATAGGCCTTACAATGTAATCAGGCTGGTTCTTTTGTCTTCTTTCGACGTTTTTTCTTTGGCGAGAGTTCTTCTGGAGAGACAAGCTTGTCTTTCAGTAAATCAATCTCTTTCTTATCAATAGTGGTGTTCATCTCAAGTCCCAACGCCTTTTCATCCAAGCCAAGACAGAGACCAAGGAGTTGCGGATAAAGCAGAACAGGAAGAATATCAGTCGAATCGTCAGCTATGCTAGGTTGAGTTGTGTCAAACTGCAGATGACAATAGGCGCAAATAGGAGTAATGAAGTCGGCTCCGGCTTTTTTTGCACCGTTTACTTTTTCGCCAAGCAGGTCATGGCTGAGTTGCTCGTTAATCCCTGCCAAAGCGGCACCACAACATTCAAGTTTGCCTTGCCAATCAAGATTCTTGGCACCTGTCGCTGTGATTAGCGCATCTGTTATTTTGGGCACAAAGGAGTTGTCAAAATTAGTTATTTCGCGTGGTCGCAATACATGACAGCCTTGAATCACGGCAATTTCAAGATCCTTGACCATGTATGAAAGCTTTGCAGAAAGTTTTTCGATTCCGATATCTTCGTAAAGCACTGCGAGGTAGTGTTTTACCTCAGCCTTTCCGGAATAGTTGAGACCTTCCTTGGCAAGAATAAGATTAATTTCCTCAAGAAGTTGCTGGTCCTTTGTCAGAAGATTCTTTGCCTTCATGAGACTTGCAAAACAACAGTTACAGATAACAGCTATATCAAGATTGAGCTTTTCTGCTACGGCAAGATTCCTGACAGAGGGCAGAATATAAGCTTTCTCATCGACATTTCTAACAGGATAGCCGCAACAGGTAAAATCACGAACTTCAACCAGTTCGATATCAAATAAATTAAGGACTGCCTGAGTTGCGCTGGCATATTGTTCTATTCGTACGGGAATATTGCAGCCTTGGAAAAATGCGTATTTCATTTATTCTCTCCTGCCTCAATTTTATTGATAGCCATGTTTTTTAGCCTGTAAAAAATGTCTGTAAGTTCAACGCCATTAGGACAGTGTTCCTGGCAAAGATAACAGGTGGAACAACTCCAGATCATTTGTGAGCCAATTGCAATATCAGTATTTCCTATGCCAAGGCTGTAGATTATCTGGTGCGGCATCATATCTAGTACCTCGGCAGGAGAGTCATAGTTTCGTACCACTGGGCAGATATTTGTGCATCTCTGGCATGAGTAGCAGCTGCTATATGAGGTATTGCCGAGTGGTTTGGATTTCGACAAGGTAACTGGTCCCGTCAATGCCTGCAGTGAGCTAAAAGTGTTGTGGAAGACCTCTTGTATGCCCTTGAGAGCTTGAGCATGTTTGTTCACATATTTTTTTGCAAGCGAAAGGGGGAAAGAGAAGTGGCTCAACATGGATGTTTCCACTTTACCTTCGCCAAGCAAGTAATAACGTGAGTTTATAAAGAGATCTCGAAGATTGATTCCGGAAGGACAGATATCTGTACATCTATCGCAGCTTGTACAGATATAAAGCCCTTTCTGCAAGCGGTCTCGGGTTTCTTCGTCGACTTCCTTGCCAGCGGCAATCTTTTTTAGAAACTGAACCTTCTCAGAGGGCAGAATAAAATCATTCTGGAAAGATTCAAAAAACATCTGGGAGGAGCATTCAACGGTACAGGCACCACAATGGGTACAGGATGAAAGGCCGATTAGTTGGCGATTCAGTGCATTTACGGGATCATCACTTTCTTTTCCCATCACTCTGTTTATGGCAAGACTGATTGGGGCAGAAACAATATGAAACATTTTACTGAATGGGAGCCAGGCGAGAAATCCAAGACAGGCCACTATGTGAAGAAACCACAAAAAAGAGACCATACGCTGGTCGCCAATGCCTGCTCCAAAGGGACCCATAATCTTGGCAGCCGTAAAACTTACAAAGGCGTTTTTATTACTGGCATGGCACTCAATACAGCTGCTGTTCTCATGGGTTTCACGACCAAGTTCGAGAAGTTCCGGATCAATGGGGTTGGTGAAATTGGGAGAATGCAGACCGTTTTCGGCAACCCAGTACGCCTCAAGAGCTTCAGCCTCTTCGCCTTCAACATCGCCCCATTCCTCAAGCATGGACTGATACACCGAATAGGAAGAGATTTTAGTACTTTCAAGCATGAAGCCTGAAAGCATTATAACTGCAATGAGAATAAGGGCAGCCCAGTCACTGGCATAGGATTTCAACCTTTGAGATCGAAGCTTAAAGCGACGATAAATTGCCAGGCCGATACCTATAAGAGCAAGTAGTCCAAAAGTATTGCGTAGGGCTAAATTAAGATTAGTGGTGGAAACATATTCACTGTCGAACAAACTGAAGGTGAAAGCACCAATGGCATGCAGAAACAACAGGGAAAGAAAACTTGCAAAGATAAAAACATGCATAATCCAGCGATATTTACTTTTATTAAACGATCGTTTTTGAAAAAGAAGATCGGCAAAAAAAGACTGTAGAACACATAGAAATTTGGTGCTGAAAATCGTTGCAATAGTACCACTTACTGCACGTGAGATGCGTTTTCCAAGAGGAATGTCCTCCCTGGTAGGGTCAATGCTCCTGCTAAACCAGTTTGAGAATCGATAAAGGAGACCTAGTAGACAAATGGCAATAGAAATACCCAAAAGAATTTCGAAGCTCATAGAATATATGTTTCCTCAGCTATGGTTGGTATGAAAGCTACAACTCTATTAATTGTTAATGCTTCTCCATCTGTTGTTGCTCATGTAAATAAGCGTGTTTATTTAAAGTTAGTCTGCTGATCTTTCTGCATTGAAATTTTATCGCAAGTACAACGTTGAAACCTTAATAAAAAATAATTTGCAAAACAATATTAATCTCAATTCCATGCCAACATGTGTTTTAAATTGATGTATTATCCTTAAAAAAAGTTTCACTCTTTCTAATATTCTGTTAATCTCTCTGCTGGATTTTGAAAAATATCAATCTTTAAACACCATAAACACTAGTAAGGAGGATGACGCATCGCACGATATTGAAGTAGTAAACAGGCATTTTGATAAGATGTCATGCTATCTTCTAACCGAAATATGCCAATAAGCGTCCGGTCACTGCAAGCTGGCCTCTATGAATATGACCAGCAGCATTATGATCCGGATAGTATTGGATGGAGGAAAATGTTGTGACAAGAATTACCCCCGGACACGAAAAAAAAGATAGAACGGGCTCAGTTTTGGTTGTCGGTGCAGGTATAGGCGGAATGCAGGCTGCGCTTGATCTTGCCGATAGCGGCCTTCTGGTTCATATGGTCAATGATGAACCATCTATTGGCGGTACCATGTCTCGTCTCGATAAAACCTTCCCCACCGGAGATTGTGCCATGTGCATGATCTCACCTCGAATGGTGGAAAGCAGTAGACATCCCAATATTCAATTGCACACCATGGCAAGTGTAGAAAAAGTCGATGGTGATGAAGGTAATTTCACTGCTTCAATAAAGCAAAAGGCACGCTATGTCGATGCGGATCGTTGTACTGGTTGCGGTGCATGCGAAGAAAAATGTCCCAGCAAAGTAATAAATGTATTCAACCAGGGACTTGATAAGAGAAGAGCTATATATGCACTTTTCCCTCAGGCAGTACCGAATACCAGGGCAATAGACGCCGCCCACTGTCTTTATCTGAATAAAGGGGTGTGTCGCAAATGTGAAAAAGTTTGTGATGCCAAAGCCATTAATTTCGAAGATAAGGATAAGGTTTACGATATTAATGTTGGTTCAATTATTCTCACCCCAGGTTTAAAAACCTACTCTCCTGAAATCAGGCAAGAGTTCGGTTACGGCCGAATCAAAAATGTAGTGACCTCGCTTCAGTTCGAGCGCTTGCTCTCCGCCTCAGGACCTTGTGGAGGAGTGGTGGAGCGTCCTTTTGATGGCCGGCACCCTAAAAAGTTAGCTTGGATTCAATGTGTCGGTTCCAGAAATGAACATAACTCCAACCCTTGGTGTTCCTCGGTTTGCTGTATGTACGCAGCCAAACAGTCTATTATTGCCAAAGAGCATGACCCAGAGGTGGAAGCCAGTGTCTTTTATATGGAAATGCGGGCATTTGGCAAGGATTTTGATAAATATGTCGATAAGGCGAAAAATGAAGCTGGAGTTCTTTACAAAAGAGCTATGGTTTCAGGTGTTATTGAGGATGAAGAGACAGGCGATCTGACTATCAACTATGTCAATGAGGAAGGCAAACGTGTTCAGGAGAGATATGATATGGTCATTCTCTCTATTGGTTTTGAACCTCGTGAAAATACACGAGAATTTGCGGATATCTTTGGTATCGAAAGTGATGAGTACGGTTTTGCTCAAACCTCAAAACTTCGACCGGTAGAGACGAGCCGAAAAGGGATTTATGTTGCCGGCATTTATCAAGGTCCAAAAGATATCCCTGAAACAGTTATTCAGGGAAGTGGCGCTGCTGCTTCAGCAATGGCCTTACTCGGTGAGAGCAGAGGAAAAGAGGTTGAGGCAGTTGTCCTGCCGCCGGAACGGGATATTTCAGAGGAAGAGCCAAGGATAGGAGTAATAGTTTGCCACTGCGGTGTCAATATAGCTGGAACTGTCGACGTAAAGAAAGTAGCCGAAGAAGCCGCCAAGCAGGCAGGTGTTGCTCATGCTGAAACAATAATATATGCATGCGCACCGGATGGCCAACAGAAAATCCGTGATCTCATTGAGGAGAAGGGACTTAACAGGGTCGTCGTTGCATCTTGCACTCCTCGAACTCATTCACCTCTTTTTCAGGATACCATACGTGAAGTTGGTTTGAACAAATTCCTTTTTGAGCTTGCGGATATTCGCGAGCAATGTTCCTGGTGTCATTCAGATAACCACGAAATGGCTACAAAAAAGGCTACCGAAATTGTTAATATGAATGTTGCCAAAACGAGGTTGCTCGTACCTGTAACGCAAAATTCAGTAGGAGTTATGCATTCAGCCCTCATCGTCGGTGGAGGTCTGGCTGGAATGACTGCAGCATTATCACTGGCTGATCAAGGGTACGGTGTTTTTATCGTCGAAAAAGAAGAACAGTTAGGCGGCTTGTTATGCAACGTCCGCTATAATCTCGAAGGAGACGATGTTCAAAAGCACCTTCAGGAAACTATCGAAAAAGTTAACAGCAATAACCTCATAAGTGTTCACACCGGAACGACGGTTGCTGAAACAGATGGTTTTGTCGGCAACTTTCACACCAAACTTGCCAGCGGTGAGGTTATCGATCATGGAGCAATTCTCATAGCCACTGGTGGAGTTGAATATACCCCACATGAATACAGCTATGACGGGTCTGAGAAAATTATCACCCAGAGACAATTTGAAAATATCCTGGCTGAGCAGATTCCCTCGGCAGATGAGACAATTGTGATGATCCAGTGCGTCGGATCTCGGGAAGAACCCACAAACTACTGTTCAAGAGTTTGTTGCCAGGATGCATTGAAGAACGCTATTCGTATCAAAGAACATTCTCCAGATACGCAGGTTGTCGTTCTTTATCGTGATATGCGGTCTTATGGATTAAAGGAGAAATATTATAAGAAGGCACGTGATCTTGGTGTTCTTTTCTTCCTGTTTACACCAGATAATAAACCGGAGGTTCACCCCGAAGATGATAAGGTAAAAGTTAGTTTCGACAGCATGATATTAGGTAAGGAAATGCAAATTGATGCTGACTATGTCGTCCTATCAACTGGTCTGAGACCGCATCCGGATACGGAGAAAATTGCTAAAACCTATAAACTTACCTGCAATTTAGACGGCTTCTTCTTAGAGGCTCACGTTAAATTACGTCCTGTTGATTTCCCAAGTGAAGGCTTTTTTCTGGCTGGACTTGCTCATGCTCCCAAAAATATAGAAGAGACCATAAGCCAGTCGCTGGCAGCGGCTGGACGAGCAGGGCAGTTACTCTCCCATGAGAAACTCACCGTTTCTGGAGTTATCTCCAAGCACAATAGAGATATATGCATGTCCTGTTTGGCCTGTTTTAGAGCATGTCCATTTGGGTCACCTTTCATTGATGAAGATGGAAGGGTGAGTCACAATGAAATAAAATGTACAGGGTGTGGTATCTGTGCAGGTGTTTGCCCAGCAAAAGCGTTCCAAGTTAATTATTTCCGAGATGATCAGATCAAAGCAATGATTGATGCTGCAACCGAAATTGATTGATTTTTCAATACATAAGGCAAAAACACATGACAGAAGAGAAAGAAAATCAAGAAAAACGTACAAGCCCTGAAAAACCACAGCAAGTCCCAGAAGGCTGGCAGGCCAATATACTCGCTTTTGCCTGCCATTACTGTGCCTTTGCGGCTGCTGATCTTGCCGGGGTAATGCGGCTTACCTATCCTTTTAATGTGAAGGTTGTCAGACTACCATGTACAGGTAAGCTTGACCAGGTATACCTTCTAAGGGCATTTGAACGTGGAGTCGATGGCGTGTTTGTTGCTGGCTGACTTGAGGGTCAATGTCATTTCCTGGAAGGAAATCTAAACGCAAAGAAACGAGTCCATCAAGTTCACAATCTTCTTGAAACCGTTGGTATTGACAGAGAACGGCTACAATTCTACAATCTTTCCGCTGCCATGGGTCCAAGGTGGGCAGAAATATGTAAAGAGTTCACAGAAAAGATTTCTCGACTTGGGCCATCACCAATTTACATGGCTTTGAAGAAAAAATCAGTGAAAATAAAAGAAAAAGCTGAAGAAACAGAATAGGTTATATCTTATTACTGCGGATATAATACATCCAGCTTGTATCTGTAGCCTTTATAGCAATAAGGAGTACTAAAACTATGATCGTAGGTGAGCAGAAACCATTTGAAGAAATTTGGGACATGGTGAAGGATCATAAAAAACTGACGGTCTTCGGTTGCAACACATGTGTTGCTGTCTGTCATCAAGGCGGCAACAAGGAGGCTGAAATTTTAGCTTCACTCTTAAAAATGCGGGCCACTCAAGAAGAAAATGCGATTGAAATAATTGACGGGGGAATCGAGCGGCAATGTGAACACGAATTTTTCGAATCTTCCAGCGATATGCTAGAAAAATCTGAGGCTGTTCTGAGTCTGGCCTGTGGAATAGGGGTTCAGTTTATGGCCACCAAATATCATTCAACTCCTATTTATCCTGCTTTGAACACTACATTCTTAGGAGATGTGCTTGAGAAAGGAGTTTTCACTGAAAAATGCCAGGCCTGTGGTGATTGTATCCTGGGCATTACAGGGGGAGTTTGTCCAGTAAGCAGATGTTGTAAAAGACTGTTTAACGGACCATGTGGAGGATCGTCAAAAGGTAAATGTGAAATTTCTAAGGAATTAGATTGTGCATGGCAACTTGTGGTAGATCGCCTGGAAGCTCTTGGCAAATTAGATGATTATGAAAAGGTTACACCAATAAAAGATTGGTCGAAGGATAGAGCTGGTGGACCAAGGTCATTTAAACTGGAGGATTTTTAATAGTGGAATTGCATACAGATAGCAAACTCGAAAAGGTTCTCAAAAGCGGTCAACTTGGTGTAACCAGTGAGTGCGGTCCACCACGATCAAGTGATGCATCAGGTGTTGTCGAAAAGGGGAAATTGATTAAAGATCATGTAGATTCCATTAATGTTACTGACAATCAGACATCTGTCACGCGTATTTGTAGTCTGGCAGCATGTGTTCATCTAAAGAACATTGGATTAGACCCGGTTTTGCAGATGGTTGTTCGTGACCGAAACAGAATTGCCCTGCAAAGTGATCTTCTTGGTGCAGCCTCCTTCGGCATTCAAAATGTACTCTGTCTTTCTGGTGATCATCAGAGTTTTGGTGATAACCCGCAGGCCCAGAATGTGTTTGATCTGGACTCCATGCAACTCGTTCAGACAGTGCGACATATGTGTGACAACAGCAAATTTATTTCCGGTGACGAAATAAAGGTGCCACCAAAGTTTTTTGTCGGTGCAGCCGCAAATCCATTTGCTGATCCTTTTAATATACGAGTGCCAAGGCTTGCAAAAAAAATAGCCTGCGGTGCAGAGTTTATTCAGACTCAATGTATCTACAATATTCCTAAATTTGAAAAATGGATGGAGGGAGTAAGGGAGAGGGGGTTGCATAAACAAGTATATATTATGGCCGGTATCACGCCAATGCGCTCACTTGGTATGGCAAAATATATGAAGAGAGCGGTACCTGGGATGGATGTTCCCGACGAGTTGATTGATCGTCTTGCGGGAGTTGAAAAAAACAAACAAGCTGCTGAAGGTATCAAGTTTGCAATAGAAACAATCCAGCGTCTTAAAGAGGTTGAGGGTGTTAGCGGATTTCATATCATGGCAATTGAATGGGAAGAAAAAGTACCTGAGATAGTTGAAGAAGCAGGATTGTATCCGCGGCCGGTGTTTGACTGAGAGGTAGGAAGGGAGGAGAGAAAGGGGTCTTTATCCTGAAAAAGGGTAAGGGCCCTGTTTTTTTAGCACATTTCGAACATTTTGAAATTCAATAACCTATAGTGGAGAGCGAGCGATCCCATTTCTGCCAAAAGTGTTGCCAATATTTTACTTTTTGATGAAAAGGTCGTGACTGCTTTAAAACGTTGTTGCTGGTGTATTAACCGTTCCATTTCAGGAGAATCTTTAGAAGGGTTAATGATTTTTTCAGCCACTGCCTCACCAGAAACAATTGCCGGATAAATTCCTTCACCAGTAAGGGCAGAGGCTAGTCCTGCCGCATCGCCCACAAGAAAAGTCCTATTGAAATGATACCCTCGATAGTCAAAATTTATATAGCCCGCACTGCATTTCAGATGATGAAGGTCAATTCCAGAATTTTCAGCCCACTTCAAGGTACGATTTTTAAGCGCTGAGCCAGAATAAATTCCGTGAGGTATATAGGCACCAATGGAAAAAGTATCCTTATGCGGGAAGATCCAGCCATATCCACTATGAAAATAATTAGTAAGTAAGTGCCATTCCATTTTTTTATAATTGCCTTCAACCTGAAAATTTACGCCGACACCGGTATGCTTTGTCGGTATCTTAAGATATTTCCTAACCTTACTTGTAGATCCATCTGCTCCTATTAGAAAGTCAAAATGAACAGTGTATCGCTTTTGGGAGGTAAGGCTATGGAGAGTGGCGGAGCCTGGAGAAATAGTTTCAATAAGACCAGAAGTTGCGATGTCTGCACCACTTTTACGTGCCTCCTGAGCCATAAATTGACCAAGGTTTTTTCTGTTAACAGTTGCGATTATGGGATGTTTCTCAGTTACACAGATATTTTGGAACCGAGTAATTATGGTCTGGTCAGCAAAGGTTTGTTCGATGAGATTTTTCGGAATTCGCGGGAAAATACCGTTCCAGGTTATGCCGCCGGCACAGGCTTTAGGACCGATGACAGATTTTCTCTCAACGACCAAAACCTTAACATTTTCCTGCGCGAGTTTTGCTGCACAAGCGAGGCCTCCGGGACCTGCGCCGATGATAAGAGCATCATAGTGCATTATAGGGATAAGTTGGGTAAAAAAAGAATAAAATTTCAGTCAGGAAGACACACAACCTGACTGAAATCAAGTTATCCTTCAGAGAGTGAGGCTTTAATAAACTCGCGGTTCATGCGGGCGATATTTCTGATCGAAATATTCTTTGGACAGACCGCCTCACATTCTCTTAGGTTAGTGCAGTTGCCGAATCCTTCTTTATCCATGGTTTCAACCATGGATAGTACCCGTTTTTTTCGTTCTGCATGTCCCTGAGGCAGTAAACATAATTGCGATATTTTAGCACTGGTAAATAACATTGCTGCTCCGTTAGGACAGCTTGCTACACAGGCACCACATCCGATACAGGCCGCCGCATCCATGGCCAACTCTGCAACATGCGAAGAGATTGGGAGCGCATTTCCGTCAGGAGCACCGCCAGTGTTTACGGAGACATACCCTCCTGATTGAATAATTTTATCGAAGGAGGAACGATCTACGATAAGATCTTTTTTAATGGGAAAAGCACGCGATCTGAATGGCTCAATTACCAAGGTGTCACCATTTTTAAAATGACGCATATGTAGCTGGCACAAGGTAGTTTCTTTTTCAGGACCATGGGCAACGCCGTTAATAACAGATCCACACATACCGCAGATACCTTCTCGGCAGTCATGATCAAAAGCTACAGGCTCAGTCCCTTCCAGAGTAAGCTTCTCATTGAGTACATCGAGCATTTCGAGAAAGGACATGTCAGTTGAAATTTTCTCAAGAGTGTAACTTTCTAACTGTCCGAGAGCTTCGCTGTTTTTTTGTCGCCATATTTGTAAGGTAAGATTAATGGTACTCATAATATCTCTTATAGAGTTGAATTTACAGGGTATCTATTATTTATAGCTTCTTTGACTCGGCGTGACATATTCAAAGGTCAGCTCTTCCTTATGCATCTCAGGTGGGTTATCCGTACCTTTGTACTCCCACACAGAGACATGTGAGTAATTCTCATCATCTCGCTTTGCTTCGTTTTCCTCAGTTTGACTTTCTTCTCTGAGGTGACAACCGCAGGATTCTTCACGATTGAGGGCATCGTGAATCATGGTTTCGCCAAATTCGAGAAAGTCAGCTACTCTTCCGGCACGTTCGAGTGTCTGGTTAAGATCATTGCCAGAACCTGGAATATATACTTTGTCCCAAAATTTTTGTCGGATTTCAGGGAGTTTTGCAAGTGCATTTTCAAGCCCTTCTTTATTTCGAGCCATACCGCAATTATCCCAAAGAAGCTTACCGAGTTCTTTGTGTATTTCGTCCACGGTAACTTTTCCGCTTACTCCACCAGAACTGTTTTTCATGAGTTTATTTAATCTGTCACCAACCTGCTGTTGGGCAGTGACAAACGCTGAATCGGAGTCTGAGACAGTCTGCAGTTGAGTCCCACCCAGATAATTTGCAACAGACGTTGGGATGACGAAGTAACCATCGGCGAGTCCCTGCATTAATGCGCTTGCTCCTAGCCTATTGGCGCCATGGTCTGAAAAATTACATTCGCCCAGAGCAAAGAGACCAGGAATCGTGGTCATGAGATTGTAATCAACCCAGAGCCCACCCATTGTATAATGAACAGCCGGGTAGATTGTCATTGGTTCTTTAAGTGGACTTGAGTCGGTTATCTTTTCATACATCTGGAAAAGGTTGCCATATTTTTTCAGTATCGTAGCCTCACCATCTCTTGTGATGGCATCGGCAAAATCAAGATAGACAGCCAAACCGGTAGAGCCAACACCTTTACCAAGATCACATTGTTCTTTGGCATTTCGAGAGGCTACATCGCGGGGCACAAGATTGCCAAAACTGGGATATTTGTTTTCGAGGTAATAGTCTCTATCGTTTTCAGGAATTTCTGCAGGCGAACGTTTGTCGTTTTTATCTTTTGGTACCCAGACACGGCCGTCGTTACGCAGACTTTCACTCATAAGAGTGAGTTTTGACTGGTAATCTCCATGGACTGGAATACAGGTAGGATGAATTTGTACAAAACTCGGGTTAGCGAAACCTGCGCCATGTTTATGAGCTCTCCATGCTGCCGTTACATTCGAGGCCATGGCGTTTGTGGAAAGAAAGTAAACATTTCCATATCCACCTGTGCAGAGCAATACTGCGTCTGCCCAATGAGATTCCAGATTACCGTTCATGAGATTTCTTGTGATAATACCACGGGCTTTCCCATCAACAACAACCAGGTCCATCATTTCACGGCGGTTATACATGGTCACACCGCCACCATGAATTTGACGGGACAGGGCTGAATAGGCTCCCAAAAGCAGTTGTTGACCGGTCTGTCCTCGTGCATAAAAAGTTCTCGATACCTGAGCTCCGCCAAAAGAACGATTGGCAAGAGTACCGCCATATTCACGAGCAAAAGGTACCCCTTGAGCAACACATTGATCGATTATATTATTGCTCACCTGGGCCAGCCGGTAAACATTTGCTTCACGGGCTCTGAAATCTCCACCTTTAATAGTGTCATAAAAAAGGCGAAATACGGAATCTCCGTCGGTTTGATAGTTCTTCGCAGCGTTTATTCCACCCTGCGCAGCAATTGAATGCGCTCTTCTCGGGCTGTCTTGTATGCAAAAAGTATGAACCTTGTATCCTTGTTCAGCTAACGTAGCAGAAGCAGAGGCACCAGCAAGTCCTGTACCTACAACAATTATTTTGAATTTTCTTCTGTTGGCAGGATTGACAAGCTTACTGCTGAATTTGTGATTATCCCATTTTTCGGCTAATGGACCTGAAGGTGTCCGGGCATTGAGTTCCATATTAAAAACCTTTTAAGTTTGAGACTGATAGAATATCTAAAGAGTACAAAAAATAATTATATTCTAGTAATTTGCGCCAATTCCAGTCATAAAGTAAAGAGCAATGGCACCGAAGAAAGTAAGGAAGAATCCTGGTACAATATAGGTGAGTTTTGCTATGCCATCGTTGTACCTTGGGTGATTAACGCCAAAAGTCTGGAGCATGCTCCAGAACCCATGACTAAGGTGTACAGCAAGAACACAAAAGGAGAAAATATAGAATAGGCCGTAGAAGAAATTGCTGAGTAAATTTTTAACCAGATCTGACACTTCGACTTCAGAAGGATTAATGCCAAAGCCGAATACGTGGATAATAATAAATAACAGGAGAAGAAGTCCTGTGTAAGGCATGGTTGAAGAGGCAAAGGTGTTCTTTTCTGCTACTTTTGTTGACACTGAATAGCGAGATGTAGATTCTTTGCGATTTTGCAGGAACAACTGAAGACCAATAATAATATGAGTGAACAAAACGACGAGCAGCCCAAGTCCAAATATAAAAACGACAACAGGAAGGCTGTGCAGTGCATTTGCATATGTTTGAAAAGCGTGACTGCCGAAAAAAATGGCCGCATTACCTGCAGCATGTACTACAAGAAAAAGGACTAGTAAAAGACCGGAAACGGCCATAAGGATTTTTTTGCCAATCGACGAAGAGAAAAATCTCAGTAGCCACATAACGAATACCTTTTAATTGAGTTGATAATTATTAAAACACAGATGGTATATTTATATAATTTTGGGAAAAAGTTAAAGAAAAGTTTTGCAAAAAAGAATGGAAGCATTAAAAAATGTGCACAAAAAAAATGTGAAGAAACAAAAGAATAGGAAATATTTTTCGCTCATACTATTGCTATTCCGTTTAAATTTCAATGAATTGATAACAGGGGAATAATAATCAGACCATTCAATTCATACATCTCTTATTTATTATGCAAGACTGTGCATGATTTGTAATACTAACATTTAGAGAAATTATCGTAACATCAAATAGTTTGTTTGTCATTCAACTCTTTTCATTAATTTCATAAGAGCTGTGATGAACATTTCTATTAATCATTAATACGTTTTTAATGGAGTTTTTTGATGTTTGAGGCGTTATCAGAATATTCATTATTCCTTCAGTACTCAGCACCACCGTTGATTGGAGCTTTCATTGGTTATCTAACGAATAAGATAGCTATTCGCATGCTTTTCAAGCCCTTGAGGGCGCATTATTTTTTTGGTTTTAAAATACCATTTACTCCAGGAATCATACCATCAAAAAGGCATTTGCTTGCTGTAAACATAGGGGAAATGGTGGGGAGCCACTTGTTAACAAGTTACGAGATAAGCAAAGCACTGACGAAGCCTTCTTTTCAGGACCAGCTAGCTGGATTAATTAAAAACCGAACCGGTGCAATTTTCGAAAAGAATCTTGGTGCTTTACCGGAAATTATTCCAAATCAATACAAAAATTATTTCGATATAGCTGTAAAAACCCTGACCTATAAAATTAAGGAATCACTTCATCTTTACATAGCAACGCAACAATTCGAAAAACTTGCCAAGAAAACAATATTACAAGGTTGTGATTCCATTCTTGAGAGAGATGTCGATTCATTCATAACAAGGGAAAGAAGATCAGTACTTTATGAATTCTTGGATAGATTTATAAAAAAAATACTATCAAGCGATAGCATGGAACAATGGCTTGAGGATTTTCTTTATTCACAGATGAGTGATATCCTGAAGAAGAAAAAATCACTTCAACAAATTCTTCCAGAGTCTTTCACTAATGCGATCCTTCAAATTGTTGAAGATAAAACTCCAGATATTCTAAAGAAAATAGCAGAGCTTACTAAAGATCCTGATATTCAACAAAGAATTGTAATGGGAATTAAGAAAGGCGTTGACAGTTTCAGCACGTCTCTTGGTCCCATGGGAAGCATGGTACAAAATTTTCTCAATGCAGAAACAATTGAGAAAGCGGTTAAGAATTATCTCGAAAGTAATGAAGAAGATATTATTGCCTGGCTCAATGATAAAGATGTACAGGCCAGGGTGGCAGAAGCTCTGCTTGATAGAGCCAAACATTACCTCAATACACCTATTGTCAATTTTATCCCCGACGATTCTGAAATTAAGATCAATGAAATTTGTCGGAAACTCAGTATGCAGTTAACTGTGATTCTTAAAGAAGAAGGGGTTTCTCGGACAATTTCCATGATGCTGCTGGAAAATATTGAAGTGTATCTTGATGGAGGTTCCGTTCAATGTAGGAATGTTCTGGAGGACCTTGCTGGTATAAACGGTATTCAGCAAACAAGAGAAAGGGTGGCTGATGAAATTGTAGCACTTATCCGCTCGGCCGGTTCAAAAGAAATGGCGAATCGAGTTATAGAGCAACTTTTCGATACTCTTATAAATAAACCGCTGGGAAAGATATCAAACTTTCTCCCGGCAGGAATTCGTGATGCTCTCTATAGCTCAATGCAAAAAATATCATCGGAAATGCTTGCTACAGAAGTTCCGGGATTATTTGCTTCTTTGAATATTCAACATATTGTCACGGAAAAGGTTGACTCATTAGATTTAATACGTCTTGAAAGGTTGTTACTCTCCATAATGGAAGAGCAGTTTAAATATATCAATCTTTTTGGGGCATTACTTGGATTTTTAATAGGCTGTCTCAATATCTTGTTTCTTTATCTCATCTGATCTTGTTGTTTTGAGGAGAGATGAAGGCAACATGTATCAGGATCAGATAGTGTGCCCCTTTTTGGCAAGTTGGCCACAGGCCGCAGCGATATCTGCACCACGACTGGTACGGATAAACACTGAATAGTGGTATTTTCGTAAAATATCCTGAAAGGCGAGAAGCTTTTGTCTTCCTGGGCTCTTATAGGGTAACCCTTCACATTCATTGAAGGGTAACAAGTTAATTTTACATGGGATTTGTTGCAGTTTTCTGGCCATCTTATGGGCTTCTTCCAGAGAATCGTTGATACCTTCCAGAAGAGTGTATTCAAACATTATGCGCCGTCGTTTAGGCATTGGATACGTTCTGCACGCTTCGAGAAGTTCGTCAACTGGATACTTTCTGTTGATGGGCATGAGTTCATTACGGGTCTCGTCGTCAATTGCATGCAGCGATACTGCAAGGTTAACTGCTGAATTTTCACCAAGTTGTCGCATTTTAGGGACAATGCCGCATGTTGAAACAGTTATCCTCCGACCGGTAAAATCCAAACCTTTCTGTTCGGTGAGAATGGAAATTGAGGTCAGCACATTTTCCAGGTTATTGAGTGGCTCTCCCATCCCCATAAAAACGATATTAGTAACTTCCCGTGGACCAATAAGCCGCTCTTTCAGCTCTTCTCTGAGAAAATCACCAACAGCACAGACCTGATTGACAATTTCAGAAGGGGTGAGGTTCCGAGTGAACCCCATGCTGCCGGTAAGGCAAAATGTACATTTCATGGCGCATCCGACTTGTGAAGAAACGCAAAGAGTGTTTCGGTCGACTTCTGGAATAAGGACTGCTTCAATCACATATCCATCTTCCAGGCGGAAAATAAATTTTACACTGCCATCTTCGGACCTTTCAAAAGTGTCTTTATTTAAAAAGGAGATATATGCCTTCTGGCTGAGGATCTTTCTGAAGCTTTTGGCAAGGTCAGTCATCTCATGAAAGTCCTTAATTCCAGGTCGGTACAACCACGACATGAGTTGCCGGCCTCGAAACGCAGGCTGACCCAACGATTCGACGAACTCAATGAGGGCTGGTTGATCCAGGTTTTTCAGGTCAACTTTCATATGATTAAAGAGATCTTAAATGTTCTGGTACAAGTTTCGTTGTTCCCGCAATAGCATTGTCAATACGAGAAAGTAGTGTTTCTTTATCTTTTTGCAACCGACCAGACAGGGGTAGATAATTAGAGGCATGGTTGGCATAGAACTGAACACGATCAAGTTTGATATGTTCAATGATGGTTCTGAGCTCTTGTAACAATTCTCTTTTATCAGGAAGAGTGAATTTACCTTCCTGTATTACTTCAAACAATTCAGTATTGGGGAGAGGCATGACTGAAAGAGCTGCAATCTGATTAGGTGACATTTTGGAGACAACATCACCTGTGCTAATAGCATGTTCCTGCGATAAATTTTTACCACCAATTCCCAAGAGTATAGTGACGGAGAGAAAAAGCCTGCAGTCTTTGATCTTTTGCGCCGCTGCAACCATTGATTTTGCCGTTTCTCCCTTTCGAACAAAGTCAAGTACTCGGTCATGGCCACTTTCCAGACCTAGGTAAATCCTATCAAGGCCAAGACTCTTAAGAACTAATAACTGCTCCTGCGTTTTTGAACGTATGGCTTTGCCATTGGCATAAAGTGAAACTTTATTTACCCAAGGAAGAGACTTTTGTATTTTTGTGAAAATAGAGAGTAATCGTGGGTAGGGCAGTATCAGAACATCTCCATCGGCCAGGAATACACGATTTTGGTGACGACAATTGTTTGCTGCATAATCAATATCGGCATCAAAACACTCGCTGCGAATTCTGAATGGAGTATCCTTGTAGGCACCACAAAAAATACATTTATTATAAGAACATCCGGCCGTCACCTGGAGAAGAATTGAATGCGCTTCGCTTGGGGGCCGGATGATGTTTCCTTCATACTGCATGAATGTGTACTGCTGCTGACAACAATGCCTATGCTGGATTATTTTTTGAGAATTCTTGCATGAAGGCTACAAGTTTGCTAATTCCTTTCTCAGGAAAAGCATTATATATTGAAGCCCTGCATCCGCCAATGGAACGATGTCCTTTTAAACCATTCAAACCCTGACTGGCAGCTTCGGTAATAAACTTTGCTTCCAGTTCTGCCGTTGGAAGATTAAAGGCAATGTTCATCATCGAACGAGAATCTTTCAAAGCGTGACCACGATAATACTCTCCAGAGTCGATTACCTCATAGATTTGTTGAGCCTTTTTCCTATTGCGTTCTTCCATTGCCTTAATTCCACCGTTGTCCTTTAACCATTGGAGAACTTTGCCGACAATATATATCGCAAAAGTTGGTGGGGTATTGAACATTGAGTCCTTATCAGCATGGGTTTTGTATTTCAACATGGTTGGAATGTTATCTGGACATTTGTCCAGGAGGTCTTCACGGATAATTACCGTTGTAACTCCAGATGGTCCCATATTTTTTTGTGCACCCGCAAAGATAATACCGAATTTGCTGACATCTACAGGTCGAGAAAGGATATCAGAGGACATATCACTGACCAGCATTTTCTCGGAAACAGGCATCTCCTGGAATTGAGTTCCATAAATAGTATTGTTGGAGACAAAATAGAGATACTCCGAATCTTCTGCCGTACTGTATTCAGAAGAATCAGGAACCCGATTAAATGTATCTTCTTCACTGGAGAAGGCGACATCAATTTCTCCGAAAAGTTTAGCTTCTTTAATCGATTTTTTGCTCCAGGTTCCTGTATTGAGATAGGTAGCTTTTTTACCTGGACCAAGAAGGTTCATGGGAATCATGAAAAATTGGCTGGAAGCACCTCCCTGAAGGAAAAGGACTTTATAATTATCAGGTATTTCAAGGAGTTCACGAAGTAGTTTTTCTGCTGTGGCAGCAACATTCATAAACTCCTTTGACCTGTGACTTATTTCGCAAATGCCTATTCCTGAATCATCAAAATTGAGGATGTCAGTTGCAGCCTGCTTCAGAACTTCGTAGGGAAGCACGGCTGGTCCAGGGCTAAAGTTAAAAATTCTCTCACTCATTTCTCTTATCTCCTCTATATGCTTAGATGTTTTTCTTACAAATATCTTGTTTCATACATATATCTAAATAATTATTGTTGTTGACGTAAAGCCTCATATAAAACGATGCCAGCAGTCATTGCAAGATTAAGACTGCGAATATGTGGGTTTGGCATTGGTAAGGTGTAACATCTTTCATTGTAATGATGCAGTATATCTTTAGGTAATCCCTTTGTTTCTTTACCAAAAATCAGGAAATCTCCAGGCTTGAACGCTGCCTCGGTATATGATCTTCTTGTTTTTGTTGTTAAAAAATAGAGTTTTCTCTCGTCCTGCTTGACGAGGAAGTCTTCAAGACAGTCCCAATGGATGATTTCCACATACTTCCAATAGTCAAGCCCTGCTCTTTTTAAATGTTTGTCATCCGTAGAAAATCCTAGAGGATGGACAAGGTGCAAAATACAATCTGTGGCACCACATAATCTGGCAATTGAACCTGTGTTGGGAGGGATCTCCGGTTCCACGAGGACAATATTAAATGGTTCTAGAGTATTCATATCAGTGCACTTCAAAACTATCTATGATAAAGAGTAGAATTGTATACCTGTGTAATGAATTTTAAACAATAAAAAAATTGTCCAGGAAATATTCCTGGCGTATCATCCCGAAGGTGACTTTAGACCGTGAAAGATGATCTAACTGTTTTCAATAACTCATATAATCCTTTTAGTTCTATTGGCCCAATGGAGTGAGAGGGAAAGGCTATTCGTGACACGTGTAAAGATTTCTTTTCTTTTCATTTTAGGAGTATGTTTTGTCATTATTGCGATATCGCGCGGTCTCGACAGTAACAGAGGTATTCTTACAGCGCAAAAACAACAATTTCTCGCATGGAATGGATCTCAGATCGTTGTAATTAAAAGCAAATCTCAAGCAGAAAAGTATAACGCAGAGAATACTATTCCCCAGGAATTATGCCCAATATTCTTTCATCCCATTTCTCTTAACTCTGCAGACAAGGAGCTTCTGGTAACCCTGCCAGGTATTGGACCGGTTACAGCTGAGCTGATAGTACGCAAACGACTGGAACTCGGTAAAATCATCAGTAGTGAGCAATTAATGAGTATTAAGGGGATAGGGGAGAAAACAGCTAAAGTATTAGAACAATATACCACTTTTGAGCTATGACGAGAGATAAATCAATCTTAAAGAAACCGGTTATCGTTGTTGTTGGCCCAACAGCTATAGGTAAGACAAACTTGTCCATTGCTATCGCCGAAAAATATAATTGTGAAATTATAAGTCTAGATTCAATGCAGGTATATCGCTATATGGATATAGGTACAGCCAAGGTTTCCAGGGAGGATCAACAACGAGTGTCTCATCACTTGATCGACGTTGTTAATCCAGACGAACACTATGACGCTAATTGTTTCGTAAACGACACATTTGTAGCTCTTCGAGGTATATATTCTCGTGGTAAACTTCCATTGATAACTGGAGGAACTGGATTGTATTTGAAAGCTCTCATCGAAGGGCTCTTCGATGGAGAAGCTAATAATCCTGAATTGCGTGGAAAACTCAGGCAGCGACTTAATAATGAGGGAAGCTCGAAACTACATGAAGAATTAAAGATGATTGATGGTAAAAGTGCAGAAAAAATCCATATGAATGATACCCATCGATTACTAAGGGCATTGGAAATATATTACAGTACTGGAAAAACATGGACTGAACATCTTGAGAAACAGACAAATTTAAAAAACACAGCACAGTTTAAAAATATTTTGAAAATAGGGCTCACCTGTGAGCGTGATGTGCTTTACCAGCGTATAAACATGCGCACCTCCCTTATGCTGAAAGCCGGTTTGCTTGAAGAGGTGCAGGAATTACTTCAACGGGGGTATGGGCGTGCGCTTAAACCTATGCAGGCAATAGGGTATCGACATATGGTTGGACACCTTCTTGACAGGTGTCCCATGAGAGAGACAGAATCATTATTAGCCAGAGATACACGTAGGTATGCCAAACGACAATATACCTGGTTTAAAAAAATGGATATAGATTGGGTGAATGTTTCGGAAGAGAACAAGGTTTACACGAAGATTGATTCATTTTTGAACTAAGCAATTTTTTCCTGATTACGATGGTATTGCACCAATCGTAAGCCAAAACATAAAAGTAAAACCACCAAACAATGAAATCAATCAGAGAGAGATACTGGAAACGTCCGCTGCCGTTTGTACCAACAGTGGAAATAGTTGATCAAGCCCGTGAATATAAAGTTACCCCCGAAATTATTCAACTACTTCACAATAGAGGGATAAAGGCTAACGAAGAAATACAAACTTTTCTATATCCATCGTTACGGGATCTTGATCCTCCTTTGGCCATGAGCGGAATCTCTGCTGCCTCAGAAATAATCTATGATGCCATTCAAAACAAAGGGGAAATAATAATATGGGGTGATTACGATGTTGATGGCGTTACGGCAACAAGCCTTCTCGTTCGCTTTCTCCGTAATTTAACAAATAATATCATATGGTTTATTCCAAATCGATTCATTCACGGATATGGACTTCACGGCCCAAAACTCAAGGAAATTATAGGAAACTGCCAAAAAGAAAATAGAGTGATAATTACTGTAGACTGCGGTATTCAGAGTCATAAAGAGGTGGAACTTGCTCAGTCATTGGGGTGTAAGATAATCGTAACAGATCATCATGAACCAGGAGAACATCTTGTTAATGCTGACGCATTAATTAATCCAAAACAAAAAGGATGCAGTTTTGGAGATAAAACTCTTGCAGGTGTTGGTTTGGCATTTTATCTAGCTGCGGGGGTTCGTGCCTATTATCGAGAAAAATGTCCTGAACTAGATGAACGTCTCGATATCAACCTGAAACAATATTTAGATTTGGTAGCAATCGGAACGATTGCAGATATGGTTTCTTTGCGAGGCTCTAACAGGATTCTGGTCAAGGCGGGATTCGAAGTAATAAATTCGCTGCCAAGTCCTGGCATTGCAGCGCTTTTAGCTGAATGCGATATTTATTCTGGAAATATAACATCTGAAGATATCAGCTACCAACTTGCTCCTAAAATAAATGCGGCAGGGCGTCTAAGCGAAGCATCGCTCGCTGTTGAATTATTTTTAGAAGAGGATGAAATAATCTGTAGAAAAATAGCGAGAAAACTTACTCTGCTAAATATTAAAAGGAAAGAAGAATGTCGCAAATGTCTAGAATCTACATTAACAAATTTGGATATTTCAATATATAAGCGAGACAGATGTGTCATTGAAATAGTCGATAATTCGTTAGGTGTTCTGGGGATAGTAGCCTCACAGATTGTTGAGAAAACACAAGTGCCAGCGATCATCGTTACAGAAGTCGAAGATGAGAAGTGCGGAAAAGTGCTTAAGGGTTCTTGTCGCTCGGTTGATGGGTTAAATATATTTAAAATATTGGAGAAATGCTCTGAGCATTTGATGGAGTTTGGAGGCCATGAGATGGCTGCGGGGGTCACGATATTACCAGAAGTTTATGATGATTTTAAACGATCATTTACTGATGCAATAAAAGAAATACCTCACAACAAAATATTAGAGAGACTTGTGGACATTGAGTTAACAATTGAAAAGGCTCTCTCTAGGGAGACGATAAAAGACTTCAGGCTCCTTGAGCCTTTTGGTGTTGATAATGAAAAACCTAAATTCTTTGATAAAGACATAGTCTTTAAAGATATCAGGAGGATAGGTAACAATGGTGATCATATTGTGTTTGCCAATCGTGGAAAATTTTCAAACAATAAATGTATTGCCTTCGGTTTAGGTGAGTATATAAATGAGCTCAAAGAAAAACCGTTTTTCGATGTTGTCTATACTGTATCTCTTTCAAGATTTAAAAAAGCTGAACATTGGCAGGCGTGTATAGTTGACATTATCTGATATTGATACTTCAACGTCATAATTAGATCCAAGATTAGAATAGAGTCCACATCATTCCAGATGAACGTAAAGGCGTCAATTTAAAAAAAATCAAAATAATTTTAAAAGAACGTCTTCAGGAGAAGGAGCCACAATAATTACCAACACGACAACTGCAGCGTAGCGATATTACAATACAATATACATTATACATAATATATATTATGCGACATAAGATCAGTTTGAAATAATGCTGGCTTGAAGTCCGTTTAATACCGTTTCTCTTTTGTTAAAAAAATGGTAGAAACTACCGTTCCTGCAACGGCTTTAACGCTCTTCTTTAAGAAAAATAATGTTAAAAAATACGATAAAACAATATTATAAATTATAAATATAAAGTTATGGAGATACTATGAACAGGAAAGATATTTATCAGGAACCTCTGGTTGGCAGATACACTAGCCCTGAAATGCAGTTTCTCTTTTCTGAGGAGTTTAAATTTACAACATGGCGTAAATGCTGGACTGCTTTAGCAGAAGCTCAATATGAACTTGGATTGAATTCATTAATCTCTGAAGAGATGCTTGAACAACTTCGTGAAAACCAAAACAATATTGACTACGAAATTGCTGCACAGAAAGAAAAGGAAATTCGTCACGACGTAATGGCCCATGTGTATGAGTACGGCCTTAAATGTCCTAAGGCTGAAGCTATCATCCATTTAGGTGCAACTTCCCAGTTTGTAGTTTGTAATACCGATCTGCTCATTCAAAGAAAGGCATTGGAACTGATTCGGCAAGCACTCCTGGCAGTTATTGCAAATCTAGCGGTTTTTTCAATGAAGTATAAGGAACTTGCAACACTTGGATTTACCCATTACCAACCAGCACAACCAACAACTGTAGGAAAGAGAAATACTATATATATTCAAGATCTTATCATTGACTTACATTATCTAGACACCCTTTTACCTCAAATGCACGCTCGAGGTGCAAAAGGAACAGTTGGTACACAGGCTACATTTCTCGAATTATTTAAAGGGGATCATGAAAAGGTCCGTCAACTGGATGAACTTGTAGCTAAAAAGCTTGGTTTTTCTTCGTCCTTTAGTGTTACAGGTCAGACATATACCCGTAAGCTCGATACAAAGCTGGTTGAAACATTAGCAGGTATTGCTACGACTGCTCATAAATTCGGTGTTGATTTGAGACTACTTTCCAATTTGAAAGTTCAGGAAGAGCCGTTTGCCAAGAATCAAACCGGATCATCTGCCATGGCCTATAAACGTAATCCCATGAGATCCGAGAGGATGACCGGGCTTTGTAGAAAATTGATGGGGTTGCCTGCTAACTTCATGGCAACTGCTGCCAATCAATGGTTTGAACGTACATTGGACGACTCGGCAATACGGAGGATGGATATCCCCCAAGCCTTTTTACTCAGTGATGCTATCCTTAAGCTAATGATTAATATTACCTCCGATATGGTTGTATATCCGAAACAAATTGAAAAACAATTACGAGCGGAATTACCATTTATGGCCACTGAAAAAATACTGATGGCAGCCGTTGAAAGAGGTCAAAGCAGACAGGAAATGCATGAAATTATAAAAAAGCACTCTATTGATGCAGGAAAAAAGGTAAAAGAAGAAGGCGGTGAAAATGATTTATTACATCGATTGGCTGATGATAGTACTGTACCATTCACCCTTGAAGAGCTCGAAGATCTAATCTCGAACTATAATGCATTCACCGGTCGCGCTGCTCAACAGGTTGAAGAATATCTTGAAGAGGTTGTAACCCCCCTTCTCCAAGAAAATGCAGATCGTATGTCCAAAATAGATGCAAGCTTATCAGTGTAGCAAACAATGAACAATGAAGTTAATTTAGAAACACTCTATATTCGCATACGGACTGACAAGTTTTACTATCTCAAGTTTATACTAGAGGCATATGATGGACTTGGTATCCTCTCAAGTTCTGGAATTCATAAAGAGATCGTGTTACTTCGATTTCCTGTAGAGCAGAGAGAGAATATATTTGCACTGCTGTCAGCAATTGCAAAGGTTCTTAATCCTTATAAATAATAGTTTGATAGCTCCTGTAGATATTTTCCTTATTTAAAGTCTTAATTTTTTAGCATTATGTCATTAGCATTTTATATAAAAACCTTCGGGTGTCAGATGAATGAAAGAGATTCTGAAATTATCTCTCAATCGTTAGCTGAATC
This sequence comes from Desulfocapsaceae bacterium, assembly GCA_050288305.1. Taxonomy (GTDB): domain Bacteria; phylum Desulfobacterota; class Desulfobulbia; order Desulfobulbales; family Desulfocapsaceae; genus Desulfopila_A. The sequence goes on along the minus strand of JBNKDO010000053.1, from coordinate 246,135 downwards.
AAATTATGTAGAAACAATGGATATAGATTCCGCTGATCTGATTATATTAAATACCTGCTCAATACGCGCTAAAGCAGAACAAAAAGTAATGAGTTTGCTTGGTTATTTGCGCAAAAACAAAAAGAAAAAGCCCCATTTGCAAATTTGCGTCGCAGGGTGTGTTGCCCAGCAGGAAGGTCAATCTATTATAGAAAGGATGCCACATGTCAATCTTGTGATTGGTACTCAGCACATTTATAATATTGGGCAACATCTGGAAGAGTCAAAGAAACGTAATCTGGTAGTTACTTCTCTTTCAAAATCCTATGATATTCCAAGGTTTTTGCCGCAATCTCAAGAACAGAAATATTCATTATATGGCGAAAACGAAAAGCCTGCCTTTAGCAGATTTGTTACCATCATGCAGGGCTGTAATAATTTCTGTACATACTGTGTAGTTCCGTATACTCGAGGAAGAGAAGTTTCCCGAAAAGTTAATGATATAATCGATGAGATTAAAGTTCTTATTCAGTCAGGGATCAAAGAAATAACTTTACTTGGGCAAAACGTAAATTCGTATGGACAGACCAATACAGTTACCTCCGATGGCACACCCTGTACCTTTCCGCAATTATTGAAGATGGTGTCAAAAATTGATGGATTAGAGCGCCTTCGTTTTACCACCTCAAATCCGAAGGATCTCTCCGATGAGCTGATGCATTGCTTTCGTGACCTGGATAACCTCTGTCCTCAATTTCATTTGCCTGTTCAGTCCGGCTCTAATGATGTACTTAATAGAATGAACCGGAAATATACAATAGAAAAATATTACGATTTGGTCAAAAAGCTGCGCTCTTATCGGCCAGACATAATTTTGACGACCGACATTATTGTAGGATTTCCTGGGGAAACTGAAAATGATTTTGAAAAAACCATGGAGCTGTTAGAGAAGGTGCGGTTTGATGGTTCATTTTCATTCAAATATTCTGATCGACCAGGGACCTCATCAATTCATCTGAATGATAAGGTTGATGAAAAAGAAAAGTCCAGAAGACTCGCTCTTTTTCAAAAACGTCAAAATGAAATAAGTCTAGAAAACAATATCAAACACATAGGAAAGATATTTAAAGTATTAGTTGAGTGCCAAAAGGACGACACGTATCAATGCAGAGCTATTACTAATCACGTTGTCCATTGTCATTGCTCCTCCCCACTCTCACCTGGCGAAATAGTATCGGCAAAAATTGACCATGCTGGCCACCATTCTCTTAAAGGTTTTGTCATTGATCAATAAGTACAATTTTGCAATTGGACAAACCTCTTTTTTGAATATATACTAATTTCTAAGATTGATTCTTATTTAGAGAATGTTTTCAGCATCAGGAATGATTTATAGGTAGAACTTTTGTTGAATCGCGGAAGAGAGAGAAGGGAAAATGTCAATTTTAGAGGGAATACTGTGGCTTACTCTAAACGTGTACCATGAAGCACGATCAGAACCTCTGATGGGGCAAGTTGCTGTCGCCCAAGTTACGCTAAATAGAGCAGATGCGCTAGGTTTATCAATAAAAGAAGTTGTTCAACAACCCTACCAGTTTTCCTGGACACATCAAAAAAAATCATACATCCCTGAAAACCCAAAAGCATTTTTCGAATGCATGCATTCTGTCTATGTCGCCCTCAGATCTCCTGATTTTACCTCCGGTGCTACATTCTATCATCTTGAAGGTATTAATCCATTTTGGACAGCTGAGTTTGAATATGTAAATACTTTTGGATCTCATCGGTTCTATAGAAAGTAAAAGGGAAATCCTTCAGACTTCCCTTTTACTTTCAAGCAGATAATATTTTCTAATCCTATGATTAGTATCCCTGCTATTAAAGGTCTGCAGCCGAAGCAAGGGCATCACATATCTCCTGTAGCTTCTCCGCTTCCATTTTTACAGAAATAGGATACACCAGAGTACGTTCCATAATTGCTGCGGATTTTGGTAACATATCAGGGCTGTAAACAACCCTTCTCTTATTTTCAGGAGTCGTAAATGGCCATCCTGAATGTGTCAGGGTAGAACCGTTTAGGAGATGCTCCCATTCAGGGAAATAGTGCCAGCTATTTTCAGAAAAGTTGATAGCCCCAACACCCTTTTCTTTTAGGTGGGCATTAACTTTCTGGCATTGTTCCTTATCACTGAGAATAAATGCGAAAAATGTTGCAGAATCTCCTGCAGGATCAACAGTATCTCGCATCGTAACTCCTGGGATAGTGGATGCTGCCTCTTTCAATCTATTTTTATGCATCTTTTGCTGCTCAACCATATAATCAAGCTTGCCGAGTTGTGCTATTCCAAGGGCGCCTTGAAGTTCCATCATCCTGTAATTAAAGCCAATGAAATTTCTTTTTTCCCCTCCTCTTCCTCCTGGGTTGGCAAGATGATCATGACCGTGGTCGTGATATTCAGACATATCTCGCCACAAATTTTCATCGTCAGTAATTATCATGCCACCTTCTCCTGTGGTCATGGTTTTAACTGCGTCAAAAGAAAATGTACCGCATTTTCCAAAAGTGCCAAGCGATTTACCGTTAACACTTCCACCTGCCGCCTGGGCTGTATCCTCCAGTACGGGAATGCTGTGTTTATTAGCAATTGCTACTATCTCTTGAATCCTAGCAGCTGAGCCGAGCATATGAACTGGTATTATGCATTTGGTCTTACTCGTGATTTTATTTTCCAGGTCGTCTGGCTCCATATTTAGCGTATGGTCAATCTCAGAAAAAACAGGAATTGCTCCCACTTCTAAAATTGCTTCCCAGGTTGCAACGAAGGTAAATCCCTGGGTAATTACTTCATCTCCCGGACCAACTCCAAGAGCAGTTAACGCAACTTTTAAGGCTGCAGTACCGGAAGTAACAGCCTGAGCATGCTTTGATCCACAGTATGCAGCGAATTTTTCTTCAAATTCCTTAACTTTGTAAATACCTTTTCGCTGCTCAGCAAATTCATATCTAAAGAGAACACCTGTTTCGAGAACATCCGCAATTTCCTTTTTCTCTTCATTTCCAAAGAGTTCAAAGCCTGGCATGTTATCTATCTCCTGTCAGTAAGATGGGTTGAATTATTTAGTTAACATTTTTTTTATCATGTTGTTTTCATCTAAAAGAGCTATTCTAGGGTGATAGCCTTTTAATTCATCGTTTGAGACCAGCGCGTAGGTCACGATGATGATACTGTCACCAACCATTCCTTTTCTGGCTGCTGCTCCATTTAAGCCAATAACTCCAGATTTCCTAGGCCCTTCAATGGCATAAGTGTCAAACCGTTCTCCATTGTTAATGTTGTAAACTTTAACTTTTTCAAAGGGAATGATTCCAACTGCATCCATAAGGTCGCGATCAATGGTCAAACTGCCTTCATAACTAAGATCTGCCTCTGTAATTGTCGCCCTATGTAATTTTGCTTTAAGCATTTCTGTAAACATGATCTGTCTATTGGTAAAATATTTGAGTTAGTAGTTATCTGGAGACTGAGTCTCTAATTCAAAACGTATTGCATATTACTAATCTGCTTATTGCTAATAATTTGAGAAAAAATTCCCTCATTAGATCAGCCTTCATGGGCAGACGGTTGAGTTAAAAAGTAATTATTAAAGGGTGGTATTATCTATTAATCGAACTTTTTTATTGAAATACGCAGCGAGAGCCAAGACATCTCCAGACTGAGCTATTTTTTTGTCAGTGAGACTCACGGGATCAACTATTGACACATAATCAATTTCGCAGCTTTTTACTTCATTCAATATATCCTTGATTTCATTTATGAGAAGTTGGGCTTCAAGTTCTCCATTTTCCTCTATTCTTTTGGTGCCATGCTGCAGTCCATGATAAAGGCAGAGTGCTTCTAGCTTTTCCTGCTCGTCAAGGTATTTGTTCCTCGAACTCATCGCAAGTCCGCTTGGTTCCCTGACAATGGGATGTCCTGCTATCTCTATATTGAAATTAAGATCAATGACCATCTGACGGATTAAGGAGAGTTGTTGGTAATCTTTTCTGCCGAATACCGCTACATCTGGTCTTACAAGATTGAAAAGCTTTGCAACTACGGTGGCAACTCCATCAAAATGACCAGGTCTACTTTGGCCACAGAGCATCTGATTCAGACCGGGAACTGATATTGTCGTTTGGTATCCTTGAGGGTACATGACTTCTTCTGAAGGAAGGAAAAGAATATCGACATTTTCCTGTTCCGCAAGCGAGGTATCTCTTTCAAGATTTCTTGGGTATTTGTCCAGATCCTCAGCAGGGCCAAACTGACGCGGATTGACAAAAAGAGAAACCACGGTTTTATCAGCGCGTTTTCTGGCTTCTCTCATCAGGGATAAATGTCCTTCATGGAAAAAACCCATTGTGGGAACGAGGGCGGTTGCCAATCCCTGTTGTTTCCAGTCGTCAACTTGAGCGAAGAGTTTATCTATTTGTTCGACAACGATCACATTTGTGCCTTTATAGCTGAGAGCTTTGCTTCAATGTAAAGCTTTTCTGGATTATTGGCGGAATCACTAGTCATGGTTCCCATGTACTGTTCATATTCATTGACAGCCCTTTCAAGATTACCTTGAACCTCATAGTTTCGTGCCGCGCCGTTATAACCAATGCTCTCATACCCGGTGACAGTTTTAAGGGTCTCGTATTCTGCAATAGCCTCATCAAATTTGGCTAAAGCCTCCTCTGCCTGGGCAATGCCAAAGGTTACAAGTTGATACAATGGATTATCTGTTTTTACCTGCCCTCGAATGCTCTGATAATATTGAAGTGCTGAGGTAAAATCGGAATTTTCCATATAATATCGGCCTATTTCAATTTTTGCCCAAAGAGCTGAACTGGTACCTGAAAATTCTTCAATAACATCTTCCAGAGCACTGAGCCTTTTCTCGCCATCAAGTTTCTGAGCTATAGCCAGAGCCGAACTGCTCGCTATTCTCTGCTTTTGTATATGAGCGTCGTAAAGGGACCAGACAACAACAACAACTGCAACAATGCTCAATATTATATAAATAGCTTTTTGGTTTCTCCTGACAAAGGCGACGAATGCTGGTGGGAGGTTCAACTGATCAAGCACTCCTCCCAAATCAGCCTTATCCCGTTCATCAACGTGAAGTTTATCAAAAGCACTGTGTTCCGACATGTATTCCTCCAAAACGTGATATAATTAGCGTATTTCTAAATCCAAATAGTGATTTGAATTTTTCTTTATAATATATAGAGTGGATACTGTCTATTCGTAATCTGTCTATCCCGAAATGAAATATTAAAATTATGAAATATGAAAAAAACAGCGGAGTCCTCTCCGTTACAGAACTCACTCATTCCATAAAAACGAGTCTGGAACTTCAGTACAGATTTATCCATATTCAGGGTGAAATATCTAATCTACGAGTGCCCTATTCCGGGCATATCTATTTTACATTGAAGGATTCTACTGCTCAAATACGTGCTGTTATGTTCAAAGGGCAGACCAAATATTTATTCAAAGAGCTGGAGGATGGACAGGAAATCATTTGTCACGGCAGACTTTCAGTGTATGAGCCTCGTGGCGAATATCAAATTATTGTAGATACAGTTGATTTTGCAGGAGCTGGAAATCTACAGATACAATTTGAAAAGCTTAAGAAGGTCTTAGCAGAAGAAGGCCTTTTTAACCGTGAAAATAAAAAACCTCTACCACCATTTCCTGAACATATTGTTATTATAACCTCCCCAACCGGGGCTGCCATCCGTGATTTTCTCAAAGTTGCAAAGAAGCGACATTTTTGGGGCAAGATATCAATATTCCCCGTAGTTGTTCAAGGAAAGAACGCTTCTGCTGAGATCTCCTCTGCCATCGAAAAAGTATGCTCCTCAATAAATGCGGACCTTATAGTCTTGATCCGGGGAGGAGGATCACTTGAAGATCTCTGGCCATTTAACGAGGAAAGGATGGCGAGAGCAATACATTTGGCTTCAATTCCAATAGTCACAGGTATCGGTCATGATACCGATTATACCATTGCCGATATGTGTGCTGATATCCATGCACATACACCCACAGCTGCTGCAGAAATAACTGTTGCGGACAGTGAGATGCTACGAGAGTACTTTCAGACGCGGAGACGGTCTTTAGTCAGATCAATAGAAAAGAGAATAACTGATTACGAAGATACAATACTTGCCTTACGTAGAATAATAGGAAATTTAACTCTGTACCTATCGAATTACACCATCAAGCTTGACTATGCCCTTTTTTCATTGGTAAATAGCGCACGCTCCTTTGTAGCAACTTCATCTGCTAATTTAAATAATGCTCTAGACAAATTATTGCATCAGGCTCCTCTCAACAAGATAACCATCCAGGAAATGAAACTGGCTTATTTACGGACTGAACTCTCAGATGCACAGAGGAATATTTTAAGGCGGAATGAGGAACGATTGGGAAAACTGGCTGCCCTGCTTGATTCGGTTAGCCCGCTCGGAGTACTCGCAAGAGGATATTCAATCGTTGATAAAGAAGATAAAGCAACCGGGAAGAGAAAAATAGTGTCCTCCAGCACACAGGTTGAAAAAGGCGACATGGTGAATATCATCCTCCACCGTGGTCGTCTGGGATGTAAAATAATAGAGAAAAAAGATGGTGAAGATACGCTAAACTCATTTCCTTAACGAGTCATCACCATCTCAATCTTTATCGGCTATAGGAGTTCAAGACCCGAAAAGAAATAGCCAATCTCAAATGCTGCGGTATCCGGTGCATCTGATCCATGCGTTGCATTTTCGCCAACATAGGTACCGAACTGCTGTCGAAGCGTACCTTCTTCGGCAGCCTTTGGATCTGTTGCTCCCATCAGTTCTCTCCACTTCAAAATAGCGCCGTCTGCTTCCAGAACCATGACAATGCAGGGGCCGCTGCTCATAAAAGTAGTGAGCTCATCAAAAAAAGGCCTTTCCCGGTGGACAGCATAAAAACCCTGGGCCTCTATTTTGCTGAGGTAGAGCTTTTTAAGGCCGACTACTTTAAAGCCCTCTTCATAAATACGGGCTATGATTTTTCCAGCATTACCTGCACGAAAGGCGTCTGGTTTGATAATTGCGAAAGTTCTCTCCATTGCTTTCTCCTCCTTTTAATAATATTTAACAACGGCAAAATCAGTAGCATCAGCTCCAAGGGAAGTCAAGTCAAATATTCGAAAAGAGAAGGAGAAAGAAAATACATCTTACTTGATAGGAATACGTATTTTGGGTGTCAAGATCGTTTTTATGCCAAAAATGTTCCTCCAGTTTGTTGTTTTCTAACTACTTTTCAGGAATAAGGCATTAAAGGAGCAAAATTGCAACTCTTCTCAGGAGGCAAACAGTTACAATAAATGCGAAAGATGAAACAACTATCAGTACATTGGTCTTGAGAATGTGATCAGGAGAAATTGCCTGCAGCTGCTCACCAATTACAGGTTTATTTATCATTTCTCCAAAGTAGCGTGAAGGCCCCCCCAGTTGCAAACCTAATGCACCGGCCACTGCTGCCTCAGTGTGAGCTGCATTTGGACTTGTATGATTATGACGATCCCGACGAAATATTTTCAGGCTGTTTTGACCATTGAACTTTAAAATATACGCTGTTAGAACAACGATAAAACCACTCAATCTTGCCGGCAAATAATTTACCAGATCGTCTATCCTAGCCGAAGCCCAGCCGAAATATAGATATCTTTCATTTTTATAACCAAACATGGAATCCATGGTATTTATTGTCTTGTATGCCGTAATACCAATAGCGGCAAGAGCAATTGGCTGGACTGAAAAGACAGGACTACAGAGAGAAAAAAGGATTGCCCAAAAAATTGGAGCGGTAATACCGTCAACCATATTCTCAGCAACTGTTTCGACACATGCTCTGCAAATATCTGCACGGTCCAGATCCTTTGTGTCTCTTCCAACAATTCTTCCTATGGCCTTTCTAGCTTCACTGATCGGCAGGTTTTCAGAAAGTGATGTATATACGTCTTTGCTATGAGTTATAAGATCTTTCACTGCTATGAAGAAATAAAGGAGAATAACAGCTATAACAGCTTGAAGAACTGGTGAATAACTGGCAGCGATTTCAAGCATGAAAAAAACGCTGCCAACAGAGAGAAGGAGTGTTGAGGAAAATGTTAGTATACCTGCGGTTCGTTGGTGGGGGATGATCTTTCTGAAAAACTTTTCCGAAACCACAGCAATTCCACCAATGCCTTGAACAGGATGTGGTATCGATTTAGGATCGCCTATGAGATAGTCAGCAAAAAGAGCAGCAAGGAGAAGTAGTTCAAAAATCATAGAAAAAACCGCAAAAAGTAAAAAGAGCCGCTTTACGTGTCCAGCAAAGAGTATATAGCATCCATATCAATATTTTCACGGACGATATCGGCCAATGCATCAAACGCATGTTCAAGATTATAAGGTGCCTGAATTTTATCAAGACGGTTGAGTCCGATTTTTTGTCGTAAATTGTCAATGTACCAACGGCGAAAATCATCGGCATCGAAAATACCGTGAAGATATGATCCCCAAATATGCATCTCTCCATGACTGGTACCGCAGGTGGTATTGTCATCAAACTGTAGCAGTGGAGAAGAAATACCTGAGGAGAGTCCATGGTGGATTTCATACCCATGAACACCTGTTCCGCTGGGGAGATGTATGCCGCATTTACGCGTAAGGGTTTTCTCCTTGGCGAGGGTCGTTTCAATATTAAGAAGTCCAAGTCCTTGAATATGTTTGCTATCTGACTCAATGCCGTGCGGATCTCTAATAATTTTACCAAGTATCTGATATCCGCCACATATGCCGACGATTCCGCATCCTAATTGGGCTTTTTTAATAATCGTTTCCGCAAGACCAGTTCTGTGTAGAAAGGTAAGATCACCGATTACATTTTTTGAGCCAGGTAAGATTATTGCTTCAGGGTTATTAAGATCGTCTGGTGAATTGACAATTTTCAGATAAACATCAGGCTCGTCAAGAAAGGGTTCTATATCTGTAAAATTAGAGATGTGAGGCATGTTGATAAGAGCAATCTCGATATGAGCGCCCTTTGGACGTTTTTTCTGAAGTTTTCCATCCTTAAAGGAAACGGAATCTTCTTCTGGCAGACCAAGATTCTGGATATAGGGAACAGTTCCAAAAACAGGCTTCGCGGTGTGTTCGAAAAGATATTCATGGGCAGACCGGAGAAGAGTGGCATCACCGCGAAATCGATTAACCAGGAATCCGGCCACCAGATTTCGTTCCCATTCGTCAAGTACTTCCATGGTTCCAATAAACGAGGCATATACACCTCCCCTGTCGATATCACCAACAAGTAATACTGGAGAATTGGCATAGTGTGCCATATTCATATTGACAATATCGTGGTGCTTGAGATTTACCTCCCCCGGGGAACCTGCACCTTCTAGAACAACAGCATCATATTCTGATTGTAGTTGGTCATAACTCTGACGTGCCATCTGGGCCGCAATCTCTTTATATTGAATATATTCGGTTACCGTCATATTGCCAACGGGGGTGCCGTGCACTATAACCTGACTGCCAACGTCGGAGTTTGGTTTAAGCAATACCGGGTTCATTCTCACATCTGGGTCAAGTTTTGCTGCCTGGGCCTGGACAACCTGGGCACGTCCCATTTCAAGACCCTCCAGAGTGACAAAGGAGTTAAGTGACATATTCTGAGCTTTAAAAGGAGCGACACGTAAACCATCCTGAACCATAATTCTGCAAAGTGCAGCAACAAGAACCGATTTGCCGGCATTTGACGATGTACCTTGAACCATAATCGATTTTTTCTTTGGAGCACGACTGATCGAGCATTTCTTTTCTTTATTGAAGATAGAAGTCAATGCTTGGACAAGCTGTTCGTTTTCCGTTTCAGTGCGTACCGCTATTCGAAAAAAACTGTTATCAAGGCCGTGGTAATTGCTGCAGACTCGAATGGCTAAATTTTTATCTAAAAGCTCGTTAAAAAGTTCGCTTGCTTTCGGACCATGAAGAATTTTTATCAGGAAATAGTTCGCTGAAGAAGGAAATACATGTAGCTTCTTTATTGAGCTAAGACGAGAATAGAGCTTGTCGCGCAGAGTTTTGAGGGTTTGCAGCGTAGTCTGCCGATAACCGCGATCGTCAAACAATCGAGAGCCGACAGCCTGAGCCAACGAGTTTACCGACCAGGGAGGCATTGTCTTTATGAGTTGAGCCGCAATTTGTTCAGGAAATATTCCGAAGCCCAGCCGCAAGCCAGGAATTGCATAGAATTTAGTCAATGAATGAAGAGTAATAATGTTTTTTTCTGTACCTGCGACAGATTTTCCGTTTTCAATAAATTCGAGAAATGCCTCATCTATTATAAACCATGTATTCCGATGTCTTTTTGCAAGATCGCAAATTGTCTCGCTATCAATAACCGATGCTGTTGGGTTATTAGGGGAACCAAGGATGACCAAATCGCCATCTTTTATGATCCCAGAGAGAGCCATTGCATCAAGCTGAAAATTATTGTCCATAGATAGTGGAAATTGAAAAACGTCAATATTATGAAGTTCCATTACCTTCTGATAATCTATGTAGGACGGGACAGGAATAACCGCTCGTGTGCATGATAAAATGGAGGGCAATTGATACAGCAGTTCGGTGGTACCATTTGCAGGTACAATCATATTGGCCTGGACAGGATATTTCCGCATGATTGCCTGGACAAAATCATGACAGTCAGGATCCGGGTAGTGAATGATATCCGAAATGGTTTTGCTTATCGTGCGCCGGGCCCAGGATGGTGGGCCTAAAGGATTGATATTGGCACTAAAATCAAGGATTGTTCGAGAACCGGATTTGTTTCTTGAAAGCAGGTGAATGTTTCCACCATGCCCCGTGCTTCCAGGTATTGAGTGAAAGGTATTTGTCATTATTTCGAGTTAGATAGTAAAGAAAATTGACAGAGCAATGGCCACGGATGTTTCTATTATTTCACAGACGGCACCAAGCGTATCTCCTGTTATTCCCCCAATTATCCGTTTGCACCATAGCCCAAAGAGAAAAACAACAACGAGTAATATGCATAATAAAAGTATGGTGAGGGAAATATCTACCAGAAAACCGGCTATTATGAAGATAAATGTGGTTACCCACAGATTGCCTTTCTTTTCCGATGTATAAAACATCTTCCCCAGTCCGCCATCCTCTCGTGCATACGGCAAAAAACTCATGGAGTAAACGATGGCACATCTTCCTGATAGCGGCAGGAAAAAAGCAACAAGAGGTAATTTTTCTTGAGGAAGGCTGAGAAGTGCACAAAATTTAAAAAGAAGGAGAAAAATCAGGGCTATTACACCCATTGCTCCTGTTCTGCTATCTCTCATGATAGCGAGGATTTTTTCTTTTGGTCTTGAGCTGAAAAATCCGTCAGCAGTATCGGCTATTCCGTCAAGATGTAAAAAACCGGAGATAAGAGAAAGATACAGCAATAATGCACTACATAGGAGTGGATAGGATAAAAATGAAGATGAAAAATAGGTCAATGTACTGCCGAAAACACCAATAAACAGACCAACAACGCCAAAGTACTTTACGGAATCCGGAAAACACTCGCTGTCATTTTGTGATAACCATGGAAACGGTATAATGGTCAGAAAGCGAAATGCGGTAAAAAGCTGCCGGAATGATTGCTTCATAAGTTCTGGCAAAATCTATTTATCGGCACCTGCTACAGCGGCCTCTTCAAAGGTATCAATTTCGGTGAGAATGGCCACAGCTGCCTCAATGAGGTTCATGGCCAAGGCACCGCCCGTCCCTTCGCCTAATCTGAAATTTAGATCAAGAAGCGGTTTTGTGCATCCAAGATGTGCCTGCATCGCCTTGTGTCCAGGCTCTACTGATCTGTGAGAAAAAATGAGATAGTCTTTTACAAACGGCTCAATGGTATACGCAATGAGAGCACCGGCTGTGGATATAAATCCATCAACAACAACTGGTTTTTGTTTCGCGGCAGCACCTAGAATAAGCCCTGCTATTCCTCCTATCTCAAAACCGCCTACTTTCGCGAGCACATCTATACCGTTTTGGGAATTGGGGTTGTTGATGGTAATCGCCTTTTCGATTATCTCAATTTTATGGTGCAACTGCTCATCATCCAAACCGGTACCTCTACCAGTCAGTTCGCGGACTTCTCTTTTTGTTATAACTGCAGCAATGGCAGTCGATGGCGTAGTATTGCCGATCCCCATATCACCAGTGCCAAAAATGTCATAATCAGGAGACAATTGGTTTGCAATCTCAATTCCAGCCTCAATACTGCGCTTAGCAAGGCCATGGCTCATCGCCTGCCCTTTGGCAATATTATTTGTTCCGGGTCCGACTTTTTTATCGATGAGTTTTCCGGAACGTACAAGATTTGCAAGGTCCGCATTTACGCCCATATCGACCACAAAGACATCGGCCCTTGCCTGTCTGGCAAGGGCGTTTATCCCAGCGCCGCCATTAACAAAGTTAGCAACCATTTGTGGTGTAACTTCACTGGGAAATTTACTCACTCCTTCTTGGGTCACCCCATGATCACCTGCCATTGTCACAATGGCTTTTTTTATGACCGGAGGTGTCATTGAGCGGGTCATACCTGCCAGCTCAATAGCGAGATCCATGAGATCTCCAAGCGCCCAATGCGGCATGGCAAGTTGTTCTAATCTCTGTTTAGCTTGTTCTCGAACATCTGAATCCTGAGGATAAATCGCCTTTAAGGTATCTTCAAATAAACTCATAGCTGTAAGGTTCACTTTTTAGTCAGATTTTAATGTTAAGGGTATGCCACAACTCACAAGCACTACTTCATTGGCTTTTTGGGCAATGTTCTGATTACATCTGCCGACAAGGTCCCGGTAGCGACGTGATGATGAATTTTCCGGTACAATACCTGATCCTATTTCATTTGTAACAAAAATAATTGTGCCAGGATGTCCTATGCTTACATCAAGAAGTTCGTTACATAGAACGGTTATCTGTATTTCAGTAAAATTAAGACTCTTTTGCTCATATGAATAAAGTATATTGTTTACCCAGAGAGTGAGACAATCTAGTAGAAGAATATCACTCTCATAATTTGTTCTGATGACTTCGGCAATATTGATTTCCTCTTCGATGGTTTGCCAATCTCTATCTTTGCGATCTATGATATGTCTGTCAATTCGTTCATCCATCTCCGGATCTATTCGGGGACAGGTGGCAATGAATAATCTACTTCCCTCAAGTCGTTCTGCACGTTCCTGGGCATAGGAGCTTTTGCCGCTTCGTGCTCCACCTGTTACGAGAACAATATTAGCCATCAATAAACCTTCTGTTGAGTCCGATTAAAATACCACCTTCACTGTAGAGATTCAGTAAAGCGAACCTGCAGTAATCTATTTTAAAATAGAGATAGTTCTCAAATGAAATATTGAGAAGTGCACAGATAAGGTGACGAATAACACCTCCATGACTGATGATAAGGATAGTTTTACTCTTTAAATCATATAACTGGCGAGAAAAACCAGAAACACGAGCCCGGAAATCAATAATTTTCTCTCCTTCTGGAAACCTAAATTCAGGATCACATTCAGCCCATCTACTTACTATGTCTGGATATTGTTCGTCAATTTCGGAAAATGTTTTTCCTTCCCAAAGACCAAAGTCTATTTCTTTTATCCGCTCATCAAAAAAGACTTTTTCCGGTCGGTTGAGTATTTTCAGGGTCTCCTGACACCTCTCAAGAGGACTGCAATAAATGGTATCGAATTTTTTCGTGGCAAGAGCTGCCGCAGAATGAACAGCCTGCTTCTTCCCTTTTGCTGAGAGATGAGCGTTCGTTATCCCCAGATACTTATTGTGGAACTCTGCGATATCTCCATGCCGTAACAGCACCAGTTTCTTCATGTCTTGTCTGAATTATGAATAATCAAACCAAAAGGTTTTACGTGTAATTTAATTCTTCTTTTCAGCTATAAGACGATCCATATATTCTCTGGCAAAATCGAGACTCGGATCGAGAGTGAGTGCCAGGGTAAAAAACTGTATAGCTTCAGCATTTTTATCAATTTTCGCATAGTTTACGCCAAGGTTTGCATAATCCATCGCTGAAGTTGGATTAAGATCGACTGCTCGCTTAAAACATGGAATCGCACTGGAGTATTGTTGCTTTTTAAAATAACAAACACCAAGAAGATTATGAAGATCAGGACGCTCATCATCGTGTTCACATCCTGTTTTGAGTGCAGCGATAGCTTCATCATATCTTTCAAGCTTAACCAGGCAGTTACCTAGATACGAATAGATGTAAGGCAGGTCTTCCTCCTGAGGGTTATGCTGAAGTGCAGTGCTAAAATATGTGAGTGCCTCATCAAAAGAACCAAGATTGAACAGATTCCTGCCTCGATAAAAGGCAATGTAATAGGCATCTGGAAGTATTTCACTTATGGTTTCAAGCTTTTGTTCGATAACTTCTGGGTCATTCATAAGCTCGACAATAAGCTTTGCTGCAAACAAACCTACCGATTTAATCATTGAACGTTCACGAAAATGAGCACCTGGAATTATTGTGTATAATGCAGGAATATCAAGCTCTGGAAGTCGAACGTCTATCATGAAAACATCAAGATTAATAGCTTTTAGTGCAGCTATACAGTTTTCAACCTCGACTTTAATGTTCGGGTCCGAAAGATCATTCATTGCCTCAATGGTAGTGTGCATTCCTGGGTTGGTTACATGCTCAACCTCTGTCATGGCTAAAGGTTTGGGCAGTCCAGAAGCAACATAATTTGAGTGAGAATTGAAATCACCCGCTAACTGTGCAACCTCGGTAATGGCTCTGATTACAGCTTTTTCTGCATCAGGAGTCGTTCCAGCTGTATAGACAATTTCGCTTTTTTCAGGAAAAGTAGAAGGGTCAACTGCAAGCGCACCAACCGTACAAATTCCTGTATCAAGGGAAAAATCGTTAAGATATAATTCTATCCCATTCTGTCTAAATATATCTATTAACCGTTTTGCGACAGGATCTTTAACTGAGTCTTGATCGATTGCCGGGGTGGGAAGCTTCTGATGATTTATAACTGAGCAGACATGTCTTTCAACAATTTCACTGATTCCCTGAAGGGCCGCTTCTTCATAGGTGTTGCCGGCAGATGGGCCATTAAACTCATTTATTGCATAAAACCAGGAAAAAGGCAGGAGAACTTCTTCGTCTTTGGTCAGATTTGTAGCCCATGTCCACTGGATAGGTATGCCCTCGAGGAGTTTTTCCAAGGTGGAGACATCGGTTTTTTCATCATGAACAGAACGCAAAAGATATTCAAAAGGCAAAACGGGATACCCCTGTGATCTCATCGTGGAATAATCGCCTACGATGAAATTATCTTCATTATTCTTGAAGGAAAAGAATGAAAAGCGCTCTGCAAGTTCCATACAGGCTGAAGCCTCAGCCTGTTCTGGAGAAGACCCCTTCCCCATCTGCTTTTTTGTGCCGATAATATCCGCAGCGTCTTGACCGCATACACTGAAATATACTGGGATATTCAGTCTACCGTTATCGATACGTTTTACTTCACTAAGTATATCTATATCGAGTTTTTCAAGTTTCTTGTAAAAGTTTTGAACAGTCTGATGAGGAGTCAGAGCTTTGTCCTGGTCCGTTGTAAATGTTTTATGACAGTCATTGAAGATAATTTTTTGTTTTTTCATAATATTTCAGATTGATAGTATTTGATGTGATCATGTCGTTAAGAATTGAGGTAAACCTGAATCTGAAAGTTTAACCATTTTCCAGATTTTGTATGAAACATTTTTGCATAAGTCGTTTTTCCACTACATTGGATTGAGCTCTGCAGTATTTTAAAAATGAAGATGGCATCTATACGATTATATGAGATATTTTACGAACACTACTTTCTATTTTATGTTGCCATGATTGTTGGTTAAAAGTGCAAACAACTTGGCGTGCATTTTCGCAAATTGTATTTAATTTAATGGAAAGTCGATCTTCCGGCAGGATATCTAGAGCTTTTTCTGACCACTCTATGACACAGAGGCCATCTTGATAGAAATATTCGTCAAGTCCGATAGCAACAACATCTTCGCTAGAATGGAGCCGGTAAAAATCCATATGATACAATGGAATTCTACCAGGATATTCATGAAAGATATTGAAAGAGGGACTTGTAACGTAATACTCAGGAGGGATTTCAAGACCTTTGGCGATTGCCTGCGTGAGGGTTGTCTTACCACTTCCAAGATCACCATCGAGGCAGATTACATCACCTGCTTCAACGTGTCTTCCCAAAGAAATTCCAAAAGCAGCTGTTATCTCTGGGGATTTAAGGTTAATGCTTAAATTTTCCATCATTTATTCATTGTAGACACTTCATAATCGTTTTCAGGTTAAGAGCATTACCAGAAATACATCTGAAAGAAAAGCAATAAAAAAGCGTCCGTTGCCTTCCCTTTCAGGCAACGGACGCTTTTACAGTCAGTTGTTGTTTGTCGCTAGAAGTATTGGATTATGTTGTCAATCGAGCAACCTTTTCTGCCTGTAATCCCTTATCTGTTTTTGCTATAGAGAATTCCACATCCTGCCCCTCTTCCAGACTGCGAAACCCCTCTCCCACAATAGCACTGAAGTGCACGAAAACATCAGCTTCCCCCTGCGGTCTTTCAATAAATCCATACCCTTTACTTGCATTAAACCACTTTACCTTTCCTTGAACACGATCTGACATACCCAGAACCTCCATGTAACGACAGAATCTTTCTGCCAACCTTAAAGTCCGGCATTATCCATTCTCATTAAGATAAATGCCACACACACTGTAAGAGTATCAAAAATAGTATCTCGCAGTCAAGGGAAAATATGTAAAAGCTTCACTATAACAGAGATTTAATTAATAAATAATAGTTCTCAAAAAGGAAGCATGTACAGTAATAATTTTATCTGACAGTACAGCTAAATATGCTGTCTATTCATTGTCTACAGGAAAAGAATTGATCAGGATAAAATGGAATGAAAACACCATAATTCTGAATTACATTGAACACTGAAAAAAACGACAAGAAAGTTTTTTCTTTCCATAGAATCACATTTCACAGTTTTCTCGGGCCCAAATAACAATAGGCTGAGAAGTGCTGAAAAGAAAAAAAACCGTTTGTCAAGCAGATCTTTAAAGTAACCTCAACATACCTATTCTCACGTTTGATATACCGAAGCAAATTAGAAGGAAGTAAAGATAGGCTCCAAGCTTATATTACAATTTGAATTTTGCATGGCAATATTGACCTTTTTGAGGTACATTGTCAGCCCTTCCCAGTTATGTTCATCTGGAATGAGACCATTGTGTTTTGTATCTTTTTGATACTACAAACACTATATATAGGCATTACCCAAAAATATACGCATTGGAGTTAGTTTATGGGAAAGACCATAGCAGAGAAAATATTTGCAGCTCATCTACGTGACACCCCTGCCCCTGAAACTATGATTCTCGATCTTGATGTTGTCATGTGTCATGAAATCACCACACCCATAGCAATTATGGATCTTGTTGAAAAAAACATGGATTCAGTTTTCGACAGTACGAAAATCAAAGCTGTGATTGATCATGTTACCCCGGCAAAGGATTCAAAGACCGCGATGCAGGGAAAAATCATGAGGGATTGGGCTAAACGCCATGGGATTAAAGATTTTTTCGATATTGGTGCAAATGGTGTCTGTCATGCACTCTTTCCGGAAAAAGGGTTTGTCCGCCCAGGATATACAGTTATCATGGGCGATTCACATACCTGTACCCATGGAGCTTTTGGAGCTTTTGCCGCAGGTGTTGGCACCACCGACCTTGAGGTTGGTATTTATAAGGGGGTCTGTTCTTTTCGAACACCCCAGACGATCAGAATAACCATTGATGGAAATTTACAGAAAGGTGTTAGTGCTAAGGATGTAATCCTTTCAATAATTAAAAAGATCACAGTCAACGGCGGGACAGACAAGGTGATTGAATTTGTTGGTCCAACCGTAGACTCTTTTACCATGTCTGAGAGAATGACACTTTGCAATATGGCCGTTGAGGCCGGAGCAACGAGTGGTATATGTATGCCAGATAAGGTGACTGCTGAATATCTTTGGCCATTTATTAAAGATCAATACACAACAATAGACGATGCCATAGCTGACTTTACCCAATGGCACTCTGATAAAGATGCTGTTTTTGTGGATCGGATTGATATCGATGTAAGCAGCCTTACACCTCAGACTACAGTTCAATACAAGCCTGACCAGGTCGTCGATATAGAAAGTCTACCGGAAACCAAGGTTGATCAGATCTATATTGGCTCATGCACGAACGGACGCATAGAGGATTTACGAGATGCTGCCAAAATACTTCGGGGAAGAGCTTTGGCACAGGGAGTACGAGGCATTGTCACTCCAGCAACACCTCAGGTCTATGCTATGGCACTTGAAGAAGGTATTATAAAGATTTTTATGGACTCTGGTTTCTGCGTTCTCAATCCAACCTGTGGTGCATGTCTGGGGATGAGTTCAGGGGTATTGGCTGAAGGGGAAGTGTGTGCTTCCACCACCAATCGAAACTTTAACGGACGAATGGGAAAAGGTGGAATGGTGCATCTCATGAGCCCTATTTCAGCAGCAGCAGCAGCCGTTACAGGAAAAATTACAGACCCACGTACCTTACTTGATTAGCAACGAGGCAACTATGAAAACTTTTGGCGGAGAAGCCATATTTCTTGATAGAAATGATATAAATACCGATGAGATAATCCCAGCAAAATATCTCACAGAGATATCCAAAACCGCATTGAGGGAGCATTTATTGGAAGATCTTCTGCTTGATGGTCAAAATTTTGATAGAAAGTCAGAGGTGATAAAAAATGCCAGAGTCGTTGTAACGCGGGAGAATTTTGGCTGCGGATCTTCTAGAGAACATGCCGTATGGGCTTTTGAGGTCAATGATATTGACGTGATTATTGCCCAGAGTTTTGCCCGTATCTTTAGACAGAACATGTTTAACTGTGGTATTTTGGCTATCGAACTTGAAAAAGACCAGATAGACCAACTTTTTAGTCTGCAAGGCACAGTTGATGTGAGTGTCGATCTTGAGAATGCGCTCATTACTGCGCAGACAAAGGAGCCAGCGAAGAAAAGCGTTGAATGCACATTTAAGCTTAACTCGTTCGATAGAGAACTGGTGTCGGCCGGAGGATGGCTAGCCTATGCTGATATGAAATACTAATAGTATCTCATAATCATAAGATTTGGGGGGCAGGAGTAACTGCAGCAATCGTTAACCGGTTGGTTACATTCCGGTGTCTTTTAGTTTGTTGATAAGCTCCTGCTGCTCTTCTGTAAGATCTGCAGGTACGTTGATGTTGATTTTAACATAGATATCCCCACGATCGCCCATAGGGCCATGTGGGAGTCCATGTCCTTTAACTCTTAAACGGGAATCGCATTGGGTACCTGGGGGGACCTTGACGCTAAATTTTTTCCCTTCAAGAGTGGTTACTTCCACCTGGGTTCCAAAGCATGCCTCACTAAACTGGATTTGCTTGGACATAATCAGGTCGTCGCCATCTCTTGAGAAAAGATGGTGCGGTGCAATGTCAACTTTAAGGTAGAGATCGCCTGCAATACCGCCAGCCGGTGCAGCTCCACCTTTGCCTTTTAAACGGAGTTTTTTTCCAGCTTCTATACCGGCAGGGACTTTAACAGTGACGTTTTCTATTTGACCATTCTTTCGTAAAGATATATTTTTGTTGGCTCCATTCATAACATCATCCAAGGTAACAGAAAGCTGGTATACCATATCCTGCCCCTTGGCCTGTTGACCACAACCTCCAGCTCCGCAGCCATGCATGCCCTCTCCTCCCTGGCCGAAAAACGATGAAAAGGGATTTCCTCCGCCACCCATGTTGCTGTGAAACGTTGTTCTTCCACCGTTGCCGACACCACCACCGAAACCGAATTGTCGTAAGATGTCGTTGAGATCAAAATTCCTGAAAATATCTTCCTGAGAATACCTTCTATGAAAGTCAGTCGAACCATAGGTATCGTACTGCTCTTTCTTGCCAGGGTCAGACAGAACAGCATACGCTTCACTGATCTCTTTAAATTTGGCCTCCGAAGCTTTATCTCCATGGTTTTTATCAGGATGATACTTCAACGCCAATTTACGATATGCTTTTTTAATTTCACTGGCGGTGGCATTTTTTGAAATGCCTAAGGTTTCATAATAATCCATATTTCAGTGGTCTCAAAAAAATCGAAAAGAGGTGCTGCTGATAAAAATCAGCAGTAATATCATAGCACGCACAATAGGGCCTCTTCTGCTCATCGTCAACCTTCCTTAGTACCTTAAGTAATAAAATAATATCTCTTAACAATGGAATCTACTCTATCATAAGATTTGAGTTTTATATAAAGAACATCATCTCCTTCTCAAACCCTTGAAAAAAGGTACAGTGTGCTTGTAACTTTATCTATTTATAAAAAAATACCTGATTGACGTGTCTACAAAAGAATCTCCTGAAAACCAAAAAAAATAGCATAAACAGTTTCCAGGAGATGAGAAAATTCCTATTTGGGGTAATTCTTGACAGCAGCAAAAAGCTAGAAAGGGACATCCTCTCCCGTACCGCCATATCCCGAGGGCGGTTCAGGAAATGAATCGGCACCGGATGAATCGTAGCTTTCACCTCCACCGCTGGAGCTTCCTCCGCGGGGACTGAGCATCTTCATTTCTCGTGCTATAATTTCAGTGGTAAACCTATCGTTCCCATTTTGGTCCTGCCATTTACGCGTTTGGATTTTTCCTTCAATGTAGACCCTTGAACCTTTGTTAAGATATTCACCGCAAATCTCTGCAAGGCGCTTCCATGCGACAATTCTATGCCATTCAGTACTTTCCTGCATCTGACCATCCTGCCCTTTCCATCGCTCGGTGGTTGCCACATTAAAAGTTGCCACCTGTGTGCCTGACTGTGTGTAGCGTATTTCGGGATCGGCTCCCAGATTTCCAATAAGTATGGCTTTGTTGATCATTTTCCCCTCTCCCTTTTCGCTGGATATGTGTTGAAGTTATTTTGAAATCAGCAGCAAGTATATTACAGATTTTTTAAAGAACAAGTTTTAATATTTGGCTATCGCAGTAATTGCTGCCCTATCAAGCATTTTCGCTAATCCGCCCTTTTCTTCAGGAGAAAAGCCAAAAACCTCTTTCCATATTTCATCACTTTCCATACAGAAATAGACACAGGTGTCATCGTTAATTCTGGAGGCAAGAAGAGAATAGATATATCTATACATTTCTGCTCGCTGGGTGCGAAAATATCGAGACTTCCCATCAAGTCCCATTATAAATTCATCGGCAAAAATACGAGTATGTGGAAATCTCTTATTTGCAATATGTTTTAAAGAGGGGAGATAGCGTAGCGCCCCCAGAGAAATCCATACAATGTCGTTGGCATCGACTTTTTCAAAAAGCAAATCAACCGTTTGTCTATACTCTTCCTGCCAGTTTTCGTGAAGAACAATTGGATCGAAGTGAAAGGCAAGTTTATACCCCCAACTTGAAGCACGACCGGCAGCTTCAAGACGCTGAGTGAGTGTGGCCGTTCGAAACTCCTGCCCCTTCATTATCGCTGGTGAGTTCAATGACCAGGAGAGGATAGTTCTGCCCTGGTGATCAACATCTTGTAAGTTCGCAATGGAAGCACTCTTGGTTTTCAATTCAAGAACTCCATTTTTTTTGTGAGCAAGATATTCAACCAGTCTTTTGCTCAGCCCTGTAACAGTCTCCAATGCAAGAGAATCGGTAAACTCACCTGTACCAATCCGGAAAAATTGTTGCACATCATTGTCCATTGCCGAATCCAACTCAGCAAACAATTGCTCAACGTTTACAAAAGCCGTAATCCACGGCTGATTAAGATACGCTTGAAGAATACAGTAAACACAATCCATTGGACAGTTCATGCCAATATTAAGGACATGATAGCCACAGCAGGTATATTCAGCGGTTCCCGGGCAGGGTTTGAAAAAGCTGCCTTTATTATTACAAAGAAATAGATGTTTTTTTCCTCGTGTCAGAGTCTCGCAATAATCTTTGTCACTTATTTTGGGTTGTTCCCCTTCTGGTACTATGCTCAAAGGTAAATTCGTGTTTTGTAATATTTTTTGAGTATACGGCAACCCAAGGACATCCTTGGCAACATGTATTCTTTTAAGATAATGTGATGGGTCAGCCCAGTCTGTTTTAGTGCTTGTGTTCATATCTTCTGCTTATATTTCTCTGGGATAGCCAAATAGTGCCGACCCCTTTCAAGTTGACCATGCTTGATGCAGCCATTGCCGTATACCTTGCATTTTTTTGAAAGTTCTGAAAGTGCAAGCTCAAGCTGCTCCTTGTTTAAGGATTCCTTTTTGATAATCTTCTCTATAGCATAAATACGATATTGATCCATGCCAACGCGATATTTATAGGATAATTGATCTGTTCTTCCACCTTCTTTAATAATTAAAGGCTCAGCCACCAGCAAAAAATCATGCCGATAACTTACCCTCAGCCAAAAATCATAGTCTTCGCAACATGGTAAAAGAGGGTCGAATCCGCCACTCTGAGTAAAAAGAGATTTGTACATTAACACTGTGGACATGCCCACGGCGCACAATTTCAAGCAGTGAGAAAATATATTGCCCTGCCTGGGTCTGTGGATGTTTTTCTGATTGAGATGAACTCCTCGGCGCAACCATTTCTCTCCTGTATGGCATATTTTGTATCCAGGATTTTTACGTAGCATCTCAAGTTGTTGTGAAATTTTGTTAGGATACCAGTGGTCATCTGAGTCAAGAAATGCTATCAAGGGATATTCAGCTAAAGATACACCGGTATTTCTAGCAGTTGCAGGGCCACTATTGGCAATTCGATGATATCGTATTGAAATGTTCCCTGGTGAAGAAATTGCATTTACCGCCTCAGCAGTCTCATCTTCGGACCCATCATCGACTATAATCAATTCGCCGGAGAAATGTTTTTGCTTGAGTACCGATTGAACTGCTCTTACCACTAAAGCAGCTCTGTTGTAAGTTGGTATTATTACAGAGACCTTGTTCATGATTAGGGTGATAATATTTCCTTGATGAGTGATTACAACTGGCTTTTTACCATAGAGATACTGTATAGTGGTCTGTTCATCAACACACTTTTAAAATGCAGGTGAATACCAATCATCTCATTTCATATATATATTCAAAATGAGCACTGAAATATTAATAAATTCGAGAAGATATGAAGTGAGAATTGCCATTGTTGAAAATGGTACTCTCAGTGAATTTCATCTTCAAAGACCTACTGAAAAAGGACTCATTGGCAATATATATAAGGGCAAGGTTGTACGAGTTCTCCCGGGAATGCAAGCTGCATTTGTAAACATTGGGCTTGAAAGGACCGGTTTTCTTTATGTTGACGATGTGTATCTTTCTCAAAATGAACTAGATCAGGAAATATTGAATCGTGAACAGGAAGGTACTGATAGATCTTTTAGCACTATACTTCCTGAAAAAGACCTACGACGGACTCAGGGGCTCAATATTGAAGATTTGCTTAAAGAAGGACAGGACATCCTCGTCCAGGTCAGCAAGGATCCAATTGGCACAAAGGGAGCTCGGCTCACATGCCATATTACCCTTCCGGGTCGTAATCTGGTTTTTATACCACTTACAGAACATATTGGTATTTCAAGAAAAATAGAGGATGAGGAGGTGCGTCTTCATCTCAAAACTCAAATTGAGAATTTGCGTCCAGAAGGCACCGGTTTCATCGTTCGAACAGTTGCTGAGTTTGCCTCCGAAGATGAGCTTGAAGCCGATATGGAATTTCTTCTTCTTCTCTGGGACGAAATTCAGGATATAGCCACCAACTCAGCTGTTCCCTCTTTGGTTTATGAAGATTTGGATATAACCTTCCGCTCCGTACGAGATCTTTTCACCCATAATGTTGACAATCTGATTATTGATGATCAAGATGCCTATACAAAACTTTATGATTTTGTGAA
The DNA here is from genome assembly GCA_050288305.1 of Desulfocapsaceae bacterium. GTDB lineage: Bacteria > Desulfobacterota > Desulfobulbia > Desulfobulbales > Desulfocapsaceae > Desulfopila_A. The sequence continues at coordinate 222,023 of JBNKDO010000053.1, read as the reverse complement.
AAATTTTGCACCGCAGCTGACAAACAAAATTTCTCTTTATGAAGATGACACCCCGCTTTTTGAAGCACATGGCATTGATACCGAGATCAGTCGAGCCACCGAAAAAAAGGTCTGGCTTAGATCTGGCGGATACATCATTATCGAGAGTACAGAGGCACTCTCGGTAATTGACGTAAACACCGGAAGATTTGTCGGCAAGAACAATCTCAATGAAACCATATTTAAAACCAATATGGAAGCTGCAGAGGAAATAGCCTATCAGCTTCGTTTACGCAATATTGGCGGGATAATTATCATAGATTTTATAGATATGGACAACGAGATACATCGTGAAGAGCTTTTTACCTTTTTTAAAGAAAAAGTAAAAATTGATAAAAGCCGAATTAATATTCTCAAACTTTCTGAATTCGGCCTGGTGCAAATGACCCGTAAGCGCAGTTCAGAAAATTTAACACAAATGATGTGTGAACCCTGCCACTACTGTGCAGGTGAAGGTATTCTTAAGTCACGTCGCACTATTTGTTATGACATTTTCAGGAAAATTCATAGGAATGCAGAAAGGACCGGAGGCTTCTCCATCACGCTGCGAGTACATCCTCGCATTGCCGACATGCTTAACAAAGAGGAAAAAAGCACCCTGTCTCAGCTGGAAAATGATACGCAAAAAAAGCTTATTGTCGTTCCTGTCAAGGATCTGCATATTGAAAAGTACGATATAATTTGGCACTAAAACAAGATGGACATAAGGATTTATGACACTCACTAAAAAATCTAAAAGCGGCAGGCTTTCCAAGTCTTTAATTCTTATATTTCTTGGAATGATAGTAGGTGCAAGCGTATATATTACACTTGTTTATTTTGAGAAATCACCTCCTGTAGTACAGCTTGAAGGAAATATTCAATATCTGAGCAAAGAGGGCTCATTTAAGTTATCGGCAGATGATCAACAGAGTGGATTACGATCAATTCGTCTGATCCTGCAACAGAATGAAAAGGAGTATATTCTTTTCGACAAGGAATTTCCAAGACAGGGATACTCCGGCAAAATGGGCCCATCTTCATATTCTCAGAAAGTAGATTTTAATTACAACAAATCTGGCCTCCAGGATGGAGAAGCCGTCCTTATATTAACAGTAAGAGACTATTCCTTTCGCAACACCCTTTCTGGCAATTTTGTAACAGTTCAACACTCCGTCATCATAGATACAGTTCCTCCGAAAATCAGTCTTCTGCATGCTGAAAAATATATCCGTAATGGAGGTAGTGGCATAGTCATTTATCAGACAATTGGTGATGCCGTAGAGCATGGGGTAGATTTTGGAGGTCATTTCCATAAAGGTTATTTGGTAAACGATAAACGAGACGATGTGTTCGTTGCCTATATAGCCCTCCCCTATGACGCAGAAGAGATTGGCCGAGCTATGGTTGTCGCTAGGGATGCCGCCGGAAATGCGACCAGCTACCCCTTTACACCTGTGTTTAAAAAGGAAGAGAAGAAGTTTGATCGCATAAATGTTGGAGATGACTTTCTCGAAACCAAAATTCCCGAATTTTCTCAATATTATCCTGAGATGACGGGGGATATGAAAGAGAAGTACATTTATACCAACACTGTAGTTCGGTTGGCCAATAATACTAAAATTTCTGAGCTCTGCCATAATCCAACCCCGGAAAGATTGTGGGAAGGTAGATTTTCTCGAATGGCGGGTGCTTCAAGAGCAGGCTTTGCAGATTATCGTACCTATTACTACAAAGGTAAAGAAATAGATAATCAGGTACATCTCGGTATGGACATAGCTTCAACCAGCAGAGCTGAAGTCAGAGCCGCGAATAAAGGGAAAGTTGTCTATGCTGAGTACCTTGGTATATATGGAAACATGGTCCTTCTTGATCATGGTCAGGGTGTTTTTAGCTTGTACTCTCATCTCAGCAAAATTGAAGTGGTGGTTGGCGATGTTATCGAAAAAGGTGTTGTTCTGGGACTGACAGGCAAAACAGGCATGGCAGGCGGTGACCATCTCCACTTTTCAATGCTCGTAAATGGTGTTTTTGTCACTCCCAAGGAGTGGTGGGATCAACAGTGGATAAATGTTACAATTGACGGTCCATTACAGGAAGTAAGCTTTAAATAGGGTTTCCAGGCAATCCTTTACAGAGATGTTCAGTTGAGAAGTATTGTCTTTGAATGTGAGGAGTGTATCTGGTTGTACTTTTTCGGTACTGTTTAGAGCTATATATTATTGCCATCTCAGGTCATGCGGATACGCTCACAGTCTGGACAGATCCAGGTCGGACCATTACTAATCCCCCATATATTCTCCTTAAAACACTCATCACAGATCTGAAACCCGCAGGGACAGCTCCAGCAAAATGCTTTCTTTTCCTTGCAGCAATGGCACTTATATTCGCCTATTCTTTTACGTCTATAGCCAGATTTACTCATTATTTTCCAGTTCCTTTACAGATTTCATCGCAGAGCCATTGATAATAGTCAGTTCCGACATGCTCCACAACTGTAGCTAAAATCTCAGGCGTTTCATAGGAATGGTTTTTCTCAATAAAAGCCTCAAGTCGTGGGTACATCGTCTGCAATGTTTTCATGGTTACAATAATTTCTTTATCCTTTTCTATTGCCTCTTTCCACCAATACATCGATTCTGTTTCCCGGGAAAGCTGAACGCATGCAGCAAGGCGAGTTTGCAATACTTTTTTTGAAAATTCAAGAGCTTCATTTTTATCTGAGAAAGTAGTTTGAACTAGAAGTACCGTTTCCATAATTCAATAATTCTCCTTAAGTGAGGATGAGATTATTAAATGCTATCGAATGTTTCTCCATGAGTACACAGTACATTTCAAGGGTGAGCTGCATATATTATATATGTGCTTTTCTTTTTCAAACTATTATAATGTTTTAGCATAAAATTTAAGAAGAAAAACAACGGCGTCAAATATCGGCAGAACAATCTTTTCCCCTAAGAGTAATTCAAATGCTATTTGTAATAGACATAGGCAATTCACATACCGTCGTAGGGCTTTATGATGGTGAAAATCTTCGTGGCCAGTGGCGACTTAAGTCTGATCGTGCCATGACACCAGATGAGATAGCGATACAGTTTAACGCATTATTTACAATGGCTGGCATGGTCGACCTGGCTATTACTGATATAATAATCTCAAGTGTCGTTCCTTCTCTTGAGGCAGCCTGGACGAGTTGCTGTGAAAAGCATTTTAGCGGCGACCTCCAGGCAGAACCATTTATTGTGAATGACACAGCAATTGCACCTCTAATCAGTATTCAGACAGAATTTCCCAGCGAGGTTGGCGCAGACAGGCTGGTCAACGCCATTGCTGCATGGTCAACTTATAAAACTGATCTCATTGTCATCGATTTTGGTACGGCTATAACGTTTGATTGTGTTACTGCCAAATGCGAATATCTGGGGGGTAGTATTTTGCCGGGGATTGCAATATCACTTGAGGCGCTCGCTAATAGAACAGCAAAGCTTCCTCACATCGATATATCCACACCACCTGCTGGGGTAATTGGGAAAAATACTGTAGATGCAATGAAAAGTGGCATACTATATGGCTATGGTGTGATGATAGACGGCCTTATTGAAGTTCTTGGCAATTCAATGTGTGATGATTCAAATAAACTCACCTGTCTGGCAACAGGCGGTATGGCCAATCTTGTCGTGCCCTACTCCCAAAAAGTTCATCATATTGATCAACTCCTGACTTTGAAAGGTTTGCATTACATTTACTCAACTCTCAAAAAGGATAGAAAATGATTCTTCCTCGCCCATTGGAACGAGGTTCAACCATTGGCATTGCTGCTCCAGCAGGGGTAATCAGGGATAAAGCCCTATTTATTGAGGGAGTTCGTATTCTTAATGAACTTGGTTATAATACCAGGTTTCCAAGAAACCTATGGCCGGGACAGGATTATCTCTCAGACACTGACAAAAATCGAGTTTCAGAGTTTCGAAATCTTTGGAATGACAGTGAGGTTGACGCCGTTATGGCGGCTCGAGGTGGTTATGGATGTCTTCGTATAGCCCAGGCAATTCTAGGTGATACTTATTCAGCAATTCCTAAGATTTTTATTGGTTATTCAGATCTTTCGATTCTTCATTCTCTTCTAAATAATCATAACAAGTTGGTGACCTTTCATGGTCCGGTTGTAACCTCTCTACCCATGTTATCAGACGAAAGCATTCAAAATTTTGACAAAGCACTACGGAACATGGCCAATATGTGGGAATACAGAGGAAATGCTGAAATACTTCAAGGCACAGGCGTAGTACAAGGCGTTTCGACCGGAGGGAATCTTTCTACTGTAATTTCTACCCTTGGTACCCAATTTCAACCAGACTGGAAAGATAGGATTGTCTTTCTGGAAGACACTTCAGAACCAACTTATCGTATAGACAGGATGCTTACCCAGTTAAAAATGGCAGGCATGTTTGACGATGTTGAGGCCCTAATATTAGGGGATTTTTCTCACGGTCTTGGGCTTGACAGAACAGCCGATATGCGCCATCATGAGGCTATCTGGAAGAGAACCATTGAATTAGTGAAAGATGATACCACCGTATGGGGCAATTTCCCCATAGGGCATGGCCGCGTTAACCAGACAATACCTTTTGGCATAGAAATAACCATAGATAACAGACAAAGGTGTATGAACACGCAGTAATTTAGTGTTGAATAATACAATGGTTAAGTATACAGTGGTGGTGTTGTCCCAGCCTGTTCAAGGTTGCTGCTGGCATTTCATCTGATATGAACTTTAACAAATACAATAGATAATACAATGAGACTTCAATTCAAACGACTCGCCCGTATAATATCATTCACAGGAACTCTGGTTGTTGCTGCCAGTCTTAACTGCCATTCTGCTGAATTTGTATGTATCAATAAAGATGGTGTTAACGTACGTACTGAGCCAGACACCAACAGTCCTGTTTACATGGAACTATTCTCCGGATACCCGCTTCAAGTAATAGAAAAAAAGGATAATTGGTATAAGGTCCGTGACTTCGAGAAAGACAGTGGTTGGGTATACTCTCCTCTCACCGAGGAATGCAAAACTGTCATAGTAAATGTTGCCAGTACCGCCAACATGCGTTCAGGACCAGCTACAAACAACTCAGTTGTAGCTGTGATTGAAAGAGGTGTGGTTCTTGAATTGCTGGAGCGAAAGGGAAAATGGGTTAATGTCAGGCATGTAAGTGGCAGGCAGGGATGGATCTTTGCTCCTCTGGTCTGGCCTTGATTCTACCTTCATTGCATCTTGCCAAAGGCAAATAATATCGGTAGCGTGATTTGGAAGTAAAGCCTGACGGACATGGTCATGTTGCCGCCTGTTGTTCAATGGTTTTTTCCAGGTGTAGTGGAAGTCGCACTGTTTTTTTTGCTTTATTACGAAAAAGAAGATAACCATTTTCCAGACAATAAAGTAAAAGATCCCGTGTGATTTCGACGTCTTTCTGACAGTACTTGGATAAATTCCTGAAATTTCCTTCCTGATACCAACGTAGGGCCTGGAGACCATCGCCTGCTTTCTGTACTCCCAAAGTATGCTCGGCTAAAGCATTTAAACTCAATCTGTATCCAAGATGATTGGTTACTTCTTCCAATAGATCCAGCGTAGGCAGAGTTGATAAATTTACCGAGGTATAGGCAGAGAGCACTCGATTATCAAAGCGCTTATTATTAAAGCCCACAACGAGTTTAAGTCTAAGCAAATGATCGATTAACTGAGGTATCTCATGCTCATAGTAGGTAACGCATCCCTCTAACAGCGAATCATAAACCACACCAACGGATATTCCCATTTTTTCAGCATGATGCCACCCACCGACCTCAGTAGCCGAATATTTAGTTTCTAAATCAAATACGCCAAAATGATCCGGCAATGCGTCAAGTCCAGATGAGTTTTCCCTTACTTCGTCATACTGAATTATCTCTGTCTTTTCTGGAAAATTATTTGTATTTAATTTCTTAAAACTTAGAAATTCTTCTTCATCTTTCTCATGTTCTTCATTTTGCATGACTGCTTTTATGAGTTTCAGACAGGATTGTTTATCAATGGGTTTATTGCCTGAACCGCATTTTGGTGAATGCACACATGAAGGGCAGCCATTTTCACACTTGCAGTTATCTACAATCTGGAATGAACGGTGTATCAGTTGTATTGATTTCCGAAAGGCCTCTGCCGATAATCCAGAACCGCCCTGGTGACCGTCATAAATAAATATTGTTGCACCTTCTGTTTGTTCATGATGTGGACAGGATATGCCACCGACATCATTGCGGTCACACAACACCAAAAGAGGAAACACCGATATCATTACATGTTCAAAAGCATGAAGCCCTCCCATGAAATGAACGTGTTCATCTTCAAGACTATTCAATATATACGCTGGGATTTCGATCCAAAAACCTTCTGTCTCAATGGTTTGTTCCGGTAACTCAAGAGGAATGGTGATTATCAGCTTATTTGTGCCTTTATTCCTTTTCTGATATCCTGTGACTTTTTCACTGACTCTCAAATTCCCAAAACTGATTTTACAACCAAAAACAGTAGATGTGGAAATGGTTGAAAGTATTTCCGTGTCCTTCTGGCTCATTGCTTTGGTATAGAATGAAGATTTGTGCTCCTGAACAATCACCTCTCTTGCGTTAAGCTCGAGTTTTTGTACAATCCAGGTACTGTTTCTATGCAGGTAGACAGCTCCCTCATGACATTCTTTCAATGAACGGGCACTGTCGATTTCTCCCAGGATAATTCCGGTATCTCCGTTTATTATGGTCAGGCTGGTTCCTGCGCCCCGAAGACTGACATTTCTTTGCGGTCGTTTTCTGGAGGAATAAAACTCTTCTCCCGAAGCAGACAACAGTAGATCCCCCTTTTCCGTTAAATCCTGTAGACATTTTTTCTGAAGATGATGCTGAACCAGCTCTTCCTGTATATGAATCGGGTGTTCGGCAGCAGCACAGATAAGATGATTTTTAATAATTTTCTCATTATTCGGATTGAGCACTGCCGATTCAACTTCCTTGTTAAAAAATTCCTGAGGATTTTGCATGTAATATTGATCAAGGGCGTCATCACTGGCAATGAGAATAACCGCCGATTCCCTACCACCTCTGCCTACGCGGCCGCCCCTCTGCCATGACGCCATTATCGAACCTGGATAACCTACTAAAATGCATAGATCAAGATCACCAATGTTAATACCAAGTTCAAGAGCAGATGTGGAAATAACCCCAAGCAGAGAGCCGTCGGAGAGTTTTTTTTCAATTTCACGACGTTCCTCGGCAAGAAACCCTGCCCTATAGGAACTTAATTTATCACTGAGATCACCAATTCTTGGACGAGTCCAAAGTGATATTAACTCAGTCATTTTCCTGGATTGGGTATAAACTATTGTACGAAGCCCTCTTTTAAGCGCTGCCTCAAGAAGTTGTGAAGCTGTGTAGGCCGGGCTATCCCATGGATTGAGAAAGACAAAGTTCTTTTTGCTCTGCGGGGCACCGGTATTGGTAATAGTAACAGCATTCTCGTTTATCAACGATTCGGCAAATTCTTTAGGATTGCCTATTGTTGCAGAACTTAGAATAAATCTGGCTTTGTTATTGTAATGAGAGAGTATCCTTTTCAGCCTGCGAATCAGCCAAGCTACATGAGAACCAAATACTCCTCTATAGGTATGGACCTCATCAATGATGACATATTCAAGGTTGCTGAAAAAATGGGCCCAGTTTTCATGAAATGGTAAGAAAGACAAATGGAGCATATCAGGGTTTGTTATAATCACAGGAGGTGTATTCTCACGAATCTTCCTTCTCTGATAGGGTGTCGTGTCTCCATCATAAATAGCAGCTATCCCTTGTGGCCATTTTTTTTGTAATGAAGGAATTTTCGCGGCAAAACGGCAAAGACTTCCAAGCTGGTCCTGCGATAATGCTTTAAGTGGAAATAAATATAAGGCGTAGCTGCTGGATTTATTAACAATTTGCTGAAGTACGGGAAGATTGTAAATCATACTTTTCCCGGAGGATGTTGGCGTCGAAACAATTATATTATTTCCTTCGTTAATAGTCTTGAACGCTTCCCCTTGATGCTTGTATAGACTGGCAATATTCTCAGAATTAAGAACGTTTTCAAGTTCAGGTAATAAGGCCACTGAGGCTTCATCGCTATAAAGAGCATTGATGGCATTGAATACCTCGTGACATACCACTTGAGGTCCAAATTTTTGAGATTTTTTCAGCGAGGATAAATACTCTTCAATCATATTTTCTGGCAGCTCAGAGATTTTCATGGGATGTAATTAATATTGCCTAATGACGAAAGAAAGTATATCCTCAGGGGTTGGTGAAGCATCTCTCATTCCGGAGGCCGACAGGTATTTGAAGGTAAAGCGCTCATAACACAACCAAAAACACATAATTAATCAAAATCAGTCTCATTATAACCATGGTATCAATAGCCACTTTAGGACCGGTTGGTTCGGACAGCTTTCTTGCTTGCAAACAGTCTCATCCAGAAGCCGAAACCATATGTTTTAACAGCATGTATGAGCTTGTTTCTGCCTTCAAATGCGGCAAGGCCGATCTCGCTCTTATTCCGGTGTATAATACCAGAGAGGGGGAAATAAAAGAATACTGCAGATTTCTTTTTGAATTAGAGGACTATTACTGGATCGATAATGTGGTTCTCCCTATACATCTCTCCATCGGTACCCTGAACTCGGCAATTACTTCTGTTGATACCATCGTCGGTCGCGGTTCTGTGTTTAATCAGTGCAAGGATTATCTGAAAGCAAATTTTCCTGATGCAACCCTGATAACTGTCCATGATATAAACAAGAAACTCCATGATATCAAACAGATGTCTTTGGCTAATTATGGTGTTATTGAAACTGAGGAGCTCCTTAAGGAGTTCGGTTTTTCACTGCTGGATAGAGAGGTGGTTTCACACAATAAAACCAGGTTTGCCATTCTCAGCAGTAAACCTGCTGAACCAACCGGCTATGATGCTACTACAATTATTACCCGGCCGTTGAAAGACAGGGTGGGTATCCTTGTAGATATTTTAGCTGAGTTTACTAAACGAGGAGTTAATATCGTCGACCTTAAATCTGAAAATGATATTGAAACCCAAAAGCTTCAAATTTATCTTGAGGTGGAAGGTCATTGCCAGGACAGTATTCTTCAGGAAGCTCTTCGCAGTATCGAATTAGGAGTGATCCAGGAGCACAACTCCCTGAAGGTCCTCGGTTCGTTCCCTCGTGTTGATATGCGGGTTAAGAAAATTAAATCATTTGGCTTTATCGGTACAGGAGATATGAGCAAGTGGTTTGCAAGCAGATTGGCAAGCGAAGGCTACGAGACTATTCTTACCGGCAGATCATCGGCAATGACCAGCGAAGAAATGATTCCCCAGGTTGACGTGGTTATTATCTGTGTGCCGATATCAGTAACTTCAGCCACCATTAAGAAATATGGCAAAATGCTCAAGGATGGTCAGGCTCTCATCTTACTTGCTGGCGAATCGGAAAATAGCTTAAAAACTGCTTTTGCCAATACTCCCGAGGGCGTAGAGGTAATGCTGGTCCACAATCTTTGGGGACCTCAGGCTATGACGATGAAGGATAAGAATGCTGCTGTTGTCAGAACAAAAAGAAGCGGCAGCTTATGCAGTGAATTTGAAGCTTTTCTTTATAAGCACGGTGCGGAAATCTATCAGGATAGCGCCAGACATCATGACCTTTTAATGGGAGTAAGTCAGAAGCTTCCGACAATATTATCGGTTGCCCTCGCGTCAACTCTCGCCAAGCATGAAATTGACTGCAACGATATTGGTAGCCACTCCACTCTCACTTCTATTTATGGGGTGTTAGCCATGGCTCGGATACATAATCAGAATCCGCGAACATATGCTGAGATTATGGCAACCAAGGGCGATGGCAGAAAGATAGTAAAAACCTTTGCCGAAATCCTGCAGCAGTTAATTGATTTAGCAGAGCATGAGGATATCGGTGGACTCTGTAAAATCATGGAAGAAAACAGAAGTTACTTACCATTGGCTTTTCTTGAGTCTCGTATGAAACAGGCAAAAGCTGTGGATGAAGTGTTGAATGAATCTGGAGTTAATTATAATTTCTAAACTCAAATTTCTATAAATTTTGCTGTAAAAGAGCAGCATGTATGGATATACAAAAGGAGCTGTAATGGAGAAAGATTTAACCAGGTACTTAGACGAGGTGCATAATTGCCCTCATTGCAAACAAAAGATGTCCTGTTGTGAGGCGCCACCTGTTCATATAGGTGACGGTTTAGGTTGGGGATCTGAAATAATATTTATTTGTCTCAATGATGCGTGTTCTCTTTTCCTCAACGGCTGGGACAGTATTGAGAAGAAATATGGACATCATGCCTCATACAGATATATGGAGCTGCCAGAAAGTAAAGAAGGTAATGTCATGATGGTGGGCAACGCTGATGCATTTAAAGCAAGCGTTATAAATCCGAAAGAATTAAAAAAACAAAACAAACGTTATCGTGAAGAAAAAGAGGCCGTAAAAAAGCTTGAAACATGTGCAGCTGATAAAGATCTTGCTCCCGCTCTTAAGCTGATCCTTGATGAGGCTGCAGAAATACATAATAGAAAAACTGCAATTGCACTACTTACAGAAATTAATGATCTCGCCTGTATCGATCCCATACGTAATCATACCTTCCGCGATACTTCGCTGGAGATGGCCTGCAATCAGGCGCTTGATATATTATTGAAAAATAATTTCAAAAAAGAATGCCCTTACTGTGGAGATCTGGTCAAACAGCAAGCCAAAAAATGTATGCATTGCAAGGAAGATCTGTAGGAGTATAATTTATAATTTGTCCTTGCAAATCTTCGGTTGAACGGGTATAAGGAAACCGCTTTTTGCAAAGCTTGTAGCTGTAAAAGCTGAAAAATCTCTTGGATGGTGGGCGTGGCTCAGTTGGTTAGAGCACCTGGTTGTGGCCCAGGAGGTCGTGGGTTCAAGTCCCATCGTCCACCCCATCCAGAGATTACAAACAACTCTTTTTATTCCTTTATCATCTTCCCAGACAGCATCTCATTATCTTTTTGCTGAGATTACCTGTTTCATTTCTTGTTGTTGAGATATTTTTTCAGTCATTCATACTATTGACGGAGCTCTTATATCAATGGTATAAAAGGCACGTATATTTCCTCATTATCAGATATTTCTTAGACTTTTAATTAACCACCAAAGTAAGATTGCCATACTATTTATGAAAAGTTATACACAGCTCGATCAAAAGCTAATCCTGGAGTATTTATTCCATCCTCGCCAGGAAGCATTGTCGACAAAACCTGATAACAGCCATGACATCACCATAGTGGTGGACAATGATATAACCCTTGGCTGTCGACTTTTTCTTAAAAAAAATGATGCCCCTACCCTGCTCTATTTTCATGGAAATGGAGAAACAGTAGGTGATTACAGCTATGTAGCAAAACTATTCAATGAAGTTGACATTAACCTTTTTGTGGCGACCTATCGTGGTTATGGCTGGAGCACCGGATCCCCCAGCGTAACCACAATGATGAATGACTGCGAAATAATTTTGCAGGAATTTATACAAACGCTGGACAAGATGGGTATTTCCGGACCTGTTTTTATAATGGGCAGATCGCTTGGCTGTGCTGCAGCAATTGAAGTATGCAATAACCATCCAGACATTATTAAAGGGTTAATAATTGAAAGCGGATTTGCCGACACAGTTCCTTTGCTGAACAAACTAGGCCTTGATACAGATGCCCATCAATTATTAGAAGCAGATGGGTTTGGTAATAGAGATAAAATTGCTCAAATTACGTTCCCCACACTTATCCTGCATGGGGCTGCCGATAAGATAATATCAGTGGCACAGGCAGAAAGGCTACAGGCCTTTAGTGGTGCCAGGACGAAAAAATTCTTTGTAATTCCCGGAGCTGATCATAACGAAATGATCTCATGTGGAGGAGAGCACTATTTCTCAACAATCAAGGGTTTTATCAACGAGGTTACGGGGCAGAACGACTGGCGCGAGAAACGTAGAAAACATAGAAATAATGGTGGAATATGAGTGACAAACGTACCGGCTATCTTTCCTGGGATGAATACTTCATGGCTGTTGCCCTTCTTTCATCGCAGAGGAGCAAGGACCCTAATACTCAGGTTGGAGCGTGTGTTGCCAATAAAGAGAATAAAATAGTAGGTGTTGGCTACAATGGCTTTCCTCTGGGGTGTTCGGATGACGACCTTCCCTGGGCCAGGAATGGCGAATTTCTGGAAACCAAATATCCCTATGTCTGCCATGCTGAACTTAACGCGGTGTTGAACTCAAATTCCAGAGATTTGCGGGGATGTCGAATATACGTGGGACTTTTTCCATGCAATGAGTGCACGAAGGTTATAATTCAGGCAGGTATTGAAGAAATAATTTTTCTCTCGGACAAGTACGCCGATACCGACATTGTTAAAGCTTCAAAAAGGATGCTCGACACGTCACCCAATATCACCTATCGACAACTTATCACGGACCGGGCTTCACTTAGTCTGAATTTTTGTCCACCCGAAAACCAATAGTCAACCCATCTTCATCGTTTTCAGGTGTGTTCATATCCCTTGAAGCTAATATCTTTTTGACGACCATCATCAAGTAATGTCACTCTGGCAGGCCCCTGACAGGTTTTGCCAATATTTGTAATTAATATACCGGAATCTTTTGCAATCTTTTGTAGTTTTGTATTATTTCCTCTCTTTGAAGTAAAGACCAGTTGATAATCTTCGCCTCCAAAAATAGCCAGGTCTAAAGCGGATAGATTCAGCTCTTCTTCGTTGCCATGAAGTATTGCATTCATAGGTATCTTGTCAGCATCAACAACTGCGGAAACATTGCTTGCCTTACAGATGTGACTGAGATCGGTGGCGAGTCCGTCGGATATGTCTTGCATTGATGTAACCAGGCAACTTGCCGCGAGATTGGAACCAATTTTGATTTGAGGACACGGGTCTAGATGGGCTTGGATTAATGGTCCAAACTCACTGTTGCTATCGAATCCTCTCTTTAGGAGTTCAAGGCCTGCCGCAGAGGACCCCAGCTGCCCGGTCACATAAATATCCTGGTCAGGTGAAGCTCCTGAGCGATATGCCACAAGAGCTGGGGCAGCCGTCCCGATCACCGTTACATTTATACTGAACAGTTCTCCTCTTGAAACATCTCCTCCTATGAGAATACATGAGTATTCATCAAGAATACTCTTTACCCCGTCATGCCACTCCTGGAGCCATTTGTCTGCTATATTTACAGGCAACACCAAAGAAATCAGAATAAAACGAGGAGTCCCACCCATTGCTGCAATATCACTTAAATTAACAGCAATAGATTTTCTGCCAAGCGTAAAAGCTTCATGCCATTTGGTGACAAAATGAACATTTTCGACCAATACATCAGTGGAAACAAGCCAACAGAGATTTTCTGACTCCGCGATAACTGCACAATCATCCCCTATCCCTTTCAATAACATGGGTGAGGTATCGGTGAATTGATTGAAAATAGCCGTTATGAGATCACGTTCAGTCATAAATTGAAAAATGAAGAATGTTATTTGACACGTTTGATGAATCCGGTTGTTTTTTTACTGTCAACCTCACTATCATCTGGTAGATTTTTAGTGAAATTAAGTGCTTTCACAAACCTCTCTTCACCTCCCATAGTAAAGATCTCCATCCCTGTCATCTGAGGCGTTCTTAAGGTCCAGGTCATATGTTGTGGAGGAATAGCAAGGACACTAAGATTGATATTCCACCATTCGTCTTTATGATTAGAGTCCCGTTTAATATCAGAGACATATGCATAGATCAACATCTGAGGTTTCTTTGCTACTATCAGAACAATATCTCCCGGCTCAGTTGTATCCTTGAAATCAATTACTTCTTTTAATTCAGCTATAAGTTTTTCCATGTAATGACCTATTTTAAATTTCAGCAGGGTTGAGATATATTTCTATATTAATTTTACCATTTTGCAAATCACCTATTGAGGTGATTGAAGAGTACATTTTTAAACTCTCCAGCAGCGGAAAGAGTATTTTGTAAACAAATGTTTTCGTCTGATATTCAAGTTTTTTATTTTGCCTTGAATACATTGCTTCACCTAGGCTAATAAATTCTTTTAGAAAATCAACAAACTCTTCCACTTTTAAAAAAACAGAAGAATTATTGTCAATAAGTAGCGGTTTGCCAACACTTGTAAATGGATACATGGATGTCAAGCCATTGCCTTCCAGCATGGCCGCGATAACATCAAGCTGCATTTCTACTGAACTCGAAATATACAGGTAGCTATCATGTATCGAGTAGACCGGTTGCAAACCGGTTTGCAATTCATTTCCCCAATACGTAAAAGGAATATCGCGATAAATATCATTACCGTGAGGAATTTTATTATGTAAAAACAACTGTTGAAGCGTAGCTTGAGCTTTTTCCGTATTGGTAAGCTCAAATATCATGGTGAAATTTGGCAAAGGAACAGGATCTGTCTCGGATGGTTTTCGCAATATAAAATGAAATCTGTTACCAAAAAGATTGATAAGCCCATCGAAAGATAATCCGGCAGTAAGAGCGATATTTTCTTCAATACTCTCAAGCAATACCCTGTCGATTTGTGACCTTTTTACAAACAAATCCCAGAGTCTTCTCACATCGAAAGTATTCATCCAGAAGTACAGTAAGGTATCATGAGGAGAAGTACTAATATGAACATCCTTTTCAGGTGGAATTTGCAGAAAATGGAGGATATCTTGATCTACCCAATTGGGGTTATAGTGCAGATCTATTGAATTCTTTACCGAATTGTCCACCACTGAGGAGCTTATTATCCCTGCTGTAAATCCTTGAAGGAGATTAAGAAAATCAGGCTTTTTCGATAAAGAAGAAGAGCTATGAAAAAGATTTAATAGATGCTCTCTCAATGGAGCCATTTCAAAATAACTAAATACAGTGGCCTTATTCTTCTTTTTTTGAAATTCAGTAAAAAAATAATTTTCCGTGAAATTTGATTCCTGCATGTCATATCGGTCGAGTATATGTCTTAATGTTCTTTCATTAAGGGTGAAAATTGTTTTTCCCTCGACTGAGACAAAGGTTATCATAAGATCTGTTGATTTTTTCAGACGATAGATAACATAATTACCGTATTGTGTGGAGGTGATATTGTATTTTGCTCCTTTCTTCTTGATCATTAAATCGAGAATCTGAGCACTATGAATTGGTTCCGTAAAAAGAACGAGGCTTTTTTTCAGATATTCACCGTAATCAGTTATCTGGGAACCATGTAGAAGAGCCAGTGAGCAATCATTGCTGAAAAATTCTTCAAATAATGTATCGGCCTCCTTTGTCATGATGATATTTTGTACTTCCCTCAGAAAATTTACTATATCCAATGATAAGCCGAGATCTAAAGCCAATTCGACTACATTCAAAGAACGAATGGTTCTGCCGACTGATGTTTTTAAAAAACTATTGTAGTGTTCTGAAAATTTATGCTGATGGACATAAAAAAGAACGTTTTCAGGAAGGAACACAGCTGAAGAGATTGGCTTTCTGGAAATTTCAATTTTCAAAATTAATCCGCCACCAATCAGACAGACTAATAAAATCAAGATGCCGGCTGCTTTTTTCATTGCTGCCCCAATATCACCTTGGCTTAACCTATTCTTCTGTATTGTATTGCTTCGGCCAGATGATGTTTTTCAAGAGATTCTGAAGTATCAAGGTCAGCGATCGTTCGAGCAATTTTCAAAATACGATGATACGCTCGAGCCGACAAACCAAGCCGTTCAACGCTTTTTTCAAGTAAATTCATACTGTCATTATCAACT
Source organism: Desulfocapsaceae bacterium (assembly GCA_050288305.1). Lineage (GTDB taxonomy): Bacteria > Desulfobacterota > Desulfobulbia > Desulfobulbales > Desulfocapsaceae > Desulfopila_A. Next base: position 206,077 of record JBNKDO010000053.1, on the reverse strand, counting down.
TTACAATATTTTTCAACCATCTTCGATGTCATGCTCGAATTAGTCATGCATCCGTTGATTGAACGAAAACGTTTCTTTTGAATATTCCTGGCTTTATTCACTCTTTGGCGGATAGCTGCAGACGAGTCTCCGTTCGTGGTAGAACGCATGTCGGTATAGGGCAATGCACCAATTTCTATATGCATATCCATGCGATCCAACAATGGGCCGGACAGTTTCGCTGTATAGTTTTGTACCTGTACGCTTGTACAGTTGCATCTATTGTTTTTATCTCCTAAATATCCACAAGGACATGGGTTATAGGCAGCAATTAAGAGAAAATCAGCTGGAAAGGTGAGTGACATGTTAGCTCTGGCAATGGTGACCTTTCTGTCCTCAAGAGGTTGTCTGAGCATCTCTAAAACGCGTTTTTTAAATTCAGTTAATTCGTCCAGAAAGAGAACTCCATGAGTCGCCAGAGAAACCTCACCTGGTTTTGGGAAACTGCCGCCCCCAATAAGACCGGCATCTGAAATTGTATGATGAGGTGATCGAAATGGTCTTGCCGTTATAAGTGATGTTTCGTTGGTTAACACTCCTGCAATACTATGTATCTTGGTAGCTTCAACGGCTTCTTCGAAGCTGAATTCCGGTAAAATTGTAGTAAGCCTTCTCGCCAGCATTGTTTTACCGGCTCCAGGAGGTCCCTTGAGCAAAACGTTATGGTTTCCGCTTGCTGCAATTTCAAGTGCTCTCTTGGCATGCTCCTGCCCTTTTACATCTGAGAAATCCTCTTCCAGACCTTTGGGAGTTGTAAAAAGTATTTTGTGATCAATGCAAAAAGGTTGAATGTCGCGTTCACCAACAAGAAATTCCACCGCTTCATAAAGGAAGTCAACCGGTATCACCTTGATATCATCTATAACTCCTGCCTCTCTGGCATTAGCAGATGGTACGATAACGCCCTTCCTCTTCATCTGGCGAGCATTAATGGCCATCGAGAGAACACCTCTAACCCCGCGAACCTGTCCGTTAAGAGCCAGTTCTCCAATAACGGTATATTCTTCTAAACAGGATGAAGGGATGAGACCGTTTGCCGCAAGTATTCCCAGGGCGATAGGAAGATCATAGCCGGCACCTTCCTTTTTTACATTTGCTGGTGCAAGATTAACGGTAATGCGTTTATTGGGAAAATCATATCCGCAATTCTTTATGGCTGCTTTAACTCTGTCCTTGCTTTCCTTCACTGCGTTATCGGGAAGCCCTACTGTTGAAAACATCGGCAGTCCCGAAGCGATATCCACTTCGATTTCAAGAGCAAGACCATCAACTCCTATAACGATACAACTATAAACTTTGGCAATCATTTGATTTCCTCATTACGCTGAGGACGTGGCAGATACATCTTTTTTACTTCCTCTGTGTAGTCACCATTCTTTTTTGTATAAATAAAGAGAGGTTGAAGCAATTTCAGTCCGACACCGCCGTTTTTTACACACTCCAGGAGAACAAGGGATGCCGTGGATGCTTCAGGGTAGCTATATACCGGTTGAAAAAGTTTCGGTTCAATCTTTTTTTCTTGTAAAACAGAAACTAATTGTGCAATTAAATCTGCAGGATAAATGATTGCCAAACTTCCTCGATTTTTTAAGGCAAATGCAATGCTCGCAGCCAGATCGGCGGTTGTTGAAGCTGTTTGGTGTCTTGCTAAATAAGCTTCATTATGTAAACTGGGGCGCCCTCTTCCTTTCTCATAAAATGGTGGATTACAAATTATATGATTGAAGGATTCAGCTTTATAGTATTTGTTTATTTCAACATAATTGCCGTGGGTTATCGTCATTTTATCATCAAGTTCGTTTTCCCTGGAGTTCCTATTCGCAAGAGAAACAAGCTGCTCTTGAAACTCTATTCCTTCAATATGTTGAATATACTGTGCATTTCTATATAACAAAACCATGCCAATAATACCACAGCCACACCCCAAGTCGAGTATTGATGTACATTTCCAATGAAGAGCGAAATGGGCAAGGAGAATTGAATCAATGGAATACCGGTAGCCATCTTTATGCTGGTAACAAACAAGGTCACCATCAAACATTTTATCTTTTGTTATTTCATACAGATATTCCATAATAATTATAAACGTATGTGGTTGTATTTTTCATCCACAAGATTTGAGCATGGGCTGTTATTCGTGATTATCTCTTAGGATTATAGTACTTGTTTCTTTTTGATCTGCTGAAAAGAAATGTTAACCATGAAATAGTGGAATTTTTAATACTATACTGTATATTCCGTTATTGCTTCATTTTCAGCTGTTAAGTATTAACCTTTCAGTTGTTATTCAAAACATATACTTACTGCCCATATGGCAGCATTAGCAAGGAGATAAAATATAATGTTTGATATTTTTATAAAAACACATTTTGCTGGGGCACATCATCTGCGTGATTATCCTGGGGAGTGCGAATTGCCCCATGGTCACAACTGGAAAATAAAGGTTACTGTCAGAGCGCTCAAACTGGATAATTTAGGTATGGGAATTGACTTTAAAATTCTAAAACAACAGGTAAAAGAGGTTGTTGACAGACTTGATCATCGTGACCTCAATACCATGGAGGAATTTTCTACCTTAAACCCTTCATCTGAACACATTGCAATGCTTATATTTCAGAACCTTGAGAAGATTTTATCTCATGAAAGATATTCTCTTTATAGTGTCAGAGTTATGGAAACGGATACATCTGGTCTAACCTATTATGGAGAATCACCCTCTTCCTGATTGCCATTTTTGAATATAATAAACAATTAAAAATGAGATGGTACATGCAAGAAAAATCATGTGCCATCTCTCAATTATGCTTGTTTTCTCACATCATCTACTCAAATTCTGGAACTATTATGACTGCTCAATCTGATGTAAAAATCGCGGTTATCGGCTTAGGATATGTTGGTTTGCCACTTGCTGTGGAATTTTCCAAGAAATTTCCCACCAAAGGTTTTGATCGCAACACTCTTCGTATTGAAGAGTTACGAGCCGGCAAAGACTCTACACTTGAAGTTGAAGAGCAAGAGTTTGCAAAAGTAAAAGATCTTTTTTTTACCTCCAATCCTGAAGACTTAGCCGATTGTAATTTCTTCATTATCGCAGTACCTACCCCCATTGATTCGGCGAAACGTCCAGATTTAAAATACCTTCACAGTGCCTCCGATACCGTTGGAAACCTGCTCAAGCGAGGTGACTATGTTGTCTATGAGTCAACTGTATATCCCGGAGCAACTGAGGAGGCATGCATTCCTGTCTTGGAAAAAGCGTCCGGTTTACAATTTAATATCGATTTTTTCTGCGGATACAGCCCCGAACGGATAAACCCTGGTGATAAAAAACACAGGCTTCCTGATATTGTCAAAATCACATCAGGTTCTACCCCAGAAGCCGCCGATTATATAGATCAGATATACTCGACAATTATTACTGCAGGGACATTTAAGGCAACTTCAATAAAGGTTGCGGAAGCAGCTAAAGTAATAGAAAATACTCAAAGAGATGTTAATATTGCTCTGGTCAATGAACTCTCACTTATCTTTAATAAGTTGTCAATAAATACAGCAGAAGTCCTCAAAGCTGCTGGCACCAAATGGAATTTTCTTCCATTCTATCCGGGCCTGGTTGGCGGACATTGTATTGGTGTTGATCCTTACTACCTTACCCATAAGGCTCAACAGGTCGGTTATCACCCGGATATGATTCTTGCAGGAAGGCGTCTCAATGATGACATGGGAAGTTATATCGCATCCAGGGTAATCAAGTTAATGATAAACAAAGGAATTGATGTTTCCAAAGCTCGAGTCCTTATGATGGGTATAACCTTCAAAGAGAATTGTCCAGATCTGAGAAATACTAAAGTTATTGATATCGTTCGTGAACTCCATGAATATGGTATTGATGTTTCGATCTATGATCCTTGGGTGAATAAAGAAGAAGCTAACAAGGAATATGATGTGAAAATTGTCACTGAACCCGAGCCTAATAAATATGACGGGATAGTTTTGGCAGTGGCGCATAGCCAATTTTGCTCACTGTCTATTGACGATTTAAACAAACTCTGCAAAGACGAACATGTGATTTTTGATGTAAAAAATATATTTCCGGCCAATCTTACAGATGGCAGGCTTTAAAAGATACCGAGATAAATTTAAGGACGAGGGAGAACATTTTATTTGTTAATACATGAAGGGCTAGAAATTGGGAAGTTAAGTGTGTTCTAATGTTGCTGATATACTTTATTTTTTATCCATCTCTTTTTGTAACTCAACAAGTGTTGCTCCCCAACTCCCGCCTGTTTCATCAGCCAGATGATATCTTTTTACAACATCTAACCTGTCTAAAAGAGCATGAACACTGCGCCTCAATGCTCCTGTTCCCTTGCCATGAATTATGCGTACATGATAAATGTTATTCGTAAGACATTCGCGAAGATATTCAGGGATGAGCGAGCCGATCTCATTTGGTCGAAAAGTGTGGAGGTCAAGGGTTCCGTCAATAACCAGTTTAATTTCCAGGTCATTTTGGTTGTGTTCAGACAAATCTACCTCATGGTTTCAAAGGCAAGTTTTGCAGCGTTCCGGGAAGCACCTGTACCGCCAATGGTGTCGCGGACGCATAACAGCTCTTTTTTCATATAGGTTCTCACTCCTTCATCGAACAATATCCTGGCCAGTTCGAGTTCAATTGCAGCTGCATGAACCTGATCCTGTAAGAGCTCTGTGACCACATTTTTTCCTGCAATAATATTGACTAAGGAAAAGAATGGGATATGAATCAACATTTTTCCTAAATAATATGAAAATGGCGAAAATTTATAGGCAACCACCATTGGTACATCAAGCACTGCAAGTTCTAAAGTAACCGTCCCTGAAGCTGCAACAACACCATCACAGGCGGCCATTAACTCATATCTGTCATCCGGGACAACATGAATGTCCAACTCCGAGGTATATTTATCAAGTCCGCTTTTATTAAGATCATCTATGGTCAAAGTTGAGGCAAGAGGTAAGACAAAGGTAAGTTCTCTCGAATATTTTTTTTGCATTCTTCGTGCTGATTCAAGAAAAATTGGTAGCAGGAAAAAAACTTCTTTCTTCCTTGAACCTGGTAATATTCCAACAATAGCTTTCCCATCATCTAAAGAATATTTTTGACAAAATTCTTTTTTGTTTAATTTAATCTCAACCGAATCAAGCACTGGATTTCCAACATACCTGGCATGTACCCCTCTTTGTTGAAGGTACGGTTCCTCGAAAGGTAAAATTACTGCAGCACAATCGACATACTTCGCAAGCTTTTTAACCCTTCCTTTACGCCAGACCCAAACTTTTGGCGTAATATAATAGAAAACAGGAATATTAAGTTTTTTTGCGTGCTTAGCGAGCCGTAGATTAAACTCACCAAAGTCAACGAGAATGAGAAGTGAAGGTTTTTTTTCACGCAGAGTGCGTTTAAGAGAACGGAAAGTAAGAACTATATCTTTGAGGGTAGCAAATATTTCACTTAGCCCCATTACGGTAATCTTGTCAATATCGCAGAGTATTTCAACACCTGCATGAGCAAGTTCTTTGCCTCCAGTGCCGAAAAAACGTAATGACGTATCTTTCTTCTGCATGGCCCTGACTAGTCCTGCACCGTGCAGGTCGCCGGAAGCTTCACCGGCAACAATCATTATGGATTTCGATTCCAGATTTTCTGGTTCCATTTTGATATGAATTTAGATACCCAGATAAGCTTTTTGGATATCTTGATTAGAAAGCAGTGATTTGGCTGACCCTGTCATGGTAATGACGCCATTTTCAATAACATATCCTCTGTCAGCTATTTGTAGTGCCTGATTGGCATTCTGCTCAACTAAAAAAATCGTGGTATCACTTTCACTGTTTATCTTTTTTATAATTTGAAAGATTTGTTTAATAATGAGAGGTGCAAGTCCCATAGAAGGTTCATCAAGCAGCATCACCTCCGGCCTGGCCATCAGTGCTCTTGACATAGCCAGCATCTGCTGTTCCCCACCACTCAGAGTACCACCATCTTGATTTCTTCTCTCTTTTAATATGGGAAAGAGGGAGTAAACATAATCTATGTCATCTTTAATTTGGGCTTTATCCCGGCGCATAAAAGCGCCCATGTCCAAGTTTTCACGAACTGTTAGCATTGGGAAGATATGTCGTCCCTCAGGAACCTGACATACCCCCATTTTAACTATCTGATCCGGATCCATTCCGTTGATTTCTTTGCCTTTTAAAAGAATACGCCCGCTACGACATTGGACAACACCAGAAATTGTCATCAATGTAGTGCTTTTTCCAGCTCCGTTTGCGCCAATGAGCGTTACTATCTCACCCTTACCAATTTCCAGGGTGACATCTTTAATTGCCAGGATATTTCCATATCCTGCCTGTACATTTTCTAGTTTCAGCATGGTACTACTCACCTAAATACGCTTTGATTACATCTGGATTAGATCGAATTTCTGCAGGAGCTCCTTCAGCTATTTTTTTCCCATAATCAACGACGTAAATTCTATCAGACAAGCTCATAACCAATTTCATATCGTGTTCTATGAGCAAAATAGCAAGTCCGTCTTCGGAGATTTCCTTAATCAGATCAACAAGGTTTTGGGTTTCGTTAGGATTCATTCCTGCGGCTGGCTCATCAAGCAATAGTAAAGAAGGCTCTGTGGCAAGCGCTCTGGCAATTTCGAGTCTTCTCTGTGCACCATAGGGAAGATTTTCAGCATATTCGTTAACAAAATCTTCAAGGCCTACCTTTTTGAGGATTTCATAGCTTTTCTGAACAATCTCTTTTTCTTCCCGACGTGTTTTGGGTCCTCTAAAGACAGCGCCAAGAATAAAGGCATTGGTGCGGCAATGACGACCTATCATAACGTTTTCCAGAACAGTCATTTTGGAAAAAAGTCGAATATTCTGAAATGTTCGTGCTAATCCATGTTCGGTAACTTTATTGGGCAACAATCCTTTGAGATCTATTGGCTTCCCACCGGAAATGGGATTCAGTGTAATATCGCCTTTCGTCGGAACGTATATACCGGTCAAACAGTTAAAAAACGTGGTTTTCCCTGCGCCATTTGGGCCAATAAGCGCTGCTATCTCTCCGGCATAGACCTCGACATCAAGCTTGTCTAAAGCACGAATACCACCAAAATCCATGGTCATTTGAGAAACTTCAAGTATAGGCTTATTCATCAATCTTTATTAATCTTTTTTGAATTTGTATGTTTTTCTAACCGCAGCAATCATGCCCTGGGGTTTGAACACCATCATCATGACTAAAACAGCTCCGAAAGCAAGCATCCTGTACTCTGAAAGCGCTCGTAAATATTCAGGCATGAGAATGAGAATAAAGGCTCCAATAATTACGCCTACAATAGATCCCATACCGCCAAGAACAACAATTGAGAGAATAATAGCCGACTCCAGAAAGGTAAAACTGGCCGGATTTATAAAAGTTGTTTTGGCAGCGAAGACCACCCCCATTATTCCAGCCCAGAAAGCACCTAATGAGAAGGCTACAAGTTTCGTTTTCCTCTTATCTATGCCCATTGCCTGGCAAGCAATTTCATCTTCACGTAGTGCAATCCATGCTCGTCCAAGCCGGGAGTCCTGAAGTCGATTGACGACAAAAATAGTAATAATTATGGCTAGTACCATCAGATAATAAAGATAGACGATGGCTGAGTTGAGTGAGAGTTCGATTCCGAACAAACCTGGTCTGGGGATGTTGGATATGCCACTGGGCCCCTCAGAAAACTCACCCCAGTTCTCAAGGATAAGGCGAATAATTTCACCAAAACCGAGGGTGACAATGGCGAGATAATCACCTCGCAGTCGAAGGACAGGAAAGCCTAGTAGTATCCCGAACATAGCGGCAAGACAGCCACCAATTGGTAAAACAGCCCAAAAACCAAGACCATAATGAAGATTCAGCAAAGCGTAGGAGTATGCTCCTACAGCATAAAAAGCGACAAACCCAAGGTCAAGAAGACCTGCTAATCCAACTACTATGTTCAACCCCAGACCAAGGACCACATACATAAGTGCAGTAATCATTATGTTGGTCTGATAGGTAGAGAATACGAGGGGAAAGAATATTGCAACAGCAAGTACAACGATAATCAATATATTTTTATATTTTGGGACCTCCAAAATACGAGTCATCAATGGCACTCTTCTGTTACCGTCGCCATCAAAAGAGTCGGATTTTGTTGTTTCATTTCTTCGGAGCAGCATTCTAAACAACAAGGAGAGAAAAAAACTTCCGATGGCAACATAGGCCATGTTCTCCCACTGCCATTTCACAACACGGTCAAAGGGATTTACCTTTATAACCATAATAGGAAAGGTCAGAAAGACGAACCACAATGACAGCAAAAAACAACGTTTAATTTCTTTAATTGAAAACATTTTACCAATTCTCACACTTTCTTTGTTTCGTCTTTTCCTAGGATGCCAGATGGTTTAAATATCAGAATAAAGACCAGAAGAGAGAATGCAAAAACATCTTCATAATCACTCGATATATAACCGGTTGCAAATGCTTCAGTAAGGCCTAGAATCAAACTTCCCAATACCGCCCCAGGAATTGATCCTATTCCTCCAAGAACAGCAGCGGTAAAAGCTTTTATACCGGCAATAAATCCGATATAAAAATTGATCTGACCAATGTGAGTTGCAATAAGCATGCCCCCTATAGCCGCAAGTCCTGAGCCAATTACAAAAGTGACTGAGATTACTCTGTTTACATTGATCCCAACCAACATAGCCATTGTTTTATCTTGAGATGTGGCTCTCATAGCCTTGCCGATTTGTGTATATTTAATCAGTAATGTCAGGAAAAACATGACAATAGCAGTTACTAGAAGAATGGTAATTCCTGTTGAGCTGATTATATGAGCGATGGGTTCGATAAAAGCAAAGTCGGGAATCAATTTTGGGAAAGGCAGAAAATCGGAGGTTTGAGCAAGCAATACATAATTCTGTAAAAAAATGGACATGCCAATGGCGCTAATAAGCGGTGAAAGTCTTGGCGCTTGGCGTAGAGGCTTATAAGCAACTTTTTCAATAGTGTATCCATATGCACTTGACCAGATAGCTGCCGCCAGTCCCGCTAATACGATAATTGCAAGCAAAGGAAATCCATAAATGGAAAGTACGGTGGCAATAATAAACGAGGTAAAGGCACCAATCATATAAATTTCACCATGGGCGAAATTGATAAGACCGATAATACCATACACCATGGTATAACCCAGAGCGATCAAAGCGTATATTGCTCCGCGTGTTAATCCGCTGAATAGTAGTTCGACAAAATAATCCATGATATCCACAAAAAAGAACCTGGCACGACATGTCAATAAAGCGTTGAGACAATCGTGCCAGGTATAATTAACATCAACTCAAATAATCTACATTTCTACAAACGTACCATCTTTCACCTGGTAAACGGAGAAACCGACACCTATGGCGTCTCCTTGGTCATTGAAATAAATGTTTCCAACAGGAGTCTCTACTTTATCACTCTGAAGTACTTTCTTCAAAGCAGCAAGGTCAGTACTCCCGGCTTTTTCAACAGCGTTTACCATGGCAAGCATTGCTGAATAAGCATTCTCGTAAAACGCACCAGGATCAGCGCCGTAGGTATCTTTATGCTCTTTGATTGCCACTTTGGACAAAGGATTTCCCGCAGTGTCTTTGGGGCCTGAAGCATATGCACCTTCAGCATTTGCACCGGCAACTTTGATAAAAGTCTGATCTTTCACACCATCATCAGAGATAAAATCGGTTTTGAGTCGCTTCTTTTTCATCATGCTGATAATTTTTGAAGCCTCAGGATGATAGCCACCAAACATAACTGCCTCGGCTCCTGAGCGCTTAATCTTTTGAACTATGGCAGAATAGTCAACTGCACCAGGTGTTACACCTTCAAACAGGACGACTTCGGCTTTTCCGGAATCCTCAAGATATTTCTTGGCAAATTCGGCAAATCCCTTACCATAATCACCTTTATCGTGAACCACTGCAATCTTGGTATAACCAAGAGTATTCAGTGCAAAATCAACATCCACTTTGGCCTGAGCATCGTCTGGGGCAATTGTTCTGAAAAAATTAGGGTAATCACCACTTTTAGTAAGATCAGGATTGGTAGCTGAAGGAGACATTACTAAAATATTAGCATTGTTATAAATTGGGAGTGCTGCCTTGGTTGCACCTGAGCAGATGTGACCAAGAACAACTTGAACACCAGAAGAAACAAGTTTTGTTGCAGTATTGGTGGCAACTTCAGGCTTACAGACGTCATCTTCAATGAGAAGTTCAATTTGCTTTCCGTTAATACCACCTGCAGCATTAACTTTGTCAGCTACTAACTTTGCAGCGTTTACACTTGGCAGGCCGTAGGAGGCAAGATCGCCACTGTGCGGACCAGCAACACCAAATTTAATTGTATCTGCGGCAAATCCGCTGTTTACCATGCTCAGCGTTAATGCTGCAGCGGATGCAGTTGCAAAAAATCTTCCAAATAATCTTCTCTTCATGTAACCCTCCCGAAAGTGTTTTTTGGTAGGCCCTTTATAAATGATGACATTTTGAAAAACTACAATAAAATATCAGGGCTATAAAAACGTGTGAAATACATCTACTGTTCTTTACAAATATTCAGCAAAAATGGAAGAGAAAAATATCTGTTTTTCAAATTTCCTTCGCTCTAGCTACTAAAATGGTTAATAATTTACTCACCCTACTGCCCCTTCTTCGCCCATTGGGAGTTGTTTATGGATTTCTCATGCGTATTCGTACATTTTTTTACGCAACATCTATTCTAAAGAGTTACACCTTTACTGTTCCTGTTATCTCTGTTGGCAATTTAACCATGGGAGGATCTGGAAAGACTCCTATTGTGATCTATTTAGCACGTTTTTTGCTTCAACAGGGATATCGTCCAGCCGTAGTCAGCCGCGGCTATGGAGGAAACGCAACCATGGCGTGCAATGTGGTTTCCGATGGAGAGACGCTCTATCTTGATAGCATTGAAGCAGGTGATGAGCCACGGCTCATAGCCGAAAAAGCCAGTGGTGTTGCTGTAATAACTGGTAAAAAAAGGAAAAATCCGTGCAAATATGCGATTGATAAACTTGGTTGTAATGTGATATTGCTGGATGATGGCTTCCAACATTTGCCCGTAAACAGAAATATTGATCTTGTACTTTTTAATGCAACCACAAACCCGAAACTCATGCATGTCCTGCCAGGCGGGATTTTAAGAGAACCATTTTCCGCGTTAAACAGGGCGAGTGGTTTCATTGTTACCGGCTCTAAAGACAACAATCATTCAACAGCGCGAGAAGTGGTGTCTTTTTTACAGCACAGCCAGCAGAATAAACCATTATTTCAGCTGGGGTATGAGCCAAGTCATTACGTCAATAGCAACGGGAAAAGATTTGAACTTGATTCTCTGTCGTCGAAAGTGTTCGCCTTTTGCGGCATAGCCTCTCCACATCGCTTCATCACAACCCTGGAAGAGCTTTCTCTGGATATCACTGATTCTGCATTCTTTTCAGACCATCAGCACTATAAGGAAGCTGAAGTGAAAAAGGTGATTGAATTAGCAAAAGGACAAGGAGCAGCAGCACTCATTACAACTGAGAAGGACATGGTCAAACTCAAAGAATTTAATCTCGATTTGCCCCTTTATGCACTTTGCATGGAAGTCCCGAAATCCATTTCTTTTGAAACCTACATATTAAAAAAGTTGGCCGCTAAAGGCCCATTTATTGCTTCCTAGATCAATAAGGCTTTAATCATCTTTATATGTCTAATTAACCCATGTGTGTTTTTTTTCACTCGGTCATCACGCTTTTTATTCCGTGTCGTTTCGCTAGAGCAAGTTTGTATGTTACTGTAAAGAAAGGGAATATATATCTTTAGCGACCAGGTAATGGTTTGGCCTAAATTTTGCATAAATAAAAAGCATAATAATAAATTACAATTTAAATTTATATATATAGGCAACCATTCATGTATTTCTCAATTGATCCATTCCAACATACAGTAAGAAAAACGATAAATTGCTGCGGTGTTGGCTTGCATTCCGGTAGAACCGTAAATCTCAGCATACGACCCGCTACTTCAGATAACGGTATTCAATTTATAAGAACTGATCTTCCCGGTTACGCCTCAATCAAGGCACACATGAACAAAGTTGTGGATACACGACTGGCCACCACCATAGGTGAAGGTACTGCTACTGTTTCAACAACCGAACATCTGCTGGCAGCACTTGCAAGTTATGGCATAGATAATGCTGTAATAGAGCTTGATTCTGCTGAAGTGCCGATTATGGACGGAAGTGCTGGACCGTTTATTCAGCTTCTTAAGAATGCCGGTAAAAAGCGACAGAATAAATACAGAAAAATTCTCAGGATTACCAAAGAGATTTGCTATTCTGACGGCGATAGAACAGTAAAAATTACGCCTTATGATGGTCTTAAGGTTAGCGGTAAGATAACCTTTGACGACACTCTTATCCGAAGTCAGGAATATTGTATTGAGTTGAATACAGATCGTTTTATCCAAGAAATCAGCAGAGCGAGAACATTTGGATATGTTGAGCAGGTGGAAGAACTATGGGCCAACGGCCTAGCCCTCGGTGGAACGCTGGAAAATGTAATCGCAATTCACTGGAACAGAAGCTCGGTGCTCAACGAAGATGGACTTCGCTTTAAAGATGAATTCATTCGTCACAAGGTCCTGGATATCATAGGTGATATGGCACTGCTCGGTTGTCCTCTGCAGGGGCACATTCAAGCCTATAAATCAGGTCACACTCAACACCTGGGATTTATGCAAGCAATTGCCAATTCACCCGAATGCTGGGACCTCATTGAGCTTAAGAAAAATGGACCTCAATCTGTACTGAATCAGGTTTTTTCAAGTACAAGAGCTGCAGGTGACTTGATCATGCCTTTTTTGAAGCATCCTCCTGTCGTCGCATCACACACCTGAATAGAACAGCTCGCTTTCAAACAATAAGGTTGCTGTAAAGGAGCGCGCATGGAAAATCTGAAGCGATGATTTCCCTGCGCGCTTTTGTTGTTTTTATTCTCATTACCTGCTTGTTTCTACCGCTATTAAAAACGATTGCCATATACCAAATCGCTTTATTATGTAGTCTGTAAAATAGAATTGATGTTATATGACTTGAATTTTCAGTCAAAGTATCCTACCTTCTTGCTTTTCGTCGTCGTCAATCTAACTCCACAATACAATGCCAATGAATAGAGACAGTAAACGAATTGTTATCACTGGGGTCGGCCTTGCAGCCCCCAACGCAGATAATCTTAAGGACTACAGGCAAAAACTTCTTAAGGGTGAAAGTAATATTCAAAGAGTAAATCTCCGTTATTTCGGTGATGCACCTGCCGGTTTATGTACCTTTCCCGAAACCAAATACCGCAAGAAAAAAGAAAATAAAAAAGGCACCAGAGCTGGATGTATATCCGTCTATTGCGCTAATGAAGCTCTCACCGACGCAGGACTTGATATTTCACATTACAATAAAGATCGCATAGGTGTTTATGTTGGATTGACAGAACATGGCACCGTGGAAACAGAAAACGAAGTATATAATATTCGTCAATATGATGATGATGTTTCCTATTGGACACATCATCATAATCCACGCACCGTTCTGAATAATCCAGCTGGAGAAATAACTCTCAATCTTGGCATAACCGGACCTCATTATGTTATAGGAGCTGCCTGTGCCGCTGGAAACGCCTCTCTTATTCAAGGAGTTCAAATGCTATTGCTCGGAGAGGTTGATATGGCATTAGCAGGTGGCATTTCTGAATCGACTGAGTCATTTGGAATATTTGCGAGTTTCAAAGCACAAGGTGCATTGGGTGAAGCTGACGACCCGAGACAAGCCTGTCGCCCCTTCGATATGAGTCGCAATGGTATTGTTGTCTCAGAAGGAGGTTGTATTTTTGTGCTGGAGACACTTGAGAATGCTCTAAAAAGGGGCAGTCAAATATATGGGGAAATAGCAGGCTATGCTATGAATTCAGATGCGAGAGATTTTGTTCTTCCTTATGGTCCACGGCAAAGCCAATGCATGGAGGCTGCACTCAAAAAAGCATCACTCAATCCCCGTGATATTGATATTATCAACACCCACGCAACAGGCACGAAACAGGGTGATATCGAAGAATGTAAAGCAATCAAATCAACGTTTGCAGACTGTCCGACAACCTATGTCAATAATACTAAAAGCATAATCGGACATGCAATGGGCGCTGCCGGAGTTTTAGAACTTGCCGGCAATCTTCCTTCATTCAAGGACAATATGGTACATCCTACAATAAATGTTTCGGAGCTTGATCCTGAATGCAATATAAACAACCTTGTGCTTAACACGCCAATTGAGCTTCCCTCAGTAACAACCATCCTCAATAATTCTTTTGGAATGGTAGGAATTAACTCGGCTGTCATTGTCAAAAAAGTCTGAATAGTGTAAAAGATATAACTTTTCTAAAAAAAAGTTAAAAAAGATAAATCAACTATGTTATAGTGAGAGGTTCTTTTTCAATCTAAGCAAACATCGATACTCTAGTATTTTATAATATATTAATTATTCGAAGGACGTATTTGGAGAAACTGATGACACGTGATGCAATACAAGATGTTATAGTAGAGATAATCGCAGACATTGACGAGGACGCAGATTTTGATGATCTTGCCCCGGATCAACCTCTGCGAGACCAGCTTGATTTGGATTCAATGGATTTTCTAGATATTGTAATGGAGTTGAGGAAACGGTACCAATTACAGATTCCGGAAGCAGATTATCCTCGCCTGGCAACTCTTAATAGTTGCGCCGACTATCTCGAGCCACTGCTTAAAGACGCCTAACTTTGTGAAAAAACCTTTGATTATCATTGGCAGCGGTCTCTCTGGATTGGCCGCTGCCATCCGTTTTGCACGCTACTCTCCTGACGTTGTCCTTCTTGAAAAACACACTAAAATCGGTGGACTGAATTCATATTATTATAGAAATAAGGTTCTATTCGAAACTGGACTGCATGCTATTACCAATTATGCTGAGGCAGGTGAAAAACATGCTCCGCTCAACAGGTTGTTCCGCCAGCTTAAGTTAAACAGAAAAAAATTTATCACCTACCCTCAAACCTGCAGCGAAATCCATTTTTCAAAAAATAAGAACCTCCTGTTTTCAAATGATTTTGCAAAACTTACAGAAGAGGTATCGAATAAATTTGAAGCATCAAAAAATGGGTTTAGTCAATTAGTAAATGATATAGCCAAATTTGATCCATTTATTCCTCTGCCCTATCGTTCAGCCAAAATCTTTGTTTATAAATATCTCCAGGATGAACTTTTGACCGATATGCTGCTTTGCCCTCTCATGTACTACGGTTCAAGTGTTGAAAACGATCTCGATCTTAGTCAATTTGTAATCATGTTCCGTTCTATATATCAGGAAGGAATGTTTCGTCCTGAAGGTACGATAAAAACTTTTCTGAAAATGCTCATTGAGCATTATAAAAACTTGGGTGGAACAATTAAGCTGTCGGCAAATGTCATCAGAATCCTGCATAAAAGCAATACGGTTCATGCCATAGAGCTTGAAAATGGGGAGATAATTGAATGCAGCAATGTTATCTCAACCATTGGTGTGGACGAAACCAGGACACTCCTTGGTCAGGACACTGTCCAAAAAACGAGCTCACGGCTTGGGTTTGTTGAATCTATTTTCCTATTGAATCATGAGAAAGAGGATTCGCTGCCAAAGGATCGTACTATAATTTTTTACAATAAAGGAAGGAAGTTTCACTATTCCAAGCCTCAAGAAGCTGTGGATCTCAGAAGCGGCGTCATCTGCTTCCCAGGGAATTTTCAAGGTCGTGAAGAGCAAAAATTGAATGAAATACGCTCCACCCATCTCGCCAGTTATGATAGCTGGTTTGAAAAATCTCAAGATGTGCAGATGTATAAGAACGAAAAAGAGAAGGTGTCCAAAGCATCGCTTTCCATACTCGAGAGTTTCGTTGGAAATTTTAGCCATCGTATAGTATATAAGGATACTTTTACACCGTTGACTATCAAAAAATATACATCTAAAATAGGCGGTGCGATTTACGGTAGCCCAATAAAAATCAAAGATGGAGAAATAGGGTTTTCTAATCTTTTCATAGCTGGAACAGATCAGGGCTTCTTAGGAATAGTGGGCTCCATGCTTAGTGGTGTTTCTATGGTAAACCGACATATTCTGCCAAAACTCTAAAGTAAATTCTACATACAAAACATTCAGTACTATGCCAGTATCAATACATTCAATTGAAGAAAGCTATGATGTCATCGTTATAGGATCAGGTCTTGGTGGCCTTACCACAGCAAACAGAATGGCTGCCTGTGGGTTCAAGGTGTTAATCCTCGAACATCACCATCGCCTGGGGGGGCTGGCAACCTGGTTCAAAAGAAAAGGTCATATATTTGATATTTCACTTCATGGTTTTCCTTATGGCATGGTGAAAACCTGCAAAAAATATTGGAACAGGAAGATCATGAACTCTATCGTTCAATTGAAAGATATTGTTTTTGATAATCCCCAGTTTTCTTTGAAAACAACTTTTGACAAAAACGATTTTACCCAATTACTCCAGTCACATTTCGGAATAGCAAGGACAGTCATTGATGAATTTTTCACAACCGTCTCAAAAATGAATTTCTATGATGACCTGTCTTTGTCTACTCGCGATCTTTTCGAACAATTTTTCCCAGGAAGATCAGACGTTCATCGTCTGCTCATGGAACCCATCACCTATGCCAACGGCTCCTCCCTGGACGACCCCGCCATCACCTATGGTATAGTCTTCTCAAACTTCATGAACAAAGGTGTCTTTACCTTTGAAGGCGGCACCGACAGGCTTATTGAGATGATGGTTGCAGAACTTGAAAAAAATGGTGTTACTATTTGCACACGGGCAAAGGTTGATGAGATCATTGTCGAAAAAAAGAAGGTCCGAGGAGTGAAAATAGACGGTAAAACAATAGAAGGAAAAGCTGTTATTTCAAATAGCGGTATAACCAATACTATATACAATCTTGTTGATGGTAATCAATTTTCAGACTCCTTTCTTGAGAAAGCCGGTAACATACGGGTAAATAACTCAAGCTGCCAAGTCTATTTTGGTATAGATGAACATCATTCAATCGATGCCATCGGCGATCTTCTTTTCACTTCAACCGCGAAGGAATTCGATTCAGAGGAACTCCTCGACAAAACAACTCGATCTAAGACGTTTTCAATATATTACCCTAAAACTCGACCAGGACATAACAGATACACCATAGTCGCGAGCATGAATGCGCGTTATGACGATTGGAAATCTATGACTCAAGAAAACTATGAAAACGAAAAAGAGGCGTTGATAAAGAGGACTATTGTCGATCTGAAAAGATACGTACCTGATATCGAGGAGAAACTTGATTGGGTCGAAGCTGCCACACCTCTCACTTTCAATCGATATACCTTGCATACAGCTGGCACCTCATTTGGTACTAAATTTGAAGGACTTGATATTTCTCGGTCTCTTCACAAAGAAATTTCCGGACTTTTTCATGTAGGCTCTGTGGGAATTATCATGTCCGGCTGGCTTGGAGCCATTAATTATGGGGTAATAGTTGCCAACGATGTGGATAGTTATTTACGGGGAGCATAGAGAAGATGATGTTTGATTTCAAGAATAATAACGTACTTGTCACCGGGGCAACACGTGGCATTGGCAAGGCTATAAGTACCTCTTTTCTTCAAAATGGAGCTAACGTTTTCGGGATATATGGCGGGAATGATGATGCTGCACAGAAATTTATTGAGGAATTGGGCAGTTTATCTGCCAATTTCACGCTGTACAAATGCGATGTTTCCTCAGCGAATGAAGTCGAATCGCTATTTCATTCTCTCGAAAGTTCTATTTCTACCCTTGATGTACTTGTCAATAATGCTGGAATACGACGAGACAACATAGTGGCGTTGATGGATAATCTTGATTGGCAAAGGGTCATTGATATTAACCTTACCGGTTCTTTTTTAATGGCCAAGCAGGCAGTTCTTATGATGATGAAAAAAAAATATGGGCGGATTATCAATATAACCTCTCCCGTTGCTCATCTTGGCTTTGTAGGGCAAGCCAATTATGCCGCGTCAAAGGCAGGTCAGGTAGCCATGACCAAGACACTTGCAAAAGAAACAGCCAGAAAAAAAATTACGGTCAACTGCGTATCACCAGGCTTTATACAGACAGATTTCTTGGCTGGTCTTTCAGATGATCAACTTTCCGCCTACAAGAAAATGGTGCCAATGCGACGCTTTGGCAAAGTAGAGGAAGTAGCCGATGCCGTACTCTTCCTCGCATCACCCGCTGCTTCCTATATTACCGGATCAGTTCTCGAAATAAATGGTGGACTCTAGCGTCTACAACCTTTTTTGTTAATGACCAACTATTTCACCGTTAACATTACCTGTAGACAGAACGCCTGCGCGTTATTCATTTCTGGTTATTTTCTTTTTTCATCACAGCTGCTCTTGTTAAACCTATTCATTTTTATTTGTTTTTAAGGTTTAAAAAAACTCATTATATTGATCTTTTACAGAAAAAGATTACAATGGGTCCAACCATGAACGTATTAAATTTTAAATATTGATATTCCAACTATTTCTCAACTTTTTACAGGAAAGAACCCGTGCAATTATCCATCACAAACATGATTCTCACTGCTGGCCCAATTGGCCAGTTTGTTATGGTTACCCTTCTGCTCTTCTCAATTATTTCCTGGTCTATTGTTTTTATGAAGGCCAGACACTTTCGTCGAGTACGTAACCAAAGTATTGAATTTTTAAATGAATTTTGGGCATCGAGTAATTTATCCGAGGCCAGTAGCATAACCGATGAATTTCCTTTCTGTCCTGAGGCTGCTGTCTTTTCTGCAGGATATAATGAGCTGCAAAAAATTAACAGAATCAGAACCAGGAAAGAGGCTTCTAACCAAGAGACCCTTGATATGCAACTTGCTACAATAGATAATTTGCAACGTGCCATGAGAAAAGCTGAATCACAGCAAATTTCCAAAATTGGGAAGTCACTCTCTTTTTTGGCTACTACAGGAAGTTCCGCCCCTTTTATAGGCCTGTTTGGTACTGTTTGGGGTATAATGGCATCGTTTCACGACATCGGTGTCCGTGGGTCCGCTTCTCTGGCAGTTGTAGCTCCCGGCATCTCTGAAGCGTTGGTTGCTACGGCCGCTGGCTTGGCTGTTGCCATTCCGGCAGTTGTTTTTTATAATCATTATTCAAATAAACTTGATGATGTTAATAATAATATTCAGAATTTCACAACGGATTTGCTTAATCTCGTTGAAAGAGATCTTCTTGGGCGAGTTTAATTGTACCTGGATAAAGTTGACTGCTCCTTATTAAATTAAGCATTCTGTTGGAACACAAACCATATGGGACCAATGCAAGGAAATGGCCGTAAACGGTTAGTATCAGAAATTAACGTTACACCTCTTGTTGACGTTATGCTGGTTCTGCTCATTATCTTTATGATTACTGCGCCGATGATGACCCAGGGACTGGATGTTGATCTCCCTGAGACGACAACGAAAGCTTTACGTCAGAAGGAAGACCCGATTGTCGTCTCGATTGATAAAGAAGGAACTATCATGCTTGATAAAATCAAAGTGACGAGAGTTCTTTTAAAGCAGCAGCTCAAAAAATCACCAGTTGAGAAAAAAGCTAATCCAATCTACTTAAAGGCGGATAAAAACGTAGCTTATGGTATTGTTGTTGCGGTAATGGCAGATATAAAAGATGCCGGTTTTGAAAAACTGGGAATGATCACTCAACCACAACTCAAAGAAGAATAAATCACCGTGTTTCGGGAAGTTCGAGTAACATTTATGGATAATAATGACTGGAAGATGCCATTTAATTTTGCTGTGGCTCTCCACATAATTGTCCTTGGAGGTGCTGTTATTATGCCTCATCTCTTTTCCAACAAACCATTGTATCCAGATATTTATACGGTTGATCTCATTAATGTGGCGGAAACACTTCCAGAGACGCTACCACCTGCCGCTAAACCAAAAACACAGCCTAAAATCGAGCCTCAGAAGGAAGTGCCCTCTCCTCCTCCACCCAAAGAAGCAGTTTCAATAGCAGAAGAAAAACCGACCGTTGAAGAAACAGCTGCAGTCGAACCGGTTTCCATAAAACCGCTCAAACAAAAAAAGGTGTATAAAAAGGTAATTGAAGATATAGCTGCCCAGCAACGTGAAATAGAAAAGATTCGCCAACAGCGTATAAGAGAAGCTGAAGAGGCTGAAAAAAGAGCGCAGGAAGCAGCAAAAATTGCAGCAGACGAAGCGGTCAACCAGTTGAAAGAAATGCTGAGAGAGACGACGGCAATAGAGAATACCCAAACAACGGATAGTTCTCCTGCAGCCTCAAGTCAACTCCCCAAAAGAAGTACAAACATTGTTGAGAAACAATATTATGCATCAATCTTTAACACCTTGCAACCGCATTGGAAACTTCCGGCCTATAAAACATGGGACCCGGATCTGAGTGCAACAATCGTCATTCATATTTCCAAAAATGGTGAAATCACGAGAAAATATTTTGAAAGTAAATCGGGTGATAGCGTATTTGACCAATTCGTACTAAAGGCTCTTAAAAATGGCGCCCCACTCCCACCTATACCCGCAGTACTAAATAAAAGAGAAATCGAATTAGGGTTAAAATTTACTGTAAATTCAATTCAATAACTAACTTCAATTTAAACCATGAATAAATCACTTATTATCATAATACTGTTGTTCGGTTGCCTCATAAGCTGGATAGTTCCAGCAAATAGTCAAGACCGTGTTTATCTTGAGATAGGCTCGACGGACGTTCGGAAAATAAATTTTGCCGTCCCATGGTTCCGCAACAGAGTTGCTGATCGCTTGCCAGAAGAATTTGGGAAGTCCATTGCCGATACTCTTGCGAAGGCATTAAAATTTCATGGTATCATCAATATTATACCGGCAAAATTGTACAATGGCTCACAAACTGGCGACTGGAACAGCCTGGGAGTCGATTTCACAATTCTTGGTCTCTATGAGACAAATGCAAATTCTTTAAAACTTGAACTGCGACTGTTTGATGTTTCCAGTGACAAAATGATTCTTGGTAAATCCTACAGTGGCAAACGTGCGCAAATGCATGAAATGCTCTATCGATTCTGTGACAGTGTGATTAAAGATCTCACCGGATCAACCGGTCTCGGTGACACACAAATAGCATTTGTTTCTCAGGGCAGTGACAGCAAGAAAAAAGAACTTTTTGTAACAGACATTCTTGGCAGTAAACTTCGCCAGGTAACAAGACATCGTAATCTTGTGGTATCTCCAAGGTTTATTCCTAAAAGTTCCCTTATAACATACACCTCCTATCATTCTGGCAATCAGAATCTCTACATTACAGATCTTCATCAAAACAGAACGACTCGAGTGCTTTCCAGACGCGACGGAATGAATCTTGCGCCTGGATGGTTTCCTGACGGTAATAAAATGTTGCTAACCTTGTCTTATCAGGGAAACCCAGATCTGTACTTAGTGAATAGCGATGGCAAAATTAATCGTCAGATAACTAAAAATGCTGGAATTAATGTCTCTGCCACTATCTCTCCCGATGGCAAGAGAGCAGTGTTTGTATCTGATCGATCTGGCAAACCGCAGTTATATCTTATGGACTTCGGTACTAAGAAGACGCAAAGGATCACCTTCCAAGGTACTGAAAACGCAGAGCCTGATTGGCATCCCACAGAAGATCTTATCGTTTATTCAAGTCTGAGAGACGGAGTGTATCAAATATGTACCTTGTCACCCAGTCGTGTGGCAGAGTCAGCTCAACTGACAACAGAACTGAGTCATCACGAATCCCCTTCATGGTCACCTGATGGCAAGCAAATAATATTTTCAAAACAAGACGGTAGGAACAATAAAATTTATGCTATGATGAAAGACGGCTCCTTTCAAAGACCTCTTTTTTCTTTTGCAGGAAGTCAAACGTATCCCCGCTGGTCGTATAATTACTAAAATCTACTATTTTAGAGAGTCATGAAACACAAAATACTTACCCTTATCGTAATCGTGGCCGTCGCACCTCTCCTGATGCAATGTGCATCTCAAAAAGAGGTACAGTCGTTAAACTATCAGCTCAGGGTTGTTAACAAAAAGCTTGAAGACATGAAGAAGCAAACCGTAAACGAAATGCAGCAGCGGCAAGCGGCTTCCTCTAATCAAATCGACGAACTCGAACAAGAAATCATGGTCTTACAAGGGAAGCTTGATGAGATGGGTCACTTTAACCGGCAGTTGTTGGAACAAAACAAAGAGCTGGACCTTAACTTCCAACAATACTCTGCAAGTTTACAAGAAAGAATTCGCAAAGAAAGAGAAGAATTAGAAAGTAGAGATCAGGAGAAAAGTGCCAGACTCATTGAGCTTGAAAATAAACTTTTACAACAGAGGAAGGCTCTTGAAACCATTCAGCAAGCACGTATACGTGATGCTCAAAAGAAGGCTGAACAGGCTGCCCGGGAAGCTGAATTAGCACGAAAACGTGCCGAGGCCTCCAATAATGCAGCTGTTAGTACTGGCACAGGTAGAATCGCGACTATCAAGGCCGATCAAAAAAAGATTCTGAAGCCATCTGTTAATTCTTCCAGTAGCTCCAACAATAAAAATACTTCGTCTAAGCAAGAAACATCATCATCCACCACCATCGCTCAGTCACAACAAACCGACGTCTACCCTGCAGCCGAAAAAGCATATGCAAATGGCAACTTTTCCAAAGCATTCTCTCTCTTTGATGAGTATTTGACGAAAAATGCCGGTGGTAAGAATTCAGTGAACGCTGAATTTATGAAGGGTGAATGCCTCTATCAACAGAAGAAATATGACCAGGCTATTCTCCAGTATCAGAAAATTATATCCAATAATCCAAAGCATCCGCGTGCGGCGTCAGCACTTTTGAAGCAAGGCATGTCATTTGAGCAGCTTGCTGATTCTGAAACGGCCAAAATTATTTATAAAAAAATAATATCTTCATACTCATCGTCTCCAGAGGCCGCCACTGCCAAAGACCGCAGCGCCGCTCTTAATTAATCTCTTCTAGATGTTGTGAAAATTCGGCTAGACGAACTCCTGCTCCAACGAAAGATTGTCGCAAGCCTCAAAGAGGCTCAGGCATTAATAGGGGCAGGATCAGTTCTAATCAATGAGGTGGTTTACGACAAGGTCGGAAGTCTTCATGACTCTGATGCGGCCGAAGTTCGAGTAAAGAAAAAATGCCGATATGTCTCCCGTGGGGGCATAAAACTGGAAAAGGCACTTGCTCATTTCCAGTTGGACATACCAGGTCTCATTTGTATTGATGTTGGTGCAAGCACAGGAGGATTCACCGATTGTCTTCTTAAGCATGGTGCGCAACGTGTCTATGCTGTAGATGTTGCCTACGGTCAACTTGCCTGGAAATTAAGACAGGATGACAGAGTGGTTGTTCTTGAGAGGTTTAATGCACGAGAACTTACTCCAGCCATCATTAATGAAAAAGTTGATCTTGCAGTGATTGACGCCTCTTTTATCTCTCTTAAGATTCTACTCCCTCCACTGCTTCCTTTATTGACTGAAAAAAAAGCAATCCTCGCACTTATTAAACCACAATTTGAAGTACATAAAGAGAACGTCGACAAGGGGGGGGTCGTTAGAAACGACCAATACCATCAGGAGGTTATTGAAGAGATATCTGTCTTTGGTGAATTTCTGGATCTTAAGGTTAAAGGTGTGGTTCAATCTCCAATTCTAGGGCCGAAGGGAAACAAAGAATTTCTTATTTACTTCAGCTCTACAGCCTAGATCGCCCTGCTACTATTTTTCCAAGCGTTCAATTATTTCAAGTCCCTCTTTGGCATCTTTGAGAAAATCATCAGAAATGGTGTTATTTTCAACAGCAAGTTTAAAATTCCTTTTTGCCTGCGGTAATTTCCCCTGGTAGAGATAAAATTTACCAAGATAGTAGCTGGCTTCCGCAGTTTTACCTTTTGTTGAGCTCAGTTTTCCCAGCTCAAAATATACTTTAGCTAAATCAGGTACTTCGTACATTACGTTTTTAAACAGATTTTCTGCTTTATCGAGTAAACCCTTTTCAAGACAGACCTTGGCCAGTGAAAATGCGGCATATTTATCTGATCTGTCGTTATTATATACAGCTGAAAGTGTAGAGTATGCATTATCGAACTGGCCACTTTCATATTCTAGAATTCCTTTATCGACGATAAGTACTGGTTTTTCACCTATTTCGCCGATCACTTCAGCTAACTCTTCCAATCCTTTAGCATAATTGTTTTCCTTTCTATCGAGTTGTGACAGACCGTATTTCGCCATAGTGCGATCTAACTTGCTTGCTCTTGGACTCGTCAATACAGATGCATAATATTTTCTCAAGTATCTAGCATCTCTTGTAAGTGTCATTGACCGATATTTAAAGCGAAGAAAGCTGAAATCGTCACCTCTGGAAAAATTTTTAATTTCTTCTTTATCTGTTACCACCAGATTCTGTACATAATCAAGTCGTGCTTCTGGATTAGGATGAGTGAGAAGATATTGCGGCACCATGCCACTGCGATATCTGGCCACTCGACGCATTGTTTTAAGCATATCTACCTGCCCCTCGGGATCTCTTTTCAATTCTTTCATCCAATCGTAGGCGAGTAAATCAGCTTCCTCTTCATCCAATCGACTATAATATAGATTGGCACTCTGACCAGCGGCAATGCTACCTGCCAGTAAGGCCTGTGAGGCTACTCCTCCACCTAAGGCGATAGAAGCCAAAACCAATCCCATTGTAGCCGCTGAGATTTGTGTTCCCTTTTTTATGCGTGATGAGATATGACGCTTGGCAATATGGCCAATTTCATGAGCGAGTACGGCGACTAATTCATTCTCGCTTTCCATTTTTTCAATGAGACCGGTATGAAAAAAAATTAATCCGGACGGAGCTGCAAACGCATTGAATTCTTTATCTTCAATAACATAAAAATGGTAATCAAAAAATTGTACACCGGCAGTGTCGATAACCTCTTTACCTAGACTGCGTAAATAGAGTTTGAGATCTGGTTCATCTAACACCTCAAATCGAGAGCGAACGGTATAATACAGTCTTTCGCCTACTTCACGCTCTTCACCTATGCTAAACCCCCTGGCATCGACTGCACCCAATGCTCCAAGAACTAATATGAGATGCAGTGTAATGATATTTTTTATTAATATATTCATAATGTTTTAAGCCAATACAATAACCTGTCCATACCTTCTTCAATGGATACTAACGGAGTATAGCCAAGGTCCACACGAGCTGATTCGTGTGAAAAATAGTGCGATTTGGCAAGCTGTTCTGCCAAAAAACGGGTCATGACAGGTTCTTTACCTGGTATAATCAGTTTATGAACTGTTTCAAGGATTCTGCCAGCTGTATATGCAACTGATGGTGAGATCTTCTTTTCGACCTGAGGTATATTCAGCCCTCTAAACAATTCATTAATCCACCCCCAAAGCTTAACAGGACGCTCTTGTCCTATAAAGTAGGCTTTGGCACTACTGCTCCCGCTTGACAATAGATTTCTGGCTGCAAGAATATGGGCCACAGCTACATTCTCTATGTATGTTATGTCCACCATATTCTCGCCATCTCCGACGATTTTCAGAGTTCCTTTTTTCCCTCTATCAATGAGTCTGGGGATAAGATGCGGATCGCCAGGCCCCCATATGAGATGAGGCCGAATAGCAGATGTTTTCAAGTTCGTCTGATCAACGGAAAGTACTTTTTTTTCGGCAATCACCTTTGTCCGGGCATACTCACAGAGAAACCGTTCCGCATAAGGCAGACTTTCATCACCGCCAAGAATATCATCGCCGGAAAAAACGACCGATGGAGTAGACGTATATACCAATGCGGGTATTTCATTTTGTATGCATGCTTCGATAATGTTTTCTGTACCAGCTACATTGATATTGTAAAAATATTCTTTCTTCCCCCATATTCCCGCCAAAGCGGCAACATGAAAAACCACGTCAAAGTCTTTAATGGTTGAAAGAATAAAATTTTTGTCGCATATATCCCCTTGATAACATTTTATTTTAAGTGCATGAAGATCAGGATAGCTGTTCCTGCCTAAAACGGCACAGTCAATTTTCTCTTTGAGGAGAAGCTTTGCAAGAGCTTTCCCGACAAAACCTCCTCCGCCTGTTATCAAAACTCTATTCATTATTTAACCAATTCAGATTCAGCCCAAACAGCTAATTTTTCACGGAATATTTTTGCATTATGACGAATATCAACTGGAAATCCTTTATGAAAAAGAAAGATTTCGATATCTTTGGTAAGTTCAGATTGCGAAGAGATGCTCTTTATTTCTGAAAGAATCTCATTATCCGATTTTAAACATTTCTTTTCTTTTTCCAATATTATAACTGGAAGTTGAAAACCATTGTCTGCTGAGACACCGACCAAAGCACTTCGAAAAATATCTGGATGATTGTTGATGATTGCTTCACACTGCACGCTGTATTTTATACCTGAAGAAGTGCAAACCCTATGCGCTGTTCTTCCGCAAAACCAAAGCCGCCCGCTAATATCAAGATAACCAGCGTCTCCCATCCGATGCCAGAGACGATTTTTATACATAGTTTTTGCTTTACTCGTCGCTGTTTCATTATTGTCATATGCCTTGGTTACTACATCCCCACAAACGATTATTTCTCCTATCTCTCCTGTTTCGAGAAAGTGTTCCTGTGTTACTTCCTTTAAAATTTTCTCGGTGATTTCTATAATTCGGATTTCAATTCCCGGAAGTGGTCTGCCAACGCATGTCCCTTTTCCTTTTCTTGTTTGCTCCCATGTTTCAGAAATGATCTCTTTTGATTCTATTGATACTATAGGCAGGCTTTCTGTTGCTCCATATGGCGTATGAATCTCCGCTTCATCCGGCAAGATCTTGCGCATTCTCAAAAGAAGCTCTCCGGAAATGGGTGCTCCAGCCATAAGCACTTTCTTAAGATCAGATAATTTTAGTGAGTTTTTTGTACAATATCCACTTACAACATTCCATAATGCTGGAGAGCCAAAGGAGTATGATACTTTATTGCGTACTAACGAGTCTAAGAACTTTCGTGGGTCGACATGAGCTGGTTTGGTCGCATCCATATCCGGAATGACGGCACAGGCACCAAGAGCAGTCGAAAAAAGAGCAAATAGCGGAAAAGCAGGCTGATCGATATCGTTGGAAGTGATGTTGTAATACTCTCTGATATGACGAAGCTGTGCAGCAAAAATATGGTGTTCGTACCTCACTCCTTTGGGGGGGCCAGTTGAACCAGTTGTAAAAATAATGGCGGCAAGATCGTCTTTTGCCGGTTCATGCAGAGGAAAATTTTCATCTGCCTCAGACACTGTTTTGGTAATATCAGGCCCAAATATGCCAAAGGAGCTTCCGCAGCATAATCTCAGCTTAAGCGTGGAAAAATTCCTTTTAAATATCGATAAAAAGACATGTGCCTTGGGAATTCCTATGAAAACACTGGGTTCGACTCTGGCAACACAACGCAAAAGGTTACGATATCCCATCCCAGGATCAATAAGTATAATGGGCGCACCAATTTTAAAGAGAGCAAAAGTAAGGCAGATGAATTCAACCGACGGTTTAACCATCAACATTACTCTATCACCTGCCTTGATACCTCGTTGATTGAGAGTATATGCATAATTATCAGAACGTTTCTCAAGGTCTGAAAACGTGATTGTTTTTCCAGTTCTGGCCTCTATGACAGCTGTTGCCCTTCCCTTCGTTCTTGCATTTTTTCGTAAACATATTGATATATTATCTGAAGAAATATTGACATCAGTCATGACTTTTGAAGAACCCCTCCAACCACTCTCCTGATTTTTCAAAACAATCCTCAAGAAGATAATGACCGCAATCTTCGAAAAGACGCCCTTCAGCATCAGGAAAACGTTCTAACCATTCGTTAAAAAATTCCCTGGTAAAACAAAAATCTTTGCCTCCCCAAAGAATTAATATGGGTATATTGAGGTCGCGAAGTTGAGCTAAACCATTTTCTATTTCAACGAGAGTCTGATATGAAGGATGACTTGCTTGTAATGGAATGTCTTTTACAAAACGATGGGTGGCAATCCTGTTTTTCCAAGAATTGTATGGCAATAGATAATACTGACGGGTCAATTTATCCATGGGCGTAACGACAGCCATATATGTTGCTGCGAGAGCGAAGCCGTTTAACCCACGAACCAGCAGTTCTCCAAGAAGTGGCACTCTGCAAAGAGCTATGCGCCGCGGAATTTTCTGTGAGCGAAATGCTGCGGTATTGTGTAGAGCTATTTTCTCGATCGAATTGAGATTTCTTACCGCATAGCCCATACCTATAGCTCCGCCCCAGTCATGCAACACTAATGAGCATTTCATGATATGAAGATGATCCAGAAGAGCTGAGAGATTGTTTATGTGATTTTCAAGTGTATAATCGTAATTTTGCGGTTTGTCAGATAGACCGCAACCAATGTTATCCACTGCAATAACTCTATGCCGTGGGCATAACAGTTTTATGAGTCTTCTATAATAAAAAGACCAGGTAGGATTGCCGTGAACCATCACGATAACGGATCCTTCGCCCTCGTCGAGGTAGTGGATACGATGTTTGTCTATTTCCACATATTGAGATGCAAATTGATATTCTGGATGCACAATTCTGTTATATATATGTTAAAGAAAAAGAGTATCTGCTATTAGCGCAAAATATTTCGATTAGTACGGCCAGAATATACCACTGGACTAAGCTGTCAATATCCTTTTTAGTGTTCATATATTGGTCTGCCCAAATTCCAAAATTAACACCTAGCAAAAAAATCACTTAACAAAATTATAAAAAAAACATTGATTTTCGTTTTTGCCTATGCTAATTCCGTAGGTAACGTGTGAAAAGTCCACACAAAAATCACTCTTTCTGTGGATTTTCTTTCTCGCAGCAGCAAAAAGGTTTTACATCTGGGAGAGAAGGTTTTACACGATTTTCGTTATCCGAACACTGTTGATTCGGGTTGTTATCATGAAGTTCTGTAAGGAACTGAGTACAAAAGGAGTCGCAAAAATGGCAGAAGGAACAGTAAAGTGGTTTAATGATTCTAAAGGTTTTGGCTTTATCGAGCAAGATGGAGGACAGGATGTTTTCGTACACTACTCCGCTATTCAAGCTGAAGGCTTCAAATCCCTTGACGAAGGTGCTCGTGTGAGCTTTGAGATTGTAGATGGCCCTAAAGGTCCTGCTGCTGAAAATGTAGTGAAAATCTAGTCAGATATTAAGCCATAAGGAAAAATCCTTTCCTTCGAAGAGAAAAGGATTTTTCCTTTTTTATTAGATCCCCGCTATTTTTATCCTAGATCTCCCGAATAAATTCAATAAGTGTTCGAACACCTGTCCCGGAAGGGCCACCCTCCGGTATATAAGACTTCTCAGTAAAATTCCAGGCAGTACCGGCAATATCAAGATGGGCCCATGGGGTTTCTCCGACAAATGCATGCAGGTACTCAGCAGCTGTGATTGCACCGGCAGGCCTACCTCCTGTATTTTTCATATCTGCTACTTTAGAATCAAGCTGCTTTTTGTAATTTAATCCCAGAGGCAATCTCCATAGTGGTTCACCTGACAAATCTCCAGCTGTAATGAGCTTTTGAACAAGTTTGTCGTTGTTGGAGAAGAGACCGCTGTGATGATGACCCAAACCGATAATGACAGCTCCTGTCAACGTAGCCAGATCTATTACATAGTCTGGGGAATATTGCTCTATTCCGTAGGCAAGAGCGTCGGCAAGGATGAGTCTTCCTTCAGCATCTGTATTAATAATTTCCGAAGTTGTTTTATTGTAATGAAAAATAATATCTGCTGGTTTTAAGGCTGAGCCCCCAGAAAGATTGTCGGTTGATGGTACAATCGCGATGACATTACACTTTGGTTTTTCGATTGCCACGGCATGCATGGCAGCCAATACAGCACCACCTCCACACATATCATATTTCATTTCTTCCATACCAGCCGCTGGTTTAATACTTATACCACCGGAATCAAATGTCACCCCCTTACCAACCAGTAAAACAGTTTGGGCTTTTTTGTTTGTGAAGTATTCTAAAACAACAAGTGTTGGTGGTAGATCGGAACCCTTATTAACAGCAATAATCCCCCCCATTCCCATTTCTTCCAGCTGGTCCTTATCAAAAACAGTACACTTCAGCTTGAATCTTTCGGCAATTTCTTCCGCATATTCAACAAAACTACGAGGCGTCCAGGTATTTCCCGGTTCATTGGCCATATTCCTTGCGTGACATGTTGCCGTGGCTGCATTATGTGCCATGGATATGGCCCGCCGTAATGCCATCATATGGTGATTGCATATATACTTGACCTCTTTAATTCCTCCGAACTGAGTTTTTTTCTTTTTATCCGTTATGTATTTTTTAAATGTATACTCACCCAAGATAACGCCTTCTGTAAGACAGTAGACGGAAGCTACTAATTTATCTTTTTCTGAAATGGGTGGTGGCGTTATACAGAGTTTGGATACGTTGAGTTTCTTACACAGTTTAGCTATATTACCTCCGGCTTTGCGCATTTTCTCACGAAACTCTGAATTTTGAATATTTTTGGAAATCTTCCCTATCCCGACGAAGGCTACTCTTTTGAAATTTTTGTATGGAGCGTATTCTGTATAGCCAATGAAGACTTCACCCTCCTCTGCCTTAAAGTCGCCTAGCTCAGTTGCTTTTTTTATAGAATCACTATTGATTAACTTGGGGATATTGGGAGTATCCTTTCTTTTCTGATCAATACAATACACCAGCAAGTCGGCTTTGTACTTTTCACTTATTTTTGAACTGACGATTAGTTTCATAATTGCCTCATATTGTATTTATAATGTTTTAAATAACGCCTGAATTGCTCTCTCATCGATCCAATAATTCTGGCCTTTGCTGGTTTTATTAAGTAAAGAATCAACTCTATCGAGCCTCAACTCGATCCTTTTTTGATATTGTGTTAAAACCCTGGATGCTTTAAGAGGGTTTACATTATTGATATCATAAAATAATCAAATAAATATATTTGTCAGTTTTTTTTCAATGCGGTTCCTTGGCTTTTTAAAAACCAGTATAACAGGAAGAAAGCGGTAATAGATTACTTTCCTTTGCTATTATCTCTAGCCAGGATATTGAAAAAATGATTAATAGATACGGATGTTGTACTATTATAATTTGTAACCTACCTATACAATGGATAAACTAAGAACATATAAGCCAATTTCGGCCTTTAATCTATTTCAAGATTTAACCCATCAGGAGATTCTCTCGTGTTGAGTACCCTTATAACTGCTGTTGCTTTAGCTATTATTGTTTCAGCTTTTTGCTCTGTCTGTGAAGCAGCGCTCTATTCAATCACAACCAGCCAGGTTGAATTATTAAAAAAAACAGGCCATTCATCCGGCAATCTATTGAGAAGACTGCGTAGCGATATAGATGAACCAATTACAGCAATATTGACCTTAAACACAATTGCCAACACAGTGGGAGCGGCGGTGGCCGGAGCGTGCGTGGCCAAGCTTTACGGGGACCAAAATGTGTTTTGGTTTTCCGCGGTCTTCACCATGACTATTCTCATTTTTTCTGAGATCATTCCCAAAACCATTGGTGTGAGTTTCAGTTTTAAACTTGCTCCATTTATTGCTTTTCCATTGTATTGGATGGTTGTCGTTCTTAAGCCAGTCATCATTTTATGCAGATCAATTACCCGTCTTATTCCTCAAAAAAAAATAACAGAAAATATTTCAGCTGAAGAATTGCAAACAATAGCGTACCTCTCATTGAAGTCAGGTGAAATTGAACCTGATCAGGAAATGGTTATCAACAATGTGCTTGTTTTGCAAACCAAAATGGTGCGCCAAGTCATGACGCCCCGTACCGTTACTTTCTCACTGGATGAGAACATGACTGTTGCAGATGCCATGGAACAACTGCAACGATTGAGCAGCCATAGCAGGGTACCTGTTTACGATGTTGAGCAAAACAACATCACCGGCATAATCATGAGAAAGGATGTCTTTCTTGCTGCTGCGATGCAGCAACTTGATCAGCGTCTCACCTCATTAAAACAGGCAGTACACTTTGTTCCTGAAACGGCTGCCCTTAATCGCATACTTATTGAATTCTTTAACAGAAGACAGCATCTCTTCGTGGTTGTTGATGAATATGGATCCATGACCGGCATTATATCCATGGAAGATGTTTTGGAAGAAATTGTCGGCCGAGAGATAATAGACGAATCGGACAGGGCATTGGATATGCGAGAACTTGCCAGAAAGCAGACTATTGAGTCGATGAAAATGAATAAAAAACGTAAGTAGTTTCGAACTCTTTCTAACGGCGAGATTTAATTAATTGAATTCAATTCGACGTTCACATCCATCTCAGTTCCATCTCTTTTAATGGTCAGAGGAACGACATCACCAACGGAGTGTTTTTCTAATGCATCACGAATATCATCAAAGTCGCGGATAGATTTACCGTCAACTTTTGTGATAACATCTCCAAGAACTATTTCACCACCATACTGTTGAGTTGGACGCAAACCCGCTTTATCCGCCCCACTTCCTTTATACACCTCAACAATTATCATTCCTTTTATTCCAAGGCGTTCAGAGATTCGACGATCAGCAAGCGAAACACCTAATCCTGGTTTAATGAGTTTGCCGTCTTTAATAAGCAGTGGAATTACTCGATTCACCTCATCAACAGGAACAGCAAATCCTATGCCGGCATAAGCCCCGGATGGACTGTAGATAGCAGTATTTATCCCGATAAGCCGTCCGGCACTATCAAGAAGAGGCCCACCAGAATTACCTGGGTTAATGGCTGCATCCGTTTGGATGACACCCCGGATCACCCGCCCGGTGATTGCTTGAATTTCACGATCAAGAGCTGAGATTATTCCTGAAGTCATCGTCTGGT
Organism: Desulfocapsaceae bacterium; assembly: GCA_050288305.1. Taxonomy (GTDB): domain Bacteria; phylum Desulfobacterota; class Desulfobulbia; order Desulfobulbales; family Desulfocapsaceae; genus Desulfopila_A. The sequence continues at coordinate 172,844 of JBNKDO010000053.1, read as the reverse complement.
CAAGACCAAAAGGGTTACCTATGGCATAGACTTTCTGACCAACCTGGAGGGAATTGGAGTCACCGATTGCAATTGGCTGTAATGATTTATGTGATGCTTGAATTTGCAAAACAGCGAGATCTTTATCTGGGGCAACACCAATAAGTGAAGCTTGCCATTTTGACTGGTCGGCCATGGTGACTTCAATAGTGTTGGCATCACTGATAACATGAAAATTAGTAACAATTCTGCCGGCCATGTCCCACACAATACCTGATCCAGTACCTTGAGGAATCTCAACTGCATTCAAAGAGAAAAGGTTTCGTCGTAAGGTTTTGCTGGTAATAAAGACAACTGAAGATGAAGTTTCTTTAAAAATCTCAATGGTGTTTTTTTCATCGGCCGCCAAATCGCCACGCGCAGTAATAACCCGCGGTTCAATATTTTTTCGAGACAACCTTTCATACACATTGAAAAGCAATATTACGCTAAGAAGAACCACTATTATCAACGCCAGTGGTGAAACTCTTCCATCCTGATCTGAACATTTCATCTCATCGTTCTCTTCGTTTGGTTCTTAAAGTCCTAAAAAGAGTTTTGCAACCCAGAAATAAACAAAGACGCCTATGATATCAATGGATGTGGTTACAAATGGTCCCGTCGCAATTGCAGCATCAATGTCAAAACGTTTGAGAAGCAGAGGAACAAATGCCCCTATAGAAGCAGCCATTATCATACATGTAAAAATGGAGATTCCTACAACCAGCCAGAGCAGCGCAGGTTCTGTGTGGGTAAAATAGGTTATAATGCCAAGGAATAATCCGTACATTATCCCCAGGATCAGACCAACACGCATTTCCTTGAAGACAACTTTAAGAAACTCATTCATATTAATCCGGCCCGTGGCAATACCACGAACAATAATAGTCGATGATTGAGTTGCTATATTGCCCCCCATTCCCATAACAATCGGAATAAATGAAGCAAGAGCCAAAACTTCCGTGAGTTCCTTCTTGAAACCTCCAATAATGATCATTGCCATTATACCACCAAGCCATGAAGCGAAAAGCCATGGCGCGCGAAGCATTGCGCTCTCCTTGGTGGATTTGAGCAAGATTTCACGATCCTTACCAGCACCTGCCATCTGCAGAAAGTCCTCAGTGGCCTCTTCTCTGATAACATCGATAATATCATCAACGGTCACGATACCGACAAGATTATAGGTTGAGTCAACAACTGGAACGGCTAAAAAATTATATTGTGAAACGATATGGGCCACCTCTTCCTGATCAGTATCCGTACTTACAGAAATAACTTTATCGTTCATTATGTTTTTCAGTTGACGTTGGGGAGGATTCATCAAGAGTTCTCGAAGAGACACAACTCCGGAAAGTTTTCCTTCTCCATGGGTAATGTAGAGATAAAAAACCATCTCTTTTTCCTCACTGCGCTTTTGCACTAGTGATATAGCATCACCAACGCCCAAATCCTCATCGAGACTCATATAATCGGTTGACATTAAACCGCCTGCGGTCTGAGGATGGTACTGCATAAGTTCGTCAACCTCTTCACGGTCCTTTTTTTCCATATGCTTACGGATTTCGTCAGCCATCTCTTCAGGCAACGCCTCAAGAAGATCGACAGCGTCATCTGAAGCCATGTCCGTCACAACATCAGCCATATATTGTGCAGAAAGACCATCGACGAGATCAATCATGATAGACTCATCAAGTTCACTCAGAAAATCACCAACAAGATCGGTCTGGGCAATTACGCTAAATATATTATTTCGCTCATTCTCGTCTAAATGACGAAATATCCATGCAATATCGGCAGGATGTGTTTTTATAATGAGCTTTTTCAGGTGTCCCAGGGCGTTTCGCCTGTTCAACCGCCTCACCATATCAAGGAGAACGGCCCCTTCATTGCCCATAAGCTCTTTTTTGGTTTTATCTTCAGTAGACATAGATTTTTAGGCTTAAATTTGTATATCTTTTGTTGTTTTATGATTCAGCTATAGTATATTCGCTCGGTTGATCATAGTACACACATACCATCAAAATGGTCAATTTGAAAACCTCGTATATGAATGGTTATAAAATTAGTATTTTCTCATGGTTAAAAAAGAAAGAAAACACACCATAAATCTCGAAACCGTATTTCAGGAAGCTGTTTCTCTTCATCAAAACAACGAACTTGAAAAAGCATGTCAGTTATATCAAAAGATTCTCAGGGTAATGCCTGACTCACCTCTTGTAAACTACAACCTCGGACTTGCTCTTTTTGAGTTGAAGAAATATGCTGATTCCTACAGTTGTTATCTGGAAGCTTTAAAACAAGCCCCTGAAGAGCATGATCTCCTTTATAACTTTGCTTTATGTTCCAAGAAGCTTGGCAAATTTGAAGAAGCGGTTGATGCATATGGCACTATTCTAGAACAAAATCCCGATGATAAAGACAGCCTTTACAACCTGGGATGCTGCCTTCTTGATTTAGGTGCTGACTCAACGGCCATTCCATTATTTCTTAAAGTCTTAGATATTTCCGATGATCACATATCATCTCTTAACAATTTAGCCTGTATTTATCATAGAAATGGTGAATATGATCAGGCAAAAATATACTATACGAGATTATTGCAAAGAGAACCAGAGCACAAAATAGCCAGACATTTACTGGCATCTGTACAGGGAGACAAAAGTCAAAATCCGCCCGATCAGTACATCGAGCAGATATTTGACAATTATTCTTCACGCTACGAAAAAAATATGGTGAAAGAACTTCAGTATACCGTTCCGCTCACCATGAGAACTATGTTTGATCAGCTGGTAGAACCACAGACGAATGCACTAAAAACACTTGATTTGGGCTGTGGTACAGGCTTATGTGGCGAAGCTTTTAAAGGAGTGTATTCAAACCTTGTTGGGGTGGATCTTTCAGCGAACATGATACAAAAGGCATCTGAGAAAAAAATATATTCATCACTGTATGTAGACGAAATATCTAAATTTCTTCAGTCATGTAATGAACACTATGAGCTTATAATCGTAGCAGACGTATTGATTTATTTTGGTGACCTGGGACCTCTTTTCAGGAAGCTTGCACTCATTGCAAGACCCGGAACATATCTTTGTTTCTCTACCGAGAAAAGCGCTGATAAAGATTATGTATTGCGCAAATCCGGACGATTTGCGCATAATCCTGAATATATGGATAAAGTCTGTACTGAAACGGGCTGGGAAGTCATAAAAGCTGAACCTGCAAAACTTCGAAAAGAACGATTTAACTGGATTGAAGGAATGATCTACATCGCCACCAGAATACGTTAAACAGGTAGTTTAAAGAAAACCACTTCGTTGAGCAACCCAGCAAATAAATAGTCCCGCTGCCATTGCCACAAGCCCAAAGGAGCGGAGCTGTGATGAGGACAATTCGCTGAGTTTTTTTAGCCATTCCCTCATTGCTTCAGGAGCAGCAACATAAGGAAGACCTTCGAGAATCAACACCATTCCTACAAGCAAAACTAATAATTTCATAGATGATCACAGAGGCTAGCTATTTTTTCTAAAACAAAAATACTGCTACAGCAGCGCTAAACTTAAGGTCTTAAACTGTATTGCATTGCTTTTTAAAAATTTACTGAATATCATTATTGTTTAATTCTCTTGCGAATCGGCGAGACACTCTTATAATTATGTTCTTCTTGGAGTAAATTAGCTTTTATATATACCGCATTCACTATTCCATAATAAATAGATTCAGCTGACTGTTATAGATGAATTATTATATTTCGTCTATATTAGCAGGATTTTTTTATACTGAATGCGTTGTTTTTTTAATAACCTTTTACCTAAAATTACATTCATGACCACACCTAAAACAACAAGCTACAAAGATGCTGGAGTTGATATCGACAAAGGTAATGAATTTGTAAAAAAAATCAAAAATGTTGTCAGCTCCACCCATCAAAGGGGGGTTCTTAATGACATTGGTGGTTTTTCCAGTCTTTTTGCAATCGACACAGAAAAATATAAGCAACCGGTAATCGTATCTTCCACAGACGGAGTTGGCACCAAGCTCGCCGTAGCTCAACTCTGCGGAAAACATGATACCATTGGTATAGATCTGGTTGCCATGTGTGTCAATGATATCGTCGTCGGCGGAGCAACCCCACTCTGCTTTCTGGACTATTTTTCCGTTGGTAAACTTGATGTCGATGTCGCCACTGAAATCGTAGAAGGAATTGCCGAAGGCTGTAGACAGGCAAAATGCTCTTTAGTCGGTGGAGAAACCGCTGAAATGCCTGGACTTTACAAGCCTGGCGACTATGATCTCGCTGGTTTTACGGTAGGTATAATTGATCGGGACAATATAATTGATGGTTCTGGTATCCGTGTTGGTGACACCATTATTGGTTTGTCATCCAGTGGTCTGCACTCAAACGGCTTTTCTCTGGTGCGTAAAATTTGTTTTGAAGATTTACACCTAGATATCAACGATCATATTGAAGAACTCGGCTGTACCCTTGGTGAAGAATTAATCAAACCTACCAAAATCTATGTGCAGTCCATACTTAATGTGATAAAAACCTACCCGGTAAATGGAATGGTGCACAATACGGGCGGTGGTTTTATTGACAATGTTCCCCGTATTCTTCCACAAGGCTGTATGGCCAAAATAGATTGTTCGAGCTGGAAGACCATGCCGATTTTTAATTTTCTGGAGAAAAAGGGTGGCGTACCTCGAGATGAAATGTACCGAACATTCAATATGGGGATTGGATTGCTGGTAATTGTCGGTGAGAAATATGCCGACGACGTTCTTCAACGCTTCGATGCGTTAGGTGAGAAAGCACAAATCATAGGGACTATCGCTGCCCACAGCTCCGAAGGTCCCCAGGTTGAATTGAATTTTAAATAGATAAAAACCAAGTTTTTTTGAACAGAGGCGATAAACCTCTGTTCAAATCCTTCCGAATTCAGACTGTCCCGCAATCCCCAGGCTCACCTTTAATTTTTTCAAGTGCATGCGGTAGCGCTTTAAGAATAACTTCAATATTCTCAACAGCGCCCTTTTGGCTGCCCGGCAGATTGACAATCAGGCTTCCTTTTCGAATTCCGGCTTTTCCTCTGGAGATAACACTGTGCGGGGTTTTTGCAAAACTTGCAGCGCGCATTGCTTCGGCCATTCCAGGTATCTCTTTTTCAATTACCCTGACCATCGCCTCAGGAGTAACATCCGTAGGTGAAACTCCGGTACCACCTGTGGTGAGAATTAAATCAATCCTAGAATTATCTACTAAATCAATAAGCGTTTCGGCGATTATATCCTCATTATCGGGAATAATTTTGTACTCTTTGAGAACATACCCTTCCCGTGAGAGGATTTGTTTTAAAGCAGCACCGCTAGTATCTTCGCGCTTTCCAGCTGCACCCTTATCACTCATAGTAATAACAGCACAGCTGAATTGAATTTTCTGTTTATCTGGTATTGCAGCCAAATCTACTCCTCAGCTGATGCAGCTACAATCTTTTCAGCGATCATGCCGGGAACCTCTTCATAATGCGAAAAGGCGATTGAGAATGTGCCTAAGCCACCAGTCATTGATGTGAGATCGTTTGCATATGTTTGAATTTCAGACATTGGTACTTGGGCATTAATAATCTCATACTTTTCGTCTGAATCCATTCCCATTACCTTGCCACGACGAGAATTGAGATCCCCCATAACATCGCCGACATTGTCCTTACCGACCTTTACGGTAATTTCCATAATTGGTTCAAGCAAGATGAGTCCGGCTTCCTGTGCACCCTTTTTGAAAGCAATCGAACCGGCGACTTTGAAAGCCATTTCAGACGAATCGACGTTATGAAAGCTACCATCGACCAACACTGCTTTAATATCAACAACAGGATATCCGGCAAGAACTCCTTTTTCCATTGCCTCCTGTATTCCTTTTTCAACAGCTGGTCGATACTGCTGCGGAATAACTCCTCCAACAATTTTATCTTCAAATATCAACCCACTGCCTGACTCGACAGGTTCGAGTTCTATCCAGCAATCTCCGTATTGTCCGCGTCCGCCACTTTGTTTCTTATGTTTGCCTTGTACTCTTGCTTTACCTTTGATCGTCTCTTTGTAAGGAACCTTTGGAGTAGCCAGACTCATTTCGACTCCATATTTCCTTTTAATTTTCGAAGAAAGTACCTCGAGATGAACCTGCCCTACGCCTGAAATAAGTATTTCACTGGTATCCTGTTCACGGTTAAGTCGAAGTGTAAGATCCTCATCGAGCATTTTGGTAATTGAAGAAAACAATTTTTCTTCATCGCCCTGTGCCGCACTGACTGCAAAAGAAATAACCGGATCAAGTGGTTTTAACTCCGGAAAAACTATAGGTGCTGAATTGTCACAAAGACTGTCACCTGTGGTGGTTTCTTTCAGTTTGGCGACAGCCACAATTGCTCCAGGTCCTGCACTGTCTACTGGTGCTTGTTTTTTTCCTTCAAGAAAATACAGCTGGCCAAAGCGTTCACTGGTCTTTTTTGAGGAGTTATAAAAAGTATCTCCGCTAAGAACTCCTGAGTACACCCTGAAAATTGTTAACCGGCCAGCAAAAGGATCCGCCATCGTTTTGAAAACAAGAGCAGAAAATTTTTCATCTACAGACGGTTTGCGGGTAGCAACCTCATCGTTTTCAGGGTTGATTCCTTCTACATCAGGTTTGTCCAAGGGGGAAGGCATGAGCTCGTTAATTACATTGAGAAGAGGCTCGCTACCTTTGTTTGCGGTTGCAGCGCTCACCGTAACCGGCGAGAGTTCAGCGTTGAGGATACCTTTTTTCAGACCTTGCACCAATTCTTCTGAGGAAAGCTCACCTTCTTCAAGAAATTTCTCAATGAGTTCATCATCGGTTTCAGCGACACTTTCCATAAGATTTTCACGGTACATTTCAACATCTTCTGCCATATCAGCAGGTATATCTGTTTCTGTTACCTTGCCGCTGCCATCCTCATTAAATAGATAGGCTTTCAGATTTACCAGATCAACAATCCCTTTAAAATTATCTTCAGCACCAATTGGTAAATGCATGACAACAGGATTGATAGGCAATTTTTCTTTAATCTCTGAGATGGTTTTTTCAAAATTTGCCCTCTCCCTGTCCATCTTTGATATGGTTAAAAAACAGGGGAGTTTTTGTTCAGCAATGAAATCCGCAAATTTGATAGTCTGTCCCTTCACTCCAAGAACAGCGCCAATAGTAAATACAGCACTGTCACAAATCTTAGTGGCAAATAACGTTTCATTGAGAAAGTTGTCATCGCCAGGCGTATCAATGAGGAAGATCTGATGTTTTTTCCAGGTGTAGTTATGAAATGATGAATTTATAGAGATATTGCGGTTAATTTCCTCATCTTCATAATCCATCGCTGAAGTGCCTTTATCAACCTGTCCTAGCCTGTTAATTTTCCCTGCAGTAAACAACAACGCCTCAGCAAGTGATGTTTTACCGCAGTTTCCGTGTCCTACAATTGCAATATTTCTGACCATACCTGTATCCAACATGAAAATCTCCTCAAAATAGACAGTTTAGCAATATTATTACAAGATTTGTTCAGTATTTTACAGAATGTTACACTTTCATTAGAAAATCAAATACACATATATTCAGTTTACGGGACCAAAGTCAAGCCTGTTTAAATATATGCAAGCCATTTTGGTGAAAAAATATATGATATAAATGCACTTTGTCATCATTTTTCTATGATTCTGTAGAATTCTAAAGAAAGACTTTGTATTGTGCTACACCATATGCTGCATACTAGATGCATGAGAACGAATTACACCATGAAAGAAACGAATAAAAATCATACAGCTATAGCAAAATCCGCCGGAACCATAGGTATTGCGGTTATGTTCAGCCGCATTTTAGGACTAGTCCGCGAACAGTTTTTTGCCGGACTCTTTGGTGCAGGCACAGCAAATGATGCTTTCGTTGTCGCCTTCAGGATTCCCAACTTATTACGCGACCTTTTTGGAGAAGGTGCTCTTTCTGCCGCCTTTGTAACGGTGTTTTCTGATTATGATCAAAACAAGTCAAAAGAAGAAACATGGAAACTTGCATCAATCGTTCTGGTGTTTTTTGCCTGTGCCTTAAGTGTTTTAACCCTTGTAGCTATTTACTTTTCAGACGAAATTGTAAGCCTTCTTATAAAAAAAGAATTTGAGTTAATCCACGGGAAAAAAGAGCTCACCATTCTCCTTACTAAAATTATGATGCCCTTCATGCTGCTGGTATCTCTTTCGGCAGTCGTTATGGGTATTCTTAATACGAAGAATCGTTTTTTTGTTCCTGCGCTGGCCTCGAGTTTTTTCAATATTGGCTGTATTGTTGGCGGTGTAGGTTTGGCGCTAACCCTGCCTCACTGGAATGTTCAACCAATTATTGGCATGGCAATAGGAACTCTTATTGGTGGTGTATTACAGCTCTCTGTTCAACTTCCATCTCTTTTTAGATGTGGTTTTACATTTTATCCCCGATTCAATTTCAAAGATCCAGGATTGGTAAGAATTCTTAAACTGATGATTCCAGCCGTAATAGGACTATCAGCAACACAAATAAATATCTTTATTAATACAAAATTTGCAGCTTCCTGCATTGAAGGATCAGTGTCGTGGCTCCAGTATGCGTTCAGGCTCGTTCAATTACCAATAGGGATTTTTGGAGTTGCCATTGGTGTTGCGGCAATGCCTCTTCTTGCTAGACACTCAGCCAATAAAAATATCGATGAACTGAAAAACACCTTTGTTTCTGCTCAGACCATGGTTTTTTGCCTAACCATTCCCGCAGCCGTTGGGTTATTCATTCTTGCCGAGCCTATTATCAGGCTGATTTTTGAGCGTGGTGCTTTTACCTCTTCTGACACCATCGCGACAGCTCAGGCACTGGCTCTCTACTCCATCGGTTTGTTCGCATATTCGTCGAACAAGGTTTTAGTGCCGGTCTTCTACGCCATTGAGAAGCCACATTTTCCAGTGATAGCAAGCTTTTTGGCTATTTGCACCAATGTTGCCTTTATTCATCTGACCATCGAGTTGTTTCAACACCGGGCGATCGCACTTTCCGTATCAGTTACAATGATGATTAATTTCATCTTTCTGACAGCAATTTTATTTCGGGAACTTAAAGGCTTCTCTCTTCAGAAGATGTTTTTTGACATTTTAAAAATAGTGACTGCAACAGCTGCAATGACCATTTTCCTTTTGGGTTCTCAATACATTACCAGAATATTTATGCAAACCGATAATATTTGGCAAACGGGTCTGACGCTTTTTTTAATTATATTCATTGCTGTTTTGGTTTATTGTACAGCCCTTTATTTACTCAAGTTGAACGAATTTCTAATACTAACGACAAAGATTCAGGAAAGATTTAACTTAGGAAAATGACTGTTTATTGCTGTTGTTCTTCTTTTTCAAGACGTTTCTGGATTGCTACTATTGCCTCCTGAATTTCATCCAAATCGCGTTTCCGAACCAAGCCCATACGGTCAATAGCTTTTTCGACATAACCATTTACTTGTTTTTCTAATTCGCTACGTGCCTTCTCAGAATAACCTGACATTTCATCAACAAATTTTCTTCCTTCCTGTTCGGTCAAATTACCCTTTGCTATCATTTCTTTTATAGATTCTTCTATTTTTTCTTTAGAAACTGCAGCAAGCCCAATACCTGTAAATATCATTTTTTTTATCATATCACTCATCATCTTTCTCCTTAATGTATCTGTTGGTCGTATTTATTGAAAAAAGCTGAGGCTTGTTCGAGCGCCTCCTTCATTGATGCACTGTTTTGAATAGTAGTTGCAAACTGATGGCCAAACTTGAATGATTTTGCATAATAGTGAGTAAATTGCTTTAATCGTCCCAGCCTTCTCTCGGGTGAAAATCGTTTTTGCAAAAGAGCTGCAAAACGAAAATATATATACGTTAAAGAGACTGGCTTATTACTTTCAGGTACATGGTATACGGAGGAGGCAATTTCAGAAAATATCCATGGCGATTCCACTGCTCCCCTTCCTATCATTAAACCATCTGCTCCTGATATTTCCAGGCATTTTTTGGCATCTTCACATGTGAAAATACCTCCATTAGCAATAACCGGAATTTTCATACAATATTTGGCTTTACCGATCCAATCCCACCGCGGTTTTCTACAAAATTTCTCATCATTTAATCGTGCATGTACAGTTAAACAATCAGCTCCCTCCCCTTCAATTATTTTGCATAACTCAAGGTATTGATATTGATTTAGCTCATCGCCAAGACGAATCTTTACGGTTAAGGGAAGTTGAGTATTTTCCCTGGTCTTGGCTAGTATTTCCTTAACTGTATCATGTTTCCTTGTGAGAGCACAACCGGCACCACTCTTTAACATTCGAGGCGCAGGACAACCAAGATTAAGATCGATCCCATCAGCTCCAATGGATTCGAGTTTTGTCAGTGCGGGTATGATAACTGAAGGTTCGCTTAAGAAAACTTGATAAAAAAGAGGTCTTTCAGATTCTGATCTTATGAGACATGGTGAGATGTTTTCATTTTCATGCGGGAGCCTCTTTGCTGACAGCATTTCCGTGAAATACAAACCAGCACCGCCTAATTCGTGAATGACACTTCTTAGAGCCGAATGAGAAAGACCAACCATTGGAGCAAGTGCAAGGGGAGGTGATATCTCTAGTTTGCCTATGAATATTGAATTTTTTTTAGGCATTGTTATCGGAATAAACGAACGTGTAGAGATTTCAAAAAAACAAAATTGCAGTCACTTAAGCTGGCACTCAATCATGGCATATATAAGGGTTTAGGAATCAAATTTGAAGATTAACTACTTCGGTAATTTTATTTTGCTCCAACTCGGAATAAAATTTCACATGCACAGAAAATTCTTTTGCAATTTCATGAATGTACCTAACACTAACAATTATACCGAAACATTTTAGTATGGCGGCATTTTTCATCTTAATTTCAGAAATGATTTGTCGGCCAAGGAGATGTTGTGCGCTTTTTTTATTGGCGATACGAATTGAAAAGGAAAGACCGCCTCGCGAGATATCCATCAACTCTCCCTTAAAAATACGACGCCCATCACTCTCTCCATATTGATCCAACAATATGTTGTTGATCGTTATATTCACTGAATATCGAGCAAAATCACGTCTATCTCTGCCAGACATTCTTACGAGATCACGAACCATCTCTTGACGTTTGCAAAAATCGAATAATTTTTCTTCAAGTTCAGGATATTTTTCATCGGCCAGATTATAAATATCACGGTGCAGTACATGCAGGCGGCATCGCTGTTGAGCTGTGACACTGACCGTCCATACAGAAGAGGAGAAAAAAGCTGCCACACCAACCACATCACCCGGCTGCAGTCTCTTTAAAAAGGTGTCCCTGTTTCCACTTGAACAACTCAATTGCGCAGTGCCTGAGTTTAAAAAATAGAGACAAGGGTCTATTTCGCCGGCACTAATAATTTTTTCTCCTTTTTCATATTGCTCTACTCGCAGCGCAGAAAGAAGAAATTCATATTCCCTTGTGGTAATCGTCTTGAATAAATCATTCCAAATTTCAGTGTGTACACTTGCATTCGGAGAGTTTTTTTCCTCTTCAATTATTTCAGAAGCTCGTATTACATCCTGTAAGGCATCTGGATTCACCTCTAAAAGTTTATCCCTCAAGGTTTCTGCTGACTCGAAATCTTTCTGCCTAGCAAGATCGATGATTTTTTTGTACATGAGGGCTGTGGCTTTATCAATTTTCCCTCCATCAAGCATGGCATCAATTTCTGATACAAAACCTGATATATCTGAAGGTTCTTCTCCTAACGCTTCAAAATCGTCACCATCGAAATTCACTGCCTCCAACTCAGCATTTTCACCTTTATTCCTATGTCGAATTTTAGGTTCTAAAACATTTATTGAATCCTGTATTACCTGGCACAACTTGCTGTCTGGACCGTCACTTGCCAACTTACTCCTTAACAAATGCTTCAAGACATTGATAACCTTAGTGTATGGGTGTGAACGGAGACTGATACATGTTTTATAGATTAAATCAGCTCTGATTTTATTATCGAATGACTCTCGTTTATTGATAACATCAATAAGTCCGTTTGCAGTTTCTTCACTGGTATACTCTCCGAGTTGCATGACAAGCTTAATTTTAATTTCGTCATCAACGACAGGGATTGCCTGAACAAGTCTTTTTTCAACAAGATTTCCAGCTAATTTAACAATACAGGCAACAACTTGTTGCTGCACTCGAACATCAGGATGGACCAGATATCCTTCGACAATTCTGTAGTAGTCAGGATTACCTGATTCAGCTATGAGAATTATAAGATTGCGGACAGCATACCAGGGAAGATCAAGCTCCATAAACCTCTCGATAGGCTTGACTATCTCCTCGCCAACGGCTGCTAAGAGTTGAATGAGATGAAACCGATCTTCTTTATTTTTACTAAACACCAGCCTGTTCAGGAGAAATAAAATTGCTTCTTCGCCAAAATACCGAATGGTTTTACGAGCAAGAGCTTTCTGTTTTTGATCGTTAGTTTTATGATATTGAGCTGTCTTCTCAATAATATCTTTGACTGCGATTTGTGAAAATATCTTTTGAAATATAGAATCCTTACCTTGATCTGTATAAAAATTTCTATTTCTAATTTTCCAAAGTCTGGAAATGAGAGTATCAAAATCATGCCACTGATTGCTGCGAACAAAAACACAACTAGACTGAACAATGAATTGATAGATATTGTCGGAAATCTTCAAGCTGGGTTCTTTTTTATCGAGAATGATGACAAGCTTGGAACAAATGTATTTCATCAAGCCAATGTTGTAGCGCTGCAAACATAAAAAGCATAAATTCTCCAATACGGGAGAAACGTACTCTTCATATCGACTGCCATTCATTAATTCAAAAACCTTGTCTAGCAGCGATTGTACCTCTTCACCGGTGGTTTGATAAAATTGATAATAGGCATAATCTGCGAGTTTTGAAATGAATTCAGAATTCTTTAGTATTTCAAAATTATCACTACGAAGTTCATTCAGGTTTCTCTCAAAACGTACCTCAGACCTTTTCCTTTCAGCATCTTTTAGGAACTGGAGGGTTTTTTGTTTGGCAATTTCCTGAGATTCAGCGTTTTTTTGCATAAAAACTATTTCTATGTTTTAAAATCTAAAAAATTACATGTTTCAATAGATCGTCTCTATGTTAAAAAGTTAACTAACGATTCGAACTATGTGTAACTATTATAAATATCAATATTGCAGAAAAATTATTTTGAGGTAATTAACAAGCCTGCCAACATCTCCCACCAAACACTTAGGTCCAGTGCTCAGTATTAAATCATTTATACTATAGTCACTATCCTGTTGAGATACAGCGCGGATGCTCTCAATTAACGGGCTCTCCAAAAGGATTCAATCCTTTTGCCGCGGCAAGATCTGCGGTCACATATAGCTGAACGTGTGTTTTTCCCAATGTCCCGCCAAACCCTTCATATAACATTACCATGCAGGTTTTATTCGGTTTTATGAATGCAAGCATGGTCTTCTTATATGCCGCTTCACCGACTAATTTCCAATTATTATTGGCCATCGATTTTTTGATGAATTCCTTCAGTGACCGTAACTCCAGGCGTCCGCTATAATGATATAATCCGCCTTTAAACGAGTCTGTGTTAATTGCCATGCTTTTCGTACTATCCCATTCAAGATCTGACGGCAGCTCAATATCAGAATGGCTTGATATGCTATTAGCAATTGGTGGAACGTCCAAATTTGAGGTGTCAGAAGTCAACGACGGAATACACCCTTGAAGCAAGATTAGAACAGCGCAGACAGAAAAAAATTTAAATACATTTACAAGCAATCTCAATTGCATGCTTATACCTCCTCTGGGCATTTAATAGGCTTGAAAATATCACAATTCTCTCCATAACTGTGATATCCTTTTAATTGATGTGAATATAGATTCTATATTAAAATAGTCATCTCAACGGAGTATAACTGATTTTAGTACACCATGCTTAATAATTCTGATATTCACGATTTTTGCTTTAACAAGCAAACTTCTAGATTCGATACGAATAAAAACGTTGTATGATTATGACAAGAATCGTCATCAAAACAACATCACTATGCTGTAATAATTAATAGAATATATTATATATTCTTTCAATAACTTATGGTATACATGATTTCGTAGGATGTCAGGTTTTAAAAACAAGTTTTAAGAGTATTCCATTTTTTGAATATCATGGCAATCGTTCTGTTAATCGGAACCTTCGCATGCATTTCCGATGATTAAATTATCATCGTCTAAAATTTGGTTGTAAAACGTAGAGACCGAGAAGAGAATTTTTTATTTTGCTCATACGTTTTACTTTATTTCTTCTTACAATATCTCAATTCTTATGAATGAAAACCGCATGAGTGATATCACCTACCCTATCCGTTTGGGGCAATTTTTAAAATTAATTGATATTGTCCAGGATGGATTCGAAGCCAAAATGCTTATACAATCTGGAAAGATAAAGATTAACGGTCACACGGAGCGACAGCGTGGTAAACAATTACAGAAAAATGATGTCGTTCAACTTGAAGATGGCACCACATATGTGTTAACGTAGATGGAATCCATTTTCCATCACTTACATTTGTGCTTTAAAAATTTGACGCATATTTCTACTGAATATTATGATTTTTTTCGCTTCTCAATCAACCAAACAGCAGTATAAGATTTTTTTATTAGTTGTTTTTTCCTTCATCTTCTTTCACGGGGTTTCAAAAGCAAATCCTCCCGATATTCCTTTAAGAGTTCTTTTTACCAATAACGTTGCAGGCGAACTGGAAAGTTGTGGCTGAGGTCTAAAACAGATGGGCGGTCTGTCCAGAAGATATACAACGATTCAGACAATCGAGCAGAATGAAGATATAGATCATCTTCTTCTCGATAGCGGCAATCTCCTATTTGCAAATCCCAGAAGCGTTACCGAAAAAAATTCAGCAACTCAGATTGCGATGGGAATTGCCAGCATTTATAAAGAGATGAACTATGATGCCGTGAATATAGGACCAAATGATCTTGCTGCAGGTATTGGCTTTTTAAAAAAATTGGACTTTCTCCCCTGGGTGTCAGCTAATTTATATGACAATTCCGGTGGCCCCCTTTTCAGACCTTACATTTTGAAGACTGACAAAAAACTTAAATATGCAATTATCGGACTTACTTCTCCACCTCTTGACACCTCAACAGAATACACATATCGTTCCTGGCAAAAAATCCTCCCACCTCTTCTTGAAGAGCTTATTCCAAATGCTGATTGTATAGTGATCCTCTCGGCACTCAGTGAAAACGAAAACAGAGAACTTGCCCAAAAATATCCGGATATACGACTTATTTTCACATCTCGCTCCACCTCAGGAAATATTCCACCGCGAATCGTCAATAAAGCGCTTATTACCCAAACAGCTAACCGGGGAAAATATCTGGGACAACTCTATCTGCTTAATCCCGGTTTATATGACTGGGTAGACACAGCAGCATCAAATGTCGCTACCATCGAAAAACAGAGAGAAGCAATAAGATATCGCCTTACAAGGATTGATTATCTTATGAAACAAAACAATGGCAATCCTGGTACTTTAGCAACTCTAAAAAAACAAAAAATTGGAATTCAAAAACAATTAGAAACACTTGAACATACAAAATCCGATGAAACTGATTTCTCTAAAAGTACATTTAAAGTTAGTTTTACTCCACTGACCACCAATATTAGAGAGGACAAGAAGATTAATGATATGATAAAAGAGATAAAAAAAGAGGCGGGCGCGCTCAAGAATTAAACAAAATCTGGAATCAAAGCAATTACGTTAAATAGAAAATAAAAAAATGCTGTCACAGTCCTGCCGTGACAGCATTTTCACACCTAATTAGAATAAACTCTCGTTAGCAGCCGAAAGCTTTCTGAAGATTAGGAACAGTTTGTTTTTTACGGCTCATCATTCCATCGACCCACATGGACGTTCCCTCAAGTTTTCCGTCAAAGGCTTTTTCGATCAGAGCGGCGTCATCAGAAACCACCACAAGATCAGTACCCTCTTTCACGACATCCGTGAGCATAAGCAGCACAGAATGACGTCCGTCTGCTTTTATTTCTTTCATTGCGTTAAGCAGGTCATCACGAATGGCAGCTACTTGATCAAGAGTTGCGAGTTCAAGTTGTCCAACACCCACTTTGTTACCTTTCATGTCAAAGTCTTTATAATCTCTGAACAGAAGGTCTTTGGCCGGTACTCCATCCACTGAAGATTTAGCTTTAAGCATTGCCATAAAAAGCTCTTCCGTGTCCTCCACTCCGGCCACCGCTTTAAGCTCGGCGACTGCTGCTTTGTCATCTTCTGTACAGGTGGGCGATTTGAAATTGACGGTATCGCTCAAAATAGCTGCTAACATGCCACCGGCAACATCTTTAGGAATGGCGATCCCAGCATCTTTGAACATTTTATTAAGAACTGTACCAGTACAGCCAACAGGCTCGGCTCTGAAAAGAATTGGGCTATTTGTAGTCACATCACCAATTTTATGATGATCGACAATTGTTACGACCTCTGCATCACCGATATTGGCTGGAGCCTGGGCTATATCGCTAAAATCAACAAGAGCCATGGTCTTACCGGCGGCATCTGTAATTTCTTCAGGCATTGTCAGGCCAAATCTATCAATAACCATTTTTGATTCGGGATTCAGGTCGTTAGCATTTGTCTGCATACATGCTTTTGCATCTTGTCCCTGAGCATTAAGAAGAGCAGCAAGGCCAATGGCAGCAGTGACGGAATCAGTATCAGGGTTTGAATGTCCAACAACACAAATTGTCATAGTTTTTCCTCCAGGTAAAATGTATATATTTAAAAACTGAAATCACCCAATACGAGTAATTATTTCCCACATTTTTTCGACACGATAGATTAGTTCTTCGAAGAAATTGAGTCAAGAATAAAAACATGATCTATGCTTTTTCTACCAGGGGAAAGCATAAAAGCTAAGCTAATAAGTTCAGACTTAAATTATCTGTGGGAGTGTCCAGAACTATCTCTTTTCAGGATATGTTTCGGTAAATTTGAGTTCATGGTATTAACATTATTGATTTTTGGGCAATTAATTTAATCAAACTTTTAGAATATCACAATCAGCCAATAAATGATGTTCTTAATTTTTAAATAGTAAAATCTTGTAATTATTTTTATGGTATTCAGAATTCATGTGCTTCTATTATTTTTGAAATCTTTAAAAACTATTTTATATCACCAACTTTTATAAGCTATGAAAACAAAACGAAAAGACCGTGAGGAAAAGAATAGAAAAAATAAACCGTTTTATACTTCTTTTCCTTTCATAGCTTTACTTCTACTAACGATCGTGGCATTGCTCTTTTTTGTATGGCATCAAAGAAGCTTGGAACAAGCAACTCAACAACAGGAAATCATTTCACAAGATCTCTCCAATGAGATTGCAGTTCCAGAACAGGTTGGTAGCGAAACAAATACAGCTCTTACATCGCAGGATACTGTCATTACCAATGAGCGAACAGATAAAAAAGCGCCCATTACTAAAAATGAGAAACTCAACGAATCAGTCAAACCGCCTACTGACATCACCGAATCGCAGATAAAGCAAAACACTGCAACCCCACCAAATAATTCTCAATCACTGCCAGATGAATCTGCTGCCAATGTATCACCCTCTCTTCCGGTTGAAAGTCAGTACAAACCTTTTCAAAATGCTCGTTGTCAAGAAACTACAAAATTCGTCGATGAATTTTTTCATCATCTTGATAGTCAACAATATTTAAAAAATTATCAAATCGAGCCTGATAGTAAAACTTATTTTATTGCGCTTATGCAGAAGACTCTTAACAATCCACCTGTAGTTAGTGGAGAGACAGATGATCTGTATACAATACTGCAAAATACTGCACATTTTTTCAGGGTGATCGGCAATACCAACATCGCTATATTAAAAAATATACTCAGCAATGAAAAATCACAGTTTGAAAATATCGCCGCTGAATTCTATTCACTGGTGACCTCACCAGCATGCGCAGAACACAGCTTTGATTTGAAGATAAGTAAACCTGCATTATATGAATATGCTGGTTTTTTCCTTAACACGATGGGTGGTAGGCTATACCTTTTCAGGCGTGATTCAATTTCCAGAATGGTGATCAGTTACTATTCTATTTTGTTGATTGACAAGGCAAATATTGAATCTTTCAACAAACACGGTATCGAACTTTCCATTTCAATCGATCTTCTCATTAGTGAGATGGAATCAACGACAAATACGCTTAAACTGAAAGAAACATATCTAAACATGCTCTATGCTTTACAGGAGCAATATCAACACTAAAGTAGATCATTGAATTTGCTTTTGGCAAAGGATTATTATATACTGACTACGTCATTGGGGGGATGGTATAATAATTTTTAAGGTAAAGGATATTTAAATGGACAATACCATTGCCTCTTCACTATCCCAGTTATATTTGCCTACCAATGCGACAAGAAGTGGTTTTATCTCCATTAACTCTGACATACCTTCAAACGATTCACCTCCTCCCCGGCAAAGTGACAGTGTTTCTATCTCCCCTGAATCAATCTCCAGAAATTCTCAATTGGAGGAAGAGAAAGTAAATACCAAACCTACAGAGAATTCCGTAGGAGACAGCGCTGAGATTTCTTTTGCTGAACTACAAGAGATTCAAAAATTACAGCAACGGGATGCCGAAGTAAGAGCGCATGAACAGGCGCATCTATCAACTGCAGGACAATACGCTGCCGGTGGTGCCAGTTTCTCTTATAAAACAGGGCCGAATGGCAAAAGATATGCCACAGGTGGAGAAGTGCCAATCGATTTAAGCAAAGAAAAAGATCCTCAGGCAACGTTGGCAAAAATGAGTCAAGTGCAAAGAGCAGCACTTGCACCAGCTAAACCTTCCGCTGCTGATCGAAATATTGCCGCTCGGGCCTCAATGATTGCCGCTCAGGCAAGGAGTGAGTTGAATAAAAACACAGGCAAAGAAATAGATAGCGAAACATCTACTCAAAGTCATATTCAGGATGACTCGGATGCTCAAAGTAAATCATCACTATCCTCGATTAAAAGTAGAACATTTTCAAACCTTGAAAATACCATTCCTTCAAACATTCGCCGGATAGCTCTTAAAGCCTATGCCGCCCATTCATAGACATGCTTCCTTTTTAAGCTTTCGATACCGTATCATATATTCCCATAACCAATGAATGTACAAACAATTAATAAGCGTTTATTTTCATTTATTTCGCAATCGCCTAGTCCTTTTCATGCAGTAAGTAATATGAAAACCATCCTTGATGAAGCTGGTTTTGTATCTCTTGAAGAACATGCTGACTGGCAGATCAATGCAGGGCAACCGTATTACGTTATACGTGACAACGGTTCGTTGGTTGCCTTCAATCTTGGGATAAAAGAAAGAGATTCCTTTCGAATCATGGGCTCTCATTCAGACAGCCCATGCCTTCAGCTTAAACCTAAGCCTGATATTTATGAAAAAGATTATCACCAACTAGGTGTAGAAGTTTATGGAGGAGCGCTTTTAAATCCTTGGTTCGATAGAGAACTTTCCATTGCCGGCAGGGTCGTTTATCAAAAAAACGACAACACCCTATGTTCAAGGTTAATTGACTTCAAACGTCCTGTGGCCGTAATTCCAAGCGTCGCCATTCATCTTGATCGAAAGGCAAACAGCGAAAAAATTATCAGTGCGCAGAAAGATATCGTGCCTATTATCGGGCTCACCACAGACGGAAAAATCTGTTTTAATGATATCATTCAAGATCAGTTTAATGAGGAAGCGCCTTCAGAGAAGATAAAGCAAATATTGAGTTCTGATCTTTTCATGTACGATTGCCATGCTCCCTGCTACACAGGATTCAATAGAGAATTTATTGTCAGCACCAAGCTCGATAATCTTCTTAGCTGTTTTGTGCTGGTCACAACACTCGCTCATGCAAACAGAGATAATAGCTATATGTTTGTCTGCAACAATCACGAAGAGATCGGATCTACATCGGCATCGGGAGCGCGAGGAAACCTGTTAAGCTCAATCTTTGAACGGCTCCTTCCTGCCCCTTCTACTCGTCATCGTATTCTTGCCAAATCCTTTTGTATTTCCGTTGACAATGCTCATGCTCTGCACCCAAATTATCCTGAAAAACATGATCCGTCTCATAATATAGCTCTCAACCGAGGCCCTGTGTTGAAAATTAATGCCACTCATAAATACGCATCTACTGGTATATCAAACGGGATTTTCAAAACTCTCTGTGCAGAGAAAGACATTCAAGTCCAAGAGTTCGTTATGCGATCCGATATGGCATGTGGGAGCACTATTGGTCCGCTAACAGAGTCTAACTTGGGTTTAAGTACTGTGGATATCGGAGCACCCAGTTTGGCTATGCATTCCATTCGTGAAATGACGGGTTCCCGTGACCCCATGCTGTTATATAAAGTTCTCCGTCATTTCCTCCAACGAAAAAGTCTGCCGCGAGTTCATCATAGTGAGTAAACGGATATTATTTATATTCCTTCTTCTACTTTCCATAGTACCGATTATCCCGAACTCCAGTCATGCAGACCTTTCTTCGGCCGTAGAAAAACACAAGAATGAAAAGATTACCAATGAGCAACTCCTGAAGCTACGGAAATACAATCATCTTATCCGTTACTTTAGTGGATTTTCCTTCTTTAGACCGCGCTATAAAGTCAGCCCAGATTTTATCAGAGCACTCATTCTTGCGGAGTCAAATTGCAACACCTTTGCCGTATCTCCCAAAAATGCAATTGGGTTAGGACAGATAATCCACTCAACTGCAAAAAAAGCCGCGAGAGATCTTTATAATACCCGAATAACATTTCGATATATCAACGTGGCCAAACTTAAAAACCTCAGGAAAGAGGATCTGTTTGATCCAGCAATCAATATTCTTCTCACCTGTTATTTGATATCGAAGTATAATTATAGATTTAATGGCAGGCTCGACTTGGTTGTCTCTGCCTGGAATGCTGGAGAAAACGTTGATTCTTTGAAAATCGGGCTACCTGCACCATACAGCGAAACCCATAACCTCATTGGAAGAGTGAACGCTTACTACCTTCATCTTCTCAAATTACGTCGGAAACTCTGAACATCGATTTTACTTTAACTTAGTCTCGTTTTTCTTTTCCACCTTTAAAGGTTCAAATCTGTCCCGACACATCTTCTTCTTTTGCAAAAACAATCGATTCAAAAAATAGAGATGAGTATCATTTCCTCAGATTCAATGTATTAATTCTTGAGTTTTGTTTGCCTCTATTATAGCATCCCAGATTGTTAGCGATTGTCATTGTATTCTCCATCCCTAATTTTTAACATTTAGCTAATTTAAATAATGGTGAACCATGAGTAATGAAGACAATAAAATAATTTATTCAATGATGAAGGTGAGTAAATATTATGATGAGAAACCAGTAATCAAAGATATTTCTCTCTCATATTTTTATGGTGCCAAAATAGGTGTGCTTGGTCTCAATGGCTCGGGTAAAAGTACTCTTCTTCGCATTTTAGCAGGCATAGACACCGAATTTAATGGAAAAACAGTTCTAGCCCCTGGCCATACTGTTGGATATCTTGAGCAGGAGCCTGAACTTGACGCCGAAAAAACTGTCAAAGAGATTGTTGAGGAAGGCGTCGCCGATACTATTAATCTTCTTAATGAGTTCAATCAAATTAATGAAAAATTTGCAGAACCTATGTCTGATGATGAGATGCAGAACCTCATAGACCGGCAAGGTGAGGTTCAAGAAAAGCTTGATGCAATCTCTGCCTGGGATCTTGACAGCCGTCTTGACATGGCTATGGATGCGTTGCGTTGTCCATCCGCTGATAGCAAATGTGCTCATCTTTCTGGTGGGGAAAAACGAAGAGTTGCTTTGTGTCGCATTCTTCTAAAAAAACCGGATATCCTATTGCTTGATGAGCCAACCAATCACCTTGATGCCGAATCAGTCGCCTGGCTGGAACACCATCTGCAGGCCTATGCAGGTACAGTTATTGCGGTCACCCATGATCGTTATTTTTTAGATAATGTGGCAGGCTGGATTCTTGAACTCGATCGAGGTGTTGGGATACCGTGGAAAGGAAACTATAGTTCCTGGCTGGAACAAAAAGAAAAACGGCTTCAACTTGAAGAGAAGAAAGAGAGTCAAAGAAGAAGAACATTGCAGAGAGAATTGGAATGGATACGTCTTTCCCCAAAAGGCAAACGTAGCAAATCCAAAGCCAGACTCAACTCTTATGATCAACTAATGTCACAGGAGCCTGAAAAAATGGCGCAGGACCTGGAAATTTTTATCCCTCCTGGACCACGGTTGGGAAAAGTAGTGATTGAGGCCAAAAACATAGCAAAGAGTTTTGATGACACTTTACTTTTTGAAAAAATGAATTTCTCTCTTCCTGCTGGTGGCATAGTTGGTGTAATTGGGCCCAATGGAGCAGGTAAATCGACATTATTCAAAATGATTACCGGAACCGAAAAACCTGATCAAGGCGAAATTCGTTTAGGAGATTCGGTAAAGCTCTCGTATGTGGACCAGGAAAGAGACACTCTCGATCCGGACCAAACCATATGGCAAACTATTTCCGATAACCAGGATACAATCTGGCTTGGAACCAAGGAGGTGAACAGTAGAGCATATGTCGGTAAATTTAATTTTTCAGGATCAGATCAACAAAAAAAGGTTGGGTTGCTCTCCGGGGGACAACGAAATAGAGTGCATCTTGCCAAAATGCTCAAGGAAGGAGGAAATGTGCTGCTTCTGGATGAACCTACCAATGACCTTGATGTAAACACCCTTCGTGCACTTGAGGAAGCGCTGGAAAATTTTGGCGGCTGTGCAGTTGTAATAAGTCATGACAGATGGTTTCTTGATCGACTTGCAACCCACATACTTGCGTTCGAAGGCAATTCTCAAGTCGTATGGTTTGAAGGAAATTACTCTGACTATGAACAAGATAGAAGAAAACGGCTTGGCGCCGATGCCGACATTCCAAAAAGGATCAAATATCGTCAGTTAACTCGATAGATGTTACAGATTGATGCATGGTTGTGGGTTTTTCCTATAAAAATGCATAACATGAGCTAAATAAATGCGAAGAGGTTCACTCGATTTTCATAGAAAATTTCTTCGCATTTTTGTATCAGAAAAGATTGTTTCATAAATTTTGAAGTTGCTGCAAAAGCTCGTTAAGCTCATCTATTTTAGCTTGGGCGGCAGCAAGCGAACCTGCTCTTGAGTCTTTTTCTATTTCACTGGCTATATCACGAATACCAATTATTCCGAGACTCGCGGCAGCTCCTTTTATTGAATGGGCAGCAGCACATGTCTTTTCAGGATCTTTTGAGGCAATACTAGTTTTCATTAATTGGTAATCATCTCTACAGGATTTCTTAAATATATCTATTAGTTCCTG
Source organism: Desulfocapsaceae bacterium (assembly GCA_050288305.1). Classification (GTDB taxonomy): domain Bacteria; phylum Desulfobacterota; class Desulfobulbia; order Desulfobulbales; family Desulfocapsaceae; genus Desulfopila_A. Next base: position 149,246 of record JBNKDO010000053.1, on the reverse strand, counting down.
AAGTAATTCTGTGTCTTCAGCTGCCTGTTCCAAGGCAAACTGTTTATCCCAGTTTAAGCCACTCATTCATTCACCCATTTAAATATTACAAGTCCATCTTTCGACAATCTTTTCAAGAAAGTTACCTTATCATTATGTTCCCTCTTCAAAGATTATATTAGAATGAACACAAATTCAAAATAAGATTACAATAACCATCTATTTATTTGCTTGAGCAATAAGTTCAGAAAAGGGAATCTGCCCTTTACGAATTTCTACAAACCTTTCATTCCTAAAAGAAACAATAGAAGAACATAGGCCTGCTGGAGATTCTCCCCCGTCAATATGGTAATCAATTTTTTCACCAAAATATGATACCACCTCAGCAGAATTTTTAGCGGGAGATTGATTGGAAAGATTAGCACTTGTTGCCGTTAATGGTCGACGCCACAATTTGAAAATTTCTTTTACGATTGGATTTGAAGAGATTCGAATACCGACGGTTCCAGTTTCACCTGTGAGTAAAGGATTTACAGTTTCCTTTGCTGGAAAGACAAGGGTAAGCGGCCCTGGCCAATACGATTCCATGAGTTTTTGATATTGCTCAGGAATCCCTGCAACCAGAAGTGTCAACATCTCAACATCAGAAACCAGCACTAATATTGGCTTCGACTTCTCTCTCTGTTTAAGCTGAAAAAGACGCTCTACCGCAGTAATATTAAAAGGATCAACACCCAAGCCATAATAGGTCTCGGTCGGGAAGGAAAGAACTCCTCCCCGCTCAAGTATCTTCACTGCCTTTTCAATATTTTGTGCAGTGCATTTTGAAACTGAATCACTGATTTTCAATTGCCCGGGCTTTCTCCTCAACCTCTTTTGCCATTGATTCTCTGTATTTTTTCAACTTTTCGGAAAGCTTTCCATCTGTTAAGGCGAGTATTCTAACAGCCAGTACAGCAGCATTTTTAGCTCCGGCTTTTCCAATACCCATGGTCGCTACAGGAATGCCTGGCGGCATCTGAACTGTGGATAATAACGCGTCCAGTCCTTGAAGTGAAGAAGCTTCTAAAGGAACACCAATTACCGGAATATCGGTATGAGCCGAAAGTACTCCTGCAAGATGAGCGGCCATTCCAGCACCTGCAATTATCACCTTAATACCTCTTTTGTGAGCAGATTCAGCCCATTGGACGGCCCTTTCCGGGCTTCTATGGGCAGACGCAACTGTTATTTCATATGGAACGGCCATTCCCTGGAGAAAAGTTGCGGCTGCTTGCATTGTTGGCAGGTCGCTATCACTTCCCATGACGATACCTACAATAACATTTCCCTTGCTTTTCGAGCTCCTGTTAAGGGCTTTCGCGCCGATATCACGTCTAAAATATGATCCTGTCCAGGAAATAAAATCAGCAGCTGTATATGCTTTAGCAATTGCATCGGCAAGGTCCTTTCCAACTGCTGTAACCCCCAGAACCCTCCCACCATTAGTTACCGTTCTTTTGTTTTTGGTAGCAGTGCCAGCATGAAATACCTGAACATCACTAATATTTGATGCTGCAGCTAATCCTTTGATGTTTTTGCCGGTTTCATAGCTACCAGGGTATCCACCGGATGAAATGACTACACATATGGTTGGGCGTGGATCAATCTTCATTTCCACCTTGTTGAGATTACCATCAATGCATGCTTCTAAAATGTCAACTATATCGCTTCTCAACCGCATCAGCAGCGGTTGAGCTTCAGGATCTCCAAATCGACAATTAAACTCAAGGACATTAATCTCGTCTCCATCAATCATCAATCCGGCATAGAGCATTCCTTTGTAAGGTCTTCCTTCTTTAGCAAGGCCCTTTACGGTGGGAATCATAACTTTTTCCATGACATATTCGGCTATTTCTGAGGTCACCACTGGTGCTGGCGAATATGCTCCCATTCCTCCAGTATTGGGGCCCTTATCACCCTCAAATATAGCCTTGTGATCTTGGGAGGTCGGTAGTGGTAAAACTGTTTTGCCGTCGGTGAATGCTATAAACGAGGCTTCTTCGCCTTTTAGGCATTGTTCAATGACAATTTTATTACCGGCACTACCAAAGGCCTTTTCTTCCATAATAAGATCAACAGCTTTTTTGGCCTCTTGTACTGTTGCTGCGACAATGACACCTTTGCCCGCAGCAAGACCTTCAGCTTTTACAACAATTGGGGCACCTTGTTCTTCTATATATTTTTTAGCCTGCTGTTTATCTTTAAACACTCTGAATGGAGCAGTGGGAATATTATACTTTTCCAGGAATTCTTTACAAAAAACCTTACTTCCTTCCAGGATCGCGCCTTTTTTATTCGGTCCAAAAATTCGCAAACCATTTTTCTCAAACAAATCGACTATTCCTTCTACAAGAGATGACTCAGGTCCAACAACGGTTAAGTCAATTTTTTCTTTCTGGGCAAATTTAAGAAGTCCCTTGACATCGGTGGCAGAGATATCCACACAGTCTGCAAGTTTTTTAATTCCAGCATTTCCTGGAGCACAATAAATCTTTTGTACCTTTGTACTCTGATTAATTTTCCAGACGAGGGCATGTTCGCGTCCACCTGATCCTATAACGAGTACTTTCATTGATATACTCCATTGTTGTGTTTTCGTTTAGCTGCTGAATCATCGTTAGAATGTCAGCAGAGAATTGATTCTATAAGATATAAAAGTAACAAATAAATTGAGATGAGCAGAAATTTAGTTTCACTATAGTAGGTACAAAGCCATCATTCAAACAGATTTTATTATTGCTTAAAATATTGACAAAATATCTTCAAAAGATTAAATCAATGAATACTCATTCATTTTATCTGAGCAAGTTCAAGTACCATAAAATCAGACCTTTCGGCAAATGAAAGCTGCAAACAAGCATGTAAAAATAATATCGGCAGCAACTAAAGTTTTTGCCAAAAAGGGCTTTTTCAACGCCAGAATTTCCGATATTGCCAAAGAAGCCAAAGTCGCAGACGGCACCATTTATCTCTATTTCAATAACAAAGTCGATATTCTTCGATCCGTCTTTGAAGAAGAAATAGATACAATAATACAACATACCAGAAAGCTGATAGCTGCAGAACACGATCCACGTAGAAAACTAGAGATATTTATAGTAACTCATCTATCATACATGAAGAAAAATAAAAATCTGGCGGAGGTTATGCAGATTGAGTTACGGCAAAGCACCAAACTCATTAAAGATTACAGAAACACAAAATTTAATGAATACATTGACATTATAGCTGAAATAGTTCGTCAGGGGCAGCGGCAGAAAATTTTTAGGAAGGATATTTTGCCGAACATCGCTAAACGGACACTTTTTGGTGCTTTGGATGAAGTCTCAAGAGTCTGGAATATATCACTTGAGACTCATTATTCTGTTGAAGAAGCCGGCTGCCAGATAATAAAAATGTTTGTTTTTGGCATGCTCGACTCTAAAGGCTGAAAAACTCAACGAGACACATGTCCTTAGAAGTGATTCATAAAGACATTTCTATGAAAAGTCGGATGGCGTTATGCCTATGATTTCGAACTCCCTGCTTCCGCCGGGAGTTTTTGCAATAACCTCATCCCCTATTTCCTTGCCAAGTAAACATCGACCCAAAGGTGCCATTACTGAAATAGAACCTTTTTTGACATCAGCTTCTTCAGGACCTAAAAGTTGATAGGTTAATTCCTCTTCGGTGTCCATGTCCAAAAGTTTGACCACAGTACCAAAAACCGCCTTTTCACACGACACTTTGGAACAATCTATAATTTCAGCACGTGAAAGTTTATCTTTGAGTTCACGAATTCTACCCTCAATATGACCTTGCCTCTCTTTAGCAGCATGATATTCCGCATTCTCTTTTAAATCACCATGCTCACGCGCAGTTTCGATTGCTTTAACAACTGCTGCTCGTTCAACACGCTCAAGATTATGAAGTTCTGCTTTGAGTTTTTCATTCCCCTTTTTCGACATGGGAATTCTTTCAATCATTTGTTTCTCCTAAAAAAAATACCTGCATAACCTATTACACATGGTTATACAGGATAATAAAATCTGCCTACCAGCGATATATTAATGAAAATGCTGCTTGAGTTTCTTTCAGATCATCGCCATTTAGTGTTCGTAGATTTCCTTTTAATAAGAAATGACGGGTAATTTCAAGGAAAAAATTTAAATCGAACTCATGACTCTGTTGGCGATTATTATCATAGCCCAGAGAATAGTCTAGGGTAACGAAATTTAATAAGCTATTAGAATACTCACTTTTCTCAAAAAAATGTTTGAAATGAAAATTGAGTTGCTGTTGCCAGTATTTAGAGGGGCTCCAGTAGACGCTGTCACCGTCCTTAAAAATGTTACTGAAGTCATTATTGCGTCCCAGGTTGCCTTCATCGTTACGGATTAGTTCATAGCTATATTTCAGTTTAAACTGATTTACTTCCCCAAAAAGGTGGTATTGCGACCATATTTTATATCTATTTTGCGTATTGTCGTCTGAATACATTCTATGGCGATAATCAGCACCAACAAACCAACGGGGAAAAGGATCGTATTTTAGCCCTGTTTCGAGATCTCTATATATCACTGAATCTGACACTGATCGTAGAGTATCATCAACAAGATCCTGTTCAAACCTTCCATATACCTCCAGATATTTATTAATACGTTGAATAAGTTCAAATTTATAGAGAAATTCAGTCGTCCCTTCATCAGAAGGGGAGTCAACCCCAAAATGAATGTTCAGGTCAGTAGTGTTTTCATAATAAGTTGAATATGCAGCCAGAGCTCTCTTCCTTCTAAAACGTTCACTACCACCTTTTGAACGATATTCATCAGCATATACCTGCGCGCTCAACTCCTGGTTATAAGATGGTGTTCCCCATGCTTCTAAACCATAGGTTCTCTTCTTTCTGTTTATATATCCGTCCCTACCCTTTCGGGAGTCAGCTAAGATTGAAACTGCAACTCTAGGCTGCCGTTTCAATAGATTGGCTTGGATATACTCATCAAGACCTGGATATAGTGGACCTTTTTCCTTCATTAATTCATAGAGCTCGGCAGCTTTACCATATAATCCCAATTTGTGATATATATTGGCCAGATCAAATAGAGATTCCTGGGATTTTTCTTCTTCAAGCAATGAAATATATTCTTTTTCTGCATGATAATAATCTTTTTGTTCAACTGCTTTTCTTGCGGAAAGCTCCTTTTTTATCAACTCCTGCCATCTATATTTCCCATATAGACTGGCTGCAAGATTATCTATTGGATCGCCAATATTTTGGGCCATGAACTGCGGCGCCATTACCTTGGCAATAGGATCAGGCTTTTCAGGAGTAGTAAAAGTTATGTAATTCCATATAGATTTTTTTAATGGAAGCATATTGAAATTGATTTTTTCAACTTCCATTTTCTCGAGAAACATACTGTCCACAGGAACTGCTAACAGAGAATTGTAAACCTCTATAGATTCCTCTCGCCTGTTCTCAGCCCACAATGCCCTGGCCAGAAGTAATCTTTTCCAGAAGTAGGTGTCATGACTTTCTTGAAGCTCACCTTTATTAGTTGTTTTCGCAGGGTCTTCTGTTTTTATAGGTATCTTCTTGACAATGGTATCAAACTGACCACTTTGGAATTGCAGCTTTAATTTCACCGTATGAAAATATTCCTCTTCCGGATTAATGGAGGTGATTGTATTAACGACATCAATTGCTTCACCAAAACGAGAGAGCGAAGAAAGGACTTCAATCTTCCGCATCATGGCAACCATGGACTGGGGGATTTTCTCAAGAGAGGCATCAATTTGTTCTAACGCTTCTGAATCTCTACCGTACTGAACAAACCACCTTGCTCTTTTTAAAAGCGATGTAAAAGCGATATTTTGGGAGCCAGTATAATCAGAGTTTAAATTATCCGAAATTTTGTCTTTAATATTCTTAATTATACTTGTAATTACCACTAGTTCGTTATCGTTATCATACCTTTGCTTGTTGAGTGCTTCAATTTTCGCCAGGCATTTATCATACTCTTCCTGAAGAAAGTATATTCGCATCAAAAACACATCAGATTGAATTTGGAAATCCGTAGTGTTCTCTGAATTTTCCAGATATCGGAAATGGTTTGTGACCACCTCTTCGGCATCACTATATTCTCCTTCAGCAAGGAGTAACTCAATGTAGAGAAAGTGAATTTCTTCTGACAATCCTTCAGGATTTTCTTCTAAGCTTTCAAAACCATTTCTTTTCGCAAGAAGTTCAAGCCATGATCGAGCATCTGCAAATCTCTCCTGAGATAGAGACACGGTAACCAGTTTACGAATTGCCCGGTCAGCATCCATATCACGAGCCAAATTTTGACGGAGTAATTGTTCGGCATTAAAATATAATCCGCGTTGTATGAGAGAATCTACACGTTGGTAATATATTTCCACAATGTTTTCTTTATTGCCTTCCGACTCATGCAGCAATGTACTAGACAGCTCACCAGCCAGTGAATAATATCCGCACTTTGTTATTGCTTCTATATATTTTAATTTAAGCTTAAAGTTCGATTTTGCAGTTTTGGAAGTATTGGAAACCATTTCCCAAATCTTATTAATTCTATCAATTAATCCCAAATTACCGCCAAGCTCCAGCACCCTTTCGATTACTTCAGAATTATCAGGATTGTTTTTCAAATATTTTACATATGTATTAAATCCTTGTAGTTCATAACCTAATTCAATTTCACTCTCGGCCTTTGCTCTGAGATATTCCTTGTTGAAGTAACCTTTTCTATCGAGCACGAGATATAATTCGTATGCTTCGTTTATACGGCCCATCTTCTGTTGCAATCCAGCAAGACGATAGGCGAGATTTAAGTCATCCTTATTACCGTGATCAAAGAGAGTTTGAATTACCGAGAGTTCAAGGGCTGTTTTTCCTTCCTTTTTCAAAAGGTTAGCAATTATTTGAAATATTTTTGTTTTTTCAAGAGTTATGTACTCAAGATCAAGCCACAAGTTGTCAACTGCACCATTTTCAACTATGGGCAAATATTCCTCTGCCAGATCAGAACGTATGCTGTTCACCCTTTTAGCAATCTTTTCGTTGCCTGAGTTTGATTTTAAATACTGTTCATAATATAACAGTGCCTTATCGGCTCTTTTCTGTTTTTCAAAATATATATCAGCAATTTGCAGTGATAATTCAGGTGATAACTTCTCCAGCTTATATATTTCCTTAAGATGATCCAGCGCCTTTGAGACTTGGTTTTGTTCAAGATAATATCGAGCAATCTTTTTATGAAACGGCAGGAAATTTGGATCTAATTTGAGATATTTCAGCCAAAGAATTGCTGCCGTATCAGTATCTCCGACAAGATCTGCTATTTCGGCAAGTTGATATATGTATGCTTTGTTTTCAGGATAGCGATTGGTGAGGATGGAGAGATAATGACGGGCTTTTTTATGGTGACTTAACTCTTTACTCAACTCAGCCAATTCGACAAGTACTGGTGTCTCAGTATTTCCTCGCTGAAAGTATTGTTCCAAAAGTACCAAAGCACTTTTTTTATTATTGAGCCCTTTTAGCCCTTGGACTAAGCCTAATATAGCTTCACCTGAATGAATACCAACAGGCTCTGTCTCAAGAACTTGCCCATAATGTTGTGTGGATTTCTTGAAGTGCTTGTTTGCCAGGGCGATTTTTCCGGCAGTAAGGAGAAATTGCAGATTATTCGGTTCGTAATCCAACAAGCCTTCAACTATTAACGATGCGGAGTCCCATTCTTCGAGGTTTACCAGTAATTTACAGTATTCCCATGATGCTGCGACAATATGAGGTTTTAGCCTTATAAGTTCTTTGTATGATTCTTTTGCCTCAAGGAGATGATTGTTTCTAACCAAATATCGAGCCTGGTCCCAGAGGGTTTTCCAGGATGGATTTTCGGCATCTTCAATCTTCCTGTTTACAGTAATCTCGTGTTCTGGCGTGATTTTTGGTACATCAGCAATTGAATATTCTATGCTCCAATTTATACAGGAGAAAGTTAAACAAAAAATTATGCAAACAATTTTCTTATTCACTGGCGCGATAAACTCAAAGGCAGGATAAAAACTATAAAATCTTCATTAGACATTGAGTGTTTACATAGGTTTGCTCAAATATTCCACTCTATTGACAAAAACAATGGTTTGTGAACGAGGAGTTCTCAAACCATTGTACTATTGCAATGAAAGAAAAAATATCTGCTGTTTTGAAATGAATTACCTTTGTATCTCTTTTAAACGGTGCAGGCTATTCTCTATTATCGCCATTGACAACTATTCTCTCACCGTCAAAGAAGTCAATAATATCCGGCATTTCAGCCTCTAGATATTTTTTCATCTTTTTTAAGAGATTTACTTCTATTTGTCTCACTCTTTCTCGTGAGATGTCAAATTTATCAGCGATATTCTGCAGTGTTAGCGGCTGATCAGACAAAAGTCGTTCCTCAAGGATCATCTTCTCTTTATCGTTCAGCCGGTCTTTTAATATCGTCAGCAAATCACCCAACTTGGTTTGCATCTCTTTTCCGGCAACAGTGGATTCAATGTTCGGCCCGGAGCTGGGGATAAAATTTTTCTGTTCGTCATCGGAATCTGATCGAACCGGAGACTCCAGGGAGACATCCCAGCTGTCCATTCGCTGACCCATCTCAATAATTTCTTTCTCCTTCACATTCAATCTTTCGGCAAGAAGTTTTACTTCAGGCTTAAAACCCTGAGCTTCCAGTAATTTTTTTTCTTTGTTTAAAGAGAAGAATAGCTTTCGCTGAGCCTGGGTGGTTCCAATTTTCACCAAACGCCAGTTATCCATTATGAATTTGAGAACATATGCCCGTATCCAATACGCTGCGTAGTATGAAAATTTCACCCCTCTATATGGATCAAATTTTTTAGTTGCCTGTACTAGACCGACATTGCCTTCCTGAATGAGATCCATGAAATTCTGCATCCAGTATTTTTGGAAATCCATGGCAACCTTAACAACAAGCCGTAAATTTGATGATACCAGGCGATATGCTGCATTCTGATCGCCAGACTCCCTGAAACGGATAGCAAGTTCATCCGTTTCTTCTCGAGACAGCAATTCATACTGACTTATTTCTTGAAGATATCTATGCAGCGCAGGATTACTCAGCGCAGGAAGATTCTCGTCTTCAGAGAGGGAGACAAGCGGATTTTCCATTTCTCCTTTACTATTTAATGTATAATTTTTTTCTTTCTTTTTTTTGGGCATCTATATATTCAGGTAGCAAAGGCTACCCCTCCGTTTAAGCTTCGTGTTTGTTGTGAAAGAAACACAGGTGGCTGGCTGGACAGGAAAGCTGTCACTATAGTCTTCAATCTTACCATATTGGCAGCAAAGAAGAAAATCTATTTTATTCTTTAGGTATTTATGCTAAATGTTAAGGTCCTCATTTTACCAAAGTTAAAACTTTACTTCCCAGTTACTATTTTTCCAGCAAACATATGAAACATATAAGAAACTTCAGCATCATTGCTCATATAGATCACGGTAAGTCAACTCTTGCTGACAGAATGATTCAAATGTGTGGGCTTATTTCTGAAAGAGAGTTTAAAAACCAGCTCCTCGACAATATGGACATAGAACGAGAGCGCGGAATTACTATAAAAAGTCAAACTGTATGCCTTCCTTACACTGGCCAAGACGGACAAAAATATTTGCTCAATTTGGTCGATACCCCGGGACATGTCGACTTCAGTTACGAGGTGTCAAGAGCACTTACCTCCTGCGAGGGTGCTTTATTGCTCATTGATGCAGCTCAGGGGATCGAAGCACAAACACTGGCCAATCTTTATCTGGCCATGGAAAACGACCTGGAAATCATTCCTGTCATCAACAAAATTGATCTGCCCTCTGCTGAGCCCGAAAAAATCGCCGAACAGATAGACGCAGACCTAGGCCTTGATGGTGACCTCATTCAATTATGTTCTGCCAAAACAGGCCAAGGTGTCGACAACATCTTCGAAGCAATCATTCAACATTTACCTCCACCGAAAGGAGATCCTGAAGACAAACTTCAAGCACTCATATTTGATGCTAATTATGATCCATTTCGCGGCACAATTATTTCATGCAGAATTTTTAATGGAAGGGTAAAGGCTGGCGACATCATCTTCTTTATGTCAAATAAGCAGGAATATCGGGTTGAAGAGGTAGGAATATTCAATATAGGCCGTTTTCCTCAAAAAATGCTTGAAGCCGGACAGGTCGGCTATATAATTGCTGGAGTAAAAACCGTTCAAGACACCAGACCAGGCGATACTATAACTCTTAAGAGTGCACCAAGCACCACACCCTTACCTGGTTTCAAGGAGATTCAACAGGTCGTTTTCTCATCGATTTATCCAATTTCAACCGATGATTATGAAGACCTGGCGGCCGCCCTTGAAAAGCTTCAACTCAACGACGCAGCACTCACCTTTCTCAAAGACTCATCTGCTGCACTGGGATTTGGATTCCGTTGCGGATTCCTTGGACTGCTTCACCTTGAAGTAGTGCAGGAACGTCTTGAACGCGAATTTGACATATCTATTATTCTCACTGTTCCCTCTGTTAGATATCTGTTTTATCTTGATAATAATGAACAACCCGTTGAAGTGGACAACCCGACTCATTTCCCAGACATATCAAGAATCAGAAAAATTGAAGAACCATATATTAAAGCTACCATTCTTATCCCCGAGAAATATATGGGCTCCGTGATGACACTCTGTATCGAACGCCGAGGGGTTAACACAAATTATCATTACCCCATACCTGGGAGAATTGAATTTACCTGCGAATTACCTCTTTCTGAAGTGATCTATGACTTTTATGACAAACTCAAGTCAATTACTCAGGGATATGGCTCATTCGACTACGAAATGCTTGACTATAGACGGAGCGATCTCGTTAAATTGGACATTTTAGTTAACGGTGAGTCAGTAGACGCCCTTTCTCAACTGGTACATCGTGATAAAGCCAGAGCACGTGGCCTTCATTCCTGCGAACAGCTCAAAGAAGAAATTCCAAGGCAGATGTTCAAAATAGCCATCCAGGCAGCTATCGGTGGAACAATTATTGCCAGAACAACCATTTCCGCATTGCGAAAAGACGTTACGGCAAAATGTTACGGAGGTGATATCTCCCGTAAAAGGAAACTGCTGGAAAAACAAAAGGCAGGAAAGAAAAGAATGAAGACAGTGGGCAATGTGGATATTCCCCAGAGTGCCTTTCTTTCTGTACTTAAATCAGATCAGTAGCCTTTCAAGGCTAAGACAAAAGTGACTTTTTCGGCACCTATGAGGTGTCATAGAAGCAAATCTAAGATATCTGGAGAAGATTCTCCAGCGACTCTTTGAGTTGGTCAAGTCCAAGGCCAGATTTTGCAGAAAAAAGGATTCTTTGTCCCGAAGAAAGATTTAAGCCAGCATCCAGCAGAGCACTATTCTTGGCACGTTCATTTGCAGAAAGCTTGTCTGCCTTGGTGTAGACAGGAAGAAAAGTAATATTATTACCCCTTAACCATTGCAGCAACTGCAAATCCTGCTTCTTTGGCGAATGACGTATATCGATGATCACCACCACACAGCGTAAAGTCGGACGGCCTTCGATATACATACTGATCAGTTTTTGCCAGCCAGCCTGCATTGATTTTGAGACCTGGGCATAGCCATAGCCTGGCAGGTCAACAAGGTATAGCGATTCATCAACCTCAAAAAAATTAAGGCCCTGGGTCTTCCCAGGCCTTCCACTCACCTTGACAAAATTTTTTCTCCCTAGAAGCCGATTCAACAGACTCGATTTACCGACATTAGATCTTCCTGCAAAAGCGATCTCAGGCAGTTCGGTATCCGGCAGTTGAGAGAGCTTATGAACGCTAAGAATAAATTCGGTATTTTGATATTGTATCATTCTCTTTTTACTGCATACACATTAAAAGGTTAGTAATTAACGGGATGCCCCATACCAATTGAACAGGCGCATCCCCGATCAACAGAAGCAGTTTACGAAATAACCTTATTCAATGCATATTCAATGATACCTTCAGCCCCATTTCTTTTAAGTTTGGGGATAAGATCTCGAACTTCATCTTCAGAAATAACCGTTTCAACAGAAAACCAATCAGTCTGATAGAGATTAGCAATGGTAGGGGCATTTAGGCTTGGCAAAATATCAACTATCTTTGCCAGTTTCTTCTCAGGAACATTCATCTTCAAACCAACAATACGATATGCTTGCAACGCTCCTTGGAGAAGCATCGAAATGTTACTGATTTTTTCACGTTTCCATGGATCATTCCAGGCATCTTTATTGGCAATTAACTGAGTATTTGATTCCATTAATTCATGTATTATTCTCAGGCCATGTGCTCGTATGGTACTTTCAGTCTCAGTTACTTCCACTACGGCATCAGCCAAGCCGGAAACGACCTTAGCCTCAGTCGCACCCCAGGAAAATTCGATCTCAACATTGATTTTCCTCTCCTGAAAAAAACGTCTGGTAACGTTAACAAGCTCCGTGGCAATCTTTTTTCCTTCGAGATCTTCAATCGTGCGTATTTCAGAGTTGCCAGCCACAGCAATTATCCATCGAGTTGGTTTCCTGCTTACCTTTGAATACACGAGATCACTGACAATGACAGCCTCGGACTCATTCTCCATAGTCCAATCCTTCCCTGTTATTCCGGCATCAAGCATACCACTTTCGACATACCTTGACATTTCTTGGGGACGACAAATGGAACATGCCAGTTCAGGATCATCAATTTCAGGAAAATAATTCCGCGCTGCTGGTTTAATAAGCCAACCAGCACTCTCGAACAACTCTATTGTAGCTTTTTCAAGACTCCCCTTCGGCAATCCAAGTTTTAACTGATTCATTCTTTACTCCAGACAAACATTTATATTTATGGGAAAATTATAGATTCTACTTGTTATACACCTTTTCAGGATCGAAAACCTTTTGCCCAATAACCTTAAGAGAATCACCTTCAACTAGGCGGTAGAAGCATGAACAGTAACCTTTATGGCATGCTGCACCACCCAATTGTTCGACCTTATATACCACAGTATCAGCATCACAATCGATCAAAATGTCATGTATTACCTGAACATGACCAGAGGTCTCTCCCTTGAGCCAAAGAGTGTTCCTGGATCTGCTCCAGTAATGGGCTTTACCTGTCTCCATGGTTTTTTTAAAGGCCTCTTCATTAATATAGGCAAGCATCATGATTTCGTTTGTACGATAATCCTGTGCAATTGCTGGTATTAGTCCAGATTTGTTTTTTGAAAAATCTAAAGATATCATCCTGTCCTTCAATTCATAACCTTAAATAGTATTATTCCAATATTGTTGAACTTATCTTATTATGCGAAGACACATATAGTGATTGAGCTTTGAATGCAAAGCAGAAGAAGCACTACCTTATGCAGGTCGTATTTATTTGTCAAGACCTGCAATTCTAAAGCGCCGAACCCGTACCTTTTTTCCCTTAGAATATTGTTTCAATTATTAACTGTACCATTTTTATATTTTCATAAATTTGATATTGAGTTAATCATTGCAACAAGAATAATTTCAGACGAAATGAAACGCGGAGAAACATAATGGCAACAATTAAAGAAGATTCAACTGTAACGCTTATATATATAGGAAAACTCGACAATGGAGAAGTTTTCAAGACCATCACTGAAGAGTCTCCAATGACGTTAAAGATGGGTAATCATGAGTTACCTCCTACCCTTGAAAACGCCATCATCGGCCTCGGGGTAGGTGAAAGTAAGACTGTCAGGGTTACCCCTGAAGAAGGCTACGGAGCAAGACAAAAACTTTTAGTCCAACAGATCAGCAGGAAATCACTTGGCGACAAAATCACCCCTCGTCCTGGAATGATTCTCTCACTCAAAGTTTCCAAAAACGGTGAAGAGCATCAAGTACCTGCCACAGTAATGAAGGTGGACAACGACATTATCGAGATTGATTACAATCATCCTCTTGCCGGGCACCATTTAACCTATGATGTCACCATTCTTGACGTTCAAGGCTGATTTGTCGTAATCAACATTGCCTTTTTATAATAAATAATCTTCCTGAAACAGACTACAGCACTGTTGCCATACTAGACTGTGCTATAGTCTGTTCCCTTCCTTATTTAATAATAAAATCATCAAATTCAGCTGGGCTTTTTTAGATAATTATGCTGTGAAGCAACATTGTTTTTTGCTCCCCTCCTGATTCTTCTTTCGTATTTTTGCTATGTCTAAGGTTTTTTTATGCCCTCATCTGTACATTTAGAAATGGACATGTATAAACTGTATAGAACGAATAATTGACAATATATATTAAAACTCAATTCAATTTCCATGAGTTTTCTTTTTATATAACACACCACAAAATTATTTGAGAGGTAGACTTATGCAGATAGAAGATGATGAAATATTACAAGGATTTATAGAAGAATCACTTGAACACCTTGCTGATATTGAAAACGATCTTCTCGCCATTGAAGAAGCCGGAGAAAAGATCGATGAAAATCTCGTAAATAAAGTTTTCCGAGCAGCTCACTCTATCAAAGGCGGCGCAGGTTTTATGGGTTTGACTGGGATTCAGGAGTTATCCCACGCCATGGAGAATGTTTTAGGACTTATTCGTAGTAAGAAAATAGTTCCCAACCCTGAGATTGTAAATGTGCTTCTGCTCGCGTCCGACCAACTGGAAAACCTCATTGAAGATATTCAAAACTCTAATGATGTTGACCTTACCTCCCATATAGATCCGCTCAATGCAATTGCGGAAGGGAATTTCGTAGCGGCTGAAACTACGGCTAAATCACCTAAACAGACCGGTAAGCCAGTAAAAGAGAAAAAAGCTGACCAGCCTGAAACTCCTCCCAAAGAAGAAGCTGAGTCCGATGCTGCTTCTGAGACGTTCGCAGAAGAAGAAGTGGTTGAAGAGGAGCCTGTCTTCACCGCAAAGGAGACTTCCAAACCTTCAGCTCCTGAAGAAATTGAGGAAGAACCGCCTCAACCAGAACCTGTCGAAACTGTCGCTCCAACACCTCCTTCTCCTGTATCAAAGAGCTTAGCACCTTCTATTCAAGACACAACCCCACCGAAACCTAAATCTACAGGTAGTGGTGAAACATCATTGAGAGTACATGTCTCGTTACTCGATCAACTTATGAATCTTGCTGGAGAACTTGTTTTAAGCAGAAATCAACTGCTGCAGACTATCGGCAGTGAAGATTTTCGCAGTGCTGAAACTGTTGGGCAAAGAATTGATCTCATCACTTCTGAGTTGCAGGAAGCAATAATGCTTACCAGAATGCAGCCAATTGGTAATGTTTTCAATAAATTTCCCAGAGTAGTCAGAGACCTGGCCGGCAAACTCAATAAAAAAATAGACCTTACCATCGTCGGAAAAGACGTTGAACTCGATAAAACAATTATCGAGTCTATCAATGATCCCCTAACTCATCTAGTAAGAAACTCCGTCGATCACGGCATTGAAATGCCTGAAGATAGAAAAAAGAAAGGTAAATCGGAATCAGGCCTTGTCATTCTAAAAGCATACCATGAAGCTGGTCAGGTTGTTATCGAAATCAGTGACGATGGTAAAGGTTTAGATGGAGATGCCCTTGCTATCAGTGCAGTAAATAAGGGGTTGCTGACCTCAGAACAAGTTCAGTTAATGTCTGACAAAGAGAAAGTAAATATTATCTTTTTACCCGGTTTCTCAACAGCCAAGGAGGTTACTGATGTTTCCGGTCGTGGCGTCGGCATGGATGTTGTTAAAACCAACCTCGATAAATTAGGTGGCCATGTCGATATTATCTCCGAAGCCGGAAGAGGAACAACCATCTCAATAAAATTACCGTTAACGCTGGCAATCATCCCTTGTCAGATAATCATGACTGGCGGTGAGCGATATGCCATCCCTCAGGTAAACCTTGAAGAATTGCTACGAATTCCCGCAAGTCAGGTTAAGAAAAAAGTTGAACGTGTGGGCGACGCCGAAGTGGTTAGACTCCGAGGGAACCTGCTGCCTTTGATCAGATTGGCAGATGTTATTGGTATTGAAAGAACCTACTATGATGAAAAAGATGGTAAAGCAAAACCGGACAGAAGAAGACAAATTTCTGACCGACGAGGGCCAAAACATCCTACATTCCGGGATCATGAAAAACAATCCAATGAGGAAGATAAAGAGAGTCAAAAAATATCCAACGGGAGAGGAGGTCAGGACAGGAGAATTTCAGCCTCAAGTGCTCTGAATATCGTAGTTGTCTCGACAGGCGCAATGAAATATGGCCTCATTGTTGATAAGTTGCAGGATTCTGAAGAAATAGTTATCAAACCTTTAGGAAGACACCTGCAGCAGTGTAAAGGCTATGCCGGCGCTACGATTATGGGTGACGGACGTATTGCTCTTATCCTTGATGTCAGTAACCTCGCCAGAATGGCACAGCTCACTTCTATCGATGGTTCCGATCGTGCAACAGAAGTCGCTCTTGCTCAAGAGGAGTCGATTAGAGCGAAAAAGGATAAACAGGCCCTTCTCGTTTTTCGAAGTTCGGAAGAAGAACAATTTGCAGTTCCTCTCAACCAGGTTGAACGTATTGAGAAGATAAAGCGTTCTGATATTGAAGAGCTTGGCGGCAAACGGGTAATGCAGTATCGTGAGGGGAGTCTTTCACTTCTGGCAATTGACGATGTTGCTATGGTACAACCGCTTGCAGATCACGACAATCTCCTCGTTATTGTTTTTAACATTCGTAAAAGAGCGGTAGGTCTCCTCGCCATAGGCCCGATCGATGCCATGGAAATATCCGTGGAGATCGATGATGTTACCCTGAGGCAGACGGGCATTATGGGGTCGGCTATCATAGAAAAACATACAACTATGCTGGTGAATGTTTTTGAAATCGTAGAGACCCTTTTTCCCGATTGGTTCGAAGACCAGGTTGTCTACGAAGCAATCGCAGATGCCAACCAGACACCGCCGACACTGCTAATTGCCGAGGATTCCAATTTTTTCAGGAACCAGGTTAAGGGGTATATGACCGAGTCCGGATACGAAGTCATCGAAGCCGAAGACGGCCAGATAGCATGGGATCTACTTCAAGAACATGCTGATGAGATAACTCTACTTGTCACCGATATCGAAATGCCCAACATGGATGGTTTTGAACTGAGCAAAAAGATAAAAGGAGATCCACGTTACTCTTCCCTGCCGATAATTGCCCTTACTACTCTTGCAGCAGAAGAAGATATTGCCAAAGGCAAGGCAGTAGGGATTGACGAATATCATATCAAGCTCGATAAGGAAAGACTGATGGCATGCGTTCATGACTATGTGAAACGTTTTCACTAATATAATAAAATACGATAGCTGGCGGCCTGCCAGCCCATCTCAGAAATGAATGAGAAATAATATTGAGGAAATTCTAAGATTTAAAATATATCTAGTGAGTTAATAAAAAAATCATCAGGATCAAGACTATGAGCGAAAATAAAATCGTTGAACTTGCAACATTTTATGTAGGGAATGCCCTCTGTGGCATGGATATCCTTAAGGTACAGGAAATTAATAAAATAATGCAGATGACCAAGGTCCCCCAGGCACCGGAGTATGTTTTAGGAATTCTTAATCTGCGCGGCCAGATCGTTACTATTATTGATCTTGGCAAAAAACTCGGTCTTGGAGAAACTGATATATCCCAGGATACGCGTAACATTATTGTCAACTCTTCTGGTGGTCATGTTGGCTTACTTGTCCGTCAAATTAGTGATGTTGTTGCAGCAGACATGGAAAAGAAGGAACGTCCCCCTGCTAATATGGGAGGTATTCAGGGAGAATTTTTTACAGGGGTATTTAAGACTGATAATGAACTTATTGGTATTCTGGATGTTGATAAAGTTTTGGGCATAGAAGACTAAATGATACAGAAAAAATTACGTGTCCTTGTGGTTGATGACACAATTGTGTACCGCAAGGCTGTTTCCGACATAATGGCAGAACTTCCAGAGGTTGAGCTGGTAGGCGTCGCCCATAATGGCCAGATAGCAATGGCAAAGATTAAGACCCTTCAACCCGACCTGCTCACTCTCGATATTGAAATGCCGGTGATGAATGGCCTGGAGGTTCTTGAAGAAATCCGAAAGAACAATTTCAAAACTGGCGCAATAATGCTTTCCACGCTCACTGCCGAGGGTGGAGATATGACGATGAAAGCTCTGGAACTCGGAGCATTCGATTTTATACTCAAGCCGCAAAGCAAAAATCAGCAGGAAGGAAAAAACGAGATTAAGAAACTTATCCATCCGATGATCAAGGCATTTTCGAGATCTCTAGCCTTCCCGTCACAATTGGGAAAATCTATTACACCCAAACCACTTGCTCGCTCGGCTATAAAACCTACAAATGACAGATCTCAAAAAGCGACTATTGTTAAACCTGCTACGACCAAATCTGGCTACTGCGGGCGTTCAGAAATAGTTGCCATTGGCATTTCGACAGGCGGTCCCAATGCCCTCACCCATGTTCTTCCAAAACTGCCAGGCAATATTGGCGTTCCAATCGTCATTGTGCAGCACATGCCACCTGTATTCACTAAATCTTTAGCTGCCAGTCTGGATAAGAAATGTTCTCTTACTGTTAAAGAAGCTGTTGATCGCGAACCTCTCAAGGAAAATACTGTATATATTGCTCCTGGTGGTAAACAGATGAAACTCGTAGCCAGTGCAGATGGCCTTAATAGACTAATAAAAATCACCAACGACCCTCCGGAGAATTCATGCCGCCCTTCCGCAGACTATCTTTTTCGATCTGTCGCTGACTATTATGTCGGAAGAACAACGGCAGTTATTATGACCGGTATGGGTACAGACGGCACTTTGGGTCTTCATACCCTAAAAGAAAAAGGAGCCTACATAATTGCCCAGAACGAACAAACATGCGTAGTATATGGCATGCCTAAAGCACCAATTGAGAGGGGCATTACCGATGCCGTCCTCCCACTTGACAAAATCGCCGATGAAATACTTAAAAGTCTCAAATAGGTATTTATTATGACCTCATTACTAATGAGCAAAGCATTCGTATGATCAAAATCACTCCAAACGAGATAAAAACTATATCGCAATATATATATAGTATCTCTGGTATATATCTCGATCACAATAAAACCTATCTCTTTGAAACGAGATTGAGTTCAATAGCTGAAGGATTGAACTGTAAATCGTATATTGAACTGCATAATAAAGCCAAGGCGGACAAAACCAAAGGTATAGAGAGAAAAATAATAGATGCAATTTCTACCAATGAGACCCTTTTCTTTCGCGATAAAGGGCCTTTTGAACTTCTTCAACATAAACTGTTACCAGAAATAATTGATGCTCGCTCCACCGGTTCCATGCTGAAACCTACAATTAAGATATGGAGTGCAGCCTCTTCCACCGGACAAGAACTCTATTCAATTGCAATCGTGATAAAAGAACTCATTCCGGATTTATCCAAATACACCATTAAACTTCTCGGTACCGATATTTCTGATAATGCCATTGCCCAGGCGAGTTATGGAAAATATAATAAATTTGAGATAGAGCGAGGTCTTCCTCGCGCTCAACTTCAAAAATACTTTACGCCAACTGGCGAATTCTGGAAAATTAAGGACGACATCAGAGCAATGGTAAATTTCCGTAAATTAAATCTCATGCAGCCGCTTACGGCAATGGGTAAATTCGATATTATCTTCTGTCGTAATGTGGCGATCTATTTCACTCTGCCGGATCGAAAAAAACTCTTTAACAAAATTGCCGATTGCCTGTCAGATGATGGTTTTCTTGTAATAGGCTCCACAGAATCACTCACAGGTGTTTGCCCACGATTTGTTCCGAAACGGCATCTGCGTTCAATTTTTTACCAGAAGAAATAAGGAGGTCAACAGATGATTCCTATGTCAATACTTGTTGTGGATGATGACCCGGTTATCAGGCATCTGCTTGATCAACGGCTTCGGAAGGCAAAGTATGAAGTGGACGTTGCAGAAGATGGATATGCCGCTGAAAAGCTTCTTGAACAAAAACGCTATGATGTTGTTCTCACTGATCTCATGATGCCGGGTGAAATTGGTGGAATTGAGGTTTTGGATATTGCGAAAAATATAAGTAACGATATAGAAGTAATCCTTATTACAGCTCATTCATCTGTGGATACTGCTGTTCAGGCAATGAAGAAAGGTGCTATAGATTACCTGGAAAAACCGATTAATTTTGATGAGCTTTTTCTGCGACTTGAAAAGATCATTACTATAAAAGCACTGCTGGAGAATGCCAGGGACATTCATGAAGCAATGGGTATTTCAGAACATGTCGCCTCTGAGACTATTCAAAATCTTGAAATATTCGCTGCGAAACTACAAAATCGCCTCGATTTGGTCGAAAATGAATTAAGAAACAAAGAAAAGGACCCAGAAAGCCGTATTGCTGATTCTCTGGATATTATTGCTGGTATTTAATGATCATAGACCACACCACTCACAGAATCTATCCATAACCGTGCCAGCTATTTTTGTTTTCTCCTTTTCCAAACCCATGGGGGAACTGGCCTCTCATCTTTCCAAATACCCAGTTTTTTTGCCTTTGCTGCCTTCTCAAGATTTATCCAGAGGTCACAAATTTTTTTATGACAATAATAGATATGCACCCAGGCCAATCCTTGCTCAACGAGAAGTTGATTGACGCAATTTCCTTGGCAGTAGACAAGAGCCACACTTCTTGCGAACTTGTCAGTATAGAGTACTTCGAGTTGTACAGTCCTTCCTAAAATGAGTTTTTTGAGATAAAATTTTGCCTTTTTTGAGTAAGGCTGTCCCCACTCGGGTGAATCAATACCGTATAGCCGAATCACACTCAATTTACTACCCTGGCTTACTTCGATTGAGTCACCATCAATAATTTTTGAGACCGTCGCCTTCTCTTTCGGATTCGTTGCAGCAGCTGGACTAACAAATATCGCAGAAAATATTATATAAATTCCAACAATTATAATGACTATATATTTTGGACAGTCTTTCATAAATGTATTCGAAAAGAATTAAAACAGGCTAGAGGACAAACAAGTGTCAATATTTTCACTGTACCAGCGATAAAATAAAATGACATAAGATTACTCGTAACTTTATTTATCGTATTTTATCATACTGATATTATATACTTATTTCCATATCAAAACTCTTTTTATTTATGAATGATTCATTCCTTTTTTAATTGGCCTGTGCTATATTGAGTTAAATATGACAAATTTATGACACCAAGCCCCTCTGCACAGGATTTTTTACCTGAAAATTATGACAAACGAAAAACTGAGTGAATCTGAGGAAAGTACCCGTAATTTTCTCACCTATTTACCTTTATTCGACTCGTTCAATTTCGATGACTTAGATGTTCTCGCCAAGCATATGAGTTACGTTCATCTTAAAAAAGGTGAATTCCTTTTTACTGAAGGAGATAAAGGTAACTTCATGGGATTTGTTGTTCATGGAGTTCTGGAAGTTTTAAAAAGAAACGAGAATGGCGAGGATGTCATCATCGCCCGGCTCACCAGGGGAAATTCAATTGGAGAAATGTCAATTATCGACAAATCAACTCGATCCGCTACTGTGGTCTGCGTTCAGCCAGCAACCATGATCACACTCACAGATAAAGGCTTCGACATTCTCACTGCAAAGGCCCCACACCTGGCAATAAAACTCATCCAGAAAACTGCACGACTGCTTAGCTTGAATATGAGAAGAACCTCTAGCAAGTTGGCTGATTTACTTCATAAAGAAAAATATATCTAATCATTTCCTCCTAGGCAATGAAGTAATATTATGACGGAAACACCACAAATTCTTTTTATCGATTCAGATAATCGTAACGCTCAAAAACTCATTGACTCATTGCAGGAGTCTTTTGACAACAGCTTCACTCACATTGTCAATACTGAAGAAATATCTACTCACATATCTGCGAAGCAACACAACATAATTTTCATCGCATTTTCATCAACTAATTTTGAAAAAAAGATACTTCTCCTCACTCAACTTTCGCAGATTCCAACAAATATAATTATTGCAGCAGTTCCAGAAGATGATAAAGAAATCACCTCAAAAATTATTGAATTCCAACCATTCTTCTACATTTCAAAACCTTACGATCGCACCGAAGTTCAACTGGTTCTCAAAAGAGCCCTTGAAAAATGTGACCATTTACTTAAAAGCCGAAAAAATAATATTTCCCAGGATAAATTTTGTGGAATTGTAGGTAGATCTCCACAAATGCAAAATATCTATGACCTCATTTCCCGTGTTGCCGAAGACGACTACTCCACCGTACTAATTCGTGGAGAATCCGGAACAGGAAAGGAACTGGTTGCCAAGGCAATTCACGCACAAAGCAGACGAAAATCAAAAAACTTTGTCCCTGTAAATTGCGCGGCAATTCCTGATGATCTTCTTGAAAGCGAGCTTTTTGGCCATACCAAAGGGGCATTTACAGGTGCTAACCAGAGCAAACAGGGGCGCATTCAATATGCAGATGGAGGAACACTCTTTCTAGATGAGATAGGTGATATGAAGCCTACTCTTCAAGCAAAGCTTCTCCGAGTGCTCCAGGAAAAAGAGTTTGAGCCCGTTGGTGGACTGAAGGCTACCAAGGTTGACACCCGTATTCTAGCGGCAACCCACTGTGATCTTGAACAACTTGTTTCGGAAGGAACGTTCAGGGAAGATTTATATTATCGTCTGAGCGTTATACCCCTGAATATCCCTCCCTTGAAATCACGAAGGGAAGATATCCCTCTCCTTCTCGATTTTTTCACTACGACCTATACCACAGAAAGAGGAAGAGAGCGGTTCACGTTTTCCGAGGAAGCTCTTCAGGTTCTTCTTAGATACAATTGGCGTGGCAATGTGCGTGAACTTGAAAATTTAGTTCAACACATGTCAATACTCTTTTCGGGCAGGACAATTTGCAAAGAGGACCTTCCAGAAAAATATCTTCTCAAAGAAAACCAATTAACAGGAGACTCTGAAGAACTCCGGGAAAACACCTCTTTTGACCCAAAAAGTGATCCAGGCAATATTGTTGTCCCTGAATTGGAAGGAATAATGTCAAGTGACTTGGAACTTGATTTTAAAGAAATGATAAATGATTTTGAAACAAAATTGATAGTAAATGCATTGCGTGCTACGGAGGGAAATAAAAAAGAAGCTGCGAAACTGTTAAAACTCAAACGCACCACTTTATTGGAAAAAATAAAGAAAAAGAATCTCGGCCCGGATAGCTGGTAAACGCTGAAATAAAGGAGATTTTTACCTATGCTGCCATTTGCAGCATATTGTTATTAATTTTTTCACGAATATCTTCAGCGCTGGAGGGTGTGAGTAATATATCGGTAACACCATATTTCACCGCCTTAATAACTTTCGAACGGGTCCATGCAGAACCGGCAGCAACTATGGGTATCGTCCTCATCGCCCTTAACTTAATAGCAATTCCATAAGCTTGTTCATCCACTTCATCCATCACAATTATTACCAGCTTTAAACCATTGGTCAGATGAGGATTGATGCTGTCATTAAAAGAGATCCGATGCGCAGTTATACTGATACTCGCGATCTCTGCCTGGATTTTTTCCGCTTCTGTACTGTTATTTTCAATAATTAGGACTTCAGCGGTTTCATTCACTTGACTGGTGACTGAATCGCTTTCGACCTTCTTAATGTCGTGGTCTGGTTTTGCCTCTGAAGGAGTCTTACTTATCCTAACATTTTCTGAATGAATTTCAGCTGCCGTATCATCCGCTGTTATATCAGCGCCCAGCTGTTCAAGTTCCATAAGATCAGCTGGAAGCAGCAATCTTAACTCACCATACACTTTGCCGTTAATTTCAAGACTGCTACTGCTCAGGTAGTAAAGCTGATTTGGTATCAATTCGTCGGATTCGCAATCAACCTTGAGAGGCGAGACTGTCTCAATGTCCTTTTTTATAAAGCGAATACTTTTGGTGTACTCGTTTTGAAATGTGGTGGTATATGCCCCTGATATTATATTGGCAATCTCGCCGTAGGCATCCTTGGAATCATCGGTGAACTCCTCTTCGTTTACAGCTGCTTCAAGCTCAGTTGGAGGTAGCATAATCAGAATTGAACCTATTCTGATTGCATCTTTTAGACTCACAAAAAGGAAACTTTTGCCGTCCAACTCTCCAACTATATCCATATTGGCAAGTACATGCTTGCCACTTATTTCCTCCTGGAAAAAATCTTCTTTGGTTATTAATTTATTGTCATTATCGCCGAGTTTAACATTAACACCTAACAATCCACCAACCTCAACACCTATTGTATTTTTACAGGTATCGAGGAGGTTATCAATAAGCTTTTTGTGCTTTACAAGCCCTTTATTAATTGCCTCTACATTCTTCTTTGGCGCTGGTTGCTCTACTGGTTTAGGCCTTTCAACCTCACTATTTTCTATTTCAGGATCATCTGAACCGGCAACCTGCTGTGCTTGCTGCTCCTGCTGCTCATCTCCAGCAGAACCACCATCTTCAGTTATTGCTTCGCTTTCTTGCTCTACTTCATTCTCTTCATTACTAGGAACTTCAAGACCAAATGGAACAGCCGGAATGAGTACGCTCATCTCTCCCATTTCCTGACCATCAAGGGTCATGGCGGAACTTACCCAATAATAATTTTGATCAGGAAAAGGTTCTTCAGAGCCTATATCAACTTTTGATGGAGTAACGACATTTTGTTCTTTACGAACAAAGCGACAGTCTTTTGGAAAAGAATCTTCGAATGATTTAGTATACGACCCGGCAATAATATTAGCAATTTCACCGTAAGAGTCTTCGATTTCTTCAGTGTAATTTTCGCATTTTGATACTTCGTCGAGTTCTCCCGAGGGCAGCATAATTAAGGTGCCGCCAAGTCGGATGGCATCTTTCACACTAAGGATGATGCCACCAAGACCTTCTATTTCACCGTTTACATCTAATTTTGCCACAACTTTTTTACCGTTCTGCTCAGCAAAAAAATCGCCTTTGGAAATGAGTTGTTTTGACAAATCTGAAAGCTGAAAATTTGTACCAAGGAGAGAGCCCACTTCCTCCTGAACCCTTTGTTTGGTGGCCTCAAGGACCTTATCTATTTTCTGCTTTGCCTTCATGAAATAACGTAATAGAAGTGGTTATTAAAATAATAAACAATGATTTTGGTGAGTAATGTCTTAGGTATCGTATCGGCAGGAGACTCAAATAATTAAGCTTTTTCTCATTATGCAGGTTAATATTTGGATACTATTTTTCCAGTCTCAAAACTTTCCTTTTAAAGCGGGCAATCGACCAATGAATGATATCTCTCTACTCTTTTTTAGTTCTAATAAGATTCCTTTGTGATAGTGAATGTACGTCTCTCTAGACTTACGAGATAATACTTATTTTTCAAGCTGGAGTTCGACGAAAAAAACCCCACAGTCTGAGCGAAAAGGAATGATTATCTTTTCAGCACCCTTAATAGTGTGAAATCCATACTCTTTTCCAGAAACCGTTGAAGGAAGAGATAAATCGATATCCCTTCCTTTTTCAGAAAGCAAAGATTTCACATTTCCTCCAACCATGTTGGCCAATTCACCGATAGCATCCTCGACGTCTTCGTTTACCTCTTCCAACTCAATACCAAGAAAATTTCCAGTTATGGCAAAAGCAACGACATGGGGAACGTGAATAGCCAGGACACCCTTGGTCGTACCAGTTAATCCGACTACCCCGGATATACTGTTTTCAAGTATTCCATAATTTTCACTAACATCGTCAGCAATAGTGATTTCCATCATTACCATTGAGGTGAAAATCTCAATGGTAGATGCAGCCATCCTTTGTCGTAATTCCACAGTAAACCTCCAAATTATTAGTATAGTATGGAATCAATTCTATAGCAGCGGACCAAGCACCTCGTTTACCTTATCAGGAGTAAATGGCTTCTTGATTGCTCCCACAGCTCCGTAGGATTTGGCTTCTCCAATAATATCTTCGCCGGTTTCAGTTGATATCATCAAGACCGGGATATCTTTAATATTGTCACGAGTAGATTTTTCCTTAAGGAACGATATCCCGTCCATATTTGGCATGTTTATATCACTCAAGACAATATCGACATGTTCTCTCTCCAACAATTCTAAAGCTTCCAATCCGTCACCAGCTTCAAAAATGTTGTCAAAATCTATACCCGCCTGACGCAATGATCTTCCAATGATTTTTCTCATTGTGCTGGAATCATCAACCAGCAATACGTTTTTACCCATTCTCTCCTCCTAATATTAAATAAATTATATTGAACTTTTTTTAGTCCTTATTTTAAAACAGGATACAGCATATACTGGTTATTAAATCATGCAGTTTGTATGCCGCTTAGATTTATTTTTACCCTTTCCATTTATCTTCTGTAAAAGAAATTAAAAAAAAGAATAATTACTTATCCATAATATCAATTGATCTCTAAAAAAATCAAATAACTTAGTGAATAATTTTTAATCCAATAAGAAATACTCAAAGAACATTAGCTTTATCGAGTAATGGATCAAATACAGTCCCATATTTCATCCTACAGTCAAATACCACCGTATCATATGTCATGGCAAGTTGTTTTTAACCAATAAAACATTTACTCGCAAAATGGAATGTGATTTGCAACAGAGTAGAAAATTACTATGTGGAATTTAACAGCTATGACTAAATTTTATCTATTTCTATTTGTTTTATTAATATGTCTGCCATTTCAGGCCGCAGCGAAGGAGACTGAATTGTCAAAAATTCGCATGTCTTCTAAAAAAACCACTGCGCAAATTTATATTGCTTTCGATTCAGTACCAAAATTCACCGAAGTACATAAAGGTAAACGTATTGATATTATAATAGATAGTAAGCTTTCAAACACCGAACCAGTCAATTTCCAAACGGACGACAAAGTTGTCAAATTTCTGACACTGGAAGGCGGAGACAGCACTATTTTAAGTTTTTTTACGCGTTACGAACCTCAGAGTGTCAAAATTTCAACTGCTGAAAATACTACTCTTGTCCTAGATATATTATTAGGTAATCAATTTACCAAAACATATCCTGAGCTTTCTGCTAAATTTCAGGGAGTCTCCATCGTCTCTGAAAAGGTGAAAGACTATAATAACCCATATATCGCCAGTCCGTACTCCGGGAACTGGCGATCGTTCTTTTCACATTATGAACCGGAGGTTCTGACAACAGCACCTATAAATTATACCGCTCCTCCATTTCCTATTATTGATTTTTTACCAGATGGTTTTAAGAGCGATTTACTGCCAAGTGACGTTTTACAACTTTCCGCGGAAAACAGGTGGAATGAGATTGTACCTTTAATGCATGAACAGGTAACAGCTGCAGTGGATCCTGAGATAAAAAAGCATTTTGCCCTGGTTTTAGGAGAAGCACTTTTACGTGCCAATATGTACAATGATGCTTTTAAACAACTCTATCTGTTAAAAGATAAATACGCTGCAGAATATGTTGGAATCGCAGCTCATTATCTTCTTGCCAGACTACACGCAGAACGTGGAGACACATTTAAAGCTGACCTTCAGTTTCATCAGCTTGATCAACACATTCACCAAGATTTTGCCTTATCACCATTCATTTTACTTGCTCAGATGGAAACAGCGCTTGTAACTGGCCATCTTGATCGACTCCAATTGCTTCTCGAACGGGACGATATAGCACTTCCACCCAGACTTATCAAAATCAAAAAATTGCGTCAGGCAGATTACTGGTATGCTACAAGATCTTTCGTCAAGGCTTTGGTGGGTTATCAATTGCTTGAAGATAAAGAATTCATGGGTCAATATCCCCTTTCACTCAACGGTTACTGTAACACCCTTTACTATCAGAAGAAGTTTCCGGAGGCATCCCAATGTTTTGATTCGTTAAGTTCAATGATTACCAAGCAAGAATATCTTGGCATGATAAGTCTGAAAAAGGCCATGGCAGAGCTGCATTTTAAAAATTTCCAGGAAATGTATGTCACTTTCTCAGGTGTTGAGAATACCTATTTTGGCTCAGTAGCAGGAGCACGTGCTGCGCTTAAAAAAACCGATATTCGTTATCTTTCCAAACCCGGTTTCAGGAAAGAGAGCGTCAAAAGCTATCACAGACTTGCTGATGAGGGGAGGGAAAGGACGGTTGCCGAGGAAGCTGCGCTTAAGGAAGCAATTGCGTATTTTGAGCTGGAAGATTCAACAAAAAGCATCGAATTGCTTTTGGACTTCCAGCGTAATTTTCATCAGAGTCCTTTAAAAAGTACGGCTCAGGCACTCCTTATAGAGCAGCTGCCTGGTCAGATTGAGAAGTTGCTTAAAGAAGACAGATATGTTGATGCCATTGTCCTCGCTAAACAAAACAGAGAATTTTTCGTAAATAACTGGGTAGATATCAGCCTGCTAGGCATGCTGGCCAATGCCTACCATGAATTAGGCATCTACAACGAGGCTAGAAAACTCTATCTCTTTTTATTGAATAGTTCCTCTCAGGAAGAACAGGAAAAATATTACTTACCCCTCCTCACCATTCTTAACGCTGAGGGATATCATGATATGGTTGAAGATTATGCCACTCAGTATAAATACAATTATCCGAGTGGAGCAGATAAGAATCAGATAATGCTCATTCACCTGAAGTCACTGATTTCAGAGGGCAAAAATCGTCAAGCACTGGATTTGTTTAATGGTGAGATCCCAAAATATCCACAGATCGAAAAGATAGCCGCAAATCTCTACTTTAACAGCAATCATTTTGATAAAACCATCAATCTTCTCTCACCTTTTTTAGAAAAGAACCAACTTAACTCGGACAATGATAGATATATACTGGCCGAAAGCTTCTTTCAGGACAAAAAAATGGCTCAAGCTGAACAACTTTTTCTGGACATCAAAAGTAACGATAAATTTCACGATCAGGCCTGTTACAGACTTGCCATGATTTCCCGTCAAAATGGAAATACAGATGAGTCCTTAAAGCTATTGAGTGAAATAGTCGAAAAAGGAAATGATCCTTTATGGCAGAAACTCGCCAAGAAGGACCTTGAGTTTCAACAACTCATAATCCAATAAACAACTGGATAGAACAGCCTGAGGCCAACGTATCAACAGCATTACAGGAGACAATAGATGAAGACGGGTACCCTTTCAGATCAGACCTTAACACTTTTGCGAAAAGTTTTGGACCTGCGTGCAGACAACGAAAAGGTGATTTCTTCTAATATAGCTAACAGCGAAACCCCAGGATATGCCCCAGCCCGATTTAAATTTGAAGATCAATTAAAAAATGCCATGAAAAAAGACGCGTTTACGCTACAAACAACACATAGCTCACACATACCTGTCGGCACAGGTAATATTGGCTCTGTCCAAGGAACTATTGTTCGTGAACATGACACTACAGGGATTGGCGACCAGAACGGGGTCAGCTTGGATCAGGAGATGCTGGCCCTTTCTGAAAATGAACTCATCTATGAAACAGCAGCTCAGCTCCTCAAGAAAAAATTATCGATCCAAAAATATATTATTTCAGGTGGACAATAGCATTAACCAAGGAGAAAACTATGGATATTTTTACTTCCATGCATATCGGTGCTTCTGCACTGAAGGCAAATCGCATTCGTCTCAACACCATCAGTTCGAATCTGGCCAATGTTGAAACCACCTCTACACCAGAAGGTGGTCCATATAAGCGCAAAGCAGTGTATTTTGAAACCAGACCTCTTTCCTTTAAAGAGCATCTAGATATTAACCTGAACGAAAAGGTACAGGGTGTGCAGGTGGCAAAGATTATTGAAGATAAGGATCCACCTAAAAAAGTATATAACCCGGATCATCCTGACGCTGATGATGAAGGTTATGTATCCATGCCAAATATCGACGTTCTCAAAGAAATGGTTGATATGATGTCGGCAACACGATCATACGAGGCCAATACAACCGCGATCAAATCTGCAAAGCGCATGGCAATGAAAGCACTGGAGATTGGGAGATAATATATGGAAAACATACCTTTAATAGTTGGAAAGTTGCCACTGTCCCTTCCAAAAACTAGTGGGACTGAAGTTTCTAAGGCGGGTGACGCCTTCAGCAAAATGCTCAGTTCAACAATCGCTCAGGTGAGCCAGGCAGATATTCAAGGAAACCAGGCAATTGAAAAGCTGAACACCGGAGAAGCTAAAAATCTTCACGAGGTTATGATTGCTGTGGAAGAAGCTGATATTTCCATTCGTATGCTTGTGCAGATGCGCAATAAGGCTCTTGAAGTATATAACGAGATAATGCGGATGCAGGTTTAAATTATTCGAAAGTTATTATAAAGGACCACTTTCATGGCTCAAGAAAATTTACCCACTGAGAAAACCACAAGCGCCCCTCCGCCAGCGGCTCAAACCGTAGAGAGGAAAAAGCTGACGACTTTGATAAGCGAATGGCCGCTATCTCGCAAACTTGCTTTGGTTGGGGTCATCGTTATTTCAGCATCTCTTTTCGGGCTCCTGATTTTTCAGGGAAGAACTGCCGACTATCAGCTTCTTTATGCCAATTTAAGCGAAAAAGATGCAGCTCCGGTTATAACCTGGCTGAAGACCGAAAAGATCCCCTACCAACTCAAGAACAATGGCAAAAATATTTGGATACCTGCCGACGTTCTTTATGAGACGAGGCTGAATTTAGCAGCAAACGGTTTACCAAGCGGTGGAGGTATAGGCTTCGAAGTATTCGATAAACAGAGTTTTGCTCTTACCGACTATGTTCAGAAGGTCAACTACACGCGTGCCTTACAGGGAGAACTCGCTCGAACCATCTCCTCTCTTGCCCCTGTTGAATCTGCAAGGGTTCATCTGGCCCTTCCTGAAAAAAGGCTCTTCAAAGATCAGCAAAAACAACCAAGTGCGTCTGTAATCGTACGTCTTGTACAGGGGCAGACCCTTGATGAAAAACAGGTTCAGGGAATTGTCCATCTTATTGCCGGTTCAATTACTGACATGACCCCTGAAAATATTACCGTGGTTGATTCAAATGGCGTAGCACTGGATGCCGGTCTTAACGAGGAAGAAGATAAATATGTCTCTGTTGACATGCTCGCCTATCAGCAACAGGTAGAGCAGAGGCTAGAGCTACGGGTCCAGGATCTACTTGATAAGACCATGGGCGAAGACAAGGCCATGGTTCGAGTAAGTGCAACTCTTGATTTTTCAAAGGTCGAAAAGACCGAAGAGCTCTACGACGGCGAAGAACCAGTGGTTCGAAGTGAACAAATTAATCAGGAACAAAGTGGAACTCGCACGCCTGCTGGGGTTCCAGGAGTTGATTCTAACTTGCAGGGAATTGATTCTGCTCAGGGTGGGGAAAATTCTTCGAATAGGACGTCTCGGACGACCAATTATGAAATCAGCAAGACCGTAAGCAAAATCATTAATCCCGTAGGTACTATTAAGAAACTTTCTGTCTCTATCTTGGTTGCCGACAAAACTGTGCCGGCAACAGGAGACACACCTGCAACCACCCAACCAAGGACCTCTGAAGAGCTACAGGCTTTACAGGCAATGGTTGCTGCCGCTATTGGTCTGGTCACAGAGCGTGGCGATCAGATAAATGTTCTTTCAATGCCATTTACTGAAACAGCTGAACAGGTGGTGGCAATTCAACCAATGCCGAAGAACATGCTTTACGAATATCTACCAATTATCAAAATCGGTTTGATTCTCCTGGCCGCCCTTCTTCTCTACTTCCTCCTCGTCCGTCCTCTTTTAAAAACGATGAAAGGCGAAGTACGTGAACATTACAAAACGGTGGAAGCACTTGAACAGGAACAGCTTGAATCTGAACGTGCCTTACAGCTGGAGAGACAACGTGACCAGCTGAGAGCCTCTGAAGATCCAGTTTCAACAATCCGCAGAAACGTATTTGAAAACCCAACACCTTCTGCCCATATTTTAAAACACTGGCTCCAGGAAACTTAATTCATGACTACTGATAGCCTCAATAATGTAAGAAAAGCAGCCATTATCCTAATGTGCCTTGGTGAAGATGCCGCCGCCAGGATATTCCAGGAATTCACCGATGACGAAATTCGCAGAGTAACCAAGGCCATGGCCTTAATTGACCATATTCCAAGTAGCATCAAGGAACAGGTTGTCAGTAGTTTTCTTGAGGCCCAACAGGAATATGCCGGTGTTTTCCTCAAAGGAAGTGATTTTGCCAAAACAGCACTTGCAAAAACTGAATCCGAACGGGCAAAAGATCTTCTTGATCAATTCATTTCCGGCAATGAATCAAGGCCACTTGAAAGCATCGCCATGATGCAACCGAGAATGGTCGCCAGCATGCTTGAAAAAGAACATCCGCAGACGGTTGCCCTGATTCTTTCCACCCAGCATGTTCAGCACGCAAGCGATATACTCTCCTGGCTTCCTGAGGAAATGCAGGCTGATGTTGTCTACCGAATAGCAAAAATTGAAAAGGTATCACCGGATGTTATTTCGGGAATTGAAGAAGCTCTTAAAAAAGAACTGGGACGAAGTATAGGAAAGGAACAGCGACAGGTGGGTGGAATCGAAAAAGTCGTCGATCTGTTAAGCCATTTACAAAACAATCTGGATGCTGACATCCTTGAGTCCATTGAAGAAGAAGATGTAGAAATGGCTGAAGAAATACGCAAACGTATGTTCACCTTTGAGAATCTGGTCAATATCGACGGTCGTTCACTACAAATGATTCTGCGTGAGGTCAACAACGATTCGCTGACAATGGCCTTGAAATCAGCGTCTGACGAGATGAAAGAGAAGATTTTTGCCAACATGTCATCAAGAGCCGCAGATATGATTCGTGATGACCTTGATGCCATGGGGCCGGTCAGACTTTCAGAAGTTGAAGCAATGCAGCAGTCAATTGTTAAAATTGCCATGAAACTTGAAGAAGAAGGAAAGCTTGTACTTAATAAAATAGGAGGAGATGAGTTTGTCTAAGGTCTTTAAGGATTCCGCTGCGTTTGTTCCGGAGAAAATAGTCCCTGGAGAAATCACTCAGCCTCCCGTATGGGGACAAGTCACCAAAAAAATTGACTCCAGTGGTGATTTTTCAACTCATCCTCATGGTCAGGATGTTGATCCAAAAGAATTATCCTCTCTAAACTCCGATTTTTCTTCACCAGACCCTGAATCTGACCAAACAGACCACACTACTACGAATGTGGAAACTCCGCAGATTGATGCTGAGGTAATTGCTGAAGAGTATTTCAACAAAGGTATTCAGGAAGGAATTGACCGGGTACGGGAAGATTACGAATCAAGTATCAAAACTCTTCAGTCTATTTGCGAGGAACTTAATTCTATCAGGGAAACTATACTTCATAATAGCTCGGAGGAGATGCGCAATCTTGTCCTCATAATTGCTGAAAAGATAATCAGACAATCGCTTTCACAACAACAACAGACCATACTTAATACTGTTAATGAAGCATTGCAAAAGGCAGTTAAGACAGACGAATTTGTCATTTCTGTTCATCCCGACGACCTTGAGACGATCTCTTCCCGCTCCTCTGAATTTATTAAATCAGTCAATGGTCTTGAGAAAATCATTGTGAAATCTGATCCGGATATTGAGCAAGGTGGTTGTTTTATAGAATCCTGTAACTGTACGATAGATGCAACGATCAGCAGCCAACTGAAGATTATCTCAGATTCTCTTGGTGAATAATGATCTTATCAGAAGATTTACAGTCATTTCCGGAGCTTTTATGACAATAACTTCGAAATCAATCGAAAACCTTCAAACCATTAAGGTGTATGGCAAGGTCACCAAAATTATTGGGTTGGTGATTGAAGGGTATTGCCCAAACGCTTCAATCGGCTCATTGTGCGAGGTTTATCCTCTGGATAATTCGCCAGCTATTTTTGCAGAGGTTGTCGGCTTTAAAGATTCTCGAGCACTGCTTATGCCATTAGGCGAACTCAGAGGGCTGGGCCCCGGGAGCATGATCAGTGTTGTCAAAGATTCTGCCACGGTAAAAGTTGGAGAGAAGCTTTTAGGGAGAGTTATTGATGCCATGGCCTTCCCTCAAGACAGTCTTCCTCCACCTTCTCTTGATATGGAGATGAGTCTCTACGCTAACCCACCAGGGCCAATGGAGAGGAAAAACATCACCGAACCCCTTGATCTCGGAGTTCGAGCAATAAATGGCCTGCTCACTTGCGGGATGGGTCAGAGAATGGGCATTATGGCCGGTTCCGGTGTTGGAAAGAGTGTCCTCCTTGGAATGATGGCGAAATACGCCCGTGCTGATGTTAATATTATTGCCCTTATCGGCGAGCGAGGTAGAGAGGTCAGAGAATTTATTGAACGGGATTTGGGAAAAGAAGGACTTGCCCGTTCTGTTATTGTCGTTGTCACCTCGGATCAGTCTCCACTTCTTAGAATGCGTGGTGCCTTTGTCGCAACCACAATCGCTGAATTTTTCTGTCGCCAGGGAAAGAATGTACTTTTAATGATGGACTCGGTTACCAGATTTGCAATGGCCATGCGAGAAATTGGACTTGCTGTTGGTGAACCACCAACAACAAAGGGGTACACACCTTCTGTTTTTGCCACGTTACCACGTTTACTTGAAAGAGCCGGACGTTTTCGAAATCAAGGCACAATCACGGCGCTCTATACCGTCCTCGTTGAAGGTGATGATTTAACTGAGCCTATTGCCGACTCTGTACGTTCAATACTTGACGGTCATATCGTGCTATCACGCGATATAGCAGCGAGAAACCACTATCCTGCCATAGATGTGCTTAATTCAGCCAGCAGAGTGATGCGAGACATTGTCACACCACGGCATCTCGAACTTGCAGGAAAAACCCGGAGCATCCTGGCCACTCATAAAGACGCTGAGGACCTGATCAATATTGGTGCCTATTCGCATGGTTCTAATCCTCAAATTGATTTTGCCATCAGTAAAATTGACGGAGTTAATGAATTCCTTAAACAGAGTTTTGACGAATCTGCACCTCTGGACCTCACAAAAGAGGCACTTGGAGTTCTTTTGAATGAACGTAAGGATCATCCTCCTTCATCACAGAACAGGCGTAAAGCTGATCTGTAGGTCCTTGGTCCTGAAAAACTGATACATATAGACAAAATTCTGGAGACCAACTTAAAGCGATAAATTGTCTCGACAACCATGGCACTGATCCCTCTCAGGGGGGTGGACGAAAAAGAGTACCCGCAGGGTATCATGAACAATTCGGCTCAGCCGCTTTAGCTATTTTTGGTTATATGAAACCTTTTACCCTCTCAGCAGTTCTGAAATATCGCCAGCAGCTTGAAGATACGGCGGTTATCAGACTCACTGAAGCTCAACATGAAATGGAAAACAAACAAATTATTTTAGACAATGTTGAAAAGGAATATCAAAATCTTCTTAAGACCTACAAGAGGATACAAGAGAAAGGCATGAGCATTGCGGATCTTCTTAACTATGAAAATCGTCTTATCTGGCTGAAGGAAAAAAAGCTGGAGTTTTCCAAAGAAGTTGATCGTGCACGGGATAAGGTGGAACGAAAACGCCAGATTGTAGTCACCAAAAGTAGAGAAAAAAAGGCTCTTGAACAGTTGAAAGAACGACAGGACAAGGCCTGGAAACTTCATATCGACAAGAAAGAAACAGCCTATCTTGATGAGATATCAGTTATCTCCCATTTAAGAAAAGGACAGAATCATTAATCAGAATATAAAGACTCCTTTGCAATGAATACTATCAATTTTTATTATCGTCTTTCAATAACTGCCCTTTCCTGCTGCATTGTGCTCATGTTAGCTTTCAACAGTTTTGCAGAAGATGAAAAGCAAAAAGAATTTAAGTCTGTGGAAGAAAGGCGGGTGTTTGCGCTAATGGAACAGGAACGCCAGCAATTGCAGGAAGACAGAAAAGATTTAGCCATGCGTGAAAATGAATTAAAGACTCTTGAAGCGTCAGTCGATAAGAAAATCACAGAAATTGATATCAAGTTGAAGGAACTGAAATCTTTGCAGGGTAAAATTGAAACCCTCCTTGCAGAAAAAACCAGTATAGAAAAAAAACGAATCAAAGAACTGAGCACCATCTATGAAAAGATGGAACCTGGAAGAGCAGCACTCGCCATAAACAACATGGACCCTGCTCTTGCAACAGATTTACTTGCAAGCATGAAGGCTAAAGCCGCTGCCAAAATTATGGACATGCTTGATAAACAAAAAACTTCAACTCTCAGCACCACCTTTACAAGAATTCAAATAGAGTGAGAAAATATGGAAGCAATAATCGTCTCTCCGGCACCAGGACCAAAGGCATTCAAGCCAAAAAGCAATACTGAAAATCAATCCGGTTCGGAATCGAAATTTGCTCCGACTCTCGACAAAGCGATAAACGACAAAAAGTCACCCTCCACCTCGCCCTCAGAACACTCACATTCAGCTTACACATCCAAGGCACATAAAGAAGCCCAGGACGATACCAGCATCTTAGATTTATGCGAAGATGAAGCATTACAAGCTCAAGCTACACAATCACTCAACGCCGAGACCGAACCAGTTTTAAAAGTTACAGAACAGGGGAATAGCATTGCAGCAGCCAGGGAAGCAACAGCAATGTTAGTGGATGGGGAGGATAAAATTGGTTTTGATCAGAAAGGAGTGCAAAATTCTATTGCCAGGCAGTCTATTTCTTCAGCCTTTGTAGGTAATCATGATCAGGATGATATAGAGTTGCCCAAGAACACCAAGCCTCAAATTGACTCAGGTTCAGTTGCCAGGGCCATAACAAAAAGCCCGAATGAAGCTGTGGTCACAGCCCAGTTTACCCAACCTTTGAGTAATTCTCCTGGTATAGCAGAAGAACAAATAATCACGGATTTTTCACAAAAATCAAATAACACCGTATCTCTCCAAAATAATGATTCCATAAGCTGGAATCAGACGAAATCGGATACAGCGGATATGCTGATGAAGAACACTACTCCGCTGCAATACGCCTCGGAAGATACTCCTGTTAACAATTCTTCAGCGATTCGAGTTGAACGCTTTACAGCTCCCCCTGAGTTTCTTTCACAAAATACCAATGAAAGTCCTGAGGAAACGACACCGCTATCTGTAGAAAGAATAGCAGCTAAGCTCGTTGATATGCCATCGCAACCGAATCATGCAACCACCAGCCTTCGTGAGAATAAGCCCTCACTTCGTCAAGATGCCAGTGAACAATTCATTGATGCAAAACTTGAACATATTGACAAAAAGCAACATACACAAGCAGACCAACAATCATTGAATTCAGACAGCGATTCAGCACAGAAGAATTCTTTTTCTGCTACTCAAAAAACGATAGACAAGACCAATGAGACCAGCTTCTCTCAGTCTTTACATACAGTATCAACAGAGAAACCCACAAGTTCTGGAATAGACACTTTGCGCCCAGGGGGATCAGTTTTTACTCCTCAGGTTCAGGAGAGCAATATACTTCATCAGGTCCTTCATAGATTTAGAATTTCACAACACCTGCAGGACTCGAGACTCGTGATGAAGCTTCACCCTGCAGAGTTAGGCGACTTAAAGATTGATGTTCAGCTCAAGGACGGAACAATTAATGCCCATATTCTCGCCCAAACACAACAGGTTCAAGATATCCTTGAAAAAAACATGCCTCGTCTCAAGGCTCTTATGGAGGAACAAGGTTTAATGGTAAACGAAATCACCATTAATCTTGATACCGACGTATCTGATAATAAAAATATGTTTGATGACCATCTGGCTCGAGATGAAAAGTCATTTGCTACACATAAAAATATTGAGTCAGCGGCCAAATTTGAACTGGAACAAGAGAATATCGGGGAAGTCGAATTTGATATACAAGCAACCCCATCTGGCGTCAATGTGATGATCTAGGAGTTACCACATGAGTTATATCGAAAATATCACCCAATCACAATCGGCAACAGAGACAGACTCTAGCGCTAAAAAAAGTAAAACTGAGATCATGGGCAAGAATGATTTTCTCACCCTTCTTGTTGCTCAGCTCAAGAATCAGGACCCTTTGAACCCAGATGAACCGACTGAATTTACTGCCCAGCTTGCTCAATTCAGTTCACTTGAACAATTGACCAATCTCAATCAGTCAATGGAAAACATGGCAACTTCAAACGCCAACTCCGACCGATTCGCCACTCTGCAGACCATCGGTAAAAATGTCATATACCAGGACAACACCTTCTCCTATAGTGGTCAAAATGGTGCTCAACTTGGATATCAACTTGATGGCCAAGCAACGGAGGTAACACTTACTATCAAACAAAACGGCTCAATCATTAAAACATTGCACGGTACGGAACTCTCAAAGGGAAATCACATCATTGACTGGGATGGACTGACTGAGAATGGAACTGATGCCGATCGTGGGACATATACTGTTTCCGTTTCAGTGAAGACAGAAGAAGGCACAAGTGTTGCCGCTTCTCCTCTGATTCAATCCCAGGTAACTGGAGTCGATCTCACTGGTGAGTTTGGTGGAACCCTGGAAACTGAAGCTGGTATAGTTGCCTTTTCTTCGATTCTTGGAGTTTATGAAAATAAAAGCAACAGCAACTAATACTACTTGTATATTGATTGTCCTTTTAAACAAAAAAAATCTCAACTTTTTGCGATAAAAAACCGATAAGATTTATACCAGTGACAAGGAAGAGTCACCGGAAATGCTGACAAAAACATGATCACGGACGATATACAGGTCAGCCATAATTCAAACCTTAAGTAGATTTTGCAATACGTTTTCCTGGAAAACGACGAGACTCACATGGAGGAGTAAATTATGGGTATATCAAGTGCACTGTACAGTGGTGTCAGTGGTCTTAACACCAACTCTGCAGCAATGACCGTGATTGGTAATAACCTGGCCAACACCAACACCCTTGGTTTCAAGGGCTCACGTACAGTTTTTTCTGATCTGCTGTCCAGTACTATTAATGGTTCAGGAGGGACATCACAGGTCGGCCGTGGTGTCAATGTATCAAAAGTAGATGGAATATTCAGTCAGGGAACATTTGAATCCACCGAATCAGGTCTTGACGTAGCTATTGAAGGCGATGGTTTTTTCCTGGTAAGCGAGGTTGGGAATGATTCAGTTCTCTACACCAGGGCTGGTGCCTTCAGGTTTGACGAAAACGGTTATCTTATAAATCCAGAGGGTTTACGGGTACAGGGAAAACCCTATGATGTGAACGGTAACCTGGTAGCAGGTGATCCTGAAGATATTGTTATTGTCAACACGGGACTTATAGCCGGTAATCCAACCGATGAAATGACGCTCACCACTAACCTTGATGCAGCGGCAACAATTCGGCCAGCATTCGACTATCTTGATCCGGCGACTTTTAACTATTCATCCTCCACTCAGGTTTTTGACTCTCTCGGCGAACCGCATCTCCTGACCACATATTTTCATAAAAGTGCACCGAATACCTGGGAATGGTATTGGTCTGCTGAAGATATAAACGGTGCTGTCATTCCAGCTGCGCCAAATACTCTGGCAGGAACCATCACCTTCAATCCGGACGGTACACTTAACACTGGCGGTGGTCCAAACGCCACTGGTGCAATTAACTGGGCAAACGGCTCTGATCCAGCTCAAACTATAGATATTATTTTTAACAATACCCAATTCGACAGTGAATCAACCGTTATTTCACAGGTACAAAATGGCTATGGAGCCGGCAACCTGACAAGTGTTGATATCGATGGCGATGGCGTAGTAATAGCCTCTTATTCCAATGGCGAACAAGTACGAGTAGCAAGCCTCGTTCTCGCTAAATTCAATAATCCAAACGGTCTCGACCTTAAAGGAAACAATCTCTTCGAAGCAACCGAAACGTCAGGATCTCCAAGGATTGGTCTACCTGGTTCGGAATTAGGAAAAGTGTTTACCAACTCACTCGAGCAATCAAACGTTGACATGGGTGCTGAATTTGTAAGGATGATAACAGTACAGCGTGGATTTCAGGCAAACTCCAAAATCATTACAACTGTTGATGAACTTCTTGGTGAACTCATTAACCTGAAGCGCTAGAGTCAATATTTTGACTATCTGAACATAAGGATCCGAAAGAATATCTTCTTTCGGATCCTTATGTGATTTATACTTCCCTTTTTGTTCCCGATAAGATACATCCCCTTCCAATATATTTATTAATATTAATATAATTTTCTCAGATATTGATTGAGCACATACAAATACTGCTCTTTCTTTTCGTAGAATCATAGCAGAGTCAAATCCCACCAATTATTTCTTTTCCTTTTGTAGTCATCTCTGGTCTGTTTTTAAGGTAATCAAAGTAAATGTAATTTTTTCTTTTGGAATAATTATTGCAAACTTGTGTTTTTGAAATCAACGTTCTATGATTACTGAACATATCATTTGCTGAATGAGTTAAATATCCTGTAATAAATAACAGGGGTTAGAACTATATATAAATTAATTATTTTTCCGGAGGATGTTTTTTGGATCTTTCAACTATTTTAGGGATTGGAGCAGCATTTGGCCTGATGCTCATGGCTATACTTCAAGGTGGTCCACTCTCTATTTTCATTAATATCCCCTCAATTTTGATAGTATTTGGAGGTACTGCCGGCAATACTCTGGTCAATTACCCCTTCAGCGATGTGTTTGACGCTTTTAACGTTGCCAAAAAGACGATCCTCTACAAGGAGCAATCGGTTAACGGCCTTATCGTCCAGCTTATGGAGTTTGCCAACAAAGCACGAAAGGAAGGTATACTCGCACTACAGGGAGCGATGGATACCATTAATGATGAATTTCTCATCAAGGCTATGCAAATGGCAGTTGACGGCCAGGAACCTGAAACCTTAAAAGCCATGCTTGCAACCGAGGTCGAATATATTCAGCAGCGGCACGACAAAGGCGCCAGTATTTTCCTTTCAATCGGTGCATACGCTCCGGCAATGGGAATGGTTGGCACTCTTATCGGTCTAGTTCAGATGCTACAGACTATGGATGACCCGGCATCCATTGGTCCGGCAATGGCCGTTGCCTTGCTGACAACCTTTTATGGTGCAGTCATTGCCAATATTCTGGCCATTCCAATGGCTGGCAAACTCAAAATGCGCTCCGAGGCAGAACTTCTAACTAAGACTTTGATAATAGAAGGTATGCAATCAATACTTTCTGGTGAAAATCCCCGAATCATGGAACAGAAACTGCATGCCTTTATTGCACCAAAACTACGCGAATCCACCTTTAAACGGTAAAGGATCATGGCAGAAGAACAACCGAACCAGGAAGAAAAAAAGAAAGAAAAAAAGTCAGAGCCGGCTGGTGCCCCTTTATGGATGGTCACCTATTCAGATTTGGTTACCCTGCTCCTGACCTTTTTCGTTCTTTTATTATCCATGGCCAGCATGGATCCGGTTCGCTTCACCCAGGCGTCCAGCTCACTTAGAGATGCCTTCGGTATGCACCAAAATCCGGCACAGGTTGATTTCTCAATACCAATTCTTCCGTCACCTCCTAAAACTGAATTTGCCCCAATTAATGAAAAAATGACCATTGAGATATACCGGAAAATTAAAACACAAATTAACTCAGATAATCTCTCAGAAGATATTGAGATGGTCCAAAAAGATGGCGAAACTATCGTGCTGCGGGTGAAAGACACCATACTATTCCAACCTGGGGAAACTCAGATATCGCCAAAAGCATACCCTTTGCTGCGATATATTGCTGACATTATACGTCCTTTGCCGTTAAAACTACGAATTGAAGGACATAGCGACTCTGAAGTCGATGCTCAAAGTGAACTCGCCAAGTGGGATGTTTCCATGGCAAGATCCGTTTCAGTTATGCGTTTTTTAAAGAAAAGTGATCTTCTTCCCCTGGAAAGAATGGGAGCCGCAGGATATGGGGATTTAAAACCACTTGTAACAAATGCCACAGATGAAGGCAGGGCTCAAAACAGAAGGGTTGATTTTGTCCTCCAGGCCAATAACATGGAAAATACGGCTCGATCACTTAAGAAAGAAAATGATATTCCCTTTTGATATCACCACAATTATGGATAATAAGGAATTATAATTATGGCTGAAAAGAAAGATAACGCAAAAGCACCAGACGCTCCTAAATCCGGCGGCAAGAAAAAACTCATCATTATCATTGCCGCAGCCCTTCTTGTCATACTTATTGGCGCGGGTGTCGCTGCCTTTTTTCTTCTAAAAGATAATTCTGCAACTGACCCTTCCCAGCAGCCTGGCGCTGAAGTACCCGTCCCAGAGTTAGGCAAGGATACCGATATCGGACCCATGATCAATATTGAGGAATTCATCGTAAACATTATCAGTGCCGAAAGTAATCATTATGTCAAAGCTGCATTAACATTAGAGCTTACCAGCGAAACGGCCAAAGAAGAAACCACCTTGCGCATGCCTCAGGTGCGCGATGCCATTCTTCTACTTGTCGGCAACAAGACATATGACGAGCTCCAGGACCTTCAGGGCAAGAAGCAACTCAAAGCAGAATTAAGCAGCAAACTGAATTCTCTACTGCAGACAGGAAGGATAAAAGCAATTTATTTCACTGAATTTGTTGTTCAATAAACACCTCGTTGGCACAAACATTAAAGGACGTCGTTTTGGAACCAATTCTTAACAAACAGGAAATTGCCGATCTGCTGACCGCCATTAAGCAGGGGCGTGTATCCCTTGATCCTGATAAAGATGACCAGGATAAGTTTGCTAAAGAGTGTAGTC
This sequence comes from Desulfocapsaceae bacterium, assembly GCA_050288305.1. Classification (GTDB taxonomy): domain Bacteria; phylum Desulfobacterota; class Desulfobulbia; order Desulfobulbales; family Desulfocapsaceae; genus Desulfopila_A. The sequence continues at coordinate 106,343 of JBNKDO010000053.1, read as the reverse complement.
CTGTAAACCTTTTCCAGGTCAATACCTTAAGTGACGAACTTGGCCGTCTTCCCAACTTTGACATTTTATTGGACAATTTCTGTCAAAATATTGCCATCACCCTGACCAATCATCTACAACGGACATTTTCAGTTGCCCGATCTCAAATCGAGTCTTCTCATTTTCTTGATTTTCTGTTGGAAAATAAAGATGCTGGAGCAATTGCAGTCCTGGATATTTCTCCGCTTAAACACGGTGCCCTTCTGTTAATAGATGCACCGATGTGTTTCTCCATGGTCGAAATCATTCTTGGCGCCTCTACAGACATTGATCCCTTACATCCAGAGAGAAAACTCACAAACATTGAGCTTAAAATCATTCAATCAATTCTTGATCACGGCTGCGAAGACCTTAACCGTGCTTTTGCTCCGCTCATTTTGCTGCAATCCAGAATTTTAAAAGTCGAAAGCAACAGCCGGTTGGTTTCTATCACCGATGCAGATGCTGAGATTATTGTCGGTAACATTGATGTCAGTGTCAGCGGGATCACGGGACAGATGAAAATCGTATTCCCGCTTTCAACCATCGATCCACTGCGTGAAGGACTAAAAGATCTGCTGAATGTGAATAAATCAAAACAGCAAATGTGGTCAGCCCCGATTGAACAGGAGATTCGCCAGATTTACACTGAATTGATCGCCCAGTCTGGAACTATTTCCATGTCGGTAAACGAGGTGCTCGAATTAGAGAAAGGAGATACACTTTTCATTGACTATAATCCGAATTCACCTCTAAAAATACTCGTTGAAGAACAACATAAATTTTACGCGATACCCGGGACACATAATGGCAAAAAAGCTATCAGCATAACCGGTGTCCACGAACAAGGAGCTTAATTATGGAGACACCAAAAGCCACTGAAAAATCTTCCCGTCCAGACCCTGAAGAGATAAAGGATCTCCTGGAAAATGATGATTCTTCTCCTGTTTCAGAAAGAAAGAGTAATGCGAAGAGTCATGAAAAATCCTCAAGAGGACTAGATTTTTTGTACGATGTCCCTCTCCAGGTTTCCGTTGAAGTTGGTCGCTGCAAAATTCTTCTTAAAGATCTGCTCAACATGTCAGAAGGATACGTGATTGAGCTCGAAAAACTCGCAGGAGAACCTCTCGACCTGTATGTTAACTCCCGTCTCATTGCCCATGGCGAAGCAGTTCTTGTAGGAGATAAATTCGGTATACGGTTAACAGATGTTGTCAGTAAAAGTGACAGAGTTGAGAAACTTGGCTAAGAGCATGAATCTTAAAGCCAAGAAACTACTCATTTCTGTTCTTCTACTCGCAGTTTCCACGCAATCAGCTTATGCAGCAGCTGATGAATTCAATCCCGTGAGTTCCGGCATTCGTATGCTCCTTGGGTTACTTGTGGTACTCGCGATCATCCTAGGTCTTTATTATCTCCTCCGCAATCGAGTTTCTGCCTTTAACCAGCAGGGCAAAGGTCTGATAAAGGTAGTGGAAATCCGGCATGTTCTCCCTAAAAAGACGCTTATGCTCATAGAAGTCCGTGGACGTGAGTTTATTGTAGGTGCAGGCAGTGACACAATCAGCACCATTGTTCCCCTTGAATCGGGTGAATCATTTGCGGCCGTTCTTGAACAATCAGAGGAAAAACAGCAGTCATGAAAAAGTGCACCGTCGTCTCCTGTTGTACCCTGACAATACTCGGCCTCCTTCTGCTTGCTCCTGGCATTGCCGGAGCTATAGGCCTGCCCACCTTAACCTTTGGTGTTGATGACGCTCAATCACCAACACAGATCTCGAGTGCGCTTCAAGTTCTCTTTTTACTCACTATCCTGTCAATTGCCCCCGCCATTCTTTTAATGATGACCAGTTTTACCCGGATCGTTATCGTTCTTGGTTTTGTCCGACAGGCTATGGGTACCCAAAATATGCCTCCAACCCAGGTAGTTGTGGGACTTGCGCTTTTTCTAACATTCTTTATCATGTCACCGACGATTAATAAGATAAATGAGAATGCCCTGCAACCCTATCTTAACGAAGAGATAACCCAGGAAATTGCTCTAGAAAGGGCTGTATCGCCACTACGCGAATTTATGTTTTCTCATGTAATGGAAAAGGAACTGGAACTTCTCAGTGACATCACCCTGGCCGATGAACCGGCCAATAGAGATGATATTCCCACAATGACCCTTATCCCTGCCTTTATGCTTTCCGAGCTTAAAAGGGCCTTTCAAATGGGCTTTATGGTATACATTCCTTTCCTCGTCATTGACATGATTGTTGCTTCAGTCCTTATGTCCATGGGTATGATGATGCTGCCTCCCGTCATTATTTCAATGCCATTTAAATTATTGCTCTTTGTGCTAGTTGACGGCTGGGGCCTTGTCGCCGGTTCACTTTTGAAAAGTTTTGGATAGGAGATTATTCATATGACACCGGATCTTGCCGTAAATGTAGCCAGAAAAGCAGTACAAACCGTATTATTATGTGCCGCACCAATGCTTCTTGCTGGCATGATAATCGGCCTCCTCGTCTCAATTTTTCAGGCAGCCACGCAGATAAATGAACAAACTCTGACCTTCATTCCCAAAATTGTTGCTGTCTTTTTAACATTGCTCTTCTTCGGTCCATGGATCATCAAGACTTTAACCGCCTTTACCATTGGTGTTTTTGAAACGATGGCAACATTTTAGGTAGGTTGAATGTATTTGCAACTTCTACCAGTTGAAGAATTTCAAACCTTTGTTGTATGTACCGCCAGAGTAGCTGGATTTCTTTCGGCTATTCCTGTCTACTTCAGCGCACAGGCACCTCTTAGGGTAAAAGCTGGACTCGCAGTAGCCATTTCCCTTGTACTCTTTCCTGTTCTTGCTCCATTTGTAGCCGAGGTGAATTTCAGCCCTCCCTCTTTTCTTCTTCTCATAGTGAACGAGACTCTTCTTGGGACACTGCTTGGCTTAATTGCCAGGTTTATCTTCACTTCGGTTGAATTTGGCGGTACCGTCATCGGGTATCAGATGGGATTTGCAGCAGCAAATATTTTTGATCCACAGAATCAGAGACAAACCGCACTTATCTCCCAATTTCAGAATGTTTTTGCCATACTGCTCTTTCTTTCTCTGGACATTCATCACTACTTTATCCAAACGGCAGTTCATTCCTATGAACTTCTCCCTCCTGGCAATCTTAATTTTGGAGGAGAGGCTATTCCGTATCTCATTGAACTCTCCTCACGGATGTTCATGCTTGGTGCTCAATTCAGTGCTCCTGTACTCGTCATTCTCCTGCTTTCAGGTCTTATTCTTGGTGTTCTTGCCCGCGCCTTCCCGCAACTCAATGTCTTTCTTTTATCATTTCCTCTGAATATTGGGATTTCTTTGGTTGTCATTGCTTTGACTTTAGGTATTGTCAGAATGTTGTTGAGTCGAGAATTTGACATGCTTCCTGAACGTTTTTTTACCATGCTGAAATACCTCAACGGATAAAAAACATCTCCCCCTGTCGTACCGTATTCACGTTTTCCACTCCCTATATCTCATGAAACATCATTGTTTTATTTGTGATAATATGTACCTTAAAATACAACCTGATCTAATGTATTTGAAGCATGCAACGTATATAATCAATCTACCCTTTTCTTCTTTATCTGGGGATTCCGATAGATTGAGACTGCGACAAAATCCTAGATTTCTGGCAATTTTCTTGCATATTTTTCATTTAATACAGACTTTTTCAATTTCTTGCTCATTCAAAAATAGCAATAGTCGAGACAATACATGGCAGAAGAAGCTCCAGGCGGCGAACGTACTGAAGACGCTACAGGAAAACGGAGGAGCGATTTTCGTGAAAAGGGCCAAGTCGCTCAAAGCAAGGAAGTTCACACAGCAGCAATATTGTCTATTCTGCTCCTGTTTTGGGTATTTTACCTTCCTGTTTTCTTTCGAGAACTGTCCACGACCTTGGTTCTGATATTTCAGGCAACCGGCGATGTGATCATCACTCCTTCAAAGGTGATGGAGTTTGCCTATTTTCTCACGAAAGAACTAGGGCTTTTAATGGCCCCCCTCTTTATTTTAGTTCTTCTCATAGGCTTTTTTTCCAGTTTTTTTCAAATAGGCTGGCTTTTTACCACCAAGCCGTTTCAGCCTGATATTAGTAAATTTGATCCTATAAAAGGCATAGGGCGAATGATTTCAAAAAAATCCGCTCTAGAGCTTATCAAATCATTCTTTAAAGTCGGTCTGATTGCCTGGGTCGCCTATTCGACCGTTGTAGATAACTTTGAACAATCATTAACTCTCGTTGATACTGACATTTCTGAGACTTTTAAATTCCTGGGAAGAACAGCGGCCCTCATTCTCGCTAAAATTTGTGCCATTTTAATCCTGCTCGCCTTCATCGATCTTCTTTTTGTCCGCTACGAGATGGAAGAAAAAATGAAAATGACCAAGCATGAAGTCAAAGAAGAATTTAAGGAAACTGAAGGTGACCCATTGGTGAAATCTCAGATTCGCTCAATTCAACGGCAAATGGCGAGAAGAAGAATGATGTCGGAAGTCCCTCAAGCTGATGTTATTATCACGAACCCCACCCATATTTCCATTGCTGTTAGGTACGATTCCAAGGTCATGGATGCACCTGTAATCATAGCAAAAGGTGCGGGCATTATCGCCATGAACATCCGCAAGATCGGTCGTGAAAACAATGTACCCATAATAGAAAATCCCCCTGTGGCGCGAATGTTGCATAAGATAGATCTGGGTGCATCAATCCCGGAGGAGATGTTTAAAGCCGTAGCAGAAATTCTGGCACATGTATATTCGCTGAAAAAAACGAGTAGATAATGGAACTCACGCAATTACAAAGTAGACTCAACGCAGACCTGCTCAAACAGATTCTTGGCAGAAGTGATATCATGGCATCACTTGGTTTTGTATCAATCCTGATGATCATGATCATTCCATTGCCACCAATCCTTCTTGATCTTTTTCTCTCGGGCAATATAACCATAGCCCTTCTTATCCTGGTTATAACCCTCTACACTGTAAAAGCTGTTGAATTTTCAATTTTCCCATCAATTCTCTTAGCAACAACGCTGCTCCGACTTTCACTTAATGTCGCCTCAACCAGATTGATTCTTCTTCATGGGGACCAGGGCCCCAGTGCAGCTGGAAATGTCATTCAGTCCTTTGGCCAGTTTGTAGTTGGTGGTAACTATGTGGTTGGTATCGTGGTTTTTACCATCCTCGTGCTTATTAACTTTATGGTCATCACCAAGGGCGCTGGAAGAGTAGCTGAAGTGGCTGCACGTTTTACCCTGGATGCCATGCCCGGTAAGCAGATGGCAATTGATGCCGATCTCAATGCCGGACTTATTGATGAAGATCAGGCCAGAGAGAGACGTAAGGAAATTTCTGATGAGGCGGCTTTTCATGGTGCCATGGATGGTGCATCAAAATTTGTAAAAGGCGATGCCATAGCCGGGATTATCATCACCATGATTAATATTGGTGCCGGCTTTGTTATTGGAGTTTTACAAAAAGATATGCCAATAGCTGAAGCTGCTCAAAATTACACCATCCTCACCGTTGGTGACGGCCTTGTTGGTCAGATTCCAGCGCTTATTATTTCAACTGCTGCTGGTCTTCTTGTTACCCGGGCAACTGGTGAAAAGGATTTTGGTACCGATCTTCGTGTTCAATTTTCCAACTATTCAGTAGCCTTGTGGGTTGTTTCCGGCATTTTACTTGTTTTTGCACTTATCCCGGGCCTGCCGTTCATACCATTTCTCATTCTCTCTTTCTCTATGGCTGCCCTTGCATTTTCTCTTGATCGCAAGAAGAAAAGAGAAGCTATGATGCCAGTAGAGAAAGTTGCGGCCCCTCCCGTTCGCGCTACTGAAAATTACGAAGAGATGCTTAATGTCGATCTCCTTGAACTTGAAGTTGGATACGGTCTCATCCCGTTAGTGGATTCAAACCAGGACGGCGAATTACTCAACCGAATACAATCAATCCGTAAACAATTTGCATCCAATAACGGCTTTATAGTTCCACCAATACATATTAAGGACAATCTTCAACTCAATCCTAATGAATACACCCTTGCTCTCAAAGGTATTAAAGTTGCTCAGTCCGAAGTCCTGCCAGATCATTTTATGGCGATGGATCCAGGCATAGTCACTGAAAGAATGCCGGGCATAGACACAATTGAACCAGCGTTTGGCCTGCCTGCCATCTGGATTAGCGAAGACAAGAAAGAAAAAGCCCAGATTGCCGGATATACAGTTGTTGACTGCACAACGGTCATGGCTACACATTTAACTGAAATCATTAAAAAGCATGCACATGAACTTATTGGTCGACAGGAAGTTCAGAACTTGCTCGACAATCTCCTGAAAAACTATCCGAAGCTCGTGGAAGAACTTGTTCCGAACGTTCTTTCACTCGGTACGATAATGCGAATTCTGCAAAATCTCCTGAAGGAAGGCGTTTCCATACGCGACCTGCGTACGATCCTTGAGACTATGGCGGATTGGGCTCCAGTTACCCAGGATACAGATATTTTAACCGAGTATGTACGCCATGCTCTATCGAGGACAATTTGTGCAGATCTTATTGACAATGGTGTTATTCCAATTATCACCATGGCCAAGGACGTTGAGGATATAATTCTTGATTCAATTCAGCATCGTGAGCAGGGTAGCTATCTCGCGATTGATCCAGGTAAAGCTCAGAAAATTTTAGATGCCATCGGCGAGACTACCAATGCATTCCAGGGCGGGCAAATTCCTACATTACTTGTGGCCCCACAAATTCGACCACATGTCAGAAGCTTGACAGAAAGGTATTATCCAGCTCTGACCATTATATCGCACAATGAAATCGCACCGAATTTAAAAGTAAAATCTTTAGGAACAGTGACGATAAATGCAAGTTAAAGTTTTTGAAGCCACCGATATGGCAACAGGTCTGCGTAAAATACGCAGGGAACTAGGTCCGGACGCCCTCATCCTGTCCACACGCACCATAAAAAGTGGAACGATGGGAATGCTTGGTAAAAAGACGCTTGAGATTACCGCCGCCGTCGATAATCATTGGCCCGAAACGTCTCAGAACTCAAAATTATTCGCTGAGCAGACTCTTGCTCACAGAGCATATACGGAGAAGAGACAGTTCAACAGTGAACCCATTGAAGTGCAAAGTCATAGTACGAATAGACACTTTGAAGAAACCATGTCCACCTCTACAGATACTAGGGAATCTGTAGTATCTGAATCCCCTGCCCTGCGTCAGGAATTTGACGAATTGAAGGACATGGTCAAGAATCTGGCAGGAGAACTGTCCCGCATTGGGACAACACAATCTCAGCCTCAGGAGTCTGCTCCCTATAATCCTCTAGCATCTCTTGAACAGAAATTACGTACTTCCAAAAAAAATAACAGGATAGAACAAATTCTACTCTCTCAAGGGATCAATCAGGAGACGGCAAGCATCATATCTGGATTTGCCCAGGAACATTTACAGGATTCAGATCTAGAGGATGAGCAGAAAATCCGTGCTTTTTTACATGAAACTATCGCTGATATTTTCAATATTCACGTTCCAGTATTCAGCAAAGATACCAAACAAAAAAGAATGGCTTTTATTGGGCCAACCGGTGTAGGCAAAACAACCACATTAGCCAAGATTGCAGCACAATATTTAGCTACACAATCAAACTCGATAGCCTTGATTACTATAGACACCTATAGGATTGCAGCCGTTGAGCAGTTGAAAGTATATGGTGAAATAATGCATCTGCCTGTCGAGGTAGTTATTAATCCCCAGCAATTAGTAGATGCCCTTGAAAAGCATAGCGATAAAGAACTCATCCTTATTGATACTGCGGGAAGAAGTCCTCAAGACAGTTTGAGTTTAGAAGAGATACAATCGTTTTTCACAGAGGATCTGCAGATTGAAAACCATTTGGTGCTCTCAGCAACTACCCGTGACAATGAGCTTTTAGAAACCTTAAAATCGTTTAGACCGTTCTCTCTCCATAGTACTATTTTCACAAAAACAGATGAATGTACCAGCCTTGGTGTCATATTAAATACTCAAATCCAGAACAGTACTCCCTTATCGTATATAACAAATGGACAACGGGTTCCTGAGGACATAATGGAAGCGGATAAAAACATCCTGGCCCAACTCATCATTCCATCAATTACGGAATAGAATATGATTAATCAATCCAACTCATCTTCAGATCAGGCAAAAACGTTACGCTCTCTCAATGAGAAGCAGCCTTCCCAGATTCTCGAAGCTGGCACCGATATCATTACCCGGGTCTTTTCTATTACCAGCGGAAAAGGCGGCGTCGGCAAAACTGCTGTTGTTGCCAATACTGCCGTGACACTGGCTAAAATGGGGAAATCAGTCCTCATTCTTGATGCCGATCTGGGACTTGCTAATGTCGATGTGGTTTTCGGTATTGCCCCCAAATACAACCTCAACCACTTTTTCTCTGGGGAACATGATCTTGAAAAAATTATGGTGGATGGTCCCTACGGAATAAAAATACTTCCCGCGGGTTCCGGAATCCAAAATTTCACCAGGCTTGATGGCCATCATAAAATGCGGCTGATCGATGGTCTTGATGCAATGCATAACAGTTTTGACTTTGTCCTCATTGATACAGAAGCAGGTATTTCAGAAAACGTTACCTACTTTAATACAGCAGCCCAGGAGATTCTGGTCGTCACGACTCCTGAACCCACAGCCATCACAGATGCCTATGCTTTAATGAAATTGCTATCGACACAATTTCACGAAAAACGTTTTAACCTCATAGTTAATCAAATTCATGAAGAAGAAGAAGCCTTAGACGTTTATCGCAAACTCACCATAGTGGCAAATAGATATCTTGATATCTCAATTGACTATCTTGGCTCGATTCCTGCAGACAAACAAATGGTTGATGCCATACGCAAGCAGAAAATCTATGTAGATATGCACCCGTCATCAGCTATTGCTACTGCTTTTTCTTCTCTGGCAAAGAGGTTGTGTTATGAAACAACGGCGAGTACGCCAAAAGGCAGTCTTCAGTTTTTCTGGAAAAAGCTTTTGAATGTAAGCACTAAAGGATAATTGATGATGTATCAAAAACACCAGCTCAGCGAAGATAAATCTAAACTCATTCGCGATCATCTTGAACTCGTCGACATCATCGTCGGACGTATGACTACTCAGGTGCCTGCGTTTATGAACCGTGATGACATGCGCAGTGCAGGGATGATGGGTCTTATCGATGCCGCTAATAAATTTGATGCTTCAAAAAACATACTTTTTAAAACCTTTGCCGAATACCGTATACGTGGATCAATCTACGATGAGATGCGCAAACTCGATTGGTTTTCCAGGACCCTCAGAGACAAGCAAAATCGACTCTCAAAGACCATGGCTATGGTTGAAAATAGACTTGGCCGTCCCCCCAGTGAAGAGGAGATGGCTGAACATATGCAAATTAGCCTTGAGGAGTACCAGAATATGCTTACCGAAGTTTCCCACCTTGGCTGTGTCAGTCTCCACGAAGCATTGGACAACAGTGGCGAGGGTAGACAATTTATTGACTCACTAAAGGATAACAGCAAGAACTCATCTCCGGTTGATATTTTTGAAAACCATGAACTCACTGCAACTATTGCTGATATTTTAGAAAAAATCCCAGAAAAAGAACGTCTGGTTATCTCTCTTTATTACTATGAAGAGCTGACCCAGAAAGAAATTGCCGAAGTTCTAGGGGTATCGGAGGGCAGAATTTCCCAACTGCACAGTCAGGCGCTTATCAATTTGAAAAATAAAGTTCAGGCCCAAATACATTAGTAAATAGTACGATTTTAATTCTGCTTTTTCTGTGCCATTGTAACTTTGTGCGTAATGCAAGCTCTAAAGCTCACCAGCTAATTGAAACAAACTATTTATATGGGTAATACAAATGAATATCCAAGTAACTGATATGCTCTTCTATATCACCTTTTCTCTACTTGTTATCGTATCTATTCGATCAGTTTATCTGCGAATGAATATTTTAAAGCTAAGAAAATTACATGATGAAGTGTATGCTCAACTGGATATCGCCACCCTTAAAATAGAAAAGCTGGAACACATCGAAAAAAAATATAACACTTTCAGTTCAGATCTTGAGCAGGCTTCCATGGTCAGCAAGACTCAACACACACCACGGGTTCTCAACCAGACAAGCAGAGAACCGCAACCGCCTGAGCGTTATAAATATATTCACTCTCTTACTCAACAGGGGATCGCTGCAGCAGAAATTGCAACAATTCTTACGATTTCATCTCAAGAGGCTGATCAGCTCGTGGCACTTGCAAATATCTCAAACAGATAATTCTGCATTTTTCAAATTCGATCAGGAGTACATAACAATCAAAATACAAGCGACGCCGCCTATCACATTACTCCAGCAGAACAATATGTAATTGGAGGTGCTTTTAACCACAAAATGGTTCGCATTGAATTAAAGATAATGACACCTCCTGCCGATATAAAATTATCTTGGAAAAACCGCACTATAAACAGAAGGATAAAATATGGTTTCCGGAAAATACAGTGCCTTGACAGGGGCGATAACACGAGAGATGAGCATTGCCAACACCTCAGCCAATCTTGCAAATGTAAGTACTGTCGGTTACAAAAAAAATAGCATCAGCTTTGAGGCGATACTCAATGGTGAACAGCAGACCAAAGTGACCAAAGGGGTTAATTACAATCGTATAGGGGTAAATTTCACCGATTTCTCTCAGGGGCCTCTTAAGAACACCGATAATCCATTTGATATGGCCATTAAAGGTGATGGTTTTTTTAAAATCCGAACTGCAGAAGGTGATTTGCTTACCCGCAAAGGCAATTTTGTGGTGGGTGATGACGGAAGGCTGCTAACTGATTCTGGAAAACCTGTTCTCTCAGCTGGAAACTCAGAACTTTTTATTCCTACGGACAGCACTTCAAGTATCGTTGTAGACAAGAACGGAATTCTCTCCACAATCAATAAAAACGGTGAAAGTTCGGAAATAGGACAACTGGCGATAGTAGATGTTGCTGACAGATCGGTTCTTCTGAGAAAAGGCGACACCTCCTATGCGTTGCCCAAGGGAGCAGTGGAAACTCCTGCTAAAAATTTCTCTGTTATCCAGGGAAGTGTAGAGGTATCAAATGTCAACATGACTGAAGAGATGACCAAGATGATTCGTGACAACCGTCTCTTTCAAACATATCACAATGTTTTTGAAAACTACAGCAAGCTCAGCGATAAAATTGCCGAGCTTGGCACATTATAATCACCTAAATTCTATAAAAAACAGGGAGCTGCAATGATTCGTTCACTTTACACCGGCACCACCGGAATGAATTCACAGCAATTAAACATCGATGTGATTTCAAATAATCTGGCGAATGTCAGTACTACAGGCTTTAAGAAATCGATCAATAACTTCCAGGATCTGTTATATGAAACCATTCAAAATCCAGGCTCACCGACGTCAGCCGACACCGAATCCCCTGCAGGAATTCAAATAGGTCTTGGAGTGCGCCCTGCTGCAGTTACCAAGGTTTTTAGTCAGGGTGAACTCATTGGGACAGAGAATGAACTGGATGTTGCCATTGAGGGTTCCGGCTTTTTTCAAATAGAGCTGCCCAATGGTACTACAGGTTACAGTCGTGCCGGCGCATTTAAACTCAATAGCAGTGGAACAATTGTAAATTCGAGTGGCTATACTGTTCTTCCGGCGATCACAGTTCCCGAAGGAGCTAACCGTATCAATATCAGCGATACTGGAGTGGTTAGTGCTGTTTTAGCAGGTGAAAATATAGCAACTGAATTAGGCACCATGGAACTTGCAATTTTTGCCAATAGTGCAGGTCTTTCATCGGCCGGAGACAACCTTCTCCTGGAAACCAACGCTTCCGGAACACCTGCTGTAGGAACTCCTGGCGACGACGGCTATGGCCAACTGGTTCAACGTTTTCTCGAAGGATCAAATGTAAACATTGTTCAGGAACTCACTAATCTCATCACTGCCCAGAGGGCATATGAAATAAATTCCAAGTCCATACAGACTTCGGATGAAATGATGCAAACGACTAACCAGCTCAAATAGGATTATGAAACTGCTTCAATACATATTGCCAATCATATTACTTTGTGTCACAACTGTTCTTTGCAAACCTGTATATGCATTGGAAATAACATTCAAGGAACAAGCCAAGGTTACAACGGATTACATAACCTTGGGAGATATTGTTTCCTTCGACGAAGCAACTCCACTTACATCTTCATTAGCAACAAAGATCGTCTCTCAATCTCCTGAACCTGGAAATAATCTCACTCTCCAGTCTATTAAAATAAAAGACCTGGTCATGAGAAAAAACCGAATTTCGAGATACACTCAATGGACCGGTTCTCAAGTTGTTAATGTTTTTAGACCTGGGCAGAAAATATTAGCAGATAACCTGCTCGGCGCAATTCATACCTACCTCAAGGACCATAAACACGAACTGCCGCAAGCAGATGTGAGCTTTATACCTAGATCACTACCTCTTCCTTTTATGCTCCCTCAAGGAAGACTTGAGATAGAGGTACTGCCCTCGAATCCAGCAATTCTTAAGAGCACCAGGTTTTCCCTGATTTGCCGTGTTGACGGAAAAGTTGAGAAAAATTTTTCCATTCAAGGGGAACTGCGGGCCCTGGCACCTGTTATTATCGCTACAGATTCACTTCGTCGTGGCACTATCCTCACCCCAGTAAATACGAAAAGGGTTGTCAAAGATTTGACAGAGCATAATGACCCATGTACCGATCAACGTCTTATTCTAGGTAAACGTCTCAGGCGGTCGGTTCGGGCTCAAGCGGTAATCAATGTCTCCGATGTAGAAATACCACCGATGATAAAACGAGGACAACTTGTAAAAATTATCTTCTACCAGGGAAGTCTCTATCTTACGGCGACCGGTGTAGCCAGGATGGACGGGAAGCTCAATCAAATAATACGAGTTCGAAATGCCAACTCCAATAAACTGATCCAGGGTCGAGTAACTGCACCTGGTATTGTTGAGGTTATAATCTAATGAAAAATTTACTCCTTCTCCCCCTACTTTTTGTACTGTTCTCCTGTGCGGGAAGCAACGTCCCACCCATCACAGAAATACCAGAACCTCTTGAAGAAATTCAACCGGGAGATGAACTTCGAATTGAAAACGGCTCGTTGTGGTCAAACAGAAACACCTCCCTTTTCTCTGACCATAAGGCTAGGAATGTCGGAGATATTGTAACTGTTACGATATCAGAAAAAGCGAGTGCAACGAAAGAAGCTACAACAACCACCGGAAAATCATCCAGCTACAGTGCAGGTATTCCAAACCTGCTAGGTTTGGAAAACAGTGATTTCATAAACGATTCAAATGATCACATAAACCTGTCCAATCTGGTCAGTGCGAGCGTCAACAACTCTTTTGACGGCTCGGGTAAAACAGTGCGTTCTGATAATCTCTCCGCTTCCCTCACCACTCAGGTCGTCGGTAAATATCCTAATGGAAATTTGAAGATCCGTGGCGGCAAGGAGGTTATGGTAAATAATGAAGTGCAAATAATATACATAACCGGGATCATAAGACCAGTTGATATAACAGCAGCTAACTCCGTAGATTCCGAGAAGATTCTAAATGCCCGTATCTCATACACAGGCAAAGGTGTGATAAGCGATAAGCAAAAAGTTGGATGGCTTGGACGTGCAATGGACGTAGTCTGGCCATTTTAAAAATCTTTTTAAATTGAATATTATGAAAAAACACATTTTTTTTCGATACATTATCATTATCCTGCTCGTTGTCTTCTGCTCAGAAAATGGGTTTACAGCAAGGATAAAAGATATTGCCACACTTAATGGTGTTCGAACCAACCAACTTATCGGATACGGTCTGGTTACAGGACTGAATGGTACAGGAGATAATCTTAACAATACCATCTTCACCCGTCAGGCCATTTACAATATGATGGTAAGAAGCGGTATTTCCATAAATCCTAACGATCTCTCAGACGTCAAAATTGATAATATTGCCGCGGTAATGGTAACAGCAACATTACCTGCTTTTGCCAACCCAGGAACGTTGATAGATGTACAGGTATCTTCAATGGGTGATGCTGACAGCCTGGCAGGTGGTACTCTGCTCATGACTCCTCTCAAGGGTGCAGACGGTGAAGTTTATGCTGTAGCACAAGGAGCCCTGGCTATTGGCGCATTTTCTTTTGGCGGGAAAGCCGCTAAAGCACAAAAAAACCATCCCACTGTTGGCCGGATACCCAATGGTGCAATTGTTGAAGGAACCGTTCCGTTCCGACTTGGCAGTAACGGCAAGCTTACGTATCAATTGAATAATGCTGATTTTACAACTGCAACAAGAATGAGCGAAGCAATCAATATGATGTTTGGCCCAGATACTGCTTTTCCACGAAATTCAGGAACTGTTGTTGTCAGTATCCCTGAAAAACAGAAAAATGAAGTTGTTTCTTTCGTCTCTAGTATAGAAGGTATAGACATTGCTTCAGATTCCGTAGCAAGAGTAGTTGTTAACGAGCGTACTGGAACTATTGTTATGGGTAAGGATGTCCAGCTTTCAACGGTGGCAGTATCTCACGGAAATCTCACTTTAGTCGTCAAGGAAACTCTCGACATTGTCCAGCCAAATCCTTTAGGCCAAGGTGATACCGCCGCTGCTCCAGACACTTCACTTGAAGTGCGTGAAGAAGGTGGCCAGCTTACCGTCCTTAATCTGCCAAGAGGAGTTAATATCGGCGATATCGCCAATGCCCTTAATGCCATTGGTGCAACACCACGAGACTTAATTGCGATATTCCAGGCGATTAAGGCGTCCGGCTCAATGCACGGCGAACTCATCATACTTTAGTTATTTACATTACACTGTCATGAACCTTAAAATTGACCCAAGAATAGTACAGTCTGTTGGATCAGCAACGCAGCATAAACCTCAGCCTGACAAGGCCAAAAGTGATAAACAACTTCGAGAATCAACTCGTGAATTCGAAGCGATGTATATTTTCGAAGTTTATAAATCGATGCGTAAAAGCGTACCCGAGAGTGGTCTGATAGAGAAATCTTTCTCAACTAAGATGTATCAGGAAATGCTTGATATGGAAATGGCACGAACAACATCTTCAGGCGAAGGAATGGGTATAGGTAAAACAATGTATGAGCAGCTCAAAGATAAAATGTAATATCTGAGTGGCCTTTAAAAGTTCATTCCCTGCACTTTCTACCTAATTACAGGTTGAAATTTTTCTTCTTCTCCCTCAATCTTTCTCTTATCGCTTAATATGAGTATATTCTATTCATTCTTCTTATTTGAATGAATTAGTGTATGTTCATTATTCTACAGTCTTTTAATCTCAATCATATTCTTTTAAAATAAATATATCTGCGTTTTTTCGTTACAGTTTGGTCAGCTTCCTTCACGGAATTTTAATATTTCTTGCTCTAAACTTTTTTCATCATTGAACCGATATATTATTAGAAATAAGAAAATATTGATCAATTTGACCCTGCAAGGATGCAGCGTTGAGTCGCAAGGAGGCGTGAACATGGTACATTCAATCAATAACCAACAGATACCTATTCAATCAACAGTTAATAAAAACGAGCCTGTACATCAGTCAAAAGTTACATCCAAATCTGATGCACATACGAAAAATATGGATACAGTCACACTCACAAAGAACCAGGAAGCAGCACAAATATATTCAAGCGCTTTGTCGCCAGCTGAATCTGCCGACAAGGGCTATGAAATGCTCCGCAGACTTGTTACAAGTATGCTTAAAGAGCAGGGAATAGATTTTCAAATTGCCACAACCGGTTCTTCGACCATAGATATAAGTAAACTCAGCCAGGAGGAAGCTCAGGAACTGGTCGCCGATGATGGATATTTTGGCGTTGAGCAAACATCGGATCGTATAGTAAACTTTGCCTTATCTTTAGCAGGTGGGGATGTGAGCAGGCTGGATGAAATTAAAAAAGGCGTAGAAAACGGTTTCAACGAAGCTTTAGATGCTTTTGGTGGAACACTGCCTGATATCTCCTACGAAACGTTTGATGCAGTTATTCAGAAATTAGAGAATTGGGCCGCTGAGGCACAGAGCAATGAAGCATAACTAATCGGGTGATACTATGAGCGTAGATTTTTTTGGAATTGGTGGACCTGGACAGATTGGGGATTTAAAGAAAACCCAAAAAGGACAGCAAACCAATAAAACCGATGAGAGCAAAAAAACTGATCAAGTACAGTTTTCAGCTGTTCTCCAGGATGTAAACAAGGCTAAAAACGCTGACAGCACAACAAGTGCAGAAAGAGCCGCCAGAGTTCAGGAACTTAAAGCCCAGGTAGCTGATGGTTCGTATAAACCTGATCTGCAAAAAGTGGCCTCTTCCCTACTGCAATTTATTGTTGAGGAGAAATAGCAATGAAAGCCAGAACAACTCGCGATCATCTCCTGGCATTGAAGGAAGCAATAATCCAGGAGAGACAACAGGCAATTTCCTTAAATCTTGATGGTATGTATGCCGCCATGAAAGAAAAAGAAGTCCTGCTATCAGTTCTGGCCCACGTCAAGGATCTTGAAGAAGCCGATAAACCAATAGCTGACCAAATCCGTCATGAGAACAGGAGAAATGCGTTCCTGTTCAAGTCAACTCTCGGCTGGATTCGTGAAACCATGACCTTTTTTGGCAAGAGAACTTCCTCATCAACATATTCTGCCAATGCAAGCGCTGTTAATTCAGGCGCGAATGGCAGATTACTTTCAGGAAAAATTTGATATGGGTGGCCTATTTTCAGCACTTAATGCTGCAAGAACATCTTTGGAAGTAAACCAGAAGTCCATTGAGATAGTTGGAAACAATATATCCAACGTCAACACTGAAGGTTATTCACGTCAAAGTGCTGAATTGACTACTTACCCGGCTCTCAATTTCGGCGATTTTTTTGTTGGCCAGGGTGTGAAAATATCCAATGTAAAACGTGATCACGATGTTTTCGTCACCAACCAATTGCGTGATAAAACAGTTGAATATGGCCTGTATAATGGTCAATCCCGGTCTCTTTCCGAGCTTGAGAGAATTTTCAACGTTACCGAAGAAAATATCGCCACAGATGTGGACAGATTTTTTGATTCATGGCAGGAACTCTCTGCCAGCCCAAGTGATCTCGTACTTCGTGACATCGTCATTCAGAGAGGTGAATTGCTCTCCACCAACTTTAATAATTCAATCACGAGCCTTGATACTGTTACCGAAAATATCAACGATGAGATCATCTCTAAAATCAGTAATATCAATTCACAGATCGAAGAAATTGCTTCACTCAATGAAACAATTTTCAATATTGAAGTAAAGGGCCAGATGGCAAATACGGCCAGAGATAAGCGTGATATGCTGGCCAATGAACTCGCGACGACTCTAGGGGCAGTGAGTTATGATGATTCCAAGGGCATGTTGGCAGTCCATTTACCAGGTGGGTTACCACTTGTTCAGGGAAACGAGCCAATGTCACTCGAAGCAGTTGCAAGTGGTGCTAATCTAGATATTCTTCTCCATGCCGGTGGTGTCACCCGCACGATTGGTCTCGAAAATCTTGGAGGAGAATTTGAGGGACTGGTAGACATGCGTGATAATTTTATTCCTTCCCTTCGCGACGATCTGGACAGAATGGCCTATGAAATCAGCAGCCAGGTTAACTTTCACCACCAAAATGGTGTTGGCCTCGATAACAGTACCGGCCTCAGCTTCTTTTCTGGGCCTGCTGCAGTGTCAACCACCCCACCACCACCTTTGCCAGCGACATATGCAGATGCTGCCAGAAATATGGCTGTTGTTCTTACTGATTCCAATCAAGTTGCAGCAGGTCTGTCCAGTCCTGCAGCAGCTGGTGATAATAGAAATGCCTTAACGATCTCAAACGTAGGCGAGACGTATCTCATTGACGGGTCAGACAACTTCAATTCATATTACGGAAAAATGACATCCAGCGTCGGTATTCGTTCCAATCAGAACCAACTCAATCTGGAAGGTTCTGAGGACGCTGTCATTCAGCTGGAAAACCTTCGCGACGGACTTTCCGGCGTTTCCCTTGAAGAAGAAATGATTGATTTAATCGTCTATCAGCGTGGGTTCGAATCTTCCGCAAAATTTTTATCGACAATAGATGAAATGATGACATCTCTCATTAATATCAGAAGGTAGGCTTTTTGATTGTTACAGTAATAAGGATACTGAGTTTAAAGTGAGGCAACCCACATGAAAGTCACGGAAAATACAACCTATAGAATGCTGCAAACAAATCTCGACAGGATTACCAACGGGCTTGAGGATTTGCGTATTCAAGGGGCAACAGGCATAAAGCTCAATAATCCTTCCGACGATCCTGCCTCCATCCGCCCAGTGCTAACGACACGAACTCAAATTCGCACCACCGAGAGATACCTGGAGACCATGGGTGTGAGTCTTGATAAGATGGAGGCTACCGATGGTCACCTCGCCCATGTTGAGAACATTCTTCAACGTGTAAAAGAAATTGGTATAAATGCCGTCAACGGCTCATATAACACAGAAGATCTTTCTGTTCTCGCAGACGAAGTAAATAACCTCAAACGCGAACTTCTTGATTCCGCTAATTCTACTGTTGATGGGAAATATGTGTTTAGCGGTTATCAGGAAAACACCAAACCGTTTGTTGAAAATCCAGCCTATACCGACGCCGGTTATGTGCCCACAGATTCACAGACATGGCCTGTTTTTTATGTAGGTGATGGCTACCCAACTGAACTTGAAATCACCCCAGGCGAATTCTTAGAGGTTAACCTCACTGGTAATGAACTTTTTTTAGGAATCAATAATGCATCAGTTCAGGCGAATGGCACGACTGATAGTTTTGCCTACACCTCTGATGCAGGAAGAACCGATCTTTTCGGTGCACTTACTCGAATAGAAGAAGCAATACGTTCTGGAAATATAGATGATCCCTCTGGTCCGGGAGGTGGTATTGAACAAAATTTGGCAACACTTGATACAGCTGCCGATCAGAATCGAAGGCTGCGAAGCCAACTTGGCAACAAGGCAAAGAGAGTTGAAGATGCTATGCTCTCGCAGGAGGATGTCAAGAATGACTTGAAACAAATACTGTCAAGATATCAGGATGCCGATGCCATTGAAACTTTTAATGATATTGTCAAACAACAGACTGCATTTCAAGCTGCTTTAAATATTACTGCCAAGGTGTCAGACATATCAATTCTGGACTTTCTCTAACACATCAGTCCAAAATTATTACACAAATTTATTTGACTTACCTCTTCTATCCGTATACTATTATTGGTGTTAAGTGCTAGTATTCTCAACTTTTTCAAGCAAATATGTTTTACACTTTTTTCTTCGGGTAAGGAGAACAAATTATGCTGGTTTTAACCAGAAAAGCTGGTGATGGTATTGTCATCGGAGATGATATCACCATCAAAGTTGTGGAGATTAAGGGTGGTGGAGTGAGAATAGGAATAGATGCTCCGATTGAATGCAAAATATATCGCCAAGAAGTTTATGATCGAATTTCTCAGGTAAACCGTGAAGCTCTACAGTGGAATCTAGATGATATCGATGCAATAAGTCCAAAAATTAAGGTTGATAAAAATAAATGAAGAAAATACAGACACGATTCGGTGAAGTTGAATATGATCCTGCCAACGTCCTTCATTTCCCAGCTGGACTGATAGGATTGCCTAATCTAAGAAATTTCATAGTAATGCCAAACAAAAAGGACGGGCCTCTTTTTTGGATTCAAAACATTGAGGACCCTTCAATCGCTTTTGTGTTGACGGACCCCACTAATTTTTTCCTTGAATATAAAGTTGTTCCTGAGCAAAACGACAAAGATTTTTTGCAAATAGAAGAAGATAAGGATTGTTACGTTCTCACAATTGTAACAGTACCGCCTGATCAAAATATCACCATTAACCTGGCCGCCCCAATACTCTACTCACCAAAATCCAACAGGGCGATTCAAGTTATTATAGAAGATACAAAGTACCATCACAAAACGCCTCTACCTGCTTAGTTTACAGGCATGACTAATGAGTAAAAGATCACGGCATGCTTTTACAACCACCCACAACAGTTTTGGAGAAGTATATATATATGAGCTCACCCAAGAGCTTTTCTCCAAAATTGATTCCCATACCACTTATAAAAAACAATTTAACAAGAGCTTTACCAAATCAGATTCCTTTTTTGTCTTTTGTGGAACCGACTCAGGTCTGCTGGTTGACCATGTTCTGAAGAATGACATACCAGATTCGACTCGAATCATTTTTGTTGAGTTACCTGAGGTTCTCTCCTGGCTTGAACAGAACCAAAACCTCAAAAATCTCCCTCAAAATATAAAAGTTGTTGAACCAGGTTCGTTTGAGAAACAGCTGAACTTTTTTAATATTTCCTCATACGTTCTTCAGGATAAATTATATTTCATCCCTTCACTTGGCACCCAGTATGGTTTTTATAAACCATATACTGAACTCTCAAATAATGTCCTAGATTATATTAAAACCCTACACTGGAACATCAGAATAGGACTCGACCAAAAAGACTTTATCGTTGGACAGATTGAAAACCTGGCAGAAAACAGAATCCCAAGTTCCGTTCTGCATGGTAAATTTTCTAACTGTACTGCAGTCCTTCTCGCTGGCGGCCCTTCACTGAACTTGATACTGCCCTGGATTAAAAAAAATCGTACAAGAATAATTGTTTTTGCCGTTTCACGTATAGCCAAGCAACTTCTTGAGAATACTATCGAGCCCGATTTTTTTGTTTCCGTCCATACCCAGCCTATTAGTTACACTGTTAGCAAAGAGATGCTATTGTTTTCAAAAAACAGTGTCCTTATCAGTCATGCTCAGGCATGTCCAAAACTGATCGGCCAATGGAGTGGTAAACACGTATACATGGGCCATTTGTTTCCCTGGAAGTCCGCATTTAATGGACCTAGCAAAGATTTAGTTGGCCCCACTGTCAGTCATGCTGCCTATGATATTATTGTAAAAATGGGATTCAAAACGATTATCCTTGGTGGTGTAGATCTTTGTTTCAGCCAAAAAAATGTTACCCATGTCCAGGATGCTTCCTCCGCCACAAAAACAAGTCAGGCTGAGGGGGGAGATGTAAGGGTCGAAACCAATGATGGCTCCTTTGCAGACACCACTTTTGCTTTCCAACGAGGAATCCTGGAATTTGGCCGGTTAGCACAACAGGCAGCTCATATGAACTGCAGAACCATCAATCCTTCGCTGAATTCAGCGAAGATTGATGGTGTCGAGGTCATATCAATTGAAGATTTACCTCTTACAAATCCTACTATTCAACTGGACTCTGCACTCAAATCAATACATTTTTCAAGAGAAGAAAATATCACCCATTGTGATCATCTTTTAGAAGAGCTGGGTTCTGCAGCCTCCTCAATCAAACACTTGCGGGAGACTGCTCTGCATGGCTTCCAAACAACTACTGCCAAGAGCAGGAAAAAGCCACAAAACAAAAATGACATTATTGAATGTGAAACACAGTTTGCCACGCTGAACGATCAGAAATATCAATGGATATACAGTATTTTGCTATCCTATGGCATCCATTTTTTTAACTCGATAACCCCGCTTGACTCATTGGATACGCCAGATCTCCAGAAACGTTTCAATTTCCTTAAACTCTATTTCACGGCAGTACTCGTTTCTGCAGACAGGCTCTACAAACACATAGAAAAAGCAATCGCCAGAGTGAAATGCCGTCGTGAAGAACTCCAGGTCAATCCAAATCTTGAAGTTTTAATAGAACAATGGCTACAGGACGAGCAACCCGGAAGAGCCCAGATTTTTTTGGATCGCCATCATAACAGTGAATTCAAAAGCTCTAACAAGGACATTGCAAGATTAGAAGAGCTGATAAATCGTTTCAAGAACGAATGCCGTAGCACTCATAATCATGATGTAGAAGACAACACTGAACCGGTATGGACAACTGTACGTCTTGATAATTTACGCAATCGCATCTTTACAGCGTACAATGCCAACAATATTGAGCAGCTCGATATTGTCATAGAAACGTTAGCAGAAGATTCATCGCCGGAGATTTTGTCACATCTTTTTCTTAGTAAAGCAATGAGGTGTGAACTTAATCAAGACCAACAGGAAGCTCTTGCCAACTACAACAGAGTCATTGAGAATGGTGAAGCCAGTAACCCTAAGATCTTGGAAGACAGCCTTCTTAGAATAACTTCCCTCTCCCTCTCATCTGGCGATATTGAAAATGCCCAGTTAGCGCTTCAGTGTCTTACTGACATTTCTATATCCCACATGCCTACCTACGCTGATTTCCTTTACAGAACCGGTCAAAAAGATCAGGCATTGGGAGTATACGCTGAATATCTTGGCAAGGTACCGGAAGATCTGCCAACCATGCTAAAACTTGGCCAAATATATAAAGAGTTGAATTCTCGAGAAGGAGTAAAGATGGTGACTGATTATGTACTCGAACGAGAACCGGACAACCAAACCGCTATCAATTTACAACAATTTCTCATATCCTAAAATCTCGTTTTTCCGAGAAAAAGCTAAAAAGGCTCTGCTATGCTGAATAATAAATCAATTCTTATAACTGGTGGAACAGGCTCCTTTGGCAAACACTTCATTCATACTGTTCTAAACAATTACCCTGGCATAAAAAGAATAGTCATTTATTCACGTGACGAGCTTAAACAGTATGAAATGTCGACACTTTACCCCACCTCTAAATATAAAATGCTCAGGTATTTTATTGGCGATGTGCGGGACCTCCCTCGGCTTCACAGAGCATTGGAGAGCATTGACATTGTCATTCACGCCGCCGCCCTCAAGCAGGTACCTGCTGCTGAATATAACCCTTTTGAAAGTATCAAGACCAATGTAATCGGAGCGCAAAATCTGATTGAAGCATGTATGGATTCCAAGGTCCAAAAAGTTATCGCCCTTAGCTCAGATAAAGCAGCTGCGCCCATCAATCTTTATGGCGCTACTAAACTCTGCTCGGACAAGCTGTTTGTCGCAGCAAACCAATACAAAGGTGATCGGAATCTTAAATTCTCAGTTGTCCGTTATGGCAATGTGTTCTGCAGTCGTGGAAGTGTTGTCCCTCTTTTCTATTCCTGCAAACAAGCCGGTAAGCCTCTGCCTGTTACAGATATCGAAATGACCAGATTTACCATTACCATTCAGCAAAGTGTGGATTTTGTATTAAAATGCTTAGATGTAATGCAAAGTGGTGAAATATTTGTCCCCAAAATCCCCAGTTATCGTATTCTTGATATAGCAGAGGCAATCGCTCCTGGTAAACCCTACAATATCATAGGAATCCGGCCGGGAGAAAAGCTGCATGAAGAGATGATCACTCAAAATGACGCGCTTAATGCCATTGAGTTTTCTGAGTATTACGTAATTCTGCCAACAGTGTCGTTGTGGGATGAAAAAAGCTTTGCTCAAAAATATAATGGCAAACCTTGCGCTAAAGGTTTCCACTATTCAAGTGAAGTTAATGATTCTTGGCTTAGCGTTCCAGAGTTAAGAGATCTTATAGAAAAAAATCAATCAATGTTTTTATAGATCTTCAATATTGTGGCAAAAAAATATATCCCCTACTCCACTCAATCAATTTCTCAACAGGATGTTGCTGCAGTCATATCTGCCCTGCAATCCGGTTGGCTTACCGGAGGTAAAACTGTTGAAAATTTTGAAAAGGCAGTCTCAGAATATTGCCGCGTCCCATATGGTACCGCACTCTCAAGCGGTACAGCCGCTCTGCATGCATGTATGCGGGCACTTCATCTTCAACCTGGAGATGAAGTCATCGTACCTGCCATCTCTTTTATTGCAACTGCCAACGCAGTACTCTATGAACAGGCAACCCCTGTGTTTTGTGACGTATCACCAGACACACTGCTCATAAACCCGGAACAGATTAAAAAGCATATTTCAGCGAAAACCAAGGCTGTAATAGCAGTTGATTTCGCAGGGCAGTTATGTGATTACGAAGCCTTAATCGGCATCTGCAAAGAAGCTGATCTCTATCTTGTGGCAGACTGTTGTCACTCACTTGGTGCATCATTTGGGGATGTGAAAAGTGGGGCATTTGCTGATCTTTCTGTATTAAGTTTTCATCCGGTCAAACAGATAACGACTGGCGAAGGCGGCATGGTTTTGACTTCCTCGAAATCATTCTATGAAGATATACGTCGTTTTAGAAATCATGGAATTAGCCTCGATCCTGCTCAGAGACACAAATTACATCAATACACATATACAATAGATGAGTTAGGATATAATTACCGTCTTACTGATATTCAATCCGCTTTGGGTCTTAGTCAATTGCATCGGTTGGATTCCTGGGTCAGTAAAAGAAGAACAATAGCAGAGCGGTATGATTCAGAATTTTCTAATTCCACATCAATAACACCACTGACGTGCAGGAACATTTCTGGACATGCATATCACCTCTATGTGATCAAGGTTCCTCAGCGTGATATCGTCTTTACTAAAATGAGGGAGAGAAATATTGGTGTTAATGTTCACTACCTCCCAATTCACTTGCACAACCTCTATAGAAAAAAAATAGGGACTCATGAAGGTCTGTGCCCCATTGCAGAGGAATCATATTCATCCATTCTCTCAATACCAATTTTCCCTGATTTGTCTGATGACGATCAGCAATATATTATCGACAGCCTAAAAGAAATAACCGAGGCACTATGAGCATTTACGAAGAAAAAGTTGTAGCCTTTATCGTAGCTCGCCTCAATTCATCTCGATTTCCGGCAAAACAACTCCGAAAAATTGGTCCAAAACCTCTCCTTTCCTGGACCATAGAACATCTCAAAGAATCTAAAGAAATTGATGAAATTGTCATTGCAACGGTGGCTGAAAAAGCCAATTTCCCGTTAAAACAATTTGCCTCGGAACACCGGATACCACACTTTTGGTATCAAGGAGATCCCAATGAGGTTACATCACGACTCTGTGCTGCAGCAAAAAAACACGCTGCGGATATTTGCATTCTCATAAGTGGAGACTGTCCACTTGTCGATGGCAAAATTATTGATAAACTCGTAAACGATTTTCGAGATTCCCAAAACAAGGATTTCATTTGCCTCCCACCATTAAATGACACTTCTCACTGCATGATCCAGGGAGTATCCATTGCCCGCAGGAATGCTTGGGAGCTTGCGGAAAGACTTTCTGATAAACCGGAACTCAAAGAACACCACTTTCCTGTATTTTCTCTTAAAAGTGAGAATTTCAACTGCTTATCATGCGAAATCGACCATGTTTTTTATTCAGATTACCACAGACTTTCAGTCGACACCTGGGCGGATTATTGTTTCTTCAATGAACTCTACAACCAATTAGAAAAGCAAGACCTTCCCTTCACCCTGGAAAATGCTATAAAATATATTCAAGCTCATCCTGAGATAAAAAAAATAAATCAACACGTTTATCAGAGAAAAGTTAAAGAGGAAATTCCTGCAATTGCCTTTCTCCATTATCAATTGGACTCACAACATTCCTGCTGTGAAGATGATGTGACTTTCAATATTGAGACCGTTTTACATATCATTGAGTCAAAAGGATGGCCGGTTAAGTATCTTTCCAATGACAATTCGTTACACAAGATACTTGGCAATAGAGGAATAGCTTTCTATCCCTTTGAAAAGAAGACTCAGCTGTTCAAGAATCTTCCCCAAATTGCCCTTGAATCGTTTATAGTTATTGATAATTCATCTTCACAATTCAATCATGAAGAAATTGATCATTTGATTTCTGCTGGCAGATCACTGATAATACTTGGCAAAGCCGGCACGAAAAAACATAGAAAGGTGCTGGAGCTCGATTCGTTTGTCAGCAATTCTGACGTGAAGAACTCATCAACTATAGTTGCTGATCAGATAGTCAATTATATTGAAAATCAATTTCTATCAAATTCGCAGAAATCATAATGACTGTCACCTATTCATGCCTTCCTGCAGTTACATATACACATGCCAACTATGTGGCAACTCCGCTGCGTTCACAAGATATTTATCCAATTATGGAGTGGAGAAATGCTCAAATAGAAGTATTACGCCAGAAGACTTTGCTAACAAGAGAAACTCAGCAACAATATTACGAGGATGTGATTAAGCCTTCTTTCTCGAGCGACAAACCTTCTCTGATCCTCTTCAGTATTCTTCAGGAAACAAAATTGATAGGGTATGGTGGTTTTGTCCATATCGACTGGCAATCAAGACGTGCAGAAGTATCATTTCTAACATCTCCGGAACGAGCCAGAAAAACAGCTCAATATGAAGCTGACTTTACAGCTTTCATCCATATCCTTAAGAATATTGCCTTTAATGATCTGAACCTGCAGAGACTCTCAACGGAAACCTTTGATATTCGACCTCACGTTGTTGAACTTCTGAAAGAAAATGGTTTTGCTATTGAAGGACGCATGCGAAACCACAATTACATTAATGGAAAATTTGTCGACTCTGTTATTCAGGGTTGCTTGAATAGAAACAGAAATGAAGACATCAAAGAACCATATACTCAATCTATAAAACCCCAAAGTTACAATACTCTTATAACCTCAATATCCAGAAAAGTTCCTTTATTAAAAGCAATCAGACAGGCTGGCGAACGTGTTTCCAAATCATTCAGATTATTTGGCTGTGACTTCGACAATAACTGTGTTGGCAAGCATTTTGTTGATACGTTCTGGCACTGCCCCGTTGATGGAGAATTGACCTTTGATGACATCGTAAACTATTGCTCTTCCAATGGCATACACATTATTCTTCCGACAAGAGATGGTGAATTGCAATTTTTTGCTGATTATAGAGCTGATTTTCTGAAGAACGGTATCCACGTGATGATATCTCCCCCAGAAGCCGTTCAAGTTTGCCTTGATAAACTGCTCTTTTATGATTTTTTCAAGAATGTCTCCACCGTCCCTGTAATTCTTACGGATTCAAAGATTTCATCTGCAATGGGGCAGAGAATAATTGTCAAAGAACGATTTGGATCCGGATCTACAAAAACGTGTGCTGACGTATCACCTGATGATGCGATTGAATATTCAAAACAACTTTCATCCCCAATCTTTCAGCCATACATCCAGGGAAAAGAGTATAGTATTGACCTCTATTTATCGAAAAAGAGTAAAACCATTGGCACCGTTATCAGATCAAGAGACATTGTGATTAACGGAGAATCCCAGATATCAACCACAACCACCAATTCAAAACTTGAAGATATATGCCGGGCAGCTGCAGAACACTTACATTTACAGGGCCATACAGTTTTTCAGGCAATTATTGATAGGGACGAGCGTATTTACCTCATTGAATGCAATTGTCGAATTGGCGGCGCATCAACACTAAGTTTCAAGGCCGGGCTTGATTCGGTGTACTATTTCTTTCTGGAGTGCTCATTCCCTGGGCTCCACCACACTCTTCCTCCATCTATTCAACCTGACCTGAAATTAATTCGAGTACCTTATGATCATTTCTTCCTAAATAAAGAATTTTAATGGCGGTGAAATCATGACTAAAACTGTGTCTATTAACAACTTCACCATTGGCAAGGGAAACTCAACATACATAGTTGCTGAATTATCTGCAAACCATGGAGGCAGCTATGACAAGGCAGAAGAGCTTGTTCATGAGGCATCTCAGGCTGGTGCAAATGCCGTAAAGCTGCAAACATATACTGCCGATACGATGACAATTAATTGCCGAAGAGAAAGATTCGTTCACGGTCCCGGTTCTACCTGGGCTGGATTATCATTGTACGAGCTTTATGAAACTGCCTATACCCCATGGGAATGGCATCCCAAGTTACAAAAAGTAGCAAATGAATTGGGTCTGGACCTTTTTTCCTCCCCATTCGACAAAAGCTCAGTTGATTTTCTCAGCGAACTCGATGTCCCTGCCTACAAAATAGCCTCTTTTGAAATAGTTGATCTTCCTCTAATCGAATATGCCGCCTCTAAAAACAAACCATTGATTATTTCAACAGGTATGGCTTCAATCGCAGAAATTGATGACGCTGTCAAATGTGCCAGGCAAGCGGGTTGTAAAGAGATTATTCTGTTAAGATGTATAAGTTCATATCCTGCAACCTATAAGGACATGAATCTCCGCACTATTCCGCATATGCTTAAGACATTCCAATGCCCGGTAGGTCTTTCGGATCATAGCAGAGGAATTATTGCTCCGACCGTGGCCGTTTCCCTCGGAGCTTCCATTATAGAGAAACATTTCACCCTGTCTAAAAGCTATGCCACAGCTGACCAGAGTTTTTCTCTTGATCCAAAAGAATTCACAGACATGGTCCAGGCAATTCGTAATGCAGAGAAATGTTTGGGAGAGGTGAACTACGCCAAGAGAGACGCAGAAAAGGAATCCGAGAGTTTCAGAAGATCCGTTTATATAACCAAAGATATGAAAAAAGGTGATACACTCACACCAGATAATTGCAGATCCATTCGTCCCGGTGGTGGACTTAAACCAAAATATTTATCTTTAGTTATGGGAAAAAAAATCGCTCAAGATGTAGAGCAAGGCACACCACTTAACTGGGAACTTCTTTTGCAATAGTTATGTTCAAAAATACAAAGGCTATCGTCTTTGATCTTGACGATACACTTTATCTTCAGCGACACTATAAGGAAAGTGGCTTTATTGCGGTAGCCGATTGGTTGGAAATTCAACTAAATATCAATCCAAAAGTAACTTCATCACATCTCGCTGAGATATTGAATGAATTCGGACCGTCCTACCAATACATGTTTGATCGTTTGATTGAACGAATGGATCTGGAGAGCACCTTATTACCACGTTTAATTAAAGTCTTTTTAAACCATAAACTCTCCATAAGTTGCTACGACGAAGTAACACTACTCCTTCCCTACTTAGCTAAACGATATAAACTTGGACTCCTTACCGACGGGAATCATGAGGTGCAAAGAAAAAAAATTGAGGCTCTACATCTTGAACACATTTTTAATGAAATAGTCCTCAGTGATACACTTAAACTTTCTAAACCGGATACATATCTCTACAAAATTTTCGAAGAGAAATTCGGTTGTTTCCCTCGAAATCTTGTCTATATTGGTGATAACCCAAAGAAAGATTTTATTGAAGCAAAGAATAGAGGCTGGCAAACCATACGAATTCTTAAAGGAGAATATGCTGATATCACAACAAATATAATTTATGACGCCCAACTTAAAATTCATTCCCTAAGTGAACTCTTCGATATTTTTTAGAATCCAATCGGCAATAAAAAAATCACCCGGCAGATAAAATGTTTTTGTCATACTACCGCAAGAGTTAATTAACAGATCCTTTATACATGAGACTAACCAAAGACACCCCGGAAGGTGATATCATTTCTCCTGAACCTAGCAAAACACAATCTGAATTAGCCCAAAACAATGCCAAAGCAAGTTTGGACGCAAAGGCATCAGGACAAACCGTTTTGGCTACTGAGCCTACATATATCGATTTGGAGTTTAACCGAACATGCAATTTTCGTTGTGTTTTTTGCTTCATCCATGGCGTACCGGAAGTTCTGCAGAAAAGTCATCGTCAAGATCGAGATCTTGAGTTTGATGAAATCCTGAAGTTAACCAATAACCTGCATGCCACTCTGCAAATTGCTGGCCCCATAGGCGGAGATCTGTTTACTACAAAAGATGTATGGAAGGTTCTATCCGAGACGCAGTCCACCGTTTATTCATTAGATACAAATGGTTATCTGATGAATGAAAAAATTATTAAAAAATTGATTGCCACGGGTAAAACAATAAATCTCAAGATATCAGTTAATGCGGCGAATGAGCATGATTATAAAAAAATGGCTGGTAAAAATGTGTCGCTGGCAAGGCTTACCAAAAACATTTTATTCCTGAATCGTGAAATACTTTCTACAAAAGCTCCAATCAGTGTCACCTTGAGTTTTGTAATTTTCAAAAGCAATCTGGAGCAAATTCCAGAAATGCTGCTTTTTGCAAAAAATACTCAATGCCGTACCGTCAAATTCAATCATTTAGCAGAAAATTTTTCTGAAGACCATGAAGCGGCAATACTTGAAAATAAAAATTTTGACTATGCAGGTGAAAAGCTAAATGATCCATTCAACGATATTAATCAACGAGCTGAATCATTGGCTAACGAGCTCGGAATAAATTATTCAATATTCACTCACTCCAATTTCGAAGATGCAAAGATGTATAAAGATTGTTCCTTCCCCTGGAGACTTATCAGAGTGTACAAAAATGGTGATTACTATGTGTGTTATCATCACGATAAACTGGGCAATATTGTAGATGAAAACATTTCCAGTATGGCTGAACTGTGGAATTCTGAAAATATAGTCCGCTTACGACAAGACATTCTCAATAATTGTGTGTCACGTTACTGTAAGAACGCAAAATGCTCCTATGTTAAAAAGACAGAAATTTGAGAAACCGTATAAATTGAATCTAGGCTGTGGCGATAATTATCTTACAGGTTGGATAAATATTGACGACAACAGTCATAATATGGCTGAGAAGTTAGATATCACCATGAATCTGACACATAACCTGCCTTTTGAGAACAACTCAGTCGCATACATTCATAATGAACATTTTCTGGAGCATTTAACTCGCCCCGAAGGACTCGCTTTCATAAAAGAATGCTACCGGGTTTTACAAACAGGTGGAGTGTTGCGAATTTCGACTCCAAATCTTGACGAAGCCGTTGATATCTATAAAAACAAGACCTTTGCGGACCTTCCTGTGTATAAAAAATATGATTTACACCGATTTGCATCTACTCCATGCCAATATCTCAATATGAGTTTTAGAGAATGGGGGCATCAGTTTATATATGATGAACCGGAATTACGTATGCTTTTAAAAGAAGCTGGATTCCATCCCTCTGAAGTCACAGGCAGAACAATTGGTGAAAGTAAACATTCAGCACTGGTCAATATCGAATCTCGGACAGAGGGTATGGTTTTTGAGGCTACAAAAAGTATTTGACGTTTCCCTGAAATGTCTTTATCTGCATCTATTATCTATTTAAATCCGGATCCGATCTGACATAAAACAAATCTTTTTTTCAATCAAATCTGACGGTTTTCAGAGAACTGCCCATTAAAGATATTCAGTAGTAAGGATAAATTGAGGTATTTTCAAAATGTTCAAATCTTTGATATGGCTATGTTAACGATTTAATCAGCGGCACAGCTTTTTGTGTCCGCTGAATTTGTTGGTTGGCCCATTTGGTTTATCGGTCATATGTATCATTTGTGTTGGCCTGAAACCCATGCCGCTCAAATTCTTTGCGACTACTACATAAAAAACCGATAGTCGTATATTTCATTCACTATATCTGGTGTCTGTTTTACAACATTAGCGAAGACCTGCGAATAGACAAGAGTCACAGGAGTTGTCTTATAGAGTGTATTGTTGTTCCAGTCAACCTTCGTCAGCGCGAGAATGCTTGAACACGTATCATGCCAACCTCCGGAACCAGAAAAACGACGCAGTAAAATAGGGCCGGGCAACGGTTTGAGAGCTGCCTCTTTAAAAACTGGCTGACTTTTACTCTGCGGATTCACCCCTGTCACGCTGCCTTGAGTCCATAACAGGCATTCCGAACCGGTCAATGGTTGATATAGACCACGGTCTATCGGATAGGAGGCAGGTCCCGCTTTTTGGCCTACTCGTCGCGGGCCATCGACTTTAAGGCCGTACCAGTTTGTATGCCGTATTATCTGGACAAGTTCAATCTCAGTCCTACCGCCGAAAGCATCGAACGTTCCTTGTATTTCCTCTTCGGTAAAATGTGTTGTCTTGTGGACGAATATTTTACGAGGCATGCGTCCATTATGGCCATTCTGATAGAGGTGTAGACTCTTAGATAGAACTGACTGCATTTCCTGATAGCTGAGATAAGGATTACCTTTACGGTCTGTCGTAAATTCACGCGTATCATAGGCAACAAACTCAAAACCGGTGCCGTCTGGATCAAAGACCTGGCTGCAACAGGTAGTGTAGTCATGCCCCTCAGCATGTTTCTTGATAGCGTAGCTAAGGCCAATATAAGCTTCGTCCTTGTCCCAATCTGCTAGTTTCCATGGTATCCCGCCAGCTTTTGCATAAAGGGCAACGCTGATACCCCACATCACATTGGCACGACAGTTTCGGGTAAAGGTGATTTCGTTAATTATCTGGATTGGCAGATCAAGCGGGGCGACCTTTGCCTTAATTCGGTTATGCAGATTAAAACCCTCATAATCGAAACATTCTTTCCAGCTTGGGGGCAAATAAATAATAAGAACATCAAAAGCATGCTTTTGTCTGATCAGACCAGCCATGGATTGAAGGATTTTTTCCGAAAGAGCGGCCCCATTTCCAGACGCGGCAATAGTTTCACATTCTTCTAACATGGTGCATTTCAAAACTGTTGAAGGTCCAACCAGCGGAACTCGGAATACCCTTTCAAACCCAGGGTATGGGACGTAGTAATTTAGAGCTTCTCTCGGAGAGACTGGTTCGGAAAGTTCTGACACTATGCCGTCCAATTTATCCATGTATCCCGCTGGTGATAGGTATGCTATCCTGACCTGTCCGGGCACACCCAGGCCAGCGCTATATGGACCATGCTGAGAGAGCCCACGAAGCGGATGTGTATCTGTCAGGTTTCCCTGAAACAGAAGACGAGGTTCCGGCAGAATGGAGTGTGCGGGAAGACTCGAAGAATCAGTGACCATGACTACCTCCGCGGCTATAGGCCGTACGAGTTCCGACTTCGAAATCGGCGCTATATTCTGCACCTTTGAAGCAGGATACCTTAATTGTACTCCCTGACCCAACCTCGCCGAGTAAAATTTGAATCCATGCATCTAAGAGGCTATACGACTGATTATTATACCGATATAAACGGCGTTTGCGCAAGAAGTCCCTCGCTTCTTGACGTTTCGCAAGCGGTTTGATCCAAATTTCTGGTCTGAGCATGGCCCAAAGTTGACCGCCGCGCTCTTCAAGTTGAATCGAGACAGATTCTGCCCAAGTAACATCTTTTAGCCCTGGTACGTTTCCAGCAATATAACCGGGCCTACTTTTAAATTTGAGAACGTTTCGCAAACCGGAAAACAATGGATTATTTGTGGCATTATGCTGTACAACGGCATAATATGTTCTGCCTTTTCGCCTTAGAAATAATGGCTTCCCGTGGCAAAGCGCTTTCGATAGTGCCTCCTGGAAAAAAGACTTCACAAAAGTGGATGCTGATATGCTTTGGGAGCAGTCTTCGAAATCAAAGGGCTTGATCGCTTTAATCTTCTCAGCTGGAATCACCTTGATGATCTCATTTCGATTTCCCCAAAATAGAACTTTGTCGGTATAGGTCAGAACCGCATCCGGCCTTAATTCAAAGATCTGTTTTTTTATATCTCCAAATGTGATGTTGCCATCCAGGTCAACCAAGCCGCAGCGAATAGGAAGCGTGTGCACTGGCAAGGCGTTGGTTCGCAGGATCGGATACTGTTTTCCAGGTTTAGGAAGTGGGATAGAAACCTTTTTAACGCTGGTTGTTCTTACCTTCTCATCTAAAATTTGTGGCTTTCCTTCTAATTGTCGCCATATTTTAGATAGCATTTCGTCAAAGGTTCCAGATTCTATTAGATGGGCGTTGACCTTTTTTTGTTTTGCATACGTTATAAGTTCCAATACATTTTTTTCCGCTCTCGATATTCTTGGAACCGTCCAGAATAGTCCATGAGGAAAAGCATTGTTCTGATCGAGTGCATTACGTAACATAGACATTACATTCATATCTCGTCCACTATAGCCGGATATAACGATCCCGTATCTTATAGCGGCTGCCAGGAAGCATTTATGAAGCTCGCTGTCATTGCTGCGTAAGTCGGCCGTAAGATTTTTAATTCTTTGATAGCGGAAGTCACCGTGAACCTTTGCGTAAATCGGAAAATGCTCTGCATTTAGTCCATCTAAAGCTGCGTAGGAGCCTTCCAAATGGAAGGTGGACAGACTTTTGCCAGCGACCTCGGCAAAAGCCGTTTCGATGACCTCGTCAAAGTTTGTTGTGAAGACAACCCTGGCCTTTCCCATTTCCATCAAAGCCGCCAATGCTCGATGCCCTATATTCAGAGACACTTTTTCGTTAGCAAGAGCTTGAAGGATATATTGTTGTTGCGCTTTGTTGTCATTGCCAAAGATCAAATCAAAGTAGAAGGAATATTCTTCTTGGCTCCATAGGGGCGGAAAGCCTTTACTGTCCATGTATGCTTGAATCTTACTCTTAATGGCTTTGTTATTGATATCATGGGATTGCAAGTCCTGATTTTCATGCAGGCAGTAAAATTTTTGTTTTAAATCCCAGATAATGTCGGTAGCAGTTGGAAGGCCGGCGCTTCGAGAAGTACCGGCACCGAGAAACCACATCAAGTGCGGTGCATTATTGACGTAATGCTGGCAAAAAGCAGTTTCTGAAAATTCCGCTGATAGAGTCAATTGGTGATACCTTTTCTTTTAGCCAAAACATTATAACCGGTACTGAAGCGACTACGTCCTTTTTGACATGCAAAGAGACCGTTTGCGTCTCGGTATAGGTGTCACTTCCTCTTTGAAAGCAATCTATGTTTCCCTAGGGACATAAATATCATCAGGGTATGGTAACCTGTAATTAATGTATCTCAATATATTTAAATATATACGTATATTATTGGTAAAATCCTCTTTTGTTCCAATATCTCGGTCTTTAAAAGCATGTATAGCATTTCTTCGCTGTTGGATGGTCTGTACATACGTATCAAAAGTTTCATCCCAAATACGCTTTTTAAAAAATTGACGAAGTGGTTCTAGTTGCAACCCATCAGGATCTTGCAGCTTTCCTTTTCGCTTGATCGCATCGACATCGGAAATATAAGTTTTGTACCATACGGACAAAAACAGTTTCATGCTGCCTTCAATAAGACTTCCTAGGTTGGCCCATGCCAAAATCAAATAGCCGTCTTGCAGATCCGGTTTAACGCTCGCTATCCATAATTTTAAACAGTGTGATATAGATACTTGCCGATCTAAACGTGAATTACTGATGAGCTCTGCTGCTTCTAAAGGAGCCCAGCCTTCTGCGCGCCCCCAAAATTTTCTTAATCCTTCATTTAGCTTAATAATGCGCTCAATCACCTCATCAATTGACATTTTGTTAGGATCAGGCATTCTACATACCTGAACTTTCGCAGAATCATGATTAGTTACTGTAGTTGAAATGGAAACTTTCATTTTTTCTCTAAATGCCCAACTGTTTGCATCACCGGGAATCGTTCATAAGGCGACTTTCCGCGTGGATGTTCCGGTTCGGTTCCTGCTTAATGTTAATTAGGACAGTAATTATAGCGGTAATACTCATTACAATGGCGACTACCAACGCAATGATCGCGATATTTTTTTGATGGCGAGCGATGCGATTGGCTTCACGGGCGGATGATAATGCCTCTCGACTTATCTCATTAGCCTCTCGTGCGACCGCAATAGAGGCAGCTTGCTCTGAACTTGTTTTGGATGCAGCCTCCGAAAGGCGCAATTCGTCTTGTTGGCAGAGCCACTCTTCAATCAATTTAAGTTTGGCTCTCCCAAAGACGCCTAGAGCAACCTTCTCTCGCACTGTTTTGGTACCTTGAGAGTTAAGAGATGCATATAGTTTTTCTTTGTCAATCATTATCCACCAATCGAACAAATTCTTCTATAGTTTCTCGATAACTCCGAAATTGTCGAAATCGTTCCGGATTTAAATCGGCTACATAGCTACAATCCTGCTTGATATCATAAGCAATTTGAAAGCTATCTGGAAACTCTATATCACGCACTTTACATTGTTTACCTTGTCTCTGGCAATAATAAATAAGTTCAGACATTAGTCAGGTTAAGATGTTTCCTGATGCTCTTTGAGTCAGCGAGGGAGGTGGCAGGTTAACCGAATATGGTGACATCACCTCTGCGATGATCAGTAGGAATCTCAACCTGACTGATTTTATGAGCTTTATATGGTTGCCAGTGGCAAGGTAGATAATGTAAAGTATAAATATATGACTATCCAGATAGCACAAAAATTAATCACAACATAAGTAAGATTTGTAGCTATATCGAAAATCTAATCTCTGTACGATTTTAAAAAATCCGGAGCTATAAGGGAGCCAGAGAACAACTTGTTGTGTCCTTTATGGAGAGGCCTATGAAGAAAATATCACTAAAAGCAAATAGTCAGATCTTCATAAATCAAGATCTTATGAATGCTGCTTTTCACTATAAAGGGGAAATTGAAACTTCTATTAAAGAAGACAATGACGAAGGTTTAATGTTTAAGGCTATGTCTTGCCTGATATTTAGTACATTTTCACTTGAGGCCAATGCCAATTATATTGGTTATAAAATCTTCAATAACTGGGATGACTATGAAAAAGAATCCCTAGAGGATAAGCTTACGTTAATAAGCGATGAAATAGGACTGGATTTCAACAAAGGTAAAAGACCATTTCAAACTGTAACCCTTTTAGTCAAATTCAGAAACAGCCTTGCACATGGAAAACCAGATACTGTTTCGGTTGTAAAAGAGTTTACCGGTGATCCAGATAAGATAGCTAAATTCCATTACCCGCAAGCCAGTTGGGAAGAATATTGTACTACCGAAAATGCGCTAAGAGCTTTCGAGGATGTGAATACTATATGGAAAGAAATGCTTGATAAGGCAGGTATTGAAGTTATGGAAACTCTTTCTGGTAGTTCAAGTGTTGCCTCCTGGAAAGAAGTAGTAAAAGTAGAGAGGCTTGCCACCAAAACTTAACAAGGTGGCTCAACCAGGATTCTCCCCAAAACGGCACGCCTTTTAGCCGCAGGGGTTGACAGAGAATATTGAAAAGACAAACAGCAAGATACACAGGACTAGCAATAGCTGCGGTCTGCTTTCTTTTACGATTGAACCCCCGAAAACTACTGAAACTCGAATTGTGGGTAGGAGAGTTTTTTATTACACAGCAAGGAATCAGGTATCAACTCGTTGTAGACCTTCTGAACATAGGCATCATTTTGGGCCTAATCATGGCTATGCTTTCACTCACGAATCTTTTTACTGAGGACAAAGTAGGAAATGAACAGAGTCAGAAATGATTCAGTCATCTACAAAAACCATATAAATCTTAAACGAAACCTTTCTGTTGACGAATTTTGGGATTACGTAATATTGGTCTAACCAGTCGGTATCAGCAACGGCGGGGGCTCGTCTCCACCGATCGAGTACTAGCCCGTAGTTGACCATAAACAGTCGTTCGAACTTCTCCTGACCCGCCTCAGTACCGCACCACGACGTTAACTTTGCCACATCGAAGTTCTTGATATCCTACCAGTACCTTTACTTGACCTTGTTCCTGATGTTCTTCAGACTAAGAATGCTGGAGATTATTCATCAACCAGGAAGGTCGAAATCCGCGATGCTCAGTAGAAAGGTAAAGTTGAGGTATTTTCAAAATGTTCAAATCTTTGGTATGGCTACCTTAATAGTGGTGCATCCGCCATGAACGCCCCGCATCACCGGCAACAAAAAGCAGCGCGACGAGAAACTACGTGTGGCGCTTTTTGTTGTCCTAGTGGATGCGATCGTTAGGGCTTTTTACTGTAGCTAAAGAGGAGGCCAACGGGCGAACGATTCACCTTCTGATCTTCCTCAATGATTTGTTTGTACTTACCTGGTAATTCCTTTATTTTTGGGACATCAACAAATTGGTTGGCAGCGAGCGCAGCTAACCCGAACAATGGCGTACCAGTTGCTGCTGCAGCAACTTCTAGAGTGCCTATGGCAAGCCAAGAGCCAATATCTGCGCTAGCAAACTTCCACTTTTTGCTAGAGAGCGCTCTTAGCTTTTTCTCATGTTCTGAGAATGCACTTTGTATATTATCCATTACTTGATCAGTGCTTCGAAAGAAGTTTTCAGGCCTAACTCTAATAAGTTCAGAAATTCCAGCCCCCAATAATTCACGAATCTCGTCTAAGGCACCATCTTTCCTGATTTCAATTAAAGCTTCTGGAGGTATTCTTCCAATCCAAGTCATTTCGTTTTTAGCTAGATTTTGCAAGCCTTTCGTTATATGTAATTGCTCATAATGCTGAGGATCAAACTGACCAGCGTCATACTCTAACTTCCAGTTAAAATACTGCCATGATGTTGGAGCATCAATAATAGGGACGCCTCCAAATCTTCTACTTTTAATAAGCGTATCATTCGCCTGTGTCATTCTCCCCATACCGGAGACCCCGGCAACAATACCAGGGTGGTCCGTACCAATTAACTTGCAATTACTTGACTTAAGCATTGTAATTAATTGCGATTCAGCGCCTTTTTCCCAATCTAGATCAAAAAGCAGCCTGTCAGGATCATTAAGCTCCGAGAGGACTTTTTCTACCGTATCTAGGGAGGAACAAAAATCCATAAGGTGTTCAAATGATTCGAAATCTCTATTAAACAGATGCCCTGCATGTATTAATGCATCTTTTTTTCCAAGGCTTGCTATAAAATGCTGCTCCTGCTCGCGTTTAGTGGGATCAGGCAATATCACAACAATAGGAATATCAACATCAGCGGTAGCCAAGTCTTTATATTCTAATAATTGGACTGCATGCTTCATGAAGTAGTAAACCTTTTCATCATCAGGCCACCGATCCATTAACTCAACTGTTCTTATAAATGGATCAGGAATGACGAGAGTATCTGTATAGAGCCCACATTTAGAGGCAAGATTTTCAGCGTAAGATGGGAATAAAGAACCACCATATACGCCTTTCAGACATCTCATGTCCTCTATATGCGCCCAAGCTGGTTCACCGGCCAAATCCCAAAACTCTTTAATTAAAGCAACAAACTCAGGAATAACAGGTAAAATCTCATCGATAATCGACTGTTTTCTTGATGCAATTTGCCCAACATCATCCGCATCAAGATTTCGCTCCTTCATTAAGCGATAGTGTTCACCGAAATTTGTTTCGATATAAGTGAAATAGGTTTCTTGAATGTCGTTAAGAGGAATATCATTTTTCATTTCCTCCCGATCATGCATTGCTGTTACTGCAAGAGCCAATGCTCTTGCTTTTGCATCTAAAGTACTTAAATCTACATCGCCATTAGGCAAAGTTTTTATGCTCAATATGCTGTCTTTGATGTCGATATCTGGAGAGATTGCAATCTTTCCATCACGAAATGCATCCCTAAGAATAAAGATGCGTCTCTGTAACTCTTCTTCATATTCTGTCATGGTTTCTATAACTTTATTGCCCTAACAAGTTATTCTTTGGTTTCTCGATAACTCCGGAATCTCAAAAAACGTATCAACGTTAAATCAACAATATAGCTAAATTCCTGTTTGATATCATGAGCAATTTGCAAGCTATCTAGAAACGGTATAGCAGCCACTCTATATTTATTACCTTGCCACAGGCAACAATAAAAAGATACTAATAATAGTCAGGTTGAGATGTTTCCTGAGTATACGTTGCACCTTGAACAGAGCAGTTAAAGAGTTACTGTCCCAATAGTGTTCCTGCCTTTATAGCTACCTTCCGATGAGTTTATTCCACCAACTTCTTTTTATTGGCGTTTCTGAACCATTGATAACCTCTTTTATATTTGCCCCCATGTTTTTGCAAGCGGAGGTACAACCATTTTTAAATACATCAAACATGTTGTTCTGAGTGTAAAAAGAAATTGTGAATGAATCAGAATATGGAGGAGGGCCACCACTAAAGGCCCAAAACTCAGTTTCCTCGATGCATATTAATTTGCCCTGTTTTCTAAAAAAAACATTGCGTGGCGGGAGTCTGTCACCCTCTGGAATATCTTGAAAGTATTTTAATAAATCAGTTAGTTGGTAAAACTTTATATTGTCATCCATCACAATTTCTATTTCATCATGATTGAGTATTTCTGATATTTGTTTGACAATTTCTACAAAAACTGAATCTTGAAAATCGATATACTTTACCTTTGGATTATAGGTATCAAAGATTACAGCAAATCGAGACTTGAGACCTGATGCATCGGCAAGTGGAGATAGTGGTGTGACCTCGTGATAACCTTGGATTATCGTAATTTTATCTTGCTTTTCCATGGTGGCAACTCTTTTCTTTTAGTGAATAATCCACTCTTCTTTATCTAAAGGTTGAAAGATCCAATCGAAGGTCGTTTCTGTGGTTTTTGTACCTGCAATCCACCCCACTACACCACCACCAATCGCACCAACAATTGAACCAATTATTACACCTGCGGGAATAGTCACAATTTCTTCAGGTGTAGCAACTTGCGGGCCCGCTTGTCCGGCAAAAGCAGCAATTGCCGCACCTACTTTTGCGCCTCCTTTAGCTCCGTACTTTCCTCCAACAACAGCGCCAGTCCACCCACCAACTTGGCGAGTAACCTCTCTTGCTTTATTTTCCGCATAGTAAACATCAAAGGCGCTCATTCCAGCACCAACAACAAACATTGCTCTTCCACCCCATCGGAAGATTGTGAGAGTGCGTCCAATTGCCGCTGCGCCAGGTGTTACTGCGTGATTTGTTGCTTTAAGACCTTTAATCTGTGCAAATCCTCTGGTTGTGTTGTAATGCCAAGCTGGACGACCTCCAGTACTATTTAATGCATGGTAATCTAATCGAAATACTTTATTAGGATTAGCGGCTTTGTAAATCAAGAGACTTGAGGTGCTTCCTGTGTTTGGTACCCACATACCTGGTTGCGGACGTCCTGTAACAAAAAAATTTTCGCCGCTTAACTTCAAAGCAGTTCGACCCTTTAAAGTTATTTCTGCTCCAGTCCAACCTGCCCCAACACCCTTAACTGTTAGATCAACTTCCTCTGGTACAGATTTGCCAACCACTAATATATTATTCAAACTTGTATTTTTCTTAATACTCAAATTTATGCTATTTCTAGATTTACGGAAGTGTCCTTGCCAATGAGTATCTGGGCCAGGGAATTTTACATGAGCATAGTCATTTTCGGTAAAATATCCTTGACAAGACACCTCAATATCGTAGTGGCCGAGAGGAATATTCTCTAACTTAACAATATGTTGCGGACCAATTTTAGAAGTACTTACTTTTTCATAGCTATATCTGTTCAAAAGGTTAAGCTTTACCTTTACATTATCGAAGCCACAGGATGAGGCATCTGCATCTTTCGTAATAAACACTTCTAAATTGCCAACATTCTTATTCACCAATATTTCTCCTTTCAATTTTTTGGAAAGTTTTCGGGCGGGCACAGGGACCCGCTCCTACGATCCCAATTCATCCTGAAACAGACTTTTTTTAAGCAGAATGATGCAGAATAACTAATCGTAGTCCTAATTTGCCGTTAAAAATATTGTTTTTCTCTACTGCTGTTTATACGTCTATGAGAGGATTAAGTATCAGATCTGTCATTTATTTTCTCTATGATATTTTGGCATAGCATCAAATCGTTTGTTGCTTCTACCGCCTCATCAGACTCAGGGTCTAATATCTTTAATCTGCTTTTGAGCCTTTCCATTGTCTTTTTTACTGAAAATCTAATCAGGCGCAATTCAATTACACTAAACATTGCTATTTGCCTTTCTGTATTCATTAATATGGATTGCATATTTGTCAGCCCATTCGATCAACTTTCGTTTCCAGACCTCTACATGCATATCAGTCCTTGCTCTTATGGTATAATGCCCTCTAAACTTACCATCAGAAAGATCTTTTGTTAAAGTGAACTCATGTGGAAGTATGGTTCCTGCAGGAATTACCCACCAATCCTGGCCAAAACTATAATTTGGCATATTGAATAGACTTAAGCCACCAGAGGAATGGTCGATCATTTTAGTATTAGAATTGATTTTTACGTCATAAACTTGATCCTCAGTTCGAGGAGGCATGGTTCTCAAATAATCAAATTTATGCTTTGTTGGTGTACCGCCTCTAAATAGATCAACAGGCAATTTAACGTAGAATTTTATTGGTGTATGCATCATTTCTCCTTATTCGTTTGTGCTTTTAGCCTCTTAAGAGATTATATCCCGTTTTCTTGACAACTCCGAGAGTCAGGAGAGTTCTGACTTTAACACAGCGGCATAAATATAAATCCTGCTTAATATCATGAGCAATTTCCAAACCATCAAGTGCTGCATATCACTCACCTTACATTGTTTACCTTACTCTTGGCAACAACAAAAAGACTCTAAAAACGGTCAGGTTTAGATGTTTCTGAGAGGATAGAACTGCCTAAGCCTGGAATGCTTACCCGATCCGAAATGTAACCCCGTGCTCTTCAATACCGTTATTGCCGTAGCCAAGCTTGTTCCAGGTGGCCTGCATGGGTTGGGTTTCCCCGTTGCTGTCAGTGGCTCGCGCGAAGATCGTATAGGTTCCCGGCTCGGGAAAGCTGTGGATATACTGCCACTGCCTCCAGGCATAGGGCTCATGCGGACCGATGAAGGTCGCAGGAGACCAGGAGCTGCCGTTATCCACCGAGATCTCGACCTTCACCACATCTCTCTCACCACCATAGGCGGCACCGAGAATGGTTATTTCGCCAGGGGCCGACACAGCGTCCGATTCCGGTTGGGTGATAATTGATTTGAGGCCGATTTCGGTGACGACTTTTCCTGTTTGGGGCTCCTGGCCTGTGTCAAAGACGCGGTAGACCTTATCCATAAAGAAGCCTGCGAAGGGTTTTTCCAGAAGTGTTATTTTATTCAGCCACTTGACGCAGTTGGCACCCGTCCAGCCCAAAGCCAGGGCTCGAACCGGAAAGCCATGCTTGAGCGGCAGCGGTTCTCCGTTCATTTCGTAGGCGAGCAGCGTGCTGGACATGGCCTTTTCCAATGGAATTGAGCGAATGAATTTTATCTGTGCCTTGCCCAACGGCTTGTCAAAACCCTCGAAGGCAACATGAGAGGCAGCAGGAGCAATTCCCGCTCTTTCAAGAACGTCCTTGAGCCAGACTCCGCTCCATACTGCATTGCCAACACCGCCTATGGTCCATGGGTTGCCCGAGGCATTCCGGGAAAGCAATGACCTGCTGTTTCCTGAACATTCAAGAGTATTGGCGGCAATCGCCTTGGGCATGCCGAGAAGCGTAGCGAAATCAAGCTCAAGCGGTGCTTTGATCTTTCCCTCGATGGTAAGTTTCCATTGATTCAGGTCAATATGTTTTTCCGGGATATCACCCTGGTTTCTATCAAAAAAAACACTGTTTGCCGTGATCCAGGACTTAAGTGAACTGATGGGTGTTTCCGCATTCAGGGGCTTTTCGCTCATAATTCGCATCGAATCAGTCATTGATGAATCCTCCGGTTATTTCAGATTGAAGAAAAAGATTTAACATTCGCGAGAGATACTGTGAGAAATGTGAACCTTTCGAGTTTAAGTGTACCTGTATTGGGCAAAGAAATAAAGCGAGGGTAGACCAGATTATTAAATGAAATTGGTCGAAAATGGGGTAATTGTAAACACGAGCTGACCACAACTAATTTAACATTGATCCGTCTGATCAAATTTGGATTTCTACAGATAAAACATGACCGGCATTAATAAAGAAATTCTCCATCAGCTTTTTCATGGCACGGTTGTCCAGAAGCTGAATGGTGCCCGGA
The DNA here is from genome assembly GCA_050288305.1 of Desulfocapsaceae bacterium. GTDB lineage: Bacteria > Desulfobacterota > Desulfobulbia > Desulfobulbales > Desulfocapsaceae > Desulfopila_A. The sequence goes on along the minus strand of JBNKDO010000053.1, from coordinate 62,501 downwards.
AACTCATGCGTCAATACGAATCCCGTCTGAGAGGCGATGAAACTTTGGGTGCGGATTTTGAATTGTTGAATGAATATGCCTTGGAGCTCAACCGCCACATGGTGCAGATGCGTATGGGAGAGTCATGTGTTCGCTGTGCCGGCGAGAAGGGAGGCGGGTGCTGCAGCCTGTTCATGGCCGGTGAAACGGACAGTGTCCAGATGCTTATGAATATGCTGGCCGGGGTGGTGGTTACGCAGGTTCGCAACGACGGTATTGAATGCCGTTTTCTTGGCGAAAATGGCTGTCTGTTTCTCTTTAAGCCGATGTTCTGCCTCAACTACAACTGCAGAAATATTCACGACACGGTAGAGCCTGAGGACCTGAGAGAGCTGGAGCGCTTGAGCGGTCGGCTCCTGGGCAAGCAATACGAGGTTGAAAAAAGGATTCTCTCTCTTATCGTCGTGGGCCTTTCCTCCAGGATACATGAAAAGCCATAACAATAATGTTGAGCTGCTCGGTGTGTTACAAACCACCTCCTCCCCTTTGATACCTTCAGTATGACCAACGTTTTTATTAACCAGACAATCTGAATGCCGTTTCCCGGTCCTCCGCAGATTTCAAAATGATCATGCTTACATTGTAAGTGTTGTTGTTACGCCTATTAGGTAAAAGGCGTCTACTCAAGAGGAGATGCCCGATGTAGCCGCTTCATTCTGATTACCGATATTCATTCTTGATATATAGGAGGGTAAACAAATGCGAAGTCTATTTTTATTTCTTGTGTGTTCGATCGTACTTTTCGGAGGAGCCACCGCCTACGGCATGATTCATGACCAGCGGGCTCTCGAAGCCGATCCTGCCCAGGCCACCGGGAAGATTGCCCCGAAGCTTGCGGGTCTTGGAGATTATCACTTTAAGGTGACCACGAACAGCTCTCAGTCCCAGGAGTTTTTTGATCAGGGCTTGAAGTTGACCTATGCCTTTAACCATTCCGAAGCCTTGCGGGCATTCAAAGAGGCGGCCCGGCTGGATCCTGAAAATGCCATGGCCTACTGGGGCTGGGCCCTGGTTCTGGGACCGAATCTGAATCTGCCCATGATTCCCGATGTGGCTCCCCAGGCTTATAAAGCGATACAGCAGGCGGTTCGCCTGAAGGACCGGGTTTCGCCCAAAGAAAAAGTCTTTATCGAGGCTTTGGCGTTGCGCTATGCGGAAAATCCCCAGGAAAATCGGGTACCGCTCGATAGAGCCTATGCGGAAGCCATGCAAAATCTTGTTAAAGCGTATCCCGATGATCTGGATGCGGCAACGCTTTATGCCGCTTCTTTGATGAACCTGAGTCCCTGGAATTATTGGAATCTTGACGGCAGCCCCAAGAAAAATACCACCAAACTGCTCAACACGCTGCAGTCGGTGGTCGAGCGCAACCCGAAGCATGCCGGAGCCCTTCATTATTATATCCATGCCGTTGAGGCGCGCCATCCCGAGCGTGCCGAAAAATATGCAGATATGCTGAGAGGACTTATGCCCGGAGCCGGCCATCTGGTACATATGCCGTCACATATCTATATGCGGGTTGGCCGCTTCGCCGATTCCTACGAGGCAAACAAACTGGCCGTTGCTGCCGACAAAAACTATATTACCCAGTGCCGGGCCCAGGGCCTTTATCCATTGGGCTACTATCCCCACAATATTCATTTTATGGCCTGGTCGGCAATGATGCAGGGACGTGCTGATGCCGCTCTGGAGGCTGCTCGTAAGATTGTCGAGGAGATTCCCAATGAGCTGGCGGCTGATAAAAATATCTGGGCACTCTATGAAACGTTTTTATCGCAGCCGGTATTTGTCATGGTCCGTTTCGGTATGTGGGATAAAATGCTGGCAGAACCCCGACCCGAGGTTGACTCCAAATTCATGACGGGCATCTGGCACTACGGCAGGGCTCTGGCATACTTGCACGGAAAAAAGCAGCCTGACTCGGCTAAGGAGGAATTAAGCGCCCTGGCGGGGATACGGGAGCAGATGGCAGAGCTCGATCATTATATAGGTTTCGGCAGCGCCAGAAAATTATTGACCATTGCCGAAGAAGTCGCCCGCGGTGAAATCGTCTATGCGGAAGGCTCCACCCTGGAAGGGCTCGCCCATCTCGAACGGGCCGTGCGGCTTGAGGATAGCCTGCAGTACAATGAGCCGCCGGACTGGTACTTCCCTGTTCGCCACTTCTTGGGCGCCATGCTCCTTGATGCCGGCAGAGCCGATGAGGCGGAGGTGATCTATGCCGCCGATCTGCGTAAGAATCCGGGTAACGGCTATTCGCTGTTCGGACTGGCCGAGGCTCTGATCATGCAGGGAAAAACCGAGGATGCCGTGGCGGTGGAGGAGCGCTTTGCCAGGTCGTGGACGGATTCCACCCATCAACTTGTCTCTTCACGTTTTTAAGCCAGGCCTCTTCTTCTGGGGGTTTGCACATCCCCACCCCCCTGGCCGCTTCAAACGGCCAGGGGGGTGGAACATTATTCTGTCCGGGGCTTATTTCCATTCCAGCAGGCGCCGCTGTCCCGTCAGTGAACGCACATGAGTGACGTCCTGGCCCACCTCCAGGCAGCCCAGGTACTTTCCCTCCAAGCTGCGCAGGGCTACGTATTGGATATGGATGAACTTCCCTCCCAGCTCCAGCCAGAACTCTGCGTTATCACGCTCTCCGGATTTGAATTTTTCCAAAATTTCTTAAACCATATGCACTGATTTGGGAGGATGGCAATTATGCACGTCACGACCAGGAATGATAGAGACAGCGACCAGATGTCTTTTCTTTCCTTGCTTGGTGCTTATGTATTGAGAATGCTGCATATGCAACGCATTGAAAAGTAGAAATTCTTCGTAGCCAGGAGGGGAATTCGTTTGTGTCGAAAGGATAATCAGAGTTTGGAAAAATCTATTTCAAAGCGATTCTTGCAGTCATTCTGAGTTCATGGCTTAGCCAATATGCTCTCGATTGCTTTTATTATCGTCTTCAAGCACATCTTCATAGTGTTAATTGCCCATTCTGCTTCTTTTCCACTCGTACGCTTCGATCTACGGTAGACACGAATGGCTTTTTCCCAATATTGGTCACAATCACTTTAAGCAGCGTTTAAATTGCACCACCTTGTGCATAGCCCATTGGTACATTCTCCGCTTCAAACTCTGACAGTCTTGCGGAATTCGAGAGATACAATACCATTTTTCTGAAATTATAATCTTTCTCTAAACCCTAACAAAATCACTACCATTGTTGCAATCGAAATGTGATGCCATTGGGCAATGAAAAGCGAATGTTTATAACGTCAGTTTGAGATGTTTCCTGAGTATACGTAACAACAGAATAAGTCAAGAAACCAGTCGCTGTCGCCTATTTGTCGAGTCGCAGTCCCCTATTTGTCGTCTGTATACAATACATTAAAAAAGATTTATACGTTCAATTTTCCTGGATCTCCCAATATCACAAGAAGTTTTTTTCAATAAATGAACTGTCCTTTTATTCTCGCTACAAAGATCCCATGATATCAGGAAAAATCTCGTTGACAAAGCTGCAAATGCAAGATAGGTTTCCGCATGCAATAATAGGATAGGTAATTATTCCAAAAAAACTTTCATAATTCATAGCAGCATGACTATCGAAACTGAATTAAAATCCCAGATCAAGAATAATAACTATACACTGAACATCGTGGAAGCCGACGACCTGATCGCCGCATGGTGTTATCAAAACAACAATAAATTCAAAAGAAGCTATGATTTCTCACGGGTACCCACAGAATACCGGTATTCTGCTCCTCCAGCCGTAAACGTACCATTGACTCCTTTTCATGCCGCCCTTAAATCCGAAAAAGTTTCTCCCATGGACTCCAGGTTGCTGAGAGAATATTCCACCGCCAACGGTTGTCATAACTCCTCCCCTCCTCCATATACACGCCAGATAACCACGATAGACAATCTCCAGGCGGTGGATTTTACCAAACGCAATATCTCTCCCTATCTCTCTCCGATCATGGATAGCGTAACACTGGCCAAGGTTGTCAATGACCTGGGAATTACGGGTAAAGTTGAATCACGAGTAATAAATATGAAACAATACATCGTGTTTGGCGGCTATGCCGGTGAACGAACACTTTTCAGGGGTACCGTCTACTCAGCCAATAACACCAGAATCGTTCAAATGGCCATCGGTGCTTTAGGCATTAAAAGCATGGTTCGAATTGGTGCCAAGATCACCATTGTTGCCACTGTTCCATTGACCATTGTCGAATGTATTCTTAAACACAAGGTCACCATGGCAAATTTGGTTGGCAGGATTACGGCTGATATGATTATAGTTGGTTTAGGTTCATTGGCAGGTGGTCTGATGGGTTTGATGGTAGGCGCTGTAGTTACATCTGCTGCCATATCCATTTTTGTCACTATTCTTGTCAGTTTAGGAACTGGATATGCAATACAAAGAATAGACGATCATTATGGGCTTACGGATAAGCTGGTTATAGCCTTGGAGAACGGCCAAAAAGCAATTGTCCAAAGAAAAGAAGAGATGGAAAAATCCTTAGGACTAAAAGTCCATGAGTTTGAAAGAGAATGGATTTATCGCAGATATGGATTAGATATAGATAATTTTTAGAAACGATTATTTTGTTAATAATTTGTTGCTATTGAAAAGGTCATCTAAAACAACAAAAGTTCAGTTATGTACGTAAGATTAAGGGTTACTATTGCTCAGGTAATTATTCAATTGAACATCCAATAGAGATTTTGGGCAAAGGTTAATAATGACAGAGGTTTTAAATAAATCTACCTCTAACCATTTATATATTTTAGCACCAAAACAATGAATCATATAATTTACACAGGATCACCATGAACAAAAAAACGGCGTTGATTCTTTTCCCTTTTTTTGACATGTTTGCATTTTTGGTTTTCTGGCTAGGCTATAGCGAGATACAGCAAGTGTTTGCAGACGTTTCCGATTTATCCGATTCAGTTTCATTTGTCAGTCGAGGAGGATATGCTTTTACTCTGCTTATAATCCCTGTCATTCACATTTATGCTTTATTTGACTACTTCAAACCATCTCTTATAGCAAAATGGCGAAATTTTCTTAATCGAGCAATTCTTATTTTCACCATCGCATTGTTCCCGATTGCCATGTTTATTTCAGCAGGAACAAAACATTATGTTGAGAACTCAGGATATCTCCACTGCGATGATGCCAGCGGAATTGGTATATTTTTTAAAACACTTGTCTACACAAAAGACTGGGAGACGTGTGACAAACTTGAAACCGCAAGACGTGAAAAACTTAGATTGCCACCCAAAAAATAGCTACCAAATAGAACATCTCCTATTGCGTTTCTCTTATCCTCGATGCGGTTTCATATATTTAGGTTTGACGAGTTGCCTTGCGGTAGTATTAGAAAAAGGACAAGTGGTAATATTTCGAAAAAAGGAAGAAGTGGAAAAATCATCAAGCCGAAAAATCCATGAGTTTGAAAGAGAGTTGGTATATCGATCTACCGGGTTCGATATAGACAATCCTTTTAAAAGAACATTTCATTGAGCTTTATCCAGCGGCCCAAAAGAGCCTAACTTATATTGTACATTGACACATATATTTTATTAAGCCAGTTCCATGTACAAGGAGACTGGTTTTCTATGGGATGATTATGAACAAAAAAGTAGCTCATATCTTGTTTATAGCTTTTGATATCTTTGCAATTTTATGTTTTTGGAATGGTTGCATGGAGATACAGCATGTTTTTAAAGACATTTCAAATTCTTTTGCTTCGATTTCTTTTCTCAATCGAGTAGGCTTCCTTGTAATTATGCCTGCCATTCCTGCATTTCACATTTACGCCATATTCGAATATTTTCAGCCATCTCTTATTCAAAAATGGCAAGATAGAATAAATTATATCATCATAGTCATTTCAATAACTTTACTCGTGATTGCTATATTTATTTCTTTTGGCATGAAAAGCTTTATTGAAAACAAAGGTTACATGTACTGCGAAAACGCAAGCAGTTCTGGCATAATTGCCAGAACTCTTGTCTACACAAAAGATCGGGAAACCTGTGACAAACTCGGAGCAGAAAGACGGGAAAAACTTGGTTTACCACCCAGAAAGTAGCCACCAAATGAAACATCTCCTATTGTGTTTACCTTTTCCGTCAATGTAAATCGCCTTAAATTTAAAAAAATATCAGAGGGCTATTGCAAGAAAAAAAAGAAGAAATGGAAAAATCGTTAGGCCGTAAAATCCATGAATTTGAAAGAAAGTGGATTTATCGCAAGTATGGACTTGATATTAACAATCTTTGAGAACATTTCAGAGATCTGGATTTACTATTTTAAATCTTTTTTTCACCCTTAGAGATAACCTATGTGTAGACCTAAACTTAGATATCATTAAACGGTTAACCGAAGAAAGATTATGAGCAAAAGAACTGCACATTTTATCTTGTTTTTTGGCGATATTCTAGCAATTTTTACCTTCTGGCTGGGCTACAACGAAATACATCAAGTTTTTATCGGAGTTACCAGCTCATCCGATTCGGTGTCTTTTATGAATCGCACAGGTGCTCATTTTATTATGATTTCACTACCAATCTTTCATCTATTTGCATTGGTTGATTATTTTAAACCATCTCTTGTTGAAAAATGGCGCGATCCCTTCCATCGTGCCATCCTCTTCTTGACCCTAGGCTTATTCGTTCTTGCCTTTTTTATTTCTACAGGAACTAAACAATATGTAGAAAATTCTGGATTTCAGTATTGCCAGGATGCCACCAGCTCAGGTGTTCTGTTCAGAAAACTTGTCTACACAAAAGATCGGGAAACCTGTGACAAACTCGGAGCAGAAAGACGGGAAAAACTTGGTTTACCACCCAGAAAGTAGCCACCACATAAAACAGAAGTGGTCCCATCATTTAGGAACACCAGTTAAGTTATAAACAATTCACATGGCTTCTCACTTATGTTACTTCTATAAAAAATGGAGAAGCAATGAAACGACAAAGAAACCGGAGATCTTCAACACACTGTCAGGTCGAATAGTGCTTTTCAGTATGTAACTATCAGATCGGGTCTGAACTCCTAAATATTATCGGAACAATCAATTCACCAAGCCCAACCCCAATAAGTTTCTGCTGTATTTCTTCTGCAAATGCCAGGGACCCTATCAAAATAGGAATATTTTTATGATTTTGAACATACTCTGCTAAAGAAACCACTCTCCTCCCGCAGACGATAAGATCCGACTTCACCTCTGCTACTTGATCTATAAATTCCAGAACCTCAACATTTTTTACTGACTCATTTAGTATTTCAAAAACTGAACGCCCCACATTACCAGCACCATAAATTACCACTTCACACTTTTCTTCTATGTTAAAATAGGATGTCAATCTCGAGGCTAGTGAGATGTACTCATGGAGCGTTTTTATTGATTTTCGATACTCATCAGAGCAATCAGTAAAAAAATGTGCTTCAATACTTTGATGAACCAAGTTTCGCTCGGAAAAATAACATTTCCATGAATCAATATCTTTTCTTTGTCTTGACGAATGATCATGACTTCTAAAATAGTTTAACTTTTTATTTACAAAGGCAATCTTGCCTTTCTTCAGCACCATTGAATACGCCAACCAATCACCGGCGTAACGGAATGTGCTAATATATTCCCAATCCACATCAAGCAAGCTACTCTTCCTCATTATCACTGCACTTGCGTTTGGAATGACGTTTTCCCTTTTTAAATAATGGCAAACAAAATCAGTCCCGTTAACAATAAAGCTATCTTGCCATGGATTCTCCTCGAAGATATTTCCAATATAGGAGTAATCACCAAGTTGTTCGCTTTTGTTATTGATTGATCCGGATTGGCAATACACCAAATTAACTTCGCTATCATTGCGGAGGACATCTATTAAACTTGAAAGGAATAACGGTGAAGCCACATCATCGCTTTCAGCAATCCAGACAAACTCTCCCTGTGCTCGTTCAACCCCTTTTCGCCATTGTGAAATGGGAGAGCCACTGTTGGAGGTATTAATATCAATACTTTTGATCTTCTCATGGTCGAGATAGTTTTTGAGTATCACGACACTTTCATCGGTACTGCAATCGTCAAAAAGGAGTATTTCTAAATTTTGATATTCCTGCTGCAGGATTGAATCAAGCCTCTCCCGTAAATAAGAGGCATGATTATAATTAGGTACAATAACGGAGATAAGTGGTAAATCCATGGCTAGGTGACACCTAATATGTGAATTTCAATATTATTAGCAATCGTTGATTGCAATTTACACATCTACAGAAGCAGAACAACTTTATAAGGCCAAATAGTATTGAGCTCTCAGTTATTCTTTCTCTTTTATTGTTTCTTATCGATCGTCCGTATACTATCATCAAGGATCGACTTTAATACCTCAATACGCTTCATTCTTACTTCATAAGTGTTTTCACCATCTTTTGTTTGCCACTTCAATCTATCATTTAAATCCCTCACGCCAAAAGAATCGAATCTGTCTGCAACCGCAGAATTATTGGAAATCATCATTGGCTGAACTCCAACAAAGGAAAAATACTGCTTATATTCACGAAGAAATGATATGGTCTCATTGAACATCTCCTCAGTCTCACCGGGAAAACCGACAATAAGATTAATGGATTGCCTGATGTTTACCCTGTCAACTAACTTTATCACATCTGAAGCAATATCCATGGTAATAAACTTCTTGCACATAAGATTCAAGACTCTCTGGCTTCCTGATTCCATACCCCATGCCAAATAATTACAGCCTGCCTTTTTCATTTTATTGAGCAGATCAAAAGTCATTTCTTTTCGAATGAGAGCCATTCCTCCCCACAGGAACTCCAGTCTTCTTTCAATGACTAAATCGCAAAACCTCTCAAGTTCTTTAGGAGCACCGTTAATAAGAGAATCGTTAAAAGAAAAGTATGGAACTGAGGACTTAAGCTCTTGGTTATTATTTGCTTCCTCCGTTAGCGAGTTCTCTTCACTCGCAGAAATAATAGATGGATTGGTATGGAAGTGTTCAAGATTCTTTGTTATCTCATCGACGATGTTTTCGGCACGTCGATACCTGTATTTATTGAAATTAGGCCTCTCACTACAAAATGCACATGAGTTAACACATCCCCTGCTGGTCATAATACTCATATTGTAGATTTTTCTTTGTGTATATTTTGAATAATCCGTACCACTAAAATCAGCAAATGGTAGCGAATTCAGGTCATGCACTATTTCAGGGGCCCCATTATCAATAATTACACCTTCATCATTCCGGTAGGCCACTCCTGGCAGATTTATCTGCAAGTTTTTGTTTTCAGCATAATGCTTAAGGATTAAAGGCCAAACCAGGTCTCCTTCTCCTGTACAAACCGCATCTATATATTGGTTCTGCAAAATACCCGCTCCATCGTAGGCCGGGAAGCATTGAGGTCCACCAAAAATTATCTTTGCCTGTGTATGAGCTGATTTTATTTTTTGAGCCAGATGCAATGCCATATTTTTTGAATATGTGATTATTGAAAATGCATACAAATCAATATTCTTTTTGAGCAGATTATTCGTGTAAGAATCTAAAAATGCAGAATATTTTTTAATAATATCTACATTATCGGAATGCCAAAGATGCGCGTGCTGCGCCTGCCAATATTTTTTATCCTCTTCAATAACTTCATGATACAATTTGTTGTTCAAATCAGAGCCTATAAACTCAACACCAGACTGAATTGTTGAACCTTTGAAAAGAGCGAGAGAGTAAGGAGGATAATGCGGGTCCCATGGGGGCGGAAATATAAAGGCTACTTTCATAGTCATTCCCTAGCTTTAAGTGAAAATAAGCTTAAAGATTTTTAAAAAATGCGTGAAAGAACCAGACTTTTCCACTTCATTTTTGAATAAATTAGTTGCCCGTTTAAACCTTGCGCTCAACCATTAAAGAGGATTTAATATCAATATATATTTGATTACACATATCTTCTATCCATTAAGTTAGATTCATATTGCCTATGGAGTAAAATATTTTTACCAAGGAGAACTCATAATCTTAACAGACCTTTTCAAGAAATAAAGAATGTTACCATATCAATTTGAGATATTGCCAGATACACTAACACTAAGCTTAAATTATTAAAAAGACTATTTTTTACCATTTTCCTGCCTGGGAACAGAAGCACTATGTCTAAAGAAACTTTTCACGTTGGTAAGCCAAACCTTGGAGATCGTGAATCTTTTATACAACGAGTTCATGATATGTTTGACAGGAACTGGCTAACAAATCGTGGCCCTTTTGTTCGTGAATTTGAAGTAATCATGGCTGATTATTTCAAGGTCAAGCACTTCATTGCCATGTGTAATGGAACAATAGCTCTTGAAATTGCAATACGAGCTCTGGGGTTAAAAGGAGAGGTTATACTTCCATCTATGACGTTTATTGCCACCGCCCACTCCCTGCAGTGGCAGGGAATAACACCCGTTTTTTGTGATATAGATGAAGAATCACTCTGTCTCGACCCATCACAGATAGAGAGACATATCACTCCGCGTACTACGGGTATCATCGGTGTCCATCTTTTTAGCAGACCTTGTGCAATTGACAAGCTTCAGCAAATTGCAGATCAATACCAGTTTAAGCTTATATTTGACGCTGCTCATGCCTTTGGTTGTTCTTACAACAATAGAATGATAGGCAATTTTGGTGACTGTGAGGTTTTTAGCTTTCATGCCACTAAATTTTTTAACACCTTCGAAGGCGGGGCAATTACAACCGATGATGATGCACTTGCTGAGAAAATCAGGCTTATGCAAAATTTTGGGTTCTCTGGAATGGATAATGTTATTTACCTTGGTACCAATGGCAAAATGTCAGAAATCTGCGCAGCAATGGGACTGACTAATTTCGACAGCATTGAACGGTTCCTCTCTGTCAATAAACGTAATTATGACCATTATACAAAATGCATTTCTGAAATTCCCGGACTTTCAATTGTCACATATAATGAGGAAAACAAATGCAACTGGCAGTACATTATCGTTAAAATCAAAGAGGATTTTCCACTTGATCGAGACACCCTGATGTATAAGCTACACAAAGCCAATATTCGAGTGAGACGGTATTTCTGGCCTGGCTGCCATCGAATGGAACCATATCTTTCACATTACCCACATGCAGGTCAAATGCTACCAGTGACTGAAAAGGTTTCGAAACAACTGCTGGCCTTCCCCACCGGTACTGCAGTCAATGAAAAAACGATTGATTCAATCGTATCTCTTATTCGTGGATGGATTGATTTATGATTGCTGCCATTATGCAACCATATTTTTTTCCATATATTGGTTATTTCTCATTATTCCACTACTCTGACCTTTTTATCATTTTTGACACTCCTCAATATACTCGCAGGAGCTGGATGAGCCGTAATCGCATTCTAAAACCTAATGACGGATGGCAATATATTAAAGCTGGAATTATCAAGCCTGAATTTAAAACTTCCATTAACAACGTTAAGATACAAACTGATCCGACATGGTGTCACACTCTTCTCAGGCAACTTGAACATTACCGGAAAACCGCTCCTTATTTTGATAAAGTCCATGCCCTTCTTTCTCAAATATTCTCTGATAACTATATAACATTAGTAGATCTCAACAGAAAATCACTTGAGAAAGTTCTCTGTTATCTTGGCATGAACTGTAAACTTGTGAACTTTTCTGATTTACATGTCGATACAGGTACTATTGAACATCCAGGTCAATGGGCTTTACGTATTTCAGAAGCTATTGATGCTAAAGAATATGTGAATTTATCGGGCGGAATAGACATCTTCGAAAAAGATGAGTTTTCTAAAAGCAATATAACCCTTACGTTTATACAACACCTGTTGCCGGAGTATTATCAAGGCAGGAAAACGTTTGAACCAGGTCTCTCCATCATTGACGTTTTGATGTTCAATTCTGTCGAGAAAATACATGAAATGATCGCTCAATATAAAACCTTATAAAATCCACACGAGGTTATCTTGAACTTAAACAGAAATAGCCAGGCTGGAAGTATACAGAGCATTCATAAAAATCCCGAACTTGATGTACTAATAGATGAATTAAAACATCTCCTTGCACCAGTTCAAAATCAGCTTGATATTGAGGCAGAAAACAATTGGCCATTTGGATTTATCATTGGCACACCGAGATGCGGTTCAACAATACTTCTTCAGTTTTTAGCCTCAACTAACCAGTTTTCGTATCCAACAAATGTACTTGGCCGTTTTGCTTATGCTCCATATATCGGTGCTTTGGTGCAAAAACTTATATTTGACCCAGCATTTGACAACCATGAAGCATTTAAGGATATACACTCCACGCTTAACTTTGAATCATGCTTAGGAAAGAGTCAGGGGGCAATGGCTACAAATGAATTTCAACATTTTTTTCGAAATTATATGCCCAACTTTGATATCAAGCACCTCTCTGACATGGACTTGGAAAAGGTCAATTGCCATGAAATTATGCGGGGTTTGATCTCAATCCAACATGCCTTTATGAAACCCTTCGTTACAAAAGCCGGTCTTTTGCAATACAATATCGATTATTTTCACAGCAAGTTTGATAATATCATTTGGCTCCAGGTAAAACGGGATCCGTTAATGGCCATGCAGTCAATCCTTTTAGCAAGAGAACAATATCACGGTGATATAAATAAATGGTGGTCGGTAAAACCGAAAGAATATGATTTCCTGAAAACCATGGATATATATCATCAAATTGCTGGACAGGTTTTCTTCACAGAAAAAGCGATTAGTGATGGATTAAAAACAATTCATTCTTCAAAACACTTGCCAGTTCATTACAAAGATCTCTGCCAGAGGCCGGAATATATCTATGAATTGATACGGACAAAATTCAATGACCTTGGTTGCGAAATCACTGCCAAATATTCTGGCCCCAGTCATTTTAAATATAATTGTCACAATAGGTTAGCCCCTCAAGAAATAAAGAAATTTGAAGATGCTTTTCTTTACTTTAAAAACGATACCCACTCTATTTGAAAATGAATTTTGACATTCGCGATCAGCAGCCGTTGGTAAGTGTTGCTGTAATGACCTACAATCATGTCGATTTCATTGCCAAGGCAATTGACAGTATTTTATGCCAAAAAACAGATTTTTCTTTTGAGATTTGTATTGGTGAGGATGATTCCTCTGACGGTACAAGGGAAATATGCCAGCAATATGCTACTAAATATCCACATATAATAAGGCTTTTCGAACGTAAACGAGATGATGTAATGGTCATTAACGGGTATGTTACCGGACGTTTCAATATGATTGAGACACTCAAATCGTGCCGAGGCAATTATATTGCCATACTTGAAGGCGATGATTACTGGATAGATCCTTTAAAACTGCAGAAGCAGGTAGACTATTTAGAAAATAACCCGGATTATGCCTTGTGCTTTTGTAATATCAACGTCATTTATCTGGATGAACGAAAAAAAGACCACCCAGGATACGGCACGGAAAAACTGCCAGAGGGGTATCTTCAACCAATATCACCACCGAAACAAACGACAGATATAAATGATCTCGTCGATGGAAATTTCATTCACACTCCCGGTGTGCTCTTTCGTAACTGGATTAAAGACCAGGGTCTCCCCAGATACCTCCGACATACTCCCATTGGTGATTGGCCCCTTCATATGTACACCGCTCTCCAAGGCAAACTCTATTATTTCTCCGATCAAATGGCTGTTTACAGGGTACATGAAAATGGCCTCTGGTCCACACTTTCGGACTTTGACAAGCTTACCAAAGGGATGATGCAATTGCCCAGCATGATAGCAGAAAATATATTTCAGGAAGATATTCAATTACGTTTAGTGAACAGATTGAATTCCTTGCTATCTTATTTTCGTTATCTGTACCATAAAGAAATAGAAACCTATAAAAACCTGACCACTGAACAGGCTTTAAAAATTAGATGTATTCGTGCATTGGCAAAAGCTGACGGTGATAAATTCATCATATATGCATATAGCAATTATGCATTCTCCCTAATAGACCAAATCCATGAAGAGAATCTTGGCGAAGTTCTATACATAATCGATCAAAGAGCCAGGTTTGAAAAATTAACCTATAAAGGTATTACAACCTGTCAGGTTGAGGAGATAATATCCAACCCGGCATATAATGATGTAAATTTTATAATTGCAAGTGACAACCATGTTGACTCAATGCAAAGTGAGTTATTAAAAAATTCTCACATCTCTAAAATAATTGTACTTTAATATGACCTGATCTGAAGCAGATACTTGTTAACCTCTTTCCTATTGAGAAATACTATGACAAACTTTTTTGAGAAATTTTCAACTACTGTTTTTACCAATGCTTTTGCAGGTTATAGTGACGATAAGTGGCTTGAAGTGTTAAAAAGAAGCGTTTCTGAACAGGTTATAGAAGGTATTGACTTTCCTGGTTTTCCTCCAGATGAAATACAAACAGTATGGGTTGGCGTTTCTGGTGAACGCGGAATAGAGCATTCCTTCCCCTTCTATATTGATATCAAAAACATCCATTCGAGTTTCAACAGGACACTTGGTGAATCAAGTTCCGTACTTGATTTTGGCTGCGGTTGGGGGAGACATATACGCTATTTTCTAAAAGATCTTCCGTTTACCAATCTTTTTGGTGTAGATCCACATCCTGGTATAATCACTTTTTGTAGAAAAATGGTGCAATATCCTAATTTTTTATTGTCAGATTATATGCCGAAACTGGATTTCCCTGATGAGAAATTTGATCTCATCTATTCCTTTTCCGTCTTTTCACACCTTTCTGAGTATGCTGCCCAGGAATGGGTTAACGAATTATTTCGCATCTTAAATCCAGGAGGAGTGCTAGTCTTCACTGTTCGTGATGAATTTTTTATTAATGATCTACAGAGACTTAGTACACTCGAGCATGAAAAATCGAGTTATGAAGATGTTATTGTCAAGGCATTCGGCGATTTAGATCTCGTCCGAAAAGACTATACGGAAGGCAAACATATATACAAAAAGACTCAAGAAAGCAAAGAAATACGAGACATATATGGTGATGCGATTATACCGCCGGAATATGCCCAATCCGTCTTAGGCGGGAAATTTAAAAAACATATGCTTCTTAAATCAGATGTTTATAGACCTCAGGCGGTCTGGGGATTTCAAAAATGAACTGATCAATTGAAATACTGTGCAAACTCCCTCTCATGTCAACTCATGGAGAAGGAGTTTATTGGAAAGTGTAAGGCACCAGAAGTCCAATGACATATACACTCTATTCAATTAGAGATTACACAACATACCTCTTTAAACACCTGTTTACTGCGTTCAGGTATCCTGCCCCCCAATATATATCCGGTTCTAAATGAGCACCTTCAGCCCATTCGTTCCATGCATTTATCAAAACGAAGGATTGCTTTCCACAAATGGGATTTTCAATTGAATATCGTATGACATCTGACAACCAGCATTCAAATTTTTCTGGTGTCGAACCTACAAAGCCCATGCCCTCCAATGGTCTTCTTGGTTCGTTGTCCCAATTTGGAACAATTGTACGAATCAAGTCAAAGGTGTCGGGACTAACGTTTTTACTTGCACTCACCAGATCATCATAAAGAAAATAGTCGCCAGAAAATTTTTCCTCCGTATCCTGCAGAAATGGATTTATTCTCGGCAGATAAGAGGCGAGTTTGTGAGGGGGAAATTCAATGGCACCATCGAGTCCATAGTTGTCAGGTTCAAAATCATGTATTCTCTGGACCATATATATGAGAGGATTTTCCCCCTTATCGTTTAATTTCTCCTTCCATTTCCTAATCTTATTCCTGGCATTGGGAATTGATGAGGGGTTGTAGATTATAAATAATGGTCTGCCATCAATTCTTATGTATCGATCATCTTCAAAGTACCTCAACCAGCTATTGATTAAAGCGTCATCATCACATTCGCGGTACTCTTGACCAATTAAGATTTCGCTCTCCTTGCCATCCCATTTACGTGTCCAATTTTCGTTTGCCCACAACAAACAAAACGGAAAATCAAAGTCCTTTTTCTTTAAAAAATTATCTAATGGCAGATCAAGTAATCTCTTTTTGTTAAAAAAATAATAATAAAAACAAAACCCATACAAGCCTGTTTTTCTCGCTAATTCGATCTGTTCTTCCATGACCTCTTCAACACGCAAGTCATAGTATCCAAAATCACTGGGTAAGTGAGGTTGATAGTGTCCCCTAAATCTCGATCTCCCCCTGGTCACATTTCTCCATTCAGTGAAGCCCTTTCCCCACCATGTGTCATTTTCGTGAAACGGATAGAATTGAGGCAAATAAAAAGCTATAGGTTTAACAGAAAGCTGTGAATTGCTAAGATCTTCAATGTTAAGTTCTTCGTACCCTCTCCCCTTTGAGAGATAACTTCGAGGATCAACTTTCTCTATATTATGGATGACATGTATTCTATCTCGAACGTTTAAAACTGCTTCAGCTTTTTTGGCTTTAGCTAGCTCAGCAAAGACATCGTAATAAAAAAAATTACTCGCGATAAAAACCTTCGAACCGGCATCCAGGCCACACCAATGTTCGAGAGTCATCACTTCCAAATTTTTAAATAAAAATATCCCTTTGCTGGCTTTGCGATCAATGAAACCTAATACCTCCACATCTTTTCTATGACGGATTATGTCATATACATATTCTCCAATTTCACCACATCCATAGATGTATAATTTGGAGCCATCAGGTATCTTCAATACTTCTTTTTCAAGATCATTATACATATTCACATTACAGTAGATAGTATACCGATAACCAAAGTAGCTTATCGATGGAAAAAATAATTTTCAAAAAATTCACACCTCAATGAATACCTCTCAAACAACTCCTGATATGTTAGCAAAACTTATTCCTTCTTAGAAATCAATATTTTCATCGCCATGATCTGACTTCAAAGATAAAGTTTCAATTTATGAAAAAGTCTGAGAGAGAGTCACTTTCTTTCCAACAAATTGCATAACCTATACCAACTTTCGCTAAAGACATATACAATATGCCCAGCGATATGCTTTAATTTTAAGCTGATAATACCTCATTCATATACCGGCAGGAGATCCCATGAGCAGTTTAATTCCCCTGCATGGCCAAAACGTTAACAGTGAGAAAAGATGGCGATTGTGCATATTACAACATTTCTTCAAGGTGGGGCTGGAAATATCCTAACTGAACTCGCATGTGCACAAAAAGAATCCGGTGAAGATGTTCTTGTCCTTACAGATAATAATCCGGTACCCGGATATGAAAGCTACCCGGAATATATTGAAAGACTCCGTAAAGCAAATATTCCGGTGAAAAGCATGACCTCATTTTTCAGGCGAGACGTGACGTTAAATGTGGTCGCTTCGGAGCAGGTAAGAAATCTTCTGATAAAGCATAAAGTTAAATTTATCCACGCACATGCAGCGATTCCAGCGTTGATTGGATTGCTGGCAAGAAGCTCAGTACAACATTTCATGCCAGTGATTCTCACCATGCACGGTATTGGAAATAATAAAAATAAGAATCATCTAAGAACTGACGTCGCAATCATGAATATGGTTGATAAGGTTATCCCGGTTTCCCAGGCCAGTGCGGACCAATTGCTCTCCCTGGGAGTTGCTCTTTCTCAACTGTCGGTGATTCCCAATGGCTTATCTAATGTTTCAAATTCAAGTCAGCCGGCATCATCAAACGAAAAAGACCAACTGCTAAAAAATTTGGAGTCCTGGACCCAGAGAGGCATTCCAGTTTTTGGCTGCATTGGCACAATAGGAGAACGTAAAAATCAAGCCAGCCTTATCCGGGCACTTTCACTTTTAAAAGAGGAAGATTTTATATGCTTGCTCATTGGTGATGAAGAAATACCGGGTAAAATCTCTCAAATGATACAGACTTACAGCCTTGATGACAAAGTGTTTGTAACTGGATACAGAAAGGATATCAGGAGAATACTTAAACATTTCACTTGTCTTGTCCTCCCATCCAAAAGCGAGGGACTCCCGATATCGGTGTTAGAGGCGTTTCGTGAAGGTATCCCGGTCATAGGCAGCAATATCAGTGCAATCAAGGAGTTGGTTGAGCATAAAAAAACTGGTTTGCTTTTTGATAATGAAAATGATCTGGCAGTGCAACTCTCTTTTGTTTTAAAAAATCCGCAAATATCGTCTTCTCTCACCAACAATGCCTATCAGTTATTTCAAGAAAAATATACCTTTGAGATCATGCTTCAAAACTATAGGAATATATACGATTCACTTCTTAAAGAATATTAAAAAGCAGAGGTTTTTCATTCTCACCCTTCCCCGAGAAACAAAATGTTGATACAGAGAAGTCCTTGTTATTTATGTAAAATGATATCCTTTGTCATTTTCAATTAATTTGCTATAGGCAATGAGAGAATAATAATATTCGCCGTAATTCTCAAAAAGTTTTCCAAAACTTTCCAGACTTTCCGTCCCCTCACCCACTAACTCAACCGCTTTATGCAGGGCAATTTTCGACAGTTCTCTTTGATGTAATAATTCATAGCATAGACTTTTTTCAAAATATCTCCTTCTCGATACTTCAAGATCAATCGTTTCTGGAATACGATTTAGAATATCAAGTGCTTCTTTAAACTTATCGAAATTTCTTAAATATGTAGCCAAATTCAGATGTGCTCTGAACATACACGGGTCGAGCGAAATTGCCTTTCTGAGGGAGACAACCGACGACTCTATATCGTTCAGATTTGAAAAGGAATGGCCTTGGTAAAAATGAAGTACAGCATTTTCAGGATATATATCTAAAGCCAGATTAATATACTCAATTGCCTCACGAAAATGGCTTTCAGATATGCACGTTAAGGCCTTATGTAAATATATTATCCAGTCTAGCGTTTTTAGATTGAGTCTTTCAATTTGCTGAAGATGGTTTTCAAGTTCTGCTAATTTATGTTCCTGTCGCAAGCAATTTGAAAGTAGTAATTGAGATTTCAGGCAATATTTATCGATTACAATGGATTTCTCTAAATTTTTAATGGCTGCATCAAAATCCTTCTTTAAAACATTTACACAACCGAGCTGATACAACACCTCTGCGTTATCCAGATCGTCACGATAGACCTCCAACAGATCATCTTCAACTTGAGTTAATCTTACTCTTTCACGTTCAAATAGCTCTCTGCAGATGTTTACCTCCCAATAGAGCCGCGGGATCTGAAGAGCATCAATTTTATCTAAATACTCTTCGGCTCTCTCATAATCATCCAAAATGATGTATGTTTTAGCGAGATGAAAGGCTAAATTATTTGCCGCTCTGTCACACTGTTCAGCTTTTTTAAACTTTTCAATGGCTAGATCAAACTCACTCATTTCCAAATAGATACTTCCGAGGTTTATGTAGAGTTCTGCTATTTCGCCATTTCTCTCAAGAGAGTTTTTTGTAACTTCAATCGACTTTTTATATTGTTTTTGCGCTAAAGCGTTTAAAGCTCGCTCGATATCTAAATGCCATATATTATTTTCAGATATGATTTTTTCGAGTTTAACAAGATATTGTTCGGCCTTTGAAAAATTCCTTATTTCACGCATCGCACCTATAATTCCATAGTATGCTTCAACATGGTTTTTATCTACATCCAAACAATTAAGAAATATCTCAATAGCTGCAAAATAGTCTTTTCTGTCTAAATGAATCAGACCCCAATAATATATATAGTCTGGTTGGTGAGGTTTTTTTCTCAATAATTCTCTTACTTCTTCCTCAGCATTCTTTCGTTTTTTTTCTGAATAAAATTGATACTTAGATTTGGCCGTATTTGCGTCCTGCATAATAGTATTTCCACCTAACTTTTTAAATTTACGGAGATTAATCCGGGAAAATATCTTGGCATATCGTTTTGATCCCTTTCAATATTTTACGGGCGAAATAGTATTTTCCCTTCAGTTCTTACAGTTTCAGTCGATAACCGCCAATGTAAAAACAAAATTTTTCTTTAAGTTTGCGTATGACCATCCGATACAGCTTATACAATAAACTTATCTACTGAGAAGCACGGAAGCTGAGACAGTAAACAGCAAGGACGCAAAAGCCATATCAAGGAGAATATATCATGGCAATAGTCATTAACACAAACGTTGCTTCTCTCAATGCTCAAAGAAACTTATCGCAATCACAGAGTGAGCTCAACACCTCAATGAAGCGATTGTCTTCAGGTTTGCGTATTAACAGTGCAAAAGATGACGCTGCTGGTCTGGCAATCTCAGACCGTATGACTTCACAGATCAGAGGACTCAATCAAGCGGCAAGGAATGCCAATGATGGTATTTCCATGTCACAAACTGCTGAAGGCGCTTTGCAGGAGTCAACCAATCTTCTGCAACGTATGCGTGAAATAGCAGTTCAATCGGCAAATGATACCAATACCGCCCAGGACCGCTTATCACTGAATTCTGAATTTGAGCAACTTCAGGCAGAAATTGATCGAATTGCAAACAATACTCAATTTAACAGCCAAAACCTACTAGATGGCACATTTGATCCGGCTAATGGAGGATCTGCCGCTGTATTTCATGTTGGTGCCAATGAAAACCAAACTATTTCAGTTTCAGTTGGTCAAGCCGATGCTGTAACTCTCGGTGTTGACAGTGGATCAATTGATGTCCTGGATGTTGTTAATGCCAATACAGCAATCGGTGTAATTGACACTGCAATCGGCAGTATTGACACCATACGCGGTGATCTTGGTGCGATCCAAAGCAGAATGGAATCAACCATTGCCAACCTAACTAATGTCGCTGAGAACCTTTCAGCATCACGATCTCGGATAATGGATGCCGATATTGCCATGGAAACCTCTGCCATGACCCGTTCGAACATTCTGCAACAGGCAGGTGTTTCTGTATTAGCCCAGGCGAATCAGCAGCCCCAATTAGCTCTTAACCTGCTGCAAGGATAGTATGTTGTTGATATCTATCCTTCTTTAAGAAAGTAATGTATACAGGGGAAAATATTTTCAAAAAAAGTTGTATTTTCCCCTAAACCTCTCAAGCAGAACAGACGATAAAGAGGAAGAAGAAAAAAAAGATGAACCCTAAAAAGGAGGCGTCGAGGACGAAACAAAATACAATTTTTGCACGACATGTAATGAATTAAACGAAATTAAAGTAAAACAAAAGGGCAAGGACGCCCAGCTAAATTTTTCATGGAGGAAAAATCATGGCAATCGTAGTTAACAGTAATATTGGCTCACTGAACGCACAAAGGAATCTTAACTCTTCTCAACTCTCCCTGAACACTTCCATGCGCAGACTCTCATCTGGTCTTCGTATCAACAGTGCTAAGGACGATGCAGCTGGATTAGCTATCTCTGATCGTATGACAGCTCAGATTCGTGGTTTGAATCAGGCAGTTCGTAATGCCAACGACGGTATTTCAATGGCACAAACTGCTGAAGGAGCGCTCGGAGAAACCACCAACCTGCTCCAGAGAATGAGAGAAATTGCAGTACAGGCAGCAAACGATACCAATACAGACGAGGATCGAGACTCTCTTGATGCTGAATTTCAACAGCTTGTTGCTGAAATTGATAGGATTTCTGATAACACTCAATTTAACAACAAGAATCTGCTGGATGGAACCTCAACAGGAAATCTCTTCCACATTGGTGCAAATGCTGACCAAACGATTTCAATCTCTATTGGGAATATGGACTCCGCAACAATTGGTGCAACCGGTGATGTACAAAGCCAGGCCAATGCCAACACTGCCATTAGTGCAATAGACACTGCTATATCTGCAGTTGATGTTGAACGTGGTAACCTTGGTGCGGTACAGAGTCGTCTTGAATCAACTATCGCTAACCTCGCCAACGTTTCTGAGAATATTTCCGCTTCTAGATCACGTATTATGGATGCGGATATCGCGATGGAAACTTCATCTATGACGAAATCCAATATACTGCAACAGGCAGGTGTTTCTGTTCTGGCCCAGGCAAACCAGCAACCACAGCTGGCTCTGAGCCTCCTGCAGTAGTAAAGCCATAATTAGGGTTGGTGGGAATATACTTCTTCCCACCACCTTATTTACTTTGCATAAGAAAATCTAAACTGCACCATGGAGGTTGTCAGATGAACACGCAAGCACTGCAGGTGGCCACTACACCAATCCGGTCCACTATCTCTACGGATACGGAGGCAGTAAAAGAAAAGAGAGAGAATTACTCAATTGACAATGCTGCTGAAGAAGCAACTTCACCGGAAGAGAAAGCAATTCAACCGGAAGAGCTTCTTAACAACATAAAAGCACTTACTGAAGATGGTGTTTATAGCGTAAGATTCGAATTGAATCCGAATACCAATGACCTGATAATAAATCTGGTTGACTCGGAAGGTGAACTTATACGTCAAATACCACCTGAAGACATAATTCAAATGCACGAACAGATGAATGATCTTCGTGGTAACATTGTAAGTATCGAAAGCTAAGCCTGGAGTTGTATTATGGCAAATATAACATTTGGTGGTCTTGCTTCTGGAATGGATACGGGAGCAATTGTAACGGAGCTCATGAAAATTGAGCGCCAACCTCTTGATCGTCTAGAACGCGAAAAAAGTTATCTTAACAACCGCTTAGATGCTTTCAAAAAGTTTGATACCAAGCTTGATGACCTCTATTCTTTTTTTAAGGATTTTGACTCACCATCAGAACTTCGATCATTCACAGCAACCCCGGCAACGGAGGAATTCTTTACTGTTTCTGCGGGAAGTTCCTCCGTTGGTGGCTCCTTCCAGGTTGAAGTTCAAAATCTTGCTCAAGTTCAAAAAGATGTCAGCATCGGATATGCAAGTAAATCAACAGCTGATTTCACTGCTGGAACGATTACCATAAACGGCACAGATATCACTGTTGATGCCAATGATTCGCTTTCTGATATTGCTGATAAGATAAACACAGCGAACACAGGTGATACGCCAACCGGCGTATCCGCTTCGATTATTAATGACGGTAGCGCGAATGGCTATCGAATTGTGCTTACCGGAAAAGATGCGGAAACAACCTTTACCGCTACTTCATCAGGTGTTTCATCCGGAGGTACCACACTGAGTTTTGCCAACACTCAGCCAGCTGAACTTGCCACAATAGTTGTAGACGGTATTACAATTACCAATAAAAACAATACGTTTACCGAAGCGATTCCTGGTGTTACCCTCTCATTAATGAAGGAAAATGATCCCGGCATCGCAACGAATGTTACAGTTGAAACCGATAATCAGGGTATTAAAGATAAAATAAATAATTTCGTAAAAAAATATAACGACGTACTCTCATTTATAGATGATCAGAAAGATGCTGACTGGGGGAAAGATCAAGGTTTCCAGAGAGTTCGCCGCTCACTGCAAAATCTCCTCGTCACCAATACCGGTGTTTCAGGATCGTTTAAATATCTCGTAGACATCGGCATAGAAACCGATCAGTTCACCGGAAAGATTTCTATAGATGATTCTAATCTTGACGACATCATTACCAACAATCTTGAAGATCTGGAAAGTCTTTTCCTTGGTCAGGATGCAATAGATGGTGTTTCGACGCTTTTTAAAAATTATCTGGATAGTGCGACAGACGGATCTAATGGTATTCTTGCATCTAAAGAGGCAAGCACCGATATGAGTCTTCGTACTCTTGATAATAACATGGCACGAATGGAAGCCCGGCTTGAGCAACGGGAAAAGATGTTAAATGCTCAATTCTCGGCAATGGAGCAGTTAGTTAGCAGTATGAATTCAACTGCATCATATCTCAGTCAGCAAATGAATATGCTGGCTGGAATTACCCCAGGGGCGAAATAATGGTAAACGCATATAGTAATAATTATCTGGCAAACCAAATCAATTCAGCAACCCCAGAGCAACTTCTGATCATGTTTTATGATGGGGCGATTAGATTTACCAGTCAGGCCAGAAAGGCGATTGAAGAAAATAACATTGAAAAACGAAATTATTCTATCAATAAGGCTTCTGCAATCATATCAGAACTCAATGCCACACTGGATCACGATATTGGCGGAAAAATCGCAGCTGATCTAAACCGATTATATAATTACATGCTGGATGAACTCTTCAAGGCTAACGGAAATAACAATGCAAAAAAACTCGTAGTCGTTGAAAAGTTGTTAAGTGATCTTCGTATTACCTGGCAGCAAGCTATTGAGCTGAAAAAGACTCCGGAAATTCCTAGAAAGCAGGATCCTTCTCATAAACCTTTTTCCATTGCAATGTAACTATAATGGCTAATTTTCGCGAAATTCTTCTTAACTCATGTGAAATATACCAAATTTTACAAGATAAAATTGAGGACGCAGTTTGTTTTGCTGAATCTGGAAACTTCACAGAAGTTGCCTCAACGGTGGAAGAATTCAATTCCATCCTTGCTGAACTAAAAGACATTGATCGCCAACTTTACGCTCTTGCAAATGCTGCTTTGATTAAAGAAAATATTTCACTTTGGAATGATAGGGTTCAACTTATTGAAACGAATTCAGCCTTTCACACAAAAAAACTTCCACACTTATTATCAATAATGGCTTTCCAACAATCCGAACTTAAGAAAGTCAAATCTGGAATTCGTGGGACCAGTGGCTATCAAACTGGTCAGAAACAGACGGGCGCTCTCTTAAAACAATCATCTTAAAAAAATCTCTCCTAGTAGAAATTGCCACATTCTTGTTCATCTCTTTATGTGAATAGCCTCTGCAATATGCTCATTCATAAGATATCAAATCGTCTTTGATCTCTAAAATCACCACCATTTTCCATTATTTTCTTTTATTGCAGTTAGCCTTTTGTTGCTCATCTGTCCTGATTATATCAGCCTTATAACATTGTTATAAAGAATGCTTATTCATTTATTTATCAGGCATGGAAAATATGAATACCATCAATATATGATATCAAAAAGTTAATACTTTTTGATTTACTTGAATATTTTCTTTCTCAATGATAATTTGAATTGATATTTATTTAATAAATGTAAAAATACAAGCGGCGCTGAATTTTGATACTCAGCCAGATAATTTATCAATTTCTGTCATTCACTTTCTATTATGGTCACAGACAAAGACATTCTCGAAAAAATCCCAGATTCAAAGCCTGTTCGGGTTTTTCTTCCTTTAAAAAACATTTCAGAAAGATACCGTTTACAGGGGGTTTATCAAAAATCTGTAGCACCTGTGTTCAGTTTATTTTTTCAAACTGGAGCGCTGCCATTAGAAGACATAGATATTAAGCAACCATGCATTATTAATATTGATATGGGCGGCCCTTCTATCTCGCTTGAAGCTAATATTACCGAAATAACCAATGCCCAGCATCTTGTTATGACTGCACTCAAGTCAATGAGCCATGATCAATTGCGTGAATTTTTTCGAGTAGATGCCGTCACCAGTGTCATTGGCAGATCATTTCGCTCGAAAGCAAAAGGAAAAGATGGGGAACAATGGGTGCTTCAGGGCGAAACCATAGACATTAGCGGTAGTGGCATACTTGCCAGTTTCTCTGAAAAGCCTCCTGCAAATGCGTTTATTCAGCTAGAAATCTCCCTGCCAACTGATATACCTGAAGTCGTTACCACATTAGCCAGACCAACAAGGGTGGTCAAGACCGCAGATGATCGCTATGACGTTGCATTTCATTTTGATGAAATTTCCACGGAAGATCGAGATAAAATTATTGGATGTTGTCTTGAAATACAACGAAGATTATTGCGCCTCAAGGTTAAAGTCAAAGATCTCTAGTGCCCGTGAGTATTCCAATAAACAATATAATTTCAGCACTTCAGGACGGTAGTCCTGCCCGGATCAAGCTGTCATTTAAAGATGGGTTTCAACAACATTTCGACTGCCGGTTCCAAGAAGATACTGGGAATGCACCCTATTTTTTTCTCGTTTTTTCAGATGACAATCTTCCCCATCAAATAGATTTTGACAAAGAACACCCTGTATCCGTTATCCAGGAAGAGAAAACTGTCTCATTGAATGTCTCTGTAATTGAGCGAATTGATACAAAAACCTTGCACCTAGTTGCCAAAAGCACATTAAATCCTGCCAGTTTGAGAAAATATTTCAGGGTAAACACTACAACAGAGATAACTGCTTCCTATACAACCACCTTACAATCTGGCTCCAAAAGTTCCTGGTCGCTTGATGGACAAACAATGGATTTGTCAGCATCGGGCGTTCTTTGCCTCTTTTCTGACGAGCCAAAAAATAATGCACATATCATCCTGGAAATTTATCTGCCCCATGACAATTTAACGGTCAATGCTGTTAGCCATATTGTGCATAAAAAGAGATTACGTAACAGAAGATGGTTGGTAGCATTCCATTTCGATACTGTTTCAACAAAACATAAAGACGCCATAATCACTTACTTACTGAGTGAACAGCGTAAACAGCTTCGTGAAAATATCCGCACTCAGGATTTTTAACGCATTCATTATTTTAATCACTTCCCTTAACTATAACGCCTGGATATCCGATACAATACTATGAGTACTGTATCTCCATTATCAGGAATTTCTCCCATTGGCTCCTCTACCTCGGATGCCAGCAATCGGGGTAAATTTTTCCAGCCGCCTCAGGGCAATATCCTTAAGGCATTGGTGGCTGAAGTGAAAAGTCCAACGATGTTTATTCTCGAGATCGCCGGACACAAGGTTCCTGCGCACTCGGAAAATGAGCTATCCGTTGGCCAGACCCTCAAGTTACAGGTCTTGAGTACCTCTCCTCAAATCGAATTAAAAATCATAAACGATTCAAACAATCTTCTCGCTGGTAAATCTATTAAGCTACTTGGAGAAAACATTGATATTCGAGCGCTTTTCTCATCGTTGCAAAAGATAACGCCGTCACCTCTAGAAAACATAAGCGCCTTGAGTCGCCAGACTCTTGAATCGTTTTTCCTTTTCAATCAAAATCAGTTAAGCGGAAAAGATGGGGGGGCATTATTAAAACATTTCATTGATAGGCTTGGTCTCTCTTTTGAAGCTCTTTTGGCAAGAGGAGAAGCAGGAGATGCTAAACAAACTCTTAAATCAGCTCTTTTAGAGCTTGCTCAGGCTTTTAAAAGTGCAGATCATCTTGCGGAAAATACAACCAAGCTACTTAACACCCTCGAGTTATACCAGCTTGCGCAACTCCAGCTTGACAAAGATAATGTTTATATTTTTCCTTTACCAATCCCTTTTCTTGAAAAGGGATATTTACTTGTCGAAAAACATGAAAGTGGTAGCGACACAGATACTTCAGCGCAGGGCGAAGAACGATTTTCCCTGCATCTCAGTCTTGAAGGGCTTGGCAATCTTCGTATCGATATCCTGAAAAGTCCAGAAGGAATTTATCTTCGTTTTCTCAGCGATTCAAAGGAAAAACTTCAGTTTATCGAATCCTTCAAAGACGATTTACTTGTAAATAGTGTTGATTCATACATTTTAGGAGTGTCTTTCTCACAGGAACCATTGGATACAGCGGCAGACCTCTTAAAAAAACTCTTGCCTGACGGCGAGTCATTGGTCAATACCAAGGCATAGCTATGCTCAAGAAACCCACTTCAAAAGCTGTTGCGATCTTATATGATGAAAACAAGGGCTCAGCGCCACATGTCATTGCTAGTGGCCAGGGCATAATTGCTGAAAAGATTATCGCCACCGCAGAAGAGGCTGGGATTCATATTCAGGAAGATCCAGACCTTGTTGAACTTTTGGCAAAGGTTCCCCTTGGTGACGAAATTCCAGTAGAACTATATCAGACGGTTGCAGAAGTTCTCGCCTTTGTCTATCAGGTGAATAAGAAATTTAAAGAAAAAACCACCACTCGATGAATTTACAGGAGGAGAGTAGCCCTCTCGTCCTTGAATTTCCCCACCGATGTAGTTACCCTTTTACCATTGACTGCAGACATTCTAACACTGCTTTTTTTTGGATTCTCTCAATATCAAGGTCTTTGAGGTCATCATTACAGATACATACTCGCAAGGACTACTTCCCTACAATTATTGATATGCCGAAAAAATTCTTATTGATTCTTCTATTTGCTATTTCAATGGCTTCTTGCAATTCTCAAATGACACCTGAAGAAGAAATTAGAGAATATATTTCCAGCGTAGGAAAGCATTTTACTAACCGACAGGCTCGGAAATTGAAACAATATATCTCTGAAATATATCATGATAATTTCGGCAATACCCAAAAGGATATCTTACATTTTGCCGCAGGATACATCTTTCGCCATCCATCCATCCACATTGAATCGAAAATCACTGAATTGGTCATCCTTGCAGACAATAATAAAGCTCAGGTAAAAATGGATGTTGCTGTTTCCAAAGAACCTTTCGATGATAATGACATAAGGCTCCTACAAGGCGAGTTTCATCGTTTTCTCCTTCATCTTGAAAAATCGAAAGGATGGCAATTACGTTCTCTTCAGTGGCAAAAAATCACAATTGATGATTATTTAAATGATTAAAAACAAATCCCCCATCAGAAGATTGCCGATGGAGGATTTGAGATATTGAAAATATGTAAGTTTATTCTATATCTTGAATTTTGCTAGAATTTTTTGGAGTTCCTGAGCAGTTCTCTGTAAATCCGCGCTGCTCGTATCTACGTTTTTACTGCTTTCTGAAATTTCAGAAGATGCTGAATTCACAAGTGATATATCTTCAGTTATACTGTTGGCCACAAGAGTTATCTGGCTGACATTTTCATTAACTTCGCCAAGACCTTGAGCCGCCTGGTTAATATTATTGGCGATTTCCTCCGTCGCAGATGATTGCTCTCCCACCGAGGTTGATATTGTTGCTATCAACTCATTGACACTGTTAATAATTTGAGTGATCTCTCTAATATCATCAATCGTGACGTTGGTGGTTCCTTGAACACCATCAATCTGTTTTTTAATATCAAGAGTCGCTTCCGCAGTTTGTTTTGCAAGTTCTTTAATTTCATTGGCAACAACAGCAAAACCTTTTCCCGCTTCGCCTGCTCTTGCTGCTTCTATTGTAGCGTTAAGCGCTAGAAGATTGGTCTGTTCAGAAATTTCAGTTATTGTTTCTGTGACCTTGCTAATAGCCTCGGCTGCTTTTCCAAGCTCTGCCATTCTCTCTGAAGTCATATTCGCTTGAGTGACAGCCTTTTCTGAAATTTCATGCGCTTGTTCTGCATTCTGAGCAATCTCATTGATGGTTGCTGTCATCTCTTCGGCTGCACTTGCAACCATACTTGTATTTGTTGTTGATTCTTCCATAGCTGAAGCAACACTGTTCATATTGGTACTCATTTGCTCAGCTGCTGTGGCAACACTGTCCGACTTATCAGACGTTTCATGGGCATTATTTGAGAGACTTGCTGCAATTGAGGAAAGATTCTGAGATTGCTCGCTAACAGCTACAGTACTACGAGAAATCGAAGCGATTATTTTTTGAAGGTGTTCTATGAATTTATTGAACCAGCCTGCAAGTTCAGCTATCTCATCCTTGCCGTCTACATTAATTCGCTTGGTAAGATCTCCTTCCCCCTCTGCAATATCCTTAAAAGAGACAATCATTGATTTCAATGATCCGACAATACCGAAAACGATTACCAGACAAAGCACGATGGTCAGAGCAAAAAGAGCTCCCGAGATTATCACCATTGTCACTATGTTTTTAGTGACTTTTGAGCTGATTTGATCTGACATCGAATCTTGATATTGCGATATATTATCGAGATACACACCGGTACCAATCCACATATCTGTGCCTGGTATCATTTCGGAATACCCCAATTTAGGAATGTCACCCGCTCCTGGTTTTGAAAAAACATACTCAACAAAACCACCTCCATTTCGAGCACCTTCAAAGAGAGCACGAACGAAGTAAACATCATTCTTATCTTTTAAGCCGCCAAGATCCTTGCCCTGAATTTCTTTTTTTGGTGGCAGGGCAATATTAACAGTGCCAGTATAAACAAAATAATAACCTGATTTATCGGTCTCAAAACGAATATCATCGATAAGTGAACGAATAACTGTAATTTTTTCGTTGTCCTCTTTTATATTTTCAACCGCATGCCCTAGAACCAATGCTGCGGTGTGACAGGCAACTTTTATTTTATCTTTTTGGTCAAGGAGCATTATCTGGCCGGTTTTTTCAATCCCCAGATCCCGAGCACGATTACCAGTGATGATGGCAAAGAAGGTCATAATTATGAACATTATGAGAATTGAACTAATTATAAGATACATCCGTCCCTTAACGGAAAAACGTGCTAGCATAGATCCCTCACTTCGAATGAAGATTTATAAATATTGTTGATGCAAATTCGATCTTTCAAGGCTGATTATATGTCCAAATAATTCGAATGTACAATTTTTGAAAGATATAATGGAAATAATTATCGAACAGAATTAATTACCTTTCTTCTCGACCATGATAATCGATAGCTTTAAATCAAATATGTCATGACAGGATGGGCAAATTGAAAAAACCTGGATATCACCATTTACCCGTTTATACATGGAATGGAAGCCATCACGATATCCACAGGTAGGACAATTCTTAAATTCATCTCCCAGCTTTACTTTCTTGACCTCATATCTCATGAATTACCCCTCTTTTTGTTATATGCCTAACCATATTATCTTCGAAATTTCTGAGAAAACAAATTTAAAAAGAAAACAGCAGGGATAAAAAAAACAGTGTTCGGAAATTTGTATTTGAAAAAGAAAAAGGGACATAACTGAAAAGTTATGTCCCTTTATTCTGATGGCGGGGCCGACGAGACTCGAACTCGCGACCTCCGGCGTGACAGGCCGGCATTCTAACCAACTGAACTACGACCCCGCATGTCGTATATGGTGGGCGGAACAGGGCTTGAACCTGTGACCCTCGGCTTGTAAGGCCGATGCTCTCCCAACTGAGCTACCCGCCCGCTCAATCAAGTGTGGATGAGTATTTACCAATTTCACTCTCACCAGTCAAGCAAAAAAGGCATAAAAATTTTAATGTTGAGTATTAGGTAAAGCAACATCACCCTTGGAAAAAGCCTCATCG
Source organism: Desulfocapsaceae bacterium (assembly GCA_050288305.1). Classification (GTDB taxonomy): domain Bacteria; phylum Desulfobacterota; class Desulfobulbia; order Desulfobulbales; family Desulfocapsaceae; genus Desulfopila_A. The sequence continues at coordinate 31,333 of JBNKDO010000053.1, read as the reverse complement.
GGAGCGACGTTTTGAAACAACGTTTTGCCCTCCTTGATTACAATCGCATATTCAAGCACTTCATCCATATGACCAACAAGGTCAATGGTCAAACTTTTGCGAATGGTAGCGGCAACATCTTTCAAGTCACGTTCATTTTCCTTAGGAATAAGCACATGGGTAATGTTACCCCTCTTGGCCGCGAGCAGTTTTTCTGTAAGGCCGCCTATGGGCAAGATCCTTCCGCGTAAGGTTATTTCTCCAGTCATCGCAAGCTTATGCCGTACCGGAGCCTTTACCAGTGCAGAAACCAACGTGGTTGCAATGGTAATTCCAGCTGAAGGACCATCTTTAGGAATGGCGCCTTCTGGGACATGAATATGGATATCAAGTTTCTGGTAAAAATCTTCTTCCAGACCTAATATTTCCGCCCTGGATCGCACATAGCTGAGAGCAGCTCTGGCTGATTCCTGCATGACATCACCAAGTTTCCCGGTAATTATGAGTTTACCGTTACCTGGCATTAATGTCGCTTCAATCTGCAGCAATTCTCCTCCTACTTCAGTCCAGGCAAGTCCTGTAGTCAGGCCAATTGCGTCTTGTTCTTCAGCCAGTCCATAACGAAATCTTGGTGTGCCCAGATGTTTAAAAATTGACTGAACACTAATACGATATTTCTTATCTTTAATATTCTTTTTGAGTCGATCTCTGGCAATCTTTCGGCACAGCGATGCTATTGTTCTCTCTAGATTACGAACTCCGGCCTCTCTGGTGTATCGCCTGACTATCTCAAGTATTGCTCCTTGGGTAAGCTTTATGTCTTCCGGTTTAAAACCATTGGCCTCGAGTTGTTTAGGAATAAGAAAGCCCTCGGCAATTTTGAGTTTTTCCTCTTCGGTGTACCCACTTATTGAAATTACTTCCATCCTATCCTGCAGAGGAACGGGGATTCCATGTAAGCTGTTAGCAGTGGTTATAAAGAATACCCCGGAGAGATCATAATCAAGATCGAGATAGTGATCATTAAAGGAATAATTTTGTTCAGGATCCAATACTTCAAGGAGAGCTGCTGAGGGGTCACCACGAAAATCCATGGACATTTTATCTACTTCATCAAGGCAGAAAACCGGATTGGATACATTTACTTTCTGCATTGATTGGATAATTTTTCCTGGCATTGCACCAATATAGGTTCTCCGGTGACCTCTAATTTCAGCCTCGTCGCGTACGCCACCAAGAGATAAGCGTACAAATTTGCGGTTCATTGCCCTTGCAATTGATTTACAGATAGAAGTCTTACCAACACCTGGCGGGCCAACAAGACATAGAATTGGTCCTTTGATTTTTTTAACCTGAGTTTGGACGGCAAGATACTCGAGAATACGTTCCTTGGGTTTAGCAAGTCCGTAATGATCTTCATCGAGAATGATCTCGGCTTTGTTAATATCCAGATTACTTTTGCCCTTTTTCTTCCACGGTAGATTGATAATACAATCAACATAATTTCGAACTACGGTGGTTTCAGCAGACATAGGTGGCATAACCCGTAGTTTCTTAAGCTCCTTTAGAGCTTTATCTCGAGCAACCACAGGCATTTTCATCTTGTTCAAGGTATCTTCAAGCTCTTGGATTTCACCAAGCCCATCATCACCCTGCCCCATCTCGGTCTGGATTTCCCGTACCTTTTCGCCGAGATAATAGTTGCGCTGAGTTTTGCCCATCCTGGCTTTTACTTTGGCATCAATTGTTTTCTCAAGTTCGGCAAGTTCCATCTCTCGCTGAATGATAGAAAGTACCTTTTCAATACGTTCCAGCAAGGTTTTACATTCTAGGATTGATTGTTTTTCTTCTGTCTTAATCGGTAAATGTGAGCAAATAACATCTACCAGTTTCCCTGGCAATTCGATAGACTCAAGAGACTTGATAACTTCTTTGGCGATTTTTTTATTAATTTGAGCAAATTCCGAGAAATATCTTCTCAACTCTCTTTCATAGGCAAGCACTTCTCTTGTAAGCTCACTCTCCTCTGGAAAATGGAGAACCTCGACCTGGAAAAAATTATCATTGGGGACAAAGGAAATGAGTTCTCCCCGCCTCTTCCCTTCAACAAGTGCTTTTATTGTGCCATCAGGAAGACGCAATAGCTGCATCACATTTGCAAGGGTCCCTGTTGTGTAAATTCCGTCTTCATCCGGTTCATCTACAGCTGAATCTTTCTGAGCTACCAGAAATATTTCAGTCTTTTTCTGCATAGCATCTTCAAGGGCCTGAATCGATTTTTTTCTGCCAACTACAAGAGGTGCAACCATATGAGGAAAGACGACGATATCCCTGAGCGGCATTAAAGGATACAACCTGGTGTTTTCTTCCGTTTTGGACATTATTGAATCTCCATTATCTCAACGCCTTAATTATTTTTAGGCACTACCGACTTTGCTTTCATCATTTTTATTCTGATAAAGAATTACCGGATAATCACCATTGTTGATCACCTGCTCACTGATCACGCATTCTTGTACATTCTCGCGGGAGGGTAGATCATACATCACATCGAGCATTGCCCCTTCCATCACAGAACGCAGACCTCGGGCCCCTGATTTCCTATCCAACGCTTTCTTAGCTATGGCAACCAGAGCACCTTCAGTGAATCTCAGTTTAATATCATCAAACTCAAAAAGTTTGATGTACTGTTTGGTCAAGGCATTCTTGGGTTCCTTTAAAATACGAACCAGATCCTCTTCAAGCAACTCTTCCATGGTAGCTATCACGGGAAGCCTGCCAACGAGTTCAGGAATCAGTCCAAACTTTAGAAGATCCTCCGGCTGAACGGCAGCAAGAAGCTCACCTAGTTTCTTTTGGGTTTCGCCGATAACATTACTTTCAAAACCAATGGATTTTTTCCCTTTTCTTCGCCGTACTACACTATCGAGGCCAACAAATGCGCCACCACATATAAATAAAATATTTGTGGTATCTATTTTAACAAGTTCCTGTTGCGGATGCTTCCTTCCTCCTTTAGGCGGAATAGAAGCGACAGTTCCTTCTATGATTTTCAAAAGAGCCTGCTGGACACCCTCGCCACTTACATCCCTTGTTAATGACGGACTATCCGATTTTCGGGCAATTTTATCAAATTCATCTATATATATTATGCCACGCTCGGCTCTTTCCACATCATAATCAGCTGCCTGAAGGAGATTGACCAAAATATTTTCAACATCATCTCCTACATATCCTGCTTCGGTAAGTGTTGTTGCATCCGCCATAGAAAAAGGCACATTGAGTATTCTGGCTAAAGTCTGAGCCACAAGCGTCTTTCCCGACCCGGTTGGACCAATAAGAATGATGTTTGATTTCTGTAATTCTACATCGTCGTCGGATTTAGGTGCATCTATCCGTTTATAATGATTATGTACCGCAACAGACAACACCTTTTTGGCATAATCCTGGCCAATGACATACTCGTCTAAATGATCGTTGATTTCCTTTGGTTTGAGCGTGACTTTTGCAGTACTGTCAGCTTCCCCATCGCCGGTACTCTCATCCTGGACAATTTCATTGCAGAGATCGATGCACTCATCACAGATGAAAACATCAGGTCCAGCAATAAGCTTATTGACCTCATCCTGATTTTTTCCGCAGAACGAACAATTGCAGTCAGTTCCGCTGGTATCCATCTCACTCATTTATTTTTCCTCTGTCTCGTCCAGTTCTTTTCGTTTGTTAAGAACTTTATCAATTATACCATATTTTTTGGCTTCAGACGCGCTCATAAAATTGTCGCGCTCTGTATCCTTTTGAATATCGTCAATAGATTTTTTACTATGATTGGCGAGAATTTGATTAAGCTCTTCTCGCATACGTAGAATCTCTCTGGCATGTATATCAATATCTGTGGCCTGTCCCTGAAATCCACCCATGGGCTGATGAATCATAATTCTTGAATGTGGCAGAGAGTATCTTTTCCCTTCCGCACCTGCTGCGAGCAGTAAAGCACCCATGGAAGCGGCCTGGCCCATGCATAACGTGGCAATATCACATTTTACATATTGCATGGTATCATAGATTGCCATTCCCGCAGTAACCGAACCACCTGGGGAATTAATATAAAACGTTATGTCTTTTTCAGGATCATCGGCTTCAAGAAATAATAATTGAGCAATTATCACATTTGAAACCATATCATCAACTGCAGATCCAAGAAAAACAATACGCTCCTTAAGAAGACGTGAATAAATATCGAAAGCACGTTCTCCTCGTGGAGTTTGCTCTACTACCATGGGAACCAGGTTCATGTTTACTCTCCTTAAACGCCACGACTGCAGCGGTTTCTAACCAGCTGCAGTCGCTTATTTGATCGTATTCAGTCCCTTTCGGGGATACTGAGCAAAATTTAAACTCAGAGGAGCACTACCCTTACTTCTACTCCTCGGTTTTTTCTTCTGTAACCGGCGCAGCTTCCGATTCCGTGTATTTTACTTGTTCACGAAGATAATTTAATACTTTCTCATTGAGAAGCTCGTTCATAAGTGGCAACAAATCATCACGGTTTTTAAAAAATTCCTTAACCTGAGCTACGGACATGTTGTATTGATCTCCGATTCGCTTAAAGCCTCTATCCATATCCTCTTCTTTTATTTTAATATCTTCGACTTCTGCGATCTTCTTGAGGATAAAATCACCACGCACGCGCTGACTGGCCACAGGTTCGTTGTTCTGTACAAGCATTTCTTTGCTCAAACCGGCCGCTTCAAGGTTCATGCCGCTTTTTTCGAGCTGTTCTTCCGTCTGCTTGATCATCTGTTCGATTTCAAAATCAACGAGCCTCTTTGGCACCTCGAATTCGTTTTCTTTGAGAATGGCTTGCATGATCGAGTCTGTTAGTTCTCCCTCTGCGCTCTCTTCTTTTTCTTTGGTGATCTTTTCGCGAATTGATTTTTTCAAATCATCAAGGGTAGAGAATTCTTTACCAATATCCTTGGCAAACTCATCATCTAATTCAGCCAGCACTCTCTCTTTTACATCCTTAAGTGTAATTTTGAACTCGACCTTTTTGCCAGCCAGAATCGGATTCGGATGCTTTTCAGGAAATTCAATTTCATGACTGGCCTCATCGCCTTTTTTCATGCCGACCAATTTTTTCTCGAATTCTAATCCCATCTGGCCGGAGCCTACTTCAACGGATGAGTTCTCGTTCTTGACCTGCTTCATCTGATTGCCTTTGTGATACCCCTGGTAATCAATGACAACAATATCACCTTCTATCACTTCACGATCTTCTGCAGATTTGAGAGGAGCCATTTGGCGCTGCAGCATCTTAAGTTCTTTATCGACATCAGCATCGGTAACTTCAGTCTTTGGTTTTTCAATCTCAATGTCTTTATAACCTGCAACTTCAAATTGAGGACGAATGTCCACCTGGGCTGCATAGGTGAATGAACCATCCTCATTATAAGAGTGCTCAAGTATCTCCGGATGGACAACAGCATCAATTTTTTCTTTTTCTATTACTTCAAAATAGGTATCCTGAACCAATTTCTCGCCAACTTCAGCTTCAACCTGTGGTTTATATGATTTTTCAATGATGGAACGTGGCACTTTCCCTCGCCGAAATCCTTTCATTTTGGATTCTTTCTGCAGTTGGCTGTACTGTTTATCGAGCTTTTTCTTTACGTCGTCAGCAGGCAGGGTTACCGTAATTTTCCGAGTGAGAGTTCCAATCTCTTCAACCTTTGCTTCCATCTGTTACCATCCTTTTTACTGTGTTCTCAATGAATGAGTATCTATAATAATGAGTTCCTATAATATATCAAAGTGGAGCTGAAGTATTATTGTGTACAAATAAGAAAATACAATACTGGTGCGAGAGGGGGGAGTCGAACCCCCACACCCAAAGGCGCTAGATCCTAAGTCTAGTGCGTCTACCAGTTCCGCCACCCTCGCAAAGCATTGTATTTATTGCATATATTAGAAATTCAACGGATCAGCATACCATTTTTTCCAGTTATTTGCCAAAAGAAAATGGTTGTATATCTAAAAAACATACGTATTTACACAAAACCCTTGTAAATTTCCATGTCTCGGTTGTCATACTTTTCTTTCACGACGACAAATATGCTTCCCAACGTTTATTACAAGATCTGGGAAAATCAATTTTCGCTTTTTCTTTTTTATTTAAGAGAGGTTATAACTCTTAAAAATCACCAATTCCGTGTTCTATCCTTTCCACGAAGCAGCCAGTTTCTATACCGTGATGTGAATGTGTAATTCACATCAATCTCAACGTCAAGTCAGTCCTCCAGATAAATTCAAATGTATTCAAGCTATAATCTTGCCAAGTGTTGCTATAATGGCTAATATCTCAACCTTAACTAACGCTGTCATTACTAATAATTTATATAGTGTATGAGGTACTCATGAATTTTTTTAAAAGTTGCAGTTTTTTCTCACTGATTATCATCCTGGTAAGCACAACCGCCTCTGCTGCTTCAAGCGAGACCAAAAATCAAAACCGTCTTGAGTGGGAAGTGAAGAAGCAATGGCAGATCCCTGACTCTCCCGTCGATGTTGTCCATTCGCTTGATGACAAGTATGTATTTATCCTTACAAATAAACACCAAGTCCTTATTTATACCTCAGATGGCAAACTTGAAGGTACTATTCCCGTTGAAAAAGGCGTAACAGCAATTGACATTGCGCCAAGAGCAGAAACTCTCTATCTCATCGACAAGGATAAAAACAGTTTTTCTGCAATCTCCGTAGATTTTATTCACGATATAAATATTACTGGATCACCTTTCCTTGGACCTGAAAATGCTCCTGTCACCATTGCACTTTTTACAGATTTTGAATGTCCATATTGCCGAAAACTTGAACCTCTCATTACCGAAGTGCATAAGAGAAATCCTGAAACAGTAAAGATTGTATTTAAAAATATGCCATTACAGTTTCATAAGTTTGCAGATCCGGCCGCAAGAGCTGCCCTTGCTGCAGGAGAACAAGGAAAATTCTGGGCTTTTCACGATGAACTTTTTGCCGGTGCTCAACTCAATCTTCAGGTTATTAATGAGATAGCGGCTAAACTGGGTCTCGATATTGAAAAATGGAAAAAAGATATGGTTTCTCAAGAAATACACCAAAGAATATACACTGATATCCAGGACGCCCAGCAAGCTGGAGTCACTGGGACCCCAACTGTTTTTATTAACGGCAGGCTTTTGAAAGATCGAAACCTTCAGGGCTTTCAAAACCTCATAGACAAAGAGCTGAAAAAATAACACCTCATGTCAGAACATAGTAGCGATCTTCATTTCGCCGATAACGCCCACGCCGCCCTTCTCTTTGGCGATCTCAACAAAAATCTGCTCACTGTTGAGAAGGGCTCGGGCGTTACTATAAATGTGCGTGGCAACGATGTCCATCTCTCTGGTCCTGAGCACGAGGTCATGCTGATTAGTGCTCTTTTACGTCAGCTCTATGATCTTATCGGTAAAGGCTACCCAGTATACACATCTGATTTCGCTTTCGGGCTGAAAATCCTTGAATCAACACCAACTGCGCGTCTTGATAAAATCTTTCTCGATAAAGTGTATGTAACTACACAGAACCGGGTTATTTCACCCAAGACCTCAAATCAGAAAAAATATATCGATGCTATCCGTCAAAATGACGTAGTGTTCGGTATAGGCCCAGCAGGAACCGGGAAAACATATCTTGCAGTTGCCATGGCTGTTTCCGCGCTGGTCAACAAGCGTGTTCGTTCGATTATCTTGACGAGACCTGCCGTCGAAGCCGGTGAAAAACTTGGCTTTCTCCCAGGAGATCTGGCACAAAAAGTCAACCCATATCTACGCCCACTCCACGATGCCCTCAATGATATGCTCGGTACCGACAAGAGCATGGACCTAATTGAGCGTGGAGTCATTGAAATCGCGCCACTTGCCTTCATGCGCGGTAGAACATTGTCAAATGCTTTTGTCATTCTAGATGAAGCGCAAAATACCACAAAAGAGCAAATGAAAATGTTTTTAACCCGTATTGGTTTTGACTCTTTTGCTGTTGTCACCGGTGATTCGACCCAAGTTGACCTGCCTATTCCTAAACACTCAGGACTTCTGGAAGCGCAAAAGATCCTTAAAAACATTGAGGGTATTCGTTTTTGTAAATTTGGCAAAGAGGATGTTGTCCGCCATCCTCTCGTTCAAAAAATTATTCAAGCATATGAAAAACAAGGTTGATAATTCTTCGCACTGACCAACCAGCCCTGCGGAACAAGTCCTTCAACAATATTTATTGCCAAGAAAATGTCCGTCAACATTACCAGTCATGTACATTCCCATCACCATGGATATTCGTATCTTACGATACAGTGGTATACTGAGAAAATTCTGGATGAGCTTGGATTCTCAGGATATAATGTCAATATACTCATCACTAATGATCTTGAAATACAGCACCTCAACAACACATTTCGCAACAAGAATATAGCCACCAATGTTCTCTCTTTTCCATTCTCTGATGGACTAAACGAAGACATTTCATTTCTTCCCATCAAAGAACTTGGTGATATTGCAATATCAATTGAAACTGCACGAAAGGAAGCGTACAGGTATAAAGAAAAACTCACATTCAGAATCCATTGGCTTGTTACTCATGGTGTTCTTCATCTCATCGGTTACGATCATGAACGTTCCGAGAAAGAAGAACGGAAGATGCAGGAAAAAGAGCAGGAGCTTATTACAAAATTTTATAATTACAGGAGCAAAACAATGCCTCAACTTGCAATCAATGTCGATCATGTCTCAACCATTCGTCAGGCTCGTGGAGGGTCTGAACCTGATCCTGTCTTTGCAGCCTCAATTTGTGAACTTGCTGGTGCAAGCGGTATTGTCGTCCATCTTCGCGAAGACCGTCGGCATATCCAGGACAGCGATGTCTATCTTCTTCGGAAGACGGTTAAGACCAAGCTCAATTTAGAAATGGGGGCAAATCCTGAAATAATTGCAATAGCACTTGATGTTGTTCCTGATATGATCACTCTCGTTCCTGAAAAGAGGCAGGAGCTGACCACTGAAGGCGGTTTAGATGTGGTTTCACAAAAGAAAAAACTCGCCTCGGCAATCAAAAAATTAGATAGAGCCGGTATACCGGTTTCCATTTTCGTCGACCCTGATGTCGATCAAATCAAGGCATCGCTGGATATTGGAGCAAAATTTGTTGAAATTCATACTGGACGCTACAGTGATGCATTAACCGACCATCAACGTGATCAAGAATTTGAATTAATTGCTGCCGCTGCGGATGAAGCATATCAACTCGGCCTTATTGTTAACGGTGGACATGGCCTTGATTATCACAACACCGGTCGCATCGCCTCGCTCGATGCAATAGAGGAACTGTCAATTGGCCATAGTATTATTTCCAGGGCGGTATTTACTGGAATCGAGACTGCGGTCAAGGATATGTTGAAAATCATTAATAACGGCGCTATGCAACTCTATTAACCAGAGTGGAATTCCCTGTTATTTTTATCTATTGGTTACAGATATTTCCTCACAGGATTCTTTTCTATCATTAAACACATTGTTAATTGACAAGTTTAACTCCAATGTGGTAAAAAACGCCAACTCAGCCTGGGTGGTGGAATTGGTAGACACCCGGGACTTAAAATCCCGTGGGCCTTGCGCCCGTGCGAGTTCGACTCTCGCCCTAGGCACCAAAAAGCTTACGCCCCAAGCTGCATTCAAACCAGCTTGGGGCGTTTCTCTTTCTCCTGCCATCCTCACATCAAAAGGTTGCCTGAAGTTTTAATTCTTGTTTTTATCGTTATCCGGACTGACTACCGCAGTAGCTGCATTTGTTGGTTTTAGATATTTTTCTGCAAGAACCGATAACTCTGGTGCAGTAATTGCCTTATAATCATCCATAATGGTTGTTGGCCACAATAATTGTTCTGGATATAAAGTTGCACCAGAGAGAACTGTATTCAACCAGTAGCTATTAGTACTTGTCATGTCTTTGAGTGATGTTAAGGTTGGCCTCTTAACATTTACGAGTTCCTCCTCCGTCACACCTGAGGTTGTCAAATCTCTACTGATTGAGCGAACCACCTTTTCTACTTCCTCTACGTGGATGACATCCGTTATTATGCGCACATATAACATTCCGTATTCCGGGATGAACCGGCTGGCAGAATGGTAAACCACAGGAGAATAGCTGGCCCCAAGCTTTTCACGAACAGCAAGACGTATTCGCTCTTCAAAAATATCTGCGAGCATGTTTAAACGCCGCACTGTGACAATATCTTTAAAGCCTTGAGTTCTCCATGCAATTGCCAACAATGTTTTATCCAAATCAGATTCAATGGTAAACGTGCGTTTTACTCCTTTTGGAAATTCGACTGATACGTTTTTATATATTACCTTTTTACCTGGTGGCAGGATTGCAAAGTATTTGCCGACTAAATCGACAATCGCTTTTTCCTCCACATCACCCACAACTGATATTTCTAATTGAGCATTGGCAAATATTGGCAGAATCCAATTCTGGATTTGAGAAAAATGTATCTTCCTTACATTCTCCAGAGGTATCATACCAAATAACGTATTGCCGCCAGCCATAAAAGGCTCAACATACAGAGCTTCCGAGCCACGTACTTCACTGCTCATTGCCTTATATACCTGCTCAACCCTTGCCATGGTGTTCTGATATACCTCTTCGCGTATTCCAGGATCCCGCAATAATGCAAACAGAGTATCGAAAAGTAGTTCAACTTCTCCTGTTAACGACTTACCACTGAGAGAAAATTGGGACTTATCAATACTGAAACTATGCGTTATAGAGCTTCCGGTTAATACCTCAGCTAATTGCGAATTCGTCAGTTTAGCGGTTCCTGAATCGTCGACAACAGTTTCTCCAAGCATGGCCATTCCTGGAACCGGTTCCCCTCGTTGCCCTGGACCAAACCGGATTTGAACGCTCACCTGATTCTTTTCGAATTCAGATTTTTTATAAAAAAGTACAGTATCATTACCGTATATATATGAATGAACATCTATGTCTTTATATTCTTTAACCTGCAACGGCTTTAAAGGATTTTGTTCTGGAAAGAGATATGGAAACTGAATTGGCTGCACTGTGGAATATTCATGTACAGGGCTGGCTTTGGATTTATTATACAAAGTAAGAATATACTGCTCAGGACTGGCATCTGTAATCTTTGCATTTCCGGTTACCTCTATCAGCCTTTCACTCCGATTAAACAAATTGATTAGAGATTTTTTCAGATCTTCTGCGGTAAAGGCAGATATAGCAGAACTAAATAGCCTCTGTTCCTGCTGGGGAGACTGAAAGACCCTATTGTTATTAATAGTATAGAGTATTTCTCTGACCAGGTGAGTTGATTTGCGACTGTCTTCTGTTACTACCTGTTCTTCCAGATATGCAAGCACATCTTTTTTGGCAAGCTCAAGCTCTTGATTGGTTACACCATACGTGATGGCCTGGCGTAATGTGGTCTCCAGCAGTGACATGAGATCGTGCCATTTGCTTTTCGATGTGGATGCGGAAATACCTGAATATCGTATTGTATCAGTTAACTCCCCGGCATATACGCGTGGGTCGCGCAACAACCCCACTTCTTTTTCAGCAATTTTCTCAAGTCTTTTCTGCAGGATTGATGTTGCCAGATACTCCCGGAGATGCTCAACCTGCAGGTCAAATGAATCATTTTGCTGCTCCGTGTTCCAATAGGACCCAATAGCAACCTGAGTTTTCCCGGCTTGTGGCTCGTAGTAATAGAAGGAATGCACTCTTTTTTGAGTCAGCCCGCCCATATCCGGACAGAGTGGCTTTGGACTTCTCGGTTGTAAATCATTGAATCTTTTTCTTAAAACATCCTCAATTTTAGAAACCTCAACATCTCCAACTATAACAAGAACCATGTTATCCGGACGATACCATCTGTCATAAAAAGCCCTCAGCCGGTTGCTGTCTGCTTCTTGCAAGTTTTTTTCCTTGCCAATTGGCTGCCTGTCAGCCAGTAAAGTACCCTGCAAGGCTTTGATATTGGTTGCCACCAATGTCCTGTACTCCACGGAATCCCGAGCAAGCTTTTCTGAAAGAATTACCCCTCTTTCTCGATCGACCTCCTCGGGAAGAAGCAATGCACCCTGGACATAATCAGACATCACGAGTAATCCCTTCTCAACCTCTTCAACATCCCCCTTTGGTAAAACTATTGTATAAACGGTAGTCTCAAATGTTGTGTAAGCATTGGTATCTGCACCATAGTTCATTCCAATTTTCTGAAAATATTCAATGAGCTTGCCAGGAGGGAAATGGGTTGTACCGTTGAACACCATATGTTCGAGATAGTGAGCATATCCTCTTTCATTATCCTTTTCATAAATGGAACCCACCCGAACGTTTAAATAAATTGCAACCCGGTCAGGAGGTGTTTCATTATGTTTTATTACATAGCGAAATCCATTGGGTAATTTTCCAAATCGAACAGACGGATCTGGTTTTAACTCACTGAGTTCCTGAGGCCACTGCGTGCTAAAACATACAGTATTAGATGTGTTACCATGGGAATAAGGGACAAAAAGCATGGTCAACAGAAGTAAAACTGCCAACGGTAGTGATGTTCTTAAAATATATTTCTTCATATTATTTTTTTCTTATGTATGGGAGCCTTTTGCAAACTCAGAAAAGATAGTTTTGTAATAAACTCATAATATTATAAAGAGTTCTTTATATGTGCAAATTCTTCTCCCCAATTTCTCTATCCTCGTCATATTGTAAATACACTAAGAGTATTTACAAATATTCTCCAAATTGATTTTTATGCAAGACTTCTCAATGAGGCTTAACTTTTATAAGAACATCCCGTGATTCAATTTTTTACGAGAAAATGTTGAATAAAATAGATACAATTTCTTTATGGGACATATAAAACCTGAAAACATCAGAACTCGTTTATAGCGGAATGGTATTTTCTATATCAGCTTTTAAGGTGAATCTCATCGCAGAGATATCAGATATTACGCAGAGCAATTTATTCGAATGAGGGTTAGCTGATGCAATTACAAAATAAGACGGCCCTTATACCGGGAGCCTCACGCCCTGTTGGCAGGGCAATAGCGCGGAAACTTGCAGATGAGGGGGCAAATCTGGTTCTGCCTTATTTTGATTGGCCAGAATCATCACAGGAGATGATAGACGAGTTCACCCTTAAAAAGACCCCATTCCTGGCAAAGGCAGTTGACCTCACCAATGAAGAAGCCATCGAGGAGATGGTTGAAGAAATAAAGGAAACCTTTGGTGGCCTTGACTATCTTGTCAACAATATTGAACGAGGTGGCATGCCGGTGGTTCATGGTTCCTACGCCCTTGACCATAACCATGGGCAATGGGATCTTGAAGTTAATACCACCCTTAAAGCAAAGTGGCTCGTCTTCAACAATTGTCTTCCTCTCCTCAAAGAATCAGAATCTGGTGCTGTTGTAAATATTTCTTCCATAGCAGCACTGGTAGGCAGAAGCGGTCCAGCGGAACTGCTTTTCAATGATGGCTACAGCGCTGCTAATCGAGGCATTGAGAATTTCACAAAAACCTGGGCCAGGGAGGCTGCCCCAACTATTCGTGTTAATGAGTTGATGTTGGGGCTCGTCCGCAACCGTCATGGTGAAAATACCAGAGGCTGGGCGAGTCTGGCGGAATCGGCAAAAGGTCGAATAATTGACCACATTCTTCTTGAACGCACCGGACTGCCAGAAGAAGTTGCTGAGACGGTTTTCTTTCTTCTTTGTCATGCGACCTATATGACCGGAGCCGTTATTCGAATGGACGGCGGTTATATTTTAGGTGGGGAGAAAACCTCTGATTTACCTGCAGGTATTCTGTGAATACTGACAACTTCTTGAAATATCTTTCAATCTCCTGTGTCATTTCAAGTCTTATTTATTGTAAGATCGCACCGTAATCTTGGCTTATTGCGATGTACAACTGAGGGCGTACAAGCAAGCTCTATACGATCAAAGAAGTAATGATGTATGTAGGTCAAAATGGGCAAGGCGAGATAGAACGGTTCAAGCTAGATAGGGCACTATTTTGAGCGAATTTCTTGCATTGCCTGTTTTGCCATAAGTGCAACCGACGTTTGTTCCAGTTTATTTTTCCAGTAAAAATTGAATAAAAACTGATCGCTGGTTAATTTTTTAATATGCTCGAGATCTTGGACAGAGCCACATTTCCCTAGACACCACGCTGCTATCGCACGGACGATACGATCTTCAGAATATAGATATTTTTGCAAATCAGCAACAATGCCAAAGGCAAGCATAGATTCTTTTTTTATTGCCAGAAGTCTGCCCACAGACCATAAAACACCATGTTGAATAGCAGGCAGTTCCAAATAATTCCCATCTTGATATAACTCTGGGCCATCCTCGCGCATGTATGAAATAAGAAGCTGGCCATATTCCTTAAATAGAGTATCACTGCGCGCCATCACTTCGCCCATTGCTTCGGGAACGCCCCAACCTATACCACCGGACTCATCATTGAGACTCCATAAAAATCTACGCATAACTATGCGCGCTGACTCAACATCAGCCTCTACCATTTTCTTGACCACTTCGCCAAAAGCACTGACAGCATGCCATTTACAAAGCTCATTAGAACTGCACAATGCTGAAAAGAGTGAATGAATTATGTCCTGATGTTTAAATTGCTCAAGTCCAGCTTCAATTTCTCCCCAGGTTTTATTCTCCAATAAAAAGAAGATCTGTTTTTTGATAGTTCTGCGATTCATGGATTTACCTGCAATTTTTTACGATAATTCCTGGCAGAGGAGGAGGCAATCTATTGTTTTGCTTGATTGGTGCGTTGCGGATATCTGCAACAATGATGTTTGACGGGCCTGTTTGATCAATTGAAGAAGCTAAAACAAATACAAAAAGAATAATGGGAGAAAAAAAACGAACTTAGGTGTTTTTCAAATCATCAAGGTGCTGCATACCTTCCATCATAATCGCCATGAATCCACCGATGATTTCTTTTTTGGCATCTTTTGCTGATATACCCTGTATAAAAGTAAAACGTCCCTTTCTCAGTGTAAGAATTTTAAAGAAGGCTTCTTTACCGTTAAGACGTCCACAGACTGCTTCAATAAGCTCACCTTCATAAAATTTCAGTATTCCGTCAAAGTCCTCACCTTCCAGGGTCAGTGTACCTGATTTTTGAACGTAATTTATCATTTGACAAAGTTCTACCGGCGGCATATCGGTAATATGACCAGCCATACCAGAACCAAGTTCTTCAGCTCTTTTAAGGTTAATGTCGGTGATTCTTCTTGCCATCAATTTATAGAAGAACACCTGCAGAGCAGGAAAACGCTGGAGTATGTGACGGAAATTTTTGTTGTTCAGGGTTGCTATCTGACATGGTTGCGCGGCCATGATAGTGGCAGAAACCTTCTCTCCTGTAAGCAAACTCATTTCACCAAATACATCCCCAGCTTTCATTTCGTTAAGGGCAACACCATCATCATCAATTACTTCAACCTCACCGGTAAGTATGATAAACAGATTTTCGCCTGGTTCCCCTTTTTGAACAATTGGAAAACCATAATCATATTCCTTCATGGTCAGCAAAGCAGCGAGATCGAGGAGATCATCTTCTCCAAGAGCTGAAAATGTATCGATTGAGCGCAATAATCCAGCAAACTGGCTGACTGCTGAAATTTTCGATTTTCGTTCTGCTGCGGCCAGGAGTTTCATCTGCAATGTTGCGTATTCTTTATCTTTCTTAAATTCAAAACGAATAATACCGGTGCAACCGCCACACTCGAATCTGTTTTTCTTAGTCCCACCCTTCTCGAACTTCTCAAAGGCGACATCTTCGGTGGTTATGGTTATAACATCTTTAGCAAGGACGAGACAGGTAGGTTTTGACGCAGGAAAAGAAAGACTTAACCCTTCAACGGTAAATTCGTCACCTGCGTTGTAAAGAGGACAATGGTTTTCTTCAGTTATAACAAATATTCCGTCGCGAAATTGCATCTTTTTATTATTCAGAAAAGCTCTTAACTACCGACGGAGGAGAACTCTGACGGTATATGGATAAATACAGAGAACGAAACAGAATCCTCATGATTTACTAATTAACAGGTAAATAACCACTCCAAGGGTTATTCCACCACCAAAAACAACAGGTAATATTTTTTCAATACTTATCTCATCACCAACAACAAGGTTCTGCATATATGGTGTTCCGCTTACCCACCAGACACCTATGAATATGGCGATGAGAGCCATATCGCGCCATGCCTGTTTGAAAACCATATAACCAACCAGCACAATAAACGGAACGAGAAACCAAGGATTGGTAAACAAACCAACCGCATCAACTTCTTTAATCTGCTCAAACAAATGCGTTGAATCAACCCAAACTGTAAAACTATCCCATAATTCAGACATACCTGCACCTGATCCTTAAACTATTCTCCCTGTCACCGTTCATTGATATTTTCATATAGTTTCATAATACCAATGAAAATTGGAAGTTTATAGAAAAAACATATACAATATTTCTGATACCACATCTTTTCCATATACGCAATTCTACTCGGAAATAAACTTAGACCTCATAATCTATTTTGAGACAATATCTTGCTTTAAAATATTGAGGAGAGTCGTGTGCCAAAACGTACGACATTCTCATAGTCCTTATTCATTCTTTCTTTTTTAAATTTATGGTTACATTTTATAGAGTAAACGTGCATTATAATTTTATATAGCCATAACAAATATTATTTGCAGAAATTTTTTATATGAAACGATTGTCTTCACAATTTGTAGTTATTCTGACCTTTTTGTTTCTTCTCTCCTCTTGCTCTTCACCGGTAAAAAGGCAGGTTAGCAACACCAATATTCATCAAGAAAGGATTCAAGCACAAGAGCGAAAAACCGTTAAAATACTTCACGATTATTACCAACATTGGCGAGGAACACCTTACCGAATGGGCGGATTAAGCAAAAAAGGTGTTGATTGCTCAGGCTTTGTATATCTAACGTATCGGTCTATTGCCGGCATTTCATTACCACGTACCACTGGTCAGCAGATGAAATTAGGAAATGAGGTTTCACCACGCAACCTGGAACCTGGAGATCTGCTTTTCTTTAAAACCGGCTGGTATACCAGACATGTTGGAATTTATCTCCAGAATGGCCAATTCATGCATGCCTCAACAAGCCAAGGAGTTACTCTCTCAAGGCTTTCTGAAAAATATTGGCAGGAAGCTTTTTTTCTAGCTAAACGTATTGACATCCGCTAAAGACCGTACTCAGATTTTAATAATAAAACCCTTCTGCTCCACGTGAGCGTCTCTATACTATTTATGACTACTTTTCGTAAAAACCCCATGTATCTTTATCTCATGGTGCTGACAATTTGCTCAACCATGGGACTCCAGGCCTGGAGAACTCTTTTTGACAACTTTGCTGTTAATGTGATCAATCTCAACGGTCATCATATAGGCGCATTACAATCGATTCGGGAAATCCCAGGATTTCTTTCATTATTCGTTGTCTATTTCCTCTTTATTATTAAAGAACATAAGCTCAGTGCGTTATCTGTACTAATACTAGGCTGTGGAGTTGCTTCGACCGGATTTTTCCCAAGTTTTTATGGTCTTATTTTCACAACGCTACTCATGAGTTTTGGCTTTCATTATTTTGAGACCACAAATCAATCTTTGACCCTGCAATATTTTGACACTACTCAGACACCTTTGGTTTTTGGGAGATTACGTAGTCTTGCTTCGGCATCAAATATTTTTACAGGCGCTGTTTTTTTCTTACTTGCACCACTTTTGACCTATAAACAGCTCTACCTGCTGTTTGGATTCGTTATCGTCTCTGCATCTCTTTGGGCCTTGAGCCAAAATCCCACCAATACTGATATCGCTCGACAGCATAAAAAAATGATTCTGCGTAAAAAATATTGGCTTTTTTACTTTCTAACCTTTATGGCGGGAGCAAGAAGGCAAATATTTATTGCCTTTGCGGTATTCTTACTTGTTAAAAAATTCAACTTCTCGGTTCAAGAGATTGCTGGTCTTTTCCTTATCAACAACGTTATAAATTATTTTCTCAGCCCGTATATAGGTAAATGCATCAATCGTTTCGGTGAAAGAAAAGTCCTTTCCCTTGAATACTTTAGCCTCATAATTATATTTTTTGCATACGCCTATGTGGAATCCAAAGTGGTGATTGCTTTTCTCTATATTGCTGATCACATATTTTTTAACTTTGCCATAGCCATACGCACTTTTTTTCAGAAAATAGCGAACCCAGAAGATATTGCCCCTAGCATGGCTGTTGGCTTTACAATAAATCACATTGCTGCTGTGATTCTACCTGTTATAGGGGGTCTGCTTTGGCTGGTGAATTACAGGATTCCATTTATTGCCGGAGCAGTGCTCAGTCTTTTTTCTTTGCTCCTCGTTCAGAATATTTCTGCCGAGATTATCAAAAACCGTCCGAAATAAATTTTCTTCCAAGGTGAATCATGAGTCGTGAGAAATCCAATATAGTCCTTATCGGTATGCCGGGTTCAGGAAAAAGTACAGTTGGCATCATCCTCGCCAAAATGACCTCAAAGGATTTTATTGATACAGATGTCCTTATCCAGACCCGTGAGGGCAGAACTCTTCAGGATATTGTCGACAAAGACGGTCACATGATTTTACGTGAGATTGAAGAGAAAGTCCTTCTCACGATAGATGCTGATAATCATGTTATCTCTACAGGTGGCAGTGCTGCCTATAGTAAACCAGCAATGATGCATCTTCGCGCGAAAGGTGTTATCGTTTTTCTCCATGCCGATTTAACAACACTTCAGCAACGTATTGGAAATTTTGAAACTCGCGGGCTTGCCAAAAAAGCAGACCAGACTTTTGAGGATCTTTATATTGAACGTTTATCTCTGTACAATCAATATGCTGATTTAACTGTTGAAAGCGGTGGCTTTACCCAAGAAGAAGTGTGTGCTGAAATTATTCTCAAACTTTCAGAGATAGGTTTCCAATAGGTATCATGGCACATCGCCATAGAAATAAAGTTACCATACTCCAGAATTTACCCTCCGTCATGCCAACACAGCAGTTTTCTCATAAACGCCTGAAAAATGAATTTAAAGCGATTACGGCAATGCTGCAAATCTATTGCAAGGCTCATCACTCACACAGTGACAATAAGAAAATTCTCTGTCAAGAATGTAAAGAACTCCAATGTTATGCCAAGAAACGCTTAAATCATTGTCCTTTTCAGGAAAACAAACCGACCTGTGGTAATTGTGAGATTCACTGTTACAAAAAAAGCATGCGTTATAGAATACAAGCTGTTATGAGATATGCTGGGCCTCGGATGATTTACAGGCATCCGATTATGGCCATAAAACATCTTATAGACAGCAGACGTAATTCTCCTGTTTTGCAAAAGAACGACCAACAGCTTCCATGAATATATTTATTTCAGGTTCAACTTCTATTCTTGCCTCAGCAATTATTGAGTCATATTTCGGTCAGGATGCAACCCTGTTTATACGTGATGATCTTCCATTAGATGAGCTCGAAGTATCATCGGCAATAACCTCTGCAACTTCGGGGCAGTCAATGGATATTGTTATGCTTTTAGATGGAGATGAGGTTTTTAACACACAAATAACAAAGCAATACATCGCAACAGAACCAGCTCATAAAATAAAACAGACCAAGGCAATTTGCCGTCATTTCGCTGCTCAATCAAATAAACCGGACACCCTACTCCTTGCATCATCGGTCTCATTATATGCAACTGGAGAGCAGTCTACGTCTGCAGAAAACTCCGAAGTCGGCAGCAGTTTTGTTGCTCAATATTTTCAGGAATTGGAGTCTGCAACACTATCTGCAGAAGAAAGCGGCATACGTGTACTTCACCTTCGATTTGGAAAAATCTTGTCGAGATTATCTCTCCCGGCGTATCCTCGATTGCCATTTTTCCAGAAATATATAGCAGCCATATTGCAGGACAGAAAACGTTGGACCAGCTGGATAAGCCAAGAAGATGCTATTCGGGCTATTTGTTTTCTTTTGGAAAATAAAACTATTACCACACCTGTTAATGTCACCTCGGGACGGGCAGTTTCAAAGAGAGATTTCCTGGCCATCTTTTCAGAGCGATTTAATCTCAAAAAGACTCCCCCGCTGATGATGCCAATACTCTCCCTTTTCATGGGGGGTGAAGGGGCCTCGCTGTTTTCCGTTAACTCTAACTCTGTTCCAGAAAAGCTTATGAAGGCAGGGTTTTCTTTTGAAAATACCTCAATGCCTGAATATTTAAATGGCAGGAATTGTCTTTCTTCAGAGAACTCACTCTAAGATTTAATGTGTTTCAAAATAGCACGCCAACATCTGTCGGCGTGCTCCATGAATCATTTTCCGGTAATTCGTTGAAGAGCTTCCTTGTAGCGTAATTGAGTCTTCTCGACTATTTCCCGAGGTAATCGAGGCGGAGGAGCAATCTTTCCCCAATCAAGCGAGGATAAATAGTCACGGAGAAACTGTTTATCAAAGCTGGGCTGACCTTTTCCTGGGGTATACTCGTCAAGTGGCCAGAATCTTGAAGAATCCGGGGTGAGAACCTCATCAATTAAAATAATCTTCCCATCTATCTCTCCAAGCTCAAATTTAGTATCAGCGATAATAATACCTTTTTCTCGAGCATAATCGGCTGCTTTACTGTAGAGGGCTATGCTGATGTCTGATAGCTTTTTTGCCATATCTGCACCCACTTTTTTCTCAAGCTCGGTGTAGGATATATTTTCATCATGATCCCCAATCTCTGCTTTAGTCGAGGGGGTAAACAAAGGTTTGGCGAATTTATCGGACTCTTTAAGCCCTTCACCAAGATCAAAGCCGCTCACAATCTGGCTCTTTTTATACGCACTCCAGAACGATCCCGAAATGTACCCTCTAACAATGCATTCAACAGGTAAAGGTTTGGTTTTCTTTACCAACATGGATCGATTCTCCAATTGATCGCGATATTGCCGACAAACGGCAGGATACTCGTTCACATCCGCAGTAATAAGGTGATTATCAACAACATCACTCAATAGATCAAACCAGTGAAGCGACATCCTGGTAAGAATGGCTCCTTTACCGGGAATAGGATCGTCCATAACCACGTCATAGGCTGAAATTCGATCCGTTGCAACCATCAGTAATTTATCATCATGGCCGCTGATACTATACATATCCCTAACCTTGCCACGATGAACAAGTTGTAATTCAGGACAATCTGAAGAAAGCAGAGTATTGGTCATTGTTTTATGCTCCTTTAGCATTTCAAATTTCTAGGTACTCACTTACTATATCATTAAAAAAATTAACCAAATAAATGTTATGTTATTGATTTTATGACGAATTATCTAAAACCATAATCAGGTTGTCTTTTATCCATGATCATAGACCAGAGAGATCCATGTTGCTATAAAAATAGCCATACTGACAATACCGTTCATCGAAAAAAAAGATGCATGAATTCGTGAAAGATCGGTGGGACGGACAAGCATGTGCTGATACATCAAAGCTATGGCAGCAAGTGCGACTCCTATATAATACACGATATTCAGCTGTGCCTGAATGCCGGTTACTACAAATAACAAAAAAGCAGCACAGTGAAAAAGCCCTGCAAGTCGAAACGCATTCTTTCTGCCAAGTTTTGCCGGTAGGGAGTGCAATTTTGCTTTCATGTCAAAGTCCGCATCAAGACAGGCATAGATAGTATCAAACCCCGCCACCCAAAAGAGTACACCCAAAGAGAGGGCGTAGGGGAATCCGGTTAGGGTTCCTGAGACAGCAACCCATCCGCCTAAAGGTGAAAAGGATAATGCCAATCCTAAAATTATATGACAAAACGAGGTAAACCTTTTGGTCAAAGAGTAAAACCAGGTAAGCGCCAATGCAAGAGGTGCAAGGGTTAGCGTTAAAGCGTTAAGATTATAGCAGGCAAAGAAAAACAGTAACGCAGCTGCTATTACCATTCCCCACGCCTCGGTAAGTTTTATTTGTCCTGCCGGGATGGCTCGATCAGCCGTACGTGGATTAGCTCGATCAAACCGACGGTCTACAATTCTGTTAAACCCCATGGCAGAGGTACGAGCTCCCACCATTGCTAATATTATCCAACCAAAATCGGCTAATTCCGGAAGACCATCGGCAGCTAGAAAGGCGCCCATAAAGGCGAACGGCATGGCGAAAATGGTCAACTTAAACTTGATCATCTCAAGAAAGACCGTGACTTTTTTAAACATCGTCTCCCCACCTCTTTCGGTCTTTAATTTCCACGCCGAGATGATCAGCTAGCCTCCAGCAGTATGTAATTGCCGCTTCCTCAAGGTTTTTTGGCTTTAGATAATAACTGGGCATGGGGGGACATACCAACGCCCCGGCATCATGAGCTTTAAGCATATTTTGCAGATGTGTCCTGTTAAGTGGCGTTTCCCTGACTGCAAGTATTAGCTTTTTCCTTTCTTTGAGAATGACATCTGCGGCACGATGAATGAGGTTGTGGCTCAAACCGGCGGCAATTGCGCCGAGTGTCCCCATGGTGCACGGCAATATAACCATTGCCTCATATCCACTTGATCCTGATGCAGGAGCGCCATTGAAATCATCGATTGCAAACCATTTTGACACCGCTGCTAAATCCTGAGGATGCAAACCGCTTTCATGCTTGAGCACATCCTCTCCGGACGTGGAACATATGCCGTGAATAATGCAATTTCCAGCATTACTTATGAGTAGATCAAGAAAAGGTTTAACAAAAAGCATCCCGCTGGCCCCTGTTATGCCAATAAGATATTTCTTTTTCTTCATTATATTTTCAATAAGTTAAATGAATGTTTCCTTTTGACCAACAAATTATTTACCTTGAAAAAAACCGTAGAGGTAAAGCTTCCTTGCTGGCCTCTTTTCTTTGAATTAAAATTGAAAAGAATTTCTCCAAAGCCTGGCGTTTCTCATCACCCAGATCATATTCAAGACCTTGAAGATATGAAAAGCACTTATCATAATCCATGGGTATTCTTGGAGCGGCCAGCCTACATATTGTGCTCAGCTGATTTTTACCTTCAATCCGACAGCGCACAAAAGACTCCTGAATTTGCTGAACCATATCAGAGTAGTCACTGGCGAAGGTACTCCGAACGACACATACGGAAAAAACAAAAGGCAACCCTGTCAAATTGTGCCAGATTTCGCCTAGATCAAACTGATAAGCATACACATCACTGGAAACAAGGCGTAAAGCATCATCGCCAATAGCAAGAACAGCTTGACACGAACGGCTTAGCTCACCACTTACTCCACCAATTATATATTGAGGCTGAATTCCGTAGAACTCTTCGAGGATAATTTTGACAAGACAGACAGAAGTCTCTGATTGGTTACTAAGAAGAACCAGATTATTTTCGAGTTTTTCGAGAGGAACCTTGGAAAATAAAAAAACCGACCCCACAGCACCGGTTGAACTTATCGACAAATCTTTTAGAATTTTGTAGTTTTGTGGACGAACACAGTATTCATAGGATGAAACAAAACCAAGATCTATCCTTTCTGAAGCAAGCATTCGATTAAGTACCGAAGGCGGTTCTTCGATTATTATATAACGATCATCCTTTATGGTTTGCTTCCAGATCTCATAAATCGGTGCCGTATTGATGTAATTCACCATACCGATTCTTACATGCGGCTTCTTTTCCAGAGTTTTGCTCAATACATCTCTGTTCATAACTTATTCCCAGAAGAAATCCAGCTGAGTTTCTCCGGCATACCGCCTGATGTTAGTTTTTCGATAACATCGGCACCTGCTAATTTATTAATATCATTTATCATGACTTCAAGAAAAATAGCTTTTTTCCCTTCTTCAATAGTCCCAAAATCATCTTGGCGATGAAGAGCAGCTGCTCCTCCCAGGGTGGCCATGGCAAGTATTTTCTCAGCTGGAATATCGGGGAACTGCTTCCTGAGAATCTGCATTTCGCGCCACATGTTCAAAGTTTTATTGGAAGCTATCGAATCTGTACCGATACCTGGTAGAATTCCAGCATGAAGGAGCTTCTCCAACGGTGCAAGACCGACACCGAGAAAAGAATTACTTCCTGGACAGATACAAACCTTAACCTGGTTCTCGGCCAATATCTCAATCTCTTTATTGCTTACATGAACACTATGTACACATAAGGTCCTATCATCAAGGACACCCAGCTTCTCAAGATAATGAACGGCACCAGATGCGGTTATACTGCCAAGAATATCGCCATCCCATGCTTCTCTTTTCTCAAGAAATTTACGAAAATCACCTGTTTGAAACTTAAGCAATTCTATCTCAGCTGCAGATTCAGCAAGATGGATGGAATAGACCTGCTGCGTCGACTGAGTTCTTTTTTTGAGAAATTTTATAAGCTGGGCAGACGTTGAATACGGTGAATGAGGTGAGATCTGCAGATCCAAGGGCAAAGTGTTAACGTATTTTATTGTTTCTTCAGTTCTTTGCACGGTTGGAGCTATCATCTCGACAATCTTACACACCTCAGTATCTCCATACCCTTGAGGTTGCGAGGTGTTGAGTGTATTTGTGATATCAGCAAGAAGAATAACTCCAGATTGATTTTGCTGCCGCAATGCCTCCGTATACTTTTCGACAAGTTCCTGTGAGGATATTTTTTGCTGTTGCCGACGATTCAATACTTCTTCGATCCAACAGGTCATCCCGGAGTCTGGTTCAGGAGGAGAAATTCCCTTGAGATGCGATAGTTCTAGATGTGTATGACAGTTGATGAGCGGAGGAAGCAGAACTCCACCACACTCAACAATCCGGGTAAAATTCCATTTTTTTTTAATTTTTTCCTTGATGCCAACTTCAAGAACACGACCAGAACAGACGACTACTGCTCCATCACGAATTACTTCATGTTCACGTGCTATGACATACGGGGCTGTGTAGACAATGGTTTGGCTCATTGAAGTCCTCCGTCGAGACTCCCCCTTCCAACACCACTAAAAACACAATAACAACAAACATTACAGGCAATTCTTTTGCACATCAGGCTTTCACAAAAGTATAGTCCATCAGTCTCTGCTGCGGCCTGAATCCGGCATCCTCAACAATCCTGCGAAGTTCCTGTTCCGAGAGCTTGAAACTCACTCCGGCCGCGGCAACAACATTTTCCTCGATCATGGTTGAACCAAAATCATTGGCACCAAAGAAAAGAGACAATTGGGCTACCTTGGGTCCCTGGGTCACCCATGAAGCCTGGATATTATCGAAATTATCAAGATATATTCGGGAGAGTGCAAGTGTTTTCAGATATTCGTAACCACCGGTCTTCGACGTCATACCGTCACCCGCCAACATGGTATTATCTGGCTGAAAAGGCCATGGTATAAACGCAGTAAATCCACCGGTTGTATCCTGCAGATCTCGCAGCCTACGCAAATGCTCCAGCCTTTCTGACAGATCTTCAACATGACCAAACATCATTGTTGCTGTCGTTCGCAGACCTTTTACGTGAGCCTGCTTCATAATCCCAATCCATTCATCAGCAGTGCATTTTTGAGGAGCTGTCAAATTCCGCACCCGATCAGAAAGTATTTCCGCGCCGCCTCCAGGAATAGAACCAAGACCAGCACGAATCAATCTATCAAGTACTTCATCGGTGGATATGTTGGAGACCTCAGCAAAATGATGTATTTCAGGTGGGGAAAAACCATGAACATGGAGCCCTTTATCTTTGATAAAACATACCATGTCCTCATAGTATTCGATAGTTAGTTCGGGATGAAGGCCACCCTGGAGAAGAACCTGCGTTCCGCCAAGCTTTTTGGTTTCAATCAGCTTCTGATCCAATTCAGCAATGGAAAGCAGTTTTCCGTTAGAATCCTCTGTTTTCTTATAAAAAGCACAGAATTTACAACCTGATATACAAATATCGGTATAATTGATATTTCTGTCTATCACATAGGTTACAATCTTATCAGGGTGTTTCCGTTTCCTTATTGCATTGGCAAGATACCCTAAGACATGTAAATCCTCACATTTTGATAATATATAGAACTCTTCATCGGTTATCCTTTTTCCCTGCAATACTTTTGCACTCAGCTCTTCCACAATAAAGCTTTCCTTCCTATCAATATTAATGTGTTTGGATGACGTTATAGAGTGTATCTCTTTCAAGTGGCGTTCTTCCCGCTTCTTTTATAAGTCTTATAAGGGTATTAGACCCTATAGCCTGGTCAGTTTCTGCTCCGGCCATATGAGTGATAACCTCTTCCTTAACGGTTCCATCCATATCATCCGCACCAAAAGAAAGAGCAATCTGGGCCATTTTCGGACCAAGCATTACCCAATACGCTTTAATATGCGGAAAATTATCAAGCATCAAACGGGCAACTGCCATATTTTTCAGATCATTCAGACCTGTAGTACTAGAGATATCAGACATTTCAGTATTTTTCGGATGAAATGCCAGGGGAATAAACGCCAGAAAACCGTTAGTCTCATCTTGGACGCATCGCAGGGCATCAAGATGTTGCAGCCGTTCTTCATAGGTTTCTATATGACCGTAAAGCATGGTGGCATTGGTATGCAATCCACTACGATGTGCAGTTTTGGCTATTTCAAGCCAGTCTGATCCTGATAGCTTTTTCTCGCAGGTAAGCTGTCGAATTCTTGGGCTGAACACCTCGGCTCCTCCTCCTGGAATCGATCCAAGACCAGCTTCCTGCAAAATTTTCAGGGTTCTATCTACAGATTCTTCTATCAAGCCTGCTAAATGTGCTATTTCGACACAGGTGAATGCCTGTATGTGTACATCTGGGCGTACTTCTTTTATACCTTTCAAAACATCAAGGTAATATTGAAATGGCAGATCTGGATGAATGCCCCCTACCATATGAATCTCTGTTATCGGCTCATTAAGGCGGGCACGTACCTTCTCCTTGATTTCTTCAACACTCATCTCATATGCCTGATCAGAATCTTTGTCCTTTCCGAAGGCACAAAATTTACAGAGATTTGTACAGATATTGGAATAATTTATATGCTGGTTATAGATAAAATAGGCGTTATCTCCATTCAGACGTTTCCTGACAATATTGGCAAGATATCCAAGAGCAAGGATATTGTCACTCTGATAGAGCTTGAGGCCATCTTCAATTGAGAGCCTCTTTTCTTCCATTACCTTCTCATAAATGTCGCTTAATCCAGCATCTTCAATCATTTTTTCCATGGCCATAAAAAAAGCCGGAGGAAACCCCGGCTTCTCCCAATCCTTTATGTAATTGAGCTATCAATCTATGAAAAATTTAAGCTTCTCCCGACGACTTGAGTGCCTAAGTCTATTGAGTGCTTTTTTCTCAATCTGGCGAATTCGTTCGCGGGAAACGTTAAAACGCTTGCCAATCTCTTCGAGAGTATATTCAGCTTTTTCACCAATGCCAAAACGAAGCCTAATTATTTTCTCTTCCCTTTCACTTAATGTGGAAAGTATATCTGTCACTCTACCTGCAAGTTCACGTGTCTGTACTGCCTCATAGGGAGACTGTGATTCTTGATTTTCAAGAAAATCTCCAAGAGTCGAGTCATCGTCTCCAACCGGAGTCTCTAAAGAAATTGGTTCACGTGATGCCTCAAGGATTGAGAGAATCTTATCCATGGGCAAATTCGTTGCATTCGAAATTTCTAAAGGCGTTGGTTCACGACCAAGCTCTTTAAAAAGAGCATAGAAGGCTTTAAAAAATTGACTTCGCAACTCAAGAAAATGAACTGGAAGCCTGATGGTTCTGGTTTTATCTAATATGGCACGAGTTATCGCCTGCCTGATCCACCAGCTTGCATAGGTTGAAAACTTATTTCCTTTGGTATAATCGAAGCGAAAAACGGCACGCATCAAGCCCAGATTCCCTTCCTGAATGAGATCGGCCAGGGTCAAACCCTGGTGCATATATCTCTTTGCTATGGAAACCACAAGCCTGAGGTTCGCTCTTATCATTGTATCTTTAGCTACTTCAATTGAGCGACTGTATGCTTCCAATTTTGCCTGCAGTTCAAATAATTCTCTTTTTTCAGGATACTTTTTTGAGGCGCTGACAACGTTATAGCGCATGAAATTGAGCTGCTGTTTTTTAGGCTTGAGGGTGGGATCTCTTTTTTCCCAGAGAGCTATGCGTTCACACAGCAAATCAATTTCACGAGTATCGGAAGCATCCTCCCGGATGGCAATAATGATTGCTTCGAATCCCTGGCGAATAGTTTTGCTGTATTTGGCTTCTTCTTCGGGAGTCAATAAATCAAATTGCCCCATTTCACGAAGATATGTAGTGGTCGTCTCTTCAGCTTCATGGGTTTCGCTATCTCCGGAGAGATTACCAAGATCATCCGGATCATCAGACGAATCATCACCCTGCTTTTTCTTTTTCCAGACCTCACCCGAAAGCGTTCTTTTTTCACCGGATTCTTCTTCCGTGACAATTTCAATATTATTGTCTCCGAGAAAATTGAATATTTTTTCTATCGCTCCAGGATCTTTGATCTCATCAGGCAGAAGCTCATTGAGTTCATCAAAACTGATACAACCTTCAGACTTACCTGTTTTCAGTAAACTTTCTTTAAGATCAGACAGCACCAGATGACCACCCTATGTATATTATTGTGGTTGTAGAAGAAAAAGAGTCTTCTGTAAGATATCCCTTCTGGACTAATAACCAACAGTAATTATTATTTTTCAGTTATATATAATTTGAGGTGCCAACCCATTCTCAAGAGCTGACAATTGCTAACACAGCAAACTCTATACGGTAACATTTTTCACAACATACAGCAAATATTTCTTCAAACTTGATTAATATCTTCATAAGATCTAACCGAGCGAGCGTTTGGTCATTCTGTATGAATGGCGTTGAATCAAACACAATTTTAGTTCTATTATTATAATATTGATCAGCTTAGATACAAGTAGGAGCAGATTTTTTGCTTCTTTCCCTATATTTATTTATCTGATTTGTGCTAAGCAATTAAAAACAATCCTTATCCACTTTTAGAAATTAGCATGGATAAAACTATTTTCCTGTGTCAGTAAAACTCTTACTTCTATGAAAGATACAGAACAGACAAATCTTGCCAATGAATATCCACGTTGCAGTGGAATTCTCGCTCATATTACTTCTTTGCCTTCTCCATATGGGATTGGTGACATGGGCTCAGGAACATACGATTTTATTCGTTTTTTAAAAAATTCGGAACAATCAATATGGCAAATACTGCCGCTTGGCCCCACCGACGCTGCATTTTCCCATTCTCCCTATATGACTATTTCAGCATTTGCCGGTAATCCCTTACTTATTTCGCCAGAATTACTCTGCGAGAGCGGACTCATTACCCAGGATGAAATAGACCACCTTCCCAAATCAGGCCCTTATTCTGTCGATTTTCAAGCTGTTACCAAACTGAAAAGAAACCTTCTCAAAATTGCTTTTTCAAGATTCCGGGAACATGCACTATTTAAAACCTTCGTTGACGAAACAGAGTGGCTCAGCGACTACTCCCTGTTCAGAGCACTCAAACTGCACTATTCCGGCTCTCCCTGGTATTCCTGGGATTCTGACCTTGTTAAGCGCAAACCACAAGCTCTTGAAAAGGCTACAAAACAGCTTGAACATGAAGTAGCTTATTGTCAATTTGAGCAATTCATTTATTTTCAGCAATGGCAGAAACTCCATGATTTTGCCACCGAACATGGGATTCAAATCTTTGGTGATATACCTATTTATATAAGCCTCGATAGCTCTGATGTCTGGTCCAATCAATCCATTTTTAAGCTTGACGCGACTACCGGACGCCCTACACACGTGGCAGGGGTACCACCTGATTATTTCAGTGAAACAGGACAGAAATGGGGTAATCCGCTATATCGCTGGCATACAAAAAATAAACCGACCTCTGCGCAACTCATGAGATGGTGGATTTTCAGGTTTAGACATGTTTTTCAGCAGGTCGATATTGCCAGAATAGATCACTTCCGAGGTTTTGACTCTTACTGGTCTGTTCCGGAGGAGCACAAAACAGCGCTTAACGGCAAATGGTGCAACGGGCCAGGGAAGAAATTCTTTGTAGATGTATTTGAAGAACTCGGTCCGCTCAATATTGTTGCTGAAGACTTAGGTGAAATCACTAAAGATGTTGTAGCCTTACGTGAAGAACTCGGTTTCCCTGGAATGAAAGTATTACAATTTGCCTTTGACGATAACTCAAAGAACGAATTCCTTCCTCACAACTTCACATCTACGAATGCATTTATTTACACCGGCACCCACGACAACGATACAAGTGTTGGCTGGTTTCTCAGTGAACGATTAGACGACACTCTTCGCCAGCGCATAAAAAAAATCAGCAATAGAGATTTGCGCGACCATCATGGAATACATAGGGACCTCATCTATCTGGCAATGTCTTCGATAGCTGCTGTTTGCATTATTCCTCTTCAGGATGTCCTTGGATTCGGCAGTGACTGCAGGATGAATACCCCCGGCACAGATAAAGGAAACTGGTTATGGCGTTGCAGTGAAGAGTTTATTACCGACGAGGTCTCCTCCTGGTTGAGCGAACAAACCACCCTCTTTCGCAGAGCTCAGGTTAAGGCTAAAAATGACACCACAACTGTTTCTTAAAAGCAATCATCATTATCTTGACAAAGCTAGATTCTTCAGTTAAAAAGACAGCCAACCTATGGCCCCATCGTCTAGCGGTCAGGACGTCGGCCTCTCACGCCGAAAACAGGGGTTCGATTCCCCTTGGGGTCACCAAGTAATATCAATTACTTAGACATACCGCATAAAGAAAAGACTAACATTGATGGGCTTTCAATGGGCTTTTCTTTTGATTCATGATATCGGGTAGTGCTTCTAGCACTTCCCGATTTTCTTTTTTCAGCCTATGAATAACGGCACTACCCCAAAAAAGGGGGATGGCTCATATCTCAGTTTGATAATTGATCAGATTTCCTCAACCGTTTTAACTGCACAAAAGTCTTACTCTTCACCGATAATTGTCAAAATTCCTAAACTCGCATGAGTATTCTAGAGCAATCCGGACACCGATTCCATTTGATTTGTAAGGGGTTAATAAACCCCATCTTTTTTTCGCAATAAAAGTATGTTCCAGTATGCCGAAATTTCTCAATGGAGGCTTATATGGAAGGATGTCGAAATCAAGGGCAGCAGAGCAAACAGAAATTTTGGCGGGTACACATA